>CAWJML010000012.1:0-30418 GCA_963843925.1 uncultured Chloroflexia bacterium | reverse complement strand
GAACAGAGTGTCAGTACTACGCAATGCTTTCAGGGCGGAGCGGACCGACCTTTTTATGACGGACGATTCATCATGGGCGAATATCACGAGAGCCATATCGATGGAACCTGCAGGAGCTTTGTTCATGAAAGCCCTCTTGATGATGTTTTCTGACCGGGCCCGCCTTCATCGGGTAAATCTCTTCGATAATTGCCGCACTTGTCACAATGCAGCCCATCTGCCAGCGGGAGCCAGCCCCCGTTACACTCGGGGCAACCGCTCGAGAACTGGGAGGCTGATACCGGTCTCGAGGGACCTTTTTTCAATATCGAATCCCAGTGACCTGTCCAGGTCCTGGCGATGGTATCCCAACTCAACGGCGAGTGGGTGGCGTTCTCCCGGACGTACCCCATGTAATCGGGGGTTTTCATCAGTTCCATGATGGACACGGCAGCGGATTCGATGGTCTTTGCATCCTTGTGATCGCCGGATATGAGGAAGCCATTGAAACCATCCTGAACAAGCTCCGGGTAGGCTCCCACCGGGCTGGCGAGCACGATGCAGCCAGCGCGCATGGATTCGTCTATGACCATTCCATAAGGCTCTTCCCGATCCTGCAGGTTTATGGAAAAACCCATTTCCTGCAGGCTGAGAGCCAGTTCTTTCTGCCCGACCAGACCATGGTAATACAAACCCGCCTCAGCGTTTACCGGCTGTTCCGCCTGGCCCCATAACTGGCTGCCACCGAAAACATGCAGGGTGTAGCGGGTATCGCACTTCAGCAGATACCTGAGCAATTGGATGGCGGAATCGAGACCCTTGGAGGGATGCCCGGCATAGACCAGGCTGTAAGGATTGCGTCTGCGGTCCCTGGCGGGTTTGAAATATTCGCCCACGACGCCATGATGGGAGACAAAAAGACGGCGAGGATCGATATTCCAATCGGTAATGGCGATCTTGCGGACGAAATTGCTGGGAGCATAGATATGATCGAAAGGCTGCGCATCGATGGACCCGGGACAGCCGACCCCGTGAACCATCAGGATCTTGATGGCTGCGGAAATATCCTTGCCAGCCAGGTCGCCAAGGTCGATATCGCCCCCACTGGTGGAGGCAATAAAAACATCCGCCTGAGACCCTTCGAATTGCGAGAAATGTCGGTAATGGACGCCTGTAATGGCCTCGTTCTGCGGGCAGTTGACATACACGGTCACCGTGTGCCCCCTGCCTGCCAAGGCATGTGCCATGCGGATGCGCGCAGTGATCCCGCCACCCACTCCCTTGCGGTCGAGGGTATGCAGGTTATAGACGACATGCCGATCCGGGCAGAACAGGACAATTTTGTATTTCATGATTTTTTGAGGTGACGGCTTCTTCACTTTTTGATCTTCCTGAAAGAAGCCGTCACCTTGTTCAACGTATGCTATAGCGGCAGGTTTTACGGATATGGAACCGGCGCCAAATTCTTTGCCTTGACGATCATGTAGGCAGCCCAGGCACGATCGATCAGTGTTCCGGGGCAAGCCGTGGGTTTGCCGCCCGATGTGCCACAAGGCACCAACAAACCATCGCGATACGCCTGTTCCATCCAGGTCGTGCTCCAGTAGGCCGGATTGGTCATATCGGAGAACATCGTTCCGGTCGCGGCTGGCGGGACGTAGGTCATGCCGTGCCTGATGCGTAAGCTGAACACGGCAGCCTGTTCACGGGGTAATTGATCCCATGGGCAGAACATTACAGGAGAGGTGGAACAGCCTGCGGTCAGACCCGCAGTCCACATGCCCTCTGCCCACGGCTGAGCCCAAGTACCCAGCGCCCAGTTATCGTTGATCCACTTGGTATATGGAGGCGCTGGCGGGGTGTAGCCTGTGCCTAATGCGGCCCGCAGCATGAACACCGCCGACTCCGCCCGGGTAAGGACATTCGCAGGGCAGTAGTTACAGCGGAGTAGTACTGCACCCGGCAGTATAGCCACCATTGTAAAGAGCCTGGACGTAGGAGAAGAGGTTGTAGCTGATCCCGCCGAGCAATTCTGTGTACGTGAAGGGCACATCGGCGAAGGTCGGCTGTTGGCGGGCATAGTTTTGGTTGATCTGGTTTGCCAATACGGTTGTGTACGATATGCTAGCGGGGATAAAATTAGACTCCCGTACGGTAGGGGATAACCGTTCCAGTCCAATTCCAAGGGACCGATAGAGAGTAGTTCCCGCTGGCATCCGTATTGACGATATTCAAAGTGCTGCCCACTACGTAACTCAGCGAGACGCCGAGGGTATCAATATGGCCGGAAATGGTGAAGGTGATGGGCGCGGCGGTATAGTTCTGGGCAGTCTGGCTGGTGGTGATGGCTGTGTAGGTGCGACTGATCGGTGAGAATGCATAACCGGGCAACGATGGTGTGACAGTGCCAGTCCAGGGGTTTGAGGAACTGGTGAATGAATAGTTCCCGCTACCATCGGCAGTCGTGGTACCGCCTGTGTAAGTGATGGTCGCTCCGGCCACCCCGGCGTTACCGGATATGACCGGATGGGTCTGGGTATAGTGGGCGGTAACGGACCGGTTTGCGGACATCGAAACCACGCAGGAGCCTGAGCCTGAGCAGGCACCACTCCAGCTGCTAAAGGTCCAGCCGGTTTCCAGGACTGCAACCGTAATGGTCACATTCGTCGCATTCAGGTAAGCCGGTCCGGGTTGTGAAGGAGAGGCTGACATGTTCAGCGTGCCGTGCGGGCTGGTTGTCGTCAACAAATGCATGCCAGTCGACCCGAACGAGACGGTATTGGAAGGCGAGGAGAGGGCAGTGTCATTGGGGTAGGCACCTCCCGAGCCGCCAACCGTACTGGCAGCCAGTACACGATAATACAGCACGGGTGTTGGGCTTGTATTGGTCGTATCGGCAAAGGAGGTGCTGCTAACCGGGAACTGGGTCAAATTGACGGTAAACTCGGATCGAATGCCCGTTGAACGACGTAACTGGTTGACATCAGTGAGGTGTTCGTCCAGCTCAGTAAAATGTTCGTCACCGTGCTGCCGCCTCCGATTGCGAGGGCCGGACGGTGCCTCGGGTGGAACCGCCATGATGATCGGTCGCATCATATCGTTCTCTTCATGACCGAGCAGGTGGCAGTGCCAGACGTACTCCCAACCAAAGTTGATCAGGTTGTTGGTGACGCTCGTGGAAAGATTGAGCGGGTCGATCACTCCCGTTCGAACGGTAGTGGTCGGCGTAGGTGACGTCGTCTGGACGGATGCTGTTGGGCATTGGCCAGGGTACGATCGGGACGATCGGACGCAGGGCAACGATCGTGTCCTCCAGCGGGTTCATGCGGACGGTCTCCTTCCAGCCGATCTCGTTGGGGTCCGGCGGCCGGATCGCGCCGTCCCAGCCGACCCGGTTGATCAGTTGAACATTGAACAGGTGGAAGTGGATGGCGTGCGTGTCCACGCCGTTGTGGGTGACTCTTCCAGATCTGGGTCCCATCCGAAAGGGTACCGAGCGGGATCATCCCATTGGAGTCCTGGATGATCTCTGTGGCTGGATCGATATATCCGAGCGGGATGGTGGTCTGGTTGATGCCGGTCGTGTTGGGGATCTCGACCCCGAGCGTGGCGTTCATCCGACCGTAGTCCGTGGTGAAGAGTTCCTGGATAGCCTTGGGTTGCATACCGATGAGGACAGAGACATCCGCCACCGCACTGGCGGGAGTGGTGAATCCGCCTCCGTTCAGAACCACGTTCGGCAACCCGGTACTGGTATACCCAAAGCCACCGTTGGTGACGTTGATCGTCAGGATGCTGCTGGTCAGGGTCGCACTTGCAACGGCGCCCGAACCAGCCCCGGTAAATTCGATCACCGGTGCGGTATAGCCGGAACCGGCATTGGTCACCGTAACTGCAGTGATCGCACCGGCGGTTACCGTTGCCGTAGCGGTGGCTCCCTTACCGCTGGGATCGATGATGGCAACACCGGGGGTGACATAGCCGCTGCCGCCCGAGGAGACGCCAATGGAATTGATGCCATAGGTGTAGGATGCAACTGCAGTGGCTCCACTGCCCGAGCCTCCAACCAGGTCAACGCTTGGCAGCGAGGTGTAACCGGTGCCCTGGCTGGTGACAGTCACACGGTTGATGGCGGTCGAGACGGGTCGCGATATAGGCCGTGCCCGTAGCAGGCGTGGTGGGAGAACCACCCACAAAAGTGACAGCCGGCGGGTTGGCAGCATTGTATCCGCTACCACCGTTGGTGATGGTAACACCGGTAACGACACCGCCTTGAACGATCGCGGTTGCTGAAACGCCCGTTCCGACACCACCGGTAAACGAGACGGTTGGGGTTGATCCGTAACCACTCCCGCCGGAGGTCAGGGTGACGCCCTGAACGGTTGAACTGGCAGGTATGAAGGTCATGCTGGTATCCTGGATGCGCGCATACGCGTCCGTCGGATAATTAGCGCCATAGGCGGCGTTGAAATCGGCCTGCGGTACGATGGGGGCGGGCTGAGAGGCGGCGAAAGCGACCGGCAGGGCAGCCTGCAGGGCAGCCAGGTTATAGGCGGTACCGATGGACCCGGTCAGGCGGATCTGCATGATCGTGCGGGTATTGGGACCGTAACCTGGCAGGGTGGTGGGTGCACCACCGGCATTGGTCTGGTCGACGTCGCCGGTGTAGTAATCGATGCGCGAGTCAAAAGCCGGGACCGGTGCCGGGGCATCATTGTAGAGGATCAAATTGCTGCAGGAGGTGGGCACCTGGAGAAATCGACGATGACATCCGCACGCTCGGCTGGACCCAGGAAGAGAGTCTTGTTGGCGACGTTGAGGACAACAATGTCACGTCGGTTGTAGTTGTACCCGATCGGGGTGTTGGGCAGCACAGCCGGGTTGGGGATAATCCGGCTTCGGTGCCGATCTGGATGAACGACAGGTCCGACCGCGGCTCGGATCCGGCACGCCGCCAGCACGACCATCTGTTGGCCAGGAAGTCGGCAGGCCGGTATTCGGGTCAGCCGGGACCATGTTGACCTCGCCGGCATTCGCATCTGCCAGTGTGCCATCCAGGTTCCACATGGTGCCGTTGGACTTGGCGCAGTATAACTGCAGGTTCCAGGAACGATCGTTGGCCGCATTCAGGATGCGGAAGCGGTATGCCTGGCGATTGAGGTCCAGGATACGGATAGACCGTACCATTGACCAGGGGTGTATCCATGAAAGCTTCTGGCGTCAGGGATGGATTGGGAGTGCCAGGGTTAAGGACCTTCCAGGGGGTTGGTGAGGGATGGATAGAGCGGGTTCGTGGACCTGCCCATGCAGTAAATTCACGAACGGCGGCCAGAACCACGGACCGTAATCCCAGCGGCCGACGGCATTGGCGCCGGTCATATCCGCCGGGTTCTGGTTCGGCATGTACACGTGCGGGAACCACAGGTCGCCCATGCCGCCGCATTGCCGGGATCGAGCCCGAGTTCCAGGTCGGGTCCTAGCTGGCCGCCTGGCGCGCCGTCATCCGGTACAAAGGTCTTGTCCTGGATGACCAGCGGGATCTGGTGGCAGGGATCGTCCGGCAGCGACGCCAGTGGTCGTGCCCGGGATGGTCGCCAGCCGCCGATGAGTGTCTCCTCGCACCGGATCGTGACCAGGTAGCCGGCGGCTTCACCGGCGTACACGTTCAGGCGGGTGATGCCATAGGCATGGTCGTGGTAGAACATCAAGCGCGCGCTCTGCTGGTTGGTGTAGTAGAAGGTCAGCGTACCGACGGGTTCGACCCCGCCGTCCATATCCGGTACGTTGTAGACGCTGACGCCCTTCGGGATAGGCCGTACTTTCCGTGGCGGGGGTCGTCCACTGGTGCGGTGTACCGTCGCTGATCCAGGGGGTATTGCCGCCGTGCAGGTGCAGGGTGGCACGGTTCTCGGAGTACATTGCGCAAGTGCTCCACTGAGGGGTCGCAGGGTGTAACGCCATCGGTGTGCAGCGGTCCCATCCCGGCGCCCATGATGGTCGTATCGACCGGGATGAAGAGGTTGCCGCCTGCTGCCGGTGGGCAGGCAGTTGTGGAATTTGATGCGGGTGGGTTTGCCGTTCCCGGCCACGCCCGCGGCCTTGTTTGGATCGTAACTGCTGGAACTGATGATCGGTCCTAGGTAATGCGGGTCGTCCACCTCGTACGAGGGTGGTGCCGTTGCATGAAAGTGTCAGACCCTTGCCGGTCACATTGGCTGTCTCGATCTGGACGTACTCGCGCAACAAGGTGGGAGGCAGGTCCTTATGAAGTTGTTCGCTGTACTGGACCAGGGCGATCTCGTAATAATCCGCGGGTGGAACATAGCCGGGGCTGCCGAACGAACCCGATCCGGGATATGCAAGCGTATCCGCAGTTGCGATCGGTATATACTGCCCCAGATCATTGACGCCTGCCGAGCCAGAGACCTGCCAGGAAATCCACAAATTTACGGATGCCGGGTACCGTATCATAGCCAGAACCCGGGAGAGATGACGTTGATGGCCGTGATGGCTCCCGTGACAGGGTCGATCACAGGTTGGAGTACCGCTCCACTACCGCCACCACCGACGACCGTTACAGAAGTGGCCGCCAGGCTGTAGCCGCTGCCGCCGTTGGTAACGGTGATATAGCCGATGGCTCCCGTGCCACCGGATCCGCTTGTTTCGATAGCTGCTGTAGCGCTGGCCCCTGATCCATCACCATTGATGGCGATCGAGGCGGGAATGGGGCTATTCGCCCAGTTGGGTGTTGTCCCAAAATAATCCGGAACGACCGCCCGGGTCCATGGCAGGCAGCGCCTGGGTTGACAAACTGGGATTGGCTGCCAGAGCAGCACCGCGCGCCTCGGCCGCGCGCTTGGCGGCTGCCTGTCTTTCCGCATTAGTCACTTCCCCATGCGTATTGCCGCCTACCGGCGGGGTGGCCGGAGTTGGTGTGACCGGTGGATTTTGATCCTGAGCCCCCACCATGGAACTATTTCCCAATATCATTGATAAGACCATGATCACGGTAAGAATGGTTGTCGCGAACTTTTTGTGGCCCATACGGCATCTCCTTCTCAAGTACTTGACAATAAAAAATAATGAGTTGGTTTATGGACAGGGAGTTGCAGGATGCAGGCTGTGGAAGGTATGGCAGACAGCCGTGGCCGTGGCGGCAAAGTTTGGAGTGGGAGTGGTGGTGAATGTGGGGGTCGATGTGGCAAGCACCGCGGTTGGGGCAGCCAGGCCATCTTGAATGAATCCACCATAGACCGAGTTGATCGTAACGGAGTCAAAAGCAGTGGGACCCTGGGTGTTACCGTTCTGGTCCAGAACTAGATGACTTCCGACCGGGATGTTCGTGAGGTGACCGGCATCTGGGCCAAGTTCGCAAATCCCTCTGATGCAGTCTACGGTAAATATCCCTGAAGTGGCATCAAAAGTAACCAGCATAATGGCGCCGGGAGTTTTTCCGTCTGGTGTGACGTGCGCAATGGAAGCACGTGTATTGTTAACGGTGAACCAAGTGCCGGATGGCAGAGTTGAGATGGCGAGTAATTCCCCGCCTTTGATCAAGGCCGTATCATCAGGGGGTGTTGCTCCCAGCCCATCCAGGGCACTTATGCTAATGTCGGATTTTCCGTTAAGTACGATCAGGGATCCATCCGGCAGGTTGACTGACGATAGTACCGGAACAGCCGGGGCCTGGGTGGGCAGAACTGTGGGTGTGGCGGAACCGGATCCACAGCCACCCAGGAACAATGATAAGAAGGTGAGCAGAACGATCAAGGTTTTAAAATGAAGTACGGACCGTGTTTTCATTTCTCCTCCGGAAATTACTCTAAATAAGTTGGGAATGATTCTTGTGTCATGGACAATTATAGACATATATCCTTATTTTGGCTTGACGATTTTGAAATGAAAGTTAATCAAGATGGAAACAAGAATAAATTATTCATATACCAATAGGATACGAAAACCATAGTTGTGATGACACGTACGATTGGGGGTTTTTTCCTCCCCCACTTGGGGGATATTTTCATCCTGCCAATTGGTTTATTTTAGCTTAGCCGTCAGCTACAGATCAGTTCCGTTGTTGGAGGGCTGGACCAAAGTAGACCGGCCGTTGATTTCTTCGAAATCAATCCTCCAAGGAGGAAAAGGCGGATATTTTAACAAGATACTCGTCGAAATATTTTATTCGCTTGGTACGAATGCAGATAAAAGCACTGAGTTGTCAGCGAAACGAATAGGTCTGGTGGAAAAAAGTAAAATCAGATCTGCTTGGACACCCCCACACTTGTTAATCTATGGATTATATGGATTTGTTCTTACTTAGCAGCCATCCTTGCCTCCGCTGTTCCCGTGATCCGATAAACCCCTTCGAACGGCAATATGCCGGGAATTAAGGATGACAAATCCGCGGACACAGATACTGACACCACCTGCGTCGCTGCATCCACGCTGATCCCAGTTATCATCACCCCGATATGTCGGCTCCATAGAAACGCCGAGTTCATAGAAGCATAGCTCTGAGCAGTGCCAAACACATCCGGCAGGAATTCGATTTCTCCTGTCTCCCGGTATGACGCCACATTGATCCTTGATGCAGCTGCAAGCGCAGCTGCGTCTGCCGCTTTTCCCACCTCCCCGCGGCATAAACGATCCGCCCAATCTCGATCCCCACGCCCGTCAGAAGCAGCAAGCCGGTCAGGATGAGTGCGAAGAAAACGGTAGTCTGACCGAGTTCACGCTTCATGGCTTCCAGCCTTCCTGACGGAAAGTCGAATCCGCCGATACTGTTGTGAGCGGCCCGAGACCAAAGGTTGCTCCACCAGGAACGATCATCGGGATATACGCCGTGACGCGAATGCGCACGGTTGTCCCCACCACTCCACCAGGAGCAAGGACGGTCACCGTCGCATCCCGGATGATCGGCTGGCCGGCCAGCGATGAATGAGCGGCAGAGACCGCGGCGCAAGGCGGGCAGTCCTGGGCGAGTTCATCTTGCGGTTCAGCCTGCCCGTTGTCACCCTTGTGTTCATCATCATTCCGATCATCGTCTTGATCATCATCGTCAGCCTTAAGGTGATCATCGACGACAAACGAAATGGAAACCTCACGGTTCATGATGCCCATCAACAATCTTGTGGCTGTGCTGGTCAGGCGGCTTTCCAGCCAATCCCTTGTATACGCATTCCGAACACCAATGGAAAATTGGCCGTCGTCGTAATTTACAAGGCACGTGTCTCGGACCCACGTGTCGAAGGAGGTTCTTGGCATTTCCCTTTGGAGTTGGCCGAGCGCGCCTTGCCAGGCTTGATCGGGATTGATGGGCATAGGGTTTTCCTGTTCAGGAACCGGTAAGGAGGACCAGATTGGTACAAGGATTGGTGGATGGTTTTATAAGCTTGTAAGCCTTCCTGGGATGGGATGAGCTACCCCCAAGGCTTTCGTTCTACGGTAGCGAAAGGTCTCGCGCGAAGGTTGCTTTCAGGCTTCCAAATGAACGGTCGCGTCACTTCACTTTTTTTCCATTTTCGAGAAATCGAGCACATACTCAAAGCAGGCACAGCGTGTGAGTCGTTTATAGGGAGAACATTCAACATTCCCTGACTCGTGATCGACAACACCTCGATACAAATAAAAAGTAACAAGCCCAGAAACCGAGATGTGCTCTTCTCAGCAATCCTGCGAAGTGCGTTCTGGAGTTCAGGCGGGAGGTCCAAACCGATGTTGTGCCGAACTGCATACTTGCGGGCTCTGTCCTGTTGCGCCGTGGATAATCTCGCGCTCCGTTTTTTCTTTTCCATGCCTGAGAGCATTTCAGCCACCCCTGGATCCACAGCGTGTCGACGATTAAACGATTGATCCACAAAGCACATCCATGATGCGTTGCATGATCCTGGTGTAGCCATTTTCGAAGCTGCCGTCATACCCGACGACGGCAGGAGAATGTTGGCGGTTTTACCATAAACTCATGCCATCATGAAGGAGCTTCACGCTGCCTTCGTGTCCTGCCGAGATCGAAAGGAATAGCGGCGATGGCGGATCGGAGGGTGGGTTTAATGGTGCGTATGGAATCATTCTGGAGGTATTCAAACATCCAAACCTTGTGCTGTATATATTGTAGAACAAGTGTTCTACAATGTCAAGTGAATACAGGAAAATAAAAAGGGCGGTCGTTTTGACCGCCCTAATATCCGGATCGTGCGAATTGTACGCACAGGTGTGTAGTTTTCTTCTACGGTATTAATTATACGATTATTTTCAGGATCATTAAACCTATAAGAATATACAGTCCTGGCATAAAGAAACAGTGGAGATCATTCTGGATTCAAGTCTGAGGCGGTCTTCTTTTTCGGGGACACTAAATCCAAAAAATTAAAAATAGGCTTGGAGATATTCGGTGTCCGGAGAGTTTTGTTTCACCAAATTTTTGTTGTGTTGGGGAGTAAAAAATAAGGGAGGAATTTGACAATTCACCTGGAATGGTGGATCGCTCGTGGTGACTGCTAGGGGAGTAAAGGCAGGTTCTTAGCCTTCACGATCATATAGGCTGCCCAGGCGCGCGTTATCAGGTCATTCGGGCAAAAAAGCGGTCTGCTGCCGCTTGTCCCGCAACGGGGCAACAGGTCATCTGCATAGGCTTGTTCAGCCCACTTCGTACCCCAGTAATTCAAATCGGTCAGATCCCCAAACACGTCCCCCATCGCATCCGGAGGGATGTAATCCGGACCATACTTCAGGCGTAATCCGAAGACTGCCGCCTGGTCGCGGGGGAACATATCCCAAGGACAGAATTTCAAAGGGTCCGACCAGCAGCCAGCCGTCAGGCTTGCCGCCCACATGCCCTCCGCCCATGCCTCGGCCCATGAGCCCCTACTCCAATCGTCCACGGTAAATGTGGTCCAGGGGCCAGCCGGGGGGAGATAACCTGAACCAAAGTATCCCCGCAACACAAAGACTGCAGATTCAGCGCGTGTCAAGGTATTTCCGGGACAGTATCGCATGGGGCTTGTCCAACAACCGGCAGTGTAACCCGCATCGTACAAGGCTTGAATGTAGGGGTAAAGTGGATAGACGATACCCCCGTAGGTGACAGAATAGGTATACGGAACATCCGTAAATGTTGGAGGGATGACTGCTGGCGTGAAATTCTGGTTTGGCTGGTTGCTTGTCAGCAAGCTGTAACCAATATTTACCGGGGTGAAGGTGTAATGGATCTTTGCAGGAATGACCGTACCCGACCACTTATATGGAACGGTGAGTGAGTATGTTCCATCGGATGCCGAAGTGACCGTTTTCGGGGTGCCATTGGTATAACTCAAGGTCACACCATCGAGGCCAGCGTTGCCTGAGATGGTGTAGGTGATGGCGGTAGCCGTATAATTCTGGACCTGGTCCGATGTAACATCGGAGTAATCCGTGTGATCGGGTGAAAAGGTGAAACCAGGGGTGGCGGGGGTGACCGATCCCGACCATCCATATCCAACCGGGAAAGCGTAAAGACCCGTACCATCTGCAATCGCTACGCCGCCCGGGTAAGAAATCATTGTTCCGGCAATACCCGTATCTCCGGATATGATTGGAACGATATCATCATAATATTCGAATGCACCGATATCGCAATGAGCACCCTGCGGCCGGGTGATGCCACGCTGATCGGTGGCCGCGCGAGGTTGTATCGTTCCCTGCGTCGATCGCTGAAGAGCCTGGCTGGAGAGGAATGACCTGGGCTGAGCCGCCATAATTCCAGAGCATTCCCAACATGGGATCCGTGACAATAATATTTGCACACGTGCTCCCTGCAGGGCAGCCGTCCTGGATGACCGCATCGTTTATCTTGGGTGTGCTGGCTGGATTGTTGAATAGCTGCGCTCCGGTGGGAGCTTTGTTCTCCCAGAAGATCGAATTATCGATCGCAGGACTGCTGTTTGCATTATATATTCCGCCCCCTCCCACCTGGGCGGAGTCATTGGTGAATGTGACGTTCGTTAATGTTGGAGAGCTGCTATCGTTATAGATCCCACCACCGGACTGCGTCACCGAATTACCGCTTATGGTGATGTTAGTCAGCGTCGGGTTACTGTTTAGATTGAAGATCCCACCCCCCTTGCCAGCCTGATTGCCATTGAAGGTAATGTTTTCCAATCTGGGATTGCTGGCATCATTGAACATCCCCCCGCCGCTAGCCGCTGCGTAATTTCCGGTGAAATTGATATTGGTTAATGTTGGGCTGGCATTGAAATTGAACAAACCTGCGCCAACCCCGCCGCGGGGTGAGGCGCTATCGGCATATCCCGCGGTGATCGAAACGCCATCCAGGCTTCCGCCAGTCGCACCTGTGACCACATGATAACTGTTCGTGGTGTTACCTGTCACGTTACCCGGATCAGTGATCATCGGTACCTGGCTGTCGTTATTATCGATGTCGCCGCTTAAAATGGAAAGGTTTGTCGCTGGATTACGCTGGTCGCGGGACGATTCTATTCCGGCGAAACCGCCATAAACGTCCACACCGTTCACCAGCTGGAAGGTGGCGCTCCGGTTCGATCCTGATAATGGCTTATATAAACCCGCCGCAACCCAGATCTCCTGACCGCTACTTGCTGAAGATAAAGCCGTCTGCAATATACAGGCGTTCGCCCAATCGATGCAATTACCCGTACCGGCTGGCTTGACGAACAGGACGGGATTCAGCGCGAAGGTAGCAATGACCGATTTGGCCGCATCCATAGTCACGTGGCAGGCACCCAGGCCGGGGCAGCCCTGAATCACTCCAGCCCGTAAAGCGAGAGCCTACGGCCGGATTGGGGCTGAGAGTCACGACGCTGTTCTTAACGAACGAATAAACACAGCTGAGGCCACAATTGATCCCGGCAGGGCTGCTGGTGATGATACCGCTACCTGTTCCGGATTTTCCGACAGTCAACTGGACTACATTGGGCAGCAGATTGACAATGCTGACGGATTGTAACTGCATTCCCGAATAGCTTCCGCCCCAGGACATCAGAATGCGTGCCAAAATCCCAGGTGTCATGGATATAGATCATCCCGGTTGAACTGTCGAAGCCTGTCCCAACGATGGTATGACCCGCCAGGTTCAACATAACGGGATGGCCGGCATTGATCTCCGCTTGGTACTGCGAGAATGAAAACCCTCCAGCAACAATATTGTCTGTTTTTTGGCTGAAGCAGTCTGTGACTGTGTAGCCCCTTGCCTCATAGAAGAGTTTTCGCCCGTATGTGCCATCCCTTGTGTCAACATGGCTGGCTACCATATCATTACAGGTCAAAGGACTGGCACTGGTCGTCCAGGTATAGAAACTTGTTGAACCATCCATATTCCCAAAGCCAGATTGGCTGGTCTTCATGAAATCGCCAATCGCCTCCCCCCAGCTATGCTGGGTCCAACCATGGGTAATGAAAGGGTCCTGGCTATAGCTCATATATTGGACCCAGTAATCATCGATTGACCCGCGTAGTAACCTGCCATCCAAACCATTTCGGGTGGCTGCCAGCGGATCCTGGGCATATGTACTGTATCCATCGGACCAGGTTGGCCAGCTGCTGCTATCCAATGGCATTACTCCACCGTTCGTCGGACCGGTGTACATGTTCGGATAACCGTTGCGGTCATAGAAGGCGGCGATCATGGCCCCGGAAGTGGCGGAACAGCCGAAGGACCACTTGTAGGCAGGTACATCGAGATTAATGATCCCGAAGGCTTGTATCAGTTCCAGGGGTGGAACCGGATTCCTTTGCACCGTGAAGCCGGGCGGTGGAACGGGTGGTCCATTGATCAAGGATTCATCGAGCGAGTTTCCACCGGGGAGGGGGATCGATTAACGGTTAAATAATCGTTTGTATTAGGTACCGGAGTTTGAGTCGACGCAGGTGTGGGAGTCGCCAGTGCTGTCGAGGTCACTGCATCTTGCGCGTGGGCAGATAAAAGCCCCATCCTCCCGGTCCAGAAGAACAGGAGCAAACCAGAAAGGGTTACAAGAAATCCAAGGTTGCGAACTTTATTCCTGCGGTTATTGTCCATCACATCCATTCCAAAGAATAATTAGATAATCCTTGCAGCTATTCTATTTTGCGATGGGAGTGTGTGAATGGATCGATGCATCTTAGAGACAATGTATCATAATTAAACTCATATTCAGTATACAAATTGTTAATTAATACGATTTGCGGACCATCCGAAAAAATAACCCATAAGCATCCTTCCAATCACCTGCAGGAGGATAGGTTTCTACGGACAATTAGAACATAATTTCTACACACAAGGAGAAAGAACGATTTCACAAGAAAAATATGTCAACTAACCTTACCAGATTCAACACGCTATCAGAAGTCATTCAGGTACATACCAAGGCTCTGCAACTGGATCAGGCTGGAAGAAAACTCACGCGCCGGTTCCGAAGGATATACCCGGATGCGACCCATGCAGTGCTTTTTATGAAACCCGGAGTAAATTCACCTAAAGCGGTTGATTGGATTCTCACCGTGGTTGGTCCGGTGATGATTTATCAATCATTGGATGATGTAGAAAAACGACCAATAGGCGTACATCCATCCCAGTATCAATACCCAGTCGCTTACGTTGAATTAAATAAATAACCAGGATCTTGCCTGCACGAGCCAATAATTCCCTTAAACAATAATCCAATAGGGGATTTTTATCACAGGATCAAACGGCGATTCTATTGAGAGGAATGCAATAATGCGAACATGTAAAACAAATTTTCAGAGCTTATTTGACCTTCAATAATCCCCATCAGAATAATACTTCTTCGATCATAATTTCTCAATTATTTTACTTCACTCTAATCTTCCATAGTCAAAAACTACACGTTAACGAATTCAAATCTTCATCTATCACCCGGCATGAATGACCTGTCCGCAGGTTGGGCAGCGCTTTTCTGCGTAGGGATCGACGGGCGGCACGGACGGCTGGTCTGGAACAGGTGACACTTCCGGGAGAGTCATATAGACCGCGTTGTAATCGCAGACCTTCTTGACTGCCGGGTGACCGGGAACAGCCGTGGTATCGACCCGCGAGGTGAACTGCCAGATGGCTGGCGAGGCCCACGGTTTTAACTGCACCGGTTTGAGGGTCCCGTTCTCGATGCTTGTTTTCAGGACGGACAACCTATCCTTGGTAAAGACGGTCGGGGAATAATTCAGGATCCAGTTATCCTTGGGCCACTGTGCCAGCATGAGCGGATACTTTGCCGCCCAGGTGGCAAATTCACCGCCAGCACCTTTCCAGAAGCCGGGATAGGTGTAGATCATGGGTTGGGTGCCGTATTTTTCCAGTTCATACAACCAGGAAGCCGCGGCCAGCAGGGCCTTGGTAGGGATCATCCCATCCAGGGTTTCGAAATCCAGGATGACAAAGTCATGCTGTTTAAAGCCAGCCGCGGAAACAATGGACCAGAAATTCTGCGCCTGTTTGATCGCATTGAGGTTGCTGCGGAAGAAATGATAAGCAGCCCGGGCGACGACGCCCTTTGCCGCCCACCACTGGGTCTCGAAGGCAGGATCCTTGTAAGTTGTGCCTTCGGTGCATTTAATGATCGCCATCGAAAGCCCGCCCTCATCCTTGGCGCGTTTCCAATCCACGGCCTGGATGAAGTTCTTACCGGTGGCGGCATCGTACCTTGATACATCAAGAGCCCATTTCATTGATCACCAACCTTTCAGGCATCCCAACTTCCAATCCAAGCATGGCAGCGGACTTGCCACATCGGTCTGGATGGAACCGGGATCGTGCACGATCGTTAATAAGCGATATCACCCATGGCGGGTGGACCAGCGAACCATGCACCTGCCTGGGAGGCAAGCCCTGCCCGGAATTGGGATAAAAATTCCTGTGCCAAGCGGGCAACCTGAACGCTGACGGCTGGTTGCATGTTAATTGTCTCGGCACGGCTGCTCGACCGGGAGAGAGCGGTAAAGCTGGCCGCGCCGATCTGCAAAATGGACTCGTCCCCGGTAGGAATCGTGGTGCCGGAGGCGTCATCCAGGCCATCCACGGTATGGGTGGTGGAATAAGTCACAATCAGAATATACCTCGCGGAGTAGGCACCAGCCATGGTCTCAAGTACCCATTGTTCATCCACTTTATACGCATCGCTCGGGATGACAGATATCCGGTCGGGATCGCAGTTGTAGAGCTCTTCGTAGGTGATGATGTCTGAGTTGAAATCGGCGGGCAGTGCCAATCGTTTGTTCCGGTCAATTTCGAGCAGCCAGGTTCTCAGTAGCGGACGGTGGTGGGAAAACTCCCAATCGTTACCGTGCCAGATTTAATAACCAGGATTTCAATATCTTTCGGGGTGCCAGAGGTAGAGAGTTTGAGTTTCAGAGCGGTTTCTAGGATTAAAAGCATCCTCACTGCGTGGTCGATCGCACGCGGCTAGATGTATTCCCCCTGCGGCTGATCGATCATGACCGGTGATGAACGTGCAGTAAGGGACGATGGCGAAGACGCGTTATGGCGTCAGAATGGCTGGAGGCGGTTCATGACCGCCTCCAGCTGGTTTGTCCCTTGCCAGATTGAATTATAGAACAAATATTCTGTTATGTCAAGAAATATTGGAAATATATTGGACTGGACGACCGGAATTCGTTAATAAAATAATGCAGTAATCCACCATATGGGTGTTGCGGAACAGGGGGTATCTGATATATACTTGTTCAAACAAACCGATGCATCGACCAAAGAATTCCAGGCGGGCTGACCTAGTAGCAGCTTGGCCCGTCGATTCAGCAAATACGTTCATATCCGGTCAGCAAGGATATTCATGCGATGTGGCTCCTAACAGTCCGCTCTCCCGAAAGTGAACCAACCGAATATGTCCTGAGACCTGGCAAGAATAGTCTCGGGCGGAAGACGGACAACGATATCGTCATTGCCGACGAATCCGCCTCGCGCGAGCATGCCGAGATCTACTGCCAATCGGACCAGGTGGTCATTCACGACCTGGCAAGCACCAACGGCACGTATGTGAACCGGGAACGCATTGCCAAACCCCACGTGCTGCAGCCGGGGGACCAGATCCGCATCGGGCAGCATGTCGCGGATGTTTCGACGCGCAACGGCGACAGCAAGCCTGACCTGGTAAAAAGCATTTCCGGGACCCGCCCGCTGACGCGCGAACTGCTGCTCGAGTCCGTGGACCAGCATGCCGTATTGCTCTACGATGTCGCCAGCCGGCTGACCACCGTGCTCGACCTTGACACAGCCCTGAAAGAAATATCCAAGATGATGCGCATCGCGCTGGGAGCCGAAAGTTGTGACGTGGTCCTTGCCGATCATTTCGACCAGTTGCCAGAACTGGGATTTCCCGCTTCCATTGCACAGCAAGCCATCGACCAGCGCTCGATCGTCATCGTGCCGGGTTTGGTGCCCCACGACGACCAGCCCGGGAAAATGGGCGGGCATCAGAATATCCGCTCGGCGCTGTGCATACCTGTCATCATCGGGCAGGAGACGGTCGCCTTGATCATCGTTTACAAGGTCGATCCGGCCTCCCGGGATTTCGATCAGCACGACATCCAGCTGGCGGTTGCCATCAGCCACCAGGCGGCGTTGACCATTCAGAGGGTGGGCTTATTCGAACAGGCTCGCATGCTGGAGGAATGGGCGATCACCGACAGCCTGACCGGTGTGCACGACCGGCGGCATATCCTCAAGTTGTGCCAGCTTGAATTCGATCGCGCCAAACGCTTCAAGCATTCCATGGCAATTCTCATGCTGGATCTGGATGATTTTAAAAAGGTGAACGACAACCACGGTCACGCGGCCGGCGACAAGGTGCTGACCGCCATGGCGAAGAGTTGCCGCGAGCAGCTCCGCAATATCGACCTGATCGGACGTTACGGCGGGGACGAATTCCTGGTGCTGCTGGTCGAAACCAACCAGGAAGCGGCACGCATCGTGGCTGAACGCATCCGTCAACACGTGGCGGATACATGCGTGGAAACCGAGCATGGTCCGCTGGTCACCACCGTCAGCATCGGAGTTGCAGAGATCGAGAAGGATGCGGTGGACCTGGATGCCCTGCTCAACCGGGCAGATAAGGCGATGTATGCGGCAAAGAAGGCGGGCAAGAACCAGGTGCAGAGCTCCGAACAGCCGGATAAATCCTGAGCTGGTTAACTACCCGGCAGTCACTGGCGGGTTATCAAAGTCGAGGCAGTGGATCCGCAGGTACGTTCGACGATTGTAGACTAGAGGGAAATAACCATCGTTTTGAGGTAGAGGATGACCAGCATGGCAACCAAGCCCGTTAAACGGCCCAGGGCGGCAACTGCCCGATCTCAAGCTTCCGACAGCATGAAATTAATTTATACCGGTGGGGGCAATGACGAAGTCAGCACATCGCTTACTTCTTTTAATGGGCTGAGGGTCACCCCGACCGAGATCGTGACGGTAAACCAGGACGTACTGGCGACCGTACAATTCGTGGTGGAATGCCGGGTTACGAGCGGGAACCAGCTCAAGGCGCGCATTTGCCGGACCAACGAAGGTCCGTATCCATGCCTGGAAAACACCGTGGTCCTGACCAACAGTCCAAAATACGAGACTCATTTTCATATGACCAGTTTCCGCTTACCCCCGGGTGAGCATGAGATCTACCTGGAGTGGTGCGTCAGCGGGGGAAAGGGTTTCATCCGCTACCGTTACTTCACCATCATCATGTCGAGCACATGATCAGCCCGCCCAGTCATTGACCCTGTTCAAGATAATTTTTATACATGGAATTAAAAACAGGTTGGGATGAGCGACACTCATCCCAGCCTGCTTCGTTTCTGGTACGATCATTCATCAAGTTTTTGGTCACGGCGAATTTCTTCGATCGTTCGTTCGGTCTCCTGCAGGTCAATGCCCAGCCAGGTGCAGGCGGTATCCAGGTCGTTAAAGACGATCATGGATAACGGGTAGATCGACATAAAGCGCCTGAAGGTCGAAGATTTCTCGAATGCAGCGTCTGCCACGAAAGCAGACCTTGCTCCCGGCGATCTTGTCCAAATGTCCGCCCAATAATGTTGGCGGCTTTCTGAAGAGTTTTATCATCCATCCCGGCCAGGCTGGTCGTCCTGCGAAAATCGCCGAGCTGGAGGCGGCGGGGCGGAGGCCAGTGCGGGTCATCGACCAGCCGTTGTACATGCGCCAGGAATTCGTCTGCCGTGATTTCTCCACTCCAGACGACGATGGTCACGCCAATTTTGCTGTTGATGCGATATCGGATGCTCATATCCCTCACCGGCAACCAGACAATCGTCCTTATTTATTCAACTCAACCTTACCCGCGTAACCGCTTTTTGCCCTGCCCCGCAATTCGTCCAATACACACTCGGCATCGGTTTCATTGATCCCCAGCCACAGGCAGGCGGTATCCAGGCTGTTAAAGACGATAACTGAAATGGGATACGCCTCCATGAAACCCTGAAAAACCGTGGATTTCGAGAAGGCGTCACTGGCTACGAAAGCCATTTTCATTTTTTTGATCTTCTCGGGCTGCCCACCAAACAGTTCTGCCGCTTCTTTTAACTTTTCGGGTTCCGTTTGAGCTCCGCCAATGAGACTGCGGAGGTCGATCAGTTGAAGACGACCAGGCGGAGGCCATTGCGGGTCAGCATGCAACCGTTTGATATGTGCCTGAACCTCACCTTCCTTGATGACCCCCTCCCACAGGACATAGGTGATCCCTTTTTGATTGTCAATCCCATATACGATGGTCATGGTTCACCCCGGTCCCCAACACGGCAAGCACCCATAAAAGATAATAATCACCAGGATTACAATTAGATGATACAACTTTTTACCGGACCGGGCAAGCCACACGTTGCGTATCGATCTGGTTCTACAGCCGGCTAATCAGATACTCCAATTCCAGCTGGTTGCTATAAGGAGAATGGGCAGCCGGATTTACCGGAATTCTTATATTCAAAGGTTAAAATGGGATATCAGCGGGAATGGACAGCAAATCCCAGATGGGCAGGAAGGAATAAGGAGACGGACCATGAACATGAAAGAACATATGCTGGCTGCATTGAAAGAGCAGTTCGAGACCTGGCAGGCTTTGCTGGCGGGTATGAACGAGCGGCAGATCACCAGCCCCCACACGCCATCCACCTGGTCGATCAAGGATGAGATCGTCCACCTGTGGGCGTGGCAGCAGCGGACGAGCGCGCGCCTGGTCTCCGTCCAATCCAGGCGGGAACCCGCCTATCCCACCTGGGATCCGAGGCTGGACCCGAATTCCGAGACTGACCTGGAGGCGGTCAATGACTGGATCTACCAGGCAAACCGTTCGAGACCCTGGTCCGATGTATATCGGGATTGGTTTGCAGGGTACAAGCACCTGCTCGAATTGGTGTCCGAGCTACCCGAAAAAGACCTGCTGAATGACAGTTTCCCCTGGCTGAATGGGCGACCGGCCGCGCTCAGCCTGCTGGGAACGTATGACCACCACCAGGAACACCTGGAAAATATCCAGGCCTGGCTGAAGGAGCATGCGTGATCCAGGACGAACATTAAACCAACCATGACAACATTTCAAACGATCGCATTCATCCTGGTTGTTATCTGGCTGCTGGTCGTGCTGCTGCGCTTCCGCCGCTCGAGTTTTGTTCTGATCGTCGGGCTGACGATCATCGGACTCGTATACCCTGGTGTCGGTCCTGGCTGGTATGGTGACCCCAACCGAACTCGGATTGGGAGCGCCCGGGTCATGGCTGTCCACGCTCGGATACAGCCTGGCGGGATTGGCAGTGATGCTGGCGTACAGTCCCGTGGCGGACTGGTTGGCGTCGCGCTGGTTCAAGCAGCCGCCCAGGCTGGATGCTTTTCGCAGCATCCAGCAGTCCGGCGCAAACCTGCTGCTGGGTATCGTCGCCGCCTGGCTGTTCGGCGGGGTGCTGGAGGAATTGATCGCGCGCTGGCATCGTGCTGAATGCGATCGCAGCCGGCTTGCATTCCCTGGCTGGCGGAACGGTTGCCGTGGCTGTGGCTGTCTGCATTGCCGCACTGGGTGCAGGTGCAATGCATTCCTACCAGGGTCCGCGCGCCATGCTCATCATCACCCAGTTGTCGATCCTGTTCGGGGTCCTGTTCGTGGTCAGCGGATACAACCTGTGGGCGGTCATGATCTGCCACGGTTTGTATGACACGATCGCATTCATCCGGTTCGCAACCAGGAGATCGTGCTACTCACAGTTGGATGGCGGGCAGGTTTCATAGAATAAAGGTACTGGCAGTTATAAAGTGGAAAACATACGGCTGAAAGTGCTCGTTTGTGCGGCATGCCTGTCATCTTTATTGGCTGGCTGCATGGGCGCAGCAACAGGGATCACACCTGCCGGCACACTCTCACCGGATCTCGCCACCGGTACGGCGGAGGTGAGCCGCAAATACACCCAGGCGGCGGAATTGACCGCCAACCCGATGACGCCTTTTCCGGGTGAGCCGGGATCGCAGCCGACCATGTCCTGGACCCCGTCCCCGGGCGATATCGTGGCAGGCGATACCGGCAGATCGTACGATATCTGGATCACATCCCGGATCGAGATCGTGCTCGAGGCGAGCGTTTATCCGAAGGCGAACCTGCAGATCGCCTGCACACCAGATATCGTCATTGGACAGGTATCCAATATTCCACCCGTCCCGGCTGGATTCTACGTTGTCAGATTCTGAGGGGGTGCAGTTGGGTACCTGCCAGGTTCGCAACGGTTCGTTCGAAGTGACCATCAACGTCGTCCCGCACCCGTAAAAATCAACGCATCCGGATGATCCGGTCATATGGTTCAATGATTTGCGGAGGAACCCATGGAACCGAACGACCCCAAGATCAAAAAACAAAACCCCTTCCGTCAACCTGCTGGAACCGCGTGCAAAAGCCGCCCAGTTGATCCGTGCGCAGATCGAAAAGGGGAAAAGGCTGCGGGATGCCCGCATTGATTCCGTGGAGGAACTCAACAGCAGCGGTGCAGAGCACGCCAGGTGGTCGAGCTCCAACCGGAACCTGCTGCTTCGTCTTTTTGACGATCGTTCCGTGGTGGATGAATACGACCGGGCCAGCATCGATACCTTTTCCTGGGATCCGTCCTTCGAGGAGACGGTCCGCAACCTGCGGGAGGACATCAACACGGGTTTGAACATCCTGGAACGGATCGATATCCGCCTCGAGCAATACCCGCAGGTACCCACTGCCCCAGCTTCCAGAGGCACCCGTCCCGCTGCCAGACCCGGCGCACCAGCCGGCTGGGCAGGTTTTTATCGTCGCCAGCCAGGCTGATCCAACCTGGGGCACGATCTGCACTTTCGTCGAGATGCTTGGAGTGAAAGCGATCTTATTGACCGAACCGGCAGCAGCGGAACAATCGATCTTCGCGGAAGCGGAGGCTCATCCGGACGCAAGCTATGCGATCGTCATCATGTCACCGGAAATTGCCGGTCCGCTGCACAAGGAAGGAATTGAACCCAATTCGCACCCGGGCAGACCGCCATCTTGCAACTGGGCTACTTTGCCGGTAAACTTGGGCATCAGCGGGTCTGTGCGCTTTACCGCCCGGGCATGGAGATCCCCTCCAACCGAACCGGCATCCAGCATATTGAAATGGATGATTACGGGGGTTGGCGCCTTAATCTAGCACGCGTCATGCGTGCGGCTGGTTTTCAGATCGATATGAACCAGGCTTTATGATGTCGGAAGTCTAATATGGAAACCGGCATCCGCCCCGATACCTTCTCACATCCAGGTGAATTTTCATGGTCATGACCAGAACAAACGCCACCAGTCCTGAATTGATCGCCCCGTGCGGGATCGATTGCCGCCTGTGCCGCCGCATGTTCTCGAAGGAAAAGAGAACCTGTCCCGGCTGCCGTGGGGAGGACACATATAAAGCCAAGGGCTGCGTGGAGTGCCGGATCAAGAATTGCGAAAAACTGGTCAGTGGGGAGTATGCGTATTGTTATGAATGTGACACTTACCCGTGCGCGACCCTCGCCCACCTGGACAAACGCTACCGCACCCGCTATGCCACCAGCCCGCTCGAAAACCTGCAATATATCCGGGTTAACGGTATCGATGCATTCGTCGCGGCTGAGAATAAAAAATGGACCTGCCCCAATTGCGGCGCGATGCTCTGCATGCATGATCCGCTCTGCCGGTCATGCGGCTATGCCTGGCACTGAGCTGCCCGTTATTTACGGATGGGGATAGAGCACATTTTGTGCGGGTGATCCGGGCAGATACAGCACACAGGCTCTTTTCCCCGGTCGCAGCGCTTCCCCCGGTGGGTTGAGTGTTTTCACCACCCCCTCATACGTCTGACCTGCGAGCGCGAATTGATAACGGATCTGCCAGGGATGGCGGTCGTTGACCTCCACGTTCAGGATCTCATCGACCTGGGTGATCTGTCCCTCCGCCGCCTCACCGATCCGCATGACACCGATCACTTTTTGCGTTTCCTGGTAACGCCATATCCCCAGACCGACGCCAGCCCCGAGCAATGCAAGACCCAAAAGCAGGAACGGGATCCCGACGATCGCCGTGATGATACCCAGTGTCAGTCCCAGCCCAACGGGCAGAAAAATGATCCCCAATAATGCGAGAATAAATGCGACGATCGCCCAGCCGTCTGCCAACAGCAGGGTCCAGGCATAACGTCCCGCAATGGGACGCGGGGCGGGCGGCGGCACAGCCGGAACATCGGGAGTCGTTGAGGCGGTTTCCGCGCGTGGGATGGGCATGGGACCGCCGCACTTCTGAGCAACTGGACTGGAATGTCTGGTAGTTCGTTCCGCACCAGGGGCAGGTGATCATGGTCTCATCCTTTTTTCAATCAAACCGGAAAAATGAACCAGGTTAAGAACGACCCACCATCGGGTATACTGGGCCATTCAGGACGAATTAATTATACACTTCGGGGATGGAATCTCATCCATCGAGAATAGGGAGAACATGATCCAGAGCATCCTGATCGGAAGCGGTTTCGCCTTCGCGGCTGCGGCAACGCCGGGTATCTTCCAGGCTTACCTGCTGTCCAGCGTAGCCCGCAAAGGTTGGAAACGCACCCTGCCGGCTTGCTTTGCGCCCCTGTTGAGCGACGGACCGATCGCGGTGCTGGTGCTGCTGGTGCTCAACCGGCTCCCGGACCTGGTCACCAGCATTCTTCAGGTTGCCGGAGGCATATTCCTGGTCTACCTGGCGTGGATCAGTTTCCGCCAGTGGCAGAAACCGGCGGCGCAAGCCTCCAGCCAAAACGAGTTCTGTCCCGCGCACGCTGCTCCAGGCTGCCACGGTTAACTTCCTGAATCCGGCAGTATATATCGGCTGGAGCCTGGTGTTGGGACCGGCGATCCTGCGTGCCTGGCACACGGTTCCCGCCAATGCCGTGGCGCTGCTGATCGCTTTCTACGTCACGATGGTGACGGTCACAGCCGGGATCATCCTGCTGTTTGGATTGACTTCCTACCTGGGTGACAGGGGCAGGCGCAACCTGGTCCTGGTATCCGCGCTGCTGTTGACGGCGCTGGGCATGTACCAGTTCGGTTCGGGACTGCTGCGATTGATGGGCAATTAAGCCTGGGTTAATGATGGCGTTCTAAAATATGCCTCCATGCCGAAGGAGGTATCCATGAACGAAGGTGTTAAAACGATCATCTACCCGGTCAAGGACGTTGCCAAGGCGAAGGAGATCTACACCCAGTTGCTGGGTGTGAAGCCAGCCCAGGATGAGGCCTATTACGTGGGTTACAAGGTGGACGGGATGGATATTGGTCTGAATCCCAATGGTTTCGACCAGGGTATTACCGAGCCGATCGCCTTTTACACGGTCAGCGATATCAAGATGACCATGCAATCGCTGCTGGAGGCCGGCGCACAGGAACAGCAGGCGGTCCGCAATGTCGGCGGGGGCAGGCTGACCGCGACGGTCAAGGACCCGGATGGGAACATCATCGGACTTATCGAGGATACGAAAAAAGCATAAAGCCGATTTACCCAATGGTTCCAGCCAAACCTTTCGCAGCCAGCCTGCGGAAGGTTTTTTTATTCGCCCTACCTGTGTGTCATGGACTTGAAAAGGTGTGATAATGGGTCGATATGAATGATGGAACTGAAAAGAAGCCCGACAGCCTTCTGGAGATCCGGCGCATCCGGACCGGTGAAGCGGACCTGTATAAAAGGCTGAGGCTCGATTCCCTGCAGGAGGCTCCGTACGCCTTTTCGTCAACCTATGCATCAGCCTTGCAGCGGACGGATGAAAGCTGGCGGGAACAGGTGGACGAATCCGCAGCAGGGCTCTGACCGGGCGCTGTTCGTTGCCATTTCAGGCGAGCAAGCGGTCGGGTTGACCGCGCTGGTGCGCCTGCCCGGTCTGACCGGAACCGGCGAACTGCACCAGGTATGGGTCGCCCCCGGGTACCGGGGCAAGGGTCTGGCGCGCGACTTGATGGATGCGGTCTTTGCCTGGGCGCGTGCGAATGATCTACCACACGATCGTGGCACAGATCACCCAAGGCAATGCCAGGGCGCTGGCTTTCTATCGCAGATACGGGTTCACGCCCTCCGGGCTGATCCAACCGGATAGTCCCGGTGATGCGGTGCTTGCCTGCGATGTAGGATAAAAAACTCTCTTCACATTGTGGAGAGTTTTTTATTTATTGACGTGCATGGACAGGGGATGGTCGCTCTGGTCGAAACCGGACAGGACGATCAGCAGGGTGGCGTTCAATTTTCCGGCGTTGCGCCAGCGGTGGCTGAGGTGTGCGGCGAACAGCAGGCTGTCGCCCGGATTTAATTGGTAAGCCTGCCCCTCGACGATGTATTCGATGGAGCCTGTCAGGCAGTAAACGAATTCATGCCCGGTGTGGACCATGACGGCAGGACCGCTGTCTGCGCCCACCTCGAGCGTGAGTACGAACGGCTCCACCCGACCGGTGAATTTCTCGCCGCCGCGTCCCTCCCAAAAGCCGCGCTCGACCGGCACGCGCGCGCCTGACATGGCACGGATGAAAATGACCTGCTGGCGTTCCTCGTCCTCGCCGAAGAAGGTTGTCACCGGCAGGTCCAGGGCATCCGCCAGTTTGTACAGGGTGCTGACGGAGGGGGAGCTCAAGCCGCGTTCGATCACGCTCAGGGCGTTGGCTGAAAGACCTGCCGTTTGCGCCAGGTGCCGCAGGGATATACCCCGATCTTCCCGCAATTGCCGCAGGCGTTCACCAAGTTGATTCCAGTTTTCGCTCCGCATGCTTTCCTCCGCAGACAGACTGTCCCCATTATACAGGTATTTTTTTCCATACCCTTTACTTGTATATAATCACATCAAGTGTCCTGAATACATGTGCAGGCGACGTCTTATTTGGACAACCGGAACGATCCAATCCCAGCCAATGTGCTTCAGGAGAAGGGAAAGAAAAAACCTGTGGGTGAAAGCAGCCTGGCTGCTTTCACCCACAGGTGATCTAACCCGGACGTTCAGGATACCCGGATCGAACGACGTGGCTTGAGTGGTTCTACCCCAATTTCCAGAGTTCGCCGTCTCGCGCCCGTTTCTGCGGAGACCACCTTGCGCGTCGAACCGGATAATTGTTTGAAGAATCCCTCGAACAGACCGATCAAATAATACTTGGCGGACTGGATATCCTGCAAGCCCAGCGTGACCAGCGATTCCGCGACATGGTTTTCGGTGATCTGGAGTGTGTCGGGCGAGACCAGTTTCATCCCGCCGATGAATCCCAGTTTGACCAGCATGGGTTCGATGCGCTGGATGGATTCCTCTTCCGTAAGGTTTTGCGGCAGCATCTCGATCAGGCTGTTCGCGGCGCGCTGCCCGGCTGTGCGCAGGACGGCTTTTGCTCCGTTCGCGCCCATCAGTTTTTCAAGGCTTTCCGTGACGAATAATAATGACTTGAAACAGATCTCAGCATCAATCATGGCGGAATTTTTCCTCGTTCAGTGGATAAGAAGAAGGATCATGGGTCGATCCGGTGGAAGGAATTCCACCCGGGATCCATTTCCGTTCTCCTCAATTTTATACCAGAATGAGCCAGTTCACAAATGAAATGATTGCCCGGGCATGGTCCTTGACGTTCCTGGTGAACGTTCTGGAAGGCGGTCAGGTGGAGCCGGTGTTAGGCCACAAAACCAATTTCATCAACCGACACCGTGCTGTTCGTACGCCCCGGGTAGCTGAGCCACTTCATCGCATTGTTCAACTCAAGGATAATATCGGACGCTTCGATGATGGCGCCGTTCTCAAACTCTATCGTATGGGTTGTATGGGCATCTTTGAATGAGCGTGAGATCGTAGCCTCGATCCAGGGCAGCGTATGCTGTAGCCCGAATGCACCAGTTTGTTTCTGCGCCGGCCAGAACGATATGAGTTGCACCCAGCCCAGCCAGCGTTTCTTCCAGCGTCGTTTGCTCAAATGACGAATTGAATTGTTTGTGTATGTGTATCTCACCTTCTGCGGGTGACAATTCTGGCACTAATTGCCAATCAGGGCTGTCATAGATCAGGTCATTATCCGAGTGTTGCACCCAAATAACCTTTATGTCCTGGCTGCGTGCTTTTTCAACTGCGAGATTGATGTTCTTGATGATTTCGGGAAGTATCCCAGGCGGTTCGCATTACTCCGACCTGGACATCAACCGCCAAAAGAACAGACTTATTCGCCTTCACGAATGGTTGCCATGCTATTTTCTCCTACTCGATAACGTCATTGGTTCTTTGAACGCCTTGTAACTTGCTTGTGACCCAATGGTTTGGCTCTGCTGTCGCCTGGAGCCGGTGGGTGGCATTCTTTAGGCTGAGGGTATTAATTATGCCTGGCTTTGTTTCTAAATGGTAAAAATCGTATCAATCGAGAGAGATTGGAGCGTCCAGCTCTGGCATACCTTCATAACGAACGATATGCTCGATCTTGCCGCTATGCATAAAACTCCAATTCCGGTGGTCCCGCTCATCCAGTCCTATCCGCGAAATACAATCTGCCCACGTTTTAAATTTACCGTATTCAGATACGATCGCGTTGTCAACAAATTGGGTTTCCAAGACTGGCTGTTCTGCAACAACCTGTGCATACGAATGCTCGGCGTGATCTTCAAATTCAGCATTGAATAAAGTAGCTCGCCGCAGGCTGATCGTTGCCAGCAGCCGCGCAAAAACCACATAACCCCATACTATCAGCCATGGAATGGGTGGAATGAGATACCAGGCATCCGAAATCTTGTCCGCCTTCATCTTATCTGCGACCACCAAGAGGTGCATATATTCATTGTCCTGTGCTTCCCGGCTCCAACTCACGATTTGACTTGCTCGTTCATGCACGACTAAATTTTTATAATAGCGTGTCATCCGTCCATAGTTGAAAATCTCCCACTCTCGATAGGGGATGCTTGCTAATATTTCAAGAAGTTTTATTTTGGACAGAGTGTTTTTACGCCCAGCCACAAATCCAAGGATAAGAAGAAGAAACGCGTCTGCGAGGAGTACTTATACGGTGGTCGTGATATTGACGCCTGCTGTTCTCGTTTGAGATCAATCAGATTTTGTTCCATTTCTCTCCTTCTTATAATAAATTCTCATTTTTTTTGACACCCAACCGATTGGCTCACCTTGCCGCCGATTCTGGTAAAACGGGATGGCTCAAAACCATTTATTCTACCAAATGGCCTCGACGTCACCCGCGCCGACTTCATAGTGTCGCTGCTGCGAAGCAAAGGGGAAGGCGGTCAGCTGGAGCCATTATTAGGCCACAAAACCAATTTCATCAGCCGACGCAATGCTGTTCGCTCCGCCCCGGGTAGCTGAGCCACTTCATCGCATTGTTCAACTCAAGGATAATATCGGACGCTTCGATTATGGCGCCGTTCTCAAACTCCATCGTATTGGTAGTATGGGCATCTTTGATGAGCGTGAGATCGTAGCCTCGATCCAGAGCAGCGATATGCCGTAGCCCGAATGCACCAGTTTGTTTCAGCGCCAGCCAGAACGATATGAGTTGCGCCAAGCCGAGCCAACGTTTCTTCCAGCGAAGTTTGCTCAAATGACGAATTGAATTGTTTGTGGATGTGTATCTCACCTTCTGCAGGTGACAATTCCGGCATTAATTGCCAATCAGGGCTGCCATAGATCAGGTCATTATCCGAGTGTTGCACCCAAATAACCGTTATGCCCTGGCTGCGCGCTTTTTCAACTGCGAGATTGATGTTCTTGATGATTTGGGGAGTATCCCAGGCGGTTCGCATTACTCCGACCTGGACATCCACCACCAAAAGAACAGCCTTATTGCCTTCACGAATGGTTGCCATGGTATTTTCTCCAACTCGATACTGGGTTTGTTCTTTGAGCGCCTAGTAAATTGCTCGTAGCAAAACGGTTTGGCTCACCTGCGGAGCCGCTGTCGGCTGCAGCCGGTGTTGGTTGCTTTATGTCCTTTCTAGGATTGCTAATGGGTAATTCTGGAAAGCATGATGATACCGATAAGCACAACAGAGATTCCGATAGTAAGAATCACAAAAGGGCTAAAGCGGTATAAATCTTCCACTTTCTTGTCGGTCCTTGTAAGAGGATAATTAGTGAACCACTGTAACCTAATTGCATGATTGCAGTTATTACCGCTACTAACAACCCGCTTTGAAAGAAAGTTACAATTGGTATAAGAATTGCACCCGCATAGGCGCGAAAAATCGCTAAACTTCGTGCTCCAGGCGATGTAAAAAGAAAAGCCCAATCATCAGAACTGTATCAATAACCATTGCAATTATATTGGGCACAACGCCAAGAAGCCAGCCGACAATACTTATTATGAGATTTACGAGAAAATACCGGCTGCTATACGGCAACGTGATGGGTGAACTTTCGGAAGAAATTCCGAATGTGAATCTGCGCGTATCAAATTAGTTTTTGCTTGAGGGCTTTAGGATTGTTCATTGTATTTATTCCCCGTTCGGCATTAATGACCGGATAATATTTGTGTGCCCCAACTATGATTTTATTAGTAATAATTATATATCCAGTACATTGAGTATTGTTCAAGATGATCGTTTCCGGAGTTGGTCAACGCAACCATGGAATAACCCTTCAACCGGCGGTGAATGATTGCACCTTACCCGGTGTGGATTACAATCATCACTTCATCGAAGCGAATGGGAAGACGGTCAAGTGGCGGTGTTGGCTGGCTTTTTGTTTCGCAAGGCTTTATTTGCTCTTAAGAACAGCTGTACGCTCGTAATTCGCGTAGAATGACGCCTTTCGAACTGACCAGGCTTTCCGTCACTTTGTACGCCAGCGGGATCGTGCCATCAGCAAACAACCGCTTACCAACGCCCAATGTTATCGGATATATCATCAGCCAGAACGCATCGATCAAATTATGCTTGATAAGCGTTTGAAGGAGATTACCACTTCCCCAAATGTGCAGATCCGGACC
>CAWJML010000011.1:0-15136 GCA_963843925.1 uncultured Chloroflexia bacterium | reverse complement strand
ACCACACCCATCCGATATAAATAGAAGTAATGCAAGACCGGCGGCCACGCACCACCGGCGAGGCCCACCATACCAGGTTTTTCCCGGTAGATCTTTTTCTGATCACTGCAACAGTAACATTTCTCCAGAATGAGGCATCCGGTTTGATTCCTCAATGCCCGTATGAACTATGGGCTTTTTTAATTCACCCATAGGTCAAAAGTCTCATCGTACAGGAAAACCACACCCCGAATTTGTGACATAAATCATATTCCATTTTTTGAATATGAATGTAGAATCAAAACATCCGGAGTCGTGATGATGAAAAAAGAGAATCTTCCCGTTAGTCTGGCAAAAGTAAGCGATCTCCTGCAAGCCATCGGATCTGAACCGCGCCTGGAAATTTTGTTCGCGATCGGCTCTGGCGAAGCCTGTGTTTGTCATTTGGAAGCCGCCCTCGGTTACCGGCAAGCCTATATCTCTCAACATCTCATGGGGTTGCGTGAAGCTGGCTTGCTGAACACCCGCCGGGATGGCAAGTATGTTTATTATCGATTGGAAAAACCCGAGATCATGGAGATGGTGGAACTGGTGGCTCGTCTCGCCGATTATGATTTCTCTGCCATTACCGCCAAGGTAAGCCTCGCAAAATCCAGCTGCGAATGCCCCAATTGTTCCACGCAAAAAGGGAACCATGTCTCCAACTGACGACCGCTGGATCGAAGCCGATGAGCAGGGTCGGCTGGTGTTGCCTGTGGAGTTGGCGGCGCAATATGGAATTCGTCCCGGCGCACAATTGCTCGTCGAGGAGAACTCAAAAGGCTTGCACCTGCAACGCCCGATCACGCAGTTGGCCAAAGTTTATATCGAGCCTACCAGCCGTTGCAACTTGAGCTGCCGCACCTGCATCCGCAATGCCTGGGAAGAGCCGCAGGGCGATATGTCGATTGAGACATGGAAGCGGGTTATCGAAAACCTGGAACTGCTGCCTTCCCGCCCTGATATCTTCTTTGGCGGGTTCGGGGAGCCGCTCCTGCTGCCGAACATCGCCGGGATGGTGAAACAGGTCAAACCGCTGGCGGGAAAAGTGGAACTGATCACGAACGGTATCCTGTTAACCGAGGAACGTTCCCGGGAACTGATCGATAGCGGTCTGGATGTGTTGTGGGTATCCGTGGATGGTGCAACGCCGGAGAGTTATTCCGATGTCCGTCTTGGAGCAAATCTGCCGTTGATCGTTGAAAATATCCGGCGCTTTGCTTATATGCGCCATGAAACAGCCCGCCTCCCTGAGATCGGTATTTCCTTTGTGGCGATGCGTCGAAACATTGCCGACTTGCCTGCCCTGATCAAGATGAGTTCCAAGCTCGGCATTTCACGCTACATGATCACCAATGTCTTCCCTTACACGGAAGAGATGTGCAAGGAGATGCTCTATACACACAGCATCGATTGGATGGACTCAAACCCTTCCCCCTGGTTGCCGCACATCAATCTGCCGCGCATTGACCTGAATGAAGCCAGCCAGGAAGCTATTGTCCAGGCGATGCGCTATCGGAACAATGTTTATTTGAACGGAGTTGCCCTGGGACAGGATCGGGGGCACTGCCCATTCATCGAATCTGGTTCGATCGTTATCGGCTGGAGAGGGTGAGGTCAGCCCATGCCTTGCGCTTGCGCACGGGTACGCTACCTATTTAAATGGACAACATCGTACGGTACGGCGCTGCGTCTACGGGAATTTGCAGGAGCAGAGCCTGCTTTCGATCTGGGAAGCGGGGGAGTACGCGGCCTTCCGTAAGCGCGTGCAGGAATTCGATTTTGCTCCCTGCACCTGGTGCGGAGGCTGTGAAATGGCTGAGAAGAACGAAGAGGATTGCTTCGGTAACACCTTCCCGGCCTGCGGCGGTTGCTTGTGGGCGCAAGGTGTCATCCAGTGCCCATGAACTGGAATATAAAAGGAGTATCAATGACTGATTACCTGGAAACCACACTGGATAAATTCACCTTCAAGGTCGCAACAGATCGACTTTACACATCTGAAGGCGTATGGGCAAAGGAAGCGAACGGGCGTGTCCGGATCGGGTTATCCGATTTCGTCCAACAGCGCAGCGGGGATGTCGCCTTTGCTGACATCAAGCCAGTCGGGACGACCTTGTCCGCTGGGGATGAGCTCGCCAGTATCGAGACGATCAAGGTGAATATCAGCTATACGTCACCTGTATTCGGCAAGATCGTGGAAGTCAATCCAGCCATGAGTGGCGCACCGGAGACGATCAACCAGGATCCGTACGGAGCCGGTTGGCTGGTCGTGATGGAGATCGCCGATTGGGGTGCAGAGCGTGCCAGGCTGCTCAACCCGCAGGCTTACTTCGATATCATGAAAAGCCAGGCGGAAGAGGAGACGAAAAAATGATGATGGCAAACCCCGGGAAGATCATTATCGTGCCCTGCAGTGGGATCGGGAAACCCTACGGCACCGTCAGCCGCGAAGCCGCCTACGAGGTCACCGACGAATTGCGCCCAGGCGAGACCCGCTTGGTGCCGCTGGCTTTATTGGTGCTTGGTGATGAAGAATCCCGGTCAATTGTGGCAAAATATCCCGCCGTCACCATTGACGGCTGCAAGCTGGCATGCGCTGCGAAAATGGTCCAGCAGAGCGGAGGCACGGTCGCGCAGGAAATTGCTGTCCTGGATGTCTACCGAAATCACAAGGATCTAAAACCCCAGGGCATTGCCCAACTCAATGAGGGTGGACAAAAACTGGCGCATGTCCTGGCAGAGGAAGTGACTACCCTAGTCGATGGGATCCTCGCCGGTAAACAGGGAGGCGAAAATGCCTGAGTTACCCAGGAAGAAAGTCGGCATTGTCTCGTGCTCCGGGGAGGAACTTGCAGAGGGGACGGTCACCCGCCTGGCTGCCCTGAAGGTGCTCGAACAGCTGCGCCCGGGCGATACGGTTACCATCTGTTTGCCGCTGTTCCTCGCCGGTGGGGAAGGCGACCGGGCTTTTGCGAAGTTCTATCCGACCATTGCCATCGACGGTTGTGACAAGCGCTGCGCGGCACGCGGCACCGAAATGTATTCAGGCAAACCGGCAGCCAGTATCGTTGTCTCGGATCTCGTCACCGAACGCGGTCTGGGCAAGCCGGAAGGCAGACGCCGGCTCAATGAAGCAGGTCTACAGGCGGTGGATGCGACCGCGGCACATATGGCACAGGTAGTGGACGAGTTGTTGCATTCGCGATGGAACCGCACGGCCGGAGCGGTAGAGCAAAATGCTTTACCGGTTGTACAGGAACCGGTCCAGGTAGCCTGCTCATGCGGGTCCAGTATCCCGGTGCAGGATATCGTCGTCAACGGGCAGACGGTCACCATGATCGCGCTGCCGAGCATCTTCCAGCAACTGGCGGATGCCGGCAAGGTTGCCTCAGCGGAGACGACGCGGGAACTGCTGGAGACTGTGAAGCTCTATAATCCGATCCCTTCAGGTGAAGCGGCTGCTTACGCACACGTCCTGGCGCAGGAATATACCGCCTTTCTGGGAAAAAAGAAGGAAGTCAAATGAGCCGAACCGCCACCTATAACACCACCGTCGCCTGGAAGGGCGAGCATTGGGGACATATTGCCATGGGCAATGGACCGGAGATGGATTTTTCCGCCCCTCCGGATGCCCAGGGTCACCCCGGTGTCTTGACCCCGGAGGATGCCTTTGTGGCAGCCGCCAACACCTGCATCATGATGATGTTCATCTGGGCTACGGAGCGATACAAGCTCAACCTGCTATCCTACGATTGCCGGGCGGAGGGCACCAAGTTGATCGAATTGGACCGCACCGAGCTCTTCACCCACCTGCGCTTCTGGCCGGTCATCCGTGTCTCTGCCGGTGGGGAAGACCCTGGAGTCGGTGCGCGCACGAATTGAGCGTGCCTTGAAATCGGCGCAAAAATACAGCCTGGTCGCCAACTCGGTCAAATCCGAGATCATCATTGAGCCGAAGATCGAGGTGGTGGCATGAAACCCGTCCTGGATGAACGAAAATGTCCCGCTCAGAAGACCTGCCCTGCAATTCCCGCCTGTCCGGAGAAGGCCATCGCTTACATCGAAGATGCCAGCCTGCCCTCTGAAAGGCCGGATCGTTTTCGATGGCGAAAAATGCAATGCCTGTGGTGATTGTGTTGCCGCATGCTGCGGTACCGCCATAGAACTCAAATAGAACCATCAAAAGGAGAATCATTTTATGCTAACGATCAAAGTACTTGGCCCTGGATGCGCAAACTGCGTGAACCTGGCTTCCCTCGCCCAGCGGGCGGTCACCAACCTGTCCATCGAGGCCAGGATTGAAAAGGTGACCGAGCATGCCGAGATCATGAAGTACAAGATCCTGGCGACGCCCGGTCTGGTCATCAATGAAAAAGTGGTCTCCGCCGGCCGCGTGCCGAGCGAGGCAGAGATCACAACCTTCGTTACCAATGCATTGATGGAAGCCTAAAAAAGAAGGTATCCTTTCTCATGCCTGTGTTGCCGGGTGTATCCCTTGCCGTATGGAATAAAGGATATGCCCACGATATAAATGTAACGCAAGAATTGCACGCCAGCGTGCGACCATCGACACACGATCAACTGCCAGGCAGTTGATTACATTATTCACTTGGAGGTTTCTCATGTCCGACATTGCACTGACTAAAGCCCCGGAGAAAAGCCTGACCAAAAAACTCTCGTTCCTCGACCGCTTCCTGACGCTGTGGATCTTCCTGGCGATGGCGATCGGTGTGGGGATCGGCTATTTCTTTCCCTACCAGGGTCGACAGCTTCAACGACGCGGTCTCGGTTGGGACAACCAATATCCCGATTGCGATCGGGCTGATCCTGATGATGTACCCGCCGTTCACCAAGGTGAAGTACGAGGAGCTGGGGGATGTATTCCGCAATAAAAAAGTGCTTGACGCTTTCACTGATCCAGAACTGGGTCATCGGTCCGATCCTGATGTTCGCGCTGGCGATCATCTTCCTGCGCGGTTACCCGGAATACATGGCCGGTCTGATCATGATCGGTCTGGCGCGCTGCATTGCAATGGTGATCGTCTGGAACGAACTGGCCCACGGCGATACCGAATACGCCGCCGGGCTGGTGGCCTTCAACAGCATCTTTCAGGTGTTGTTCTACAGCGTATATGCCTATATCTTCATCACTGTTCTGCCAACCTGGTTCGGATTTGCGGGGCACAGTGGTGGATATCACGATCGGAGAAATTGCCAAGAGCGTATTCATCTACCTGGGTATTCCGTTCCTTGGCGGTTTTCTGACACGCTTGGTTCTGGTGAGATTGAAGGGCAAGGAGTGGTATTACAAGGAATTCGTTCCCAAGATCAGCCCGCTGACCCTGATCGCCCTGCTGTTCACGATTGTGGTCATGTTCAGCCTGAAGGGCAACCTGATCGTGCAGATCCCGCTGGATGTGGTGCGCATCGCCATCCCGCTGCTCATCTATTTCGTGCTCATGTTCCTGGTCAGTTTCTGGATGGGTCATCGCATCGGGGCGGATTATTCCAAGACCACCACGCTTTCCTTCACGGCTGCCAGCAATAACTTTGAACTGGCGATCGCAGTGGCGGTGGCGGTGTTCGGCATCAACAGCGGTGCCGCCTTTGCGGCGGTCATCGGTCCGCTGGTGGAAGTACCGGTGATGATCGGTTTGGTCAATGTGGCATTCTGGTTGAGGAAAAGGCTCTTCCAGGAAGCTGTGTGAGAGCATGATCCATGTAAAGATACTGGGCACCAGGTCTGCCCTGCGTTACGCCGTTTCCCGGGTAGTGATAATGGCGGAAAAATTTTTAATATCCGAATATCCTGACCTTCAGGTGGAGATCCAGGAACTCAAGACTGTGGAAGAGATATTTAAATATACACAGGTGCTGAGCGCGCCGGGATTGGTGATAAACGAAAAGTTGGTCTACGATATCTGGATCCCCAAAAAAGAACAGGTGATCGCCTGGATGCGTGAAGCGATCGCGGAAGTACAAACCAATTAGTGGAATGGTTTGTCCTTCCTGTCAAAACCATTGAAATTAGATAGAGGAGAATATGTCTGCAATATTCCGAATAAGTGGTGCGCTCAAGGATGTAGTAGGAGGCAAGAACGAATACGCTGTCGAACCCGGACGCACGGTTCGCGAGACCCTGGTATCCATGCATATCGAACCACTGACGGTTGCCCTGGTAACTGTCAATAAAGAGCTCTCGAACAAGGACTATATCATCCAGGAGGGGGATGATATCCTGGTAATGGCAGTGGTTGGGGGAGGGTAATGGTTTCCGAGGGGCAGGCTCGTTGCTGAAATGACGTAAATAATAAAAATCTGCCGATACGGCAGATTTTTAAATGCCGCCACGGGATCTGAATCCTCTGCGGGTTTTCCAACCCTGCCACCCCGAACCCATTCCACGGACGGATAGGGTAGAATATCGTTGAATGGTTTAAATTTCACATCAGCAGGTCTGGGCATGGGCGTCGAGAACGAACTGAAAACTGCGATTTCACTGGCAGAGAACGGGCAAAAAACCGAGGCATTGTCCATCCTGGCGAAGATCGTCCAGGATGAACCGCGCAACGACCAGATCTGGTTGTGGATCGCGCAGTGTGTGACCTCGCGCGAGCAGATGGAATTTGCGCTCAAAAAGGTCGTGCAGCTGAACCCCTCCAACCTGGTGGCGCAGTGGAAGCTCGAACAATTGCAGGCGGACCCTACCTTCGAACCGCAGCCCGGTTGGCTGGACGATACCCGTCCGCTCAAGAGCCTGCGCCAGAAGCAGGAGCTGCCGCCCCGGCACATCCGCCCGGCCACCTCCGACCATCGCCTCACCCGATGCACCCGTCCCCGCCTCCAGCATAAGATGGCGCACCATCCTGTGGGTCGTTCTGGGCATCAGCATCCTGCTGATGATCGTCATCCTGGTGGCATTCGTTATCTTCCGCACCAACACCCTGAACCTGCTCGCCTCGTTCGGCATATTCCTCCCCTGATACGACAGAACCGAAGCGCATAGCCATACGGAACGATCAGAGCGGGTGGGTTTTGTCCCACCCGCTCTGTTTTTCGTTAACTGATCGCCTCTTACACCGGGAGGCATGGATTGAAACATTGTTAAGGCGTTGAGCGAAATAGATTCCTCCATAACCCCGGATCCTCCCCAACACTTTAACGCATTCGGAAAATGAAATGACATTCAGAAACGCGTCAAGCAGACTTGCCAGCAACCCGGATAGGCTGTATAGTATATCCAACCAGTAGTGATAATTGCCCAAGGTTACGGGCAGGTCCCGGGCGGGATTTGGAAACCGTCTGTGACCAGAATGGAATAACATAATTAATTCGTGGATGCCGAATCCATCACCGGTGCTGATCATCATTGTTTATATACGGGGGTTTGTGGATATTTGCCTTCGACCGGCTGGCAACTTGGCTGGTTCCTAATTTCCAAATGCTGCTCCAAATCAACACGAATATCGGCTGTCTGTTCGCCTGGGTCATCGCTCTCTGGTTCCATTACGAACTACTCAGGGAAAACCCAGGGCATTGGGTGAAAGATAAGGTATACGTGCAATGAACTCCATACTTGGCGGTGTTAGCCAAGGAAGTTTCCGCACCCGGGCTTACAGCCTGTGCGCTGCCATGCTGTTGATGGTTGCCTTTTCATCCGGTGGGATCAACGCCCTGGCACGGACGGTGCGTGTGGGTATTTACCAGAACGAGCCCAAGATATTCATGGACGAGAACGGTCAGGCTTCGGGCTTCTTTATTGAGCTCCTGGATAAAATCGCAGCCCAGGAGAACTGGACCCTGGTTTATGTGCCGTGTGAATGGGCGGCCTGCCTGCAAGCCCTTGAAGATGGGCAGATCGACCTGATGCCGGATGTGGCTTATTCGCCGGAACGGGATGTCATATATGATTTCCACAAAATCCCGGTCATCGAAAGCTGGTCAAGGGTGTATGCCTCTCCTGGTACACCGATCAACAAAATCTCCGACCTGGATGGCAAGCGGATTGCAGTGCTCAAAGGTTCCATCCAACAAACAGTCTTCCAGCAATTAATGGATGGGTTCGGATATAAGGTGACGCTTGTCCCGGTCGACACTTACGAACAGGCTTTTACCCTGGCAGAGAATGGTTCAGCCGATGCGGCCATTTCCAACCAGTTGTTCGGAGACTATTTCTATCAGAACATACGGGTTGGTAAAGACGACCATTGATTTCGATCCGGTCGAGCTGTACTACGCAACGGCACAAGGGCGCAATTCCGATCTGCTCGAAGCCATAGACCGTGATCTGGGCATAGTGGATTCCGGAACCCAATTCTCCATATTACACCACGCTTGGCTACTGGACTCCAAAGGAGCCATATCGCCTGCCGGGGTACCATTTTCTGGGTGATTGGCGGTATCGCTGGGATTATTGATTGCAGCGGCTGGAATGATTTTCCTGCTTCGCCAGCAGGTGAAGGTCGCGCACCAGGACACTTGGAGCAGGCCAACGCAGAACTGCGACGAGAGCGAACAACGCTATCAAACCCTTGCCAGGATTTCCCCGGTTGGGATCTTTCGCACCGATCCAAATGGTGCCACCACTTATGTCAACCCGAAATGGTGCGCCATCTCCGGGTTATCTGCCGACCAAGCGCTGGGAGATGGCTGGCTGTGCGGCTGTTCATCCGGACGATAAAGAAAGACTAAGCCAGGGTTGGCAGGCAATCAACCCAACTCCATGAAGACATCTTTTTCGGATTATCGTTTTGTGCGCCCGGATGGGACCATTGCCTGGGTGATGGGGCAGGCTGTGCCGGAAATGAACTCCGAGAATCAGATCATCGGGTATGTTGGCACGATCACCGACATCACCGAGCGCAAACGTGCGGAAGCTGCGCTCGCAGGCCAGTGAACGCCAACTCTCGCTGATCTATGCAAACATTTCCGACGTCCTGTTTTACCTGGCGGTTGAACCCGATGATAGTTTTCGCTTCGTTTCCGTCAATTCAGCGTTTCTTAAACGTTACCGGCCTGTCTGAAAACCAGATGGTCGGCAAACTGGTTCAGGAAGTGATCCCGGAACCGCCCACGAGCTTGTGCTTGGAAACTACTTAAAAGCCATCCGCTGGAAAAAAGCGGTTGACTGGGAAGAAGTTTCCGAATACCCGACCGGTAAAAAGGTACGGCGAGGTTTCCGTCATCCCAATCCTGGACGCCGACGGAAACTGTACACATCTCATCGGGACCGTACACGATATCACCGATCGAAAGCAGGCACGAGAGGAAATTCAAAAACTCAACGCCGAACTGGAACTACGTGTTCAGGAACGCACCGCCCAACTCCAGGCTGCCAACAAGGAACTCGAATCGTTTTCGTACTCCGTTTCTCATGACCTGCGCGCCCCGCTGCGCGCCATCAGCGGCTTTTCCGAGATCATCGCCCGCCGCCATCGCGCCAAGCCTGAACGAAGAAGGCCAGCATTATGTCGATAACATCGTCCAGGCCAGCGAACGCATGGGGCATTTAATTGACGACCTGCTCACCTATGCCCGCCTCGGGCGGACGGGTGTGCGGCGGGAGCCGGTTTCGCTTGCCAGCCTTGTCGGACGAAATCAGCAGAAACATGCAGGGTCAGTCTTGACGAAATTCATGGCACACTGAATATCGCTGAAAACCTGCCCGCTGTAACCGGCGACCAGACTTTATTGAGCCAGGTGTTCACCAACCTGCTGGAAAATGCTTTCAAGTACCACAAACCCGGATGTTCCCCCGACAGGTCTCTCTGACCTATTACCAGTCGAAGACAATCATGTCGTGTTCAAGGTGAGCGATAACGGCATCGGTATTCCGCTTGAATACCAGGAAAAGATCTTCAATATGTTCCAACGCCTGCACTCCGAAGAAGAATATCCCGGCACCGGCATTGGCCTGGCAACGGTCAGGAAATCCGTTGAATTGCTGGGGGGGAGTGTATGGGTTGAATCGAAAGTAGGCGAAGGCAGCACGTTTTTCGTCCGTCTGCCAAAGGAGTGAATCGCAAATGAACAAACTTGCCCATATCCTGCTCGTCGAAGACAACCGCATGGACGTCGAGTTGACCCTCGACGCCTTCCACGAGGCCAAAGCTGCTCAATACCATCCACGTTGCTTCCAACGGACAGGAAGCGCTGGACTATCTCTTTGGGCGCGGTCAGTATGCTGACAGAAAGGCATTCCCAATGCCCAACCTGGTTTTGCTGGATTTGAAACTGCCCGGCATTGATGGGTTTGAAGTCCTGCGGCAAATCAAATCAACGCCCATTCTCAAGCGCCTGCCGGTCGTCATTCTCACCTCGTCGAAAGAAGAAGGCGACCGCGCCCTGTCCTACGACCGTGGCGCGAACAGTTACCTGGTCAAGCCGGTCTCGTTTGACGGATTTCTGGGCGTTGTGCGGCAGATCGAAGGATACTGGCTGTCGCTGAATGTGGCGCCTCCGGAGAGTGAAACATGAACAAACCTGTTCGCATCCTTTATGTAGATGATTATCCGCTCGACCGTGAACTGGTGCGGGACGCGTTGGAGAAAGAGCATGGCGGCTTTGAACTTGTCGAAGCCGCTTCGCGCGCCGACTTTGAAACCAGCGCTCGCTCAAGGCGGTTTTGATCTCGTCCTGAGCGACTTCAACATCCTCGGCTTTGAAGGTCTGCAGGTGCTCGAAGCGGTTCGCGCCACGGGACTCGAATCTGCCCGTCATCATCGTGACCGGCACCGGGTCCGAAGAGGTGGCCGCAGAAGCCATCAAACGCGGCGCAGCCGATTATGTCATCAAAGTCCCCAAACACATCCAGCGCCTGCCGCACACCATCCATACCGTGCTTGAAAAAAAACAACTGGAAGATGAGCCGCAACCAGGCGGAAGAGAAACTCCGCGAGAGCGAGGACAAGTTCAAGTATGTGTTCGACCATTCCGTGGCAGGTAAATCCATCACCCTGCCTTCCGGGGAGCTTAACGTAAACCAGGCTTTTTGCGACATGGTGGGTTATTCCGCCGCGGAACTAAAAAACAGCAAGTGGCAGAATATCACCCATCCGGAGGACATGGAATTAACCAATGAAGTCAACGAAGCGCTCATTTCAGGCAGGAAGGATTCGATGCGTTTCGTAAAAAGGTATATTCACAAGAACGGATCGATCGTTTGGGCGGATGTGGCAACCTCACTGCGCCGGGATAAAGATGGCAATCCGCTTTACTTTATGACCACGTTTCTCGATATCACCGATCACAAACGGGCGGAGGAGGCTTTACGCGAATCAGAGGCTGAATTGCGCGCCCTGTTCGCATCCATGAACGATATTGTGATGGTGATCGACCGTGAAGGCGTTTATCGCAAGTTCGCCCCCACCAATCCTGAGTTGCTGATTAAACCGTCGGAAGAACTGCTCGGAAAACCATTAAGCAATGTTTTTCCAAAAAAACAAGCTGAAGCATTTATGGGTGCCATTCAAGTGGTCGTGGAAACCAAGCAACCCACCCAGATCGATTACGACCTCCCGATTGGGGATCGAATCGTAAAGTTCGAAGCATCCATCGTGCCCTTGTCGGAAGACAACACCCTGTGGGTGGCGCGCGACATCACTGCCGCGTAAACTGGCGGAGGAGAAGATCATCCAACTCAATGCCGAACTCGAACAGCGCGTGGAGGAACGCACGCGCGAACTGCGCCAGGCACAGGATAAGATCGTACGACAGGAAAAGCTGGCAGTGCTGGGTCAACTGGCAGGCGGTGTGGGTCACGAACTGCGCAACCCGCTCGGGATCATTTCCAACGGCATCTATTACCTGAAACTGATCCAGCCGGATGCGGACGAGCGAGTGAGGAAATACCACGCCATGATCGAACAGCAGGTGCACATCTCCGAGAAGATCGTCACCGACCTGCTGGACTTTGCCCGGTTGGAATCGATGGAAAAAGAACCGATGGCGGTTTCTGAACTGGTGCAGCGCACCTTGTTAAGGTTCCCGGTTCCCGGGTTGATCAAAACCACGCTCAATCTGCCCTCCGACCTGCCTACGTGTGCTCGCCGACACGCAACAGATGGAACAGGTGTTGGGCAACCTGATCGTCAACGCCTACCAGGCGATGATCTCCCCACGGGGACAAGTATCCTTCGATCGACTACCGGTGAAGAAAAGCGAGGTGAGCTGACGATATCCGCGAAAATGCAGAATGGGATGATGGGGATCACCGTAAAAGACACCGGCATTGGGATCACCCCTGAAAACATGAAAAACCTTTTCGAACCTCTCTTCACCACCAAATCGAAGGGCATCGGGCTGGGGCTGGCGGTCAGCAGGAAGCTGGCGGAAGCCAACGGCGGGCGGATCGAGGTGAAAAGCGAACCGGGCAAGGGCAGCACCTTCACCCTGTTCCTCCCCACGGAAGGGATATGACCATGAGCGAAACCATGGCGATCCTCGTTGTCGACGACCAGCCGGAAGTGGCAAACACACTGGCGGATATCCTGGAAATTAGGGATTTAAGGTCTATCCGGCATTTTCAGGGGTGGAAGGACTCAAGGTGCTGGACGAGCATCCCATCGACATCCTGCTCACGGATGTGCGCATGCCCGACATGAACGGGGTGGCCCTCTACCGGGAAATCCGGATAAAACACCCGTCGCTGACCACCTACCTGATGACCGCCTATGCGGCAGATGAGATCATCCAGCAGGGCATGAAAGAGGGCATCAAGACCGTGCTGACCAAGCCGTTGGATATCGACCTGATCGTTGCGATGTTTAAGGAATTAAAAAGGGGAACATCCACAACGCGATAAGAGGGGAGGCTGCTTCCACCTTGGTAACCTCTGCAACTCCCGGAATCCCCCGCCACCCCTATCGTCATTTGGCTGCGATCTTGATAAATGTCCCCTGCTCCAGTTCTTCGAAGGCCTGGCGTAGCTCATTTTCGCTGTTCATCACGATCGGACCGTACCAGGCGATAGGCTCGTGGATCGGCCGGCCTGAGATGAGCAGGAATCGCACCGGGTTATCCTCGGTTGTGACCAGCAGTTGCGTCTCCATCCTCGAACAGGATCAACGTGCGGTCGCTCAACCAGCGGTCGTGCTGCATATCGAAATAGTTGCTGCCCTCCCGCTCGTAAGCAAAGGGATCCTGCTCATCGCAGAAGGTGCCTTTGCCATCCACCACGTAAGCGAATACGGTATGTCCGGATGGAGTCGGGAAGGTGAAGTGTGTTTTTGCGGGCACAGTAATATCCAGGTAACGCGGGTCGATCACGATATTCTCCACCGGTCCTCGCACACCCATAACTTCACCACAGATAACGCGCCGGTGACACCCCCTTCCAGGGTTACCACAGGGATCTGGGCGCTCTTAATATCCTGGTAGCGTGGATCCATCATTTTATTGGCGCGCGGCAGGTTGGCCCACAGCTGGAATCCATACATGTGCCCGTCTGTATCTCCCTCGGGCATTTCCTGATGCAGTATGCCGCTCCCGGCGGTCATCCACTGGACATCGCCGGAGGTGATAGCGCCATGGTTGCCCATGCTATCACTGTGCGCCACCTGCCCCCGCAGAACATACGTGATCGTCTCGATCCCGCGGTGTGGGTGCCAGGGAAACCCGGCCGCGTAGTCCTCGGGTCGATCATTGCGGAAGTCATCCAGTAGCAAAAACGGGTCGAAGATGTGTGCGTCAGTAGCGCCGCCAAAGGCGCGGTGCAAATGAACCCCCGCGCCTTCGATCGTGGGCTTGCTTTTGTACATTTTATGGATTTTGCGTATTTTTGTCATTGTTCCTCCATCGTTAAAACAATAATGTGTGGCATGCAAGGAACGCACATATTGATCGCCGACTGAATGGCTTATCGTGACGGAGCACAAGCAGATAATAAGATTACTGCAGAGCATATAATTGTCCGTAACGTCTTCATAGTTCCTCCCTTTAATAAATTTCTTATTGCATGAAGACAATCAGAGGTGTTCTTCCTATGGGGTAAAGGTAAACCTCGGTGAACAAGAAATGAAAAAGGAATTTTAGTTATACCTTTACATTTACTACAACAAATACAGCCAATGAAACAACTCCCACTATGAAGCCGAAAATTGAGACAAAGAATGCCAACCGTGTACTTGTCGCAGAGCTTTCAATTTCCTTCGTGCTAGCTTTTGAATTACCGAGCAAACCCAAACTTAGGGTTACGGCAAGCATTCCGAGAACACATGAAATTAGAGAAAGAATGATCGTTCCTATACAAATATAAATTAACCAATTTATGGATGTATTTTCGAAACTTGTTGAAAAGAATGTAGCAAGAATAACAATAACGCCGGTATCTAATGTCGTAAGATGCTTTAATAAGTCATACATTTGTTTAATCGAATCTCTGGTTAAGACAACAGCTTTTTCAGACATATTCTTTTCAGCTGGAAGATCACTTGCCATTACCCTCCTGCGATTTATTGAGAACGAAGTTCGTTAATTCGGTGGAGTACTTCGACAATCGCCGATAAGCAATTTTCCCTTAGGGTAATTTCTTTATAAACATTTTCGTTTTTCTCTTTTTGCATTTTCGTAATCCCATATGCTCGGTATAAATCCGCCGTTGAAACATAGAACTTATTATAAGTTTCAAAAGAAGAATTTACTTTATCCCACGCAACATTTAACTGTTCGTCACCTAATGATGTAACGGATACATCATAAGTAGCTTTTCCTTTGTCTTCCTTGTTTAAATTTGTGTATTCTGTAATTAATTTATTTACTATCGGTAGCTCGTTATTGTTTTGTGCATTTAATGTTAGTCTGAGAATTCTCTCAAATACAGCAATTTGGTCTTGATACAATTTAATAATATCCTCCCCCTCTTTTAGTCTAATCTCGGAGCGGCAATCGCCCTTTGTCGTTTCTTTCCCTCTAATTCCCACTTATGTGACCTATTACTTAAGAACCATGTAGGGAGAAAACCTACAACCGCGCCAACTACAAGCCATAAAAGTGTTAATTCCCACATATTATTTACCTCCGCTGATTGCATTTCTCCTCCCCAATCTTGGCGTTATATTACACCTAACCTTTTTATTTTACTCCGTACACGGAATAATTCAACTACTGGATATACAGT
>CAWJML010000010.1:0-52357 GCA_963843925.1 uncultured Chloroflexia bacterium | reverse complement strand
ACGTCATGCTGATGCAGTCGCTCATGAAGGCGGTGCCCGATACGGCCGCGCTCTTGATCGTCGGCGACATCGACCAGCTTTCCTCGGTCGGGCCTGGCCAAGTGCTGGCTGATGTCGTCTCATCAGGCGCTGTGCCGGTGGTGCGCCTCACCGAAGTATTCCGCCAAGCCGCGCAGAGCCGCATCATCACGAGTGCCCATCGGATAAATCAGGGCTTGATCCCCGACCTTAGGCCCCCTGGAGCCGAGAGCGACTTTTACTTCGTTCAGGCGGACGATCCCGAAACCGCCGTCGGCCGTATCGTCGAACTGGTGAGGACGCGAATCCCCAAACGCTTCGGCCTCAATCCCATCCGCGACATCCAGGTCCTCTGCCCAATAAATCGCGGTGGGGTGGGTGCACGGTCGTTGAACATCGAACTGCAGACCGCTCTCAATCCCGCCAGCGATCGCAAAGTGGAGCGGTTTGGCTGGACCTTTGCCCCTGGTGACAAAGTCATGCAGATCGAGAACGATTATGACAAGGAAGTGTATAACGGCGATATCGGATATATTGACGATGTCGATCCCAATGCAGGCGAGATCGCTACCAGCTTTGACGGCCGATCCGTCACTTACGGATTTGGCGAACTCGACATGCTGGTGCCCGCTTACGCGACGACCATTCACAAAAGCCAAGGCTCGGAATACCCAGCAGTGATCATCCCAATGCTCACTCAGCATTACGCGATGCTGCAGCGAAACCTGCTCTACACTGGCGTCACACGCGGCAAGCGGCTGGTTGTGCTGGTCGGGCAGAAGAAGGCCGTCGCCATCGCGGTGCGGAACGTGTCGGGCCGACGGCGCTGGTCAAAGCTGAGCGAATGGCTGCCGTCCGCGTCCGCCCATCGCATGCCACGTCGGCACGGCGGGCTGAGCCATGGTGGCAGCCGACTTTCTGCAGAATCCCCAAGTGCGGCAGTGGCTCGACGGGGTCGAGCCCGCGTGGACGCTGCTGACATTCGAAAGTTTGCGAGCATTGCGTGAGGAGCCTTCGACCGTTCAGACCGCGATTCGGATAGCCAATGATCTCGGTGCCGACGAAATCGCCGGCTCACCAGTGGCACGAAATGCCCTGATCCTGCTGCGGCAGGCGATTGAACGCGGCGGCCTTCCGCTGACCGCAACCGGCAACCTATCGAGGGCCGTGGTGGCCGAAATGTGCAAGCTCGTAGAATGGCCGGACTATGATCAAGCCGATGCATTTCGGTTCAACAAGGTGATTAACGAACCCGACTTCCTGCCGCTGCATATTGTTCGTACCCTCGCGCAAGCAGCTACTCTGGTCCGCGCGCAGCGCGGCAAGCTGTCGGCGACGCCGCTGGGGAAATCGATGCTAAGCCACGCGCAGCAAGGTAGCTTACCGGCTATTCTGTTTCATATTATGTTCTGGCGCATGGACCTCGGGTATTTCGGCCGCGGCGTGCTCGGCTCATGGCCACAGAAGGACATCGGCGTCGTGATGTGGTCGCTTTCGGTTTCCGGTGGCGAGTGGCAAACCAGCGAGAAGCTGACGCGGATATGCAGCATCCCGGAGCCGGCCATAATGTCGGGGACTTGGGACAGGTCGACCTACGCTATGGAGGCGAAGGTCCTGCGGCCGCTGCTGTGGTTCGGACTGTTAGAGTACCGAAGCGAAAAGAATCCTCAACAGCCGTTGCGGCGCGCGGCACTACTATCGGAAGACTGTACTATTCGATCGCCTGCTCACATTCGTAGTCAGAATGGATTTTGCGGGGAGCCGCCGTCACTAAATTACAGCGACGCTTCACTCATTACTTTGTTGATGAGTTCCCATGAGAGCGGAGCCACGCATGGGGCAGCCGGATGCGGTCGACGCTTCGGTAATTTTCGCTGATATGCTCACTGACGCGATCGCCGACCGTCTGTGCATGATGTGCTACGGCCTCGACGTGGTGATTTCGCCGGCAAGATTATTGAAGTTGCCTCCGGCCGGTCGTGGAGCGGCGACGTGCGGTCGCTCTTGCGCGCCCGGGCCACCACCCCACTGCCTTCGAACCGTCCGGTCGCGGGGTTCTGGACGTAGCGGACCTCCACGCGTCTACTGCAGCTTCGCCTTGGCCTTGGCTTCCGCTTGCGCCAATATCTCCACCACCTCTTGGCGCTGTTCTCGGGCGTAGCCTTGGTCCCGCTGATCTGCTCCCACAGCGCCATGATGTCGTCCACCGTTGGCGTCTGCGTCACCGTTAGTTCCGGCTTTTGCTTTGCGGCGGACATTCACCGTCTCCATCTTACCGAGATCGAAATAGGCCTAGCTGGTCGTGCTCTTCACGGCCTAACGACCCACCAGTCGGGCCACCGGACCTTAACCGGTGTTCAGGGTGGCCTGTAGCACAATTCCCTGCTGTTCGGGGGTCGGTCGCTTTTCCGCAAAGCGCGCCAGGGCGGCCTCGACCATCCAGGGTTCGAGCATCATCCGCGCTGTCTCGCGGAAGCGGCCGAGTTTAGTGCCGAATGCGAAGACACTCGACCGCAGTGTTGACGCTTTCTGGGGACACAAAGGCAACAACGATTCCAGTCGAGTCCAGTAGTCAACTGAGACGTCAGCGCCGCGTATGTCTCCAATCGCAGCGATCGCCGCCCGAGCGGCGGCACTGTCGCCATCAAGGCCGCGCTTGATGAGTTGCAGCAGGAATGCCTCCGCGGCGGTGACGCGTCGCTCGCCCCCAGCGAAAAGCATTCACGATACCATCGACCTACATACAATGCCTCCAATTCGGGCTGGGCTCGTCCTTCGCCCCAGAAGCACGAAAAAAAGGTTGGAGGGTGCTTCCCGCTGATACAGGCCATGACATCATGATCACCCACCCGCAGTTGCTCGCCGATCTGCTCGAACAAGCGATCCGATAATCCGGTGCAGGATCAAACCGCGGGGAACATCAGGTTTCCAAAAGAATGATGGAACAACATAAAACGCTCCGTTGGGAGCGTTTTTCTTTCTTATGAGAGCGGGACTTACAAGTTATATTCCAAGACAATTATTGGGGCGATAAAAAACGGATGTACACCAGCCGTATGCATTGGCTGGACCGAGCCCGGAAAAATCCAGCCGCTTGAATCCATTGGATGCAAGCCAATCGTAGCCGGCTTGATCCTGTGGACGATCGCTGTTATCCCAGATGACGACGCCGGCAGCGGTCAATGCCGGCAAGCAGTTCATGGCGCAGGTGACCCGATCCTTGCCATCAATCACGATCACATCAAATTCGTTTTTATACTTCAGGATCAGTTTTGAATATTCACCGGATGGCACAAAATCAACCTGCAGATATTCGACCTTTCCTGGAAGACCTGGTTTCAGCTTCAGGTACCATTGCTTATCGTGCTCACAACTGACAACCCTGGAGACATGATCCGCCCACCAAACGGTCGAATTCCCGCTGCCATATTCAAAAACTGTGAGATCATGAGTTACCCGATCCTTCAGGAAATCCAGCGCGGCGTAGGTGTACCAGGGCAATGGAATTCCACCGACATCGATGGGTACATGCCGGGTAAAGGATCCAAACCAACCTGTTTTCACCAGGTAGCTACTCTTCCTTTGCAACGCGATCAGAGCCGCGAAGCGGGTGGTAAGCCTGGTCCGACGCAACCAACGAAAAAATGAATTCTGCATATCCATCCATCCTGATCATGACACTAAGTGAAATTTTAACACTTTTAAAGCCTATTGCAGCGCATGGTGAGAAAACGATGATAGGCGCTCAAGTCCCAACCCGGAAAAAAAGGTACAATGTCGATTGAATGGAACACTGCTTTCTTTCCCCATATTTATTGACTTTACTGACCAATGATAGTTTGGGAAAATCCTTGACCAAATGAACGAGGACCCGCGTATCAAGCTATACGATGACTGGGCTGCCACCTACGATCAACGCATCGAAGATGGGACCGCGCCGTTCTCGTTCGAGGGATACGAGCAAGTGCTGATAGAGGCAGTACGGGCTGCCGAAATCACACCCGGCATGCAGATCCTGGACCTGGGTACCGGCACGGGTAACCTGGCAGCAAAATTCCTCGAAAGAGGGTGCGAAGTGCTTGGTATGGATTTCTCTGCAGGAATGCTGCGGCGTGCAAAAGCAAAGCTGCCGGGGTTGCAGGCGGTAAAAGGCAACCTATCTTCACGTGCATGGCCAAAAAAGACCAACCGGCGGTTCGACCGGGTGGTCTCGGCTTATGCCCTCCATTCGATCGACTTTGGATCCAAGATGAATTTAATCGCGCGGCTTCGGCGGAACCAGCTCGTCCCGGGAGGGCGGATCGTGATCGCGGACATTGCTTACGCTGATGAACAATCCATCGATTCTGCCCGAAAACAATGGGGGCGATTATGGAGCGAGGACGACCATTACTGGGACGTGGAAAAAACAATCGCGGCCTGCGAACAGGCAGGGTTGTCCTGTGCGTACCAACAGGTCTCGAGCTGTGCCGGGGTATTCACGATAAAGATGGTGGTTTGATACCGGTCAACATTCCTCGTTAGAACAGTTATATTCAACAGGTTAAATTTATTTGGCCTGGCAGACCGCCGGGGTGATCTTCCGATTCCAGATGCAAACATCGGCATGGACACTGCACGTGGCGGCAGTCAGGTACTGCCCACAATTCAATGGGACGGGGGTAAAAGTGGGGGTCGGGATGGCAGCCAAAATCCGCACCAAACCCGTATCAGCCGAAGCTTTACCTGTATCCGCACTGACCCAACAGCCAAGCTGGGAGGAAAGCATGATGTACAACCAGGTGTTCTCCAAGTTGCGCCCATCGATCAGATAGGGTGTTCCCTTCATCGCAAATTCCAGTGACGGAAAAATTGGGTCAGGTCCGGAACGGCAATAGGCATTGATATCCGGCGTGAAATAGAACGGCGCTGGCGTGGGGGTGGCACCCCCTTCGGTAACCTGAATGCAATTCGAAAAGCCGGAAGTATTCCCAGCCTGATCGGTGGCAGTGGAGGTTATGAAATTGGCGGTATCAAACACGGTCGAGGGAATCACCAGGTTGATCTGCGCCAGCCCATTGACAGTCGTCGTGACCTGCATGGAATTGACCCAACGCTGCCCTTCCCCAAAACCGGATGGATCGCAAGCCACGTTGGAGAAAAACTCGATCGTGAAGACCGAGCCCGGAGCGCTGTCAAGGGAGCCGCTAAATGTCGTATTGACTGCCACTGGATCGCTGACGGCGGAAACCAGGAGCGGGTAATTCTGACGGTTGTTATCCCCGATATCCAGATCCAGTGGATCGTTGGGAATGACCGACTGCCCGGCAATGGCGATGCCGAGCCCACCATTATCGTGGATGGAATTCGCCAGGATGGAATTGGCAGTAGCCAGCCCGCTTTCAGAAATGACGGACACTCCGTTCTGACCGTTGTAGGCGATCGTATTGGATGCCCCCATGCCGCCGATCGTATTGCCGGGACCTTTAATCAGGATGCCATCGCCACCATTGCTGACCATATACAGTCCGCTTTCATCGGTACCGATCATGTTGCCCTGTACCGTGGCTCCCGTGTAAAGAAGAAGCCCATAGCCGGTGTTGCCGGAAATAACGTTGCCCTGTCCAGCCGACGATCCACCAATGGTCACGCTGGTATTTCCCTGACCAAGACCGACCTCCACCCCCGATCCGTTCCCGATGGCTTTCGCCCCGGACAAGTCGGTACCGATCAAATTATTCTGGATGGTAATAGCGGTCGAGCCGGGTGTGATGGCGATACCCGGACCGCTGTTGCCCGATACCAGGTTTCGACCGCCGGAGAAGGAGGCTCCGACAACCAGGTCCGACCCTGATAAAACAATACCAGCCTTGACATTGCCAAGGTCGAACATCCCGGTCGCGTCCGTACCGATGCGATTGCCAAAAAGTGATACACCGCTGGAACCGGCCTCCACCAACACACCGGCAAGCTGGTTCCCGGAAATGATATTCTTGGCAAATGGGTCACTTCCACCGATCTGTATGCTTCCAACACCAAACACCGATATGCCGTTCAAGTGGTTGCCCAACGCAAGCGACCCGGAGCCATCGGTGCCGATATAATTTCCCTGGACAAGGACGGAGGAGGCAAGCACCTGCACGCCATTCATCCAATTGGCAGAGATGACATTGCGTTGATTCATCTGGGTGCCACCCACTATGTTCAACTCTGCGTTAATGGTCACACCGTTACCATGGTTGCCGACTGCCGTTTCTCCGGGTATGTTGAGCCCGATCACGTTGCCCTGGACCGCATTTCGAACGCCGGTGATCGAGACTCCATCGCCTAAATTGCCAGAAATCACATTGCCTGCCAACCCGGCGATACCGCCAATGGTATTGTTGTTCCCTGAAATCATGATACCGTGCCCGGAATTTGGAAGACCGACTGCACCGGTATAATCCGTGCCGATAAAATTCTGGATGACCAGATTGTTGTCTGAAGCCATCCGAATCCCGACCCCCTGGTTGCCAGAAATCAGATTCCTTTCGACGGTGCTGTTCCCACCGATAGTGTTTCCATCTCCGCCCTGGATCCAAATTCCATCGCCGGTGTTCGGCCCGGCAGCCAGCCCACTCGCGTCCACACCGATAAAACAGCCCGTAATATTATTTCCACCCACCAGGTCGATGCTGATGCCAGCACCCGGGAAGTTGATAATCACCAGGCCTTTTATCGTTGAACTGCCGCCATGGATATCCAAACCATCCGAGGCGATATTCGAAAGGAAAAGGCTTCCATCCAGAACGATAACGGGCTGGTTCACAAAACCGGGTTGGGTTGTTCCGTCGATCGTCACCGGCTTGACCAGCGTCGGCAAGCCGGCGGCTGGATGGATGGTCTGCAGCCCACCGCCGCCGATATTGAAACGGATCTTGGCGGGTTCAGGCATGCCATTGGCTGCAATGATCGCTTCCCTCAAGCTGCAATGAGAGTCACTGCAAGAGCCATCGTTCACATCGTCAGTGGTATTGACCATGAGGATCGGTCCACCGCCACCACCCCCTCCACCGCCGCAGGAAACGATGAACGAAACCAGCACAATTGCCACCACGAATACAGGGAATAATTTTGGGGTTGATCTCATCGACGTTTCTCCTCCCAAGCAAGTCCCTCCCAGGATCGGAGGGATTACCACCCGCTCACTGAAGACCAGGGAAGGCAAATGCGATAGTCCTTTAACCAGCCAATGGGATCGACGAAGAGATACTTGTAAGAGGCTGCGATGTGACTGATTCTTACAGCTTTGAAAATGCCCACCCGGTAACCATCATAAAAACCTTGTAAATAGTATAGCAAGATTAAGGTGAGAATACAAACGCACGGCTTATCCCACATCAGGGTCACCGGAAAAAAAGGAAGGTTGACAGGAGTGGCTAAAAGATGTATTATTACGTTTAACGATATATCGTATAACGTTGCAACGGGAGATGGAATATATGGACACATCCGAACTCGGACGCTTCTCTGATCCCGCCCTGCTCATCCTGGCAAGCCTGGCAGGCGGCGAAAAACACGGTTATGCCATGATGGAAGACATCAAAAGCACAGCGGGGGTACACCTGGGACCCGGGACTCTCTACGGAGCATTATCCCGCCTCGAACAACTCGGAATGATCGAGTCCCTACCGGCAGAAGAACGCCGGCGCCCGTACCGGTTGACCGCAGCGGGAAAAGTATTCTTACGTCAATACCTGGCAAGCCTGGAAAAATTCGTCTCGTTAAGCTTACGAAGGCTGGAAGCGTGATCACAGACAAAGTCAGACCGTGGCTGACACGGCTTTACCCACGTGAGTGGCGGGATCGATACGGGGACGAGTTCGAAGCGCTGCTAAATGAGTGTCTGCACTCGCCATTGGACGTCGTGGATGTATTCCTGGGCGCAGTGGATGCTCACCTGCAGCTCCTGAATGGAGAAAATGTCAGTTGGAGATTATTAAACATGATCAATAAACTTCGCACCAGTATTTTGATCGTTTTTGCCGCCTATATCGGTTTTATCATTGCCGGATTCAGCCTGGTCGGTCTGGCGGATGACAGTCCAATGATCCCGATGATGAAGACGGACATGCTGCTCAAATCCACCTGGATAACCATCCAGGCTGGTGCCGCGCTCGCACTGCTGGCAGTCGTGATCGGAGGGCTGCCGCTGGCACTGACCGTGATCCGGGCTGCCCTTCAAGGCAACCGGAGGTCGTTGTGGCTGCTGATGGTGCCAGCCTTCTCTTTCATTGCCTTGATCCTGTATGCCGCATTCCTTTTCGCAGTTACGACGGGTAGGATACCCATCCCAGGGCGTGGTGAACACGGTATCGCCGGATAATTTTCCGATCGGGAACAAATTATTACTGGGTGGATTGATGCTGGTCTTCATCCTGGGAGCGATCGCCAGCACCTGGTCGGTCTGGAAAGCTGTCACGGATGTCAATGATGAAGAAGGGAACTTCGCTGCTTTCGGGCGATCGATAAGCATTAAGATCTATTCATTTGCTTTCGTGCCGGCAGTCATCACCACCATCTGCATGCTGGTGATGCTGATCGGGACGGCTGCCTGGGGTTGGATCGCTTTCTCGGCATTGCCGGATATCTTCAAGGGCAATTACGGCTTATGGCAGACAAGCACCCAGGCGTGGTACTTTGGGATCATCGCCGTCATGCTCGTTTGCAGCCTGGCTGCCCTTATGGGATTAATGCGGAGCAGGTCAGCTCGAACGGCGTGAAACGGTCAGCCGGAACGCCAGCCCCAATTTCCGTTTTGAGGCTGGTACCATGGTCAATATAAAGATGAGATGGTCGCTGGTGGTGACCATCTCTTCTTATTTAAGTAAAACCGTTTCAATGACCACGTTATCAACAACCTGAGAACTCCGTTAGAAACCTGCCCCTCATCTTGCCCGATGATTGCAAAGCGAGTAAGATGAAAAATAAAATGGAGGTAATCAAACATGAAACTCAGTGCCCGAAACGTCCTTAAAGGAAAAGTGATCAAAATTACACGCGGTGCGGTCAATGCCGAGGTGACTCTCGAACTGGCGGCTGGCATCCAGGTGGTGTCGATCATCACGAATACCTCGGTTGATAACCTTGGATTAAAAGAGGGCAAGCAGGCTTATGCAGTCGTGAAAGCTTCCAGCGTGATGATCGCGGTCGATTAGAAATTATCCGAACCAGGGATCAAACCCTGATGGGCTTTTTCGTTTTTCTCCTGCGGGCTGCCTACCGCCTGCTCTACCACCAACTGGCATGGACATATGACCTGGTGGCGGGAACGGTCTCCCTGGGTCACTGGCAGGAGTGGATACTGGCGGCGGTGCCGCGCATCAACGTACGGGGACGGACGCTGGAGATCGGGTACGGTCCCGGTCATCTACAAGCCATTCTGCGGGCACAAGGATTATGTGCGTTCGGCATTGACGAATCACGCCAGATGGCAAGCCAGGCAACCAGACGCCTGCGCAGAAAAAAGCTATCTCCCAATCTTTGTCGTGGCTATGCGCAGAACCTCCCTTTTTATAATGAATCCTTCGATTCGGTCGTATCAACCTTTCCCTCCGAGTATATATTCGACCCGAACACACTAAAAGAGATACGGCGTGTGCTGGTTAATGGCGGCAGCTTCGTGGTCGTGCCGATGGCATGGATAACCGGCAAACTCCCTTGGGAAAGGCTGCTCGCCTGGCTTTTGAGACTGGTAGGCGAAACACCTGGAAAGCCCGGGAAACTGCCGGATATGGTAAGGGAGAGATTCAACCGGTCGGGGTTTGACGTGACGAGCGAGCTGATAAAGATGGACAGCAGCGAGGTCCTCGTAGTAGTTGGGAAAAAGTTCTAGGCACCCTTTGAAGCAACCGGGGGAATAAGAAGAGAGAAACAAACCAAACAATTCACTTTAATCGTTCAACACGGGGGAACAATTAAGGTAAACTATCCCTGTTAACCCAAATCGATCAAACGCCGGGATGGGATAGTTATACAGAGAATGAGCAGTTTATTCAGGCGGGTTTTTCCAAAACAACACGAAGCGACCAAGTATTTCCTGATCGCGATTTTGATATTCATCCTGACGTTCCTCATATATAAAGGTTTTGCCAGCCTGTTGGGCCGCCAATCCACGCCGATGGCGTACTGGGACCTGCTGGCGCAGTCATTTCTGCACGGGAAACTGTACCTGGTGAACCCCCCGACAACCTGGGACCTGACATTCTTCCACGGTCAGTGGTACGTTGCTCCCCCACCGCTGGCAGCCATCCTGATGCTCCCGATCGTAGCGATTGCCGGAGATATCAATACGGTCTCGTTTTCCATTTTCTTTGCAGCCATCAACTGCATGCTGGTATTCGTCCTGCTCCGCCAGCTCGTGAAGCTTGGCTGGACCACCATCTCAACTTCCGGGATCATCTGGCTGGTCATCCTGTTCGCCTTTGGCACGCCGCATCTGTGGCTGGGGATGGATGGGCGCATGTGGTATATGAGCCAGATCGTTGCGCTGACATTCGTCGCCCTGGCGATCCTGCTGGCGCTGAGATCCTGGTCGCCGTGGTTGATCGGGCTCAGCCTCGGACTGGCGATCTGGGCGAGACCCAACGTGATCATGCTGTGGCCTTTCCTGCTTGCGATTTGGGTCCAAATGCAAAAGGATAAAGATGAACAGCCGACCATCAAGAAACTGGCAAGCTGGGTAATCCGGTCGGCGGTGCCGATCGGGATCATGGCAGCCGGGCTGCTGCTCTATAATTTTGCCCGTTTTGAGAACCCATTTGATTTTGGGTACGCCACGATCAACGGTAACCCCGGGCTGATCGCATCCATACAAAAGTACGGCATGTTCAGCCTCCACTACCTGCCGAGCAATCTTTACATGATGTTCCTGAAACTACCTACCATCCAGGCGACCCAGCCGTACCTGAACCCTTCTTATGTGGGGATGAGCTTACTGGTAACCACGCCGGCATTTTTCTTTCTGATCCGCAAATACGAAAATAAAATATGGATCAGCGGAGCATGGGCTTCCGTAATATTGTCGCTGGGGCTGCTGGCTCTTTATCACAATAACGGCATGTCGCAGTTCGGCTACCGGTACGTTGTGGACCTCAGCCTGCCGTTGATCTGCCTGTTGGCAGCCGGGATAAAAAAGAAGACCCCGCTGCTCCTGCTACTGCTCATCATGCTGAGCATCGTTATTAATGAATACGGAGCCTTTTGGTTCATCCGTTATGCCAACGGATGAAGCAGCAGCCTTCCATTTTTAGAAAAGACCAGGAACGCGAGAGCAATTTTCCAAACCGGCATTTGGAGTAAAATGGGTGGCATGGAAATCCAAATCGCCGTTGCCAAAACAAACAAGTACGCGGTAACAGATAGCGGGGATACGATCGAGGTTGTTGAGCGACCCAACGGCGGTCTCTCGGTGGTGCTGGCTGACGGGCAGACTTCCGGACGCGGCGCGAAAGCGGTATCCATGATGGTGGTCCGCAAGGTGATCGGCTTATTGGCTGAAGGTGTGCGGGATGGCGCGGCGGCACGCGCCGCATCCGACCTGTTATACACAGAGAAGCAAGGCAAAGTAACATCCACGCTCAACATCCTGTCAGTGGATCTGCACACCGGCACGGTAGTCATCACCCGCAATAATCCCATTCCCTTCTACGTGGCACGCGGCGAGCGGATCGACTGCATCGGCGAGGAATCCAAATCGATCGGCACCGCCCGCAATACCCGCCCGGTGATCAGCGAAATACCGCTCGAACCCGGTATGATGCTGGTGGTCTATACGGACGGATTGGTACACGCCGGTGAACGGAAAGGGAATCCGCTGGACGTGTGCACTTCACTTAAGGCTATGCGTGAAGGGCAGGACCCATCCCCACAGGCAGTGGCAGACGCACTGCTTTCCGAAGCGGTCAACCTGGATGACGGGCGCCCTGCCGATGATATCAGCGTGGTGGCGCTCAAGGTCCTGAAACATACCGGCGATGATGTACGAAGAATGACGGTGCGACTGCCGGTCAATGTCAGGTGAGCATGGACAGATGGATGGCTGATCCAGCCTTCCCGCCATCCATGCAGGGTTCCAATTCTCGTAAACCTGGAATTGGCAGGACCATTCGACCAGTTATCCCATGACAACGAATATCCCACCCGGGGATAAAATCCAGAAGCAACCGATCCTGATCGGGATCACCGGTCCATGCGGCGCAGGGAAATCCACTTTGGCAAGCAGGCTCGAGCGGGCAGGATACCGGGCGCGGGCAATCGTCCAGGAACATTCCTACGTGCCGGATATGTGGCAGCGACTGACGAAACCGGATGTGCTGGTGTTCCTGCAAGCCTCGCGGGAGGCCGGGGCAAACAGACGCAAGCTGGATTGGACGGAGTCCGAGTGGGAGGAACAGCAACGCAGGCTGACGCATGCCAGGCAGCATGCGGATCTCATTGTGGATACCGAGAAATTGGGGGTGGAGGAAGTGCTCCAGGCGGTGATGGTGTATCTGAAAGGAAAGACTGTATAGCCTGTTACATCAGGTGCCCGCCAAAGGGGGTGGATAAATATCGATCTGAAAAGGAAACATCTTGCGGTTTATTCCAATCCCCTACCCATGCCAGTTTAATGAGTGTATAATGATTCCCGCGCCAGCCAAAGGCTGGCATTTTCGTGAATGGAGAAGCGCCTTATGAATCGTCGCCAATATAACTGGCTCATCCTCATCATCCCCCTGCTGGTCCTGGCAATCTGGATCGATGTGAGCAAACAGATCAATATTGCCAACCCCTTCAACCCGCAATCCTCAATCATCAATCGCAATGTCGAAATCCAACTGGGCCTCGACCTGCGCGGCGGTTTGCAAACCCTGTTGGAGGCGGATGTGCCGGCAGGTACAACGGTCAGTTCGGATGACCTGAATGTTACCCGGCAGATCCTGGAAAGCCGCGCCAACGCCCTGGGTGTAAGCGAAGTGGTCATGCAAGTTGCGCCGCCGCGCCGCATCGTGGCGGAATTTCCCGGTCTGCAGGACCCGGAACAGGTGGTGAACTCGCTGCAGGAGACCGGCCTGCTTGAATTCGTCGACCTGGGCAACATTAGCCTGCCAGTTGGCACTATCATCCAGACCGATTTCGTGCCTTCATCTTCTTCGACCATCCCGGCGACCGAGACACCTGTCGCCGCAACAGATACCGCTGCTCCAGCGACCGAAACCCCAACAACGGCGCCGACCAGTACCGGCACTCCCGAAGCAACACCCACCGGTTCGGGCACACCAGTCCCGACCGCCGTCCCCACCGCAGCAGCGCCAACCATTTATCACACGGTCATGACCGGCGCGTCGCTGGCATCCGTCAACGTGCAGACCGGGTCGTTATCCGGCTTCGTGATCGCCTTCACGCTGAAACCAGATGCAACCACCATGTTCTCCAATTTTACCGGCACCCACCAGGGACAAACCCTGGCGATCGTACTGGACAAGAAGGTCATTTCCGCTCCGACCATCAATGCACAGATCAACGGATCGGGCATTATCCAGGGCAGTTTCACCCAGGACAGCGCGAATGCCCTGGCGATCCAACTTCGATACGGTTCGCTGCCCATCCCGATCAAGGTGGTCGAGAGCCGCTCGGTGGGTGCAACGCTGGGAGCAGAATCCGTACAGCGCAGCGAGATCGCCGGCATCATTGGATTGCTGATCGTGATCCTGTTCATGGTCATCTACTACCGGCTGCCCGGTTTCATTGCCGACCTGGCGCTGGTGGTATACGCACTCATCACCTTGATGCTGTTCAAGATCATCCCGGTCGTATTGACCCTCTCCGGCATCGCAGGCTTTATTTTGAGCATCGGTATGGCGGTTGACGCCAACATCCTGATATTCGAGCGGCTAAAGGAGGAATTACGATCCGGACGCACACTGCGCCAGGCGATCGACCTGGGCTGGGCACGCGCCTGGCCGTCCATCCGTGACTCGAACATCTCGACGCTCATCACCTGCCTGATCCTGTTCTGGTTCGGCAGCGCCTTTGGTGCCAGCGTGGTCAAAGGTTTTGCCCTGACCCTGGCGCTGGGCGTGCTGGTAAGTCTTTTCACCGCCATCATCGTCACGCGCACCTTCCTGCACGTGGTTTTGGATAACATCAAGTCCACCGAACATCCGCGCTGGTTCGGCATCCAGGAGAGCCAAAATGAATCTCATTAAATACCGGTACTTATATTTCGGCATCTCCCTGCTGGTGATCATCCCGGGCATCCTGGCATTGATCTTCTGGGGCATGCCACTGGGTATCGACTTCACTGGCGGAAGCCTGCTGGAGGTCCAGTTCGCCTCCGGTAAACCGCCTGCGATCGGTGAGGTTATCTGCGCTTTACAATGAGCTGTCCACTGCCCAGCTGGATATCTCCAACCCGCTGGTACAACCGGTCGGGACAGAATTCGCTATCGATCCGCTCAAAGGAAGTCGACGATACGTTGAAGACCCAAATCGTGAGCGAACTGCAGACCCGGTTCGGCGGCGGACAGGCGGTCACGATCCAAAACTTCACACAGGTCAGCGCCGTGATCGGGCAGGAGGTTGCCGTTCGTGCTGCAGGAGCAGTCGCCATTGCAGCAATCGCGATCCTGCTCTATATCACCTTTGCCTTCCGGAAAGTAACCAACTCCTTCCGTTATGGCACGGCAGCCATCATCGCCATGCTGCATGATGTGCTGGTGGTGATAGGTATGGAAGCCATCCTGGGTCATCTGCTGGGCTGGCAGGCCGATTCGCTATTCCTGACCGCCCTGCTGACCGTGATCGGCTTTTCGGTTCACGATACGATTGTTGTGTTCGACCGGATCCGTGAAAATTCCAACCTTTACCGGCGGGTCGGTTATACAACCATTGTCAATCATTCCATCGTACAGACCATGGACCGCTCGATCAATACCCAGTTGACCGTCATGATCACGCTGTTGGCACTGGCACTGTTCGGTGGGGTTAGCATCCGGCATTTTGTGGTGATCCTGCTGATCGGTGTATTCAGCGGAACCTATTCGTCCATCTTCAACGCCTCCCCGATCCTGGTCGTATGGGAAAACAAGGAGTGGCGGAACTGGTTCAGGCGTAAACCGGAAGCCGAGACAATGCAATAAAGTTCATATACGCTCGTATGAACCCCTCTTCCTTAATGGAGGGAAAACGAAAGAAACATAAAAGAGAACCGCCAGTTGGCTATATTATGGGCGATACAGAGCAAACCCCATTCCGTTTTCACCTTATCCATCCCCCTCAGCGTGAATCTGCGGAAGCCCCGATCCTGCTTGATCCGTCCAAAAACGGTTTCCACCTCCACGCCTCGTCGCGAACGCAGTCTTCTCCCCTGGTCCGAGACAAGCTTCTCGCGTGCCTGCTGCTGGTAGCGGTTCAGGGTTGAGTTGATCGTAATGCGTCGGTTACCCACTCCCCGCGTACATTGCGGCTTGAGGGGACAGGCGGCACAGGAATCACATGCATATTCCTTGAAGGAGGTGCGATAGCCATTGTCTGTGATGCGATGGCGGGTCCCCAGGAAGGTCAGTCTCTGCTGGTTGGGGCAGATGTATTCGTCCCGTACCGGATCGTACTCCCAGTTCTCGGCCCGGAAGAGCTGTTTGCGCCAGCTGCGTTTCTGTTGCTTGGAGAAAAGTGGATATTTCACATATCCCACGATCCCGGTTCGTTCCAGATAGGCATAATTCTCTTCGCTGCCATAGCCTGCATCCGCGATCACGGTTCTGGGAAGATGACCAAGGTATTCCCGGACCTGGTTCAAATGGGGGATCAAACAACTCATATCATGAGCTTTCTGGTGAACACTGAAGCCCACCACGAACTGGTTCTCCGTCCCGATCTGCACGTTGTAGCCGGGTTTTAGCTGCCCATTCAGCATGGCATCTTCCTTCATCCGCATGAAGGTCGCATCCTGATCGGTCTTGGCATAGCTGTTGCGCCCAGCCAGGATCTTCTCCTGCTCTTCGTACTTCTTCTGGCGCGGCAGGTAGTCTTCCTTCAATGTCCGCATGGCTTTCGTTCTGGCATCCCTTTTGTTCTTCAGCGTGTCTGCCAGTCGCTCATTCAAGCGCTCGATCCGCTTCTGCAGCGCCTCACTGTCGATCCCACCCCCGCCGCCTTGCTTGTTTTCTCCCCCCACCTCCTCCAGGTCCTTGTCCCCATAGGCTGCCTGTTCCGCCTCATTCTCCGCTTCGATCTTCACCAACAGCTCCTGGATCTTCTCCTGCAGCCGTGCCTTGTATTTCGCCGTGCTCTTCGCCCACACCCACTTGTACTTGTTCGCATTCGATTCGATCTTGGTCCCGTCCAGAAAGTAGTAATCCAGCGTCACATACCCCCCTTCGATCAGGTACTGCAGCACTTCACCGAACACCACTTCGATCCCCTCTTTCATCACGCTGCTGCGAAACCGGTTGATCGTCCGAAAGTCCGGCCGGTTCCCCCCACTGATCCACATGAAGTTCACGTTCTCCCGCAGCCCCTTGGCGATCTGCCGCGACGAGTTCACCTTCTGGGTGTAGGCATATACCAGCACTTTCAGCATCATGCGCGGATGATAGCTGCTCGTGCCGCCTCCCTTGTACTCTTTCAAGTTTCACTTGCAATCTTCTTTTTATACGGTCACACCCATCAATGTTTACCGCCCTTATCCATGTACATCAGATCATCGGCGCTCTTCAGGGCGTCCAGCAGAGAACCACCTTTTTCAATCGTGCTGACCCCCATGGAAAGCTTTAACGGCATCCCGGCATCGATGGCGTTCTGTTTCGCGATGCTTTCGGCGATCCTACGTTTGGCATCATCTGCTTTAGCTGAGTCGATGCCCGGCAACAGGACGGCAAATTCGTCCCCACCGATGCGCGCCACAACATCTTCCAGGCGGAAGGCGGAGCGGAGAACTTTTGCAACCAGGCGAAGCGCTTCATCCCCGGCAGCGTGCCCCTTTGAATCGTTGACTGCCTTCAGGTCGTCCAGATCAGCCATCAAAATACTGACCGGGAAGAGGCGCCCATTCTGCAGCCTGCTTAATTCTTCATCAAAATACGCGCGGTTGTACAATCCCGTGAGCGAATCGTGAATGCCCAGGTAGCGGATCTTCTGCTCTGTGCGTTTGCGGTCGATCATCTGGGCGACTTGGGTGGAGACAAACTCAAACAGTCGGAGGTCTTCCTGGGCGAAATGGATATCTTCCTGATAACTCTGGGTCACCATGACACCAATGACCTGACCTTCGACTTTCAAGGGAACGCCCAGCCAGTCGACTGAATCCGCCCCCATGCTCTCGACCTCTCCCAGCCGGACCAATTCATCGAAGACCGGGTTGGGTGCCAGGAGCGGTTGTCCGGTGCGCATGACATATTCGGTCAAACCACGGCGAGGCTCTGGTCTCCTGGGGAGCAGGATCATATTGATCCACAAAGTATGGGAAACTGATCATGTTCTTCATGGGGTCATAGAGAGCAATGAAAAAGTTTTCCACATGGATCAATTCAGCCAGCGAAGTATGAATGGAGTGGTAGAGCTCTTCGATGGATTCGGTGGAGATGGCCGCGTCCGAAATAGCGTAGATGGCTTCCTGGACTTTTTCCGCCTGGATACGATTGGTGATGTCGTGAGCGACCCAGATGACGGCATCCGCCTGGATAGGTGATATTGTACAGGCAAACCAGACGCTGCGACCGGCGACACGCAGGATGTACTCGGTTTCCATCTTTGTGCCGGTCTCCAGGACGGTACGGATATTCTGCACATGCCGATCAGCATCGTCCTTCGGGAAGACATCATACAAGCTTTTTCCAATGAGCAGGTTCGGATGCATCGCCTGGATATTCGGGTCAGTCGGAACGATCTCACGATAGTTACCATCGCGGTCGTATACGATGACTACATCCGTCATGGCGGCAAACAATGCCTTTAATTCGGCCTCGGAGTTTTCGAGGGCTTTCTCGGCTTGCTTGCGAGTGATTGCAATCGCCACCTGTGTGGATACAAACTCCAGCATGTGCTGTTCACGGACCGTATATGCATTCGGATCGGTATAGTGCTGGACCACCATCGCACCGATCGTTTTCCCTTCGGTGATCAATGGGACACCAAGCCAGATCGCGGACGGGACACCGAGGAAGATCACGTCACCGCGCTTGACCAACTCTTCATGCACCTCCTTGGTACATAACAGGGATTTACCTGTTCGTAGAACATAGGAGGTCTTGCCTTTTCCAGTCTGGATCTCGCCCAAATACGGGGTGTCAACCGCATCCGTATTAAATGGAAATCGAAGGGTCTGATGAAGCTCGTCGTAAAGGGTGATATAGAAATTATCGGCCGGCATGACCGACGAAATGATCTGGTGAATCTGCGGGAACAGGTCTTCCAGTGATCGGGTCGTTTCGGTGGCAGTGGCTATCCGGTAAACCGCATCCTGGAGGGCTTCGGCTTGTTTCCTCTCGCTAATATCACGGGCAACCCACAAAATGGTGTTGCCTTTCATCGGGGAAACAGAAGCGGAATACCAGGTATTCTGCTCCATGAAAGGAAGGGTATATTCAAAATGACCGGTTTGCCCGGTCTGGATGGCTGAATGTATCTTCCTGAGAAATTCATCCGCCTGTTCTTTCGGATAGATCTCATGCAAGGTCTTTCCGACCATTTTCTCCGCCGGCTGGCGAACGTGTCCCGGGTCGGCAGGTGCTATTTTGAGGAACCGACCGTCCTGATCCATGATGAGTATGGTATCCGGCATTGCTGCAAACGAGCGCGGCAGTTCAAATTCCGAGTCCTTAACCCCTTCTCCGCCTGGAGTCGGTGGGTCATATCCCGGAAACTCCACACCCTGCCCGACGATCCGATCGTCGACCCGCTGCGGTTGGGAGAAGCGTTCAAACGTGCGTCCATCCTTGAATTCGAGAACATCGAAACTGCGCGCCTCGACCTGGGTGCCCAACTCCTTGACTTTCAGCATAAAAGCATCCGGATCGATCAATTGATCAAGAATATATGCCAGGGTTTTGTCATCATCCCCGTCTGCCATGAGGGCTGGCGGTAGCTTCCACATGTCCGTGAAGCGGTGGTTGCAATTCACGATCTTTCCAGCCTGGTCAACCACCAGGATGCCATCCAAGGTCGAATCGAGGGTGGCATTCAGGACGGAAAGCGTTCCTGCCAATTTTCTGGAATTCGATCTTAAGTTAAAAACCAAGATGACAAATAATATATACATGACCAGCATCAGGATCGCGGTTGATATGACCTCGCTCCAGTTGATGGGCAAATGTCCAATACCGCTGGTAATTACTACCGTCAAAACTGTCAGGCTGGCTGTGAAAATCCCCGCTCTTAGACCAACGTACCAAGAGACCAAAAAGACCGGTAATAGGTAAGCAAAATCGAAAGCGCGACCGCCGCCGGTGAAATAATCAATGGCACCGAGCAATAAAATGAAAATAAACCCCAGGAGAAAGATAAAAACGGGGGATCTTGTTTGCAGGAAATTCTGGGTCCGGCTCAGCAGAGGTCGCATACGATCTCAATGTTCCATTAATATTATATCCTGAGAATGCCAGACCCAAGTGAATTTTAAGAAATCAAGCCGGTCTGCCTGCCCACTTTTTCGAAAGTTTCCAACACACGCGACAACTGGGAATCGGTATGAGTTGCCATATAACTCGTACGAAGCAACTGGCGACCCTCGGGAACTGCCGGGCAGATAACCGGATTGACGAAGATGCCGGCATCGAAGAGCGCCTTCCAGATCGTCAGCGTGCGGGTATCGTCCCCGATGATAATGGGGATGACCGGGGTTTCAGATTTGCCGATGTCGAAACCAAGGCGCTTATATTCCTTGCGCATATATGCAGCGAGATCGAGCAAGCGCTGGATCCGTTCGGGTTCCGCCTGCATGACATGCAGGGCTGCCAGGGCGGCCGCGGCATTGGCGGGCGGGATGCTGGCACTGAAGATCATCGCACGAGCATGGTGCTTATGTAGTGAACGATGTCGTCATCGCCGGCGATAAAGCCGCCCAGTGATGCAAAAGATTTACTGAAAGTTGACATGATCAGGTCCACATCACCGGTCATGTCAAAGGATGCCGCGGTCCCCGCCCACCACCCAGGACACCGGTGGCATGGGCATCGTCCACCATCAGGCGGGCGTGATATTTACGGCAGAGAGGTACCAGCTCCGGGAGAGGCGCGATATCGCCTTCCATGCTGTACAGCCCGTCCACAACGACCAATATTCCTGTATTCGGTCCGACCTGCTTCAAGACCCGTTCCAGGTCCGCCATGTCATTGTGGCGAAAACGGAGCGTCTTGCCCCAACTGAGCTTTGCGCCGTCAACGATGGTAGGCATGGTCCTGTTTATCCAGAATAACGACATCATCACGGGAAACCAGCGCGCTGATCGTTCCGAGGTTGGTCTGCATGCCGGTCGAAAATACGAGTGCGGCTTCTTTGCCGATCCAGGCTGCCAACTCGCGCTCAAGTTGTTCGTGCAGTTCGATGGTCCCATTCAGAAAGCGCGAGCCGGTGCAGGAAGTGCCAAAATGCTGGATGGCATCCAGGGCTGCCTGGCGAACCTGTGGATGCATGGTCAGACCCAGGTAATTATTCGAGCCACACATGATCAGGCGATGCCCCCGAAATACGGCTTCGGTGCCCTCGTTTTCGGTCAGTGGGATGAAATAAGGATAATAACCACCCTGTATGGCTTCCCTGGCGGTCGTATATTTCAGGCATTTCTCGAAGATATCCATGACATACTCCTGTTTAGTGAGAGGGTGTGGTCCCATGGGAAGGATCAATCCCCCGTTGAAACCACGGTTAGCAGGCAAGCAGCCTGCCGATGAACCGGCAGGTGGTCAGGCGTGCTTATTTTTCCTGCCCGATGCGACCATACCATCCAATATTGAGAAAACAAGGGATTTAGGCAGCTTGCTGGTAAGAATATAAAATAGACGGGAGTCGGAGCCCGGAAAGATCATGAATTGACCCTTCGATGCCTGCTTAAGGATGGAACCGGCGACCTGGTCAGCGGAGAGGGCTTTGGCGTTACCGGAGAGAGCCTTGGTCTCGGCGGGCTTGAAGGGTTCTTCATAAGCCAATTGCGGTGTGTCGGTATCGGGCGGAAAAGCGACTGAGACACGGATGCCGTGCGCTTTCATTTCCGCCCGCAGGGCCTCGGAAAAGCCAGCCACGGCAAATTTCGTGGCGCCGTAGGCAGTATATCCGAACACACCCATATAACCAGCTATCGATGAGATATTAATGATGTGACCGGAGCCACGTGCCAGCATGGCTGGCAGTGCAGCGGTCGTCACATACACCGTCCCCATATAATTGACCTGCATCAAATGTTCGAACACTTCCAAAGATAAATCCTGGACATAGCCCGGCTGGGTGATACCCGCCGAGTTAAAGACCACATCCGGTGCTCCAGCCGATCGCGTGACCGTATCAATTACCGAGCGTGCCTGCCCGGAGTCAGATACGTCGGCGGAGATGATACCGCACTGCTGGGACGGGTCACTGCGGGCTGCCAGCACTTCCTTAAGTGCAGATTCAAGCACCGGCAGCCGGCGGGCAGTTAACCAGACATGGGCACCGGCAGCAGATAATTGCCGGGCAGCGGCGAGCCCAATGCCGCTCGAACCGCCGGTGACGAGGACCACCTTGCCAAACCAGTAAGGATTCTTTGCCATAGCCAGCTTCTCCCGATAGATAGTTAAGTGATGAACACCGAAAGACCTGCCAAGTTTCCGAGAACATTGCGAATTGTAATCCCTTCCACTGCTTGAAGAGAAGCTGTGCGGCAGGTGGGACGATAAACAGGTAACCGACCAATGTTTGCCAGCGGATGAAAGATATATTATATTTATTTTCGTGGATTGCGGGACTAAACAGCAGCAGAAGTCGCTTGCACAGCAAGGGTAGATAGATTATAGTTGTCTAACCTGTCGGCGGAGAATATGGAGGAGATATCTGAAACCATGGCAACCTCCGAGTATTACATACACCAGATCGAGAAACGGTACCCTGAACTAGCCATCAAGACGGCGAGGCTTAATCCAGCCGGGCAATATAACGATGTGCTGGTGATAAACGACGCCCTGATCTTCCGCTTTGCGAAAGTGCCGGCAGCGATCGACACATGCCGGCAGGAGCGGGTCATCCTACAAAACCTGCAAGGTGCATTACCGCTGTCGATACCCAACCCCACTTATCACAGCCTGGATACCTATGTGATCGGTGAGGCTTTTCTCGGATACCCACTGATCCCCGGAAAACCGCTGATCCCATTTGACCTGAAGACCATTACTGCCCAAAAAACCCGACAAAAACTGGCTGACCAGATCGCCAATTTCCTGCAAACCTTGCACCGGGTCGACGTCAAGAAACTGATCCCGATCGACCTACCTGTATACGAATCGGTGCCGGACCGGGAAACCCAGTACAAGAAGATCAAGTCAAAATTATTCGAGTCCATGCGAGCGGATGCTCGCCGCAAGGTGGAAAAACACTTTAACGACTATTTTAATAACCAGCAGCGTTATGCCTTCAAACCGGTACTCAGACACGGCGATTTTGGCACGGGGAATATCCTGTGGGACCGGCAGCGAAACTCCCTGACCGGCATCCTGGATTTCGGGAGCTGCGGAGCGGGCGACCCGGCGGTCGATTTTGCAGGGGTGCTGGCCTCCTATGGAGAGGAATTCTACCGGCTGTGTTCTGCCACGTATCCTGAAATGGACGAAGGCATCGAAAGGGCACAATTCTACCTGGGTACATTCGCGCTGGAAGAGGCACTGTTCGGATTTGAAAATAATGACAAGGCTGCTTATGAGAACGGGATGGCGGCGTATATTTAATGTCCTCTACCTCTACCAAAGCGCCGCGTCTTTCCCGTTCTGAAATTGATCAACTTTGATGACTTTCCAGCAGGGATATGCTTTGAATAGAAATAGGGGTATTAACCGATCCAGCTTTATGACCGGTGATCACCTTCAATTCACAGCATGGGATGAAAGATCAGGCGGGGAATGAAAGATCGCAATTCCATCTTCATTCAAAGGCTGGCAGGTTACATCCTATTCCTGGCTTCCGTCCAGGTCTTGACAATCGGTTTCAGTCTTCTACATTTAAGGATCGATGCCTGGCTTGCGCGTGCGATCCTGGTCATCTCCATTGCCGTGGCAGCCATCGTAGCATTCTGGAATAATGATTGGCGGGGAGCGGTAGCGGACCTTAAACATTTACGCGGATGGCAGTGGGCTTTCCTGGGATTCCTGGCGTTCGCGGCCCTGTCCTTTTTGCTGCTCTGGTTCCTGGCAATTATCAGCCCCGACCTTTCGTTTGATGGGAATGCCTACCACATCCCAACACTGGCGATGTGGGACGCGAAGGGATATATCACATGGATCCATACCACCTACCTGGAACCTTATCTTAATGGGTATCCAAAGGGTGCAGAATTAGTCTCGTATATCTTCGTAAAAGCATTCGGCAACACGGTCATCAACACGGTAAACCTTGTATTCCTGCCGCTGGGGGTGTTGGGGATCGCCAGTCTTGCTTCCATGCTCGGAGCAGGACGGAAAATGTCGCTGTGTGCCGGAGCGACGTTCCTGCTGCTTCCGATCAATATCAATCAATCCATCACGATGTACGTGGACACCGCGTTCGCAGCGAGCGCGATCGGATTTATCGCAATAGTCGCTGTCCTATGCCAATCTCCTTTTCCAAAATGGATGAACGTAATCGTCACCGGCGCGGCAATGGGTCTGGCATTGAGCACCAAAAGCACCGGCGTTGCGCTATGCGGGCTAGGCCTGCTGGCGCTCGGGATAACGTGGGTGATCGACCGGTTCTACGCAGCCGGTGACAAGGACAGGGGTACCAGGATTATGCGCTGGCTGAAAGCGATCATCCAGATGCTACCGTGGGTATTATTAATACTGGTGATTGCACTTCTTACTGGGGGATACTGGTACATCCGCAATACTATTTATACCGGAAGCCCGCTATATCCGGTCGGGCTGACTGTATTCGGACATTCCATCTTTCCCGGTATTACCGTAGCGGAAAACTTGCCGGAAAGAACACTTCTCCCTGCCCAATTTACAACCCTATCACCGGTTTTCCGAATACTGTATGCGTGGGCACAGGGTCTACAAAATTGGCCACTTTCGATCAAGGGATACGATTCACGGATAGGCGGATTGGGTTTCGTGTGGCTGGTCGGATGTGTCCCGGCGGTCGTGATCGCTTTCATCTCTGCCATCCGGACGAAATCGAATCAACTCAAAATACTATCCGTCCTGCTGGCAATCGTGGCGATCACGTTCAGCGTGACACCATTGAACTGGTGGGCGCGCTTTACGATCTGGGTCTACGGCCTGGGGCTGCCGTGCCTGGCGATCGTTCTGGACCGGTATGTCATCAAAGCGTCCAGGTGGAACCTCTCGAGACTGACAGCCTCGCTCTGGATGACGATCTGCATTGGACTGGTCATCTTCGAGGCGGGCTACTGCCTGGTCGATGTGGCTGCCCTGGCATCGCCTGGGACCCTGCGCGGCAGGATTACACACATATTCAAATCGGAAACCTGGACCTGGCAAACAACCTATCTCTTCCCGGACATGAAAGGCACTGTGCTTGAATCGGTTCTTGACCAGAACGAGAACGTCGCACTTGGACCACACGGCGGCATGGACTGGTGGCGATATGTTGGCTTCGTCGGTCAATTGTCCCAGCCGATCGGCGCCAGGCAGCTGATCTTCATCGATGGAACGTCCGGCACGACCGATCTTCTGAAACAAAGCGATATCCGATATGTCTTATGGGATGAAAGTCTGCCCCTCCCGGAAACTTTAACAAGCATTGCGAGCAATATCACCTATGCAGCGGGCTATACCATCCTGACCCTGCCTTGAAGACCATTTCCGCAAGACAACCGCCCAGTTCCAGCGATCATCCAGACGGTTCGTATCCGCTGGTACAATCTGAACACTTCCACCCACCAAAGGAGAAATGCCATGTTATGGATCACCCGTTCGCACGTCCATGTTGACCGCGTCGCCTGTCCATGGTTGATCACACGTTTCGTCGATAACGATGCCGAGTTCCTGTTCGTACCCGCCAGCCAGATCGAACAGGTGGCGAATAAAACCGGCGCCACCCCGTTCGACGCCCCCGGCGTCGAGCTCGGGCACAAGGACGGACGCTGTTCATTCGAATCCATCATCCTGAAATACGGGTTGAAAGAGCCGGGATTGCTGCGCCTGGCGAAGATCGTACACGGGGCAGATGTGTCCGAGGATATCGACAAGGAGCCGATCGCACGCGGCCTGGAGGCAATTGCCAGCGGCTTCAGCCTGCGCTTCCCGGAAGATGAAGAGAACCTGGCGCACCAGTTCGACGTGTACGACGCGTTGTATGCGTGGTGCCGGCTGGACGTGGCAAAAACAAAATAATCGATGAGCCTGCAGTTCTTACACACCATAGACCTGCCGGAAAATACTGCACCGGGCGGGTTCGACCATGCCGCGGTCCACATCAAAACCGACCGGTTGTACGTGGCACACACCGGCAATGACAGCCTTGACGTCATCGACTGCTGTGCCGACCGGTATCTGACTTCCATACCGAACCTGGCTGGCGTGGCGGGTGTGCTCGTCTCGCAGAAAACGCGACCTGGTGTTCACAGCGAACCGGGGTGAAGACACAATCGGTATCTTCAAACCGGGTGATGAAGAAAGTATCCAGAAAATAGCAGCCGGTATCCACCCGAACGGGCTGGCATTCGACCCCGTACGCGGTCTCCTGCTGGCTGCCAATGTCGGCGACCCGAATATCCCCGATTCGTCCAGCCTCTCGATAATTGATGTTCAAACCCAGCGATTGATCCATTCCATCCCCTGCCCCGGCCGGACACGCTGGGCGATATTCGACGTGACCCGGACCGAATTCTATGTGAACATCGCCGATCCTGCCATGATCGTTGTGGTATCTGCCGAGCACCCAGACCGGATCGCCCGCCGGATCGACATCCCGGAAGCAGGTCCGCACGGGCTGGACCTGGATCCAAGCACCGGGGTCCTGTTCTGCGCATGCAATTCAGCCCAGCTCGTTTCGCTGGAGGAGGCTTCCGGAAAGATTCTGGGGCAGGCTGAGTTGAGCGGTAAGCCGGATGTGGTCTTTTTCAACCCGGCGTTGAAGCATGTGTATGTCGCGATCGGAGACCCAGGTTTGATCGAAGTATTCGATACGCACAACCTGACCCGCATCGAAAGTATCCCAACCGAAAAGAAGGCCCATACCATTGCCTTTGATCCGGTCAGGAACAAGATCTTTGCGTTCCTGCCGGAGAGCCAGCGCGCGTCTGTGTACATCGACCTCTAAACACACGGTAATCACAACTTACTTTCATATTCAGTGAATTGTATAAGGAACTGGAGTCCAGTTCCTTTTTTTTGCCACCAAATTATGAAGAAGCAACGTAATCGATCCATCGTGCAGTAGAGTCCAGTATTCTTGACTAAATTTGTCTAAATTACTATAATCCCTTCTGCGGTCCATTGCGCCGGTTTAGTGAAAGGGTTTCAGGATGAGAAAATTGATGGAAGACGCTGCCCAACGGGCGATCAATTACCTGGAGGGCTTGAACTCCAGGGAGGTGGCACCCGATCCAAAGGTTATTGCGAAACTTTCGGTGCTCGATGAAGCTTTACCGGCGGGACCGGGCGATCCTGAAAGCACGCTCAAAGTGCTGGATGAGGTCTGCTCGCCGGCAACGATGGCGATGGCTGGCGGGCGCTTTTTTGGTTTTGTCATCGGCGGGAGCCTGCCCGTGACCCTGGCAGCCAACTGGCTGGCGGGAGCATGGGACCAGAACTCAGCGCTTTACAATGTTACCCCGGGGACCGCAACCCTTGAGCGTGTTTCGCTGCGATGGATGCTGGATCTCTTCCATCTCCCGCCGGAATGCGGGGGCGCGTTCGTCACCGGCGCAACCATGGCAAACTTCACCGCGCTGGCTGCCGCTCGCAACGCGGTGCTAGCAGGCGCCGGCTGGAACGTGGAAGCCAACGGCCTTTTCGGCGCCCCGCCGATCACCGTGATCGTTGGCGCGGAAGCACATCCATCGCTGATCAAATCGCTGGGATTGCTGGGGCTGGGGCGAAGCAGGACCATCAAGGTTCCGGTGGATAACCAGGGAAGGATGCGGGCGGAAGCACTACCACCTATCTCAGGTCCGACGATCGTATGCACCCAGGCAGGCAACGTCAACACGGGAGCGTTCGATCCCATCTCCGAAGTGTGCGAGAGCCGCGCATAAAGCCGGAGCCTGGGTGCATGTCGATGGAGCCTTCGGTCTGTGGGCGATGGCTGTACCTTCCATGAACCGCCTGATCGCGGGCATGGATAAAGCAAATTCATGGGCGACGGATTTTCACAAATGGCTGAACGTGCCGTATGACAGCGGGCTGGCACTCGTGCGGGATTGCGATGCTCTGCAGGCTGCCATGGCGATCACCGCCGAATATCTTCCAACCGACAGCCCATACCGCAACCCATCGGACTTTACCCCGGAATTAAGCCGGCGGGCGCGCGGGGTTGAAGTGTGGGCAGCCCTGCGAACCCTGGGGCGTACGGGGGTCGAACAAATGGTTGAAGGCAACTGCCGGCAAGCCAGGCGTTTTGCCGATGGATTGACCTCGGCGGGCTACGAGGTGCTTAACGATGTCGTGCTTAACCAGGTGCTGGTGGCTTTTGGCGATGCAGAGACGACCAACCAGGTCGTGACGGGCATCCAGCAGGATGGAACGATCTGGTGCGGAGGTACGGTCTGGCAGGGCAGAACGGCGATGCGCATCAGCCTTTCATCCTGGGCAACCAGCGACGAGGACGTCGATCTGGGTTTGGAAGCGATCAGGCGAGTCGCCACAAAAGTGGTCAAAGGCGGCGGTGGAAAGAACGGAAATGGCAAGGAAGCCCTCACGGAGCAAATTGGCTCACGTGCTCATCGATCAACACCGACTTACCACCGGATGCGCGGCCGGTCATAAGGAATGTGGTGAAAAAAACCGCGCTGGTTTTGAAAGGGATGGTGTGAAATGAAATGGTTCCTGAATATTCTTGGAATACTGATGATCCTGGCAGGCGTGGTCTGGTTCCTGCAGGGTACCGGGCTGGCTTTCGCCGTGGGCATGATGGCGTTTGACGTTCGCTGGGCATATGCCGGTGTGGCGATCGTCATCGTCGCGCTGGTCATGATGCTTCTGGTCAATCGAAGGAAGAAGATGCCACCCGTCAAATGAACATTGTCAAATCCACGTTCACTCGTCCAACGAACACCGGCTGAACGTGGATCCAGCCGGCAGGGCGGTCATTTTTTCCGATCCGATATACAAATAAAACGAGGCGCGCAGACGTGCGCGCCTCGAACAGCATGTGAGGTCCAGGTATTAATATCCGGTTGGCTTCGTCACAGGCTATTTGTGAAGAAGGTTGGCAGGAATGTTGCCACCGTTCTCGGCGATCTTTGCCAGGACGGTCTTGTGCAGCCAGATATTCCGCCGGGCTGAATCACCCATCTCAAACTCGGGACAGCCGAGTTCGATCGCCAGATCGTTGATGGCCTTTCCGCTTGAATCCATACCCAGCAGTTTCAACAGGTCGACGATCGAGACCTTCCAGTCTAACTGATTGCCGCCCTTCCTGGCGAGTGCGTCCAGATTGCTGACGACATCCACCATCGCCACAGCAGCCGGTTTCGGAGCTGCAGCCGCGGGCGGATTGGCGGCGACGTTGCCGGTCATCCCGGGGTTGTATGTCATGGAGGCGGCAGTCGGCTTGTTGGGCATCGGCGCCGGCGGAACGGGTGCTGCCGGTTTCTGAATTCCGAGTTTTTGTAGAATAGTGTTAAATATGCTCATATCTTATCTCCTTTTATCATCATCGAATTTGGGCATAACCGGAAGCTAATATTTCACAACACGGGGCAATTTTTTCGCCTGGGCGATCCATTTTTTAACCTGCTTGACACCTGGCATTTGATTGACGAGGTTTTTCGCCAGGTTGATTTCGACCATCTTCTTATACAGGTTTTCCGCTACACGGTTGGATAATTCCACCACGGTATCAACGCCGGATTTTTCCAGCAGGTCGGAGTACTGTTTGCCTACTCCTTTGATGCGGTAGAGATCGGCGCGGTTGACCCATTCCAGAACCTGCGTATGGGTAACCCCGGCAGCCTTGGCAACCAATAGACGTCCCTTTTCAGTTGCAGCCTGTTTGAGCAGTGCTTCGGTTGAGCGGATGCCGGCATTGGTCAACTTGGCGGCATAGGCAGGTCCAATACCTTCAATATCGATGATCTTCATATTTCCTCCTGATAGAGTGGGTTAAAAAAACTGCCTCCTGATGCACATTGCTCAACAGGAGCCAGGTTGAACGTTTTTTTATGATTTCTTTCCGAACTTCAATGCGATGTTACCGACGATTCCATCAGCCTTTTGAACATTGGCATCATTGCTCAGCAAACCATCGATCTGGGTGCCGACAGGCGCAGGAAGTTTCTTCTTGAGGAAATCAACGACCATCCTGACGATGGTTTGGGCAGTTGCTTGCGGGATGCCGGTCTTTTTAACGATCAGGTTTACCAATTCGTTCATACGCTGTTCCTCTCCGGGAATTGAACGACACTCCACTTTTTATCATATCATAAACATTCCAGAATGCAATCCACACCATTTTTCTCATTTATGTGTAGTTCGAGGGTTGTTTATTGACCATGAATGTTTACCGATAAAATTAATTCAGCTCATGCTGGTCACGACAGGGTTGTATAATTAATAATCATCCCCATGGAGGTGTGAAATGTTACAAAATATCTTTAATACCCTGGCAGGTGGTACCAATCCAGCCAACAACAACCAACCGGCGGGCGGCGATGTTCTATCAGGCCTGCTGGGCTCGTTGATGGGCGAACAGCCAGCCACGCAAGCCCCACCAGCCGGCAACCAGCAGCCAGCCGGCGGTGACATGCTCGGCGGCTTGCTCGGCTCGTTGATGGGCGGGCAAACCGGTACCCCGGCACCGACACCCGCAGGTCAGGTTGCTGCCAATCCGCTGATGGCGCTGGTTGGTAACGGTACGAATCCGATGGTCAACGCGCTGATCGAACCGATGGTCGCCCAGGTGGCGCTAAAGCTGGGCATCCCGGAAGCAGTTGCCATGGCGGCTGTCACTTTTGCCATTCAGTACATGATCACCACGCATGGAAGCAAACTGGCGAACGGCGAGGATATGAGCACATTACTGCAGCAGCATGCCAGCCCGAAAGACCCTCAGCTCGACCGGTATGAGCAAGGATTTTGCCAAACAAGCCAACATCCCGCCAAAGCAGGCTGCGAGTACCCTATCGGCAGTTTTTAAATTACTGGGTCAGTAAACCGGTAATATAAAAAGCTGGTAGGATACAGTTTTATTAAGTGAAAACCCGCAACACTGCGAGGGCGAGATCCATCAGAGCGTGGCAGGCGATCGATCAGGTTTGCTGCCTGCCGGCGAGTAGGAGACTTGTCCAGTTTGGAATATGTTATACTTATCTAGACAATTAAGGTCTGGTTAGCCCGCTGACCTGACCACGAATAGAATCACGAGCACTTTCTTTAACCAACAAACGGGGGTGAATTCTACTGCTTTTAAACACTGTAATTAGGTCATTTCGAAGCTTGAGATAATGATCATTTAAGGTTTCGATGAAAGACAAAAAAGTTCCGAAAGCTCCGCTAAAGGTAAAGATGCGACCGAAGGGCGCGGTCCAATCAGCCTCCATGCCTGAAGAAGAATTTGTATTGAACGTAGCGCGTTATCGGAGCCTGATCGACAGTCAGACCGATATCATGTCCTTCAGCGACCTATCCGGAAATCTACTCTTCGTGAATGATGCTTACTGCCGCCTTTTTAAAAAAAGCCGCAAGGAAATTTTAGGAAGGAATTTACGCGTCGACAGTTTTCCCAGATGACCTTCCAGCCACCCAACAGGCACTGGAGGCAATCCAAACACCCCCCTTTCAAAATCAAACGGAGAATAGACTGATCACGCCAGCCGGCATCCGATGGTTCAGCTGGGAAAATTCAGCTGTCATGGATGCTGAAGGTAATATCATCGAGTTCCAGGGAATTGGAAAGGATATCACTGAACGCAAAGAGGCTCAACAGTCGCTGAAAGAGAGCGAGGAGAGATTCCGACGCCTGACCCAGGTGACGCTGGAGGGAATCGTCATTCACGACGGCAGATATGTAATCGATGCGAATCGAGCCGTCTTAAATCTTTTCGGATATGAACTCAATGAAGTGATCGGAAAAAGTGTCCTGGATTTCGTTGCACCAGAATCCCGGGAATTGATCATCAAGAAACTTGGGGCCGGAGGCGATAACACCATCGAAGCCTTCGGGATCAAAAAAGATGGCACGGTTTTTCCGCTGGAGTTGACAGGAAGGGCGATGCCATACCAGAGGGTCCATGGTCAGAGTGACCTCCATGCGAGACATCACTGTCCGGAAGAACGCAGAGTCAGTGCTGGTGCGAGAACGCGAACTTTTGCGCACGCTGATCGACAACCTGCCGGACGCGATCTACGTCAAGGATGAGAAGAGCCGGTTCTTATTGGCAAATGTCGGAGTAGCGCGTTCCATGGGGGCAGACACACCCGAGGAACTGATCGGGAAAACAGACCACGATTATTTTCCGAAGGAACTGGCAGACCAATATTATTCCGATGAACAGGCTGTCATCCAGTCAGGACTGCCGGTCATAAACAAGGAAGAGATCATCATCCACCCGGATGGCAGCCAGGGGCAGGTGCTGACCACCCAGGTACCCTTGCGGAATAAATACGGTGAAGGTGACCGGACTGGTGGGAATTGGAAGGGACATCACTACACGCAAACAAGAACAAGCGCAATTCGAGATCCTTTCCAAATTGCCGGACGAGAGCCCGAACCCAATCCTGAGGTCGACGGCGAACGGCATCCTGCTTTATGCCAATCAAAACAGCCGACCCCTTTTAAGCTTGTGGGATACACAAGTCGGGTCCCCCCTGCCAAAGGATTGGATCGAAAAAATCAGAAAAGTATTCACTTCCGGCAAGTATGAGGAAGTCGTGGTCGAATGCGGTAAGCAAGTGTTCTCGCTCATCCTGACGCCGGTTACCAGCGCAGGTTACTTAAACCTATATGGTCGGGATATCACCGAACGCATGCAGGCGGAACAAGCAAACCATACGCCGCATGGCGGAACTGGAGACCGTGAGCAGGATCTCCACCACCCTGCGCGGCGCCAGGTCGGTCGATGAGATGCTGCCTCTCTTACTGGATGAAACATTAAAGATCGTGGGGACCGATGTCGGTGAGGTGTGGCTCCATAATTCCGGGGAAGGCCGGCTGCGCCGCGCAACATCACGGGGCTGGTTAACCATCGGTCAAGGAAAAGCCGCTTGCTCCAGGAGAAGGCATTGTCGGCTGGACCTTCAGCGGAGGGCAACCGTATGTATCTCCAGACCTGGTCAAGGATGAACACATCAACCAGGCTGTGCTGGACGACGTCCCGACCGGATGGGGCGGCATCTGCGTTCCGATCAAGGCGGAAAATGAGACCATCGGTGTGCTGTGCATCTATGTCCCGCCGCCGCGAGTACTGGGGCAGGCGGAAGCCAACCTTCTGACCACCATCTCGGAGATCGCGGGGAATGCCATCCGCCGGGTGCGACTATATGATGAAACACTGCACCAGGTGAAGCGCCTGGCTGCCCTGCGATCCATGGATAACGCCATCAGTTCGGTGCTCGACCTGCACCTGGTTTTGGATATCCTGCTGGGTCACATCATTAAAGAACTGGGAGTGGATGCTGCCGACGTTCTGCTGCTTAATCCAAGCTCCCATATGCTCACTTATGCTGCCGGTCTTGGATTCCACACCAGCGGGATCACGCAATCGAACTTGCGGGTCGGTGAGGGTCTAGCCGGAAGAGCAGCCCGCGACAAGACGACGGTGAATGTCCGTGATATTAAGATTTCAGGTTCAGCCTTTCTCCGCCAGACGCTGCTTGCCAGCGAATCGTTCGTCACGTATTTCGGGGTGCCGCTGATCAGCAAGGGGCAGGTCAAAGGCGTGCTGGAAGTTTTCCACCGGGCACCGCTCAAACCGGATCCGGAATGGCTGGCTTTCCTCGAGACGCTTGCCGGACAGGCAGCCATTGCGGTCGACAGCTCCCAGCTTTTTGAGAACCTGCAGAGTTCCAACTTTGAAATGACGCTCGCCTACGATGAGACGATCGAAGGCTGGTCGCAAGCGCTCGACTTGCGAGACCGGGAGACCGAAGGTCATTCCAAACGGGTAGTAGAGACGACCTTAAAACTTGCCGGAAATCCTGTCCTTCACTCCAACCCAATTGAGCAATATTCGCCGGGGCGCCCTGCTGCATGACATGGGAAAGCTGGGAGTGCCGGATGAGATCCTGCGCAAACCTGGTCCACTGACGGACGAAGAGTGGGTGATCATGCGCAGACACCCGCAGTTCGCTTATGACATGTTTTCGCCCATCCGGTACCTGCAGCCGGCTTTGGAAATACCCTACTGCCACCATGAGAAGTGGGACGGCAGCGGATATCCACGCGGATTGAAAGGGAATGAGATCCCCAAGGCTGCCCGCATCTTTGCCGTGGTGGATGTGTGGGATGCACTGACATCCGACCGTCCATACCGGAAAGCCTGGTCGAAGGAAAAGGCGTTAGAATACATACAGGAACAATCCGGGAAACATTTCGATCCGGAAGTGGTGGCATTATTCCTGCAGGAGGTCATGCATGTCCGTCGATGAAGAAAAGGCAACGACCAACCAGAGCACACAGCATGCACTCATCGAACTCAGCCTGGCATACGATGCCACACTGGAGGGGTTTGGGCGCTCGCTGGATATGCGCGAACGGGAGGCCGTAGGTCATACCACCCAGGTGACCGAACTGACCGCAGCGCTGGCTCAAGCGATGGGTATCGTCGGGACACCGCTCGTCCACATCAAGCGTGGCGCGCTGCTGCACGACATTGGCAAAATGGGCATACCGGAAGAGATCCTGCACAAACCCGGGCAACTGACGGTCAAGGAGTGGGCGATCATGCACATGCATCCGCAGTACGCCTACGACCTGCTGGCGCCAATCATTTACCTGTATCCAGCCCTGGATATTCCCTACAGCCATCACGAGAAATGGGATGGATCCGGATACCCGCACGGTCTGAAGGGAGCTGACATTCCGCTGGCAGCGCGCATCTTCGCCGTGATCGATGTGTGGGACGCGCTCACATCCAAGCGCCCCTACCGGGAAGCCTGGTCGGATGCCGCGGCACGGGAATATGTACGCGAACAGTCCGGCGCGCATTTCGATCCGGAAGTGGTAAAAACATTCCTCCCATTAAAGTTCAAAAAACGGATGACCAGACCGCTGGTCAAGTAAGAGTTAGCGGATCGGCGCATCCCCTACATAATCGGGTTGGTGTTACCCATCCGAAGGACATCCCTACCATGTACGCAGCGGGGGTGATAGAATAGCACGCACCAGCAACATGCTTCCATTACTGGTAAGGAGTAAAAATGGACTTCGGTCTTCCAGAAATACTGATCATTTTGGTGATCGTATTGATCCTGTTCGGTCCGGGACGGATCGGCAAAACAGCCGGCGAGCTTGGCAAGGGTATCCGGTCATTCAAGGACGGCTTGTCCGGCAAGGACGACGATGAGAAGAAACAGGATCCAACTGCGCCTCCGCCTCCACCCACGACCGAACCGAAATAATCAATAAAACAAAGAATTCCTCCCCAGACCAGGGAGGAATTCGTTATTTGCGGCGGGGTGATCCACCCAAAGTTTCAATACAACAGTGAGTTCAAGTATGACAGGAAAGGTTTCATCGCCTTGCATAGATGGACCACCTGGTCTTCAAAATCGCGGGCGAAGACTTCCCGGTCCGGGAAGCGGTGGATCGCCGTTATCTGCTTCAACTGGAGCAGGGCGATCTCCTGGTGATAACGGTCATAGCCTTTGGGCGCGGTCTTGAGGCGCTCCCCCTCCAGCGCGCCGAAGGGTTCGACGAATGAACCGGCGCTGGTGACCTTTTTAAATCCGGCCGCGTCCCGGTCAATTCGCGCGTCGAAAGCGTTCCAATTGATCGGGGGTCGGGTCGTACAAGCCACCCGCAACAAGCGACTGCCCATCCGGTTCAAGGGAGACATAGTAGCCCAGGCGGGTGGGCTTCCAGCCGCCGGGAGCGATCATTGCCGACATGTTCGTTTTATACGGGGACTTGTCCTTCGAAAAACGAATATCCCGGTAGATGCGCGGAATACAATCGCTGGCAGCCAACCCCTGCAGGTGATCGGGTGCCCGGAAGACATCGATGATGTCATTAACGAATACTTTAAAATTCGCCCGGGCGCGATCGTAAGCCGGGCAATTCTGCTCGAACCAGGGCTTGTTGTTGTTGGATCGCAACCCGGACAGGAAATCGATGACCGGGTGTAGGTCGGGAGTGTCAGGCATGGTCACCTCACTTTCCTAAATATAAAGTGGAAAGAACCGCCTCGGTTATTTTCAGGATTATATTATAAATGCCGGGGCAATTCATGGAAGGCGCTTATAACTTGCAACCTTCAATGGATGCCATACCCGAAGCGGATCATGTGAAAGGGGCTGTCAATCTCATAAAAGTTTAATTCCAATACGATAAAATATACTAGCAGGATATGAATCATTCCACCTGCCAGGAGAAAATTAATGACCGGGAAAATCCATTTTTCAACTGCCATCTTCATTTTGTGTGTGCTGATCCTGGGAGCCTGTACACCCTCGAACGGTACGGCATCCAGCATGCCCACTGCGGCTGCAGCAACGTCTGCAATCCCGGCGGCTTCCACCGCGGGCGGCGAGGACTGGACCACGACCTGGGCGAATTTTCTTTCCACGCTGCCGGCTGACGGGTTTCGGATCGCACCCGCCGCCTTGAACAACCTGATCCAGGGCGGCAGCGCTCCATTCATTATCGATGTACGCGAGGCCGGCGAGGTAGCCCAATCCGGGCACATCAAAGGTGCGGTAAACATCCCGTTGAGGAGCTTGCTGCAAAATCTCGATGAACTGCCAGGGCTGGACGCACCCATTGTGGTGCACTGCTCGATCGGTCACCGCGGCGCAATGGCGATGGCAGCGCTGCGCCTGCTGGGATATACAAACGTGCTCAGCCTGGACGGCGATTTTGCGGCCTGGACCGTGGCAGGATTACCGGTGGTGTCCGACAACACCACAGCAACCCCGGTCAAAGGCAATGCCGCCGTGATGGACAGCACCAGGCTGGCAGCCCTGAACAATTTCCTTTCGACGCTGCCGGATAGTTTCGATGCGATCAGCGATACCGAGGTGCTTAAAGCGACCAGCTCGGCTACCCCGCCACTAGTGGTGGACGTCCGCTCCCAGGCAGAGATCGCCAGCGCAGGTTCGATCAACGGATCGATCTCCACCCCGATCAACAGCATGTTCCTGGATACATCCGACCTGCCGGACGACTTCGCGGCACCGATCGTTACGGTAAGCAGCGACGGGCAGGACGGCGCGATCGCGGCGATGGCATTGCACATGATCGGATTTACCAACGCCAACAGCATGACCTATGGTTTCAACAGTTGGGTGAACGACAAACTGCCCATCCTTAAGTAAGAATACAAAACGGGACCCGGCGAGCGATCTGCAGCGGGTCCCGCTTTATTTAATTCCAAATCCAATTAACCATTAACCGAGTTGTTCCATTTCGTCCGGGCTGAGGATCAGGTCCGCGGCTGCCAGATTCTCGGCTTGATGCTGCGGGTCGAAAGACATCGGGATGGTGATCACGCCCGGCTGCATTACCAGCCAGGCAAGTGCAACCTGCAGCGGGGTGGCGTCGTGCGCCTGAGCGACCGCCTGCAAAGCCTTGTTGCCCCGGACCGCGCGGTGCTTTACCGGTGTATAAGCCGTGAGCAGGATGCCATTCTGCTGGCAATACTTTAGCACACCATTCCTGGCGCAGGTCCGATCGGCGAGGCTATATGAGACCTGGTTCGTAAGAAGCGGCGTCTCTGATAACGATACAGACTTTTTTATCAATTTAACATTGAAATTGCTGACGCCCAGGTGACGGACGCGACCATCGCGGACCAACTGGTTGAGCGCACGGAAAGTCTCTTCCAGGTCCATGCGCACAGCCGGCCAGTGGATCAGGTACAGGTCCAGGTAGTCGACAGCCAGGCGCTGGAGACTGTTCTCACAACAACGCAGCACATCATCATATTTCAAATGGATCGGGGAGACCTTGGAGGTGATGAACAATTTTTCCCGGGGGACAGCTTTATCCCGGATGGCACGACCGAGCAACTCTTCGGCATGCCCGGAAGCGTATATTTCGGCGGTATCGAAATGGGTGTAGCCAAGGTCGAGGGCTGAACCCAAAGCCGCCAGGGACTTTTCATCGATGGATGGATCGGCGAAGTTCTTTCCGCCGATCTGCCAGGTACCGAACCCGATCTTGGGGATCTGCAGTTCATGAAAGTTTTCGTAGCGCATGGATGAATTATAACAGGGGGAACCTGGAACGAAGATCCGAGCGGGAAACCCGGCGGAAGGAGCCGGTCTGCAACCCCCTATTTCCGGTCTTCCCAGAAGGAGAAATCCCAGTCCGACAGCAGCCTAGTCAATTCAAAGCGACCGTGAACTTCGAATTTGGAGAAGGCATGGCGCAGGTGGGTCTTGACCGTTTCCGCCGCCACCCCCAGACGCGCACCGATCTGGCGGTTGGTATAGCCGAGACAGGCGAGGGCTGAGACGTCCTGCTCGCGCGGGGTGAGGGTCTGCCAGCGTTGGAAGATGGCATCCTTTAATTTGCGCTGGTCCAGACCGCTGGCAATGACCTCGGAGACCAGTTGCCTGACCGGGCGGTGCTCGCGCAAAGCCATTTGCTGGAGGGCGTCGTGCAAGCCGGCATCCATTTCGTAATAGCGCGGCCCGGGATTGTCACGAAAACCCAGGCGGTAAAAAAGGCGGGACCAAGCGGACATGAACCCATTATATAGAATATTTGTTCTAATGTCAATAGAAAAACCGATGGATATTTACACTGGCAGAGTAGAGGGGGCTGACCAGGCAAACAGATATTAAAAAGCGAACCCTACAAACCAGGTGCCGGAAGAATTATTGGAATTCCCATAATAATGAAATGCGGGATGGTATAATTTTTTCGCCCTTCCCATAACGTTTGAAATATTCATGTTTTGTTGTGATGATATATTCTTTATACAATCCTGGATAAAACAACCCACAGTCATAAAAACAGGAGAAGAATTTCATGGCTAAATCATCTGAACCAAACGAGAACGGATCAAGGATCCGGCGAGATCGCTGGCTTCCCTTGGCATCCTTCTCACTTTTATCGGCCTGGTTTGGATCTTCGCAGCACCTGTGAACGGTGACCAGCTACCTCCCCCAATTATTTTTCTCAGCCTGGCCGGGGTGATCCTGATCATGCTCAGCTTTTTCGTCCCGATTAGTACTTCTTTACAGGCAAGGATCGGTCGTATCTCAATTCCCAAGCCGGTGGTTTGGATCGTGACGGCAGTTATTTTTTCGGTTATGACTGTCTTCTCGATGTACATATTTATAAAATTCGGCAAAATGACCTATATTCCAGTTCTTTCCACCTGGTTGGCGGCTGGGGCATTTTACATTTTCGCTTTCCGGGAAAGCATCCCCACACTCGCAGGCATGAAGTCCTGGTTTAAAAAACATCGAATTGAATTGTATATCATTGGCGGAATAACCCTCCTGGCTGCCTTTCTACGTCTGTACCAGTTGGGAGTTTACCCGCGCATCATCGATGGAGATGAAGGTCTATTGGGGCAGTTCGCGCAATCGACCATTTCCGGCCAATTTGCCAATCCATTCGCGCTCTGGGAGAATTTTGGCGCTTTATACTTACAAGCTGTCTATCTAATGATCCGGATATTCGGCGCGACGCCGTTGGCCCTGCGCATACTTCCTGCAATCAGCGGGATACTGGCTATTCCAGCGCTATACTTATTAGCCCGCCAGATTGCCGGTAAGAAAGTCGCACTGCTGAGTGCCTTCTTATTGGCGATCTCTCACACGCATATCAATTTCAGCAGGATCGGCGCGGTTGGCTACATCCACAGCACCTGGCTGGTGCCGCTTGAGTTATACCTGCTCCTGGCCGGGCTTGAAAAGCGCAAATCCTGGATGACAGCCGCGGGAGGGGTTTTACTCGCAATCCATTTCAGCGTCTACTTGACCTCCCAGATCGTCGTGGGCTTGGTTTTTATTTTCATGCTCATCGCATTGATCTTTATGCGGCGTTGGTTCCTTCCGATTATGAGACAAGCCGCTGCCTTCTGGGGGGGATTCGCAATTATGATCCTGCCTGAATTGTTTTATGTTATCCGGAACCCAAACGATTTCTTCGATCGGTTAGCACAAAACGGAACGTTCCAAACCGGTTGGCTGGCTCAGACCATGGCCAGTACTGGTCAAGGTTCCGTCCAAGTCCTGGCTGGAAGGATCATCCATGCTTTTCTCTCGCTGATTTATTATCCAGCCATAGATTTTTATGGTTCAAGTATTCCAATGCTCACGCTCTTTCTTGCCGTTTTCTTCCTGATCGGAATAGGAATTGCACTTTTACGGGTTAACAAACCGGGCATGCTGTTACTGAACGGATATTTTTGGGCCGCAACCTTGGCTGTCGGGATTTTTTCCATCCCCCCTTCCGCAGATTCTTACCGCATGTTGATCGCTCTACCTCCGGCAATGATATTGGCAGCCATTGCAATCGATGAGTTCCTGGTTTTGATCGGGGCAGGGTGGGAACGAGCCAGGAGCGCATATGTTTTTATTACCACCTGTTTATTGCTAAGCTTGACCGTCTTTAACATTTGGGTTTATTACGGCGATTTTGTTGGCCAATGCCGTTATGGTGGCGATCTGCCCGGCCGTTTTGCGTCCTATCTTGGATCCTTTGCAAAAACCGTCGACACGGGTTCCCAGATATATCTTCTCAGCGATGGCACCTATTTTTATGGCTCTCACGCCTCGTCCGATTACCTCAGTGGAAGCAGGATAATTTCAAATTACCCCAACCCGATTGACAGCTTGCAAGGTGTAACCGGAGATACCGTAATTGCCAGTCCAGATCGGATCGTAGAACTTGAAACATGGGTTCACGCCCACCCCGGCGGACAGACGAATTTCGTATATGATTGTAAAACCTTAATATTGTTGTCTTACCACCTGCCCTGAGGAAGATATGGAACCTGGTGAATATGAGGTGATGTATCAGGTAGAAGACAACCATTGGTGGTACCGGGGGATGGCGGCCATCAGCCAGGCATTCTTACGACGCTGGATACCTTCGCAAACAAACCTTCGGATCCTGGATGCCGGATGTGGGACAGGCGGAGCCATGCAGACTTATCTTTCCGAATACGACCGCGTGATGGGGTTGGATATATCCTTCAAGGCCCTGGGTTTTTGCCGGTTGCGCCGGATCCGATCGCTGGCTTGTGCCTCTGTAAGTGACCTTCCGATTGCCTCGCATAGTTTCGACCTGGTCACCAGTTTCGACGTATTGTATTCCCGGCTGGTCCCCGATGTTTTGGCAGCATTGAAGGAAACGGCGCGTATCCTGGTTCCCGGCGGTTTTCTACTGCTGCGTCTTCCGGCGTATGACTGGCTGCGCGGCCGGCATGATGCAGCCGTACATACTGCCCGGCGATTTACGGTCAAAGGAGTCACAAGCCTTCTCCAGCACGCCGGTTTTACCGTCCGGCACCATTCTTACGCCAACACTTTCCTCTTTCCGCTCGCACTGGTCAAACGACTGGCTGAGAATAGCCGGCCGGCGCATACCACCGTCTCCGACCTTGCCATCCGGTTTGGTTTGCTCGACCGGATCTTTGGAAAGATCCTAAGCCTTGAAGCTCCGCTGGTGGCACGGAACAGCCTCCCGTTCGGGCTGAGCGTGATGGCAGTCGCACAAAAATCATGATGGTAAAAACTGCCCCTAAGGACCCAGTGCGCATTTCCAGTGTCAGTGCCATTTTCCCGGCCTTCAATGACGGCGGAACCATCCCGAGTATGATCCTGACTGCGTTGATGGCGTTACGCCAAGTGACAGACGATTATGAGATCATCGTCACCGACGATGGCAGTTCCGATTACACCGCTGCCGTCCTGGATGAAATGGCAGCGCGTTACCCTGAATTGCGAGTAATCCACCACACCGAGAATCGGGGATATGGGCTCGCCTTGCGGAGCGGGTTCTCCGCAGCGACGAAGGAATGGATCTTTTACACCGATGGAGACGCCCAGTATAACCCCCTGGAGCTCATCACCCTGGTAGCGGCGCTGCGGGACGGGGTCGATATCGTCAACGGCTACAAAATTACGCGCAGCGACCCGCTGGAGCGCAAGATCATCGGGCGGATCTATCACTACCTGGTCAAGTGGGCATTTGGTTTCCACTTGCGGGATGTGGACTGCGATTTCCGCCTGATCCGGCGCAATATCTTCGATACGATCGACCTGGAAAGCACCACCGGCACCATTCCGCTGGAGATGGTCAAGAAATTCCAGGATGCCGGCTATGTGTTCACCGAGGTGCCGGTCCATCACTATTTTCGTCAGTACGGCAAATCCCAGTTTTTCAACTGGCGGCGCTTGCTGGCAACCGGCGCTCAACTGATGCAGTTGTGGTGGAAGCTGGTCATTCGCAAAGAGCACTTACGATCCAGGAAATGAATACCATGCTTAACGAGGCATTCGGCGGCAAACAGGTGCTCATCACCGGTGGATTGGGTTTCATCGGCAGCAACCTGGCGCGCCGCTTACTGGAATTTGGATCACAAGTCGTCTTGATCGATGCCATGTTACCCGAAGGCGGTGGAAATCGCTTCAATATTTCCGGGATCGAAGACCGGGTGACTGTTCATGTCAATGACTTGCAAAATGAAACCTTTCTGCGAGGATTGCTGCAGGGGCAGGATTTCTTATTTACAATCGCAGGGCAGACCAGCCACTTGGGTAGCATGCGAAACCCGCAGGTTGACCTGGAAGTAAATGCCGCCGACCAGTTGAAGATGCTCGAGTTGTGCCGGGAGGAAAACCCTTCCGTTAAAATCGTATATACCAGCACCCGCCAAGTGTACGGCCGTCCGCACTATCTCCCTGTAGATGAGAAACACCCCGTGGCGCCGATCGACTATAACGGCATCAGCAAACTGGCCGGGGAGTGGTATCACACAATCAATCACAGCGTATATGGTCTGCGTACCACCAGCCTGAGACTGACGAATACCTACGGGCCGCGTATGCGCGTAAAGGATGCCCAGCAATCATTCATCGGCTGGTGGCTCCGCCTGGCGATCGAAGGTAAGGAACTGTCTATCTTCGGCAATGGGAAACAGATCCGTGATTTCAACCACGTTGACGATGTGGTGGATGCGCTCCTGCTTTCCGCGGCCAATCCTGCCGCGGATGGGCAAACCTATAACCTGGGCGGGGATGAACCCATTGACCTGCTCAGCCTGGCTAGCTTGATCGTTGATATTGCCGGGAATGGTTCGTGGCGATTTGTTCCTTACCCGCCCGAGCGCCTGCCGATCGACATAGGCAATTATTATGGTGATTACACCAAAATCCAGACAGAGCTGGGCTGGCGCCCCCGAACACGACTGCGGGAAGGCATCGCCAAGACTTTGGATTTCTACTGCAAGCATCGAGGAGAGTATTGGTGAACGAGATTCCTTTCCTCGATTTGAAAACACAATATCAAAATATCCGCCCGGAGGTGGATCAAGCCATCGCACACGTTCTGGCAAGCGGTAAATTCATTCTGGATGAAGAAGTGACTGCTTTTGAGAAGGAATTCGCTGCTTATTGCGGCACTGCGCAGGCAGTCGGAGTTAACTCCGGGACGGCTGCCGTGCAATTGGCGCTGCTGGCTTGCGGGGTGGGAAAAGGGGACGAGGTCATTACCGCATCCTTTACTTCCGTCGCGACGGTGGCAGCGGTCGAGCTGACGGGTGCCAAACCGGTGCTGGTCGATATCGACCCGCTCCGGTATAGCCTGGACCCCGAAAAGGTCGCCGCGGCGCTTAGTCCCCGTACGCGGGCAGTCATCCCGGTTCACCTGTATGGCTGCCCGGCTGACCTTACCCCGCTGCTGGAAATCACCCGGCGAAACGGTCTTTTCTTGATCGAAGATTGTGCCCAGGCACATGGGGCAACCTATTGGGATAAGAAAGTGGGCACGTGGGGAGATATCGCTGCGTTTAGTTTTTACCCGACCAAGAATTTGGGCGCATACGGAGACGGCGGTGCGGTCGTTACCAGCGACTCGACCCTGGCACAAAAGGTGCGGCTTCTGCGCCAGTATGGCTGGGAGCAGCGTCAAATAAGCAAGGTGAAGGGCCTGAATAGCCGTCTGGATGATTTGCAGGCCGCAATATTGCCGCGTCAAACTAAAGCATTTGGATGAATGGAATACCCGCCGGCGGGAAATCGCCAATTGGTACAAGGATCAGCTCTCACAAAGCGAATTGGTCCTACCGGTCGACTACGCGAAAGTGTCACCGGTATACCATCTCTATGTCGTCCGTCACGCCCGACGGGATGACTTGCAGGTGTACCTGGGGAAACACGGCATCCAAAGCCTGGTTCATTACCCCCTCCCGATCCATCTCCAACCAGCCTATGCAGACCTTGGATACCAGGCGGGCGATCTGCCCATCTCGGAGGCGGCGGCCCAACAAGTGCTGTCTTTACCCCTTTACCCGGAGATGACCGATAAGATGATCGGAGTCGTATGCCAGGCTATCGGAGGTTTTTTCAAGGATAGGCCGAACTAGTGCGGTATGACTTCCTGCCAGCCGGCATCCATTTCATAATAACACGGCCCGGGATTATGGTGAGCCTTGCTAACCACCGCAAAAACATATACGATGTTAAGGATGTCTGACACAGGATCGCCCGGTCGCAAGAAATGCTCCACCTCGACAGGAGGTAACGATGGCAACAACCATAACAATTATCCACACCCAAGACTTTGTCAGGGCAACACCTGACGGATTGCTCGATTTAGAAACGTCCAAGAAAAGTCTCTTGGATATTGCAACAGCTTCAGTGCCTTTGATCGCCTACAGAATTCTCATAGATACGCGACTTGCTCAAGTGAAAATGTCCATAGCAGATCTTTGGTATCTGGCTTCAGAACTTAGCAACCTTGGGAAGGCTTTTATGCAAAAGACCGCCGTTCTTTGTCCGATTCAGGACTTTGACCATGCAGGATTTTTCGCGCTATGTGCCAAAAACAAAGGCTACCCAGTCAATGCATTTACAAGTTTCGAAGATGCAATTGAGTGGCTAATTACCAAATAGACTGGCACCGTGCGGACGATCTCTGAAGGGTCGTTCAAAACACAAAAAAAGTAGCCTATTGCAATACGGGCAGCGTAAATGACCGCAGGTCTCCGGTTATCGGAGACCTGCGTTATAAATTTTTATTTATCGCGATATGCAAGTTTTACAATTTTGGCATGGAAGCGCCAAGTTGAGATAGAACCCCCGCCACCCCACCGCCTGGTATCCCGGCTGACTCGATGCGGGTGATCTTATCATTTTTTACCGTGAAAGTCATACCTTCATCCGGCAGGGACACGTGCTTGCCGGTGGCTGGAAGCTTGGTAAACCCCGGTATGGGCAGATTCAATTCGGCTGTCTGCGTTCCGCTGATGTGGAACGTGGCAGTTACGGTATCGCCATTCTGTTTGAAATCTTTCCCGTTGAATTTCCAGTCCGGCATGGCAGCGACCATAGCGGTCTGCAAGCCAACGAATTCGCGTTTGCCTACGGGTTGAGGTAACGGTCCGGCAAATACCATATCATTCGACAACGAGTCTGCAAACTTGCCAACCTGTCCGGCTTCCGAGGCGGCCAATCCGGCTTTAACTATCTCGATTGCATTCATTAAGTAACTCCTTGGATTATTTAAAACTGTGCGGTGGATCTTCCACCTGCGCTGCAATCAGTATACCACTAAATAAGACAATTATTGTCATATTTAGTGACTGGTCTATGGAAAAGGGACGCACGGACGTATAATCACTTAGTCGCATGTCCCCTGACCCAAACGATTCGCACCGGGGCCTACGGCGGGGATGATGTCCGACTCCATCCGGGACCGATCGGGGCAAGCAAGCAGGAGCTAAACTCCTGAAGGAGGAGAAGATGGAACCCATGCATAAAAAATCAGCAAGTAAGAAATTTGCCATCGTGGTCATAGTGCTGCTGCTGAGCCTGGGCTGCCTGTGCCTGCCGACAGGGATAACCCCCTCCAGTTTGGGTCCGTCCGTAGCGACCAGCAGTGATGTGCCAACATTTGCGCCAAACCAAGTGTCAACGATGGAGGTCCAGACGCCAACCGCCGAAGCCATCAACCCAGTGACCTCCATCAGTTCTGACCTGAACGCGAGCGGTCCATGGTTGCTGATCGACACAGACAAGGGGTTGTTTGCAACTAACCCGGACGGCTCAGGGTTATCACAGTTCATCGACACCGACTATTGGAACGGAAACCCGACCATCTCCATCCAGCCCGGGGGGCACCTGGTGGCATTCATCAGCCCGGCAGGTTCCGACCTCCACCATACTGCACTCAACTTACTGTCCTTGCCCGATGGAAAGGTCACCAAGATCACAAACTTGACCTCCCCACAGACCGAGACGTACGCCGACCTGATGCCGGGTGACAGCGGCTTCGAAGGACTGCGGGCGATGACCGAACAGGAACATATGGCGTGGTCGCCGGACGGCAAGCTGCTGGCATTCGTAGGATTGATGGACGGACCGTCAGCCGATATCTATACCTATAATGTTGTCACAGGGACCATCCAGCGCATCAGCGACGATCCCGACCAGGAATACTGGCCATCCTGGTCACCGGATGGTTCGACCCTGATGTTCTTCAGCGCACAAAGCTTTGGGACAGGTGCCGGGTTCTATACCACAGGTATCTGGGGGGCGAGCGGAACGGGGCTGACCGTTAAAGCGCTGTACCACCCGAAGGGTGGGAACGAGGAAATGAACGGCTGGCTGGACAACACGACCGCCGTCGTGGATACCTGGACTCCCCAGGCAGGCAGCGAGAACCTGCGGCTTTACGATGTTGCCACGAGGACAGAGAGCGTGGTGACGAGCAATGGGATCGACGGCGCGGCAGTGGACAGCGTCAACCAGGCGGTCATATACGACAACAGCAGCGGGCTGTACATGCTGACCGCCGACAACCGGACGCCCAAACTCTTAACCACAGACCCGATAGGACACATCATGCCCGTCAAGCCGGGAGACAACTACTTTACGGTCCTGCTTTCAGACCACAGCGTCGTCACGTACGGCGTCGATCCCATCGCATACCAGGTCTCGCCGATCGCCATGCAGAGCTCGGGGAACCTGGGAGTAGCCATGTATGGCCTGATCTGGGGTTGGACAAGCACGGATACCTTCCAGCCGGGGGCATGGATCACCGGACCGGGTGTAGAGATCGGGCAGATATTCAAGAGCAAAGCTTACCTGCCGATCTGGGATCAGCACAACAACCTGTTATTCTTCTCCTCGCAAGAGAGCGGTCCTGATCTGCTTTACCGGATCACCTTCGACTCGCATTACACCGACTTGACCGTAGTCAATTCCATTAACTCCGGGGTGTGGGCTGTGAACTGGCTGGGGAATCAATGAGTGGACCGGATGGCTGAGCGGGGACTGCCTGCCAGCGCAAAGTAAACCAAAGCAAGGCAGCCATCCACAAATACGGCAGCGTGTTCAGGAGCGGTTTCCAGACGAAACTGATGCTGAGCGAGAGAGACGCCAGCGTGATGAGCCCTGCCAGGTCAACGGCAGACAACTTTTTCGAGCGGATGGCAGCCAATCCCAGCGCAAGGCTGGGAACCAGCAGCAGTGCCAGGTCATGATAATGAAGATGAGGAGCGAAAAATAGGCTGAGAATACCGGCAAGTGCGATGTGGCGGAAATGGATGATAGATGAACGCCGCCACCAGGTGGAAAGACCCGCCAGGGCAACGCAGAAAAGCCCCCAGCCGACGGCGTGGATCACTGTCAGATCCCCGTGCGGGAACAGGCGCAGGACCAGCCCGGTAAAATTCAGCATACCATGTTCACCCGCCCCAAAGCCAAGTCCCTGCGCACTGATCCCGATCAACAGCAAATAATCGCGGACACCGGTCCATCCGACCAGCAGGATACTGAAGAGGGCGAAAAGCCCGGCAACCACGCAGAACGACCACCAGACCTTGCGCCGTCGAAATATGAACGGGATGGCAAGCATCAACGCGATCTGGGGGCGAAGGATCGCAAGCGCCAGCCCTCCGCCAGCGAGCACGTCCCGACCGGTGATCAAACCGTACAGCCACAGGAACACCCCCAGCAGGACGACGGTGGTATCCTGCCCGCGGAACAGGCTGACAAAGATCGGGCAGAATATGGCAGATGCAAGTATCAGCAGAGTCTGTCCAGGTGGCTGGATCTGCTCCGACCGCAGCAGGCGCTTCAGGATGATCATGGCGGCAGCCAAAAAAACGACCATCAGCGCCGCCCAGCGTGCGTAAGAGGCGAGGTAGTTTCCATCCACCAGCAAGCGCAGGAGCGGCACGATCAGGGGTGGATGGTTAAATGGCAGGTGTTCGATCGAACCAGGTGTTGCCGGCATGAATGCCTGGCGTGTTTGCTCTTGGGTGGTAATATCATAAACCAGGTCGTAGCGACCGGTCGCGGCGATCCGTCCTGCGGTATAGAAGGCGCTGAAATCGGCTGCCTTGTAGAGGATGGGGTGCAACGATCTTTGCTGAAGCGCGAAGCCATAAAAGACCAATTGGATCATGATCCCTGCGGCAACCAACAAGTGTTTGAACTTATCGCTTTTCATTGACACACCCCAATGCTCAATACACAAGGTCGCTTTATTCAGCTACAGATCAGGAGAATTCCAGGAACTTTGTGGGGACATCCGGCAGATCGGCATAAACTCCCCGATTGGCAGGCGGCAGCAAGGCAGCCAGTTGGTACATCAACTCGTCCAGCATCTCTTTGCGCGCCTGGCTGGCAGGCATGCCAGCCGCCGGCTTGAGGGTGAACGGTTTTCCAAGGGTTATGTAAAATTCCGTCCGACGCAATTTCTTCAGGTTGGGCATGTAATTTTCCCCGCCATGCGTTACGATCGGAAGGACCGGCGCCCCGCTCTTAAGGGCGAGCAGCACCACGCCGGGATGAGCGGGCTGCAACTGACCGTCGCCGCTGCGGGTGCCTTCCGGCATGATCAGGACAATCTCGCCAGCCTTCAACACATCCAGGGCTTTATTGAAGGATGCCAGGTTCCCGCCGCCGCGCTGCAAGGGGATCGCGCCGCATGCATCGAGCCCCCAGGCGATGATTGGATTCTTCCAGTGGTCTGCGAGCACCAGTCCGCGCACGGGGCGCGGCTGCAAGCGGGAATAGATCAGGGGGATCTCCAGGATCGTGATGTGGTTCATCACGATGATCAACGGACCACGGGAGGGGACATCCGCCAGTTGCTCGGGGTGGACCCGGAAGACCGCGTCACTCAGCCCGCGGAAAAGGGTCACCAGCAGGCGCCTTGAAAATGTCACCGGGCGGCTCCCGGCTGCGGACAGACCACCTTGAGCTGCCCAGGCAATAATTCAACCAGCAGGCTGCGCCCTTCGGTGGAGATGATCTCACCATCCGCCTGGGCGGGGAGCGGACCATCGAGGCCGGTGATGCGGATGCGGGCTGTCCGTCCGGTCTTGATCTTCTGCTGGGTCGCCTGGTCGCCTTTTATGAAATGAGGCACCAGCCGCAGGATCTGGAATGAACTCATCTGCTCGGCGATGCACAGGTCGAGCAAGCCGTCATCCGGCTTCGAATTGGGCGCCATTAAGAAATTTCCTCCCAGGCGGCGACCGTTCATCATGGAGATCATCAGGGAGCGCTGTTCGATGGTGGCGCCATTGAATTCAATGGAAGCGAGCGGGGCGTGGTTATAGAGGAAGATGGTCTTCAGGATGGCAACCAGGAAACTCATGAAACCACCCCAGCGCGGAAGCTTGGCTGCCTCGATGGTTGCAACCGAATCAAAACCCACGCCGATACAGTTAATGAAATAACGTCCGTCCGGTACGATGCCACCACTAACCATCCCGACGTCTAACAGGCGTGCCGACCGGGAGCGTAATAATTCACAAGCCTGGTCAAGCTGCTCCGGGATGCCAAGCGAACCGGAGAAGTCATTGCCCCGCCCGGCACACAGGACCCCGAGCAGCGGACGGCGGTCGACCGGCAAGGAGGAGCGCATCAGCCCGTTGACGACCTCGTTCAGGGTCCCATCCCCGCCCGCCGCAACGACCAGCTCGACGCCGTCGCGGATCGCCGCATCCGCCAGGCGGGTGGCATGCCCCGGAGCTATCCGTCCGGACCAGGTCATAGTCGAGGGAGGCTTTTTTCAAGGCGGTCTCGATCGAAGGGGCGAGTTTTGCGCCGTTGCCATGCCCGGCAGCCGGGTTCAATATGACTCTGATGGGTTTCATAGCGTGGAACAACCTCCCCGGGAATACGCGGTTATACAACAAGATAATTATACAACTTCATGGAATTGTGCCATCAGCAGTGCGGCGATGTCGTGAGCGGCACGCGGACGGGCAAGGGCGAGACAGGCGCTGGTAGCCTGGGCAAGCTGCCCGGGATCATCCAACCAGCGCTGCACCGCTGCGACCGCTTCCTCGGTGGTGGGAGCCCAAATGCCCGCGCCGTTATCTACAACGTAGCGGACGTTGCCATCTTCGGAGCCATCCAGCCGGCTGTACAGGATGACCGGCAGACCCGCACTAATGGCTTCGCTGATGGTGCCGGGTCCGGCTTTGGTGAGCAGGATATCGGCGGCATGCATGAAATCGGGCATCTCCCGGACGAAGCCATAGACCCGGACGGGAATATTCCATTGCCGGGCTTCCAGCCGCGAACGGAGGGCTTCATTCCTGCCGGCAACGATGACCAGCGTGACAGGCAGGCGGGCGGCATCGAGGGCGGCCGCGATGCCTTCCAGGTTGCCCATCCCCTCGCCACCGCCCATCAAAAGCAGCAGTGGAGCGGAGGGAGGCCAGCCCAGCCGCGATCGAACGGCTGCGCGCTCGTCCACCTGCCGGGCGAATCCATCCGCCACGGGCAGCCCGATGACCTTCAAGCGGTCCGGGGAGATGCCAGCCAGCAAACCAACCTGGTAGGCCTGCGGGGTGGGAACGATGATGGAACTGGCGTAGGAGGAGAACCAGGAGGTGTGGGCACTGACCAGGTCGGTGACCACCGTGACCACCGGCACTGTCGAATCGCGTTTTTCAAGGGCAAAGCCAAGCGGGATATTGATGAGCGGATGGACCGAGACGAACAGGTCGGCAGGGCGTTCAGCCAGGAAGCGATCCAGGCTGGTGCGGATGTAGGGGTAAAGGAGTTTCAGAATGGTGCGGAGGCGGCGGGGATCATCGCTGAGATAAAAGATCTGCCCCAGTAATTTCGGGTTGCGGGAGAGGGATGGGTAGATATCGGGGATGCGGTCCAACAGCGCAGGGGCATAGTCGCGGAAGATATCGACCATGTCATAGGTGAACTGCCCCGGATAACCCTGCCCAAGGGCGCTGATGATCGCTTCGGCGGCACTGCGGTGGCCTCCGCCGGTATCCGAAAATAAAAAGACGAGATGCGGAGCGGTGCGGTCCAAGTCAATCGCTTGTCCCAGTTTGGGATGTGTCAGCTGAAGAGGGGATGGGAGACTGCGGGTCCCCGACCAGAACCACCTCGGCAGGTGCCATGCTTTTGGCAGAGAATAAGTCCCGGCTGCGGTTGACCAGGTAGATCCCGCCCAGGACGACCAGCCCGCCGATCCACTGGACGGGCTGCAGGCTTTCGCCCAGGATGGGGATGGCAAGCAGGGCTGTCAAGACCGGCTGCCCCAGCATGGTCGGGGAGACCACGGAAGCAGGCAGGTGCCCGAGCGCATAACCGAGCGCCAGGTAACCGGTCAACTGCGTGAAGAGAGCCGCCGCCAGCAGGACCAGGTAGGTTTTTAGCGAGTAACCAAAGAGCGGGGCGCGCGTGATCACGCACAGCACCAGCATGGTCAAGGCAGCTGAAAGGCTGGCGAGCCAGACATGCGAGAGCGTATCCAGGCGCTGGCGGCTGCGCTGCGAGAGCAGGTAAAAGGCGGCGTAAAAAGTGCCGGTGCAGATCGCCAGCAGGTCACCCCAGCCGAGGGTGGGATGGTGGAGGAAATCATTGCTGAGCACGGCTGCCGAGCCGGCCAGGGTGAGACCCAATCCCACCCAAAAGAGTCCATGGGCGCGCTCACGGAAGATCAGCCAGGCAGCCAGCGCGACCCACAGCGGCGAGGTGTTACCCAGCAGGGTGGCATTGGCAGCCGAAGTGTAATTAAGCGAGAAGTACCAGATGAACTGGTCCATTGCCGACGACATGCCGGCGAGAACCGGGAAGATCAGGATGGACCAATCCCAGACTACGGCGGAAGGAGTGCCGCGCAGTTTGCGCTGCCGGACCAGGAAGAAAGGGGTCAGGACAAGCGTGGCGATCCCGACGCGGTACAAGCCCATGACCGAGGGAGGCACCTTCGCCCAGCGCACAAAAAAAGCCGCCATGCTGAGCGCCAGGATGGTGAGGCCGATCGCCAGGTAGGGAAGGATCTTCTTCGGTGAGGACATGGCAGTGAGATTTTAACACAGATGAAGTGGCACACGCAAAATCACCCCCGAAGGACTTCCAAATTTATTATTTAAGGAAATTATCTGGGGTCAAGACTGGGTCTAAGTTTCGCCGCGACCGTAACAGCGGGAACAGGGCTGGGTACCGCTGCCGCCGCAGCCCGTGCAGGATTCAACCCCGCTGCCCCCGCAACTCCTGCAATTTTCCCGCAAAATATGACCGACCGCATCGCGTTCCTCCTGACCGGAACCGCCGCAGTCGTAACAGATCTGCTCGCCGGAGCCACCACACCCCATACATTTCTCCGTACCGCTGCCACCGCAAGCTTTACAGATGGGCATGGCTCATCTCCTGATAATTAAAGTATA
>CAWJML010000009.1:0-74178 GCA_963843925.1 uncultured Chloroflexia bacterium | reverse complement strand
CGTTGATCGTGGAAAATGTACTGGGTCGCCTGGATGAGTGGCTTGAGGCAATCCAGGAAAATACACCAGCTCTGAGCGTCAAAACGCTGGAAGATGGCCTTTCCCAAAAACCGAATGCCAACCTGGCAGTAATCTCCGTCCCGGGAGAGTATGCCGCCCGGGAGGCAAAGAAAGCACTTGAAGCCGGTCTGAACGTATTCCTCTTCAGCGACAATGTATCCATTGAAGACGAACTCATACTGAAACAGCTTGCCCGAGAAAAAGGCTTGCTTGTCATGGGACCTGATTGTGGAACCAGCCTGATAGGTGGGAAAGGGATCGGATTTGCAAACGAAGTACGCAAAGGGCCGATCGGAGCCATCGGTGGCGCCGGCACCGGGCTACAAGAATTTACCAGCCAGGTGCATTATGCCGGCTGGTGGTATTTCCCATGCCATCGGAACCGGCAGCCACGATCTTTCCGGGAAGATCAAAGGGTTGACGACCCTGGCAGCCCTGGAAGTGCTGGAGGCAAATCAAGAAACGAGCGTGATCGCGATAATATCCAAACCACCGGATGCAAATACCCTGGCAGTTCTTCTCGATAGGATCAAAACCTGCAAAAAACCAGTGGTGGGCTGCATCCTCGGGATTGACCCGGGATCGCTGAGCGGAAAACCCAATTTCCAACCAACCCGCACAATCGATGAGGCTGCCCAACTCGCTGTCTCCCTTTCAAAGGGACAGCCGTCTGCACCGTTGGTAGGCCTGGATCCAGAAATGCTGGCAGTAATCCAGCAGGAAAAAAAGGGCTGGTCACCTGAACAGAAATACCTGCGCGGCATTCTCGCCGGGGGAACCTTTTGCTACCAATCCCAGCAAATCCTGGGCGAAGCTGGGATCACCATTCATTCAAACAGCCCGATCGAATCGAAGAATCGACTGGATCATCCGGATCGAAGCGTTGGACATACCATTGTGGACTTGGGGGAGGATTTCTACATGGTGGGAAAACCTCACCCGATGATCGATGGAACCATGCGTCAGCGCAGAATCCTGGCAGAGAGTCATGATCCTCAGGTGGCAGTCATGTATCTGGATTTTATCCTCGGATATAATGCTTCGATGGACCCGGTCGGGGAACTGCTGGATGCGATCCTCGAAGCCAAACGGGCTGCTGAGGCAGCGAGGAGGTTACCTGACTGTTGTGGCCTCGGTTTGCGGTACAGAGGCTGATCCACAGGTATTAGGTCTTCAGACGAAAATGCTGAAGGAGGCTGGGGTTCTGGTTTTTCGAAGTAACGCGTTAGCGTCTTTTGCCATATGCCAATTATTGGCTTAAAGATGGAGAACGAAATGGAATATACAGAGAATAAACTATTGATTGAACCCGTGATAGCGGTCAACATCGGATTAAAATCATTTGGTGCAAGCCTGGAACAGCAGGGGGTGGAAGTAGTCCAGGTGGAATGGACTCCCCCTGCAGGCGGAGACCAGGAGATGATGGATATCTTGGATGAGCTGCTTTAAGTATCTTATTCTGAGATAAATCCATAATAGTAGAAATTTCTTCCTGTGAACCTGGATAGTGCTGTATACTAAATATATCAATCCTGAGTACACTTTTGAGTATTTGACACCCAGAGAACTATATCAGAATCCACATTTTTCTATCGCCGGGTGCATCCAATATATAGGAAAAAAGGCTGAAAACTACCCTGTAATGCCATATATGGGATCGTGAAAACGGGTTATATGGATCTGGACTTAAAATCCGCCGGTTGAGAGACCGTGTGGGTTCGACCCCCACCCGCCCTACAGATCGGACATCTGGCACACCATCCAGTGTGCCTTGTGTTTTTAAAACTTTCTACCTGAAGGAAGGGTTATTTTGAGAAAGGATCAATCGATGGAATATCGTACTCTTGGTCGAACCGGGTGGAAAGTTTCGAGCATCAGTTTTGGAGCCTGGGCGATCGGCGGAGCCTGGGGGCAGGTGGATGATGACGAATTAATGAAGGCTCTGCGCAGGGCGGTCGAGCTGGGGGTCAATTTCTTCGACACCGCTGATGTTTACGGTGACGGTCGGAGCGAGAGATTAATGGCGCGGCTGCGCAACGAATGCGGTAAGAAAATCATCATTGCCACCAAGGCAGGACGGCGCCTCGATCCGCACCTGGCGGGTGGGTACAATCGCAAGAATTTGTCGGCATTCATCGAACGCAGCCTGGTCAACCTGGACACGGAACGCATTGACCTGCTGCAACTGCACTGCCCCCCAACCGAGGTCTATTACATGCCGGAAACATTCGGTGTTTTGGATGACCTGGTGAAACAGGGTAAACTGCAGTTCTATGGGGTCAGTGTTGAGAAAGTGGAAGAGGCTTTAAAAGCCATCGAATACCCCAACGTTCAGAGCATCCAGATCATCTTCAACATCCTGCGCCAGCGACCCGCCGAACTCTTTTTTCAGGAAGCGAAGCGCAAGCAGGTGGGCATCCTTGCCCGCGTACCGCTGGCATCGGGTCTGCTGACCGGCAAGATCAACCGCCAGACGGCATTTGCGAGCGACGATCATCGAAATTTCAACCGCCACGGCGAATCGTTTGACCGTGGAGAAACTTTTTCCGGGGTGGATTTTGAAACCGGGCTGCTGGTTGTGGAGGAATTAAAAAGACTGCTGCCAAAAGAAATGTCATTGTCCCAGTTTGCGCTGCGCTGGATCTTAATGTTCGAGGCGGTCACCTGCGCCATCCCGGGGGCAAAGCGGTCGGACCAGGTGCAGGAAAATATTTCCGCAGCCGTCTTACCGCCAATTCCCGCTGGAACGATGGAGAAGGTGAAAGACATCTATAACCGGTCCATTCGTCCGCTGGTTCATCATTACTGGTAGTCCGGATATTTATAGCCTGAGAAAGACCCTTGATCGTTGCCCCATCAGTAGGTCATCAGTACGTTGCCCATTAGCACGCTGGCAGATTGTAGGTTGTCAGCTATATGTTTCGCTGGTATCGGATGGATCGCAGGCGGCAGAATAATCGTCCAGCACACATTCGATCATAAAAGAAATAATATCGCTGGCTTTGTTTTCTAAGCGTCCCGAACCAATCGCATCATGAACATCCGGAAGAAATTGACTTAGCAGGGATAAGGGAAGACTGCGATCCTTCAAGTTTATCAATTGTTTTTGCAATGCAGCCTGCACTGCAGGCTCCGGCCAGTAATAGCGGATCCGGTCACTCCGGCTGAATTTACGCGCATGCGCTTGCTCCATCTGTGTGCCGGGATAATGGGTCTGCCAATGGCGGGGGTTTTTCAACATGGCAGTCTCCAAAGTTTGAACGATGTGGGACCGGTCCTGCACCGGGACAAGCCCATCCTCGATCATTGCCAGGCCAAAAATTGCCTCGCGGTATGCAAAGGTCAATGCCGGACCGACCTTTAAAATAGCAAAATGGTCGCGGACGAGACACTGTAAACTGGATCGCTGCTGGTAGTCAGTGGAATGGGCTTCAAAGACGAACGGTATCGTTTCAGCGAAGCGGACAAGGTTCTCTGCTGCAGAGGGTGCGTACTCCAGTACGAAATCATTACCAAATTCGACGCCCGGCTGGACGACCATTGCGACTACCTTCTCCCAGGCGGAATCCACGCCGGTTTCCTTGAACGCTATTTGCATCGCTTCAAGGGTACGGCTGGCGGATTCAACGGTCGTGACCGCCACTTTTTCTTCGTGGACGGTGGCTCCCCCGGCTGTAGGGACTTCACTCCCGACCACGTAGCGGAGCTCAATTCCTGGTCCGGCTACAGCCTCGGCAGCGTGGACCAGGGAGGCAGTCCGCCTGGCAACCAATTCAGCTTCCAGCGGGCGGATAGGATCGTCATCACCCAGTTTCATGCTCGCATCGACATGGATCTTGGTATATCCAGCCTGAACGTACATCCGGATCAATTCTGCGGCGTTTGCCAGAGCGGAATCCGCAGGCTGGGATTGCCAGGGTAATGGTCCAAGATGATCGCCACCCAGTATCAGGCGGTTGAGCGGGAATCCGTTCTGGAATGCCAGGGATCGAACCATTAATACAAAATCGGCGGGTTTCATTCCTGAATATCCGCCGAACTGGTTGACCTGGTTGCAGGTCGATTCGATCAGGACGGTTTTCCCCCCTGAAGCGCCGTCTTTAGAACATCAGGGTGGGAGGAGCAGATGGAAGGTATCCCGACGGACTTGCCACTTTTTTGATCTCGAAGAATATCATCCAGTCGGCGGGACATATCTCATCGCTTCTTCCAGGGTTGATTGACCAGCGATACCGCCCGCTGCGCGCGTGGAAAGAGATCCGCAGGTTGCGGCGAGCCAGAGCGATCGTTCAAGTTCCCAGCCGTTGATATAGCCATAAATAAAACCGGCATCGAACGAATCACCCGCTCCAACCGTATCGACCAGACCACCGGCTAATGCAACCGCGGTTGCCGTCTCTTCCCCGCGGCAAGCGAGAGCTCCCTGTGCGCCTCGTTTTAATGCGACCGTTCCAACCTGTTGACCGAGCCGTTTGAGTGCCTGCCCGATGGTGCGGGCGCCTGTGATCGCAACTGCTTCATTCTCATTGGGCAGGAAAATATCCACCAGCGGCAAAATTCCAAGAACACCCATCCAGCGCTCAGATGGATCCCAATTGGTATCGAGCGAGGTACTCAGACCAAGCTTGTGGGCGCGCTGATATAGATCAGGGAGCCCAGCCTGGAGACCGGTTTGTAGAAAATAACTGGTGACGTGCAGGTGGCGGCATTTTTGCAGCATGCTGTCACTTACATGATCTGCTTGCAGGTCTGCCATGCAGCCGGTGTGGGTCAGGATGGCGCGGTCATTCCCCTTTGACAGGATCACGCTCAGCCCAGTCCGGCTTTTGGGATCGACCCGCACTTCGGAGACGTCCACGCCATGCCTGCTCATTTCATCCAGCATGAAACGTCCGAAAATGTCCTCACCACAGATACCCACGAATGAAACTTTTAATCCAAGCCGGGCAGCGGCGCAGGCGAAGATGGCGGCCGATGAGCCGATCACCAACGAGGCGGAGTCGACAAGTTTCTCCACCTGTCCGAATTCCGGGACGACATCTCCGCTCAGAACCAGATCGGGGTTTATCTCACCCGCCACCAGGACATCAAATTTTTTTGTCATATTCGATTTTAGCTGCAAGCCAATACAGCCCCTCCTCAATATTCCTTATACCAGTCAAAAGGTGCCTCGGATCGATAAAAATCATGGATGGGTTTTCCAAGGATCGAGACAAAGTGCGGCGAGATCCGTCAGCCGGTCGCGCGCAGTTGTACGGAGAAAATTCAGGCGAGCTTCATTATCCAGAGCCACTGCCTCCTGCCAGACTGCCCGACCCACGGCGCTGCCGGAAGCTCCGGACCGGCAGGCAACCTCGACCTGGCGCAGGTAAGTCGCATAATCCACTGCAGCAGACAGCACGATCCAGGGTACAGGACTGGCAGCGGATATATCTGCACAGGCAGCCGCCCAATCGGCTTCATTGGGGTTTTCCTGGGTGACGAGTGGGAACTCAGCCTTGAGCACATCCACTCCGGGGATCACCAGCCGCCGGGCTGTCTCGGTTACGATGTGGTGCTTTTCAGCAGAGGACAGTGTACCACCGGGTTCAAGCGAATAAGAAAGAGGTTCAAGCATCAAACCCAGGTCGGATCGATGGCAATCTTTTGCCACCTCTCCAACAAAAGCCAGGATCTCAGCGGCGTTGGCAGAATCCGGGTGGTAGTAGACCAGCAGTTTGACCATGCTGGCACCCATTCGCTTGGCTTTTTCGACGCTCCAACCCGGCAGGATCTGGCTCTGCCTGGCAGTTGGGGTGCCGCCGTACCCGGTCGATTCGACGGCGACAATTAGTCCGGTCTTGCCGGGGAGTGCGCCCGCCGCGATTGTCTGTGCGGCAGAGTATTCCGGGTCAAGGAGAACGGCGGTGGATAGATCGGCGAGGCTGGTCGTGACCTCGAGCTTGAATCTGACTAAGGTCAGCATCACTGACCGAGGCCGGGTCTGCCGGGTTCATGGCGCGCCGCAGGTTTTGGCGGTGGTCAAGGGCAAGACAGGTAAAGGTTCCCCGCGTGGATGTGCACTGCTGCAAGCCGCGCAGTTTACCGATGGAAATGGAGATCATGGACAGGCTCCCCGGTAAGCGGTCAGGATGCGGTTCTTCAGGATGAAACTGAACTGATGCTCCCGACCCCAGGCGCATGCATTGTTAAAATCAACATCCGTATCGGTGTACTCGGCAGCCAAAACGGGTTTGCCGGCCTGAATAAAGGGGATCACCTTATCGCACCAATCCTGGACGTAACAATCTTCGGTGATGGCAAGATCAAAAATGGGTAATGCATCCGGGACCATGTCCGGGGCATTTTTCAGGGCAATGGCGAGCCCGCGGGCATGTGCCTGGTCTGCCAACCAGCGGGCATAAGCAAACTGGTCGTCATACGTGATGGGGAAACCGGTGTTGTTGCCAATCAGCTCGATATTATCGGGCTCGATCCCATCAAAACCTTTTGCCTTGCACAGGTCAAAGCGGGCGAGCATGATGGGTGCCAACAGGTCGATGCGGCGGATATCCAACCATTTCTCGCCCGGCCAGCCTTCATAATCCCTGCCGAGGACAGCCGGGGGAAATTGACCGGCATCCGGACGCTTGTCTTCCCATGAGCCAACCGATATGTAGCATAGGATCTTCACGCCACGGGCATGCAGTTCGTTTATGACCGCCTGGTCGGTGTACAGGTCAAGATCATAGACCTCAACCTCGATGGATGCATCCACCGCTTCATCGAGTTGCCACTGCCAGGTCAGTCCCGGTGCAGGGTGCCACCAGTCGGCGGCTGGAGGAGGGGGTGATGAGAATTCGGGAAGGGTCATGGTTTCAGGGTTCGGCCGGCAGGAACAGATCAACAGGATCAGCCCACAGAAGGCTAACGGATATGATTTCAAACTTTATGCACCTTGAACTGCGGCAGGTAATCCTTGTGCTGCTCGAAGAGGTCATTGGTCATGCGGCGGATCTCGTCCAAGGAAAGCACTGCGGCGGTCAACGGGTCATGGCAGATGGCCCGGAAAACCATGACCGGGTCACCGCTGATGGAGGCATTGATAGCCATCTCTTCGATACCGCTGGAAAGGCGGGTCAGCAGTGCACACTCAGGCGGCAGGTCGCCGACGTGCATGGGATGAAAACCTGCCCGATCCACCATGACCGGGACTTCCACGCAGGCACCTTCAGTCAGGTTGGTGATGAGCTGGGTGTTGGGTACATTGCCATTGAACTTGAACATATCCCCGCCCATCAAGGCGTTGATGATATACGCCGCATATTCAAGCTGCCTTTGCAGGTCTGCGGGGGTTAGCGGTTTGGCAAGCCAGGCTTTGACCTGATCCTTCCAGGTGGCCTCGTTGTGCTGGTATTCCTTAAGAATATAGGCATACTCTCCGGGATTCCAACCGGTGCCGTGTGTGCAGTATTTTTCGATGAGATCGGGGCGCTTGCGGAACCACCAGTTGTACTCGCTATTGTGACCGCTGGACTCGGTAACGTAATAGCCCAAAGCCAGGAACATCTCGTTGCGAACGATCTCCTCGTTGTACACTTCGGTCCGTTCGGTAATGGCTTTATGGATCAGTGGGTAGGCATCTTCACCCTTCCAGGAATACTTCAAATACCAGGCCTGGTGATTGATTCCGGCGCAAGTGTAATCGACGTCGGCGAAAGAAGCACCGATCCATTGAGCCAGCATCATTGCCGTTCCCTGCACCGAATGGCAGAGACCGGTGACCGGGATGAATGTCTGCCGCTGCAAGGCACCGCACAACATCGCCATCGGGTTGGTGTAATTGAGCAGAACCGCCTTTGGGCAGTATTTTTCCATATCGCGGACGATATCCAGCATCGGATTGATCGTGCGCAGGAAGCGGAAAATACCGGACGGGCCGCGGGTATCTCCAACGTTGGTATCCACGCCGTATTTTTTGGGGATCTCAATATCGTGCCGCCAGACCTCGGTACTGCCCGCCAGGATGGTGGTCAGCACCACATCGGCTCCACGCAGGGCCTGCGCCCGGTCCATGGTCGCTTCGACTTTCGCCGGTCGGTTGCCGGCCGCGATCAATCTTTCGACTCCCGTTTTCGCCCATTCCAATCGTTCGGGGTTGATGTCCATCAGGGATAGGGTGGCATCTTCCAATAAAGGAAAGGTGAGAATGTCGCGCACGAGTTCGCCGGTAAAACCGAGGCTGCCTGCGCCGATAAATGCGATCTTGGTCATGTTGGTTCTCCTCCCGGATTGTTCAATTTTTTACCATGGCGATCCGCACAGGTCAATTTCTCCTGAAGGCCATGCCTGATCTTCCAACTGCAACGCCATGACAGAAGTATGCAAGACCCGTTTGTGATCGTCCTGGACAAAGTACAGTTCGTCCGCTACCAGCTTCCATCCGGAGCGCTCATAAAACGGGCGAGTTTTCCCGGCGCAAATGAGCAAACCGAATGGGGCTTTTATATCTGCCTGCATGAAATCTCGGGTGGCACGCAACAACTCCGAGCCCAGACCCTGGTGTTGATATTCCGGATGGGTCGCCATGCCACCCAGACCTGCCACCCAGATCTTTTTCGTTCCAGCCGATACACAGCGTTTTGGAATTGAAAGTTGGGTCACCAATTGTTTCCCCAAAAAGCCCAATCCCATCCAATCGCCGGATGCCCATGAAATACCGGCCAGCTCTGGTTCATCTTCGTCCAATTCGCCGGCAAACGCAAGTTTATCCAGCACATCAATTTCCTTTTGAAGGTCTGGATCGATCACATTTTTAGGGACGAAGCGAATGTCAAGGCTGGTCATTATGCGGTTTGGTTGACCTGGATCCTGGAATAAAGTAATTCAGTGATTATTGCGAGGTCGCTCGTTATCAGCCGGTATTCAAGCAAACAGGGAATGTCAAAAGTACGTGGCTATATTTTACCGTTTGACCCCGCTGAGCGCCACGCCTTCGATGAAGAGTTTCTGGGCGAAGAAGAAAACGATCAACAGAGGCAGGATGCTCAGGAACGCTCCAGCCATCAAGACCGTGAACTTCCCCCCGTAAGTCATTTGTTGCTGGAAGAAAGCCAGCCCAACCGTGAGAGTGGTGTTGGGGGCAGCCGGCATATAGATCAACGGATGCAGCAGGTCGTTCCAGGCTCCCTGGAAGGTAAAAATGGCTAGGGCTGCCAGGGCCGGCTTGGAGAGCGGCATGTACACCTTCCAGAATATCTGCAGCAGGGAGGCACCGTCCACGCGGGCTGCATCCACCAGCTCGCGCGGTATGGTCAGGAAATACTGGCGGATGAGGAATGTGCCAAAGGCACCACCCCAGAAAGCCGGCAGCCAGAGCGGCACGCTGGTTCCCACCAGGTGCAGCCAGCGGAAGATAATGAAGTTGGGGATCAACGTGACGTGGAACGGTATCAGCAGGGTTGCCAGCAATGCACCAAAAAGAAGATTGCGTCCCTTGAATTTGACCACTGCAAAACAAAATGCAGCCATCGAGCAGGTCAGTATTTGACCGATCGTGATAAGGGATGAGATGACCGTGCTGTTAAGGAAAAGGAGCGGGAAATCCAGGTTTACATTGAACAGTTCCTGGTAATTTTTTACGGTGGCGGGACTTGGAAACAAGGTTTTCGTGAACTGGTCAGCCGGTAGTTTAAATGAAGTCGAGATCATCCATAGAAAGGGTACGACCATCAGGATCGCACCGATGATCAGCAGGGTGTAAGTGACGAGATCGAGCAGGGTCTTTTGAGTACGCTGGTTCATAGTTTATCTCCTGCAAGCCCTACTCGTACACCACGAAACGTTTTTCCATCCAGAAATAGAAAGCCATCAGCAGGGCAACGATGATCGTCAACTCGATCGCCTGCGCACTGGCTCCGCCGTAGTTGGAGAAGAACCAGGCATTCCGGTAGATCGAAAAGACCACCACCGGCACCGTGCTGTCGCCCTGACCCTGGCGGGTCAGCATATATATGTAGTCATAAGCCTGGAAGGCGTTGATGGTAGCCATCAACGTCTGGAAGAAAATGCTGGGAGTGATCAGCGGCAGGGTGATCTTGAAGAACTGCTGGGTCCGGCTGGCCCCGTCCATGGTGGAGGCTTCGTAGTATTCGCGCGGGATGGCGGTCAGTCCTGCCAGGAAGATGATCATGCCTTCACCGATGGCACCCCAGATATTCACGATCACGACCGACCCCATGGCATTGCGGGTGCACAACCAGCAGACCGGTTGCAGATGCGAATAATTCCAGAAAATAATTCAGGATGCCGGTGTCCTTGCCGTAGATCATATTCCATACCAGCGCGGTGGCGACCGCGGAGGTCACAGCCGGCAGGTAATAGGCGGTGCGGAATATTCCCAGCCCGCGGATCTTGCGGTTCAGCAGGATCGCCACCAGCAAGGAAATGATCACCACCCCGGGCACGTACATGACCGAGAAAAGGGCGGTGTTCCCCAGGGCTTTATTAAATTTGACGTCGGTGAAGAGAGCCAGGTAATTGGATATCCCGGCCCAGGTCGGCGGGCTGAGCAAGTCCCATTTTGTAAAGCTGAGCCCGATGGTTGCCAGCAGGGAGCCGAAGGCGCTGAAGAACAGACCAAAGAGCGTCGGTACCAGGAGTATCCAAAGCCAAAGGCGTTCGCGCCCGAGGGGCTTCAATCCGAATTCCATGGATGGTCCTTACAGATAGAAAGCGAACCGGATGATAAGCAGTGACTGGGTGCCGGATCTGCATCCGGCACCCAGCGGGAAAAAATGGTTACTTGTACTGTGCCAATACTGCGTCCGCAGCAGTGATGACCGAATCGAGGGTCGGATTGAGTTCCGCCTCACCGCGCCAGACCGGACCCATGCCGTCACCCACTGCAGAAGCCCACTCATCGTAGCCTCTGAAGACCGGCTTCATGTGCGCATAAGCCAGCGCATCGAGGAAGACCTGGTGATTGATGGGCGTGCTCTGCTGCAGGAAGGCCGGGCTTTCAGCCACGGACTTCAAGACCGGGCAGGCAAAACCAAGCTCGGCAAGGCGGGTCTGACCAGCCTGGCTGAGCACGAACTTGACGAACTTCCAGGCTGCATCCGGGTTCTTGGATTCCTTGGCGAGCACAAAGCCGGCGCTGTTCACACTGGTGACTCTTCCGGCGGGACCGGACGGCATCGGTACGACGTCCCATTTGAAACTGGCACCCGCATAGGAAGGAACGGACCAGTGACCCATGGGGGTCATGGCAGCGACACCCGCCATGAACAGGTCCCCACCGTACTGTCCGGACGTGTTGGCATCCGGGACGGATTTATCGACGAAGGTCATATCGTACAGCATCTGCCAGGCCTGGCGGGCAGCCGGGGAGCCGATCAGGGTCTGGGTGTGGTCGGCGCTGATGATGTCGCCACCATAGTCCCAGAGGGCTTCACTCCAGCCGACTTCCATGTCCCACATGTCGAATGTGTAACCGTACTGGTCGATCTTGCCGTCGCCGTTGGTATCCAGGGTCAATTTTTTAGCTGCGGCGCGCAGGTCGTCCCAGGTCCATTTGTCGGTCGGGTAGGCAACCCCGGCAGCATCGAACATGGTCTTATTGTAGAACAGGACAATGGTCTGGAAGTCACGCGGCAGACCGAAGTACCCGTCCGCGGTCTGGTAGGCTTGCAGGGTCTGTGGATACAAGCCATCCAGCATGCCGGGATTCGCATCGATATAGGGTTGCAGGTTCAGCAGCACACCCTTGGTCTTGTAATCGAGGTAGTACGGTGCGTCGATGGCGAAAATATCGGGTGGTGTATTGGCAGCCAGCAGGGTCTTGAGCTTGGTCCAATAGGAATCCCAATCGGAAACTTCCACCTTGACCGTGATATCGGGATTGGCGGCCTGGAAGTCTGCTATGATCTTATTCCACACTTCGAGTTCTGCCGGGTCGCCCCAACCCATATAGCTTACCTCGGTCTTAGCGGCAGTACCAGCCGTCTTGCCCCCGCAGGCGCTCAACAGCAGCATGACAGCCACTAGAATGGAAAATACGATTTTTTTCATGGTTCCTCCTCTAGGAAAGTTTGACAACGGCATCCAGATTAGTGGGCCGATCTGGATTCAACCCTTTGGATAATGCCCGCTCGAATGCGAGCACCTGACCAACGGGGAGATACAGGATATTTTGGACCGCCTCCGGCAGCCCTGGTTCGAACCGGACCGATGGGGCCGATTCCGAAATCTCGAGAACCCTGCCTCCAAGACCTTTTACATCCAGCAGGACTGAAAACTCATCCTTCCCATGAACAGTGGACCGCAGTCCAATGACCAAGGCATCCGGGTTGATCATGGATTTTGGTCCATGCCGGAATTCCATGAAGTGAAATGGCTCACTGTGGCTGAACTCATCTCCTTCATTTTCAGGCTCAACTCGGAAGCCAGCCCATCGCGCGGACCGGATCCCAGCCAATAAAAGCGTTCCAATGCAGCATCCCGACCGAATTCAGTCGCTACGGCTGAATTTTTCTCCAGGAGACGCCTCCCGGCTTCGGGAAGGCGGGAGAGATCGTCGAACAGGTCGGTCCGACCCGACCAGAGGGCGGCAAGCGCGACAGTCCCGAGGAAGAGCGTGGTAAAGGCGCGGGTCTGTGCCACCGAACGTTCCTGTCCGGACGGCAGGAGAATATTCAAGGCACCCATTTTTGCCAGCGGCATGTCACCGTAGCAGGAGAGGGTTACAAGTTGCCCTCCCGCGTTCTGCAAGGAAGGCTTCACATGCGCGTAAAGTCTCGGTCGTCTCACCGGAGCGGGAAACGGCGACCAGCAGCGTTTTTCCTGCGGAATACGAGCAGTTTGGATGCAGCCATAACTCGGAAGCCGGGAAGGCGCGGCAGCAAAAACCGGTCAACTCCTGGGTCAGCGACGCAGCAGCCATTGACAGGTAATAGGTGGAACCGCAGCCGGTAAAGATGATGTTATCAAAATGGTTGCCAGGGTCCAGTTCGAGGATGCTTTTACGGGTCTCATTCAATACTTTCAAAGCATCAGCCCAAGCCTCGGGCTGGGAGTGGATCTCCTGGCGGGTATATTCTCCTGATTCCATTCATTCTCCTTGATGGATCTGAATTAATTGCAGCGTTATGATCAAGACCTTGCCTTAGACTCTGACCATGTGGATACCGCGGGCTTCCACTGCTTTTGTGAATTCCAGGGGCGTTTTATCATCGGTAACGATTGTGTGGATCTTTTCAAGGGGTGCCAGTAATACCGTTGCTGCGCGCCCAAATTTCGTGTGGTCTGCCAGCACGATGATCTCGTTTCCCGCTCTCAGGATGGCGCGGTCGGTCATCGTCTCGGGGAGATATTCGTGGGTCAGACCGTGATCCAGGCTGATGGCACGGGTTCCGATCAGGACCTTATCGGCGTGCACCTCCGCCAGGGCTTGTTCAGTGATATGACCAATGAAAGACAACTCGCTTTCCCGCAGCATGCCGCCGAGACACACGACCGTGATGCCCTCCGCACCAGCCAAAGTGTTGACGACCGGCAGGGAGTTGGTGATCACGGTCAACCTGGATCGCCCGCGCAGGGTCCGGGCTGATTCGAGTACGGTTGTCCCTGATCCGAGAAAAACCGTTTCTCCATCCTGGATGAGAACTCGCAGCGGCCTGACCAATACGCATCTTTTCCTGCGATTGCTGCTCCTGGCGCTGCAGGATGGGTTGCTCCGGCGGAGCCAGGGTCAGTACGATCGCTCCGCCGTGCACGCGTTGGATCTTTCCATCACTGGCGAGTTTCTCCAGGTCACGGCGCGCCGTTGCTTCGCTGATCGAAAAGCCCTCGCAAATTTCCGTGATGCTGATCCGCTGACTGCGGAGCAGGAGTTGTTGTATTTGATTTTGGCGTTCCAGGCTGGAAAGAAAGGTATTCATTCAAAACGCTCGTAATCAATCATTATCGGTCACAACCAATCATATTGTTGCTTGTTTACAGCCCAAGTTCAAGTGATAAATGTCATGTAAAGCGATATTTGGGATGGAAAAAAAGAAAATAGCCATCAATGAAACCCCTGAACAGATCGGTACTCCCCTACATGGGTATTTTTGCATTTGAATCAGCATTCTGTATATAATCAACGCATGGATCCCGACCTGACAACCCTCGACCTTCAAACTGCCAGCCAGGCATTACAAAGACAGGACTTTACCGCGCTCGAATTGGCGGAAGCCTGCCTGCACCAGATCGAGCGACTGAACCCCAGGCTGAATGCTTTTATCACACCCACCCCCGAGCTTGCCTGCCAGCAGGCATTATCAGCGGATGCACTGCGCAGCCTCCAACCGTCCAATATAAAAGACCTGGGATTGCTCGGGCTGCCGCTGGCGGTCAAGGACCTGTTCGAGACGGCGGGGATCCTGACCACTGCCGGATCCAGGTTCTTCGCCGCCAATATTCCCAAAGAGGATGCGCAGGTCGTGTTAAGGATCAAGCTGGCGGGAGCCGTCCTGCTTGGGAAGACCAACACGCATGAGATCGCCCTGGGTGTCACGACCGTTAATCCTCATTACGGCACCTGCCACAACCCATGGGACGAGCGACGCATCTCCGGCGGTTCTTCGGGCGGATCGGCAGTGGCAGTTGCGACCGGGATGAGCCTAGCGGCGCTGGGGACTGATACAGGCGGATCGATCCGCATCCCGGCGGCGCTGTGCGGGGTGGTGGGACTCAAACCCAGTTATGGACGGGTCAGCACGCGCGGCGTAGTCCCGCTCTCCTGGAACCTTGACCATGTGGGACCGATCACGCGCACAGTCAGGGACGCCGCCCGGATGTTGTCTGTCCTGGCGGGCTACGACCCCCACGATCCAGCCTCGGTGGATATGCCCGCGGAAGATTATCTCGGTTGCCTTGAAAAGGATATCAAGGGTTGGAGGGTAGCACTGGCTGCGGGTGACTATATTGAAAGCGCCGACCCGGAAGTCTATAAGGCAGTCGAAGAAGCCGCGCAGGTTTTTACAGGGCTGGGCGCGAACGTTGAAAAAGTGGATGGTTCCTGGCTGTCGGACATGAGTTCTTGCGAATGGGCGTATGATCCAGGCGGATGGGGCGGCTTTCCATCGCGAACGGCTCGAGCAGCACTCGGAATTATTCGGGGAGGACGTCCGCCAGCGCTTGATGGCAGGTGCTGCATTAACCGCGAGCGATTATTCCCTCGCCCGCCGGAAGCAGGTCGAGAGCCGCCGTTTTTTTGAAGGGTTCTTCGAAAAATACGAAGTGCTGCTCCTGCCGACCACGCCCATCCCGGCACCATTGATCGAAGATACGGGAGCTATCGAAGCCGCCAGGAGCCTGACACGCTATACCGGTCCATTCAACCTGGTTGGGTTACCGGCGGCTTCGATCCCTTGCGGATTTAGCCGGGCTAACCTGCCGATCGGATTGCAGATCGTATCCCGGCGCTGGGGGGAAGCGAATGTTTTACTGGCAGGGCAGATGTATGAGGGGGCAACGGAATGGCATACCAGACATCCGCTGCTATAACCAGCGTGTAATTTTAAAAGATAAAGGGGATGAACATGCGGGTGGCTTTCATGTACCCGGCATATTCCTGGCCAAACTTGCCCAGGCATTCAGACTCATCCGCCCGGGCAGTGGCATACAGGAATGCCGTGGCGACCAGCGCCAGGCAGCCATCCAGGATGGAGGGGGATTTAAAGAAGGTGCCCCAGGTCAGGAGTATTAACGACAAATAGAGCGGATGCCGGATGAACCGGTAGATCCCACGCGTGACCAGTTGGGTGGTCGCCTCGAAATTCCCGTCCGGTTTTCCCATGGAAATTAGCGTGATGAGACCGGCAACCAAGGGGGCGAGCGAAAGGATGAGCAGGATCCAGGAGATGACCTGGTACCAGGCAAACGGGTGGATGAACCAGGCGCGCACATTGAACACGAATAAACCCACCATGATCTCCCAGGCGAAGAAACGGTAATATCCATGCGACCCAGGCTTTTGAAGGGAAGGGATCGAGTACCAGGTGATGAATACCGAACCAGCCAGGAACAGGATGATCTCGATCAAACTTCGCTCACTTTTGCAGGCAGGATACGATGTGCATGATCGCCGGGGCGGGATCGCTCCGGGTGAGGACCAGGACGGGCAGGGAGCCGACCGTATAAAGCTCCGAAACCGCATCCGTCTTCAAGCGCCGGGTAATGATGCCTATGGCGCCAGTTTCGTCTGTCATCTCCGTGATCATTTCATCGGAGGTGGCAGCCAGGCGGGCTGAGCTGACAACCGGCCGTCCGGCGAGAACAACCTGGTCGAAGGCGGTCTGGATGTCTTCGGACGAAGGGTAGACCCACACCTGTACCGCTGCATCCGAACCGCCAACCTCCGACCAGTTTTGGACCGTTCCACTAAAGATGCCGGAAACCTGTTGTTGAGTGAGGTGGGTAAGCGGGTTGTGCGGGTTGGCGATGACCAGCAGGTCGTCGCTGCCGATCTGGTAAGCCGGCGAGGTCAGCGTTGCCGGCTGGGACAGTCGGATGGCAAAGTCCGCGCTGGAAAGATCAAGAAAATCGGCGGAGCGCTGCTCCGAAAACACGAGCGTACTTCCGGCACAGGTGTAGAGCGTTGAAAGCCACGGGGCAGCCGCGGCTGTGAACTGGACGTTGATCGGTTGGGGGGTTGGGGCTGGCGTAGCAGTTGAACAGGCAGCCAGAGTCAGCCCGGCAAAAAGGAGCAGGAACCTAATCGTTTTCATCCATCACCATTCCCTTAATATGGCAGCCAGCAACCTGGCGCGCTCGGACAGGCTGTTGGCGATGATGAATTCGCGCTCGGAATGATATTCCCCACCTGCCGGACCAAGCCCATCCAGGACGGGGATGCCGAGCGGTGCGACGAAGTTGGCGTCGGAGGCACCGCCCGTGCCGCCGGCTTTGAGTTCGATACCCAGCCCGGCCGCGATCGCTTTCGCCTTATCGAAAGCCGCACGATTGGCGTCGTTGAAGGGCATCGGTGGGCGGTTGATCGCTCCACTTACTTCGATGCTGGTACCATCCAATACCGGCTTTAGCGCTCGCATGGCGGCGGTGATACGCTCGGCTTCGCCGGGCTGCATGACGCGCAGATCCACTTCAATGACCGCCTCGGCGGGTACAACATTACTGACCGTGCCGCCGTGGATGACACCGACATTGAGGGTGGTACCGCGCGCGTAATCGGTCATCTTCTGGATGGCGATGACCTGGTGGGAAATCTCTTCGATGGCATTGCGACCATCTTCATGAGCACCTCCGGCGTGGGCGGCGCGTCCATGCACCCGGACGGTGAAATCACCCACGCCCTTGCGCCAGGTTTTCAGCGAACCATCCAGCAGGGCGCATTCGAGCACCAGGACGAGCTCGGAAGCCAGCGCACATTTCTCGATCACCGGTCTGGAAGCTGCACTGCCGATCTCCTCGTCGGAGGTGAACAGGGCGGTGACCGGTCGGGGGAGTTTCCCGGCTGCCAGGGCCGCAGACAGCCCTGCCAGGGTGACGACGATACCGCCTTTCATGTCAGCCGTGCCGGGACCAAAGACCTTTCCATCCTTTTCAAGGAACGGCATGCTCTTGAGGATGCCGGACGGGAAGACGGTGTCCATGTGACAGAGCAGCAGGATCCCGCCGGTGCCCGTTCCCCAGCGCGCCTCAACCAGGTCCCCGACCGTGGGCTGACCGTGGACTTGTACCTGCGCGCCCAGGCGGCGGCACTCGCCGGCAACGATGGCACCCACGCGATCGACGGCAGCTTTATCGCCGGACGGGGATTCGGTCTCGACCAGGCGTTTGAGCAGGGGAATCATTTCATCGGTAGCGAATTTCATACCAGGCATACGGGTATCCCTCACGCCAGGGCAAAAAAGAGACAAACGACCCCGATCACTGCACAGTAGCGGGCAAAGTTCACGAGCGAGTGCTTGCCCAGGTAAAGCATCAGCCATTTGACCGCCACCCAACCCACGATGGCTGCCATGACAAAGCCGATGGCGATCAGCGGGAGGAAGGAGGCGATGCCAGGCATCTTGATAACATCCAGAGACTGGTAAGCGCCGGCAGCCAGCATGACCGGCACGGACATCAGGAAGGCAAAACGGGCTGCGGAAGGTCGGTCGAGGCCGCGCAGCATGCCGGCGGAAATGGTCGTTCCGGAGCGCGAGGCACCCGGGAAGACGGCGATCACCTGGGCGAGGCCGATGATGATCGCATCCAGCCAGTTCATTTTTTCGATGGTACGATCCCGTTTAGCCAGCCATTCGGCGAGAGCCAGGACGGCGGCTGTGATCAGCAGGCGGATGGAGGCTTCCAGCAGGGGGTTCGAGAAGAGCGCCTCAACCGCAGACTTGAGCAAATACCCGAAGACAAGGGCAGGGATGGTTGCGATGATGATATACCACGCCAGCTTGTTTTCCGGTGTGGAGAAGGGTCGGGCGAAGAAAGCCACGACCAGTTTCAGCAGGTCCTTCCAGAAGTAAACGATCAAAGACAGGAGAGTCCCGAGCTGGACCAGGACCAGGAAGGAGAACATGGCATCACCAGCCGGGATGCCGAACAGTTTTTGGGCGATCAACAGGTGTGCGGTGGATGAGACCGGGATGAATTCTGTCAGTCCTTGCAGGATACCGAGAATGAAGGATTGGTATATGTTCATGGCTACTCCTTTGATGAAAGCATGGACTCTTTCTTTTCCCGTTCAGCATTACCATTCCAGGCGACCAGCCAGGCGGGGACTTTACTTTCGAAGGTACCGTCCAGGATGGAGACACGGATATCCTTTACCAGTTGGATCAACGCATGCAGGTTATGGATGGATAACAGCGTACCTGCCAGCAGTTCTTTTGCCACGATCAGATGCCGGAGATAGGCCCGGGTGAAGGTCCGGCAGGTGTAACATTTGCAGGTCTCATCGATCGGGCGGGCATCGCTGGCGTATGCGGCATTCATCAGGTTCAGGCGCCCCTCGGAGGAGAAGGCGGCATTATGACGGGCCAGCCGGGTGGGCAGGACGCAGTCGAAAATGTCGACGCCGCGCGCGATGCCATTGATCAGGTCTTCCGGGGTGCCGACGCCCATCAGGTAGCGCGGTTTGGAGGCTGGCAGGGATCCGTTGACCACGTCCAGCATGGCGTGCATCTCCGCTCTTTGTCTCGCCGACCGAGAGTCCACCGATGGCGATGCCGGGGAACGGCAGCGATGAGATAAATTGGGCGGAGGCGGTCCGCAGCTCCGGGTCAACGCCGCCCTGGACGATACCGAACAGGGCCTGGTCGGCGCGGGTATGGGCGCGCAGGCAGCGTTCAGCCCAGCGGTGGGTGCGCTCCATGGCGACCTTGCTGTAGGCGTGGTCATTGGGGTCGGAGCACTCGTCGAATGCCATGATGATATCGGCGCCCAGGTTCTCCTGGATGGCGATCGAGCGTCTCGGGTGTGAAGCGGTGCGTGGAACCGTCGATGTGCGTTTTGAAGGTCACGCCGTCGTCATCGATCTTGCGGGTCTGGGCGAGCGAAAACACCTGGTAGCCGCCCGAGTCGGTCAGCATGGGATGAGGCCATTGCATGAACTCGTGCAGCCCGCCCATATCCCTGACGAGTTCATCGCCGGGGCGCAGGTAGAGATGGTAGGTATTGGAAAGCACCAGCGAAGCGCCCAACTCTTCCAGCTGGGCGGGTGTGAGGGTCTTGACGGTGGCCTGCGTGCCGACCGGGGCGAAGACCGGCGTGTGCAGGTCGCCATGCGGAGTATGGAAGAGACCGGCACGGGCGCGACCCCGGGATGCGATCAGGTCAAATTCGAACATGATAACGATTATACCCGAGCGAATGTTTGTGTTAGAATTCCCGCTCGAAAGACGTCCCACGCGCTGGAACCAAGGGAGTAAATTGTGGACATACCTGCAAGTTCGACTGCGCTCATCACCGACAGCACCTGTGACATCCCCCAGGCTTTGATCGACCAGTACGGCATCAGCGTAGTCCCCATGACGGTTGTGTGGGGCGAAACCCTGCTGCGCGACCGGGTCGACTTGACCCCGCAGGAATTCTACCGGCGGTTACGATCGGAACCCATCAAGCCGACCTCCACCCAGCCGAGCCCGGAAGATTTTGAAAAATCCTACCGGGAGGCGATGGCGCACGGCGCCCAGGAGATCGTGTGCCTGACGATCAGCAGTGCCATGAGCGGGACGTACTCCCTGGCAGAACAGGTGGGGAAGCAGGTCGAGGTTCCCGTTCACGTGGTCGATCTCGAAAGGACCGACCATGAGCCTGGGCTGGCAGGTACTGGCAGCGGCGCGCTGCCGGGAAGCCGGCGGCAAGGCGCTGGATATGATCGCGGCGGCTGCAAAGGCGCGCTTGAAAATGGTCCAGGTGGTGTGCCTGGATACACTGGAATACCTGCAGCGCGGTGGACGGATCGGGATGGCGACCCGCTTCATCGGTTCGCTGCTGAACCTGAAACCGCTGGTGAAGATAAACCATAAGAGCGGGCTGGTGGAAGCGAGCGGACAAGCCCGCACCCGCAAGAAATCCATCGAAGTCCTGGAGGAGCGGTTCTTCGAGGAGATCGATCCCGATAAACCGCTGCACCTGGCGGTGCTGCACGGGGATGCCCCCGAGGAAGCGGCGGAACTTGCCGAACACATCCGGAAGGAACGGGCGCCGAAGGAACTTCTGATGAACATGACCGGACCGGTGCTGGGGATCCATACGGGACCGTGCGCCCTGGCGCTGTGCGGCTATACGGAAGAATAATATATTCAGGGATCATCTCCCGCCTGGATCAAGTGACCTACGCGGTACGATGAATTAACGAAAAGAGTATTTGGCAGGTATATCATGCCAAATACTCTTTTTTATTCTAGTGGAAACATAGAGAGAAAAAGAATCTAGGACTGAACGACCGTACGGTCCCAGAAGCCGGTGAGTTTGCTCCATCTGACGACCAGTGCAACTCCGGCGGCGGTGTTCCAGTCCTTCTCAAGGTCGGCGTGGCAAAGCGGACCCTGTCCGATGCGGTCGTGATGGCAGAAGCGGCACTCGAGCGGCTGGAGACCGCTGCCGAACAGCTCGCAGCGGGCATCCTTGAGGAAGGTGCAGCCCTGACCGGCGAATATCTGTTTCGCAAATGCGACCTCGTTGCCTTTGAAGGCGGGCGACAGCACGGCGAAGGAACGGTCGGGAGCCATCTCGAGCATCATGCGGGCACCGTAACCGGCGTCGATGGCACGCGCGGCTTCATCCACGGTCCACCAGCCCGGACGGGCGCAATATGCCAGGCAGGTCTCGCAGGCGCATGGCTCGGAGGGGGGATACTTTTCGGCGAGGGTTTGAGGACGGGATCTGGTGCGGGACATTTATCCATCCCTGCTTTGGTCTTTTGGGAGGGAAGAATATAAGGACAGTGGGATTGTCAGTGCTAAAACTCACGATTTTTACCCATCTTCATTTGTCGGGCAGAGCGGCTTCGGCATGAAGACCCGCCTGTTCAAGCTGCTTGATGAACACCCGCCGGCGTTTGTGCTGGCGTTTTTCATAGTATTTCCATTGACCCTGGACATCGGCGTTGGTCTCCAGCTCCGGGTTAGATTCGACGCGGGTGATGCCGAGCCGGTTGAAGACGGCATGCATGCGATCCATCAGGATGGCGTTAACGCCTTTACCGTGGTATTCCGAGCGGACCGCCACCAGGTATAGGTCGGCACGGTCATTTTTCTTGAGGGCGCGCATGAGATGGATGAATCCAAATGGAAATAGCTGCCCGCGCGATTTTTGCAGGGCACGCGAGAGCGATGGCATGATCACGCCAAAGGCGATCATGCGGTTGTCCTGGTCCATGACCAGCGGGACGAAGTCGGGGGTGACAAAACCGAAGTATTGGTCGATGTAGGCAGCGACCTGCTTTTCGGTCAACGGTACCGTACCGTAGAGCAGCTTATATTCGTCCTCCAGAAGTTGGAAAAGGGCAGGTGCGTAAGGGAGCAGCTCCCGCTTGTTACGTAGATGAAGGACCTTGAGCTTGTTACGGCGCAGGGACAGGTCGGCGATGCGGGCAATCGTCTCGTTGGGACCTTGGGGAGCGGATAACTCGAATTCAACCCAGTCGGTGTCCTTGTGATAGCCCAGTTTTTCCAGGTGCTGCGGATAATAGGGATGGTTGTACAGCGTGGCGAGAGTGCCCAGCTCGTCGAAGCCCTCGACCAGCATGCCCTCCCGGTCCAGGTCGGTGAAACCGAGCGGACCGTGCACGGCGGTCATGCCGGACTGCAGTGCCCAGGTCTCAACCGAGCGCATCAGGGCGGAGGAAACCGCCGGGTCGTCGATGAAGTCGATCCAGCCGAAACGCATATAGCGCTGGTTCCATTTTTCGACGTGGCGGCGGTTGAGGATGGCGGCGACCCGACCGACGACGCGCCTGCCGTCGAGGGCAAGCCAGTAGCGCGCATCACAATGCTCGAAGGCGGGATTCTTGTCGCGGCGCAGGGTGTTGAGCTCGTCGAAGTCGAGGGCGGGAACCCAGAAGCGGTTGCCGCGATAGAGCTCGAACGGGAAGCGGATGAAGGTCCTGAGGTCCCTGTTGGAGGTGACTTCCTTGATCTGGATGGGCATGCCGGCAGCCTTTCTGGGAATATTCCCGGGAGTATATCATTTCCTGCGAAGATGGACAGGGAAGCTGCTGCCCGGTTAACCTGGCAGCACATAAAAACCAGAGGAGCGGATATTGGAATCCACAACCGTTCGTAGTATTATGAAATGACGGTTCGAGACAGGAGGAGGAATGAAAAAGATTTCAATTTGGTCTTTATTGTTCTGCGGGGTATTGATTCTTTCCGCTTGCGCGCCGATCGTTGCTCCCACCATTGACATTGCCGCCACGGCTGCACAGCAAACGCAGGTCTCGGCGCTGGTCACGCAGGCGCTGGCAAGCCTGGTGACGGGTACGGCTACCATCACGTTGACCCCGTCGGTGACACCGCAACCATCCATCACGCCCAGCCTACCAGCACCGATCATCAGCGTTTCGGTTGACACGAACTGCCGGTTCGGACCTGGGAAAGTCTACGACTACAAGGGCGGGTTGATGGTGGGGGAGACGGCGCAGATCCTGGCGAAGGACCCGACCGGGCTGTATTTTTACATCCGCAACCCGGACGACCCGGGCTTCTGTTGGGTATGGGGCAACTACGCCACGATCAGCGGGGATACGAGTTGCCTGCCGGTCTTCACACCCGAGCCCACGCCCACACCCGTGCCGGATTTCTCCTTCGCGTATCACAACCTAGACCAATGCGCGGTTAGCCGGTATGTCGAATTTTCGGTGAAGAACACCGGCATGTTGACGTGGGAGTTGTTCAAGCTGATTGTGCGCAACAACACGCATGTGCTGGTCAACATGTTACTCGGACAACCAGTTCGCGGATGGCGGCAGGCTGCGGCGCAACGCTAGAAGCCACGCAACTGATACCCGGGCAGACCTTCATCCTGGGGTCGATGCCGTTCATGAACTTCGACCCGACCGGGAATTCGTTCTCGGCGGACCTGACCATGTGCACGCTGGATAACCAACTGGGGACGTGCCTGACGAAGTCGATCGCGTTTACGCCGTGATACTGGACAATCTTTATTAGACCTATTATGCAAAATTATTCAAAGCCATACGAGATCCGCTGGTCGGACCTGGACGCGAACGGTCACGTCAATTACGCGGTGTACATCGACGCGGCGGCTGACCTGCGCTACCGGTTCTTCATCGAGCACGGCTTTCCGCCCGAGAAATTCCAGGAGCTGGGCATCGGACCGATCTATACCTCCATCCACGCACAGTTCTACCGCGAGGTTCGGATGGGCGAAATGGTGACGCTCACCTACGCCCTCGCCGGATTGTCCCTGACAGGCAGCCGCTGGAAAGTACACCACGAAGTGCTGAAGGCTAACGGCAAGAAGGCGGTCAGCATCGACGTGGAGGGCGCAATGCTCGACCTGAGCACGCGGCAAAGTGGTGGTACCGGGCGCGGATCTACTCGAGGCATTCAAGCTGACCCCGCGTACGGAAGATTTCGAAGTACTGCCGGATGGTCGTTGGTCGAACAAGGGGATCTGAAAACCGGGATCTGACCAAAGCCATCAATCCCGCAAAACACGACATTGGTTGCGACAAGTGGATGTGGCGCTGACGAGGGAACGACCGGCGCGATCGAGCCGCGCGCCGAGCGCGACACGAATCCCATTGACGACCAGTCGAGACCGGATTATCATCTGCGAATAAATGATAATAAAGACAGGAATTATACAAAATAGGTTTTCATGACAAGGAGACGGAGATGGAGAAAACCGCATTAGCGAAACCCCGTATGTTCGCACCCCAGATGATCTCGGCAGTCATCTTCCTGGTCATCCAGTATGTGCTCGGAATGTATATCAACCTGTACGTCGAGATCCCCAGTACGGGTCCGGCGCGTGGCGTGGAGTTTTGCCTGGCACAGCATCCCGGTTGCCGCCCATATCATCATCGGAACCCTGGCGCTGCTGTTCACCATCGTTTTATTGGTGCGGGCGATCCGGTTGAAGGACCGGCACTGGATCACGCTGTCTGCGATCGCGGTGACTGCCCTCCTGCTGGCGGTGACCGGCGGGGAAGAATTCATAACGACCCATAACGATATTTTCTCGTACCTGATGTCGCTGGGTTTTGTGACGGCGATCATTGATTTCAGTTGGGGCTTATTCAAAGGGTAGCAATGCAAAACCCCCATCTTCGAAGATGGGGGTAAGAAAGGTTTCCAGGCACAAGCGCTGGTCCGGTTTGATATCAGGAGCGCGGGTACCAGTCTGCGCGGGAAAGGGGCAGTCCGCTGCGACCGGAACCATCCGGCTTGGCGAGCAGGGTCTGGTAGATATTCGTCATGCCGCTGGCAAAGCCGTAGGCTGAGCCCGACATGTACAATCTCCAGGTGCGGTAGATTGGTTCGTCTACAAATTCCAGCGATCGGTCATGATTCGCTTCCAGGCGTTTGATCCACTGGCGCAGGGTCAGGGTGTAGTGCTCGCGCAGGCTTTCGACGTCGCGCACTTCGAAATGGCTGGCTTCGGCGGCATTCAGGGTGGCGCTGATCGGTAAAAGCTCACCGTCAGGAAAGACATAGACTTGGGAGAAAGCGGTACCCTGCGGCAGGCCATCTTCCATGCGGCAGGCGATACCGTGGTTCAGAAAGACACCGCCGGGTCGCAGCAACTTATAGGCGCGCTCGAAATAGGTCGGAAGCATGCCCGCGCCGACGTGTTCGAACATGCCGACACTGACCAGGGCATCGAAGCTTTCGACCTTATCCAGCTCACGGTAGTCACGGACCTGGACCCGGGCATGCCGCTCCAGATGCTCCGACTGGATGCGCTGGTTGGCGAGATCCGCCTGGGGCTTGCTGAGAGTTATGCCGGTCACATCCACGTCGTAATGCTGGGCGGCATAGATGGCAAGTCCGCCCCAGCCGCAGCCGATATCCAGCAGGCGCTGTCCGGGCTGCAGGCGAAGTTTGCGGCAGATATATTCCAGTTTTTGAGCCTGGGCTGTATCGATGTCATCGGTGGGTGTCAGGAAATAGCCGCAGGAATAGACCATGCGCTGGTCGAGAAAAAGGGAGTAGAAATCATTGGAGACGTCATAGTGATAGGTGACTGCCTGGCGGTCGCGCTCGATGGAATGGGTGCGTCCGGTCAGTTTTGCCGGACCCCGCCGGGAAGACTGGCGTTTATTACCTTCCCGGGTTGGAAGGCGTCCCAGGTCGAGACCGAGCCTGACCTTCGACTGAAGATTAGCGGCGGCTTCTGCCAGGGAATAGGCGATATCGAAGATCGGCTCGACCTGACCTTCGATATCGAAATCATCGTAGAGATAGGCTTCGCCCAGGGCGACCTCCGTGCCGGGCAGGAACATGGCGCGCAGCGCCCCGGGATGTTTCAGGACCAGGGTCGTCGCCCGCGGAGCGTCATCGGGCCACAGGCTGCCGTCCCACAGGCGGATATTAACCCGGCGGGTGGCTTGCTGATCGAACAGCCTGGCGAGGATCTGGATGGACAGGTCGCGCGCATCCACGCGCTTCGACGGCCTGGTCTGCTTGGATTGACCGGTGGAAATCATGGTTGCCATTACTTACCTCCTTCCTCGGTAACCGATCGGGAAGATATAAATGTGTTCAAGGAGGATAGCGCAGCATCGTTAAATGGGGATTAAAAAAATGTCATCTTTCATCCGGCGTTATAGAGACGGGAAAGCAGAATCAGGTTTATGCAAGACTGCCAAGTGCAGATGGCGCACGGCTTGGTTACCGTATTGCAACTTTTGCGCCGTTTCACTATACTGGAAGCAATAATGAAAGAGGAGTGGAGATAAAAGATGAAAACCTGTCCGAAATGCCAATCGAACAATATTTATGCTAGCCCAAGGGGGGTCGGGTATGACTTTACTACGAAGGTCCATCAAGACGGTGACTGGATGGTTGCCACGCAGGATTGGGAAACCCTGATCTGCACGGATTGTGGTTATTTCGAAAGCTACCTGCGGAACAAGGAATGGTTGGCAAAGATCAAATCGGGCGTGTGGGAAAGTTGGAAGAAAGTTGAGTAAGAGTTTTGGGTTAGAAATTGAGTGATCCAGGGACCGCTGTGGATTAAAAACGGGATGGCTGCACACACCAGTCATCCCGTTCTAGTTCTTCAAAATCCACTATCAGGAAAAATCTGCCGGGGCGTGGTCGAACCACGGCTGGGCACTCTCCAATTGACCGGCGAGACGGAAGAGGGTGGCATCGTCACCAAAACGTCCGACGAAGTGCATGCCGATTGGCAGCCCGGCCTCATTCCAGTATAACGGCACCGACATGGCAGGCTGACCGGTAGCGTTAAAGACCGGTGTATAGGGCGTAAAACCGAAGGTCTTGTTGGCGAGCGGTTTGATCACGCCGAGGGCGTCCAGCAACCAGGCGGCATTCAGGCGCCCGATCAGCCCGACCATGAACCGCTCCGAGGGGAAGGGTTGCAAGCTGCCGGTGATGATGGAGGTTCTGCCAGGGTGGGGGTGAGCAATACATCATAGTCTTCGAAGAACCGCCCGAGCACACGCCCGACCGTCATCAGGTAATTCAAGGCATGTGCGTATTTGCCGGCGCTGAATGCCTGTCCCAGTAATGCCATGGCTGCCGAGCCGGTTTCAAAATCCGAATAACGGGTCTTGCGACCGGCAAGGCTGGCGGCCCAATCGATCTCATCCCGGGTCTCGGCGGCGATCATGGTCAGGAAGGCAATGGCGAATGTTTCCCCATCGATGTGCGGCTCAGCCTGCACGAGCTTGTGACCAAGGTTTTCCAGCAACCGGACGGTGGCTTCCAGTCCCTTGAGACAATCCTCATGGACGTCATGTCCAAGGAACGGATGGAAGGTATACGCAATACGCAACTTATCCGGTTTACGGGTCACTTCCTGCAAATAAGGACGTTCAGGGTCCGGAGCGCAGTAGGGTTCACCGACCTCCGAACCGCAGATGGCATCCAGCATGGCAGCGCTGTCGCGCACCGAGCGGGTGATGACGTGTTCCTGGGCGAAGCCGCGCCAGATGTCACCCACGTCCGGACCGGTGGGGGTGCGGCCGCGCGAGGGTTTCAATCCGAAAACGCCGCAGCAGGAGGATGGGATGCGGATCGAGCCGCCTCCGTCCGCACCGCCAGCCAGCGGTACGATGCGGGCAGCGACCGCGGCAGCCGAACCGCCGCTCGATCCACCCGCGGTGCGTTCTAAGGTCCCACGGGTTGTTGGCTGCACCGAAGGCTTCCGGCTCGGTATACGGCAGCAGGCTGAATTCGGGGACATTGGTCTTGCCCATGATGACCACGCCTGCCGAGCGGTAGCGGCGGACGATCTCGCTGTCATGCGGCTGGGGGACATCCTTCAGGATGCGGGTGCCGCTGGCGGTCGGGACGCCCGCGACGGTGGCATGCATATCCTTCAACAGGAACGGCACGCCCTTGAACGGTCCGTCCGGCAATGGACCCAGGGCGGCTTTGCGCGCCTGGTCGTACATTTTATAGATGACCGCATTGAGGCGCGGGTTGCGGGCTTCGATGCGGCTGATGGCTTCATCCAGCAACTCGGCGGGCGAGACCTTTTTATTGCGGACGAGTTCGGCTAGACCTAGGCCGTCGTACTTGTGGTACTCGGGAATGGCAGTCATGTACTCCTCCTGGGATCAATCATTCATGATCGATGGACCGAATGAATTATGGAAATGATCGTATATAGATTATTGTGAGAAAAAGTTATATAACTATACAACCGATTCTGGCCTGGAACAAGCGGGTGATAAAAAATCCCCGCCATATTCGTAACCTGGTCAGGCGGGAATTGGATATCAGGATGACCTGAGTGCGAGCAGATGGTCGAGTTGGATCAGCGTGGCGTGATAAAATATTTTTATCCGGCATTCATGAGGAGTCCAATATGAAATGGAAACTGGTGTCGTGGAATGTTGAACGGGATCCGGGCTGCAGAAAAGAAGGGTTTTGTGGATTGGCTGGGGGGGACCGGCGCCGACCTGGTAGCCGTGCAGGAGACAAAAGCCAACCCCGATCAGCTCTCATCCGCCCTGCTGGACCCGCCGGGATATAAGTCTGCCTGGAGTTCGGCGGAGAAAAAAGGTTACAGCGGAACCTGCACGTATTTCCGCACCCCACCCATCAAGACCATCGAAGGATTAGGGGAAGCCCGCTTCGACACGGAAGGTCGTACCCTCATCCATGAGTTCGATAACTTCGTCTTCTTCAATATCTATTTCCCGAACGGCGGGCGCGGTCCGGAATGGGTGCAGCATAAGCTGGCTTTCTACAAGCGCTTCCTGGTACTCGCCAGGGATTACATGAAAAAAGGACGGGGCGTGATCGCCACCGGTGACTTCAATACCGCTTATGCAGAGATCGACCTGGCGCGTCCAAAAGAGAACGTCAATCACAGCGGATTCATGCCCGAGGAAAGGGTGGGGCTGGGGGAATTCTTTGAGATTGGATTGATCGACACATTCCGCCACCTGCACCCGGATACCGTTAAATACAGTTGGTGGGACCAGGTCAGCCGCGCCCGAAGCGCGGCGTGGGCTGGCGGCTGGATTATTTTATGGTATCAGCGGATCTGAAAGAAAAGATCAGCACGGCGGATATCCATGAAGAAGTGATGGGTTCCGACCACTGCCCGATCAGCCTGAGCCTGGATCTATAAACATTGGCAGCAAGATGTTGGGGAAAGATCCAAGCGTCCGTGGGAAATATCCGGGCGGCAAATGATCCCCGCGACCCGGTTCCGGCGGCAGGATTTCAGATGCTTCAGCAGTAATCGTGGGGAACTTATCAGGCGGGGTCAGCGTCTGAAGACAGGGAGGAATTGATGAAACCTATTTGCTTATCTGTTCTTATCATTTTTCTGATCATTTCAGCATGCTCCCCGGTAACCAAACCTGTGATCGAACCAACGCTGGCACCGGTCGCAGTAGGCGCGTGCAGTGTTACGCCCGATAACCTCATGGCGCAGGGTACCGCCATGCCGGCGGCATTCATCGTGAACCGCCCGGGAGGCGGCTGGCTGGACCTGCACTGGCGGGATGCTGGACCGGTCGGATCGTGGAAAACCGTCAGCCCGGTCGAAGTGACCATGCTCCACCTGACGGGTTCCGCCGCGGACGGCGTGGCATTGTCCGGGCTGGTGTACGTGGGAAGCACTGAGAACGGTACAGCCCAATTAATGTATGACCTGAACGGGCAGACCAGCGTACTGGCAGAATTCCCGGCACCGGCAGTGTTTACCGGCCTGGTCGGGATCCCAGGACGGTCTGTGTTTGCCTATTCCACCCGGACCCCGTCAACTGAGGGCAATAGTCTGCACTCAACGATTTACCTGGCGGTGAGTGACCCTTCATTCACAAGCAGGTTTGTGCTGGAGGTTGATCGGAGCGATATGCGTTTTTTGCAGCCGGTGGCGATCCACCGGGATGCGGCTGATCGGCCGGATGGAGTGTGGTACACCACGAACCTTTGGGGGATCGGCGGAGACTCTCTAACCGATGAGCGCGCCGGTCTTTACTACCTTGACCTGGCGACCAGTACAAGCCGGGAAATCCTGAATCTCGGCTGCCCGTTCGCAGCCATGGCACAGGGACAAACCTGGGTCGCCTGGAGTTCTGCGGATGGCATCCACGCCATGAACATACACACGACCAGGCAGGTATTCTTCGCGCGGCTGGCGGGAAACGAACGCGGCCCGGCGCGTGCCTTGATATCTGGACCGGATGGTCCGATGCTGTGGCTGGAGGGGACGGGTGGGCAATTCGAGGGCACGTTGAATACGACCCTGCGGGTGAGCATGCTCGAAGGGTACAGTATCGGCAGCTACCCGCTTTCGGCGTTCGTCGAACCGTCCGGTCTGGGAAATGAGATTGGTATGGTGCCGGTGGGAACGATCTCCATGGATAACGAGTACCCGCTGGTGGCAGTGTTCAACGCCTCGAGGGACCAGGCGGTGCTGGTATACGTGGATACCAATACCGGCAAGATCACGCGACTGACAGATGGGACCCTGGCGGGGTTCGCCTACCCATAAATGATGCAAGGAATTAATCCTGTCATCAATACAAGCTGTCCACCGCAACTTAGCGGTGGACAGCTTTTTTATAATTTGATAAATCCCGGTAAGAGTTGGGTCTATTTGGAACGGTCGCGACTGCGCCCCCATTTTCTAGGGGCCTTTTTTGGAGGCTTATTTGCGCCAATGGATGAAGGTTCAGCCATCGGTACAGGCTGGGGAGCCGGGGAATGCAGGGTCTGCTGGTAGTAATCGTCGAGCAGCATCGTGATGATGGGCAGTTCATCCTCGCTCTCAGCCAGGCTGCGGGCGAGCGGGGTAAAACGGCGTGAGCGTTCTGAAAGCAGTTTGTCCCTATCTCGAAGGCGGGCTTCGAGCAGGGCGGTGGTGCGTTCGGCAACCACGGCAGCCACGTCCTCATCCGAGGGGATCTTTCGCTCCTCGAAGGGGATCTTGAACTCGCGGGCGATCTTGTCGAGGGTGAACTTTTCGAGATGGTTGACCAGCGAAATGGCGATCCCGGATGCGCCCGGCGCGACCGGTCCGACCGGCGCGGTGGATGTACGCCTCGGTCTCGAGCGGCGGCTCATATTGAATGACGTGCGAGAGGGCGGGCAGATCGAGGCCGCGCGCGGCAACGTCCGTTGCGACCAGGAAGCGCAGACTGCCGCTGCCGGACCCGGTCCAGGACCCGCTCGCGGTCGGACTGGGAAAGGTCGGCGGATAGTTCATCGGCGTCGTAGCCGAAACGCTGCAGCACGACCGAGACGTAATGAACGCGCGCCTTGGTATTGCAGAAGATGAGCGCAGAGGTCGGGTTTTCGATCTCGATCAGGCGCACCAGGGCGCGGTCCTTGTCCATGCCGGGGACGATGGAAAAGATATGCTCGGTATCGGTGACGTGGATGTGGTCCGTGCTGAGGCTGAGGAAATCCGGCTCGTGGATGAACTGCCGGGCGGTGAGCAGGACCGCGTCGGAGAAGGTGGCAGAGAACATGCAGGTGTGAATGTTCCTTTTGGGCAGGTAATGCTGCAAGGACTGCATGTCGGGGTAAAAGCCCATCGAGAGCATGCGGTCGGCTTCATCGTAGACCATCGAGCGCAGGTGTTCAAGCGAGAGGCTGCGTTTCAGCAGGTGGTCCAGCACACGACCGGGTGTACCGATCACGATCTGGGTACCCTTTTTGAGCGCATCGATCTGGGCACCGTAACCGACACCACCGTACACCGCGACGGCGCTCAAACCAGTCGTTTCACAGACCTTGACGGCTTCCGTCCAGACCTGGCGCGCCAGCTCACGGGTTGGCACAAGGATCAGTGCCTGGCAGACCGGACGGGCTGGATCGAGGCGTGTCAGCAGAGGCAGCAGGAAGACGCCGGTTTTGCCGCTGCCGGTGCGAGCCTGGACCATCAGGTTACGGCTGGCAAGCATATACGGCAGTGCTTGCGCCTGGACATCGACCAGGGAACTCCAGCCGGCGCGCGCAGCGGCCTCACGCAAACTTTGGGGAAGCTGGTCAATGGTCACAGCGGGGAGCGGGTTGCGCGGCCCGTGTATTGCAGGAGATTCGTTCATATGGGACTCGATTCAAATAAATGAATAAGAATATCGAAAAGAGTATATCATTTAACTGGACGGGGCAGGTTGCTGCATGGGAATAATTGCCCTATACTCAAAAATAATTTAAAATGGCGTTGATTAAAACATCTTCCACATATCGGCAGTGAGCCTGGCAGGTTGGTCTCCCGAGGAGCGACGTGAAAAATAATAATCCCGAAATGGGAGCGGAGCAGGTGATCGAATTCGTAAAACTGCTCAACGATAACGGTATCGTCGTGTATATCGATGGCGGCTGGGGAGTGGATGCCCTGCTGGCGAGGCAGACCCGTCCGCACAGCGACCTGGATATTGCCGTCCAGCATAAAGATGTGTCACTGATCCGGTCATTGCTTGCTGCGAGAGGCTATCAAGAAGTCACACTCGCTGATTCGTGGGAATGCAATTTTGTAATGGGCGATGCTGACGAGCATTTGATCGACGTCCATTCTTTCACGTTTAATAAAAATGGAAAAAACGTGTTCGGCGTCCAGTATCCATATGATTCACTCAAGGGGACCGGTTCGATCAACGGTTTCCCGGTTAAATGTATCACGCCGGATTGGATGGTGAAATTCCATTCAGGCTATAAACTTGATGTGAACGATTATCATGACGTTAAAAATCTCTGCCAGAAGTATGGATTTGAATTGCCTTCGGAATATGCAGAATTTGCATCGAAAGATCAAAATTCTTCCACGCAAGAACCCCGATCATGATCTAAAACCGACCAGACAGGAGAGCAATATGATCCGCCAATTGGCACACCTCAATTTTTTTACCGATGACCTGCCCGGCATGATCGACTTCTATGTCAACAAAATGGGCATGGAGGTCAAGTTCACGCTCAAGAATCCGGAAGGCGCGCCGTTCGGATACTACTTCGGTTGCGGCAACTCCACCTTCGTTGAGTTATTTGACCAGGCACTGGCACTGAAGGTCTGGGGAGGAAAGAAGGAGACACTGATCGCCGGGACGCGCTACAAACATTTTTGCCTGGAGGTCACCGGGCTGGATGAATATTGCGAGAGCCTGCGCCTCAAAGGCGTAAGCGTCACGGCGATTACGATGGGGATGGACAACTCCCGCCAGGCGTGGGTCAGCGATCCGGACGGAAATGCCATCGAACTGATGGAATATGGACCAAAAAGCCTGCAGTTGACAGGAAATTGAGTGAGGCAAATGGAAGCGAGCTACCGGTCCTGTGCGACCGGATTTCGCATAGGTTAACTAGCTGCTAGTGAGATCATCTGATGGATGAAAGAAGGCGCTGCCCGGGTCGTGAGGGCGGCGCTTTTCGATTAAAAACACCCCAATTTCCGTCATCGGGCTGCGGATTATATATGAGAATCACATGAGAATCCCGGATTTTGAAGGGATAAGGCGAGTTTGTCGGGCAATCGTCGGGTAGTTTACCGGCAGCCGGGCGTAACCCTGGAATTGCCATAAGGGTTATATGTACCAAAGCAAAGGCTGAATCCCGATCCTGGAGGACGGATGCAATGAACACAACACTGGCACCAACCCTGCTGACCAAATACCTGCCGCGCACAGACCAGCGCCTGCGGGATATCCTGCTGGTGGTCACCGGTAGCCTGTTCGTGGCTGCGATGGCGCAGGTGCGCATCCCGCTGCCGTTCACGCCCGTCCCGCTGACCGGACAGACCTTTGCGGTCCTGCTGGCAGGTGCAGCGCTTGGATCCCGGCGGGGGACCGCCAGCATGCTCCTGTACCTGCTGCTTGGTGTGATCGGTCTGCCGGTTTATGCAGGCGGCAGTGCTGGTCTGGCAATCCTGGCGGGTCCGACAGGCGGCTACCTACTTGGTTTCATCGCTGCGGCGTGGCTGGTCGGGCGGATGGCTGAGCATCAACTGGACCGGAAGATCCGCAGCATGTGGATGGTATTCCTGGCGGGTGAGGCGGTCATTTACCTGTGCGGGCTGGCGTGGTTGAGCCTGTTCGTTGGCTTATCGCATGTACTGGTGGCCGGTTTCCTGCCCTTCGTGCCCGGGGACCTGGTGAAACTGGTGGCCGCGACGCTGGCTTTGCCCGGCCTGTGGAAGCTGGTGGAGTAGCAAATTCTTCCGTTTCCGGTCGTAACCGACCGGGAAAGTGAGTGTTCTACCCCTAAACCTGAGAGCCATATGATCCTGTAAGCTGGGTGCCCTTTCGTAATGGAGCCATTGGGAAGGTCGCCCAAACCCTAAATCATTACCATCGTTAGAATTCCTGCCCCAAACAACTGTACATGCTGCAGTTGGCGGATTTATGTTGCCAGAAATCGGAAATTCCGAAAACCATCGAAGAGGCGAACCAGACACACATGCAGGCTGAAACCACCAAGTTGAACGAGATCCGCACGGAAGCGGAATCAGGCGGCGGAGAAAAACGGATCTCTGCCCAACATGCCAAGGGCAAGCAGACCGCCCGCGAACGCATCGGAAAACTGCTGGATGATGGCAGCTTCCAGGAAATTGGCATGTTCGTCACGCATCGTGCCAGTGGTTCGGGCATGGAGGCTTCCCATCCATTCACCGACGGGGTGGTCACCGGCTGGGGCAAGATCGACGGCAGGCTGGTCTACGTCTTCGCCCAGGACTTCACCATCATGGGCGGGTCGGTGGGTGAAGCCCATGGAAAAAAGATCGCGGCCCTGCTGGAGCGGGCTCACCAGAGCGGCGCCCCGGTGATCGGCTTGAACGATTCAGGCGGGGCACGCATCCAGGAAGGGGTGGCTGCCCTGGCGGGTTACGGGGATATCTTTTTCCGCAACGTGCAGTCATCGGGTGTCATACCGCAGATATCGGTCATCCTGGGACCCTGCGCGGGGGGCGCGGTCTATTCCCCGGCGATCACCGATTTCATTTTCATGGTCGAAAAGACCGCCCACATGTTCATCACCGGTCCGGAAGTGGTCAAGGCGGTCATGCACCAGGATGTAAGTTTCGATGACCTGGGCGGGGCTGGCGTCCACCGCACGACGAGCGGTGTGGCTCACTTTACCGCTCCCGACGAGGATTCGCTCCTGGCTGACGTACGCTGGCTGCTGTCCTTCCTGCCTTCCAACAACCTGACCCCGCCGCCATACCTGGCGCCCACCGATGATGCCGGGCGGCTCACACCGGAACTGGGGACGATCGTCCCCGCCGATACGCAGCAGCCCTACGACGTGCGCAGCGTGATCGAGGCCCTGGTGGACAACCAGGAATTCATGGAAGTGCAGAGCGAATACGCACCCAACCTGGTGATCGGTTTCGCCCGGCTGGATGGATACCCGGTGGGGGTGCTGGCGAACCAGCCCCTGCACCTGGCGGGTGTGCTGGATATCAACTGCTCCGACAAGGGCGCGCGGTTCATCCGTTTTTGCGATGCGTTCCACATACCGCTGCTCACACTGGTGGATACTCCAGGCTTCCTGCCCGGTACCGACCAGGAATCGGGCGGGATCATCCGGCACGGCGCCAAGCTGGCTTACGCCTATGCCGAGGCGACGGTTCCCAAAGTCACCATCATCCTGCGTAAGGCATACGGCGGGGCATATATCGTGATGAGCTCCAAACACCTGGGCGGAGATATCAACCTCGCCTGGCCCAATGCGGAGATCGCCGTGATGGGACCCGAAGGGGCGGTCAACATCATCTATTCGAAAGAGATCCAGGCGGTTGCCGACCCGGCTGCGCGCCGGGAGGAACTGATCCGGCAGTACCGCAGCGAGCTGGCGAACCCGTTGATCGCAGCCAGCCGCGGCTACGTGGATGACGTGATCGATCCGTCCGAGAGCCGGACGAGGGTGATCCATGCGCTGGAAAGCCTGCGCGACAAACGCGACCCGATCCCGTCGCGCAAGCATGGGAACATCCCCTTATAGGTGGCAGCATGACCAAAGACAAGATACTGGTTGCAAATCGAGGTGAGATCGCAGTCCGCATCCTGAGAGCCTGCCGGGAGATGGGTATCCCGTCGGTGGCGGTTTTCACGGATGTGGATGAATTGGCATTCCACGTACGATACGCGGATGAGGCGGTCTTTATCGGTGGAAAAGAGAAATACTGCGACATCGCGCGCATACTGGAAGCTGCCCAGCAAAGCGGCGCGACCGCCATCCACCCGGGTTATGGATTCCTGGCTGAAAACGCGGAGTTCGCCCGGGCGGTGGAAGAGCAGGGGCTGACCTTCATCGGGCCGCGGGCAGAGACGGTGGCGATGATGGGCGACAAGCTGGCTGCCCGGCGTTTCTCACGCAAGGCAGGGCTGCCGGTCATTGCCGGCACGGACGAGCCGCTTCCGCTTGAACTGCCGCTGGGACTCGCCAAGAAAGTGCAGTACCCGGTGCTGGTCAAGGCCGCGGCGGGCGGTGGTGGACGCGGCATCCGGCTGGCGCTATCGGCGGATGAACTGCCGGGGATGATCGAAGCCGCACGCAGGGAAGCCAAGGCCTCGTTCAGCGATGACACGGTTTTCCTTGAATCCCTTGTGCAACAGGCTCGTCACATCGAAGTCCAGATCCTGGGCGACGGGCAGGGCAATGTCGCCTGCCTGGGTGAGCGCGAGTGTTCCATCCAGCGCCGGCGGCAAAAGTTGATCGAAGAGGCGCCAGCCTATGGCTTATCCCCGCAACTCAGGCAGCAGATCCACGAGGCTGCGCTGAAATTGGGCAGAGCCCTGCGGTATCGCAGCCTCGGCACGGTTGAATTCCTGCTCAACCGCAAAGAGCATTTTTATTTCATCGAAGTGAACCCGCGCATCCAGGTGGAACATCCGGTGACCGAGATGGTGACCGGGCTGGACATCGTGAAGGAGCAGATCTCGATCGCGCTGGGCGAGCCGATGCGATCATTCCCGACCGAGCTGACGCCGCGCGGCGCTGCCATCGAAGCCCGCATCCTAGCGGAGGATACCCAGGCGGGTTTCCTGCCCTCCACCGGACAGATCCTGTACCTGAAGGAACCGGGCGGACCGGGCGTGCGGATCGACAGCGCCCTGTACCAGGGCATGAGCGTCGGTGCGGATTACGACTCGCTGCTTTCGAAGGTGATCGCCTGGGGCGAGAACCGGGCTGTGGCGATCCAGCGTCTGCGGCGGGCATTGGGCGAGTACCAGGTCGGCGGGATTAATACCGATATCGATTTCCTGCTGCAGATCATCGAAAGCCCGCAGTTCCTGAAAGGCGATGTCACCACCACCTACCTGGATACCTTCCACCCGGTGCCTCAGAGCACCGAGCCGACCCTCGAACGTGAACTGGCGTGGGCGGCCGCGATGTTCGCGCATCAAAGCCGCAAGCAGCCGGCCGCGCAGCAGCCAGGTGGAAGCCACTGGCAGATGGTTGCGTGGAAAGAACAAATGACGAAGAGCAATTAAGTAAATAAAGAAGATAAAGCGAAGGAGCATCAATATGGCCCTCTACATGGTAACGATCGAAAACCGTGTTTACGAAGTGAATATCAGCGACGACCGCAGCACCGTGAACGGTGAGACGGTCGATGCACGCGTGGTCCGATTGAACCGCAATGGGCTGCATATGATGCGGCGCGGTAAACAGGCACTGGAGATCTTTTTGAGCACGCTGGATGATGAATCCTACCAGATGGTGATGGCGGGCGGACGACATATCGTCACACGCATCGAATCCCACCTGAGGAAGCACGGCAAAACGATGGCACCGGCGGGCAGGGAAAACATCCTGGCGGCGCCCATGCACGGACTGGTGGTGGATGTGCGGGTCAAGGAAGGACAAATAGTCGAAGCCGACAAGACACTGGTCGTGCTCGAGTCGATGAAAATGCAGATGCAACTGCGTTCAAAACTGGCAGGCAAGGTGGCGCATGTCAACGTGCAGCCGGGGAGCCAGGTGGTAAAAGGGGCCGTGCTGGTCCAGTTCGAGCAGCCCGACCCTGAGGAGATGAAACATGAGTGACCAACCTGCAATAGCGGTCGTCGGTCTGGGGGCGATCCTGCCGGATGCCCCCGACGTGCAGACCTTCTGGAAGAATATTCAAGCCGGGCGGTATTCGATCAGCGAGGTACCACCCGAGCGCTGGAGATCGGAACTATTCTACGATGCGGACCCCGCTGCGACCGACAAGACCTACAGCAAGATCGGCGGCTGGGTGCGCGGCTTCCAATTTGATGCCGCGTGGGATGGGCATCGCCATCCCGCCGCGCGTCATGACCCAAATAGATGAAGGACAGCAGTGGGCGATCGCCGCCAGTTTCCAGGCGCTCAAGGATTATGGCTACCCCGAGCGGCATCTCGACCCGGAACGGGTGGCGGTCATCCTGGGCAGCGCGATGGGAGGCGAACACCATTACCAGACCACCGTCAGGATCCATTTACCCGAGTATCTCGATATCCTGTCCCGCCTGCCCGATTTCAAGAACCTGGCGCAGGACGTGCAAAAGTCCCTACTGGAGGGGTTGACCGGCGGACTGCGATCCAGCACACCTGCCATCACCGAAGACACCATGCCGGGCGAACTATCCAACATCAACGCCGGCAGGGTGGCGAATGTTTTCAATTTTTCAGGACCCAATTATGTGACCGACGCCGCCTGCGCCTCATCGCTGGCAGCCTTGCAGAGCGCCGTGGAAGGACTGGCATCCAAAAAGTTCGACGCAGTCCTGACCGGCGGCGTGGACCGCAACATGGGACCGGAAGCCTTTGTCAAGTTTTGCAAGATCGGGGCGCTCAGCCCGGACGGTTCGCGACCCTACGCGGAAGGCGCCAACGGTTTCGTGATGGGCGAAGGTGCAGCCATCTTCCTGCTCAAGCGGCTGGAAGATGCCGAACGCGACGGTGACAAGGTCTACGCAGTGGTACGCGGCATCGGCGGCAGCAGCGACGGCAAAGGCAAGGGCATCACGGCACCCAACCCGCTCGGACAGCAGCGCGCCATTGAACGCGCCTGGAAGGATGCAGGGCTGGATCCCGCCAGCGCCGGGTTGATAGAAGGTCACGGCACGTCCACGCCGGTCGGCGACCTGGCGGAAGTCAGCAGCCTCACCAGTGTGTTCGGACCATTGGGGATCAAGACGGGCAGCGTGGCGCTGGGTTCGGTTAAATCCAATTTTGGACACCTCAAGAGTGCAGCCGGAGCAGCCGGGTTGTTGAAGATGATCCTGGCGCTCAAGGAAAGCCTGCTGCCCCCATCTGCCAATTTCCTGCAGCCCAATGCGAAAATCGATTTTGCGCACCTGCCGTTCTACGTCAACACCCAGAGTCGACCCTGGGAAACCCGCAACGGGAATGTACGGCGGGCGGGCGTCAGCGCGTTCGGATTCGGCGGGACGAATTTCCACGTGGTGCTGGAGGAGTATCTGCCAGGCGTGCTGACGGATCGGAAGGCAAGCTTCCCGGGCGTAACGCTGGAACCTGCCATTCCGGGCATTCCTGCCCAGCCGGTCGAGGCGATCTCCATGTCAACCCCATTGCGCGGTCTGTTCTTCGCGAGTGGAAACACCGTTGCAGAATTAAAGCAGGACCTGAGCAAACAGATCGACCAGATCAAGAAGGGTAGTCTGCCTGCCAACAGCCGCCCGACACCGGAGCAGGTGGGGAAGAACGAGCGGCTGGTGATCGATTTTAATAATTCTGAAGACCTGCTCAAGAGCGCAGAAAGCGCGCTGGCGGCACTGGACACTGAATCGCAATCCGCCTGGCAGGCGCTGAGCATGCGCGGCATCCAGCGCGGCAGCGGCAAACCTGGCAAGGTTGCATTCCTCTTCCCGGGACAGGGCTCGCAATACGTCAACATGTTGCGGGCACTGCGCGACCGTGAACCGGTCGTCGCGGATACCTTCCGGGAGACCGATGAAGTCATGACCCCCATCCTGGGCAGATCCATCTCGAGTTATATATTCGTCGATGGGGATGAGGCCGCCATGTCGAAGGCGGAAAAAGAACTGCGGGATACGACCATCACCCAGCCGGCGCTGCTGGCGGTGAATGTCGCCCTGCTGCGGCTGCTCGGACAATTCGGCATCCAGGCGGATATGGTACTGGGTCACAGCCTGGGAGAGTATGCCGCCCTGGTCGCATCCGGTGTACTGACCCTGCCGGAAGCGCTGGAAGTCGTCAGCGCGCGCGGCAAGGAGATGTCGAAGGTGGCGGCAGCCGACAACGGCTGCATGGCAGCCGTCTCTGCGCCGTTGCCGGATGTGGAGAAGATCCTGAAAACGGTCGACGGTTACGTGGTGATCGCCAACCTGAACAGCCCGGTGCAATGCGTGATCGGCGGGGCGACGCTGGCGGTGGAAGCCGCCGTGGCTGCCTTCCTGGCAGCGGGTTTCCAGGCGACCAAGATCCCGGTCTCGCACGCCTTCCATACCAATATCGTCGCACCTGCCAGCCAGCCGTTGCGCAAGGTGATCGCACGCATGAACATCCAGACTCCGATGATCCCGATCGTTGCCAACGTGACGGGCAGAATGTACCCGACGGGGCGCGAAGAGATCCTGGATATCCTGGCTGCCCAGGTGGCATCGCCGGTGCAGTTCGTGCAGGGAATCAACACCCTGTACGAGGCGGGTGCCCGGATATTCGTAGAGGTCGGACCGAAGCGCGTGCTGAGCGGACTGGCGACCGACATCCTGAAGGAAAAGAGCGGGATCACAGCCCTCTCGACCAACCACCCGCGCAAGGGCGACATCGCCAGTTTCCATGAGGCGCTGTGCAAGTTGTACGCCGCCGGCGTGACCGGTATCGAGCAAGTCGCCCGACCAATGACGGTTCGAACCGCGCCTGCAGCGTTGCCAGCTAGCATTACAGCCAACGGTCCATCCAATGCTTTAGGCGATGGTCGGCAGACCTTAAGCGGCTCGGTGGTGATCAGCGGCGCCGGATTGGGACTGCCGGGTCGCAGCAAGCACGTCTTCGATGACGGCAACATCCTGTCGATCCTGAACGGCGACATGCGCATTGAGCCGCTGCCGGATGAGGCACGCCAATCGATGCTCGAGAAACGTCCGACCCGCCTGGTCAAGAGCGAAGCGGGTGCGGTCATGCAGACGATCGACGACATGGACCTGACCATCAAGCTGGCAGGTCAGCGCGGCGACGTTCGATCCGGTGGACGAATTCGGTTTCCCGCGGGAGAGGCTCGAGTCGATCGATATCTCCACGCAACTGGCGATCGCAGCCGGGATCGAAGCATTGCGCGATGCGGGCATTCCGCTGGTGATGGCTTATAAAAAGACCAGCACGGGCAGCTACCTGCCCGACCGCTGGAAACTGCCCGAAGCGCTGGCGGATGAGACCGGCGTGATCTTCGGCTCGGCTTTCCCCGGTCTCGACCAGATGGCGGGTGAAGCGGGCAAGTTCTACCAGCACCAGGCAGTGCTGAAGCAAATTGAAGAACTGCGCAAGATGGCAGAGTTGATCCCGGATGGGCAAAGCGACCTGCAGGCAGCCTTCATAAAACGGATGGCAGAACTGGAAGCAGATGCCAGCCGGCTGGACTATCATTTCGACCGGCGCTTCATCTTCCGCGTATTGAGCATGGGTCATTCACAGTTCGCCGAATACATCGGGGCGCGTGGTCCCAACACGCACGTCAACGCCGCCTGCGCCACCACGACGCATGCCATGGCGGTCGCCGAGGACTGGATCCGAGCCGGGCGTGCCCGGCGGGTGATCATCATCGCCGGGGACGACGTGATCGACGGAGACCTTTCCCAGTGGATCGGGACTTCGCTGCTTGCAACGGGTGCAGCCTCAACGGAAGGCAACCTGCGCCTGGCAGCCCTGCCGTTCGACCGACGCCGGAACGGCATGATCATCGGGATGGGGGCGGCCGCGCTGGTGGTCGAGTTGCAGGACGCGCTGCGCGAGCGCGGCATGCAAGGCATCTGCGAACTGCTGGCGTCCAAGATCTCCAACAGCGCCTACCACGGCACCCGGCTGAATGTGAACCACGTCAGCCAGGCGATGGAGACACTCCTGACCACCGTGGAAGAACGCTTTGGAATCTCCCGCAGCCAGATCGCGCCCGAGACCATGTTCGTTTCGCACGAGACGTACACTCCGGCGCGCGGCGGCAGCGCGGCTGCCGAGATCCATGCCCTGCGACGGGCATTCGGCGATAGCGCCAACCAGGTCATCATTGCAAACACCAAGGGCTTTACCGGTCATACCATGGGGGTGGGGATCGAAGACGTGGTGGCGGTGAAAGCACTTGAATTCGGGATCGTGCCGCCCATCGCCAACATCCAGGACGGTTTCGAACCGGACCCTGAACTGGGCGACCTGAACCTGTCACACGGCGGGAAATACCCGATCCAGTTCAGCCTGCGGCTGGGTGCCGGATTTGGCTCCCAGATCGCCATGACCCTGCTGCGCAAGATCCCGGGTGTTGAAGAGCGGGTCGAAAAGGATGTTTATCAGAACTGGCTTTCATCCATATCCGGCTACCCGGATGCCGCGATGGAAGTGGTCAAACGAACGTTACGCATCCAGGACCGGGGCGTACCTGCCCGACCCATGGCAAAGTCCAACTGGCATTACGGCTTTGGTCCGACCATGTGGGCGAAGGCATCCGAACCGGAAAGCCACGCAGCGGAAATCGCTACAGCAAACGGCTGCAGCACCCGGTGTTCAACGAACCGCAACCGGAGCGAACAGCCATCGGGATGGAAGAGATCAAATCCTACGTGCTGTCGATCGTGAGCGAGAAGACCGGTTATCCGATCGAAGTACTGGAGCCCGACCTCGACCTGGAAGCGGACCTGGGGATCGACACGGTCAAGCAAGCCGAACTGTTCGCTTCCATCCGGGAACGATACGGCATCGCACGCCGCGAAGACCTGCGCCTGTCGGATTACAACACGCTGACCAAGGTGATGGGTTTTGTGAAAGATTCGCTCGGCACAAGTGTGGTCATGGCAGCACCAGCACCGCAACCGCAAGCCACCGCAGCAGTACCCGCTGCCATCGAACGGAGAAGACCGTTATGCCTGCCTCGCCGGTTTCCGCGAACGATGAAGAAATAAAGACCTACCTGCTGGCAGCGGTCAGCGAGAAGACCGGCTACCCGGTCGAAGTGCTGGAACTCGATCTCGACCTGGAAGCCGACCTGGGCATCGACACGGTCAAGCAGGCTGAGTTGTTTGCCTCGATCCGCGAACAGTACGGCATCCCACGCCGTGAGGACCTGCGCCTGTCGGATTACAACACACTTGCCAAGGTGATCGGCTTTGTGCGTGATGCGCTCAGGCGTGCTGCGGTGGCTGTGGCCGTCGCTGAAAACAAGCCAGCCGTCCAGGAACCGGCACACGTTACTGTAATAGATGAGCCCGTTCCGGCAGCAGTCGCTGCAGTAACAACCCGCGTTGGAACGGATGAGATCAAGAGCTTCGTGGTCTCGGCGGTCAGCGAGAAGACCGGCTACCCGGTCGAAGTGCTGGAACTCGACCTCGACCTGGAAGCCGACCTGGGCATCGACACGGTCAAGCAAGCCGAGCTGTTCGCCTCGATCCGCGAAAAATATGGCATCCCGCGCCGGGAGGACCTGCGCTTATCCGACTACAACACGCTTGCCAAGGTGATCGGTTTCGTGGAAGACGCGCTGCGAACGAAGGCGGAAGCCGCTGCCGCGCCGAGCATGCAGACATACTGCTGCACCAGCGGAAACGGCTGTTGAGCCGACCCCTGCTGCCATCCCGGAAGAACCAGCGGTTGAGATCATCCGCCGCGTTCCCGTCCCGGCGCTGCGACCGCGCCTGGACCTGTGCATTCCCACCGACCTGAAGCTGGATGAAGTCAGCCGGGTACTGGTGGTGGAAAGCAAATCGAAAGACAGTGAGCCGCTCGTCCGCAAACTGACCAGGCGCAAAACGGCAGTGTTACGCCTGAGCTCCAGTGAAAGCGCGGAAGCGATAACCACGAAATTGACCGATTGGCTGGCGGAAGGACCCATCCAGGGCGTGTACTTCCTGCCCGGCATGGATGTGGAGCCGCTGCTGTCCGACATGAACCTGCAGGACTGGCAGGCTGGTCTCGAGCAGCGCCTGTACAGCCTGTATACGATCATGCGCAGCATGCCGGAGGAGACCTTCCTGGTGTGCGCGACGCGCGCCTGGGCGGGTTGCACGGTTATTCTGAAGAAGGCGCCGCCGCTCCGATGGGTGGAGCCATCAGCGGTTTCGCCAAAGCACTGGCACGTGAGCGACCGGAGGCTTTCGTGAAAGTGGTGGATTTCGAAACGGATGCCACGCCGGCAGTCATCGGTACCCGCCTGATCGATGAAACCCTGCAGGACCCCGCCGCGGTGGAAGTGGGCTGGCAAAATAATATGCGTTACGGGATTGCCACCTGCGACCAGCCGTTGCCAGCACAGGCAGAATTCAGCCTCGAGAAAGGCAGTGTCTTCCTGGTCAGCGGCGGCTCAGGCGGGATCATCCGCCCGATCGTGGAAGATTTGGTGAAAACCACGCAGGGCACTTTTTACCTGTTGAACCGCTCCGCCCTGCCCGATCCCAACAGCAGCGACCTCACCCGCCTGACGGGCGACCGGGATGGATTGAAGAAAGACCTGGCAGCGCGCTTGACGGCTGCCGGTAAGAAAGCCACGCCGCTGCAGGTTGAAAATGCCGTAACAGCGCTCGAACGTTCTGCAGCCTGCCTGGAGACCATGAAGATCATCGGGCAAATGGGCGGCAAGGCATACGCCCTGGAATGCGATATCACCGACCCGGCCGCGGTCCAAAAAGCCATGCGGCAGGTGAAGGAGTCCGCCGGGCACATCGATGTATTCCTGCATGCTGCTGGCATCGAGCTCAGCCGCAAGCTGAAGAAAAAGACGGTCGAAGAATTCCGGCAGGTGGTTTCCGTCAAAGCCGACGGCTTCTTTAACATTTACAAATCCATGATCAACCACGATCTGCTGCCGCGTGCGATGGTTTTCTTCTCGTCGGTGGCGGGGCGTTTCGGAAATGCCGGGCAGACCGATTACAGCGCTGCCAATGACCTGCTGTGCAAAATGGCCTCCGCCATGAGCCGGCAGCATCCCGCCATCAAGGTCATCTCCATCGATTGGAGCGCCTGGGGCGGTGTGGGCATGGCGACGCGCGGCAATATCCCGGCATTGATGAAAATGGCGGGGATCGACCTGCTGGACCCGCGCCAGGCTGCCGCGTACCTGCACAACGAGATCCTGGCAGGTTCCGGCGAAAGCATTGCTGCCGGTTCGCTGGGTGCCCTGCTCGAACCCAAATTCGCGCACGGCGGGTTGGACGTGGCGCAGGCTGACGATGCCCTGCGGGCCGGGAAACCGATCCATACCATGCTCAGCCACATCACCGATTTCGACATCAACCGCGGGCTGGTTCTGGAAGCCGATCTCGATCCGGCGGAACAGCCATTCCTGCACGACCATGCCATGAACGGAACGCCGATCCTGCCGGGTGTAATGGGCATCGAAGGTTTCTCCATTGCAGCCAAGCATATCGGTTCGGTGCTGATCTCTGGTAAGGGCGGTGGTTTCGAGGTGAGCAAACTGGAAGACATTCGCTTCCTGACGGCTTTTAAATTCTACGGCAACAAACCGCGGCGGGTCACCTGGATCGCCCGGGCAGTCCGGGAACGTGCCGGGCTGGTGGTGTACGTCACGTTGGAATCGACCCGCATGAGAAGGACACGCGCGGAAGAGACCGTGCTGCACTTCACCGGCAAGGTCCACCTGGAACCGCAGGGATCGCAAGCCAGGGAAATGCGGGTCGAGCCGCCCAACTGGAACGGGCATTACACGGTCAAGGCGGAGGATATTTACGCATTGTATTTCCACGGACCGGCTTTCCAGGTGCTGGAAGGCGTCCAGCGCTCCGGCAGGACCTACCTGGGAAAACTGCACAAGAGCCTGCCCGGCATCACTCAGCAGGAACATGCCATGCTGAGCACACCGACCCTGGTCGAACTGTGCTTCCAGACTGCCGGGGTATGGGAGATCGGCAAGACCGGCACGCTGGCGCTGCCGCGCTCGGTCGAGAGCCTGGTGCTCTACCGGCAGAACATCAACGGCGTGGCGATCTACGCCGAGGTGACCCCGGTCCAAAGCGGGACGGGTGACCTGCACTTCGACTGCCGGGTGGTGGATGCCAAGGGACGGGTGTACCTCGAATTGAAGGATTACCGCACCACGCCGCTCTCGGATGCGGTGGAGAACAAACTGGTGGCACCCATGGAAGAATTGGTCAGGGACTCCTGACCCGGGAAGAGCGGAATTGCTGATATGATTAATGAGGGCGCACCCATCGGTGCGCCCTCATGGTACAAAAACTATGCCTGCAACCGTCTACTGGACCCTGGTCGGCGCCACCCAGATCTCGCTCGAGAAGAACAGCGGATTCCTCTCGCCGGCTGAACAGGAGAAACTTGCCAGCCTGCGTTTTGCCAAACGGCGCTATGAATGGCTGCTGGGTCGCTGGGCAGCCAAGTCGCTGGTGCACAGTCTTCGACAGTACCAGCGCTATTCCATGGCTGCGATCGAGATCGGGCACGCAGCCGCAGGCGCGCCCTGCATCAACCTACCGGATGGCTCCATCTCGCCGGATTGCCTGTCGATCAGTCACCGGGACGGGCTGGCGCTGTGCGCCGTCACTACCGGCAAAGATTTAAGGATCGGCGCCGACCTGGAAAAGATCGAAGCCAGGGCGGACAATTTCCTCAAGGATTATTTCACAACGGCAGAGAACAGGTGGGTGGATTCACTGCCCCCTGAAACAAGGGATCTGCATCAGACCCTGGTCTGGAGCGCCAAGGAAGCCATGCTGAAGGCGCTGGGGGTCGGCTTGCGCTGGGATACCCGGCAGGTGGAGGTGCACGGTACGCAAGGAAAGGAGTCCCTGCCCGGGGAATGGCAGGAACTGCGCGTGGCGACCCCGCAGGAGCAGCACAACTGGTCAGCCTGGTGGCAGCGGCGCGGCGATCACGTCCTGACCATGGCGGGTTACGCGCCGCGCCCGGTCAAATTGCGAATGCTGGAGAGAAAGTTTTATATGTATTAGAGCGGTTCGGGGATATAGCGCTGGAAGGCAGCGGGCAATCGCAAGCCCTGCATCTCCAGCGAGCGCAAGCGGTACAGGTAGGCACAGCCGCGCAGGATATGTTCAGCAACATCCACGACCGTGCGGTTGGCGGGGGTCTCCAAATAAGTCCCTTTTACCCAATTGTTGAAGGCACCCATGGAAGGTCCGGTCCAGACCTGGTAATCGAGCTCGCGGCCCTTTTCGCTGCGGACCGACCAGCGTGAGGACAAACCTAAATACCAGCGGAAGACCAGTGCCATTTTATCCTTCGGGTTGGCGTTCGCACGCACGATCTGGCTGGGGTCACGTTCTGCGAAGAACTTTTCTGTATCGCTCCAGATCGCAGCCGAAATCCCGTTTGAAGACCGTCTTTTCCAATTTTTCACGCTCCGCGACCGGGATCTCCTCCCAGGCGTTGTAGCGGGTGTAGAGCTCATATAATTTCTGGGCGCGCATGGCGTACATGCTGCCGCGTTTCAGCACCTGCACTTTGACACCCATTTCGAACATGTCCCCGGCAGGCGCCATGGCGACATCCGCCATTTCCATTTGCGCAAGTAAATTTCGCGTGTGTTCGGATGCGCCCGATTCGATGCAGGCCTGGTTGACCGACCCGGTGACGATGTAGGCTGCACCCAGCATGAAGGCTGCCAGGGCTGCGCCCGGGGTGCCGATCCCGCCGGCGGCACCGATCCGCACCGGTTGGGCATACTGGTATTTGGCTTGCATTTCATCGCGCAGGGCGATGAAAGCAGGGAACATTCCGATCAACGGGCGGTTGTCGGTGTGCCCGCCCGAATCCGCTTCGACGGTGATATCGTCCGCCATGGGAACCTGGCGAGCCAGTTCAGCCTGCAGGGGGGTTATCTTCTGTTCCGCTACACAGACTGGCGAGGATATCTGCGGGGGCGGGTTCCAGCATTTTTTGTGCCATTTCCAGACGTGAAAGTTTGCCAATGATGCAGTTGCCGATCCGCGTGGCTCCGTCCGGTGAACGGGAGAGCCCGGCAGCCCGGTAGTGGACCAATGGAACTGTCATGAGCAGGTATGCGGAAGCCTCGATGGCACGCACGTGATATTGAAGGTAAAGGTCGACCAATTTTTGTTCCAGGCCGGGTTCATTCGGGCTGTTAAGCAAATTAAATGCATAAGGTCCATCCGGCAGGGCTTGCTGGATCTCCCGGATGGCAGCCTCGACCCGCTGCGGGGAAACCCCGCCGGAACCAAACGAGCCCATCAGCCCGTGTTTCCCGAACGTGATGACCAGCTTCTCGGTCGAGATGCCGTTCGCCATCGCGCCGGCGTAATAGGCGTATTGGGTGTGGTAGGTGCGGCAGAAATTTGCATCGCCCAGCCGGGTCAGCGGAAGCGCCGGGGCAAAGCCCAACACGTTCTTGCCATCCTGCGCATTCAGCCCGGGGATGATCTTCCCGGCGGAGGTGATGCACAGCATGCCGTCCTGCTTAACCACCCACAGCGGTCTTTCGTTATCCAGCAGGGCGCGCTGAATACCATCGTCAGTTGAAACAAGGTCGCTTTTCTCTCCCAGCCAGACCAGGCCGGGAATCAGATCTGCGTTATTCGGAAGGGTTGATTCTTTCAATGAGTGCTCCCACTTGCTGGATAAGGTTGCCTGCGGTCAGCCATTCGTTTTAGAGACTTGCCTGCGGGTGAGTGCTAATCCTGACCCAGGATATCGTACACGGCATCGCGCGCCCAATAGGTGGACTGACCCTGGCTGGACAGGCGGCGGACGCCGTCCAGGTGGTTGCCGAGGGTGACGATCGCCGGTTCCTCCACGCGCTGCCCTTTCCGTTCGCTGACCTGTCCCAGCCCCACGCCAGCCAGCAGTCCGTTGCAGAGACAACGGCGGGCTTCCGTATTATGCTGCAAGCCGCGTTTCTCGATGAAACCCGCCACGGGCGCAGCCGGGCAGCGTTGGAACAGGCTGCGGGTCCCATCCGCGCTCGGTTTGGACAAGTCCCAATTGCTGGAGCAAACCAAGATCGCAAACCCGCGGCCGACCGGCATAGACGGTTTCATCCGCCAGGGTGCCTTCGAGCTGGGCCACCTTGAACGGATAGCCGGTGGGGGAGAAGAGCGTGGTCAGCACCATCCCGGCTTCGTCTGGTCTCCTTTTTCAGCAGGTCGAGAATGGCGCTGCGGTAGGCGGGTTTCAGACCGGACTTCTTCCGCCAGGGCGAAGTTCGAGCCAACCTGGACGCCGGTCGCACCGGATGCCAGGGCTTGCTGGAATTTCTGCCGGCTGCCGTAACCGCCTGCCAGCCAGAAGGGCAACCCCACCTGCCGGATGGCCTGCAGGTCGGGTTCATCCTGGGCGCCGTAGACCGGCTGCCCACGCGCATCCTTGACCAGCGGTCCCTGCGGACCGGCGTTGTGACCCCCGGCGGTGTGATGCTCGATGATGAAACCATCCGGCGCTAAAGTCGGGCTGTGCGCCAGAGCCTGCACCAGGTTTTCAAGCGAAGCGATCGCCAGGAAAGCCGGCCGCGGCAGCGGGGCGGCTGCCAGTTTCCCGGCCGCCACCTGGCGCGGATCGAAGGGCACTTCGAACGTCTCACCCGAACTCGCGGTATAAGACCGACAGCTCGATCGCGACCGGCTGGTGTTCCGCCAGGCGGGTGCAGATGGCGGGCAGACCTTCCGGGCTGCCGGCGCCGACGATCACGCCAGCCACGCCAGCCAGCATCGCACCGTACATGGTATATACCAGCGGCAGTTCGACCTTTTTCAGGAAATTGATGAAGATGTTACCGGAATGTCCCTGCCTGGCGAGCCACACTTCGGAGAATCCGGTGGCGATGAGCATCTCGACCACATCCTCGTCCACGCCGAGTTTGACCGGAACGACCGGCTGATCGGGAAGGGGGGCGGGAAAGGCAGCCTTCCCGTCCAGGGGGCGGATGGTTTGTGAGGGGGGATTTTTAAAGCGGGCATTCGGCGGTTTGCCGCCCGGAATGAAATAGCGTTCGCAGATGCGCCGTGCCCGACATCCACCCCGAACAGCCCATCGAACGCAGACAGGGCGCGGCGGATATGTCCGCCGGGATCGCCCAACTGCAGCAGGCGGGTGTAGACCACATCCAGCCCGGTGCCGGAGACCGTTCCGGCGGTGATGCCGGGCAATTCCTTCGCAACGGCACGCGCAAGCCTCCAGTTGGATACGTATACGCCCATTCCGCCCTGGATCAGTTTGATATTTTTCAGGAATTCCATGAACTCACACCTCTGGACGAGTGGATTAAGAAAAGATTGAGGTATTCCCGGGGATTGGGGGGGAGGGGGTCTTTTGCCTGGCGAATACCGGTAAAGGGAAATCTACGGGAGCCCGAATTACTTAGAAGATATAACCCCAAATATCCGGCAGGAGGCGTTTTTCGTCCCCGTATATTGCGCATAGGTGATACACATAAAATCAGAGGCGGGGTGAATTCCATATATAATCGGAATGGTCAATTCACTCTGGTCCATCTTATCTTGGTGGCATGGAAAGCCTGTATTCAAAATGAACACATCACGGACTGCAGATATATCCCTGGGATTGCGGATCGAGGTCATCACGATCGCCTGGATGGTGGTCGAGATGGCGGTCTCGGTCGCGGCGGGGATCGCGGCGGGCAGCGCCCTGCTGGTGGCATTCGGGATCGACAGCCTGATCGAACTGGTGAGCGGAGGAGTGCTGCTGTGGCGGCTGAGGGTGGAGAGTCGCGGGGGCGACCCGCAAAGCGTGGAGCGGGCTGAGCATCGGGCAGCCTGGCTCGTAGCGATCAGCCTCGGGCTGCTGTGCATCTATGTGCTGGTCTCAGCCATTGCCGGGCTGCTTACCCGTTCCAGACCCGACGCCTCACCGGCGGGGATTGCGGTCAGCGCGGCGGCGGTGCTTATCATGCCGTTCCTGGCAGTCTCGAAGCGGCGTCTATCCCGGAGACTCAACAGCGAGGCGCTGGCAGGCGACGCGGTCAATTCCATCACCTGCGCCTATATGGCGGGGACGGTGCTCGCCGGTCTGGGACTGAATATCCTGTTCGGCTGGTGGTGGGTGGAATACGCTGCCGCGCTGGTGTTCCTGGTATGGCTGGTCCGGGAAACGATCGAAGCCGTTCAAGAAGTGAGGCAATAAAATAGACACACGCGAGCCTCGCGATGACATAATCTTCGCTCGGGTGTTAGTGCATCCGTACTTTGGCGTGGCAATCTCCCTCGTAGCAAGGGGGATCGCGTTGTCGCTGCGCTCCTCGCGATGACAGAATATTTTATTTGATCGCTAACCTCCACTCCAACCTAGCTTGAACGACCATGGGGGAATCCGACCCATCCCGGTAACTGTTATGTATTCTTCTTTTGTGACAAATATCACTTGTATAATCTTATATGCGTGGCAGAATTATATAAAATCACGGGAGCCGTTACCTTGTTGTGTTGTATTATGATACTTTCATGGAGGCACAATGGTGAACGCACCTGACACATTACCGACGCGTGGCTCTCCACGCGTCGGTGTCTACATCTGCCACTGCGGCACCAACATCGCCGGCATGGTGGATGTGAAGGCGGTGACTGCCTTCGCGGCCGGGCTGGAGAATGTGGTCGTTGCGCGTCATTATGCCTACATGTGCTCGGATCCCGGTCAGGCCCTCATCGAGGAGGATATCCGCCAGATGGGCCTGGACCGGGTCGTGGTGGCCTCCTGCTCGCCGCTGATGCACGAGAGCACCTTCCGGCAGGCCTGCGCCGAGGCCGGGCTGAACCCCTTCCTGTTCCAGATGACCAACATCCGCGAACACTGTGCCTGGGTCACCGACGACCCGGCAGCGGCAACCGAAAAAGCCAAGGCGCTGGTGGCGGCAGCCGTGCACCGGGTGCTCTGCAAGAACCGCTGGAGATGCGCCAGGTGGCGCGTGAAGCAATCGGCGCTGGTGGTGGGCGGCGGGATTGCCGGGATCGAGGCGGCGCTGCGTCTGGCGGATTCGGGCAAGCACGTCTACCTGGTGGAGCGCGAGCCGATCCATCGGCGGGCACATGTCCCGGCTGTATAAGACCTTCCCAACGCTCGACTGTGCGGCCTGAATACTTACACCCAAAATGGTGTCCGTGGGACGCCACCCAAACATCACACTCCTGAGCTACAGCGAGGTCGAGAAGGTTAGCGGGTATGTGGGCAACTTCGACGTGACGCGTGCGCCGCAAGCCGCGCTATGTGAACGAAGAGCTGTGCACCGGCTGCGGGACCTGCGTCGAAAAATGCCCCTGGAAGAAGATCCCCTCCGAGTTCGACCTCGGGCTGGGCAACCGCCCGGCGATCTACTTCCCCTTCCCCCAGGCGGTGCCGCGCGTGCCGGTCATCGATACCGAGAACTGTGCCTATCTTCAAGACCGGCAAATGCCGGGCCTGCGAAAAGTTCTGCCCGCGCGATGCGATCGACTTCGAGCAGAAGGAGCAACGGTTGGAGCTCGAGGTCGGCACGATCATCCTGGCCACCGGCTTCCAGGACTTCGACCCGCACCGCTCACCGCAATATGGTTATGGCGAACTGGACGAACGTGCTGACCGGCATGGAGTTCGAACGCCTGATCAACTCCGGCGGGCCGACCACCGGGGAGGTGCTGCTGAAGAACGGGCGACAAGCCGAAAAAGATCGCCATCCTGCACTGTGTGGGCAGCCGCGGCGACGCATCACGAATATTGCTCGCGCGTGTGCTGCATGTATTCGCTCAAACTGGCCCACCTGGTGCGCGATTATGTGGATGCCGAGGTGATCGAGTTCTACCGGGACATGCGCACCTTCGGCAAGGGCTACGAAGCTTTCTACGAGCGGGTCGAAGCAGCAGGGCGTGAACTTCGTCCGCTTCGACAGGGATATCCGGGTCGAGCAGCGCGACGGGCAGCCTGGCCGTGCTCGTCGACCGATGTGTACAGCGGCAAGCCGATCGAGACGCTGGTGGACATGGTGGTCCTGAGCACCGGCCTGGAGCCCCAGGCGATCAGCACGAGGTGGCGGCATCGTTCGGAGTCAGCCTGCAGCCCGGACGGTTTCTTCCTCGAGAGACATCCCAAGCTGGCCCCGGTGGAAACGACCACCGACGGCGTCTTCCTGGCGGGCGCCTGCCAGGGACCGAAGGACATCCCCGACAGCGTGGCGCAGGGCGGGGCCGCGGCGGCGGCCGCGCTCTCGCTGATGGATGCCGGTCGGTGGTCAGCTCGAGCCCTTCACCAGCTTATGTCGTCCCGAGAAGTGCGGCGGCTGTCACACCTGCGAGGGCCTGTGCCCGTACGGCGCCATCTCCATGGTGGAGATCGCGAACGGCGGGCACGGTGGCCTCAGGTCAACGAAGTGCTGTGCAAAGGCTGCGGCGCCTGCGTGGCGGCCTGCCCGGCCGGCGCGGCCATCCAGAATGGCTTTACGAACGAACAGGTACTGGCGAGATCGACGGTATTCTGATGAGCATCAGACCAGGCAGCATGCTGCTCGGAGGCGTGACCATGAACCGCTCCAAAATCAGGACCGGCGTCTACATCTGTCACTGTGGCACCAACATCGCCGCCACGGTGGATGTAGCCGCAGGTGGCCGAGTTTGCGCCGCGCACCTGGAGGGCGTGGTGGTGGCACGCGACTACACCTATATGTGCTCCGATCCGGGCCAGGATCTGATCAAGCAGGATATCCAGGAACAAGGTCTGAACCGGGTGGTGGTGGCCTCCTGCTCGCCGTTGATGCACGAGCCAACCTTCCGGCGGGCGTGCGCTGGAAGCCGGGCTCAACCCCTTCTTCTATCCAGATGGCCAACATCCGCGAGCACTGTTCCTGGGTGATCGACGACCGCCAGCAGGCGACCGCCAAGGCGCAGAGCACTGGTCGGCGCGGCCGTGCAGCCGGGTGGCGCATCACCACCCGCTGGAGATGCGCCAGGTGCAGATGACGCCGGCGGTGCTGGTGGTGGGCGGCGGGATCGCCGGCATCGAGGCCGCGCTGCGGCTGGCGGATGCCGGCAAGCAGGTCTACCTGGTGGAGCGCGAGCCGTCGCATCGGCGGGCACATGGCCCAGCTCTACAAGACCTTCCCGACCCTCGACTGTGCGGCTTGAATACTCACACCCAAAATGGTGTCCGTTGGACGCCACCAGAACATCAAGCTGCTGAGCTACAGCGAAGTCGAATCGGTTTCGGGCTACGTCGGCAACTACGAGGTGCGCGTGCGCCGCAAGCCGCGCTACGTGGACGAGGAAACGTGCACCGGCTGCGGCAACTGCGCCGAGGTCTGCCCGATCGAGGTCAGCAATCCGTTCGACCTGGGCTTGAGCATGCGCAAGGCGATCTACCGCTTCTCGGCGCAGTCCGTGCCGGGTGCGTATGCCATTGAGAAGCGGGGCATCGCCCCCTGCCGGGACGCCTGCCCGACCGACCAGCGCGCCCAGGGCTACATCGCCCTGGTCCACCAGAAACGCTACGCGGATGCCTACTGGGCCATCCGCCGCGAGCATCCCTTCCCTTCGGTGTGCGGGCGGGTATGCAACCATCGCTGCGAAGAAGCCTGCAGCCGCGGCGCAGTTCGACCAGCCGGTCAACATCATGGCGCTCAAGCGCTTCGTGGCCGATTGGGCCTACAGCACCGCGACGAACTGCCAAGGACACCACCTGACCGCAGTGCGCAGACAAATCCCTGGTCGGCACACCCTTCGCAGCACAACCCCACGCCGACCGGTAAGAAGATCGCCATCATCGGCGCCGGGCCGGCCGGGCTGACCGCCGGGCTGGACCTGGTGCGACTGGGGCACAGCGTCACGGTCTTCGACTCGCTGCCGGTGGCGGGCGGCATGATGCGGGTGGGCATCCCTCCGCACCGCCTGCCGTACGAGCGGCTCGATTGGGAGATCCAGCAGATCGCTGGACGAGGGCGTGGAACTGCGCCTGAACACGCGGGTGAACGACATCCCCGGGTCTGTTCGACAGCAGGGCTACAACGCCGTCATCATCGCCACCGGTGCCCACAGCGCCACAGAAGCTGGACATCCCCGGTTCGGACCACCCCGACAACTGGCTCAGCCTGGACCTGCTGCGGCGCGCCTGCCTGGGCGAACCGCTCGACCTGCGCGGGCACGAGATCGTCGTGCTGGGCGCGGGCGACGTGGCGCTCGACTGCGGCGCGCACGGCCGTGCGCCTGGGCAGCCCGAAGGTCAAGATCGTCTGCCGCGGCATGCGGGCCGGCCTTCAACGAGACGAAGTGAGATCGGCCGCGGAAGGGATGCGAGATCATCAAGAACCGCGTCTTCAAGGAAGTGGTGGTCAAGGACGGCAAGATCATCGGCGTGACGCTGCCTGGAAGCGGAAGTCGGCGGGCATCGTGAACGGGCAGCGCCAGGTGCAGCGAGATCCCCGGCACCGAACACGTCATCCCGTGCGACATGGTCATCTGGGCGCTCGGTCAGCGACCAGACTTTTCCTTCCTGCCCGAAGACGGCAGCATCGCCATCCGCTACCCGGTCGGGCTGTAGGCCAACGACGAGATGATGACCACCCTGCCCGGGCGTGTTCACCGCCGGCGATGTGCGGCGCGGCACCACCTTCTTCGTGGTGGATGCCATCGGCGAGGGTCATCACGTGGCCCGCTGCATGGACCGCTACCTGCGCGGCGCAGCAGGGCTTGCCGGAACCGAAGCAACCTCCAGCGGTGGAACTGGCCAAGGAAGAGATCGCAGCCAGAAGATCGCCAGCGGCGAGGCTTCACGCAAAGGCGCGCACCGGTATTGCGCACCATCCCGGTGGCGGAGCGCGAGAACAACTTCCGCGAAGTGGATATGACCATGACCGAAGAGGAAGCCCTGGCCGAAGCCGAGCGCTGCGCTGCGCTGCGGCGTGTGCTCCGAGTGCCTGGAGTGCCTGGCGGCCTGCGAGCGTGGGGCGATCGACCACGACATGCAGGACCAGATGATCGACCTGACCGTGGGCGCCATCATCCTGGCGACCGGCTTCAAGGAGTTCGACCCGACGCGCATGCCCGAACTGGGCTACGGCAAACTGGACAATGTGCTGACCGCCATGGAGTTCGAGCGGCTGATCAACGCCAGCGGCCCAACCGCTGGGCAAGGTGCTGCTGAAGAACGGCAAGCCGCCCGCAGCGGTGGCCATCATCCACTGCGTGGGCAGCCGCGACCAAGGACTACAACGAATACTGCTCGCGGGCCTGCTGCATGTATTCGCTCAAACTTGCGCAACTGGTGCATGAATACGTCGAGGCGGAGGTGCACGAGATCTACCGCGACATGCGTTCCTTCGGCAAAGGCTACGAGGAATTTTACAACCGCACCGCGAAGCAGGGCGTGAACCTGTACCACGGCAAGGTCAGCAGCGTCGAGCAGAAAGGGCAGCAAGCTGCTGGTCAAATGGAGCGAGGCCTTCCACGGTCAGCCGGACCACGTGGCTGGTGGATATGGTGGTGCTGTCGACCGGCTTCGAAGCCGCAGGCGGACACCGGCACAGGTGGCGGCGCACCTTCGGGGTCAGCCGCAGCAAGGACGGCTTCTTCCTCGAGCGGCATCCCAAGCTGGCCCCGGTCGAGACCAGCCAGCGAGGGCATCTACCTGGCGGGCGCCTGCCAGAGTCCCAAGGACATCCCCGATAGCGTGGCGCAGGCCGGCGCGGCTGCGGCCGCGGCAGCTCTGTCGCTGATCGACCAGGGCACCATCGCCCTCGACCCATCCATCGCGGAGGTCAACCTCCTGCGCTGCGCCGGCTGCGGTCAATGCGCGGCTGCCTGTCCGTACCTGGCGATCGAGATCGCTGGACGAAGCGGCCGTCGCCAGGGTGAACGGCTACCTGTGCAAGGGCTGCGGCACCTGCGCGGCAGCCTGTCCGAACAAAGCCATGACGCTGATCCACTATGACGACCGCGAACTGGTGGCCGAGATCATCGGCGCGCTGGCACTGCCGGAACCGGTCCAGATCTGGACAGGTGATTGATGTTTGAACCGAAGATCGTCGCATTCCTGTGCACGTGGTGCTCCTACACCGGGGCGGATACGGCCGGCATCGCCCGCCTGAAATCCCCGGCGAACATCCGTGCCATCCGCGTGCCGTGCTCGGGCGGGTCTCGCCCGAACTGATCATGCGCGCCTTCGACCAGGGCGCCGACGGGGTGCTGGTGCTGGGCTGCCACATCGGCGAATGCCACTACGATACCGGCAACCACCGCGCCTGCCAAGCGCCTGCCGATACTGCAGACCCTGCTGGGTTTCGCCGGGCTGGAACCCGAGCGGTTGCGGCTGGACTGGGTCTCGGCTTCGGAGGGGGAACGCTTCGCCAGGATCACCACGGAATTTACGGATAAGGTCAGGGCGTTAGGACCGGTTCGCTGGAGGGTCGAAATGATGACCGGACGGGAGCGGGCTTCCAGCCTGAACCTGGCGCTGGAAGGCGAAGACATCCCATACCCGGAAAAGGATTGTGCTCGCGCAAGACGGAAGCCATCCGGGCGAAGGCGCGGAACTGCTGGCGGGCGGACAGGTCAACTGCCGTGATCGGTTACGAGCTCGACCGACGCGGCAGGACCCGCCCGGCTTTCATCCATTCCGCCGAGCAGGCTGAACGGCTGGTCTGGAACGCGGACTGCAGCCACAACCTGAGCGGGTACGTAGTGGATAAGGTGGGCGTGAACCTTCGATTGAAACAGGCAAATGGAGATAAAAACAGTCGGGTCGCAGTCATCGTTAAGCCCTGCGACAGCCGGGCGATCAACGTGCTGCTGGCTGAAAATCAAATCAGGCGCGAGCAGGTCTTCGTGATGGGCGTGGCATGTGAGGGAGTGCGGGATGCGGGCGGCAACGTCCAGTCACGCTGCGTGACCTGCCAGGAGGCGGCGCCGGCGGTCTTCGATGCGTTGATCGAGGAATCGGCGACCTCGTTCATCCCACGGCTTACGTCGTGCTGCGATGAGGCCATCGCCGAATTGGATAAATTGCCGGCGTCCGAACGGATGGAGTTCTGGCTCAGCCAGTTCGACCGCTGCATCCGCTGCTATGCCTGCCGCCAGGCATGCCCGATGTGCAACTGCCCGACCTGCCTGTACGAACGGGACGACTCGACCTACGTTGGGCTTGGAATCCGGTTGAATGAAAAGCGCACTTTCCACCTTGGACGGGCTTTCCACCTGGCGGGACGCTGCGTGGGCTGCAACGAGTGCGAGCGGGCCTGCCCGATGGATATCCCGCTCAGCCTGATCAACCAGAAATTATCGGGCGAGATCGAGAAGACCTTCGGGCAGCGGGCAGGGACGGCTGCCAAACAGTCGCCGATCGTGACGATCCTGTCGGGCGAGTACAAGGAAGATTGAGATGAGCAAAAAAAACGCACCCGTAACGCCTCGTTCGATCAGCCAGGTTGATCTCGATACCTGGCTGGACAGCCTGGCGCAAACGCAGACCTTGATCGCCCCACGCGAGGTTTCGGGCGTGCTGCTCTACCGTCAGGTTGAAAAGCCACAGCGAGATCGCCCGGATTTCACCCGACCACTGCTGCCGGTCAAGGAAGTATTCTTCCCGCCCACCGAAAGCCTGCTGTACATCAAAAAGACCGGGGCGGAGATCCACGTGAGCGAGACCCTGCCGGAAGGCAAGGCGGTCGTGTTCGGGGTGCGTCCATGCGACGCGCGCGGCGCCCGGCTGCTGGACGCCCTGTTCATCGATACCGCTCCCGCCGACCCGTATTACGCCCGCCGCCGGGAGAACACGGCACTGATCGGGCTGGCTTGCCAGGAGCATGGGTCCATCCTGCTTCTGCACCTCGGTCGGCGGCGCACCGGACGACCCGACCGGCATGGACCTGATGCTGACCCCCGTCGAAGACGGCTACCTGGCGGAGGCCATTACTGCAAAGGGACGCAGTCTCCTGGCGGATAGCGGCTGGGAAGAGTCGGTGGATGGCGGTTCGGCGCAAGCAAAAGGCGAGCGCTTCCCGGTCCCCGAAAGGGATCCTGGGCGAAGCAGTTCGAGAGTCCGATCTGGGCGGATCTATCGGAGGGCTGCCTGTCGTGCCGGGCATGTGCGTATGTCTGCCCAACCTGCCGCTGCTTTGCGGTGCGGGATGAGATGCTGGCGACCGGGCAGTTCGAACGCATCCGCTGCTGGGACAGTTGCGCGGGGGCGAATTACCGGCGGGTGGCGGGCGGTCACCGGCCGCGCCCGGAAAAAGCCGAGCGGCTGCGCAACCGCGTCTACTGCAAGTTCTTCTACTTCCCGGAGCAGGCCGGGCTGGCGGATACCTCCGCCTGCACCGGCTGCGGGCGCTGCATCGACATCTGCCCGGCGGGAGTGGATATCACCGAAGTATTGCTGGAACTGGGGAGGCAGCCATGAGCGACAATCCCATGATGCCCTTCCTGGGAAAACTGGTCGAAGTCCGCGACCTGGCGGCGGAGATCAAACTGCTGCGGGTGGAGATGCAGGACGGCGGGGCTGAGGCCTTCCAAAGCTTGCAGCCCGGACAGTTTGCCTTTGTCTCGGCGTTCGGGCTGGGCGAGGCGCCGTTCGGGATCGCCAATGCCTGCCGAGGCGGGAGCGCGGTCGATTTTGCTGTGGCACGCCTGGGGTCGGTGACGACCGGGCTGCACGAACTGGGCGAAGGGGACGTGGTCGGGGTGCGCGGTCCGCTGGGCAACGCTTTCCCGATGGAACAATTCAAGGGCAAAGACCTGCTGGTCCTGGGAGGCGGGATCGGCGGCGCGCCGCTGCGACCGGTCATCCAGACTGTGCTGGCGAACCGCGCCGATTACGGGCAGTTGACCATCCTGTGGGCAGCCCGGCATCCGTCGCTGCTGGTCTTCACCGATGAATATGAAGCCTGGCGGGCGGCTCCCAATACCCGCCTGCACCTGACTGTGGACAAGGCGGATGCCGGCTGGGACCACGGCGTGGGGTTGATCACCGACCTGCTGAAGAAGGTCGACCCGAGCCCGAAGAACGCGGTGGCGGTCACCTGCGGACCGCCGATCATGATCCACTTTGTCGACCCGCATGCTGGCGGAGATGGGTTTTGTGGACGAGGACAGTTACGTCACGCTGGAGGCGCGCATGCACTGCGGGCTGGGGAAATGCGGGCGCTGCAACCTGGGCGAAAAACTGGTCTGCGTGGATGGACCGGTGTTCAACATGGCTGAGGTGGGGAAGTTGCTCGAGACGTACTTGTAGTTGCAGGATCCCTCGCGAAGGAAAGGGGGAAATGAGCCCGAGAATACCGCGGGAGAAAGTATAATCATCGACCAGAACAAATAGCGGCTGCCTGATGTACCGGCGGCGGGCTTTTACCAGTACCCAACAGGGATGGTAAATCATGGAAAAACAAACCTACCATTCGATCGATGAGTATATAGCGCTCTACCCGCTGGATGTCCAGAAGAAACTGCAGGAGCTGCGGGCGGTGATCCAATCGTGCGCGCCACAGGCGACCGAGAAGATCAGTTACCAGATGCCGACCTTCTACCTGGAGGGGAACCTGGTCTACTTTGGGGCTTTCAAGGACCACATCAGTTTGTTCCCGACTCCGAGCGGGACCGAGGCGTTCAAGAAGGAGATCGCATCCTATATTCACGCCAAGGGCACGATCCAGTTCCCGCTCGACCAGCCCATGCCGATGGACCTGGTGCGCAGGATCGTGAAATTCCGGGTTGCCGAAAACCTGAAAAAAGCCGAAGCAAAAAAGAAAATAAAACGAAAATAAAGAAAAAATAAATGGATGCAAAAGCGAACGAAGAACGGTTGAACCGGCTGGTCTCACGCCTGGCACTGTTGTGGGATGACACCCAGGAGCGCCGGCTGCTGGGAAAGACGCTCAAGGCGCTGGACGAGCGCTACGGGTTGCTGGAGAAGATCAACAGGGAGACGGGTGTCGAAGATATCCTGGCGCAGATGGTGATGCGGCTCGCCAACTCGTTCGGGAAATTATCCAGGCTGCGCGGCAAGTCAATCTTAGATATCGCCTGCGGATCGAACACCAGCAAAGCCCCCGGTGCGGTACACATCAGCACTTTGGTCCGGCAGATCGTCCTGCGCAACCCGCCCGCCGGGTATACCGCGCTGTTCGAGCCGTGGATGTGCCGGCTGCTGCTGGAACTGGATGCCTGTCCGACCGGAGTGGATATGGGAGACCTGCAAGCCGAGGCTTTCACCCATCACCAGGCTGACCTGGGGAAAAGCGGCGCGCTGGATTTCCTGGCCGAGCATTCCTTCGACGCCATCCAGGACAGCCGGCTGTTCGGGTCACCCGAGTTCACCGCCCAGTTCCCGCGCAGCGCCGACCGGCTGGCGGTGGCGGCGGAGATCGTACGCCAGGAAGAGCGCCTGCTCAAGCCGGGCGGGATCATCATCCATTCGGATGCGCGCGAATTGGTGGGTTGAAGAGCGGGGGATAAATTTTCCGAGCCAACCTTCAACGAAAACGAGAGACGAAAAAAAGAGAGTAGGTTCTTTCCCGCCTACCCTCAGCGAGTAGGAGAGACGAAAAAAGGGTGCGGGGAAATCCCCCGCACCCTTTTTTCGTTATTTCTCCCCTCCCTTGAGGGAGGGGTCGGGGGTGGGTCAAATGGATATTCCGCCTGGCGGTTCAAATTCGAGCTGGGTCGATCTGCTGATGGCAAACTTCCTGCCCTTGTGGACAGGAAGTTTGCTATTTACAACCTTGACATACTATCAATCTTATACTATTATTAGATAGTTAGTAGTAATCAATAATACATATTGAAAGGAGCAAGGATGGCCGAACTATCCGCACACACCAAAAAATTCCAGAAAGAACTCAATGCGGGAACTTCGTCGCTGATCTTGTTGAGCGTACTAAGTCGAAGCAAGGAGCCGATGTACGGTTACCAGATCGCGAAGATGCTCGAAGAAAGTGGACCCGACATCCCAATGATGAAGCAGGGGACGTTGTATCCGGTGCTGCGCTCGTTGGAGGAGAATGGCTTGCTGGAGAGCATGGTCGAACCGTCCGTCTCGGGTCCGCCGCGCCGGTATTACAAGATCACCGAAGACGGACGTGCGGCGTTGACTGAATGGTTGGAAATTTGGAAGCAGACGAAGAAATTCGTGGATGCGAACTTGAAAGGATGATGACATGTTCAATACGATTGAAGAATATCTCGATGCTTTGAAAAAAGAAATGCAGCGGGAGCGATGCTGCCCTCATCCAGGATGCGCAGGCGGATGCACGCGAACATTTGTCCATGGCGCTGGAAGCGGCACGGGAGAAAACTCCCGATGCAAGCGAAGCCGATGCATTGAAGGTCATTATCGAAGAGTATGGCACGCCCGAAGAAACGGCAGCTGCTTATCGGGAGATCGAGCGGCGTACTTCGCCTTCCCTGAAACAGGCTAAAAAGCCGCAGTCCTTTTGGGGTCGCCTCTTTGGCGTTTACATCGATCCACGCACCTGGGGTTCGCTCTTGTTCATGTTCATTACGTTCGTCACAGGGATCATCTATTTCACCTGGGCGGTGACCGGGGTGTCCCTATCCTTATCATTCTTGATCCTGATCATTGGAGTGCCATTCGCATTCCTCTTCCTGCTTTCGGTGCAAGGGCTTGGCATTGCTCGAAGGCCGCCTCGTGGAAGCATTGCTGGGCGTGCGCATGCCGCGGCGTCCCTTGTTCGCCACCCCGGGAATGAAATGGCTCGAGCGTCTGAAGGCTTTGTTGACGGATAAACACACCTGGCTTTCCATGCTGTACATGGTGCTGCAGATGCCGCTCGGCGTGGCGTATTTCACGCTGGATTTAACGTTGATCCTGTTAGCGCTGACGATGATCGCTGGGCCATTCGTGCAGGTATTCTGGCATTACCCCCTCATAGCCAATTTTGATCAACGCATCTTCCTGCCTTATTGGGCATTGACTTTGATGGAGATCGGCGGTTTCGCCCTGTTGACTTTGACCCTGCACCTGGCGCGCCTCATTGGCGGGTTGCACGGGCGCTACGCGAAGTGGATGCTGGTCGACTGACTCAGTACGTCCTCCAGGTTTTTCACATTATCGAAATGGGAACACGAACACCCGTTGAAAGAAGACGGGTGTTCGTTAATCCAATTCCTGCGTGGCGGGACGGATCTCCCGGGTTGGAAACATAGCGGGTGGTCTGCGGAGTCACCATCCACTCGGACGCGCACGAACTTGTGGGGTAAAGAGCGGGAGGGTTTACTTTCCGAGCCAACCATCAACGAAAGCGAGAGACGAAAAAAGGGAGTAACTGTTTTCCACGTCCACCCTCATATAATAAGGAGCGACGAAAAAAGGGTGCGGGGGATTTCCCCGCACCCTTTTTTTGTTAATCTCTCCCCTCCCTTCAGGGAGGGTCGGGGGTGGGTAAATTCGATATTTATTCGGGGGGATAACCGTTCGTCATTTCCAGGATCATCTGCTTCGGGGAGAGCGGCGCACCGGTCGCCTGGGCGATCTTATCGGTCCATTCCACCGAACCGCCCGGGCTCCAGTAATGCTCATCCAGCCATTTGCTGCTTTCCGGTTGGATCGTGTGCCCGAACTGCTTGCGGAAACTGAGGTGGGTCTGGCTGGCGATCATCTCCGAGACGATATAGTTCTGGGCATAAAAGGGATAGTTCGACCAGTAGGAGTTATCCGCCCAGGCGACGGTATCGTGCGAGGGTACTTTTAGATATTCGGAGCGGGTTGCCTGGAAGGCAGCCAGGTTGTCTGCTCCCGGGTCGGCGTACATCCCCCATTCGAATGCCACCTGGCTCATCAAGCGGCGGGTCTCGCAGATCTCGACAAATCTCCAGGCGGTCTTATGTTCCTGGGCAACCTGCTCGGGGATCTTCGCCCACTTTATCAGCCAGTCCCGGTCGTCCACGAAGCGCGCCATGGTATCCGCCATGCCTTCGCAAAAAGGACCCACCTCGTCCTGGAAAAGGTGATACGTCTGGCGGATATGGGCTGAGTGCATGGCATGACCGACTTCATGGAAGAAGGTGGCGTAGAAGGAATGCCCGTTGCTCGGATTGATCAGGATACGGATCACATCCGGGACGTGGATGGTCACGCACAGACCCTGGAAGGGGATATCCACAAAGTCGATGCGAATACCCGCCACGGCCTCGGACAGGTTCAACTGGTCAGCCAGCCAGGTGATCGAACTCGATCAATTTATCGCTCGGAAAATACGAGTCGGGCAGGGTCTTGAAAGCGGTCATGGCGTATAACAGGTCCTGCGGGTGGAGGCGGTCCTGGTGAAGTTTTTCGGTGGATTCAGCCAGGAAGGCGCGGTACATGCTTTCGGTCAGCACATTGATGTCGTCGAACCATTCGTTCAACTGCGCCCAGGTAAGACCCTGCACACCCAGTCCCAGCACACCGAAATGTGCGTAGCCCATTTCCTGGGCGATGGAATTGCGAAGCAGGACCAGCGTTTTCAGGTCGTCCTGCACCTGGTGGGATAATTCATCATAACAATGGAAGGCAGCCTCGCGCAGTTTGCCATCCTTTTCGGTGCGCAGGATCTGGCGGGCATCCGTGCGGGTGGCTTTCTTGCCGGCGATCGTGATCGGATAATTAATGATGGCTTGTTCGATGCGGGAACGCACCTGGTAGACGGAACTGTTGGATTCAACCCGCGAGTATTTGATCAACCGTTCGAGCACCAGCAGCAGCCGGCGAAAGACCGGGTCGCGCGTGCTGTTGATATAGGTTTCGATGATCGCCTGGATCTTTGGATCGAGGAAGATCGCCGCACGGCGCGCTTCCAGATCGACCTGGTCAACCGGTGACAGAAGTCCCTGGTTCTTCAGCCAGCGTCCTTCCTCGTAAACCCGGTCAAAGGTTTCCAGTTCGGCGTCCATGGTCTTGATGATCTCTTGGGCTTCCAGTTCGTTCATGGAAAAGTTATCCTCTGCGGACAAAACCATTATAACGGTCGGTATGATGTGAGTTCAGTTACTCCTCCTCAGGGGAAACGTGAACTACATGACTAAGATTGGATTTAATTTCCCACCAGGAAAATAAATGCATCTATATCGGCATAGGCGGCTCCCTTGCGTATTCGGATGTAAGGATCAGAGATAATGAAAGAACACAAGATAAAATGGAAAGACGATGATATGGAAACGTTTTCGCACTGTTACAATTTATTCGGTTGTGGTGGAATCATGGGTCGAGGGTCCTGTATTTTGGTAATGGGGGATTGAGGAAACTCTATGGGGAATTATACCCATTTGTCGGATTCGGTGCAATATGAAAAGGTGATGAGAGCCAATAATACCTGGAGATAAATAAAAGAGTGGAGTCTTCTTAAAGAACTTCGCTCATTCTTCTTTATCCTTCAGTGAATCAACCGGATTTCGGTTTACCGGATGAAAGGGTTATTAACAACCCCATCAACAAATCAACCGGTCGCTGTCAGCAGTTTCCCCTGAATTTATTACCCCTCTTTAATCAACACCATCCGCAGGAAAATAAAAGTTACCAGCGCCACCAGGATCAATAGCAGCGCCACCGGCTGGGCGGCGACAAGACCAAAGCCCTCGAAGCGTTCGTAGACCAGCACCGGCACGATCTTGGGGTGGTACGCCAGGATGACGACCGCCCCGAACTCGCTGATGCCGCGTGCCCACATCATCACCGCGCCGCCCAGCACCCCCCGCCAGGCCAGCGGCAGGGTGATGTGCCAGAAAGCCTGCCAGGGACTGGCTCCATCGGTCAGAGCCACCCGTTCCAATTCCTCATCCACCAGGGCAAATGCCTCGCGGCTCAGATTGACCAGGAACGGCAGGCTGACGAACAGCATGGCGACCACGATCCCGCCGAGATTATCGGTGAAGGTGATCCCCAGCGGGGAAAGCCACTGTCCGAGCAGGCCGCGGCGCCCGAAGACCAGCAGCAGCGCCACCCCGGCCGCGGTGTGAGGAATGACCACCGGCAGGTTGATGATGGCTTCCAGCAGGCGTTTGCCGCGGAACTTGCGGCGTGCCAGTAGATAAGCCAGGGGCACACCGCGTGGTCAGTGCCAGGGCGGTGGCGATGGCGGCTGCGCCAAAGGTCAACGCGATGGAATGCAAAACTTCCGGGTCACCAAAGGATGCCAGGAAGGCTGCCGGGCGTGGTCGAAAGGAGGGTGCTGACCAGCGGCAGGACGACGAACAGCACCAGCAGCCCGCCGGCGATGGAGAAAAGCAGGTCAAAGGCGAATTGCTTGCGGATCATGGGGTCTCCGCCGGAGCTGCAGAAGCCCTGCAGTGCGGCCGGCAATGGCTTATAACATTGTCGCAGATCGCCGGGTCGAACAAGGAGTGGTAATCTCTCTGCATGATGGCAGCGCCCCTCCGGGCTCAAGCAGGAAGGCGATGAACAGTGCCGCTTCTGGTCGGGTGGGGGCATTGCTTGGAATGGTGATCCCGTAGCCGATCCGTTCGCCGCGAAACTGCGGTTTGACCGTGGCGAAACGCTGAAAATCCAGGTTGACCTGCACTCTGTTGTAGACCTGGTCATAGCCTTCTGCGCCCAGGTTGACTTCATCGGGCAGGTGCAGCAGTTTCAAGTCGTGCTGCCGGATGACGCTTTCGTACTCGAAGGCATAATCCAGGTCGCCGGATTCGAGCAGGGCGATCAATCTGGATGCTCGCGCCGCGGATGACGATATGTGAACCGGCTTCTGGTCTCCACGATCTCCGGCACGGTGATCGTCGTCAGGTCGTCGTCGCGGAAAATGCCCATCGGGAAGGTGAACTGTCCGTTGAACATGTCGCTTGAAAATGGTGGGTCGTTTGGTAATAATCCTGCGCCAGTGCGAATGCCATCAGGGCGCGGTAGCCGGAGGCATCGAAGCGTGGGTCGGCGATACCCACCTTGACATCCGGGCGGGCCAGGATCTCATACCAGTTGTCGGCATTGATCTCATCCGCATATTTGCTGTTGGATTGTAGGCCAGCGCCAGGTGATTGCTGGCAAAACGGATGTACCAGTTGGCGTAAGGCTGGCCGGTATCCGGGTCGTTCATGGCGTACATCAGCATCGGGATGAGCGACGCATCGGCAGTGGCGACCACGTCGATCGGCTCGTGCAGTTCGGTGGCGTGGCGCATGACCTGGATGCTGCCGTGATACTGCGGCCTGAACATCGATGTTGGGATACTTGCTTTCAAAGGCCTTTTCCAGGTCGCCGAACGGGATGATCAAGCTGCCCGCCGCGAAGACGACCAGGGGCGTTTTCGCTGACCCGCTGAAAACCGGGCGTACGCAGCCGCTGGCTGCCAGCCCGATGACCAGGATGAATGCCAGAATACTGGCCTGGGATCTTGGATGCGTCATAAAATTAATCAATGCTCAGCTGGAATGGAAGGGTGGGCCTTGTGGCCCACCCTGCATGCCGAGAGGCAGGCGATTACTTTAACGTGATCGATACCAGCCCCTTGACCCAGGCTTTGCCGGCCTGGTCGGGCATGGCTGAGCTGTAGACACCCGGGTTGGCGGCGTCGAAGACGAGCAGGCAGTCGCCGCAGACCTGGACGGTGGCGAGGTCAAGATCATAGGAATAGCCATCGTTGCCGGTCAGGGTCACGGTGGCAGCCCCGCTCTGTAAGCCAGCCTTGGTGAGCAGGTCATTCAAGCGTACACCGGTGTAGTCTGCCGCCCCGGTTTTGGGGTGGGTGAGGTTGAGCGTAACCACGGACATTTTATGCAAGGCGCCGTCACCCAATTTCAGCTCGGTGTTGACCATGCCCAGAACGGAAAATGTTACCGGTTCGGGAGTGGCTTTTGGACCGCAGGCACTGAGGGTCAGCGCCAGGACGGTCAGGGCAATGAAAACGAGGGTGGTGATGTTCTTCTTCATATTCTCTCCTAAAGGACTTAAGGTAGCTCGTCCGTTGGCTTCAGTTCTTCAGATCGACCTGGCATACGGGCGGAACTTCTAAGGTTGGATGGCAGATCCCGGCAAGGCAGGCGGTCACTTCACCTCGATGCCGACCAGGTTTTTCACCCAGGTGCTGGTGGGTTGATCGGGCAGGACGACCGTGTAAGAACCCGGCACATCCGTGAAAGCCAGCAAGGCGTTCGGGCAGGAGGTCACATCCGAAAGGTTGATCTCGGAGGTATAGGCGTCGGAAGCAGTGAACACCAATGTCGAGGCGCCGTCCTTGAGGCCGGCTTTATCCAGCAGGGCGTTGAGATGGACTCCTGTGAAATCCTCGGGGCCAGTCTTGCCCTGAGCAGAAACTGTGAAGATCTCCAGCGCGTGCAGCTCGGCATCGCTCAGGGTCAGCGGGCTGTTGACCAACCCGCTGATGGACAGGCTGCCGGCATTGGCCGGGGCGGGTGCCAGCGTGGGGGCGGGGGCGGGCGGCACATTGACCTTGATCTGCACGATCTTTCCCACCATCTGGTTGTTCGTCAAGCCGGAACCCACCAGGCGCAGCGGGTAATACTGCTCGGGCAATTCCGCATCGTTGACCATGAACGCCACCAGGACCTGGTTGTTATCCTGGACGGTCTTGCTATCCAGGCTGACGGTAAATCCATCGCTGCCGACAAGGTCGATGGTATAACTGGCTTCCGCCAGCGCGTGGTTGTAAGCGTGATCGCTGTGGCTGTCACTATCATCCACTTCACCCACCAGCAGCCAGAGCGGCACGCCCACCCAGTTCTGGCCGTTGCTGTCCTGCCAACTGGTGCCGTGGCAGCTGGGTGAGCCGCATGACTGGAAGGAATCACGCGTGACGGGGGAGCTGATCGCCCCGCTCAAGTCCAGTGTCCAGGTCTGCCCGACCGGTTTGACCTCGACCCTGTTAACCCATTTGACCGACCAGTGACCGTCGACCACCTGGTTGTTTGTGGCGCTGATGACCACCAATCGCAAAGTGCCCTCCTCGGCGGTGGTTAATGGCTTGCCGGCGTGTTCATAGGCGATGATGGCGGTGAGCGGGTCGTGCGTGGTTAATTCGTTGCCGATGGCCGGGTCGTAGGAAGTAAATTCGCCGTTCATGACCTGGTCGTACGAGAAGGTCATGCTGTACCCGTCTTCGGCACTGACCGTGACGCCCATGGATGGATCGAATGGCACACCCAGGGCTTTCACCAGGTCCAGAAGCGACACTCCCTTGAACTGCTCGGGCACCGTGATCTGGCCGGTGCTGCTCTTGATGCCACCCTGTCCATCGGTGACTGGCATGGCTCTCAGTTGTGCCATGTTCAGCGCATGCCCGCCGTTGGGTCCGACCAATGCAAGGACGGTGCCGGTTGGATCGGAACTGGCAGGGGCGGCGGTCGGTTTTGTTCCGCAGGCGGCGATCCCCAGGCAGATGATGAAAAAGATCGAAAGGGCCAGCAGGCTGGTGCGGTAACGGTTCATGATGCATTCTCCTTAGAGCGATATTTGTTCGCCGGTATGAGTCGTCTGGTAGCCGGTCAGGTTTTGGATGGCGTTCCGGAACTCACCGGTTCGGATGGTTTCAAGCAAAGGATCGAGCAGGCCGGCCTGTACCTCAGGGAATACCAGGTCGTAGCGTTCGTGAAAGAGCGGGACGAACCCCAACCGGTATTGATGGGCGGCTGCCCGCAGCCCCAGCGCAACGTCGGCTTCACCGTTCTGAACCGCCCGGGCGCAATCCGTGTGCGTGCTGGCTTCGTTAAAATAACCGCTAATGCTCCTGGCAGGGAGATCGAGCTTCCACAATTGGCGATCAAGCCACAAGCGCGTGCCGGAACCGGGATTTCGATTTATAAAGGTGACCCCGGCGCGGGCCAGGTCTGACAGTCCATTGATCGCTTTCGGGTTGGCGGGGGCAGTCATCAGTCCCTGCTCGCGGTGAGCCAGGGTTACGACCCGCATCGGGCGGTCGGGAAAGATATGCTGCACGAAGGGCACGTTGTACTCGCCGTTCTTATCGAGCAAGTGGGTACCGGCCAGGTGGCACAACCCCTGGCGGAGCGCCACCAACCCGTCCATACTGCCGACGAAGAATGTAAGTATATCGACCTGGTTCGAGAGCATTTTAACGAGCAGTTCCAATGCCAGGTCGTGACTGCCGGTGAAAACGATGACAGGGTGAGTGGTCGTCCCGGGCCGGATGAGTTCCTGCATCATCAAACCGCTTGCCCGGGCACGATAAAATTTTTCCGTCACACCGGCGGTGACCCGCGTTTCCACGATCTCCACCAGCCCAGCCTGCTCCATTAACTTGAGGTGGTAGCGCACCCAGGCGGGGTGCCTGTTCAGCACCAATCCCAGTTGGGTAAGGGTGGCGGGCGCGGCCATCAACTCCCGCAGAATTGCCAGGCGGCGGGGGTCGGCGAGCAGCTTGATCTGTTCAAAACTGGTCAATTTTTGGATCGCAGGCATAGCCGTTAAGTATTTCCTTAACGGTCACAAGTTTAACAAAGTCCGGGGGTTTTGTCAATCAAAAGTTTCTTTTTTCACAATCATTCCACTCCTCCCAATTGATTAAAAGAGCTTTACCTGGAAAAAACCAAAAAACGGTTGGCGATTCAAGCCAACCGTTTTTTTGATGCGTGCCTGCGTTAACGCGGTACCAGTCTCAGCGTGGCGGCGAGCGCCTCCGGCGTCAGGACGCTGTCTACGTATTCTTTTTCCTCCCGGCGGTACTTGAGGCGGTACGCCGCGTCGATCTGCTGCTGGATGGCGGGGTCGGTCACTTCCACAAATGCGACATCCTTCGTCACACCCCCCGCCTGGATCTGTCCGGCGTGACGGATCAGCACGCCCTTGAACCAGCCGGAGCCGCGACCCTTGTAGGAGCGGACATATAGGTCAGCACCAACCCGCACCACCCAGATCGTCACCATCTTCTTCAGAGAGCCGTCCGCCCGCAACCCGGCCATCTGCAGTTCTTCCGCAGCCGCGACCTTGTCCAGTTCAGCGCTCGTCCAATTCGTCATTGGGTTTCCTCCTACCAGCTCAACCACTTGCCAGGCGTGACTTCGATCACCTGGCTGTACTTCGCCTCATCATTTATATCCCATTCATATTTTTTAAGGAATGCGGCCAACAGGTCTTCCGATAAGGGGCGCTCCAGCAGTCGAGCCACACCTTCACAGATCACGGGATGCGCACCATCTTCCAGGGCTAAAACCACCTGCGGGTTGCGCTGCACGTTACGGCTTTTCACACTCTCCGGTTCGGTGCTGATAAAAAACTTGCTGTTGTGCCAGACAAACCAGATCGGTGCGAGGTGAGGCCGCCCACCGGGTCGCACGCTGCAAAACCAGATGTTCTGCTGGGTCTCCAACCGGGCGATCATCTCATTCGATAATTCGATAGCCATGTAATCTATCTTTCAATTCCTCATCACGCGCCAAAAACTTCTTTTGCCATGCGGAATGCAGCCCAGGCTTTCGGCCAGCCCGCATAAAAAGCCAGGTGGGTGATCACTTCGACGATCTCCTCTTTCGTGACCCCGTTTTCCCTGGCGCGCATGAGATGGTGATTGAAGGATGTATCCAGGATACCCATTGCCATCAACGCTGAAACGGTGACCAGGCTTCTGTCCCTGGGCGATAACTGTTCCTCACACGACCAGACCTCTCCAAAAAGAACATCATCGTTCAGTTCGGCAAACTTGGGGGCGAAGTCTCCCAGTTGATCCCTGCCGGCGGTTACCTTTTTCTTTTCCATTTTTCTCCTCCGATACAATCATATGCTAATCCCGGTCATTCATCACAAAAAGTATCTGTCATTGCGAGGAGCGTCTTTTGCGACGCCTGCCCACTCTCCGCTCTGGGCAAGCGCAAAAGAACGGCTCGCAATGACATCCCACGCGGCAGGCTGCTAACGGCATTATGTGTTGCGCTTCGCCTCGCTCAACCATTTCACCATCTTCGGATCGCGATGGTCGAAGAAACTGCTGACCTTCGTGTCCAGCGCGACGAGTGCGGTCATATCTGCGGGGCTGAGCTCGAAATCGAAAAAGGCGAAGTTCTCCTTTATCCGTTCCGTGTGGACGGACTTGGGAATCACGACGACGCCGCGTTGGGTCAGCCAGCGCAGGATGATCTGGGCGACGGTTTTGTTGTATTTGCCGGCGAGCGAAACCAGCAGCTCATTTTGGAAGATATTATTCTTGCCTTCGGCAAACGGTCCCCAGGATTCCATCTGCACCCCATTCTCTTGCAGGAACTTCTGGGTTTCGATCTGCTGGTTGAAGGGATGGGTCTCGACCTGGTTGACAGCCGGCTTTACCTCATGATGAAGGACCATATAGAATACCATAGACTCGGATCGAATCCTGAACCATTAACTATTAAGACGCCAGTTTCCTTGAGAAGTTGCACGACGAATTCCATGTCGTTTTTCCACCTTGTGCCAACGCCGTGTATTTTGGGGAAGATGTAGAATGCGCCTTCCGGTTTGGTTGCACTGATGCCTTCGATTTCGTTTAGGCGTTTCCAAGCGTAGTCTCGTCTTTGTTTTAATTTTTCGACGATGTCCTTTACGAAGTCTTGTGGACCATCAAGCGCGGCTGCTCCAGCTATCTGCACCGGCGTGTTAGCGCACAATCGAATTCGGCATTGCTTCTCAACACCCATTCTCAGGTCGTCGAGCTGCTTGCCCTCACCTTTAAAGTACATGTAACCCAAGCGCCAACCAGTCATCTGATAAACTTTGGAGAACCCGTTTAATCCGACCACTGGCACATCTTTAGAGAGATTTGCAGTGCTGACGAATTCTTTCTCATAAGTCAATTGATCATAAATTTCATCTGAGAGAACAGGCAAGTTGTGTTCGCCCGCGATATCGAGCATTTCCTTAATCATCTTCCCACTGTAAACTGATCCCGTGGGGTTATTCGGGTTAGTGATTACGATGGCACGAGTTTTAGGGGAGATTTTGCTACGTAAATCATCGATGTTTGGTACCCATCCATCTTCTTCTATGGTTTCGTAGCTGATGGGAGTGCCCTCAAAGAATTTAGTATAGGAAATGTAAGGTGGATAGGTTGGTCCTGGGAAGACAATTTCATCGCCCTTCTCAACCAAAGCCGCTAGAACCATCTCGATTCCTTCCGAAATTCCCTCGGTTACTATGACGTTATTGGAGGTGAGATCCACATTGTTGACTCTTTTTTCTTTACGCACAATCGCTTCGCGAAGTTCAGGTCTGCCTTCGGAAACTGAATAATAATTATTATCCTCATCAATTGCTTTGCACAGGGCATCTTTGACGTACTGCGGCGTTTTAAAGTCAAAGGCTGCGGGGTCGCCGATGTTTAGGTAATAGATTTTTTTGCCGTTCTTATGAGTTCCTCGGTGAACTATGACGTCGCGTATCGCGTATTCGATGTTGCTTGCACGTTTGGTTACCTTAACGTTCGCCAAAGTTGCTTACCTGTAACCAGAACATTCGATAGCCCAAAAAATAAACGTTCCTAACACTTACTCAGGAACAAACCCAATTCAAAATTTAATTGAAACTTAATTATTAATATGTAGATCATAGTTGCCATTTAGTTAGAAATTTGAGTACGGTCTATTTGATTATCTCATTAAATTTTGAAAACGCATAAAAGTTATTAGGTTCTCCAAAAGATAGTTTGAGTGTTGTTATAATGGTGACTATTTAGAGTGGCCTTTGAAATTCAAGAGTTACCTGACGTTATCAGAGTTGTTGTTTTATTGAACCTTAGCAAAGGCGCGAGAATAAAAAAATCAATATTAAAAAGCCGAATTGACCGTGTCTGCCTCAACTATGCCTGCATAGAAATGAGCGAACTTGAAAAGGCATTAAAAGAAATGAGCTTTGAAGGGCTTCTTACAGAAAAAGAAGACTCTGTACAATTAACGGCGCAGGGACAAAAACTAGGCAAAGAATGGGAAAGCCTGTTACTTAAAAAAGAACCGATAAT
>CAWJML010000008.1:0-64908 GCA_963843925.1 uncultured Chloroflexia bacterium | reverse complement strand
CCACGGCACGCGAAGCGCCGACTGCACCACCGAACACGGCAGCCAGGTCCTTGAGCATGGCAAAGCCCTGCTGGGCGCGCCAGATCTCGGCTTGCTTGGCATCCATGCCAGCGGGAGGCTGCAGGGCCGGGTTTTCGGCAAGACCACGACCACCGGATACGATGACGTTCGCGTCCGCCAGGCTGACACCGGACTCGGTGGTATTGTACCCGTCCACGGTGGTCAATGCACCAGAGCCGGCTGCAACCTTGGTAACAGTGCCGGACTTGCCAGCCTGTTGGGCGGGCTTGGGGAAGATGCGTCCACGCAAGGTGACGATCTGCGGTTTGGCGGTACTGGTGACCTTTGCCAGAACTTTTCCGCTATAGGTCGGCCGCGTCACGGTCAGTTTATCGCCGGTCTGTTCGAGGGCGACGACGTCGACCAGCACGCCGGTATCCAGGTCGATGCCAGCCATGGCAGCCAACTCGCGACCACGGGTGGTGGTTGGGAAGACCAGGGCATCAATCGTTTTACCCTGGACCGCCTGCTTGAGCGTGGAGGCGTACAGTTCGGCCCGGTAATCCGCCAGGGAGGGATCGTCCGCCACCAGCGTTTCATCCGCGCCGAACTCGAAGGCGGATTTGGTGAGGGTATCTAGACCGGCTCCAATCAATCAGAGCGGTAACGGTTCCGAGCGTTTTCGCAAGCCCGAGGGCTTCCCAGGAGGAAGGCAGCGGCTCGCCTTTGAAATGATCGATATAAACCAGGGTATTCATAGCAGCTTCTCCCCCAGCACCTTATCAGCCAGGCGCTCGGCGATCTCCTGAGGGTTGCCACCAGTGATGATCTCGCAGACGACTTCACGAACCGGTGCGTCGACCAACTCGAGTTGCTGGAGGGTGGCAGCCGGGGCGGGGATACCCAAGGCGGATAATGTCCAGACCGGGATCTCGGCCTTCGAAGCCCGGCGGATGCCCATAAAGGAGGGGAACGCGCGCTTCGCCGTAATCCTTGACCGGGCTGAGGACAGCCGGCAGCTTGGCGGAAACGCACTGGCGCCCTTCCTCGGTGGCACGCTCGACATGCAGATCAGCGCCCTCAACCTTGATGACGGAGACGAGGGTCAGGGCGGGCCAACCAAGCAAGCGGGCTACCTGAGCGGGGGTGGTGCCGAAATCATCGTCGATCGCCTGGCGACCGATGAGGACCAAATCCACGGCGCCGATCTTCTTGACGGCGGCTGCCAAAACGCGCGCAACTGCCTGGGGCTCCGGCGAGACAAGAGCGGGATCGGAAACGAGCAAGGCGTCGTCGGCGCCCATCGCGAGGGCGTGGCGAAGCGCCACTTTGGAATCCTCGCCGCCGACCGATAAAGCGGTCACCGTTCCGCCGCCGGCTTCCTTGAGACGCAGGGCGGCTTCCACGGCGAATTCATCCCAGGGGTTGATGACCAAGGGTGCATCCCCCCAGGTAACCTTGCCACCGGTAACCTTGACGGTGGCGGTCGTATCGGGAGTTGCTTTTACACACGCAACGATTTTCAAGTTGACCTCCTATCTATCTATAACGCAATGATAAGGGCAAAAAACCCGCCCGTTATTCGATAAATTCCAGCGAAGCCGCTCAAACCAGCGCAGCTGCGGTCATGGTCGAGGGAACTGCCAATCCCAGCAGTTTACAAAGGGTGGGGGCGATCTGAAGCTGCGAAACCGTGCTGCGGGTGTCACCCTTGCCTTTGCTGCCGGGCATGACCAGAAAGAGCGGTACTTCGCGCACTTCCGGAGTAGTACCGCCGTGCAAGCCGTCGTCGTTCATGCCATGGTCGGCAGTGACCAGTATGTTGTAACCAAGCTCCGTCCATTCCATGAGGTAGGTGGCAAGCCACATATCCTGGCGGATGGCGTGGTTGCGATAGGCGCTGGAAGAAGCGCCATGCGCTTCGCCGGCGTGATCCATGCCCATCGGGTGAACCAGCAGGTAATCCGGGCTATATTTGTGGACGAGCATCCCGGCTTGGGCGAAGAGGTCAAGATCGGGGTACTCGACCTGGGTGTAGAAGCGTCCGTGCTGGATGGGCAGGGCGGGATCGTCGACTTCGCTATCATCGATGCGATCGAAGGGGGCGCGATTGTAAAGTTCGGAAATCCAGAAGTAGGCCGCGGCGGCGGTGACCCTGCCTGCCGCCTGCGCCAGAGCGAAGATATTGGGCTGGGACGAACGGCGCACGACCAGGTTGGAGAGGATGCCATGCACGTGCGCAGGCAAGCCGGTGTGGATGGTCTCATACATGGGGCGCGACATGCTGGGCAACTCGCCAGTCACCTTATAAAGGCTGGCGAGTTTGGTTTCGACCATATGACCCAGGGTGCCCATCCCGGCGACGGCGGTATCGTAGCGAAGACCGTCCGAGAGGACGAGGATGACCTTACCCGATTTCATGTTGCCCGTTCGACCGCCGAGAAATCAACCCTTCAACACCAGGACCGCTTCTCGCGAGCAGGTGACCTGGTCCTTGTCTCCGATTTTCGGCAACTCGAGGAATGGATTGTTGAAGGTGTCCATATAGAAGCGGTTGTTGCCCACCAAGACCTGGATGCGAACGACGGAACCGAGGAAGGTGATGTTCTCGATGCGGCAATCCATGATGTTGGCTTTCTTTTCCATGGCGAGGAAATTGATGCGCTCGGGACGGATGGCAATGGTGACCTTGTCGCCCTTTTGCCGGCCTTCCAGCCCCTCGGCAGCCTGCAGTTGCGAGCCGTCGAGCTGGAGCAAGCGGTTGACCGGATCGATGACTTCGGCTGTGGCGGTGTTGAGGGTGCCGACAAAACTGGCGACAAAAGCGGTTTGAGGGAAGTTATAGATCTCGAAGGGGGTGCCGACCTGTTCGATCTTGCCTTCGAACATCACGACGATGCGGTCGGAGATGGACAGCGCTTCCTCCTGATCGTGGGTAACATAGATGGCGGTGATGCCCAGTTTGCGCTGGATGGCGCGAATCTCCGCGCGTAATGAAACACGGATCTTGGCATCGAGTGCCGAGAGCGGTTCGTCCAGCAGGAGCACCTGGGGACGAATAGCGAGGGCGCGGGCGAGGGCGACGCGCTGCTGCTGTCCGCCCGAGAGCTGATGGGGGTAACTGTTGCCCTTTTTCTCGAGGTGGATGAGCGCCAGCATTTCCTCGACGCGGGCCTTGATGGCTGATTTCGATTCCTTGCGAATGCGCATGCCGTAGCCGATATTCTGGGCGACGGTCATGTTCGGGAAGAGGGCGTAGGCCTGAAAGACCATGCCGACATTGCGTTGATTGGGCGCCTTGTAGGTGATATCGGCGTCATCGATGGTGACGGTACCGGTGGAAGGGAGCTCGAAGCCAGCGATCATGCGCAGGGTGGTCGTTTTGCCACATCCGGAAGGACCAAGGAATGAGACAAACTCGCCCTTTTCCACCTGCAGGTTAAAATCCTGGACTGCGGCAGTCCCAGTAAATACTTTGGATATATTGGTTAGTGATAGATGAGTCATGTGTCGTCAATCCCGGATGATTTAGTGTCCGCCTCCGACCTGAGCCTGCTCGCCGCCGCGACCGACCAGGGCGATGATGCCCATGGCAGCCCAGGTAAGGGCAAAACTGATGATTGCCATGGCAGCCGGTTCATAGGCTTTTTGTTGGATCTGATAAGCCATGAAGGGGGCAAAAGCCGGCTTGGCAAGGTATTGGGCGAGAATGTATTCGCCAATGACGATGGCAAAACTGAGGAAGGCGCCGCTCAAAATGGCGACCCGGATGTTGGGGAGGATGATGTCGAACAAAATCGATCCCCAGCCGGCTCCCAAACTTTGAGCAGCTTCGGTCAGGGTGCGGACATCAATTGCGCGCAAACCCGTATCGACCGCGCGATACATGTAGGGCATGGATAAAACCATATAACCGGCGATCAGCAAAGCCGGGCTGTTGACGATCAACAGCGGGGGCTGGCTGAAGGTACGGACCAAACCAAAGACAAACACGATGGCGGGAACCACGAAGGGTAGCAGGGTGATGAACTCGACGGCACTGCGAAGTTTTGGAACCCGCAAGCGGATGATATAGGCAGTGGGGACGAATAAGAGCAGCCCAACGATGATGGTCAGGACCGCCCACAGCACCGAATAGGAGAAGTTGTAAACGAAGGCGGGATCATGGAAGACATTTGAGTATGCCTTGAAACTCAAGACCCCAAGTTTCGCTTTCAAAGAGAAAACAAAGGTTGCCAATAACGGCAGGAAAAAATACAAGATCCCGAGAATCATCACGAGCCAAGACCAGACGGTGTTGCCTCTTTTCATCGCAACCACCTCTCGGTCCGGCGCTGGAGGATGGTGTAGCCCGTAATAGCGAGTGCCATCACCGCCACCATGCCGAGTGCCATGGCATAGCCCAGACCGGCATCCCCGAGCGCATCTCCACGCAACTGTGAGCCGATGACGATCGTGACCAGATTAATCTGTCCGCCGGTCAATGCCTGGGCGGTGGCAAAGGCGCCAAAGGAGTTTCCGAAGAGCAGGATCATCGTTCCGAGGATGGACGGCAGGAGAATGGGCAGAGCCACATAGCGCCAGTACTGGAGTGAATTGGCTCCCAGGTTTTGGGAAGCCTCGAGCCACTCCCGCCGCAAGCCATCGATGGCGGGGGCGATGATCAAGACCATCAGAGGGAACTGGAAGTACATATAAACAATGCTCAAGCCCCAAAACGTATAGAGGGTAAAGCCGTGGAAATACGGGTTGTAGCCGAGGGCACGCAACCAACCAATCAGCAACCCAGTGGGGCTGAGCAGGGCAATAAAAGCGAAGGCGAGGGGTACGCCGGCGAAGTTGGAGGCGACGCCGCAAAAGGTCATGAGACTGGAGCGCATGATCTTCGGCAAGCCACCCTTAATGGCGGCATAGGCAAGCAGGAAACCAAAAAGCCCACCACCGATCGAAGTGATGAGACTTATTTGAATACTGATCGAGTAGGCGCCCAGAACGTACTGGTTCCGGAAGAGGTCGAGGATGTTCTTTAAGGTGAAGGCGTGGGTGGCCGAATCCTGGAAACTGCGGACGACGATCGTTGAGGAAGGATAGAGAAGGAAGAGGAAGGCAAATAGAAAGAAGGGCATTACGCCAAGCCATGCCCAGGACATTTTAGGTCGAGCAGGACGCGCCAGAGGCGCGTCCTGCTTTTCTACACTAATTGAAGTCATTTTTACGGGGCTGGGGTCGGGATATCAACACCAACGGTGGACATCCAACCTGCCTTGATCAGGGCAAGTGCAGCCGTGAGTTGATCAGGGGTGGGGGAGACAGCAGCTGAGAAGGCGCTGGAGGCCGGCAGTTTGGCTTTCAGGTCGGCGGGAATGACACCGCGGGATTCCATGTCGGCTTGCTGGACACCATGGGCATAGCCCTTCATCCAAGCCAGTTGACCCTCGTCAGAGTGGAGGACTTCCATCCACAACTTCGCGCAGTTGGGGTGAGGTGCGTAGGCGCTAATGGCCTGAACGTACATGCTGGCGATGGTGGGAGAAGGATAAACGACGGTCTCGGGCGGGTTGCCTGCAGCGGCAGTAACATAACCAAAGGCGTTGTAATCCCAGAAGAAGGCGATGGGGGTAGCGCCCTGGCTAATGGTACCAGGCTTGGCAATGACCGGGACGAAGTTACCAGCCTTGTTCAACTCGTTGAACCAGTCGAGGCCCGGCTGGGCATTATCGAGCGTTCCATTATTGGCAAGACTGGCTGCGAAGACAGCCTGAATGGCCTGGTTGGAAGTGCGGGGATCACCAGCCAATGCAACCTGACCCTTGTATTCGGGTTTGAGCAGGTCGGCCCAGTTGGTCGGGACGTTCTTGACGACAGCCGTGTTCACGATCATGGCCATCACGCCATAGTAACCGCCGATCCACATACCATTCGGATCCTTGGCGGGAATGCCCAGGACGGTATCGGGGATCTTATCCCAGTTGGAGGTCTTGTAGGGCTGGTAATCGCCAGCGGCGATACCGAGAGCACCATAAGCATAGCCAACATCCACGATATCGGGAGCCTGCGGGCCTGTATTGCCCTTGTTGGCTTCGATGGCGGCCAATTCATCGGCCGAGCCGGCATTCGGGTCGAGGGAGTTGATCTTGACACCGGATGTCAACTGGAAGTCAGCGAAAATCTCACCGTAATTCGCCCAGTCAGGCGGGGTCGCGATAATCGTCAGCATGCCTTCCTTTTTGCATGCGGTGACGAGATCCTGCGGTACCGTTGTAATTTTTGTGCCAGTGTAACCCGCGGCCACATCAGGAGCCGCCGGTCCACCACCACCGCATGCCGACAGTACGAATGCAGTGATCACCAGCAAAGAGCCTAAATTGAAAATGATCTTCTTGGTTTGCATAATCTCATTCTCTCCTTATGAGTATAGACGCTTTTCAATTAATGCTTATGCGGAGCAGGTAAGGACCATGAGGTATATTTTTCGCGGCACCTCCAGTCTAAAATACTGGATTGATTGTAGCATCATCAATGTTCCGAGTCAATCAAAGGAACATCGGCCGTTAGATGGATTAAAAACAATGATTATCAAGCAATAAAGTCAACCAATTATGTAAGGAAGGAGAAGGAGGAGATAGGCTCTGTCAACGACATCCATATCTCCTCCTTCCAATGTTATGAAATCCGATAAAGTTACTCGACCGGGATCTCCTTGTAAACCTTTTCGATCTGGATACCCTGGCGGCGGCGATAGGCACTAAAGCCAAAGTAAATGCCTGCAGCGACCAGGTAGTTGATGAACATGAAGACCATCGAGCTCACATTCGACCAACCGATGGCGTAACTGGCGGTGCCGGAAGCCGTGTTCGGGTCCCAGAACCAGACGACCAGCAGCCAGTCGAGGAAGCCCATGAAGATCAGGCCGGCGAGAGTGACCAGCGGCATGGCCTTGCTGGCGGTGACGCCTTTGACCACCTGCAGGAAGATCCAAATCAGGATCACCGCGTTGACGATGGTCAGCAGCGAAAGGACGATCACCACAAACCAGGTGAGCCCGCTGACACCCGCGGCACCCAGCCCGGAGAGGATCGTCCAGGAGTCCTTGAAGGAGAGGTAGATCAGGTAGACGCCGAAGACAGCGAATATGGCGGTTACGATCCAACCCAGCCAGGCGGGCGTCTTGTACTTGGCGATGGGCGATCCGTCAAATACATCCTTTGCCTTCCAGGGCATGACGATGCCCGCGATGGTGGAACCCAGGAAGGTGATGGCAATCACCACGGTCGCATCCAGCGCCAGGGTGTTGAAGTTGAACACCTTGAAGGCGTAGAGGTAAGAGATGATCGCGGATGGGATCACCATCAGAAGCAAAGCGTTGATGGGCGTCTTGGTGCGCGGTTCGATCTTCGAGACCCACTCGGGCAGCATGCGGTCGATGGCAGCGGCGAAGATGACGCGGGTGGAGGACAGGAACAAGGTACCGGACCAGCCGAACCACATCAGGCTGAGCAGCAGGACGATGATGAACTGGATGATCGGGCTTTTTACCAGGAAGGCGGCGAACAAGACCGGGTAAGGCCAGATCGGCAGCGGAGGCGGAGTGGTGGTGTAACCGAATCCCCAGTTCCAGAAGGCACCGTTGGCCTTGTTATAGAAGTCCCAGCCAATGGTCTTGCCTATCAGGACGAAGAAGATGATCGCACCAACGGTGGTCACCCCGACCGCCCACAACATGCCGGCGACGTTGCGTTTGTAATCGGTAGCGCCGCGTACTTCGCCGTAGAGGGTGGATCCCCAGTTCGGCCACAGGTTGAAGAAGGTCAGCATTGGAACGAGCAGGATACTGACGCCGAGGGCCAATGGGAAGAGCGGACCGGCAACCGTGCCGGCTGCCTCACCAGCCGCGAGGGTAGCCGCGTAGGTATCGCCAGCCGCAGCACCAAATTTCGGAGCCATGGCATTGAAGTTGGCAACGAAGGTTGCGTTATTCCCGAACAGGAGCAGGAGGAAAACGATCGCCAGACCAGTTACACCGCCCCAGAAGCAAAACTTCTGGATGCGGGCGTACCACTTCATGCCAACCGCGATGTAAATGAATACGATCACACAGACGGAAAGCATACCAACGAACTGACCCATCGAGGTGGTCGTAAACCACAAGGCTGCATCCTTTAAACCGGAGATCGCCAGCAGCGGTGTGTAAACCTCATAGGTGAGGATCTGCCCGTAGAGCGGGGTCCACAGCCAGAGGATGAACCACCAGCCGGTAACGGTTAGCACAAAACCGATGGCGCGGTTCAGGATACGGCTCTGCCAGACGTAATCACCACCGGCACGCGGCATGGCAGAGATCAGGCTTGCATAAACGATCACTTCGAAGATAGTAAAGAATGCACCAACCACCACCCCAGTAATCAGGCTGCCGCCGAGGTAATAGCAGTAGGAGAAGATGAACAGACCGAGGGTGATCAGGTTGATCGAGAAAGTGGCATAAATGAACGCATCAAAAACAGACCAGGCCCTAACCAGGCCGCTTGCCTTACGAACAAAAAGGGAAACGTCACTCATCTGAATCTCCTTTGTAGATTATCTCCAGCCCCAACCAAAAACCTGTATCGAGGCTTTCGATTTGGATCGCTTCGGATCGAAGCATCTGCAAACCATCCAGGTCATCGCACTCCCGATAGACTGCCTCCTTTCCTGAATCCCTGTAACCGCACAGCCTTATCCCGTAGTGAGGAGATAGTTACCCACCTTTTGAGGCTTCAGTTCTATTATCGCGCCATTCAGCATGCCCTGCTCATACATGCTGCCAGGGTTGATGCACAATGTTTTCTTATATTTGCGCGTGCCTTTGCCTTCGTGGATATGTCCATGAAGACCAAGCAACGGTTGATATTTATCGATGACCGTCATGACGGCATGGCTGCCGACCGGAATCATGGCGCGCCCGGCATAGGTGGGGCGCAAGTCCTTGTTCAATTCCGGAGCTTCGTCGAGACCGCTGCCGAAAGGCGGCGGATGGATGGCGAAGACAGCCTGGGAGGGGTTTTTGACCTTGCTGATGACCGCTTCGAGACGTTTAAGCAGAGCGTCGTCAGGCTCTTCGCGATGGGTATCCCAGGGGGTGGGGTTGGACCAGCCCGAATTTGCCATTTCGTGGTGCTCGTCCAGTTCGACCACCTGCCCTTCCACCGAGCGCACGCACTTGGAAGCGGAGATGACCGCGTCGATCTCAAAAACATCATCATTACCCGGGCAGACGTAGCAGCAGGTACCCGTGCCAATCAGCCTGGCGTCCGCATACTCCATCCAACGCTCCAGGGTCGTAATCACCTCTTTCAGGAAAAGTTTGTCGGCCATTTCCGGTGATGCGGCGATCGCCTGGACTTCATCCGGGTCGGTCAGGTACGGATAATAGCCACGATTCTGGATAGTCTGAACCATGTGGTCGACTTCCTCCTTGCCATGCAGGAGGCTTTCCTGTTCCAATAAAGTCACCTTGAAGGTATCGCCACCCTGGGCGATGATCGGGACGATGGCTTTACCAGTCATATCGCCGCCCAGAATCAGGGTGTCGGCTTCATAGAATTTTTTGGCGGCCAGGAATTTCTTCCAACAGATCTCAGAACCGTGCACATCCGTAGCGAAATATATTTTCATCAGCGATTCCTCTCCACGATCTCGTTTGCCTGCAAAAAAGTGCCTGTAATGTTTCTTGCTTAGAAGTGACCGATGCTCCCATCCAATGGATCCGATCCGTACAGACCCGATCACACCCAACGCCCAAGTATCAAGCGACTTGAGGTAATTCCAGCCTGGCGGGTACCAGATCCGGGAATTGGAGGCGGATGCGCGCCTCGACTTCGGCGGGGAATGGAGCGGTACTCTCACGACCGAGGATATCGAGCACACGCTGCATGGCACACGCATGGGTGTCGAGAGAGCCCTTTTTCTCCCAGACTTCGCGGGCGTCGCGGTCGGACAAATGGGTCAGGAGCGCCTCGGTCTTCATCCGTTTTTTGGTGTGCGGACTCATCATGAACGAGCCGCCAGGTTTTACCTGTGCAACAACTTCCAGCGCAAGTTCATCGTCGTCAAAGGCGATGCCGCGCTTCAAGCGTTTGAGCATGAGACCGATCTCATCATCGATCACCGCCTTGGCAAAATCGAAGACTTTCAAGGCATCCAACAGACCGCCCATATTGAGCATGTCGGCACCCGCGAGAACGCCGGCGACAGTGGACATGCCGGTCTCGTATCCGGACTGGGCATCATTTAACTTCGCATTGGACAACCCGATGTAACCACCGCATGGCACGTTATAAAAGCGCGCCATCTGGGCGAATGCCATGTGAAGCATGCCGCACTCAATGCCGCCCGAGGCGTAAGCACCGGTGCGCATGTCTGCGACGGTCGGGAGGGTGGCATAGATGGTCGGCGAACCCTGGCGGACCATTTGCATCAGCACGGAAATAGCGAGGAACTCCGCGTTGCCCTGCGCCAGGGTACCTGCCATCGACATGGGAGAAGTGAGACCCGCATTGGGCACGATACTGGGATAGACCGGCAGCCCCTGTTCGCAAAAGTACATGATGGCTTCGGTGGATAACTGATCCATGGTGAGAGGGGAAACGACCGGACAGTAATGATGGGTCACGAAGGGATGGGCGCGGTAGTCCGCCTCGCTGCCGGCAATTGCGTACAACAAGCGCATAATGGCGTGGATGTCCTGCATGTCGCGGGTGGTGCTGCGAACTGGCTTGAGGCAGTACTTGAGGGATGGATAGAGGCGCGCCAGTGTGAACTGACCGGGCGGCGCATCATCTGCCAGGGTGGAAGTGGAAAAAATATCGTAGGCGGGTAATTCGTTGATGAGGTGAGCAATACGGGCAATGTCAGCGGAGCTGGCACGCCGGACCCGACCAGTGCGCGGGTCGATGACATCGGGGGCGGAACTGCCGGTAACGATGACCGGTCCGTCCTGCGGAAGGGTGCGATCGAAGCGGGGATCGCGACCGTAAAAAGTGAATGCCGGCGGGAGCATATGGCGGTATTGCTCGACCACTGCGGACGGGAAGCGGACGGTTTGGGTCGAATCGTCGACCTGGCAGCCATGCTTTTTGAACGTGAGGCGAGCCTGTTCATTGCGAACCAGGAGCCCAACCGTTTCCAGGATTTGGAGGGAGGCGGCGTGGGTGCGCTCGACCTGTTGCGGAGTGAGAAGTTCAGCGAAGGTGATCAATCAATTCTCCGGAGATGGGGGGTTCAGCCATGACAGGACGCTCAACCACGAGTTGGGCAGCCAGGCTTTGTATCTCTGCGATGGGGAACATCTGCAACCCGGGGCGGGTCACTTTGAGGGAAGCAGCAGCCGTTGCGAAGCGGGCCGATGCTTCCAGGCTCCAGCCCATCAAATGACCGTAGATAAAGCCAGCCGAGAAGGTGGCGCCAGCCCCGCAGCCATCGACAGCACGGACGGAGGGAGCGAAGACTCGGACGGCCTCATTGCCGGAGGCGACCAGGCAGCCTTCGTTCGCCATGGTGATGAGGGCGGTCTGGACGCCGGTTTTGAGCAGCTTACGGGCGACATCCAGGGGCGGGACATCCCCGCGCTGGGCGGCGTCGGTGACCGCCTGGCAGATGGTTGCCCGTCCAGCCAGACGCTGCAAGAGTTCGGGGTCGGCGTGTCCGTGCTCGAAATTGAGGAAGACTGGCACATCCAGACGGACCGCCTCGTCCATGGCGCGCAGGATGTGATCGCCGTCATACCAGTCGACGTAGAGCAGGTGCGCGCCATCCACGAAGGAAAGGTCGGCGGTATCGAGGGTAGCCAGGACCTTGGGCTCGCGCTGCCAGAAGTAGGTGCGCGCACCGGTCTCGTCGGATACGTCCACTTCCCAGGGGGTCTTGATATCGGCGGAATGGCGGACCTGTCCCTGGACACCCCACTCTGCCAACTGGCGGGCGAGGTAATGACCGCGCGGGTCATCGCCCACGGTGGTGCCGATCATAGCGGTGGGCAAGTCCCACTGCCGGAGCAGGCAGGCGACGATGGCGGCATCATCAAAGACGAACTCAGAGACTTCCTTGACGATGGCACCGGTGTTATGCGCAGGCAGTTGTTCGACCACCATGATCGCAACCGGGGTGAGCATGCCGAAGCCGACGTAGACGGGGCGGGGATCAGTCATTTTGCAATGTGTGCCTTCATTTCCTGGATGTACCAACGCAGGAAGCGGTCCAAGTTGTATTCCTTGTAGGTGGAGAGAGGTCCGGGTGTGTATGCGTGGGAATTTACCCCGCGCTGCTGGTTGACGCAGATAGCCCAATCCTGCTCGGCGGTCATCAACCAGAACGGTAGCAATTTTTCGAGGTTGTAATCGCGGCCCTCCTCCGCTTTGCCATCCACCAGCCAGATCATGCGAATGCTGGTATGGGTCAGCCCATTGGGGGTGAGCCGGACGGCGACGCTGTGGTCGCAACTGGCATGAATCCAGAAATTGGGCAGTGAGCGGATACGGAGGGTACCCACATCTGGGTCGGTGTAATCGCCCATGAGCGGGGCAACCTGTTTACCATCCATCGATTCACTGACGTAGCCCTCGACGAGGGGGGTGCGGTTGGCGGCGTACCAGATGCCGTGATCGGGGTCGGGGAATTCCGTCATACCGGTCTCTTCGCGAAGAGAAGTGAGACCCTGGGCGACCAGCTTGGTCTCCAGGCGGACCGTCACGGCTTTCAATTGTTCGGCGACGCGCGGGATGGTGTCATCGGCATTGTAGTGGTCGAAATTTGCCTTGATGTACTGGGGGTGCCGGACGTTGCAGTGATAACACTCGCGGTTATTTTCCCAGACGAGTTTCCAGTTGGCGACGACGTCGAAGTCCATGATCCTGGCGACCTTGGCGCGTGCCATGCCCTGAGGTTTTGCCAAAGGTGCGATGAGGGCGGCAACCGGTTCGAAATCCGGCGGTTGGGCGGCGAGACTGATAAAGATCATGCCCTCCAGTTCGCGGGCGTGGGCGCGATGGAGGGATAGCTGCGACTTATCGATATCTTTTTGCATGCCGTAGTTCAGCAGCAAGCGACCACTGCGGTCATAGGTCCACTGGTGATAGGGGCAGATGAAACGTTTGACATTGCCGGCGGGCTCCTGACAAATGAGCGAGCCGCGATGACGACAAACGTTATAGAGGGCATTCACTTGACCATCATCGCCACGCACGATGATGACGGAATCGCCCTCGACGTCGTAGAGGAAATAATCGCCAGGTTTGGGGATCTGGACGGAGTGCCCGGCAAACAGCCAGCCCTGCCGCCAGACGGCATCCATCTCAAAGCGATAAAGCAATTCATCGTGGTAGAACTGGCGCGGTAAACCGTGGTTGGGCTGCCGGGAATCGACCAGGCTCTTCAGTGATGTCCGTTCTGGATCAGTTAATGACATCATTCTTCACCTTTTTACATGAATAGAAAGGCGGCTGGAATATGCGTTATACGCGCAGGCGCTCACCTTTCGAATCGAACAGGACGGTGGCGCCCACTTCGGCGTTGCGGCGACCCTCGATCAGTTCGACCTCGAAGCGGCTGCCAGCCTTTGCCAGCTCGATGGGCAGGTAGGCATACAGAATATTTTTCTTCAACGTATAGCCGAAGCCGCCGCTGCGCACGCGAGTGATAACCTTGCCATCCTGGTAGACCGCTTCGCCACCATAGATCTGGGTGAAGTCATCACCATCCAGAACCAGGGTGCATAATTTACGCTTCAAACCAGCCTGCTTTTGTTTGACCAGGGCATCCTTGCCGATAAAATCAGGCTTTTCCAGATCGACGCAGAAGCCTAATCCACCCTCATAAGGGGTCTCGAGCTGGGTCACGTCGGCAGTGTAGTAGCGATAGCCCTTTTCAAGACGCAGGGAATCAAGCACCTTGTAGCCGCCGACCTCGATGCCAAATTCCTGCCCGGCTTTAATCAACAAATCCCAGACCAGCGTAGCACGATCGGCGGGGATATACAACTCCCAACCCAATTCGCCCACGTAACTGACGCGCTGAGCCCAAACAGGCGTGCCATTGATCTGGATGGTTTTGGCATGCAGGTAGGGGAAGGCCTGGTTGGAGACATCCTCGGAAGTGATCTTTTGCAGGACCGCGCGGGCTTTGGGTCCCCACATGGCGAGGCAAGCCCAATCCTGGGTGATGTCACGTACGGTGACCGGTCCGTCCTTATCATCCAGATGCATGTTCAGCCAGGCGAGGTCGTTACCGATGAAGGCTGAACCGGTGATGACCCAGAAGACTTCCTGACCGACGTGGGAAATGGTCAGGTCCGCCTCGACACCACCACGGGTATTGAGGAACTGGGTGTAGGTGGTGGATCCAACCGGCTTGTCAATGTTGCCGTCGGCAACTCGCTGCAGGAGCGGGAGGGCGCCCGGTCCGCTGACCTCGATCTTGCCGAAGGAGGTGAGGTCAAAGAGGGCGACCCGCTCCCGGGTTGCCTGGTGCTCCAGTCCGACACGCTCGAAATACGGGGGCTTATTCCAGCCCCAGACGCGCTGGTCAGCGCCGGAGCGCTTCCATGGCTGTCCGGGTTCAAAGTAGTTGACCCGCTCCCAACCGAATTTTTCGCCGAAGACCGCGCCCATTTCCTGCAATCGGTAATGGACCGGGCTGATGCGGTGGGGACGAGCCCACTCATTTTCGTCATTGGGGAAGCGCAGGCGATAATAATACTTGACGCCTTCGCGGGTACGCTCGGCGGCGTATTCGGGATTGGCGTAATAATTGCCGAAGCGGGTGGCACGGTAGGCGTAGACGTCGAGGGTAGGCTCGCCTGCGACGATCCATTCAGCCATGAGTTTGCCGATGCCACCGGCGCCACCATAGCCGTTCAAGGACATGCCGGCGGCAATCCACATGCCGCGGGCGCCAGCCATCGGTCCAAGCATTGGCTGGCAATCCGGGGTATACGCTCCGGGATGGCAGACCAGGGTGATGATGCCAGCCTGGTCGAGGAAGGGGATGCGGCGAATGGCACCTTCCAACAATTGTTCGAAGCGATCATAGTCGGCGGGGAGGGTGGTGCCGCCATGTTCCCACGGCACGCCATCGATCCAGCGAGCGAGCGGGTTGGGCTCGTAGCCGCCGATTACCAGTCCGCCCGCCTCCTGGCGCATGTAGACCAGGTTATCGGGATCACGCAGGCAGGGGGTGGTGGTGGGGAACTCGTGCCCACTGACCGCCTTCAAGGCAATATGCTGATGGTCGACCGGGGTGGTGGGAATATTCAGCCCCGCCATGGCAGCAACGCGGGGCGCCCACAGCCCGGCAGCGTTGACGACGATCTCGGTACGGATGGGACCATGATCGGTAAGGACGCGCTGGATGGCACCCTTTGGGGAAAGTTCGATGCCGGTCACGCGCACGCCAGGTGTTAATCTCGACGCCCATCTCCTTGGCAAAGCGCGCCATGCTGGTGGTGGTTATGTAGGGATCCAACTGACCATCACGCGGGAGATAAATAGCGCCGAATAAATTTTCCTTGTTGAGCTGGGGCATGATGCGGAGGGCTTCCTCCGGTGAGATGACCTCAACTTCCATACCGATGGCTTTGGCGCGGCTGACACTGCGGTGCAACTCCTTGAGCTGATCCTGGGAGGAGGCAACGCGCAAACTGCCGACGTGGTCGAACAGACCCAAGCCACTATAGAGCTCGATGCTGTATTTGCGGAACTGCATCAGCGTTTGCGAAGTGGCAAACTGGGTCACCAACCCGGCGGCGTGGGATGACTCCCCGCTGGCAATTTCGCCTTTATCGCACAGGACGACATCCGTCCAACCCGAGTTTTGCCAGGTGATAAGCAATATTCGCACCGACGATCCCCCCCCCGACAATGACCACGCGAGCCTGATCTCTCATCGTTCCAATCCACCTTTCATCGATTTATGTTTGGACGTTTTCCAGCCAGGTATTGAAGCCCGGCGAATCCAGTTTCTGCACAGCCCGGTCCCAGCGTTCAACGGCCCATCCCCAAAAATTATACTCAATCCGCGAGATTTTTGATTGGATCGCAGCCCAAAGTGACCAACCAATATCCGACATGACCATATACAATTTCATGCGAGCAATCTTATCGGCGGCAGGGGCGCCAAAATAAACGGCACAAACCTCCGCAATGCAGGCTTCATCATACAATAATTCCTGGCAGGTATTGCCCAACTCGAAACACGGATCATTGTTGCCACTATACTCGTAATCAATGATGCGCATGCGATCGCCATCATAGATGTAATTTTCAGCCAATAAATCATTATTGCACGGCTTCGAAGGAAGCGGGTGGACCGCCAGTGCCTGTTCGATGCGGCTGACTGCCGGCATCCGATCCGCAAAGCCGGCGGGAATGGGAATCTGCGCGCTGGTTGCAGAGGTCAAGATAATAGCGGGTCAATACGAAACATATCGAAATCAGACAGGAAGCGAGGCCCGGAATGCAATTGCTTGATAGCCTGTGCAATTTTGGTGGGCATACCGGGGCTGCGCAACGCATCCCTTGACATGGTGGTGCCGTCAAGGTATTGCAGGACCATGGCTTGATATTCCGGAAAGTCATAAAGGACGCGGGGTCCGACCCCAGCCTGGGCGGCTGCCCGGGAATTAAAAAGCTCGTTGCGACGATCGACCGACAGCAGTTCCGTGTCTGCACCCGGAACCCGCACAAAATACGGGGTTCCGTCGACAGTAACCTTGTAGTTCAGGTTGGTTAGACCGCCGGTGACCTGTTGAATCGAAATACTGCACCCTCTCCACGCGTCAATTTTTGCAACGATATCGTCAATTACCGGCATGTGACACCCAGGAACGAAAGAAGACCAACAGGGAAAATGGTGGTCAGTGCAGATGCACTGACCACCATAGTCACGGTAATACGGGTAAGCCTATTCGGGCGGAATCTCCTTGAAGGCATAATCCACGTTAATGCCCTTGGATTTCTGGGCACCTTTTGCCCAGAAGTACATGATGAGCGAAACCACGACGACGCCCAGGGCAATCAATTGGGCGCGCAACTGGAACAGACCACCGGCGATATCGCCCTTGATCAAGGCGTCGAGCCCAGTCCAGATGCCGAGCACAAAGTAATCGGGTTTCAGGAGGAACGCGGCGACCATGGACATGGCGAAACCTGCGCCGAGAACTCCCAGCGCGGAGACCAAAGGCATGGCACCGCCTCTAAACCAGCCGCCCAGTTTTTCGCGCAGAGCGTAGACCACCCAGAGTGCGATCACCAAAGCGACCAGCCGGGTGAGCCAGACCAGGACAGGCAGGCTGGCAAAAACCGTTGCCATGCCCCAGGTGGTCCAGACGAAGGTCACCAAACCGATCAGCATCAGGAGCATGCCGAGCAAGCCGTTAATGTTGTAACGACTGCCGGGGGAGGCATCGTAAACCGCCTTGGCACGGTACGGCAGGAAGGCTCCGGCGAGGGCGGTCGCGGCAAAGACGTAACCGCAACCGAAGGTCACGCCGAGCGTGAACAGAATGAAGTCGCCGTACTTGAAGCTGTACAGGATGAAGATCGGTATGCTCAGGAGGAAATAAATCAGGTGGGCGTTGAGAGGAGTGTGGAAGCGTTCATTGACCTTGCTGACCCAGGCGGGCAGCAGCCGGTCAAGGCTCATCGCCACCATGATGCGGGTGACGCCGATGTAACAGTTACAGACGATCTGGAAGGAGTTCAGTGTGAAGCCGAGCGCGATCAGGAGAATCAGAATGGGGTTGGTGGTAATTGCCACCGCCAGCATACTGGGAGCCAGGATGATCGTGTCGGCGATCTTGGCAGCCGGGTCCACATACCAATAGCCGTATGAAGCAACCACCTGCCCTTCCGTACCGGCGGCGTGCTGCAAAGCCACACCCAGCAGCGCCAGGAGCAGACCGGCGGCGACGAGGGAACCGACCATGATGAAGACCTGGTTCTTGAACGATCGAGCTTCCTTGATCTCACCGTTCTGCTGGGCACTGTAGGTAGCCCACTGCAGGCTCTGCCATGCCACGGGTGCGACCAAAAGGGTCACCAGCCAACTAAAATTCGGTTGAGTATTGACGCCGGCTTTGGTGGCCGCGGCGAGGGCGGTCTGGTAGAAAGTCGACGATCCACCGACGGCGGCTGCAAAGGCATTCAACTTGTCAGCAAAGGCAGAGGCGGGTGTGATGAACAAAACGAGCAACGTCGCGGCGAAGCCAAGCAGGATGCCCCACCACATCACGTGCTGGAAGCGGACATAGTTCTTGAAACCGGTCACGAGCAGGAGCGCGCCAACCAAACCGTTGACGAGACTGACGATGAACAAGCCCAGCGGGGTCGTGACCCACAGACCGGCGGCGATCAACCCGGCGCTGTTCATGACCCGCCCGAGACCCAGGAACAAGGGCGCCAAGCCGAGCAGACCGACCAGCCAGCCGGAGAGGGCGGTCCAGACCAGGATCCAGATCACGAATCCGCTCATGACGATGGTGAAGCCCCAGCCACCGCCGAAGACACGGCTCTGGAATACATAGTCACCACCAGAGCGCGGCAGGGCGGTGGAGAGCCAGACGGCGGTGAAGGCGATGGGTATCTGGATGACGGTACAAATCAGAATCCCGAGGGGAATGTTCCCGCCGGGGAATGCGGTGGGTGAGACCAAGAACACCCAGGGGAAGATGATCCCCATGGTCAAGATGTTATACACAAAGGCTGAGTAGGGAGACATGACACGCACCAACCCAGACGCCTTGCGTACAAAGACTTCGGGTCTTGCTGCTGTAGTTTCAGTCATAACGATCCTCCTTCGGGGGTGATCCTATCCGAACACAGTTTTTAATAAAAATACCAAATACTGGCAGCTCCATCTGCCTTTCGTTCCGTGCTATTTTCCAACCAAGAACATCTTTTTTAAAAACCAGCCTCCTTTCGAACAAATGTAAATCAACCACTGGTCATCTGGTAGCCTTGCACTTCGCCATTAACAAACGTTACCAGACAACCACGCAGGATGCCCTCTCCGTACTCGCTGCCGGGATTAATACAGGTAGTGCGCCCAATCTTGGCGACCGATTGTGATTCGTGGATGTGACCGTGCAGACCCAGCATCGGTTTGTATTTCTCGATCGCATTGCGGACCGACTTGCTGCCGGCACCGTACATGACCGTCTGACCAGCCTGGATGATCGGTTCGGGCGGATCCTTGTCCCAATTGAGCATGGGGCAGGTATCCAGGGAAGAATCGACCGGCGGGTCATGGAAATTAAAGATGGCATGGGTGAGATCCGGAACTTTGGCAACCATCCCTTCAATCATTTCACCAAGCTGTTCGTCCGTTATCTCGCGGGGCGTTTTCCAGGGGGTGGGCGTGCTGAAGCCAACCGATATCATGGTGTGGTCATCATCAACCTGGACGACTTCATTTTCACAGGCAAAAAAAGATTTGGTGCCCATCCTATTAATAGCCGTTAACACCTCGGGCGCGTCATCGTTACCACCCGTCACGAAGCATTTTTTACCGGTACCGGCGAGGCGTTCCTCCGCCAGGTCGACCCACTTTTCCAGGCGCTGGCGAGCCATGGTGTGGAACAGTTCATTGACCGCATTCGCGTCGCCGGAGAGCTGACGATACTCGTCTTCTTCCATGACCTTGTAATAGAAGCCCAGCGTACCCAGGCGAGTGATCAAGTCATCCAACTCCTGCTGGGTCGAGATCTGCTCCACCCTGCCCTGCAAGGTGGCACGGTGATGCCCGTCCTTTTCCTTGATGATCGGGATGAGCAGCTTGCCGGTGATATCCCCGCCCATGACGAGGATATCCACTTCGTAGAAATTGCCGGAATTAATGAACTTCCTGTATGTGCGCTCCGATCCATGCAGGTCGGTTGCGAAGAAAAGCCGGGTTGCTTTCTTACTGGTCTTTTTCGAAAAGAGTGGCATGCAATCCTCCAGGAATTAACGGTAAAACAGCCCGCCGAATTAAGTTTTAATTTTAATGAGCGGAGCGACCAGGCAATCCACGGAATGAGCTGCGAGCGATTCGAGCGCCAGCGGATCGATGCCATCGTCGGTGATCAATACATCGACTTCATCGATGGTGGCAATTTGAAAGTTGGAAACGACCCCCCATTTGCTGTGATCGGCGACGATGATGATCTGTCCCTGAGTGCGCTCGATCATCTGGCGGACGACTTCAGCTTCAGAATTGGAAGGGACCGTGCAACCGTGCATCAGGCTGACGCCATCCACGCCCAGGATGGCTTTGTCAGCATAGACCTGGCGCAGGTTGTCGATGGCAAAGCGACCCGCCACGGAGTTGGAATGGGGCTGGAATTCACCGCCAATGAGGTGATGCTTGAAGCCGGCATCGCCCACTTCGAGGGCGACATATAGATTATTACTAAAAACGGTGATGCCGGAACAATCCTTGATGTGACGGATGACCTGGGTGGTGGTGGTGCCGCTGTTAATAAACACAACGTCGCCGTCCTCAATGAGGGAGGCGGCAAGTTCGCCGATGGTTTTTTTCTGTTCAGGATTCTTTTGCGCCCGCTGCATGTATTCGGGCTCCAAGTCAGCCTCTGGCTAAGCATTGCACCCCCATTGGTGCGTTCGACAATTCCTTCGCGTTCCAGCCATTCCAGGTCGCGGCGCACGGTCGCTTCGGAGGTATCCAGCATCCGATACAAATCGTCCGTCCGTACGATCTTGTGGAGTGCCAGATAATTTTGGATGCGCTCTCGCCGTTGAGCTGGAATGAGAGATTTGCTCATAAATGAACAGGCTAAGGTCTGGCTGCTGCGTGAAAGAAAATGACAATTTTGTAATCGGATTATATAAGAATCTGAAGAAATTTGCAAGTTTTTGGTTTTTTAATTATAATGGTCATGGAATCTTGCCAATGAACTTGCCTAAACCGTTTGCTCAACCAGCGACTGTTTGCTGAGACCTCATAGTAGGAGTAAGGCATGCCAGGCACTACGATCGGGATGGGTGAACAAGATCGTGCAGAGCGCGACAAGTTTGAGAACGAACTTAAGCGCATTCTTAAGGCAAGCGATGATGCGAATATTATTTTACGGGTGATCGGATCGCTTGCATTCCAACTGCACTGCCCGAAGTTTGGGTATCTGCAGGAGGCGATGGGGCGGGCATACACGGATATCGATTTCGCCGCGTACCGGCGACAGACCAAGGAAATCAAGGCTTTGATGGCAAAGCTCGGCTACCATGAAAACCAGGAAGTATTCATCGTATCCGAAGGCGACCGCGCCATTTTCGAGCGACCGGAAGCCGGGCTGCACATCGATGTGTTCTTTGAAAAACTCGATTTCAGCCACGTGATCCAATGGAAGGGGCGGCTGGAAGTGGACAAACCGAGCATTCCGCTGGCTGAGATGCTGCTCGAAAAAATGCAGATCGTGCAGATCAACGAGAAGGATGTGATCGATACGATCATGCTGCTGCTCGAACATCCGCTGGGCGATGACGATCATGAGGTCATTAATATCAAGCATATCGCCGGTCTATGCTGCAACGATTGGGGTCTGTGGCGCACCACGACTATGAACCTGGATAAGGTGCGACAACTGGCGCAGGGGTACAAGGAACTCACGGACGAACAGAAGGAAGAGATCAACCAACAAGTCAAGACGGCTCTGACCCGCATCGAGCAGGAACCCAAGAGCCTTGCATGGCGATTACGCGCAAGGGTGGGAGACCGTGTGAAATGGTACAAAGATGTGGATGAAGTCCAATGACCTGCAGGAGCCGCTTATGAAAAAACTCGTGCGCGACCTGATGCACCCGGGACTGATCACCTGCGGCATGAATGCCACGCTGGGTCAGGTGGCTGCATTGCTTAACCAACAGCAAGTACATGCCCTGGTGGTGGTGGATGCCAAGAAGAAACCAGCCGGCATCCTGTCGGATATCGACCTGCTGGCAGGGGAATGGCTCTCAGCGGATCCGCAAAGCCTGTCAACGATGCGCAAGCTGACCGCCGGGGAACTGATGTCAAGCCCGATCGACAGCGTGGAAGCCGACCTGCCGCTGAAAACTGCCGCGACCATCATGATCGAGAAGGACGTCAACCGCCTGATGGTTACCGATAAGGGTAAGCCGGCGGGGGTCATCTCGACTTCCGATTTCGTGGCAAGCATTGCCATGGAAGAGAGACCCCAGCGCAAGAGCGTGGCAGACGTCATGTCGGATGCCATACTGGTATGCCGGGACAAGACCCCGCTTATTTCGGCGGCGCGCACGATGACACAAGCCGGCTGGCGGTCGGTACTGGTGGTGGATGCCAAGGGCAAACCGGAAGGCGTGGTGAGCGGGAAAGACCTGCTGCCCTACGTGGAAAACGGCATCGATCCAAAACTGACCGTGAAAGATATCATGCACCCGGCACTGACGATCGACATCCATGCATTGCTGCGGGAAGCCGCGGATAAGATGATCCAGAACCATCACCACCGGCTGGTGGTGACCGATACCAGTGACCCGCAAGCCTTTCCGCTCGGCATCATCTCATCGTTTGATATTGTGGCCGAAATGGCGAGACCAGGATCGGCCTGGCAAAAATAGTTTTCATCCCGGCCTTTCGCAAGGCTCCCGGAAACAAATGAATATCTCGATCTACACCAACAGAGAACGATGACGATGGCTCTTACTCTTGAAGAGTCCATCGCGCGCGTTCCTCAATGGGCGGGTGCCGCAGACCTGAAAGCCACGCCCCTGGGCGGCGGCATCACCAATAATAATTACCGCATTGATGTCGGCGGGGAAGCGTTCGTACTGCGGATCGCCGGGGCTGACACCGAGCTGTTGGGAATCAACCGGGAGCACGAATATGCTGCCAACGCGGCGGCAGGCAAACTGGGAATAGCGCCCGAGGTGTATTTCTTCATTCAACCGGAAGGCTACCTGATCACCCGCTTCATCACGGCGCGACCGATCCTGCCGGAGGAGATGCGCCAACCACAAAATATCCAGCGGGTAATGGAAATTGTCCGAAAGATCCACGGCATGGCTCCCATTCCCGGCGTTTTTAATTCTTTTCAGATCGTGCGGGAGTACTGTGCAATCGCCAAGCGTTACCAGGTCACGATCCCACGCAATTTCGACTGGTTGATCCGGCACATGCAGGAAGCCGAGCAGGCAGTGCTGAGGCATCCCGAACCAGCCTGCCCATGTCACAACGACCTGCTGAACGCCAATTTCCTGACCAATGGACAACTATACGTCCTGGACTGGGAATACGCCGGCATGGGAGACGGATTTTTCGACCTGGCGAATTTTTCCGACCACCACGAACTGACGGACGAGCAGGACCGCTGGCTGCTGGAATGTTATTTCAATCAAATTGTATCGCCCAGAGACTGGGCGCATTTCAAGATCATGAAAATCATGTCAGACCTGCGCGAAGCCACATGGGGCCTGGTGCAGATAGGAATCTCCAAACTCGATTTCGATTTTCGCGGGTATGCCGATAGCTTCTTCCGGCGCGTCGCGGAGAACATCAAAAATCCTCAATGGAACGAATGGCTCAAGGAGGCTGAGTTAATATGTCTGATCTACCCAAGCATGCTCAAGCGGTCATCATCGGCGGCGGGGTTGGCGGGTGCAGTATCGCCTACCACCTGACCCTGATGGGCTGGAAAGATGTGGTGGTGCTCGAACGACACGAACTGACCAGCGGCTCGACCTGGCATTCGGCGGGGCTGGTTGGTCAAATGCGTTCGGACGCCAACCTGACCCGCATGATGCATTACAGCACCGACCTGTACCGCAAATTAAAGGATGAAACCGGGCATGACCCGGCGTGGCGTGAGGTAGGCGGTCTGCGGCTGGCTTCATCCGCTGAACGGATGGAGGACCTCAAACGGCTGGTCGGCATGGCGCAATCGTTCGGCGTGCCGATGGACCTGATGACTCCCAAGGAAGCATTCGACAAATTCCCGATCATGAACATGGATGGGGTGGTGGGGGCAGCCTGGACACCCAACGATGGGGTGATCGACCCGACCGGGTTGACCAACGCGCTGGCGACGGGTGCCAAGAAGCGCGGTGCAAAAATCTTCCTGGATACGAACGTGGAGAAGATCAACCTGAAGAACGGGCGGGTTCACGATGTGGTCACCGATAAAGGTACGATCGAAACCGAGGTGGTCGTGAACGCCAGCGGTCAGTGGGGGGCTGAGGTGGGAAAGATGGTCGGGCTCAACCTGCCGGTGGTGCCGATGGCGCACCTGTACATCATCACCAAACCGATCAATGGTGTGGGACACGACTTCCCGACGCTGCGCGACCCCGACCTGCTGGTCTACTGGCGGGAGGAAGTGGGCGGACTGGTGACCGGCGGGTACGAGCGGCAACCAGTACCGTACGGTCTGAACGGCATCCCGCGCGATTTCAAGTACACGCTGCTGCCGCCCGATTGGGAGCGCTTCACACCGTTAATGGAAAATTCCATTAAACGCGTGCCGGCGGTCGAAACGGCTGAGGTGGTGCAACTGCTGAACGGACCGGAAGGCTTCACCCCGGACGGCGAATTCCTGCTGGGACCCACATCTGTAAAAGGGTTCTGGGTGGCGTGCGCATTCTGCGCGCACGGGCTGGCAGGCGCAGGCGGGATCGGGAAAACGATGGCGGAATGGATCATCGACGGGCATCCGGAGTGGGACGTATGGCGGCTGGATGTACGACGCTTCGGCTCGAATTACAACAGCCAGGATTACACGGTGGCACGCACCATCGAAACCTATACCCAGTACTACGACATCCACTATCCAGGCGAGGAGCGCATGTCGCGGCGCGGCCTGCGGCTCTCGCCCACCTATTACCGGCTGCGCGACCTGGGCTGCGAATTCGGCGAAAAGACCGGCTGGGAACGACCCAACTGGTTCAAACCGTACGAGGAAAAAGCCACCCACGGGCACGAGCCCAAGGGCTGGTCGCACCACAACTGGTCACGGGCGATCGGGTACGAACACCTGATGACGCGTGAAAACGCGGGCCTGTTCGACGAGACGTCATTCAATAAATTCGAAGTGCGCGGCCCGGGCGCACTGGCATTTCTCAACAACGTGTGCGCAAACGAGATCGACCAACCGGTCGGCACGATCATCTACACCGAGTGCCTGAACAAGCGCGGCGGCATCGAGTGCGACTTCACGGTAACCCGGCTGGGAGACGAGCGTTTCTTCATCGTGACCGGAACGGCTTTCGGACAACACGACCTGTCATGGCTGAGGCTGAACATGCCGGAGGATGGATCGGTATCGATCGAGGATGTCAGTTCATCATATGCCTGCCTGGGTCTATGGGGACCCAAGGCGCGCAAGATCCTTGAGAAAGTCACCAAGGCTGACATATCGAACGCAGGCTTCCCATACATGACCTCCCAGCGCATGCTGGTGGGAGACGTACCGGTGATCGCATCACGTGTGACCTACGTGGGCGAACTGGGCTGGGAATTTTACTGCCCGATGGAATTCGGTCTGCGGTTATGGGATACGCTGTGGGAAGCAGGGCAACCAGAAGGCATGGTGGCAGCCGGCTACAAAGCCATCGATACGCTCAGGCTGGAAAAAGGCTACCGGTACTGGAGCAGCGAGATCAGCCCGGATTACACTCCACTGGAAGCCGGGTTGGGCTTTGCGGTCAAACTGAACAAGGCGGATTTCATCGGCAAGGATGCCCTGGTCAAACAAAAGGCAGCCGGAATAACACGCAAATTATGCTGCATGACCCTTTCGGACAACCGCACGATCGCGCTCGGCAAGGAACCGGTCCGGTCCAAGGAAGGGAAGATGATCGGCTGGGTGGCTGCGGGCGGCTACGGCTATTCGGTCGGGCAGAGCATCATCTATGCTTACCTGCCAATGGAATTCACCAAGGCAGGCACGGAGCTGGAAGTGGAGTTCCTGGGTGAACAGGTTGGGGCGACGGTGGTGCAGTCACCGTTATGGGATCCCAAGGGCGAGAGGGTAAAATCATAGGCGATGGTTGGAGTTGTATAATTGGTTAAAGGTTCAAGAACCTTAAACCAAGTAGATAACGATCCAATTCAAGTTGATCACAAATGGAAATCAGAATTAACAGGAGGCGAATACCATGTCCATAGTAAATGCAAAAGAAATCATGATGGTTTCCGCGAAGGAAAAATACGCGGTCGGTGCTTTTAACATTACCGACCTGGTGCAGATGGAAGCGGTCATCGACGCGGCCGTCGCCAAGAAAAGCCCGCTGATCATCCAAACGTCGGTCAAGCCGACCAAATTCCTGGGTGTCAACGTGCTGGTGGCGATCTACCGGGCGCTGGCTGAATCGGCTCCCATCCCGATCTGCCTGCACCTGGACCACTGCACGGAGGTGGAGCACTGCAAGAAATGTGCAGATGCCGGCTATACCAACATCATGATCGACGCCTCCAAATTGCCATACGAGGAAAACATCAAACAGACCAAGGAGATCGTCGATTACTGCCACAAGGTTGGAAACATCTCGGTGGAGGGTGAACTGGGCACCGTGAGTGGGGTGGAGGACCAGATCAAGGTGGCGGAGGACGAAACCCAACTGGCAAACCCCAAGCAAGCTGTGGAGTTCGTCGAACGCACGGGATTGGACATCTTTGCCCCGGCGATCGGCACCGCCCACGGAGTTTACAAGACCAAGAACCCGAAAGTGGATTTCGAACGACTGGGCAAGATCAATGAAATGCTGAACGGCAAGAAGATCACGACCCCGCTGGTCGTGCACGGTGGAACCGGTCTGCCGGAAGACTACATCAAGAAGTTGATCGCGATGGGCGGCGCGAAAGTCAACGTGTCGACCGAATTGAAAAGGACGATGATCGACGCCGAGTACGAGTACATCAGCGCGCACCGGGAGGAATACGACCCCGGGAAGGTCGATGAAGCGAAACGAGCCGCGATCCGAACCGCCGTGGGTCATTGGATCGATATCCTCGGCAGCGCCGGCAAGGCATAATTTCAAAACAAGAACGAGGGTGAAGAGTGAGGCATGCAAAGCCAGCCCTCACTCTTCACTTGGTCTATCAACCATTAGAAATTAGGAGAAAAAATGAAAAAGATCGATGAATATTTCGTACCGTGGGTGAAGGGCATCCCGATGTATATCTCCGGGCATATCGAGCTCGCCTGGAAAAATCCGGCACTGCACCGGATGATGTCGAACGAAAACCCGAACCCACCTTCTGATAAAGTATTGGAAGCAATCATTAAGTATGCCAAGATGGGCAACCGTTACCCGGACCAGGGGCTGGTGGTGCGCAGCAAGATCGCGGAGATCAACGGATTAGCGGGTCCGGAAAATGTCATGCTGGGCAACGGCTCATCCGAAGTCTACGATAACATTTTCCGATGTTTCCTGGAGGTCGGCGAGGAAGTCATCCAGCACACGCCCTGCTTTGGAATTTATAAACTGCGCGGGACGATCCTGGGCGGCAAGATGGTGTCCGTGCCGATGATCTACAAGGACGACAAGCTGCTGTACGATACCGACAGCATCCTGAAAGCCATCACGGATAAGACGAAGATCATCGTCGTCGCAAATCCCAATAATCCGACCGGCAATTTCATGGATGCGAAGGAATTCGTCCGAATCGCCGAGACGGGCATCCCATTCATCGTGGATGAGGCTTACGTGGAATACGCCGGGCTGGGCATGTCACAGGTCGGCTTGACCAAGAAGTACAAGAATGTGATCATCACACGGACACTCTCGAAAGCTTACGGGCTGGCGGGTCTGCGCTTCGGTTATGCACTAGGCGACAAGGAAGTGATCGGTCAAATCTCGGCGGCGCTGCTGCCGTGGAACGTCGGGACCATCCCGATGTGGGCTGCGCTGGCAGCCTTTGAAGATACCGAGGCACTGGCGTATCGGGTGAAGTTCAACAACAGCGAGGTGGATTACATCACCGAGTCGCTAAGCGAGATCAAGGGGCTGGTCGTTTTCGCGACCAAAGCCAATTACATCTTCTTCGATTGCGGCAAACTCGGCAAGAAGGGCAAGGACATGGTGGCGTATGCCGAGCAGAAGGGGCTGATCTTCCGTCCGGAAGCCGAAAAATACGGCAGCGACGGCTGGTTCCGCATCACGATCGGCACGAAGGAAGAGAACCGCATGGCGGTCGATGTGGTGAAAGAGTTCCTGACCAAGAAGTAATTCGAGCCAACCCACAGGTCGGGGAGACCTGTGGGTTTTTCCAAGGCGGAGGCGAAAGATGGGACAAATAAAGGCAGTGTTCTTCGACCAGGACGGTGTGATCATCGACACCGAACGCGACGGGCATCGCGTTTCATTTAATATGACGTTCAAGGAATTTGGTTTTAGCGATGAATGGAGCGTGGATTACTATCATGAACTGCTGCAGATAGCGGGCGGCAAGGAACGGATGAAGCACCACCTGCAGACGCGCGGTTTCAGCAAACCGGTCGAGCCCGAAAAGGTGGATGAGTTGATCAAGGATATGCATAAACGAAAGACCGCCATCTTCGTCGACCTGATCGAGACGGGAAAGCTGCCGCTGCGCCCCGGGATCCACCGGTTCATGAAGGAAGCCATGGCTGCCGGATTGAAGATCGGGGTGTGCACCACGTCCAATGAACAGGCTGCCAAGGCGATCACTGAAAAAATCCTGTCGGATATCAAATTCGACATCGTGCTGGCGGGTGACGTGGTCCAGAAAGAAGAAACCCGATCCGGAAATCTACAACCTGGCACTGAGCAAGACGGGATTAAAACCGGACGAGGTGATGGTGGTCGAGGATTCCAAGAACGGGGTACTGGCTGCCAAGGCTGCCGGGACATACGTCATCGTGACGACCAACGGCTACACTGAAAAAGAGGACGTCAACAGCGGCGATATCATTGTGAGCTGCCTGGGGGACCCCAACGGAGAGAAAGGCATCCTGCGCAAGGGAGGCAAGGGCCTGAAATACGACGGCGTTCTGCGGGTGGATCAGGCGGTCGATTATTTTTCAAAATAGATCCAAGGAAACCCCGGGTTAAGAACCAGGACGCAAAGAGCTGTCTTTGCGTCCTTAGTTAATCCGATCCGTGGAGAGCATTCATGGGCGATGAACTACTCGACGTTGTAGATGCCAACGATAACGTGCTCAGCCAGGCGATGCGATCCGCCGTACACCGGGAGGGCTTTTATCACCGCGGCATTCACGTTTTCCTGGCTACGCCGGAAGGCAAGCTGCTGGTGCAACAACGGAGCGAAAGTCGCGAATCCTTCCCGATGGCGCTGGATTGTTCCGTCTCGGAGCACGTCAAGGCGGGTGAAACGTACCTGGCAGGCAGCGAAGCGCGGCCTGGCGGAAGAACTGGGCCTGGGGAAAGTGCGGATCCAGGCGCGAATCAAATTCAGAATGAATTACGGGGTAAACGACAACGAAATTTGCCAGATATATGAAGGCAGGGTAAACCCGGCTGAAGTCCGTTTCGACCGGCAGGAGGTGAATGGAATTATCCTGCTTCCATTTGCAGTACTGCCCAACCTGATAGCGATGGAAAAAGTAAAATTCTGCGGCTGGTTCGTGGAGATGATCCACTGGTACCTGGGGAAGCCATCCAGGGTGGAGGTCATGAAAACCTTCAAGAGCGATCGTCTTTTTTAGCCGAGGATTTAAGCGGGGAACACGCAAACGGAAAGCACGCGCAACGATCACAAGTGAATGACCTGGCTCAAGAGCCAGTACAACCCCGCGCCAACCAGGGCGGAAGCCGGGATGGTCAACAACCAGGCGGTAACGAGATCGCCAGCCACCCCCCAACGAACCTTGTTGGCGCGTTCAGCGGCACCGACACCCATGATGGCAGTGCTGACCACCTGGGTCGTGCTGACCGGTCCGCCCAGCAAGGAGGCGGACAGGATGACCATGGCAGAGGTCAACTGGGAGGCGAAGCCATCCACCGGGCGGATCTTATACATTTTGGCGCCGAGGGTGCGGATGAGGCGCCAGCCGCCAATGGCGGTGCCGGTGGCGATCATGGAGGCGCACAAGAAGATGACCCACCACGGGACTTTAAAGACCGGCAGGATGCCGCCCGTGACGAGCGCCAGGGTGATAATGCCCATGGTCTTCTGCGAGTCGTTGGTACCATGACTGAGCGCAAGTGTAATACCCGTGACGATCTGGCTGCGTTTGAAAAACGTATTGATGCGGGGGGTGGCATTGCGAGCTAAGAACAGGATGAGCTTCAAGAGCAACCAACCGATCGCGAAACCGATAAAGGGCGAGGTGAACAAGGCGATCAAAATCTTGCCGAGACCATTCCATTCAATTACCGACCAGCCGGCGTTCATGACCACTGCGCCGATAATGCCACCGACCAGGGCATGGGAAGAACTGCTTGGGAAACCCAGGTAAAGGGTCAGCAAATCCCAAAGGATGGCGGCAATCAAGGCAGCCAGGATGACAAGCATGTTGATGCTGGTGGAGGCGACCACGTCATTACCGATGGTGGTTGCCACGGCAACCCCGAAAATCCATGGACCCGAAAATTCCGCCACAGCCGTTACGCCGAGGGCGACGCGAGGAGAAAAGGCACGGGATGAGATCATGGTGGCAACCACGTTGCTGGAATCGTGAATGCCATTCATTAAATCGAAACCCAGCCCCAAAACAATCACCGCGATTAGGATCAGGCTCATTCCCGGGGTCCCTCCCTGCTAGGCAATCTTGACGACGATATCGGCGATCACGTTGGCGGCTTCATCACCGCGGTCGGCGGCATTACTAAGGTGGCGATAAACCTCACGCAGTTTTAACATTTTGATCACGTGAGGAATGTCCTCTACGCCGCTGAACAGATCCGCCAGGGCTTCACGGTAGACGCCTTCCACCCGGTTCTCGAGCGCCTTGGCGCGCTGGGCATGGTCATTGGCGACGGCAGGATGCTGCTCGATGGTGTCAACCGCCATGAAAAGCTCATGGGCCGCATCGCGGAGAAGCGAAGCCATGTTCTGCATAAACGGGGTCGGGGCAACCTTCAGAATCTCCAGTTCGCTGACGGTGCTGTAGGCGTAATCGAGCACGTCGTCGATGGTGCGGGAAAGCGCAAAAATATCCTCGCGGTCAAAGGGGGTGACGAAGGTTTTATTGAGGTCGTCGATGAGGATCCGGCGAGTTTCATCCGCTTCTTTTTCCTTGGCGGTCAGCAAGGCGGAGGCAGCCGGGTCCTGGGAGGTCAGGTAAACGGTCAAAGCATCGAGACCTTCGAGGGTGAGCTTGGCCTGGTCGTGGATGTGGGTAATAAAGGAATTCTTGCGTTTCTTAAAAATCCCATTCATGGGAACAACTCCTCACAGCAAAAGACTATTCCCGAGTACCCAGTGAGCCGGAGGGTACCCGGGAGAAGACATTCATCAACCCCGTTACGAGGCGATCTTGCTTGCTACAAATTCGACGCTACCAGTTCGGCGATGTCCTTTATTTCGACTTCCCCATGTTCCTTGGCAGCATCGGAAAGCATGGTCAGGCAGAACGGACAACCGACCGCGACCGTTTTGGCACCCACGGCAACGGCCTCCGCCAGGCGGGTCTCACTGACGCGGGCGCTGCCGTGCTCTTCTTCCTTCCACATCTGGGCGCCGCCGGCACCACAACAAAATGACTTTTCACCGTGGTGAGGCATTTCCAGGGCGGTCACGCCAATTTTACCGAGCACGGCACGCGGCGGGGCGATGACCCCATTATGGCGTCCAAGGTAGCACGGATCGTGGAATGTAACCGCCCCAATCCCGGATGAATCGACACGCGGCGAGAGCCTTCCAGCCGCAATCAATTCCTGGATGAACTGGGAGTGGTGGATGATATCATAGTTGCCACCAAACGCCGGGTATTCATTTTTAATGGTGTGCATGCAGTGCGGACAGGTTGTTACGATCCGCTTCGTCTGCAATCCATTCAACTGGGCAACGTTATTTTGCGCGAGCATGAAGAATATATCCTCACGCCCGGCACGCCGGGCGGCATCGCCCGTGCACTGCTCGATCTCACCCAGCACGGCGAAGTTGACCTTGGCCGCGATGAGGATCTGGGCAAAGGCGCGGGCGGTCTTTTGCGCACGCGGATCGATGGCAGGGGCGCAACCGACCCACCATAATATTTCCGGTGTCGGGTTCTGAGCAATGGTGGGGACCGCCAGGCCTTCGGCCCATTTCATGCGCTCGGTTGTCGGGACGTTCCATGGATTGTGGACGCGTTCCATGCCGCGGAAAGCGAGATCCAGTTGTTTCGGGAATGCGTTCTCCACGAGGCATAGATTGCGGCGGATGTCCATGATATCGCGCATGGGCTCATTCCCGACCGGACAGATATCGATGCAAGCGCCGCAGGCGGTGCAAGCCCAGACGGCTTCGGCGGGGATGACGGTATCGACCAGTTTACCTTCCGGTAAACCTGTCCTGACATAATTTAACTGATAACGTTTATTAATCTCCAGTGCGGCAGGGGAGAGGACTTTCCCGGTCTGGTAAGCGGGGCAAACCTCCTGGCAGCGAAAGCACATGATGCAGGAGTAGGCATCCATCAACTGTTCCCAGCCGAGGTTCGCTAATTTCGCGGCGCCAAAACTTTCGATGGAGGGATCTTCGATATTGATGTAACTCAGCTCACCGATCGACCGGCGCCCGGGCTTCAGCAGGAAATTCAATGGAGCGAAGAACAGGTGAATATGCTTGGTATAGGGGAAATAAGGAAGGAAGGCCAGGATGGTGCCAAGCGCCAGCCAGAATGCGATATGTTCACCAATAGTGATCGCCTGGGGAGTGAGTTCCAGACAGGGCGGATGCGAACAGTGAAGCGAAAGGCTGCCAGGCGTCCGCCTGGTGACCGGCGGCGACGGCGAGGGCAGCCCCCGTGAAACCAGAAGCAACATGGATGACAATAAAACTGGCGACAATGGCTGAATTGCGCTGAATACCCCGGCGGGCTTTTGGAAGGAGGAAGGTGGTGTCACGGGCTGACAAATTCGCCGGTTTAAAAATATAGCGCCGAACGATAAAGAAGAGCATGCCCACCAAAATTGCCACGGTAAGGATATCGGCGAGGAGCGAATAAATATGACCAACCAGCCCCGGGATCTCAAATCCCGGAATGTAGCCGCGAATAACATCCACCACATTTACCAGCAAATAATAGATAAAGCCCCAACCGACGAGACCGTGGAAAAGACTGGGCCAGAAGCGGAAGCGAAAAACCGGTTTGAAAATGCCGACCCGGAAGGTCACACCGACCAGGCGTTTGACCGCCAGACGCCAATCCGGTTTACCGGGACCGGTGGAGATGATGCGGGAAAGCCTGCGCACGGCATAATAAACCGCCACCAAGGTGGCAATGACAAGGACAGCGAAGAGAATCTTTTCAAATGTAGTGAGCATAGTGTCCGTATTATAAGAGAAAAGAGGCGACCTGACAATTTGAAGAAGGTAATGCGCTGAGCGTGACAGCGGTATATGACGATGGTCGTAAATTACCGTCAAGCTCCAAGTTGATGCGACGACCGATCTGGATGAGTTGGGGGAGACCCATTGTGACGGCTGAAAGGGGTGGCTCGAACTTAATACTTGACAAATAAGATGTTATTTGTTATATAAATATAGATATTATCCAACCTGTTTGAGCAATTCCGTCCTGGTAATTTTCTACTGCAAGTTAACAAGAGTGGGTCATTAGAGATAGGCTGATTCGGGTTCAAAGGAAACGCTCAATGGAAGATCGCTCTGACCGCATATTCAAACGGCAGGAATTTATCGTCCCTGGATGAGAGGGATTATCAAGGAAGAAAGAATCCAGAGCAGTGAGAGATGGAGAGCGTATTGTTGACTTAGCGAAAGGATCGTTGCATTGAATAACCGAAATCCCATGAAAGAGCGCCGGCAGTCACAACCCAGTAGTATTGGAAGGGCGGCACGTTACCTGTGGAGATACAAAACCCAGGCAGCATTGCCCTACGTCTTCCTGCTGATCGCGACACTGGCACAACTGGCGGTGCCACGCCTGGTGGCAAATATGATCAATGCCGTGACCAACGGCGTCGTTGCGAAAACCATCCTGGAGGCGCTGGGGAAGATCCCGGCTGCCATCCTGCCGCAGGCGCTGCCGAAGATACTGGATTTTCTTAAATACCCGGCGAGCTGGACGCAGGACCAATTGACGACCCGATTAACCACGACCAAAACCAACGCCCCGCACGATATGCTGTGGGGTGGAATCGGTTTGGTGGTATTCGGGATCATCTTCGGGGTTTTCAATTTCCTGATGGCATACTGGGCGGAGAAGAACAGCCAGGCGGTGGCTTTCGATCTGCGCAACGACCTGTTCGCCAAGGTGCAGAGGCTATCGTTCTCATACCATGACCGCAACCAGACCGGGCAGTTGATGATCCGCGCGACGGACGACGTTGAAAAGGTGCAAATCTTCATCGGGCAGGGGTTGATCCAGTTGGTTGGAGCATTCATCCTGCTAGGCGGTACGCTGATCATTATTTTTTCGACCAATGCAAAACTGGCGACCGCCACGTTGTGGATCCTACCGGTGGCACTGGTACTGTTCTTCGTATTTGGCGGCCTGGCCCGACCGCTGTTCAATAAGGTCCAGCAGAAATTGTCCATACTGAACACGACGCTGCAGGAAAATATGGCGGGCATCAAGGTGGTCAAGGCTTTCACCCGCGAGAAGAACGAACAAGCGAAGTTCAGCCAGCAAGCAGACAGCCTGATGCGCCAGCAGATCGTGATCGCACGCGTATTCACATTCCTGATCCCACTGATATTCCTGGTTGCCAACCTGGGACAGGCGACAACGCTGTATGCCGGTGGCATCCAGATCATCCACGGCACCCTATCGATCGGGGACTGGCAGGAGTTCAGCCTGTACCTGATCTTCATGTTCCTGCCGATCGCCCAGTTCGGTTTCATCATCACCCAGTTCAGCCAGGCATCGGCATCGGCGACCCGCATCTTCGAGATACTGGACGCCAAGAGCGATGTAACGGACAAGCCTGAGGCAATCAGCCTGCCTGACGTGAATGGAGATATCCGCTTCGAAAATGTGACCTTCCGTTATTTTAACGGCGGAGAAGCGGTGCTAAAGAACGTCAGTTTCGAAACCAAGCCGGGACAAACGGTAGCCCTGCTGGGCGCGACCGGATCGGGGAAGACGACGATCATCAACCTGCTGCCGCGGTTTTACGATCCGACTGAAGGGAAGATCACGATCGACGGGATGGACCTGCGGGACATCACCCTGCAGTCACTGCGGGCGCAGATCGGGATCGTTTTACAGGAAACCACGCTGTTCCAGGGCGTCATCCGGGACAATATCGCTTTTGGGAAGCCGGATGCCAGCCAGCAGGAGATCGAGGCGGCTGCCAAAGCGGCGGCTGCCCACGACTTCATCATGGAATTCCCGGACGGTTATGACACCCGGGTGGGTGAACGGGGCGCCACGCTCAGCGGCGGACAGAAGCAACGCATCGCCATCGCGCGGGCACTGCTGTTGAACCCATGCATCCTCATCCTGGACGACTCAACCAGTTCGGTCGACCTCTCAACAGAGGTTCAAATTCAGACGGCGCTCGACAAGCTGATGAAAGGACGGACTTCATTTGTCATTGCGCAGCGCATCAGCACAGTGATGAACGCCGACCTGATCCTGGTGATGGATAAAGGCGAAGTCGTTGCGAGGGGTAAACACAAGGAATTGATGGAAGAATCTGAAATCTATGCAGAGATCTATCACTCGCAATTGGTTGGCGATGTTACTTCAGATATCGAACTGGCGGACAACCCGACACAGTCCGTAGGGAAATAAAGGAGAAAATCCATGTTTGGTGGTCCTGGTGGCAGGGAATTCCTGGCGGGCGAAACCCGCAAGCCTGAAAATACGAGCCGGACGCTTGGGCGTTTGGCGAAGAGATTTGGTCCATGGTGGCCGATGCTGCTGTTTGCACTGGTCTGCATCATCGTATCGACCTGGGCGCAGGTCACGACCCCGGAATTGACCGGGCAATTGGTAGATTGTTATTTGACGCCGGCGGCTGGGAGCGCTTTTGGCAACTTTCCGGGAGTATCCAGCCTGGTGAGTTCGTCCGCATCCAACTGCTGGTTCGCGGAGGGAAATACTCCCTCCGGTCTAACCCAGACGCTGGTCAAGAAGGTATTCAACCTGGGCGGATTTGTCGGACCGAAGGCGGACGGCAGCAACATGGACAGCGCCGGGCGGGTAGCGGGATTGCTGCGGATGGTCTTGATCCTGGTCTTCCTGTTCGTGGTCAGCGCGATATTGACCGGGCTGACATTCTTCAGCATGACCTGGTCAGGTCAGCATGTGCTGCGTTCGTTGCGGATCGAGGTATTCAAGCATTTACATCTATTACCGATGGGCTTTTATGCCGAGCACGAAGCAGGCGACCTGATGAGCCGGATCACCAACGATGCGGTCGCGATCGAACAGGCGATAAACTTTGCACTGGTGAACGTGGGCGGCGGCATCCTGCTGCTGGGCTGGATCGTGTACAACATGCTGACGACCAACATACCTTTTGCCCTTCTGAGCGTGGCAGTGGCTCCGATCATGCTGGGCGCGACCGTCTATTTCTCGGCACAGGCGCGCAGGATGTACCGTAAGTCACGCAAATCGATGGGCGGGGTCAACGCCCAATTACAGGAAAATATCTCGGCGGTCAGGGAAGTACAGGCATTCAACCGGGCCGAGGAGAACATTGAACAATTCCGCGTGACCAGCGGGGATTACCGGGATGCCAACGTGGGTGCGGTAGCTTTCTCGGCTGCCCTGGCTCCCACCCTGCAGGCGCTGGGCTTTTTGGCGCTGGCAATCGTCACATGCGCAGGCGGCTTTGCGCTGCTTGGGACCGGCAGCCTGTTCGGCACGGCAGTGTCCCTTGGACTGGTGATCACCTTCCTGGGCTATGTGCAGAGGTTCAACCAGCCGATCCAGCAGATCGCCGTGCTGTGGTCGAATATCCAGAGCGCGATCGCCGGTGCGGAACGCATCTTTGGACTGCTGGATGAGAAACCTGCCATCCAGGATGCCACGGACGCGAAAGCATTGCCTGCCATAAAAGGAGAAGTTGAATTCGTAAACGTCACGGCAGAGTACGAAAAGGGACAGACGGTCTTGAAGGACATTAACTTCAAGGTAGAGCCCGGGCAGACGATCGCCATCGTGGGTCCAACCGGGGCCGGCAAGACCACGATCGTCAACCTGCTGTCCCGTTTCTATGATGTAACCGGAGGCAAGGTGCTGCTGGACGGCATCGACATCCGCACGGTGACGGCTGAATCAGTACGCAGGCAGGAGGGCATCGTATTACAGGATACGTTCCTGTTCAACACCACCGTCAAGGAGAATATCCGCTTTGGTAAGCTAGAAGCCACGGATGAGCAGGTGTATGCGGCAGCCAAACTGGCGCATGCGGATACATTCATCGATCGGCTACCGGAAAAGTATGAGACCATCCTGGGCGAACGCGGGGCGGGTCTCAGCCAGGGACAACGACAATTGCTGGCGATCGCCAGGGCGGCACTGGCGGACCCACGCATCCTGATTCTGGATGAGGCGACCTCCAGTGTGGACACACGCACCGAGCGATTGATCCAGGAAGCCCTGACCACCCTGCTGAAAGGGCGGACCAGTTTTGTGATTGCGCACCGGCTGAGCACCATCCGCAACGCCGACATGGTGCTGGTGATCAACGACGGTGAGATCATCGAGCGGGGTAAACACAACCAACTGCTGGAGGAAAAAGGCTTCTACTACAACCTGTATATGAGCCAGTTCCGAAGCGATGCTCAATTTATCGAGGCGATGGAACAGGGTCACAACGGTCATAAACCACAAACGAAATTAGACCCGGCGACGACATAGTGACCCATTCGAAAAAAGAATAATCAGGCAACCGGAGGGGAGGTACGAGTCTGGCTGAAAGACCTGACTGACCAGATTCGAGACTTACCGTATAATCAGTGTGACGCATTTCGATTATATGGATAGTTCGATGCGGATGCCGAAAAACGACTTGGTCAACCCAACGTTCGAATCGATCTGGGACGATTATTGCTGCCGGCTGTTGAATTTTATCCACGGGCGCGTTTCAGATGAAGCCGAAGCCGAAGACCTGCTGCAGGAGGTCTTTATCCGGGTCCACGACCACCTGTGCTGCCTGCCACAGCCGGAAAAAATGGACGGCTGGATCTACACCATCGCGCGCAATCTCATCATCGATTCCTACCGGCGGCGGCACGAGACCAGCGAGTTAACCGAAAACCTATCCGAGGAAACCGAATCCACGGAACCGGATGCCAGTACGACCCTGGCGTTGTCACTAAAAGACATGGTGCTGGAACTGCCCGGGCAATACCGGGATGCACTGCTGATGACCGAATACCAGGGATTAAGCCAGGTGGACCTGGCGGGGAAACTGGGGCTCTCGGTCTCGGCAGCCAAGTCGCGAGTTCAGCGGGCACGGGAAAAACTGCGTGCCATGCTGCTGGCGTGCTGCCACTTTGAACTGGACCGGCGCGGCAGGGTTATCGATTACCACGAGCGCTGCAATACTTGCAATCCCAACCCCTGACCCAAAACACCAAACCCCTGACCTAAAAACCTGCGTCTTTTTGAAAACTGCCTCGTCATTCAGGATGAAATCCAATCAACAAGGAGTTGAAAATGGAAACCATCCTGAATTTCGTATTGAATGCAGTTGAAACGACCTTACTGTCGCTGTGGCATAACTGGCCTTACCTGCTGATCAGCATTCTGGTGGCGGCAGGGCTCAAACTGTACCTGGACGCCGACCGCGTATCCGCATTCTTAAGGCGCTATCGCGGCGCAGGAGTGGTGGCTGCCACAACCGCAGCGGTGGCGACCCCGTTATGCTCATGCGGAACCACGGCGGTGCTGCTGGGGATGATGTCATCCATGATGCCGTGGGCGCCGATCATCGCGTTCATGGTGGCCTCGCCGCTGACCTCACCGGAGGAACTTTTTTACAGCGCCGGCCTGTTCGGCTGGCCTTTCGCCCTGACCTTCTTTGCGGCCTCGATCGTACTCGGGCTGGCAGGCGGGCTGGTGGGGGGCTTCCTTGACAGCCGCGGCTGGTTCAGGAACCAATCCCACATGGCGGCAAGCTGCAGCACCTGCGTACCGGTACCGGTCGTCTCATTGTCCGGCTGCGGATGTGGTTCGCCGGCGCCGGAAAAACCCAAACCAAACCTGAAGGTCTACCTGAAGACGACCCTCAGCAACGGCAAGCAACTGCTAATCATGTTCCTCGGTTTTGCCTTCATCGGCAACCTGTTGAATGCACTGATACCCTCGGAGTGGGTAACCATGATCTTCGGAAGCGGCAAGGTTTACAGCGTGCCACTGGCAGCCACCCTGGGCCTGCCATTCTATATCAATACCGAGGCCTCCCTGCCACTGATCCGAGCGATGCTGGCATCCGGGATGAGCGAGGGCGCAGCAATGGCGTTCCTGATCGCGGGAGCCGGTACATCGGTCGGCGCGGTCGCAGGCGCGTTGACCATCGCCCGCTGGAAGGTGGTCGGTACGGTGGTGGCGGTGCTGTGGATCGGAGCGATCGCATTCGGTTACCTGTTCGACCTGATGTTGAGGCTCAAGGTGATTGGATAACATTGTTGATCGTTCGGAACAACGGTAAAACACAGACCTGGTATTTTTCCACGCCAAATCTGTGTTTTTTCGTGTCCTCTTCGCCCGAATATTCAAAAGGATCGAGGCGGGGTTGAAAACACGAAAAATAAAGGAACATCGGTCCCGGCGGCTGAATTCAGGGAGGGGCAGGGACTGTCAAACTGGACAATGCAATGGCTTTCAGGTATCATTGGGCCGCGTAAGCATGTCCCATGAAGCAGCGGATTCATTCAGCTATTTTTGGACATGGTTCCGCCTGTAAAACAGATAAAACCAATACAACGTGACACACGGCTTGCCCGGATATGAACCTTCGATCCGGGCAGTTGTTCGTAAAATACTTTTTCCGGCAGCCCGGAGGCGAAATGGCAGACCTCGTAAAACAAATTACCAGTGAATTACAAAAACAGATCGAATCTTTCGAGCCGGAGATCAGCGTAGCCGACCTGGGGACCGTAATCGAGGCGGGCGACGGCATTGCGCGCCTGTCGGGGCTGATGAACGTCAAAGCGCAGGAACTGGTGCAGTTCAGCAATGGCGTGATGGGGATTGCCTTCAACCTGGAGAAGGAAGCCGTGGGTGTGATCATCATGGGCGAATACTCCGGGATCGTGGAAGGGATGACCGCACGCGCGACCGGTCGAATCGCTTCGGTACCGGTAGGCGATGGGCTGATCGGGCGGGTGGTCAACGCCCTGGGAGAACCCGTGGATGCCAAGGGTCCGATCAAATCCAGCGGATACCGACCGATCGAACGTATTGCTGCCGGTGTCGTGCAACGCAAGGACGTGGATACACCGGTCCAGACCGGTATCAAGTCGATCGACGCCATGATCCCGATCGGGCGCGGGCAACGCGAGCTGATCATCGGCGACCGCCAGACCGGCAAGACAGCCATCGCGCTCGATACGATCATCAATCAAAAGGGCAAGGACCTTATCTGCATCTACGTGGCGATCGGGCAGAAGAAGGCGGCGGTGGCCCGGACGGTGGGACTGCTGGAACGGTATGGGGCGATGAGCCACACGATCGTGGTGATCGCGGCGGCGGATGAATCGGCTGCGCTGCAGTACATTGCCCCGTATGCCGGTTGCGCCATCGGCGAGGAATTCATGGAAACCGGACGGGATGCGCTGGTCATTTATGATGACCTGTCAAAACATGCCTGGGCTTACCGGCAGGTCTCGCTGCTGCTGCGTCGCCCACCGGGACGTGAAGCTTATCCGGGCGACATTTTCTACCTGCATTCCCGACTGCTCGAACGGGCTGCACGGTTAGCCAATAAATATGTCATCGTCAAGAAGGATTTCAAGGGTGAGCTGGCAGCCGAAAAGGATGCCCTGGACGGGCACGTATTCGGCGGCCCGATGTCACAGCACGATGCCGAGCAAGCCTGCAAGGGTCTGAAGAATGCGGACGACCACAAGATCGTCAAGGTGGCGGGTTCGGGTGGTTCGCTGACCGCCCTGCCGATCATTGAGACCCTGCTCGGTGACGTTTCGGCATACATCCCGACCAATGTCATTTCAATCACGGACGGTCAGATCTACCTACTGGGCAACCTGTTCAATGCAGGCATCCGCCCGGCGGTGGATGTGGGTATCTCCGTCTCGCGCGTAGGCGGTTCGGCCCAGGTGAGAGCCATGCGCCAGGTGGCAGGCAAACTGCGCATCGACATGGCGGCTTACCGGGAACTGGCTGCGTTCGCGCTGATGTCGTCCGACCTGGATAAAGCCACCCAGGCACAATTGACACGCGGCCAGCGCATGCAGGAGATCTTAAAACAGCCACAATACGAACCGATGTCCGTGGAAAACCAGGTGATGGTGCTGTTCGCAGGCACCCAGGGCTTTGCAGATAATGTTCCGGTGGACAGCATGAAGAAATGGGAAACCGACCTGCTGCGCCATCTTTCCAGTTCGCATCCCGAGATCGCCAGGGATATCGTTGCGAACAAGCGCATCACCGACGAGAACGAAAAAGCCCTGCGGGCTGCCCTGACCAGCTTCATGGCGACCTGGCAGTAAGGACGAAGGGACCGGGAGAAAAGCATGGCGTCCGCCCGTGAAATGCGGCTGCGCATCCGCAGCGTCAAGAATATATCGCAGGTTACACGCGCCCTGGAGGCAGTCTCTGCCAGCAAGGTGCGCAAAGCCATGGCAGCGGTAGCGACCACGCGGGCGTACTCCACCAAGGCGTGGCAGGTACTGACCCACATTGCCAACCAGCCGGGGCGCGAGAATTTACACCCGCTATTGACCCGCCGGCTGCAAGTCAATAACCGGCTGGTGCTGGTGGTCAGTGGCGATCGCGGCCTGGCAGGCGCATACAATACCAACATCATCCGGGCGGTCATCCAACGCTTCGGTCATTCTGAACTGCCGGTGAGTTACATCGCGGTGGGACGCAAGGGCCGCGACCTGCTGCTGCGCAGGCGGCAGCACGTGATCGCCGAGTTCAGTGCCCTGCCGGCGGCGCCGTCCTTCATGGATGTATCCGCGATCGGTCACATGGCGGTGGATGAGTTCCTGCAAGGCAAGGCGGACGAAGTCTTCCTGGTATACACAGACTTCATCAATATGGCGAGGCAGGAGACGGTGGTTAAGAAACTGTTGCCGCTGGAAGTGAGCGACAGCGCCGGGCGAGTGCAGGATTTTTCGCACCAGCGCCTAACCGCAGCCTATATTTATGAACCGGCTGAACGGGAAATACTGGATGAGATCATCCCGCGCTTTACCGCCCTGCAGGTTTACCAAGCCATCCTTGAATCACTGGCATCGGAGCATGCCGCCCGCATGGTGGCAATGCGGAATGCCACGGATAATGCGATCGAACTGACCGGAGAACTGCAACTGCAATACAACAAGGCGCGCCAGCAAACGATCACAAACGACCTGCTGGATATCGCCGGCGGCGCAGAAGCACTGGCAAAAAGCCTGGTCAGTCGAACTTGAGGAGCTGACGTAAATATCGGTGCGGTCTTGACGGTAGACATCACCAGAAATTGGTTTAACGGAAATATCTGACCGGAGGAAGCAAATGGCGAAAGCAATCGGCCGTGTGATCCAGATACAAGGAAGCGTGGTGGACGTGGAGTTTCCCGAAGGCGAACTCCCCGGCATGTTCGAGGCATTGGAAATCCTGCGCCCGAGCGGCGGGAACCTTGTGCTGGAAGTGGAAAAGCATATGGGAAACAACCTGGTGCGGTGTGTCTCGATGGACACCACCGATGGGCTGCAGCGCGGATTAGCGGTCACGGCGACCGGCGCGCCGATCATGGTGCCGGTCGGTCCGAATACGCTGGGCCGTATCTTTAACGTGCTGGGTTCACCGGTAGATGAAAAGGGTCCCGTCATGGCGGACCAGCGTTACCCGATCCACCGCCCAGCTCCGGAGTTCTCAGACCAGTCCACCCGCACGGAGATCTTCGAGACCGGCATCAAGGTCATCGATCTGATCGCGCCATTCACGAAGGGCGGCAAGACCGGCATCTTTGGCGGTGCCGGCGTGGGCAAGACCATCGTGATCCAGGAACTGATCCGTTCGGTGGCAGCCGTTCACCAGGGGAACTCGGTCTTTGCCGGGGTGGGCGAGCGCAGCCGTGAAGGCACCCAGTTATATCGAGAAATGCTCGAATCGGGCGTCATGAAGGATACCGTGATGGTCTTCGGACAGATGAACGAGCCGCCCGGCGTACGCCTGCGGGTGGCACTGACCGCACTTTCCATGGCGGAGTACTTCCGCGACCAGGGCCGCGATGTACTGCTGTTCATCGACAATATCTTCCGGTTCACGATGTCCGGTTCGGAAGTGTCAGCGCTGCTGGGGCGCATGCCATCGGCAGTGGGCTACCAGCCGACATTGTCCACCGAAATGGGTGAACTACAGGAGCGCATCACGTCGACACGGCACGGTTCGATCACCTCCATGCAGGCTGTTTACGTACCAGCAGATGACTATTCGGACCCGGCACCGGTGGCGACCTTCACCCACCTGGACGCCACCATTGCTCTCGAACGCTCCATTGCCGAAAAAGGCATCTACCCGGCAGTGGACCCACTGGCTTCGACCAGCCGCATCCTCGATCCCAATATCGTCGGGGTTGAACACTACAACACGGCACGTGAATGCCAGCGCATCCTGCAACGCTACAAAGATCTGCAGGATATCATTGCCATCCTGGGCATCGATGAATTAAGTGAAGACGATAAACAGGTTGTCTCACGGGCACGCAAGATCGAGCGGTTCTTCTCCCAGCCGTTCTACGTGGCGGAAGTATTTACCGGCAGCCCCGGCAAGTACGTGCCGATCAAGGAGACCGTGCGAGGCTTCCGTGAAATCCTGGACGGCAAATGTGACGAAATACCCGAGCAGGCCTTCATGGTCGCCGGCACGATCGAAGACGTGCGTGAGAAAGCCGATAAATTGGAAAAGGCGGCCTAGACCCGGCGGGGTAAATCATGCCAATCCACTGTGAGATCGTTTCGCAAGACCGAATGGTTTACCAGGGCGATGCCGATATCGTCGTGCTGCCCGGTGTGGAGGGGGAGATGGGCATCCTGCCCCACCATGCACCCCTGCTGACCACCCTGAAAATGGGGGTGATCAAAGTGCGCGCACACGGCAAGGAAGAGATCTTCACCGTGGCGGGCGGGGTAGCAGAAGTACAACCAGAGATCGTCACAGTTTTGGCGGATGCCGCCGAAAATGTCGAGGAGATCGACATCGCACGCGCCGAAGCGGCGCGCAAGCGGGCGGAGGACATGCTGTCCAAAGGGGTGCCGGTCGACTTCGGATGCATACCTGAAGATGGAAGCCGCCTTGCGCAAATCAAACCTGCGCCTGGATGCGGTCAAGCGTTACCGGAGGGGACCCGCCAAGCCGCCCCGGTTCACCGATGAGACGAGATAATTAATGGCTGGTACGCCGTCACTTTCAAAAGACCTTGGGATCGACCTGGGAACCATCCAGACCCGCATTGCTGATGGAAACGGGGTGCTGGTGGATGAGCCGACGATCGTTGCCATCGTCATCGCCGAACAAAAGATCGTTGCGCTTGGCAAGGAAGCGCAGGGCATGTCGGGGCGTGTGTCGGCGGAGGAGATCGAAGTGGCTCACCCACTGCAAAATGGGGTGGTTGCCGATTACGAGATCACCGAAGCCCTGCTGCATTACCTGCTGAGGCAGGTCAGCGGTCCGCTGCGCCTGTTCAAGCCGAGGGTGATGATCACCGTGCCATACGGCGTGACCAGCGTTGAAGTCACGAGCGGTGCATGAAGCGGTGCTACAGGCTGGCAGCCGCGATGCGTATCTCATCCAACAGCCGCTGGCTGCCGCGCTGGGGGTGGACCTGCCGATCGGTTCGCCCTCCGGTAACATGATCGTTTGCATGGGCGGCGGGGCGACGCAGGTGGCAGTCATATCGATGTACGGTATCGTGGCGGCAGAGACCATGCGCGCCGGCGGGTTGCAGATGGATGATGCCATTGTCAGCTACGTCAGGAAGAAGTACGGGGTGATCATCGGTCCTTCGACCGCCGAACACATGAAGATCAAGATCGGCGCAGCCACCCCGCAGGACAAAGAGGATGGGCTGGAGGTGCAGGGGCAGGACCAGGTGAGCGGCATGCCCCGCCCGGTGACACTGACCACGGGTGAGATCGTCGAAGCCCTGCAGGATCCACTCAAACAGGTGGTCGAGACCTGCCGCCGTGTGCTAGAGAAGACACCGCCCGAACTGGTTTCGGATATCATCGACCGGGGCGTAGCGCTGTGCGGAGGCGGAGCGCTGCTGCATGGGATGGATAAACTGTTGACAAAAACGCTCGGCATCCCTGCTTATATGGTGGACAACCCTGCCACCTGCACGGTGGAGGGAGCAGTCAAAGCGCTGGGGATGTATGCCACGCTGAAGCGCAACCTGCCACCCGTATAAAGAGTCAAAGACCAGGCATGCAACGCCTGGTTTTTCATTGGGGAGGGAATAGTCATGAATAATCCAAAAATACCGGACGCGTTTCATGGCGTCGTTGGGCTGGGAAGCCTGCGCAGCGTCCATCCTGCCAGGAAATGGCAAACCTGGGGAAATTTGATCATCTGCCTGGTCCTGTCGATGGGCGCCCTGCTGGTATTTCTTTACGGAGTTTACGAAGCCTACCTGGCATACCAGCAGCACGGACCGGCAATGATCGATGATAAATTGACACTACCGCTGGTGATCGCCGTCATCATGGTCGGATTAGGTTTGCTGACCGGTTGGGGTGCGTATGTAAATTGGGCGAGAGCGGCGGCAGTATATGAGGGCGGAATCGCTTATACCGACCGGCGAAACCTGATCGCCTGGCGCTGGCAGGATATCTTATCGATGCAGGCTGCCATTACCCGCCACTATACCAACGGCATATATACCGGAACCACACACGTCTACACTTTATTCAACCGGCAAAATCAAAAACTAACCCTGTCTGATGTCATCATGAATGTAGAAGAGGTGGGAAAGAAGATCGGGTCCAATATCTTCCCGTTACTCTATGAACGGGCGGCAGACCAATTCAACAGCGGGCAGGTGCTAAATTACGGTCCGGTAGCGGTCAGCAAACAAAGCCTGACTTTTAACAAGAAGACTTACCCCTGGACGGATATCAAGGAGATCTCGATCCGGCACGGCACCCTGGCGGTTCATAAAAAGGAGGGGGGCCTGTTCAGCGGGATGCGCATATCGGCGGCGAGCATCCCCAACCTGGACGTCCTGCTTGCCATCATCCAGCAGGTGGTCGGCTTGAAAGTTGGTTGAGGCTCAGAAAAGAAATCACGGCGGCCCAATTGGGCCGCCGTTTGCATTTAAGCCTGAACTTTCCATCTATCCTGTAAGCGGTAGATCAACTTGACGAACTCTTCAGAGACTGCCGGAACAAGCGAGAGGGCAAGCACCACAAACCATTCGCGCGAGCTCATGAAATGCGTGTTAAATATGTTTTGCAGGAACGGCACGGTGCAGACCAGCAGGAGTAAAACGATCGAAGCGCCAACGGCATATTGCATCCATTTGTTGGAGAAGATGCCAATGCGGAAGAGAGAAAGCTTTTCCGACCGGACGGTGTAGGCACGGAACAATTCGCACAATGAGAGGGTCATGAAAGCCATCGTCTCTGCAGTGCGGACATTTTCGAGGTTGACCGAATGCCAGTCGAAGTTGATCAGGTATGCCAGCGGGTTTATTCCCTGGGGTAGACCAACACCCAGCGCCTGGAGTTCCCACAACAGACCCAATGCAAATGCTGTCAGGACGGCACCGGTCTGCGTGACCGTCTGAATGAGGATGCCGGTGCGCATGATCGAGTTGATGATCGGCTCGTTCTTTGGTCGCGGCTTGCGTTCCATGATATCCGGGTCACCCTTTTCCATCGCCAGCGCCAGGGCAGGGGCACCGTCGGTGAGCAGGTTGAGCCACAGCAGCTGGATCACCGTAAGCGGGGAGGGGAGGCCGGCGAGGGTGGCCAGGAAAATGACCATGATCTCGGCCACATTGGAGGAGAGCAGGAAGAAGACAAATTTGCGGATGTTGTTGTAAATGATCCGTCCCTGTTCCACCGCAGATACGATGCTCACATAGTTATCGTCGGTCAGCACCATGTCGGCGGTCTCCTTGGCCACATCCGTGCCGGTGATGCCCATGGCAATACCAATGTTGGCACGCTTGATCGCCGGAGCATCGTTGACCCCATCGCCGGTCATGGCAACCACTTCGCCATTTGCCTGCAAGGCATCCACGATGCGCATCTTGTGTTCAGGGGAAACACGGGCAAAGACATCGGTGCGCCGGATCTCGGTCTTGAGAAGGTCATCACTCATCCGGTCGAGGTCCGCCCCGGTCAGTACTTCATGGTCGGCGTGCAAGAGACCGATGGTGCGGGCTACCGCGGCGGCGGTGTTGGGAAAATCGCCGGTGATCATGACGGTGCGGATGCCGGCGCGCGCGGCCTTCTGCATGGCGGCTTTGACCTCCTCGCGGGGCGGGTCGATCATACCGACCAGCCCGATGAAGACCAGGTCTTTCTCCAATTCACCGGCAGATACTTTGCTGGAATGCGGTGCTTCCGGCACCACCCGGTAGGCAACCGCGAGAACGCGGAGAGCATCCAAGGTCATGGCATCATTGGCATCGAGGATGCGCTGCCGGTTCTTCTCATCGAGGTGCGAAGGCTTATCATCCACGGTCTGGTAGGAGGTGCACAGTCCCAGTACCAGGTCGGGCGCACCTTTCACGGCAATCACATCGGAACCGAGGAGTTGACCATCGTAGAATGGTGAGACGTCATCCGCCTTCGGGGCGCGGATATCATGGACGGTGACCATGCGTTTTCTTTCCGAATCGAAAGGAATCTCATCCTGGCGTGGGTAGGCACGATGAAGCTCGGTGTGATCAGCCTGGGCTTTGGCGGCGGCAATCAATAAGGATCCCTCAGTCGGGTCACCGACGATGCGGTAGGACTGGTCATCGCCCTCGAGCTGCTCGAGTTGGGCATCGTTATTTAAAGCGCCGACCCACAAGGCGGTGCTGAGGCCCGGATACTGGTCAAGATCGATCGCTTTGCCTGCCACCTGAAATTCTCCGCGCCGGGAGTAGCCTGTGCCGGTCACATTGAATAATTGCCCATCCACCCAGATGCGCGTAACGGTCATTTCATTCTGGGTCAACGTGCCGGTCTTATCCGAGCAGATAACGGTGGCAGAACCAAGGGTCTCAACCGACGAAAGGCGGCGGATGAGAGCATGCCGGTGAATCATCTCCCGCATGCCCAGCGCCAGGCTGATGGTGACCACGGCAGGCAGACCTTCCGGCACGGCCGCGATCGCCAGGCCGACTGCCAGCATGAACATATTCACGATCTGTTTCTTGGCCTGGTCCAGGTAGGCCAGGATGCCGCCGGATGGAGCTGTCAGCAGGGAAAGATCGGTACTGCGGAGCACGGCAACGATAAAAACGATGCCGCAGATGGCGAGCGCGGCCCAGCCCAGGGTTTTACCCAACTGGTCCAAGCGCTTCTGCAGGGGAGTCTCCTCCTGGTCCACGCCCTCAAGCATTTTGGCGATCAGGCCAAGCTGCGAGCGCATGCCGGTGGCGATCACAACCCCGCGCCCACGCCCATATGTCACGGTGGTGCCCATGAAGGCGGTGTTCTTGCGGTCGCCCAGCGGGATGTCTTTTTCCAGTTGCAAGGCGGCATTCTTGTGAACCGGCAATGATTCACCGGTCAGGGCGGCCTCCTCCACCTGTAAATTAAAGGCATCCAGGAGCCGCAAGTCGGCGGGGACATGGTTGCCGGCCTCCAGGAAAACAATATCACCCGGTACCAGGTCGTGGGAGGAGACGGTCTGGTGTTTTCCATCGCGCAAGATATGCGCTTCGGGGGCGGCGAGTTTCTTGAGGGCAGCCAGGGAGGCTTCCGCCCGCCCTTCCTGCACGATACCCAGCACGGCATTCAGGATGACGATGGTCATGATGGCGGAGGCATCGATCCACTCGCCGAGGAAAGCGGAGATGATGGATGCCACGATCAGCAGGATGACGATGAAGTTATTCAATTGGTCCCAGAGCATGGCAAAAAAGCCGGGGCGGGGTGCTTCGGTCAATTGATTGGGACCGTAGATCGCCAGGCGTTCGGCTGCTTCGACAGCGGTCAGACCTTTCTCAACGACCTTCAGGTGTTGAAGCGTCTCCTGCGCTGTCAAGGCGTGCCAGGCGGTATTATCGATTGGATGGACGACCGGTCTTTTTTCAGGCATGATGAGACTCCATGGTTTATTGATTTATTGTGGTTGCGAGTGCAGGATCAAAATTACGGCTCGATATGGGTACCGGCTGGAAGGGCAACGTCTTTGGGAATTACCACGATGCCATCCTGGACGACCCAGTCCTCGTGGGTCAGATCCGTGCCGCGCGGGAAGGGGCGGATCACCACATCTTCACCCAGACGGGCATTCTTGTCGATGATGGCTCCTTCGATGTGACAGCGGGCACCGATCCCAATGGAAGGCTTGCCCGGTTCCGGGCGGATGTCATGGGTGTAATAATCAGCACCCATCAGGACACTATCCTTGATCTGCGTGCCGGCGGCGATAATGCTGCGTAAGCCGATGACCGAGTGGGTTATCTCGGCTTTCTGGATCTGGCAGCCTTCAGCCAGCAGGACATCCTTGAAGCGGCTGTCCTCCACGATGGAACCGGGTAGGAAGCGCGAGTGGGTATAGACTGGCCGGGCAGTGTCATAGAAATTGAAGGGCGGATCCTGGCATGCCAACTCAAGATTGGTTTCATAGAATGTACGGATGGTCCCGATATCCCGCCAGAAGCCCTCGAATTCAAAGCCCAGGACGTTGCAGACCTGAATGGCGTGCGGAATGATATCTCCACCGAAATCGTCGAAGCCAGGATTTTTTTGAAGGAGATCGATCAATACTTCCGTATTGAAGAGATAAATTCCCATGGAGCCGAGGAACGGCCGCTGGGGGTCCGGGCGGCTGACGAATTTATCCAGTGCAGCAGGGTCCGAGGTTTTCTCGACAAAATCCGTAATTCGGAAATCATCGCCTCGTTTCAACAGACCCAGGCGCGGGGCATCTGCGCGGAGGACCGGCTGAACGGCAACGGTGATATCGGCTTTATGCTCCCAATGGAATTCCGCCATGGGGGCGTAGTCCATGCGGTAGAGGTGATCGCCTGCCAGGACCAGCACGAAATCGGCACGGGCGGCGCGGATCTGAAATAACTGCTTGCGTAACGCATCCGCGGTACCCTGGTACCAGCCTTGGGCGAACGAGGGGGTCTGCTCGGCAGCCAGGATCTCGACGAAGCCGGTATGAAATTTATCGAAGGAATAGGTCTGGTTGATGTGCCTGTGAAGCGAATGCGAGTTGAACTGGGTCAACACATCGATGCGGTAGATGCCGGAGTTGATGCAATTACTGATCGGAATGTCAATGAGGCGATACTTGCCGGCGATGGGGACGGCAGGTTTCGAGCGCATCTTGGTCAATGGGAACAGCCTTGAACCACGTCCACCCCCCAGGATGACGGCTAATACATCATTCATGGCAGGCATGGGTATCTCCTCTCAGATCGACCGGCAATTAATGAATCATAATCCATAAAAAGTGAGTGCGCCAGTTCAATGAACCAACCGCTTCAGAGCGGGGTGAAGAATTAAAAAGCGAGGCCACCAGACTGGCGGTCTCGCGAACGCTGGCAAGCGCCCAGGTCACCGGAGGCTGTGCCCCGTGCTGACGATGACCTAGCCCGCAATGAATGCGGACGCTACTCCCCGACAAAGTACAAAAAATGGCATGATATAATGCCGAAGGAGGGAATTGAACCCTCATACCCTCACGGGTACACGATTTTGAGTCGTGCGCGTCTGCCAATTCCGCCACTCCGGCTTTTTGAGCGCCCAAATTTTACCACAACTGAAGGATAAGATGAAACTTGGAATAATCGGCTTCCCCCAGTCAGGAAAGACCACCCTGTTCAATGCGGTAACGCGCGGCAACGCCCCCACGACAGCCTCGGCGGGGCGGTTCGAGGTCCATACGGCGGTGGTGGACGTGCCTGATGCACGGGTGGACAAGCTTTCAGCCATGTTCAAGCCAAAAAAGACCATCCATGCCAAGGTCACTTACGCCGATATCGCGGGACTGGACAGCGGGGCAGCCAAAACCGGAATATCGGGACAACTACTGAACCAATTGACCCAAATGGACGGGCTGATCCACGTGGTGCGGTGCTTTGCGGACCCGAATGTACCGCATCCCTCCGGAAGCGTGGATGCCCTGCGGGATGTGGCTGCGATGGATGGGGAACTGCTGCTCAACGACCTGATCGCGGTCGAACGCAAACTGGAGCGGTTGGTGGAGGAGCGAAAGAAGGGCGGGACGGACAAGGTGCTCAACGAGCGCCAGACGGCATTTTTTACCCGCCTGCATGAAACGCTGTCGGCGGAAAAACCCTTGAGGGGATTGACCGTATCGGCAGAGGAAGAGAAGTACCTGTCGGGATTCGGTTTGCTGACCCGCAAACCTCTACTGGTACTGCTGAACCTGGGGGATGGGCAGACTCCGCCCGATATCCAAAGCGTAACCAAGAACCCGAGCGTAGCCCTGCAAGGCAAGCTCGAGATGGAGATCGCCCAACTGCCTGCAGACGATGCAGCGGTATTCATGCAGGAATACGGCATTACCGAACTATCCTTGAACCGGATGATCAAGGTATCCTACGACCTGCTCAACCAGCAAGCCTTCTTTACGGTTGGCGAGGATGAAGTGCGGGCGTGGACAACGAAACGAAGCGCCACTGCCTGGGAGGCGGCGGGAGAGATCCACACCGATATTCAAAAGGGCTTCGTACGGGCAGAGGTAGTGGCTTGCCAGGACCTGCTCGAGCTGGGAAGCATGGCTGAAGCCAAATCGAAGGCGAAGCTGCGCCTGGAAGGCAAGGAGTACGTTGTACAGGACGGCGATATCATGCACGTCCGCTTCAATATCTAGCGATTTCAAAAAGACGACCCGAACGGGTCGTCTTTTTTTTTAGATGATCTCTCCCTGGCCGCGTTCCAGGAACCGGCCTCCACCCTTCGTTCCGAGCCACTTATCCCCATCCACAATCAGCCTGCCGCGTAGGAAGACCTTTTCCGGATAGCCAACCAGATCCCAGCCCTCGTACAGGTTGTAGTCCGTGCGCTGCTGCGAGAGGGCAAGACCGTACCTGACCTTTTTGTGCGGATCCCAGATTACGAGGTCAGCATCCGAACCGGGCAGCACTGCACCCTTGCGCGGGTACAAACCAAAGATCTTCGCCGGGTTGCTGCTGGTCAGTTCGACAAAGCGTTCGGGGGTCAATCGTCCCGTACCGACTGCCGATGTCCATAAGACGGGTAAACGATCCTGGATGCCGGGCAGCCCATTGGGGATGCGGGTGAAATCGTCGCGACCCAACTCCTTGCCGGGGATGGCGACCGGCTGCCCTTCGTAGATGATCGGCTGGGTGCCATCGTAAAAGAACGGACAATGGTCGGTTCCGACTGTCTGGATGGTGCCTGCCATCAGTCCGTCCCACAGGCGGGAATTGTCGGCGGCGGTGCGCATGGGCGGGGAACAGATCCACTTGGCGCCGTCCGGGCGGCGAAGGTCATCTTCGGTAAAGAACAGGTACTGCGGACAGGTCTCACCCATGGCTTTGACGCCCCGCTGGCGGGCATACTGCAGCATATCCACTTCACCGCCCACATTCATGTGGACGAGATAGAGCGGGGCGCCTGCCATGGCAGCCAGGGAAAAGGCGCGCATGGCGGCATCCACCGCACCCCAGGCGGGACGGGTTTTTGCGTGCCACTCGGGGCTGGTGTGTCCGGCAGCCAGGGCTTCGGCAACCAGCAGATCGATCACATCGCCATTCTCGGCATGCAGCATGACCAGCATACCGTTGTCCTGTGCGATGCGGAGGGCTTTAAAGATATTGCCATCATCCAGGCGCAGGCGGTCGTTATAGGCGGTAAATGTTTTCACGGAGGTGATTCCCAGGCGCGGCAGTGAAGGAAGCTCGGCGGCGATGGCGGGGCTGAACTTGGTTAAATTCATGTGGGCTGAATAATCGACAGCAGCCTTGGCGGATTTCAGATGCCAGGCATCGATCGATTCCTTGAAAGTGGGGAAATCAAAAGAGACGAAATCGATGACGGTGGTTGTGCCACCGAAGGCGGCTGCCTTGGTGCCGGTGTAATGGTCGTCGGAGGAGACCGTACCGAACATGGGAAGATCGAGATGTACGTGCGGATCGACTCCACCGGGCAGGATGAGTTTGCCGGATGCGTCCACGACCTGGGCTTGTCCGGACGGCAGGTTCTGACCTACCTGCACGATCTTTTCATCCTCGATAAGGATATCCGCCGGTATCGATCGTTCCGGGCTGACAAGCGTGCCACCTTTAATCAAAATTCTGTTCATCCTGCACCTTTGCAGCATAATTAGTATTCGCTTCTTTTATTCCCAGCAGCGCGATCAGCACATCCGGCGGAATGTCAAGTTCCGGCAGACCAGCATTGTAAACCTGCCGGCGCTCATCGCTTTGCACCACCAGGTCATTCAACGTTCTTGCCTTTAGCAAGTACTCGCCGGTCGTATAAAGGAACGTCAGGCGTTTCCACTTTTCTGCAAGGATCGGCTGGGACAATTTTTCCAACGGACCGAGCTGGATCTTGTAATATTCTTCGTTGGCGCGTGGATGGTCGGCTTCATCTCGTAACAACTCGGCACGCGTGGTCAGCTCGTGACCGCGGACGGGTGCTATCCACTCGATGCGACCCGACTTCTCGCCAAAACTGTTCAACTGGTAGAAAGCGAGGGCATCCACCGCCACCACTTTGGGAGCACGCGCGAAGGGAATGCGGTACCATCCCAAGAGGCGGGCGATCTCCAGATCGCGCGGGGATGGCAGCAGGCAAACCAGGATAAGCGAAGCCGGAGACAGCATGGGTTAACTGTATCCCAAAACGGAAAAAGTTTCAACGAGAATCCTACCATTGTCTAGCGTGGACTTGAAATTAAATAAAGACCGAGGCTGGATACTTCCAGCCTCGGTCAGATGACCATTCTTCAACGGGAGTTTACGACAGACCCACCTCGGCGTTAAACTCCGTGATCAAACCATCGATCTCGGGTGCCTGCTTCTGGACATTCGTCCAGTAATCCGGTTCCTGCCACATCTGCTGGATCTCGGCATAGGTCTTGCCTTGCTGCTCAACCCAGGTGAAGTACTTGAGGTTGTGGATGCGGCGTTGGTCGGTGTAGCGGAGTTCCAGCAGGTTATCGGTCGATTGCCCTTGCAGGTAGCGGGCGAAATCCGCGGCGGCGTTCTTGGCTGAATAAGCGCCAAACTCGGCGTGCATTTCCTTCAAGCGGCTCTGGTAGAGCTGCATAGAGTCCGTGAGCACGGTCAGCACGATATCCTGTTCGCCCAATTCATAGTATTTGGCGAATTTGATCGCACTCAACACGTTGGAGATGCCCGAGAAACCCAGCAGGTCCAATTGGGAGATGATCGCTTCCGGTACGCCCTGGCTGGCGAGGTATTTCTTCCCTTCCGGTTCATTGAACAGGCGCGACAGGTTAACCACCGCATTATCGTCGATCGCCACCACCATATCCGTGTTCTTCGTGTTGTGGATCCAGGGCACGTGCTTATCACCGATGCCCTCAATGCGGTGGGCGCCGAAGCCGTTCTCCAAAAGTGTGGGGCACTGCAGCGCTTCACTGGCAACGATCTTACTGCCCGGGTAAACCTGCTTCAGGTAATCACCACTGGCGATGGTACCGGCGGAACCGGTGGCGGAGGCCATGCCGCGATAGCGGTCACCGGGGCGGCTGATGGCATTGACCACCTCTTCCATGGCATGACCGGTAATCTCATAGTGCCACAGGTAGTTACCGTATTCCTCGAACTGGTTGAAGATCATCAGGTCCTGCCCGGACTTGCGCAATTCCCAACACTTGTCGAAGATCTCTTTGACGTTCGATTCGGAACCGGGGGTCTTGATGGTCTCCCCGGCGATCTTTTCCAGCCACTCAAAGCGTTCCTTGCTCATGCCTTCGGGCAGGATCGCAATGGAAGTGCAGCCCAACAAGGCGGAATCATATGCGCCACCGCGGCAAAAGTTACCGGTGGAAGGCCAGACCGCTTTCTGTGTAGACGGATCGAATTGACCGGTGACCAGGCGGGGAACCAGGCAGCCAAAGGCTGCACCGACCTTGTGCGCCCCGGTTGGGAACCACTTACCGACGATGACAACGATGCGGGCCGGAACCCCGGTGAGGCTGGGAGGCAGTTCGAGATAATTGACATCCCCGAAGCCACCGCCACTATCCTTGGGCTGGTTATGCCAGGAGATACGGAATAGATTGCGCGGGTGCACATCCCACAGCCCGATCTTTGCCAGTTCGCCCTTCATTTTGGCGGGAATCCTGGACGGGTCTTTCATCTGGGCAAAGGTGGGGATTATGATATTCTTTTCACGGGCGCGCTGGATGGCGCGTTTACGGCGTGATTTTTGGATGGTAAGATCGATCATGGTCATTTTATAATAGCTCCTTGCGAGGAAGAGGGAAGTTGTCTGACAACCTGGATTATATCGCAAAAATTAACCACCGCTGTTTTGACAGCGAAAGGAGAACGCGAGATGAAAATCGTCCGGCAAGCGCTGGTAGTGATGGTGCAATTGATCGCGGCTGACCTGTTGGGATTCGTCCCAGCCCTGGGCCTAAAAATCGGCAACGGATGGGAGCTGCTTTGTTTTGTGCTGGGTTTCTCGCTGGGGGTGTGGGGCATCGGCACCCTGGCGGATGTTATTCGAGAGACTTACAAGGCACGCAGTCAGTTGATCCGCCTGGCAGCCACGGTACTGGTAAGCGCCATTGGAATCGGCATCCTGCTGATCGGTCCTGCGAAAGGGTTCATCGGGATCCTCCTTCCGCTGGCGGGTGCCTTTATCGGCTACTACGTGTCCGCACTATTTCTAAAGCGGTAAGCAGTGGACCCAATCTTTTAACAAGGAACCGGGTAATCGACTGATCAAAGAGGCAACTTTATCTGTGCTGACCGGCTTTCGATACCACCTGCAGGTAATCGATGAACTCGACCGGCTGCAGGCAATTTGGATACAGGATGTCGGAAAATTTCTTGACTGCCGCCGATTGGGAATGCATGCGATCGGCTTCGGCATCCCGGAAAATGAAGATATGGACAAAGCGGGTTGGATCTTTCTGCTCCTGCCAGACCTCGTAACGCAGCGTGCCGTTCTCATTGGTTCGAACGTAGTCGACAAATTCATGGATGGCTGTGAGGCACTGCTGCAGTGCTTCGGGGCGTACCTGGTCAGCGCGCCAACTGCCGGATCTCGGTGTTCGATTGTTCGGGGTTTGTCATCATACCTCCTTGTTCGTTGAGCGCTGACATCCTATTTATTTAAATTGCATGGTTTGATTCTACTGAATGTAAATTAATAATAGGTAAATGAAAAGCGCAGCCATTGACGAGGCTGCGCAACCAAACCCTCTCCAAACTGATGGGTTGGCGTTATCTATTGGGGTTCGCGCTGGTGTAGAGGGCGAGCATGTTGCCGGTCGGGTCAGAAAATACACCCCACCAGCCAATACCAGGGATCTCGGTCTTATGCCTGACGATCTTGCCACCGAGTTTCTCTGCTTTTTTCAGATCGGCCTCGATGTCCTCACTGTCAACGTGGATGAGGATATTCCCAACTTTGGTGAGTTCGTCGAGCCGGCTGAACCCGCCGCTGACACCGGTCCCCGGCTCCCACAACGTATAGTCCATCTTCTCATCGTGGGTGATCTTCCAGCCAAAAAGCTGCTCATAAAACTTGCCGGTCACTTTGTCATCCTTCGAGGGTATTTCGATATGGACAATATTCCGTTTGGTCATACGCGCCTCCTTTGAGCGAGACCATAATATAGAACATATATTCTTTTTTGTCAAGACAAATATTGAGGGGAATTTCCTCGGACCTGCAAAGGGAATTATTGCCCGGGATCGACCTGCCCTATTTCCCGGAGCGGATGGCATTACCGGCGATGCGGTCCACCAGGCCGGGGACGATCAACTTCAACCACAAGCCAAGCTGCCCGCGCAGTGTCATGACCATTTCGCGCTGACGGCGGGTCATCGCCCCAATGATGAGGCGGGCACAGGTCTCGACGGACATGACCTCGCCCTCCCTGACCGGGCTGGTGCCAAGCGGTTTCCCATCGGGTCCGAGGGCGCGCTGGCGCACCTCGCTGCGCACAAAGCCCGGGTAGATCATGGTGACGGCTACACGGCTGGGAGCCAATTCGATGCGGAGGGAATCAAAGAAACCTGCCATGGCATGCTTGCTGGCTGAATAGGCACTGCGGGTTGGGACACCGGTCTTGCCAGCCAGGCTGGAAATGCCTACGATCAATCCATGGGTTTGCTTGAGGTAAGGCAGGGCGTAATGGGTGCAATAAACGCCGCCCATATAATTAATTTGCATGATCTGTTCGAACGGCTTTAGATCCTGCACCTGCTTGAACTCCGCCCACATGGTGATGCCGGCGTTGTTGACCAGCACATCCAGCCGCCCGAAATGGTCCACGGTCTGGTGAATACAGGCTTCACACTGGCGCGGGTCACTGACATCCGTGCGGATGACGACGGCTTTGCCACCCAGCTCCAGGCATTCCTTCTGAGCGGCCTCGAGGCGGTCGACCGTGCGGGCAGCCAGGGTCAGCCAGGCACCCTGGGAGGCAAGTTGATGCGCCAGCTCACGACCGATGCCGCTGGAAGCACCCGTGATGATGATCACCCGGTCTTTAAATGTGTTTGTCTTCATCGCTCATCTCCATGGAGTCGTAGGCAAAACCATTAATTTAAGATGGGTTAACCAACTGCCTCCAGCGTCTCGATCAAACCGGTCAACTGACCGAGGTCATGCAACTGGTGGAAGCCGGGTGTACCGTCAGCGGGCATGTGAGCATTTTCATGCTCCCAGGTCAATTGATATGGAATATAGACAGCCTGCCCACCGACCGCCAGGACCGGCAGGATATCGGAGCGCAGGGAGTTGCCGACCATCAGGAAATGATCCGGCTCAAGGGCATATTTGTCGAGCAGCGACCGGTAGACCGCATCGGTCTTTTCGTTCACGATCTCAACCGACAGGAAGTATTGTTTCAAACCTGAGCGGGCGATCTTGCTTTGCTGATCCTGCAGATCACCCTTCGTGACCAGCATCAACCTGTGACCTGCCGCCAACTGGGCGACGGTAGTCGCAGCATGCGCAAGCAATTCAACCTCGGCGACCAGCATAGCCTTACCCATATCCAGGATGGATTGAATGTCCCGGCTGGGAATGGCGCCCCCGGAAAGTTCGATGGCTGTCTCTATCATCGAAAGGGTGAAGGATTTGATGCCATAACCAAAATGGCGGATGTTACGCATCTCAGTCTGGTAAACGTGCGCGGCGACCGTCTGCTCGTCCTGATAGGGTGCCAGTAGTTTCGCCAGCTTTTCCTGGACGGCGACATAGGCACGTTCCGTATGCCAGAGCGTATCGTCCGCGTCGAAAGCGATCACATCAAAAAGAGGCATTCAATCCGCTGCACCTGCAAGGGTGGCTGAATTATATACTTTTTGGAAATTTATTCGACCAGACCAAAGACGACCTTGGAAGGCCTGACCACCAGCATCGGCACCTGAACTTCCCCCATCTGCGGCAGGTACGGATTGGTAATCTTCACATTATAAATTGACATCCAGGCTGCCCGCCCCGAACTGATCGCCGTTCCGAGGTCCACCTGGGTCGAAACGCGAATCGTTCCATTGAGGCAAAAACTACTCGCCTGAACACTGACTGGCTGCATTTTGCGGTTGACTTCACTTTCATCATAATCCACCGGGTCGAAGGCAGGCGGGGCGAGGTGAAACCCGATGATCTCGGATGAAGGCAGGTAAATCTCGGAATATGTCATTATTTTGACCGCGCTGCCGCTCAAGTAAACCACCTGGGGCTTGAGCAGATGCATGTAATCCGGTGCGCCCTCTGTGCGCAGCCAGACGCTTACCCGGACATTCTGCCTGGTTACCACTTCACCGCGCACCATGGTATTACGCGTATAAATCATCACCGGAGAAGTTTTTTCATCGGGGGTCAGTTTATACATCTTCGATATCCTCCACCTGTCGCACTGCGACGATATTAATATTATACAGGAAGAGACAAGGTTGGCATCCCCGGTTGTCCAGACATAGCTTTACAAAAATGGTGGCTGGTTTTAATGTATCAGGCAAAAAATCGTTGTATTATGACTTTGGATCCTAAAGGTCCAGAAGGAGGTGCCCACCGAAAAGATGGATGCCATACTTGTAAGAGGAAAGGCCGGGTGAACCAAATTTGGCGGAGGTAATTTTCACCGAGCCGCCAGGCGTCTTCAGCTAAGAAGAAAGGTAATTACAGGCGCTTTCCTCTGGTAACAATCAACAGGCGGATGGATGCACTCCATCCGCCATTTATTTTAAGGGATCAAGCCGGGGGGTAAGATCGTTCGTAGGCAGCGATAACCTGGTCCCAGGTCTTATTGGCATGCTGATCAATGGTGGCGCGGCGGGGATCAGCTTCATGCCAGGCGATCGCGCACCGGACGCCCGCGGACCAGGGAACGGTGCAAACAAATTCCGGTACCAATTCCTTGATCTTGCTGTTATCAAAAACACTACTGTTCATCTTGTCCCCGATCAGACTGCCGACCTGTTCCGGATCATAGGCGGCGAGTAATTCCGATGGAACATGGACGATGTCCAGGTCCATGCCGACCGCCCGCCCCACTTCCAGGTAGATCTGGTTCCAGGTCAGCACTTCATCGGAGGTGATATGGTACGCCTGACCGATGGCTTGTTTCCGACCCAGCAGACCGAGAAAACCGGTGGCAAAATCCTCATTCCAGGTCAATACCCACAGGGACGTGCCATCGCCCGGGATAATGATCTTCCGCCCCTTCTTGATGCGGTCGACGACCGTGTAGGGGTGATTCCAACTGCCGACGCAGAGGGGGATCTGGGAAGGTCCATATGTCAGCGAGGGACGAACAATGGTCACCGGAAATCCCTGCTGTTGATAGGCGTGCATTAACAGATCTTCGCAGGCGATCTTGTTGCGCGAATAGTTCCAGAAAGGATTCTCAAGGGGTGTCTCTTCCGTTATCCGGTAATGGCTGGGAGGTTTCTGGTAGGCGCTGGCGGAACTGATGAAAACGAATTGCCCGGTGCGACCGTTGAAGAGGCGGAGATCGCGTTCGATATCCTGCGGGGTGTAGGCGATCCAATCCACGACCACATCGAAATTCTGCTTTTCGAGCAAGCGGGCGAGGAAAGTCTCGTCTCCATGGATATCTGCGATCAAAGCCTGTGCGCCTTTTGGAAGGGGGTATTTGGTCTGGCTATTGCGGTTAAGGAGGGTGAGATCCATGCCGCGTTTTATCACCGCTTCAGAACAAGCCGAGCTGATCAGCCCCGTCCCACCGATGAACAGCACTTTCATGGATTCACCTCATTTTTTTGTTTCATTTTTCATCGCAGTTTTCATGCGGCGCAGCGCCTCTTCAAGCGTGCTGCGCGGACAGCCGAAATTCAAGCGCACAAAACCCTCACCGCCGATTCCAAAGTCCCGCCCGTCATTCAAGCCGACCTTGGCTTGTTTGAGGAAGAATTCATGGGCGGAGACGGTGATGCGGCGGGAATTGAACCATTCATTACAATCGAGCCAGGCGAGGTAGGTGGCTTCCGGAACGGTGGTCTTAATGCCGGGAAATTCGGTTTTGATGGTGTCCACCAGGAAATCACGATTAGCCTTCAAGTAGGAATTCAGGGATGCCAGCCAATCATCACAGACACCGGAATATGCCACCTGGGCTGCCATCAGCCCAAGACCGTTGACGTGCATCGTCATGCGCTCGGTAACCTTCTTGTAGCGTTCGAGCAGTTCCTTATTTGGGATGAGCGCGAACCCGCAAAAGAGACCGGGAACATTAAAGGTCTTGCTGGGGGCAATGAGCGTGATGCTGCGATCGGCGATCTGCGGGTCGAGGGAAGCGATCGGGACGTGCGTCGATCCACCGGGTAATATTTCGCTGTGAATTTCATCGGAACATATAATAATGTTGTTCTGGAGACACTTGCGGGCCATTGTGGTCAGGTCAGCGTGGGAGTAAGCCTGCCCGGTGGGATTGTGGGGGTTGCAGAGCAGGAACATGGATGTTCTTGCCCCACCCGAATTGATCGCCCGATCAAACACATCAAAATTGACCGAATAGCCCAGTGCGGCACCCTTTGCTGAAACCGCCAGCGGAGCATCCTGCCGGATCAGGTCCGCATTTTTATTTACAGACAGGAACGGCGGATAAACCGGCGGCTGGACAAGAAGCCCTTCCCCGGGTGCACAAAGCGCGCAAGCGGCTGCATTAAAACCGGCGACCACACCCGGGGTAGCCAGCACCGAGGCGGGTGAGACGTGCCAACCGTAGAGTTTTTGCATCCTGTCAGCCACGGTCTGAAGGAGTTGCGCTGAGGGGGTTTCATAGCCAAAAACACCGTGGTCCACCTTGCTATGCAGGGCGGCGATGACCGGTTCCGGCGCAGCGAAATCCATATCGGCGACCCATAATGGCAGCACATCCTGCGGGAAATGCTGCCACTTGATGGAATTTGTTCCACGCCTTTCGATGATCCGGTCAAAATCGTATGCCATGGTTTCTCCAAAAAAGGAGGGGCGCATCACCATGCGTCCCTCCAGCGGATCACTTTTCAGGACCTTCCCGCACGATATACAGGGGCCTGCCCTTTACCTCGTCATAAATCCGCCCCAGGTATTCGCCCAACACGCCGAGTGAGATCAACTGTACGCCGCCCAGGAACAGGACGGCGATCAGGGTGGTTGCCTGACCGGTGAAGGCTCCATGCCCGATCAACCGCATGATAATGACAACCGGGATGGCGATGATCGCCAGGCTGGCTGAACCGAAGCCAAAGTAGGTTGCCAACTGGAGCGGGAAGTATGAAAAACCGGTGATGGCGTTCAACGCCAGTTTGAGCATTTTATTAAAGGGATATTTCGTTTGACCGGCGAAGCGCACGGCGCGCTTGTACGGCACACCCACCTGGCTGAATCCGACCCAGGCTGACATGCCGCGTGGAAAACGATATTTTTCCCGCATGGTCTTCAGTACATCCACCACCTTGCGATCCATCAAGCGGAAATCACCGGTGTCGACCGGAATCTTTACATCCGTGATGCGATGGACGATCCGATAGAAGAGCGAGGCAGTGGTCTTCTTGAACCAGGTCTCGCCTTCACGCTCGGCACGGATGGCGTAAACGACTTCAAAGCCCTCGCGCCATTTCGCGATCAAATCCGGGATGACTTCAGGCGGATCCTGCAGATCGGCATCGATGATGATGACGGCATCCCCGTGGGCATAGTCCCAACCGGCGGTGATGGCGATCTGGTGACCGAAGTTACGGGCAAAGATGACCGGGCGGATGTGTTCGTCCTGGGCTGCCAGCGTGCGGATCTGTGCGGTGGACCCGTCGATGGAGCCGTCGTCGACGAGCAGCAATTCCCAGGTCTCGCCGGTAGCGGTCATCACCGCGCTGACACGACGGTACAGCTCCGGGATATTTTCAAGTTCATTGAATATCGGCGCGACGATCGAGTACTTGATGGTCATGTTAGCCCTTTATTTTCGAGATCCTGGATTTTATGGCTGCTACTTTCTCCGGACCTGAGGCAGGCAGATCTTCGAGGACGAACGCCTCCTTGGAGGGGAAGGGTGACATGCCCAGGATCCTGCGGCGCAGGTAATCCAGGATAATGTTGAGGGATGCCAGCACCGGAACGATCAGCAAGGCGCCCAGTATGCCCCACAGAATGGTGGAAAGGATGATCGAGATCAGGACCACGGCCTCATGCATGTGGACACTGCGACCCATGATAAACGGGCGCAACCAAAAGTTTTTAATAGCAATGAGGACAAGGTAAACCACCAGCACGATCAGACCGACAAAAAGATTGGAGGACGGCATCCAACCCCAGTTCGAACCTTCGAGCAGACCAACCCCGACGGCGAGCATGGCAGCCAGGAACGGACCAACATCGGGGATGAGGGTCAATAATCCAGCCGCAACACCGAGGACCAGCGAGCCGGGGATGCCGATCAGCGTCCAAGCAATCGTGAAGACCACACCAACGATGGTCATCAATAACAATTGACCGCGGAGATAATTCATCCAAATGGTGCGCAAGCGCTGGTACAGTTCATTCAATTCGGGGCGGAAATCATCAGGGAATGAATTGATGAACCCATTGCGAAGGCGCGGCCATTCGGACAGGAAATAATATACCCCGACCAGGATAACCAGAACCCACAAGGCGCCCAGGGAGGTTTTCCCCAGGATGGACAATGCCTGGTCGGGCAAGGTTGAAATAAAAGTGGAGCGGAACTGGGTTAACTTGTTGCCCAATTGTCCCAGGTCGATGGGCAGACCGGGGAAGGAATGCGGGCTTATCAACCAGACGATGAGCTTATCGAAGATATTGGATATATCGGTAAAAACCTGGGTAAACTCATCAAAAAACAACGGCGTAAGCGTGGATGGAATACCGATCAGCAAAGCCAGGGTCACGAAATAGACCAGGTTGACAGCGAAGGTGCGCGAGAGCCGCGTTCTATGCGTCAGGTAATTCACCGCGGGGTGGATCAGGTAGGCGATGAAGGCGGCAATCACCAACGGCTCCAGGATGCTGCGGATATACCAAATGCCAACAACCATGAAGATAAAGGCGATCGCGAAGACCGTGTAACGGAGCGGCATGCTCCATTTCGTTCCAAGTCTCATAGTAATCTCTTGAGGGCTTTCATGGTCGGTTCAATGACCGGGGCGGCGGGTACCGCCTTCATGGCTGCCTGTACATCCTTGAGCCCCGATCCGGTGTTAAGACGAGGACCGGATCATCGGCATGAATAATGCCCGCGGAGACGGCTTTTACCAAGCCTGCGTAAGCGGTCGCGCCGGCAGGTTCGGTAAAAATACCCATCGGACCAAGGGCTGCGATTGCTTTCAGAATTTCAGCATCCGTTACCTGGACGTAGGTCCCGCCGGTTTCACGAGCGGCGCGGACGGCGCGGACGCCATCACGCGGGAGATCGACGGAAATACTGTCGGCAATCGTTTTGGCGGAGACGGGGATGATCTTTTCCGTACCGGCATGAAAGGCATTGGCGATGGCGGCAGAACCTTCTGCCTGAACCCCGATAATACGAGGCATCTTCTCGAGCCAACCGAGGGCGAGCAGGTCCTTAAATCCCTTGTGGATGCCCGAGATGATATTGCCATCGCCAACCGATACAAATACGGTGAGCGGCAGATGGTGGATCGATTCACCCTTTTGCGCGCGCCAGCCCTTATCCCACTCCCAAATTTCAAGGGCGGCAGTTTTCTTTCCTTCAGCCGTGAATGGGTTGTAGCCGGTGTTGCGGCAATACCAACCGAATTCCTCAGCAGCCTGGATGGTCAGGTCGAAGGCTTCATCGTAACTGCCATCCAC
>CAWJML010000007.1:0-7591 GCA_963843925.1 uncultured Chloroflexia bacterium | reverse complement strand
GGAGACAATGAAATTAATTTTGCACGCAGCATGTCCACGGTGGGGACACCCCGAATGCCCTGGGGGGTGTTGTAGACACGGCAGGACAGGTTATAGCGAGCGTGTTGCTCGGTCCACAGGTCGGAGACCCATTGACGCGAAAAAGGAGGGCGAACCCAGGAATTTCATGCGGGCGGCCTCGACGTCGCCATCCACGCGGATGAGATGAAGTTCGGCTTGCAGTCCTTCGGCGGCAAGGGCAGCCTGCATATTCTTCAGCGCTTCCTGCCAGGATGGGCAGCCATCAAAGTACAAAAGGTCAATGCGCATTCTTCTCCAGCAGGGGTATCAGCCTGACAAGCATATCATCCCGCACGGAGCGGAAGGCGGTCAATTTTTCCTGGTCGCTGCCGGTGGCGGCGGCCGGGTCGGGAAAACCCAGGTGGAACTGTTTGCCCTTTCCCAGCCAGACGGGGCACTGCTCCGTATTATCATCGCAAACGGTCACCACCAGGTCGAACGGCTGGCCGCGGAACTCGTCCATGGACTTCGAGCGCCCGCTGTGCCGGATGCCGATCTCGTCCAGCACCTGCAGCGCCATGGGGTGGACGAAGCCAGCGGGGCGGGAGCCGGCGGAGACAGCCTGCCAGGCATCGCCCAGGCGGGCATTCGTCAGCGCCTCGGCGATCTGGCGAATGGAGGAGTTTCCGGTACAGAGGAAGGTGACGGTTTTCTTAGCCATATTTTGCCCGCCTGATTATAGCCTAAAAGTTTTTATCCGAATCTTTGAACGACATGTACGGCGTGCGAGTTGGTGCGGTCTCAACAGCGGATCGGTGTCCGGTCAAGGTTTGGATTTCAGGAATAATCGCAGGTCGCCGGATTGGTACTGGAGCGGCAGGTCATTGAACACCTTCCATTCACCCGGGCAGGAATTGCAGACCACGGCACACGGTTTGAAGGCGGGGTCGGTGAATCGGTCCGAGGGGCGTCCCGCTGACAATCCATTCGATGCGCAGTCCCGGATTCGGCGCACCCAACTGGACCCACCACAGGTACTCCGGATCGTCACCATTGAGCATCAAGCCGACCTGGTTGCAGGCTGCGCCCCGGATCTTTTTCACAACGGTCTTCTGTTCCAGGACCGGGACTGCCCACGTTCGTGAAATACACTCCCAGCGTGGCATGTTCAGGATGCTCGTGGGACCGGTCTGACCGGGGATGGGAATGATCGGTCGGGCTGGAGCGAGACCAGCCAGGGTAACCCTGCCAGGACCAACAGGAAACCGGAAGCGAGGGCAAGCCAGGCGTGCCAGTGGGAAACGGTCACCCCGACCAGCGGGACGGACAGCAGAAAAAACGAGATCAGCAAACGGTTACCGAATATCTGGTAGGTGTTCCCGATCGAAAAGAGCAGCAAAGTGCCGATCGCCACCAGGGAGTAAATGCGCACCGGGCTGCTGATCTTTTTGTTGAAAATGGCGACCCCGACTGCCAAGAGGATGAAGAAAAGATGAACCGGGTTGCCTGTGCGGTCTTCCATCATGACCTGGTCGGTGATCGAAAAATTATGGTTAAAGGTGGTACGGGGTCCTCCACGTTCATGCCCACCAGCTTGTGAAGTTTGGCGATCACGGCCACGGTGTAGTGGTTGACCATTGCGCTGGGGGTGCCGAAATTCAGGCTCAAGTTACGGACCGTGTTCGAGAGCAGCACGCCTGGGGTTGAGAATCTGGTTGGCGTGTTCTTCCAGCAGAGCGGGCGAGCCGAGCGGCGTGCCGTAGTACCGGGGTGTCGCGCAACCAGAAGAAGATATTGAGCGCCACCACCAGGGCAAAGAACGGTAGCATGCGATAGCACCGTCCAGCGCAGACCCCTGGAGACGAGGAACTTGATCCCAAACCAGAGCAGGAAGGGCAGGACGAAGCGAAAGCCGTCGACTTGGTCAGGATCGCCAGCCGGTAGCGGCCGCCAGGTAGAGCCAGGTCCGCCAGGTCATCTTTCCGGAACGCCAACGCGGCGACGATCTCGGCGATGACGCACAGCGTCCAAAAGGCGACGACAATATCGGTCATCGTGCTGGAGGCCTGGGCGATCGCCATCGGCACGCTAGCAGCGAAGGCGGCGGCGACGAGCTGACCGCGCTTCCCCGTGCCCAACCGGCCGGCGATGAATGCCACCGCCAGGATACAGCCCAGGTAGGCCGACCAGTCGACCAGGTTGACGAACAAATCGCCGCCCTGCAACACGTAAGTATGCAGTACGACATACTCGGCGAACGCGCCCATCATGTTCTGGCGTTCGATGCCGGTAACGTAGATGCCCACGCTGCGGTCCTGCGCCCAATGTGCCACCCGGCTCATGTGATAGGACAGCGAGTTGTACGTCTGGACTGGGGCTTTTACGGCGACGAAAAGCGCCCCGGCGGCAAGCACGATCGTCAGCGCCAGGAGGACCACGTCAACGGGGGAATTGAAACGGGGAAATTGGAAACGCGGCAGGCTTTTCCCGTGCCGCAACTGCCAGGCGAGCCAACTCAGTCCGACGAGTAGGCAAACACCCCACATAATCGCAAGGTGCAGGTTGTCGACAGCCTTGAACAGGGAAAGGAACTCGGTGGAGGCGACGATGACCACGCCCCAGATCACCGCCGCGCGGAGGAGCGTGTGATAGGAATCCTTTTCGTGATCAAGTGATTGGACCAGGGTCAGTACCAGCAGCGTCAGCAACATCAGGATAGGCATACGGATCCCTTACTCGGTGGATTGGCGTGAGATATCACCGCAGCCGGCGATCTCGACAGGGTCAGCATGTAACGAGTGCTGCTCCCCGCTAGGAATTGGCAAATGGCATATATGACTCAACGGTCCTTCCAGCCCGCCCCTTGCCGGTCCTGCACGTCAAATTGACCAGGCGGGCATTCACCATCAATTCGGTAAATTACGACAGCAGGAGTTACCGTTGTAACACAACAGGACGCGTTCTTCAAACGGATTGACCGGCTTATTATATTATCTTTTTCGTGGAAACCTGCACGGAATAAATCGATACGCCCGCGGCAGTGCCGGCGCTGGTGCTGCGGCGGACGAGCACATCCTTGAAACCCGCCTGCTTGACCAGGTCAACGTACTCCGCCTTCGGGCAGCGCGCCGGAGACGCACTCGGCCCAACCGGAGGCGGAGGCACGCACTTCAGGCAGCACCGCTCCGCTGAAGACGATGTCGTTCACCTCCAGCCTGCCCCCTCCCGCAGGACGCGCGCAGGCTTCGCGGAAGACCTTGCCCTTGTCCTCGGTCAGGTTGATGACGCAGTTCGAGATGATCACATCCACCGAGCCGTCCGCGACCGGCAGTTTTTCGGCGTAGCCATGGCGGAACTTGCACGTTGGCGAACCCGTCCTTTTTGGCGGCCGCGCGGGCGCGCTGGAGCATGGCGGGGGTCATATCGACGCCGATAGACGAGCCGGTCGGACCGACGCGCCGGGCAGCGATGAAAACGTCGATGCCGCCGCCGGAGCCGATATCGAGCACGGTCTCGCCCGGGCGCAGACCCGCCATGGCGATCGGATTGCCGCAGCCGAGCGATATCTCCGCCGCCTCGGCCGGGATCTCGGTCATTTCGAGGGGAATAATTGCTGTTCCAGTCCACCTTGCCGACATCCTCCAGGGAAACAACTCCCGGGGAGCAGCAGGAGGAATCGCCGCCGCTGCCGCAGCCGCATCCGCTGGTACTTAACGCCTGGGCGGCATAGGATGCCTGGACCGTGTCGTGCGCGGCTGACCTTTTTCGTGCCGGCGGCGACGAAGATGCTGGCACTCGCCGTGGGTTGCCCACGTCCGGTTTGACGACGCTCCCACTGGCAGGGCTAGTGTGCCCCGACTCGCAGGACTCACCGGTGCAATCCACGATGACGTTGACCAGCCCGGCTAGTTCGTACCAGTCGCGCAGGTCGTCCCGTTCGAACCCCAGCCACAGGTCTGACATTTCCGTTTTGAACCATTCGTGGGTGTGGGTATCGATGTCGGTGATGACCAGCCGCCCGCCGGGGCGCAGAATGCGCACCATCTCACGGATGGCAGCCAGCGGATCGGGGCAGTGATGCAGGTACATGTTGGCAAAGACCGCGTCGAGGCTGTCATCTGGTAGCGGCAGGCGCAGACCATCGGCGAGGTGGAATTCCAGGTTGGTGAACGCGCCAGGTTTTTGCGAGCCACATCCAGCATCGCCCCGGACCCGTCCAGCACGTGGACACGTTTCACCAGCGGGGCAAGCCCGGCGGTCACGAAGCCCGTGCCGGCGCCCACATCCGCGACGGTCATCTCGGGATGGAGCCAGGCTTTCTGAATGGCGGCGATGCGCACGCCCTCGGTGTAATAACCGGAGCGCAGGTCATCCCACTGCCCGGCGACCTTCTCGAAGTACGGTGAAGATGGATTGGAGGTTGTCATGGCTGTCTCCTATGCGCAATCGCAAGTGGCTTCCTTCTTGCCCGTCAATGCGGCGCGGATCATGGCGCTGGCGCAGCCTACGCCGCTCTCCACGCGGATGGCGCCGGTCACGCAATTCAACTGGCAGGCGCCGCATTCCATGCAGTGCCTGCGGGCTGGACAAGCACCGCCAGCCGGCCGTCCATCTCGAAGACGGCATGCGGGCAAACGGCAACGCACATGGCGCAACCATTGCACAGCTGCGCATCATAAACAAGAGTGTTTTCAATGTAAGCGTCGAACAATAATCCTCCAACTACCGAAAGAATGCAAGCACTGCAAAACCAATAATAAGAAGAGTGCCAGACCCAAAGGTCCAGGCCATGGCTGGGGATGTAGCGATACATTTCCCGCTTTACACCGGTGCGCGAGGTGAACGTGCTGGAACCGGTGAAGTTCAGCGCGATGAAGGCAGATACAGCCGGCATCGCCAGCAGAATTCCGAGCGCCGCTCCGACCTGCTGCCACCAGGTCCAGGCGGGGTGTACCAGGAATGCGGACAGGGCAAAGGGCAACGCAACCAGACCGCCAATAATAAATCCCTTCGAGCTGAAATTATGGGTCGGGAGCCACGGCAGCAGGATGGGGAAGAGCGCCACACCCGCCAGGACAGCCGCCACGACCGCCAGGCTAAGGATCCAGCCGCCCAAAAAATACATGACAAGCGCGAATCGAGCGTGGGCAGTAGCAGGCGGAGCAGATCACCGGCATCAGTACCAGGCGGTCCTTGAGGGGAAACTCCACCTGGCGCATTTCGGCGGTCGCCTTGTGGGTCACCAGGTACTCCGGCAGATCGCCGCCCGCACGGGACCATATTCCACCCAGAAGCCGGTTCTCTTTTTCACTTCGTGCGCCGCCACGCCGGGCGCGCCCAACTGCGGCAGGATCAGCTTGCGGTGGTGGACGACTTCGGCAAGGTGGGTGAGCATCACGCGGCAGGATGATCTCATCCGTTCCAAAGGTCCCCTTCCCCGCCGCGGCACCAGACGTTAATCCCCTGCGTATCCAGCACGAGGACGTATCCGTCCACACCAGGCAGGGATGAGCGGAGAGCATCGAAACTCAGCGTGTAGTTGGCGGAGACGAAGACCGGCGAATTGGGGGTTGGGACTGCCCAGCGCGTACAGACCGGGTTCGACGCGGTGTTCACTGCGTTTCACACCGACGCGCGCCAGGAAATGGTCCCAGCGGTCGGCGCGGGACAAGCTGGAGCTGGTGGGAAGGATTTCGGTGCCGGATTTGATTGATCCAGATCTATCATGTTGTTCCATTAAATCGCAAATTTACGATAGTTTGACTCAAAAAAATATGCTGTAACCGTGTTCTATTTCCTGCCATCTGGAGAGAAGCACTGGACGAAGGACGGCAGCAAGGTATCGATCTGCTCCCTGAGCCAGCAAAAACTTGCCTCGTTCAGGCAGTAGCAGGTGGAGGACCTTCCCAGCTCGCCCTGGATCAAGCCGGCCTCGCGGAGCACCTTCAGGTGCTGGCTGATGGTGGATTGGGCGAGCGGTGTGTTCTGGACGATGGTATTGGTGATGCAGGTCTGGTTGCGTGCGAAGAACTGGACGATCCGGAAGCGAACGGGGTTGCCGAGCGCCTTGAGCATCTTCGTCAAGCGCTGCTTATCGAGGGTGAGAACCTGAGGGGAATGGTGACCATATATCGTAATTATACGATATATGGCAAGTTTGTCAAGGTAGAGGCGGAGGGGTAGAGGCGGAGGGATGTTGCATCTTAAACAGCAAAGTCCCCTTTGCGGTCAAATTAGAATGTCCCCTCTGGAAAGGGACAAAGAAATGGAATTGGTGACCATGAGCAAAAAGGAATTACATCGGCTGGAAGTGATGAAGCAGATGGAAGAAAAGCGCATCAGCCAGAAGACAGCGGCAGAAGAACTGGGAATTGGTGTCCGCCAAATAAAACGTTTGTGGCGCTCCTATCGCGAGTAAGGAGCGAGAGGGTCGGCCTCGAAGCAGCGCGGACAACCCGGCCATCATCAATTGGACCCGGCCACGATTAGAAAGGTCCTGAATTGACTGAAGGGACGTTATCGTGGGTTTGGGCCAACACGGCACACGAAGAGCTGGTGGAGCAGGAAGGGGTGAAGATCAGTCTGGGTAGTCTGCGCAGGATCATGATCGAAGAAGAACTGTGGAAAGCAAAGAAGGCCAGGAAAATGGTTGCCTACCAGATGCGGGAGCGACGGGCCTGTTTTGGGGAACTGGTGCAGATCGACGGCTCGCCCTATGATTGGTTCGAAGGGCGAGCTCCACAATGCACACTGCTGGTTTTTATCGATGATGCCACGGGGAAGTTGGTGCAGCTGCTGTTTGTAGAAAGTGAGAGCTTTTTCACCTACTGCCAGGCAGCCCAGGGATATTTCGCCCACTATGGCAAACCAGCCGCCTTCTATAGCGACAAACACGGCATTTTCCGGGTCAATCAGCCCACGCGAGGCAAAACAGATGCCCTAACGCAGTTCGGACGAGCCATGCAGGAGCTGCACATCCAGATCATCTGTGCCAATACCCCGCAGGCGAAAGGTCGGGTGGAGTGGGTCAATCAGACCCTTCAAGATCGTCTGGTGAAAGAGATGCGTTTGCGAGGCACCTCCGATTGGGAGACAGGCAATGCCTACTTGCCGAACTTCATGGACGATTTCAACCGCCGCTTCGCCGTCCAACCCAGGAGTTCTGTGGATGCCCACCGGCCCCTCTCCAAGGCCGATGACCTGGCTTCACATTTTCACCTGGCGCGAATCCCGCACGCTCACGAAAAACCTGACCTTGCAGTTTCACCATACCGTCTATCAGATCCAGGTCGATCGTCCCTCCTACGCCATGCGCAAGGCGGTCGTCACTGTTTCCGTCGATATCCACCGCAAAGTCAGTATCCTCTACAAAGGCAAGTCCCTGCCCTATACCACTTACCACCGCCAAGCCAAACAATCTCAGATCGTTCCAACCAAACACGTGGACAGCATGCTCAAATACCTGAAACCGGGAACTGTCCCATGCCCCGATCATCCCTGGCGGAACTATCCCAATCAACTAAAAGAGAATGTCCCGCAAGGGGACATTCTAACTTGTACGCAGACAGGGGACATTCCGATCAAACGTTGA
>CAWJML010000006.1:0-111643 GCA_963843925.1 uncultured Chloroflexia bacterium | reverse complement strand
AACGCCAGTCCAAAGCCCTGATAGCCCTCAGTCACCCAAACATCCTGCCCATTTTCGACATCGGTCATCAGAGCGCGCTGCGCTACTTCATCAGCCCCTACGTTGGCGGTGGGATGCTGCAGTTAAAAAGGGCTCACTCCCTGGCGGATACGTTCCGGTACCTGTCCGAGATATGCAGTTCACTGGATTACCTGCACTCGCAGGACATCATCCACCGTGACCTTAAACCTTCCAATATCCTGCTGGACCTGCAACACAACACCTACCTGGCTGATTTCGGGCTGGCACGCATCGTCACTGCCACCACGGACGTGCTGCATACCGGTCGCGGAACACCGCCATACTCACCGCCCGAACAGCACACCTTGAAGAAGATCACTGCGAAATCTGACCTGTACAGTCTGGGCATCATCCTGTACGAGTTCTTCACCCAGCAACTGCCGTGGAAGGGGGAGCAGGTGCTGGGGATGTTGCAGTTGTACTCGCAGGAACAAATGCCTGACCCGCGCGAGATCGACCCAAGTCTGCCGCCCGGACTGGTCACCCTGCTGCGCCAGGTCACCTGCGCCGACCCTGCCCAGCGCCCAGGCTCGGCCATGGAGATCCTGGAGGCGGTTACCCGGCTGTTCGAGTTCCATCCCGTACCGGTACCGGCGAAAGCCACCACCGCTGAATTAACTGATCGCCGGCGCAAGGACGCCGCCATCCTACTCAAGAGAAAATATGCCGAGTGGGATAAGACCCCTGAAGAACTGCCGATCAGCCTGACCCACTTCGCCCTGCTCGACCTTTATATGCAGGACACCCCCCAAAAAACCATCCCCGGTGAGCTGCAGTACTTCATGCTGCAAGGCGCCCTGACCTACGGCTACCGGTCACATGAGTGGTGGAAACTGACCGATAACATCAACAACCGGCTGTTCATGGCAATGAACTTGATCGACCATAAGAATCCGGCCGTAGGCAGGCGGGTGCTGAACGCCATCACAAGCGACCCCCAGGTGATCGAGGCTGGGCGGAAGATATCGGCGGAGTTCAGTGCCCGGTTGCTTGACCTGGCAGGCACTACCAGCGATCCTGATCTGCAGAAAAAGGCATTCATGTTGTTGCGACGCCTGTCGCCACCTGCCCAGGTGTGGAAGGACCTCGCTCTGCCTCCCGGACAGGACTACCGGTTGGCGACCCTGGCTGTGCCAGACACCGATCAGGCGGACGAGGCGGCGCGACTGATCGGCCACTTACGCTCTGCATCGGCAGTCGCCACAGCATATGACCAGGCGGACGCTTCGCGACGCGGTCCACTGCTGCTTGAAGTGCAGGCCGTCGCCGGCAACCTGCCGGCCTCCATCCCGGGTATGCTGCGCTTGAGCACTGCCTTCAACTGGATCCTGGCTCAGGTCTCTCTGCAGCCCATGATCACGCTGGGCACGTTCGTCCTGATCTTCCTGGGAATCCTGCTGGGCATCGGAGCCCAGGTGTACCTTACCTACCGGCTGCCAACCTTCATGGACCTTACGCGTATTCTCATCTCGCTGGAACGCGGCGCCTTCATGGGTCTCCCGCTCGGGTTCGGTCTACTGCTCACCCGCCTGCTGGTCGAGCGACTGGGAAAATTCCGCTACCGGCTGCTGATCGGAACAGCCATCGGCTGGCTGGTGACGGTCACCTCTTTTGTCATTTACGACCTGTTGATCCTGAACAATCTGTCGCTCAGCCCGGGTATCCTGCTGGGCTCGCTGTTGATCGCGTTTGGATTCGCGACGGGATCGTTGACCGGAAAAATTGGCTGGCGATTCGTCATCAGCCTGGTCGCCGTATTTAGTGCCCTGGCGGGATCCTGGTGGTTGTACCTGGCAATGAGCAAGTTTGGCTTGCTTTCTGCCCCATTGCTGTATATGAGTTTTCCTGGACCACCTTCCAGGTGCTGGGCTCGATCCTGCTGGTCAGTCTGCCGGTGGCATTGCTGGCGAACCTGGTGAGCCTGGTGCCGAAGAAAGAATGAAGATCTCCTGACCTTTCCCCCGTTCATTCTAAAATCGTCCCTGTTATTGAAAAATCGCTATTTCACTTTTATCTCCACCAGCCACTTAACCCAGTTGCTGCCAGGCATATTCGGGAACACTCCCCGCAGCGGAAATCCATGCAGTACCGGCAGCGGCTGCCCGTCTTGCTCGTATGCCAGGAAGTTGCCCTCCTTCAATGCATCCGTAAGGTACATTTGATTTTGGAACTTGTCTGCAGCCACCAGCACGATCACTTTCGCAGTGCTCTGGATACCTGCCAATGCAAGGATATATTTCAACTGCACGCCTGACCAGGTTGCCCGGTCTTCGAACACCTGTGGGCAGGTCAGGGTGAGATCGGCGGTGACCTTGGGCATGCAGCGGAGCTCATCGTAGCTTAAGCTGAGCGGATGATCAACCAGCCCCGTCACAGCCAACCGGTAGCTATTCATGTCGACTGTCACCGGATGCCCGGTCATGTGCAATCCGCTGACCGTGTCCAGGGCGTTGAAGCCGGGGTTGGGTGCCATCGTGGGTGCAACGATGGGTGCCAGTCCACAGGAGGACGTAATGGGCGCGAGCGTATCAGCAGGGGTCGCCTCTGATGTAGGCGTTAGCGTGGGAGACGGCGGATGAGTTGGTATCCCCGTGCTGGTGGGGGGGAGAATAACCGGTTGTGCAGAACAGCCAGCGCTCAGGACAGCGGCAAACAGGATCATTACCAAAAAACTGAACTTTGACATAACCGATCCTTCCGACAGCATCGTGAGAAGTAGGAAAAAAACACCTGTCTTGATTATACAGATAAACCCCATTCAAGCTCGCGAGGCACCCGATTTTGAGTAACGATGATCATAAAAAAGTATCCCATTTTGAACCCATCAAGGCAAGCACTTAATAATAAGGTCCATTAACCTGCGGTCCCTTTCTGTCTTGCCATTTACTCACCTCTTGCATCCCATTGACGGAATTCTGACACTTTAGCGGTATATTCAAGTCGTCCTATTCGGAGGGATAAAAATAAATTTCCAATTGATCCCGGTGGATGATATCCGGGATAAGTGTTTCGAACTTGGATTTCAGGAGTAATGACCATGAAAGATGTATCAACAAAGGCAGCTGACCAGCCTTATGAAAAACTGGCGAGTGATGAACAGATCGAACGGACCATCCATGCGCTTGAAGCGCACAATATCCATGCCATAGTCGTTTCTACAGGCGAGGAAGCCATCGCAAAAGTGTTCGAACTCCTGCCTGCCGGGGCGGAAGTGTTCACTGCTCAGTCCCGCACGATCGACGGTCTGGGCATCACAGAGCTTGTCAACAAGAATTACGAGTCGGTCCGCAACAAGATGGCAAAATTGGACCGCAATACTCAGAGGCGCGAAGATGACCAAGCTTACTTCCAGCCCTGAATACATGGTTGGGAGCGTGGGAGCGGTCACCGAGGACGGGCAAGTGGTGATTGCATCCTTCGGCGGGAGCCAGTTGGCGGGTTATGCCGTCGGCGCCGCTCACCTGGTGTGGGTGGTGGGTGCGCAGAAGATCGTCGCGACCCTGGACGAGGCAATGATGCGTATACGCGAATACAGCCTGCCGCTGGAGGATGCCCGCCTGGTGCAGATGCTGGGAATCCACAGCGCCATCAACAAGCTGCTGATCGTATCGGGCGAGGCCAGGGCTGGGCGTACGACCATGATCATCGTCAAGGAAAAGTTGGGTTTCTAACTCCCGCACTGCCGTCTGTTTCCATAAGAGGGTAAAATACCTTGTTCCGATTATCATTTTCGTTCGAACAAGGAGACCCTCATGCAACCTCATCTGCTTGTGGAACAATTGCGCTTCACCCGCAGCGAATTCGCGCGCGGACTGGAAGGAGTGACCGAAACCGAAGCGGTCCGCCGATTCATGCCGATGAACTGTATCAGCTGGATGGTCGGTCACCTCGCCAACCAGGAACACCGTTACTGGGTGGTTTTTGCGCAGGGCAAAAACGTTGCTCCCGGACTGGTTGACCTGGTCGGCTATGGCAAGCCTGCCAGCACGCCTGCACTTGCGGATATGTGGTCCGCCTGGCGGATGGTCACCGCTGCCGCTGACGAATTCCTCGATACCCTCACCCCCGCAAAACTGAATGAGTTCCTCCTGCGCGACGGTAAACCGGTCGATGAAAACACCGGCACGCTGCTAATGCGCAACATCTATCACTACTGGATGCATACCGGTGAGGCTGCCGCCGTGCGCCAGATGCTTGGACATACAAACCTGCCGGAGTTCGTCGGCGATTTTAAAACCGCCATCTACCGGCCGGAATGAAAGTGGAGGAATAATCAACTCGATGTTCACCAGGTTGCTGGCGTCCACAAAGAATGAACTTATCCGACGCACGTTTGGTTATTATTTCCTCTTCATCTGCCTCGGTCTGGACTTGGCTATCACCGGACCGACGCTGCCAGCGCTCGCCTCTCAGACCGGTTCCCGGCTTGCGCAAATGGGACTGCTGTTTCTGGCAGGCTCGATCGGCTATACCCTCGGCACACTGGTCAGCGGGCGTATCTTCGACCGGGTGGCGGGCCATCCCGTGATGGGCATCGCCCAGCTGCTTGTAGCTGCGCTGCTGGTGCTGGTCCCGCTGACCCCCTGGTTGTGGGTCCTGTTGGCGATCCTGGTGGTCAAAGGCTTTGCAGAAGGTTTTATCAATACCGGAGCGAATACGCTGCTGGTCTGGACGCACGGCGAGAAGGTCGGTCCGTTCATGAACGGGCTGCACTTCTCCTTCGGCATGGGCGCATTTTTATCCCCGCTACTGATCGCCCAGGTGATCGGTATCCCGGGCGGCTACCGGTGGGGTTTCTGGATCGTGGCGGCCATCGCTGCGCTGGCAGGCATCCGCACGCTGACCATGCCGGGTAATCCCCAACCGGCGACCAATCAGACTGGCGGCACGTCCAGGTTAAGAGGCGGGACTGTGCCGGTGGCGCTGATAGCCTCCGCCATGTTGTTCCTGTTCTTTTATGTTGGAGCAGAGGTCACGTTTGGGGGCTGGATCTATACCTACGCCATAACGCTCAAGCTGGCGACGATCGCCGGTGCCGCCTACCTGACATCTGCCTTCTGGCTGGCATTCACCATCGGGAGGTTGGTATCCATCCCAACCGCCACCCGCTTCAAGCCCCGCCAGGTTATTCAGACCGCCCTGCTGGGATGCATGACGATCCTAATACTTGGGATCATCTTTTATCATACCTCCATCGTGCTTTGGCTGATGGCGGTTGGGTTGGGCTTTTGCATGGCTCCCATCTGGCCGACCGGCTTCACACTGGCAGGGCAGTCCATCGATCTGACCGGGCGCCTGGCGAGCATCATCCTGCTGGGGGATAGTTTCGGTGGGATGGTTTTACCCAGCGCAGTCGGGTTGGTGATCGAAAGTACCGGTGCACGCTCAATGATATTCATCATTTTTATCAGCCTGGGATTTACTTTACTGGCGTTCTTCGGTATGCTGCGCAGCCGCCGGGCAGGGACGAACGTTTCTGCGGTCGAAGACAGGGTTTCGTGAGCTGGAATAATTCCTGGGTGGAGGCGGGGACTTGCATTTGTGATCTGAAAGCAGCGGGGTGTTGATGACGACTTTGGGTAGATAAGCTTCTTATAAGGGCACAATAAATCGTGCCCTTATTTCTTGCTTTTTAAGAATTCATCCACCGCTTGCATGAACACGACGGGTTGTTCCTCGTGCGGGACGTGACCCGCGTGAGGGATGATAACCAGCTTGTCATTCGGCAGTTCACTTGCCAGCCGGACCGTGTCGGCGGTTGGTACGATCTTATCTGTGTCGCCCGTGATAACCAACACCGGCAGTGTGAACTCGCCCAGGTGCTGAGGCAGGTCGGAGACCTGACTGGCTGCGGTGAAATTCCAGAGGGCGCGGTCCCAGTTATCAGCCTTCAGCGGTTTGGTGTAACCGTCCCAGGTTGTCTGCGTGATCTTAGACGGGTCATACCAGGCCATACGGATCAAATCGAGCCCGCTTTTCTGGATCGAGCGTACAAAAAGCGGACCCAGATGATTCATCTCCGGCGTATTGTAAAATGGCCGCAACCAGGACGGCCCGCCACCGCCTTCGTAAACCGCCGGGTCCACCAGGATGAGCGCCGCGACACGGTCGGGGTGCTGAAGAGTGAACTGCATCGCAACCGTGCCTCCTGCCGAGTTGCCCACCAAAATGGCACTATTTACTTTGAAGTGGTCCAGCAAGCCGAGTAGAAGGTCCACGCTGGCCTGAGAGCTGTAGGGATTTTGTCCTTTCCAGGTCATCGGGCGCTCTGTGAGACCGAAAGCCGGACGGTCGTAAGCGATCACCGTCCCGTACCGGCTGAACGGTTCCATGACGGCATGCCAGGAAAACAAGCTGGCCCCAAAACCGTGCAGGAGCACGAAGACCGGACTGCCCTGTCCCATGATCTTGTAGTGGACGCTCAACCCGTTGATCTCGACGAAATGGCTGTCTGGATCTGCCAGTTGCTGTGCCGGGACGGTCCCCGGCGCGGGCGGGACCGGGATGAGGAACGGTCCGACCAGCACGATCACCAACAGGACAGCCAAGCCAATCAACAGGATACGCCAGAATTTTTTCATGTTATGCCTAATTTTGGACAGCTTTGTGCCTAAGAAGGCTGTATACCAGGCCAAGTGCTACGAGCAAAGCGATAATGAGTGATTCAATCCAGATGAACGGTTTGGATGAGAACTTGTAGGCGATCCCGACCAGCGCCCATAGAATAACCAAAATATAGGCTACATCGCGGCGGGTCCAGCTCATCAGGGAGGCAATTACCAGGACTGCCATAAGGACAACCATGAACCAAGTCTGTGGGGCGAGGCCGAAACCATTCCATTTCAGGTAATCCAGTACATCGGTGACATTGGCAACCGTCGCAACCGTTATCCAGCCAAGGTAAATGCTGAAGGGGATGCGCACATTCCATCTCTCGCCAGCCGAGACTTTCGTCTGCCCAATCCCAAGGCGCAGGTAGACGGCGATCAGCGAGGCAAGTAAGACAAGCATGGCAGCCAGCGTCCCAATGAACAGTTCGTAGTGCCAAAGGAAGATCCAGATGCTGTTGGCAAACCCTCCGAGAACCACCCACCAGCCTGTGGCTTGCAGGCGCGGGTTAGCTTTCTGCGCCGGCAGAGCCTGGTAAACGGCATAGGCCAGCATGCCGATATAGATGATGCCCCAGATGGCAAACACATAGCCGGCAGGAACAAAATAGACCTGGAAAGTATCCGAGATCTTGCCAGTATTCAGCCCGTTGATTGGCAAGGCATCGGCCAGAATATTGACAGCCAGCGTTGCCAGGGTGACAACAATCACAGAAATCTGACGAAATGTATTTTTCATAATAATCTCCTATCCAATCAACTTCAGCTCCAGCATGGTATCCTTCGTACCTTTGTTGGCACGCTGTTTGTCGAAGAATTTATTCATCTTTCATAATATTCAAATTATCCGGCGTCTTTCAAATAATCCAGATCTGCTGATCTTACAATGATATTGTAGCAAGATAACTGCCGGTCCACCTATCTGATCGGCCCACCGGACAAAATGAATTTAAGCGTTTGCCGTTTCCAAGACTGGAGTCTTGAACCGGATGATCCGCCGGTAGGCGAACCAGACTGCCCATAACATCAACAATGCGCCGACAACGCCTGGCGCCCATGCGCCCACCATGCCGAGCAGGAATCCACCCACAGAAGGAGAGATCACGCGCGTCATGCTTTCCAGCGAGGTGGAAATACCCAGCATCCCGCCAATCTCTTCGCGGGTCACGGCTTTGGTAACGGCGCTATTGAGAACGGTGTTCAGTACCCCGCCACCGAGGGCGAGAGGAAGCATCACAATCAATAATATCGGTAGGTTTGGCGTGACTGCCCAGCCTGCCAGACCGAAAAACATCAACCAAAGGGCAGTAATGATGATGGCGTTTTCCCGGAAGCGTTTGGTGATGATGCCAATGCCAACACCCTGGACCAGTACCGAAAGCAAGCCAACATATGCAAGTACAAAGCCGGTTGTCTGCGTGCTGAGCTTGAGTTTATTTGCTGCATAGAGCGAGAAGATGGACTGGAACATGGAGAAGGCCAGACCAAAGAAGAAACGCACCTGCAGGAGCGGCCCCACCCTGTTACGGTTGAGCGCTACGATCAGCGCTTTGAGAGTGAACGGAGGTCGCTTTTGTTCCTCGATGGCAGTCCGGCGTTCATCGGTTAACGAACTCGGGCAGGAAGAAGAAGATCGAGACCAAGTTCAGAAAAGCCAAACCTGCTGCAGCGAACGCCGGGACGTCGTAGCCCCATTTGCTCAGCAGGCCACCAACCGCCGGTCCAATGATGAAACCGAGGCCGAAGGCTGCACCGATAATCCCGAGCCCCTTGGCACGGTTCTTCTCGTCGGTAATGTCCGAGATATATGCCTGCGCAACGGTTATATTGCCACCGGTCAGGCCATCCACCATGCGGCTGATGAACATGGTGCCGATGATGAAGGTGTTGACAGAGGCGGGGGCAATCAGGCTTGCCAACCCGCGCCCGATCGTCCCGGCAAAGCCCAGCAGCAGGAATCCGATGAATGTACCGGCAACGCTGGCGAGCAGGATGGGCCGGCGACCATATCGATCCGAGAGACGACCCATCAACGGTGCACCGATTAATGTGGCGGCAGCGTAGGACCCGGTTAAAAATCCTACGATGGTAGGCGTGGCTCCATAATTCTCGGCGTAATAGGGCAGCAACGGCAGGATCAGACTGAAGCCGAGTAGGTCAACAAAGACAACGATAAAGATATTGATCAAACGTGCAGTTTTCATGAGATACTCTTCTTTTCCAACGGCTCGAAAGCCGAAGGGATCACCTTAACATTCATTTCAACTTTACTAACGGGGAGGTGCAACAAACCGCGCAGACCCTCACGTATGAAACCAAACATGACTGAAATAGTAGAACCAACGCGGGTATCCAGGCCTGTCTTCCCATCGGTGGCAGCAGATGCCAGCCAGAGTGCCTTGCAGGCCGCTACTTCAGGTTTCCTCCCGCCAGCACGGATCAGAAAAGGCATAAAGTCACGCAGGCGTTTTTCAAAGGGCGCAAAGGTGACTACTTCGGTCAGCAGGTCGGTTTCCATCAAACCGGGCTGGAGGGTAAACACCCCCACCCCGCTATCCTTATACTCGGAAGCCAACGCCAGGGTGAATACCCGGATCCAGGTCTTGGTTGAGCCGTAAGCATTCTGGTTCGGAGCCGGTTTCCTTGACCCGGCACCCAGGATGTTGATCAGCTTGCCAGATCTGCGCGGCAGGAAGTGGCGCATGGCAAGTACCGAACCGTAATAATCACCGAAAATATTCGTCCGCAACACCGACAGAAACTGGTCAGTCGAAAGGTCGATGGTCGGTCCATAAGGACCGGCAATACCGGCGTTGTTGATCCAGATATCGAAACTGCCGAATTTGGCGATGGTGAAGTGCGCCAGACCCTCCAGCTGCTGCGGGTCTGAGACATCGCAGGGGAAGGCAACAGCATCCAGCCCTTGCGCGTGCAGTTCCGCAACGTTTTGTTCGATATCTTGTTTCGAACGGGCAGAGAGCACTACTTTAGCTCCTTCCCGGGCGAAAAGCATGGCAATGGCTTTCCCCAGCCCGCGACTGGCTCCAGTTACAACTGCAACCTTTCCATCGAGCGTTTTCATAGTACTCCTATTTCAACGCGGATTTCATCAATGGCCGCGTTCTTTTTCTCCGAGATCAATTCCACAGCAGTTGACGGTTGTTTACGGAATCGGTCTGCAATCCAGATGCCAAGCGCAACCAATCCAGCCAGAACGAAGACGAGCAGGTATTCGATCAATGGTATACGCAGGATCTCATTAAGCTGCACCCAGCCGCGACTGGAATAGACGACAAGCGCGCCGCCGAGGAACAAACCGGTAAAGACCCACTTCAACCAACGCGGCAGGCCGAGTCCATGCATCTGGGTCAGGATAAAAATCCCGGCAAAACCGAAGGCAAACATCTGCCAGATGCCATTACCCTGCAGGATAGCCACCAAAGTGCCGTGGACGGCGACGGTCACTTCCTGAACTACCATCCAGTATTTATTGACATGAATGCGGGTAAGGAACAGGCTGCCCTGCAGGAGCAGCAGGAACATATAAAAGAAACCGATTAAGTGTCCGGCTGTGTTCTCCATCGGATGATACCAGAAGGTGTAGACAATCGCCCAGGCGAATAGATAACCGTGATATTTACGCACAAAGGAAAGGACGCGTTTTCCCAGCGGAACCTTTTTGCCCCACAATAGTCCGCGTCGTTTGTTCTCCATTAATAGGATGGCGACCAGCATAAGAATTACCGAACCTTGCGACGAGAAAATGGAAACATCCTGTGCCAGTCCATCGTACCAGATATGAGTCTGGATGAAATGCAGAATAATGAAGAAAACGTTTGCTCCCATTGCAGCCAGGTTGACCGGATGCAGACCGGTGCTGTATTTTTTAACCCGTGTCTGTGCATAAAAGATCAGGCTCCAGAAGGTGATCTGATGCAAGGCGTAGAACATCCAGGCCGTGAAATGTGACCAGAAGGTCGGGGTTGCCAGTTTCCAGTAATACCAAGCCGCGCCCTGGTCTGGCAGGTGGGGGATGGATGCAAGCCTCTGCCCTGCCCACCAGATAAGTGCGGTGAAAACTCCCGAGAAGGCGATGCCTCCCCATAGGGCAATTTTAGCCGTGCGGGGGTTGTCCAGGGGGTGGAATGACGATACCATTTGATATACTTCTCCTTTATTGGTCTAATTTAGCGGGATTATACATGATTGAATAGTATTTGTCAATATATTGTATAGATTTACTTGACAAATTCCTCTCTCAATAGTAATATCTATTTGGATAAATATGGAGAGACAACTAATGGATCAATCCAATTCTGCTTCCCCCCTCTACAACATCGGCGTTGTCACACGTGTCACAGGCGTGCCCACTGCAACCCTGCGCGCCTGGGAAAGGCGTTATGGATTCCCGGTTGCGGAGCGTAGTGCAGGCGGTCATCGCCTGTATTCGGAAAAGGATATCCTCCGCCTGCGCTGGGTTAAATCCCAGGTAGACTCGGGGCTGACCATCAGCCGGGCGGTGGTTGCAATGCGTGCTTTTGAAGCAGAAGGAACCTTTAATCCGAACGCTGAAGCTGAATTAGTCTTGAGGTTCCACCCGGAGCAGACAGGCGATGGGTCCAGACTTGACTCCGCCAGTTCTCCGACCCTGCGTGAATTGCTCCTGGAGGCCCTCACCAATCACGATCTCCAGCACGCCGATCAGCTCATGGGCGACATGCTGGCCTTCTATTCTCCAGAAGACCTTACACTGAATGTCATTGGTCCGGCGCTAAATGCCATTGGCGAAGCCTGGGAAAAGGGAGATATTACTGTAGCCACCGAACACCTGGCAACCAATTTTCTACGTCACCGGTTGCTAATGTGGATGGTGACCGGACCAACACCCCGTACCGGCAACCCGATCGTCCTGGCCTGTGCGCCGGGGGAGTGGCATGAGGGTAGTCTTTTAATGCTGGGCGTGCTTTTACGACGCCAGGGTTGGCCAGTAGCCTATCTCGGTCAGAATATGCCTTTTGCGGACCTGGAAAAATTATGTGACAAAATACATCCCCGGGCTATCGTGCTGGTGGCAATGCAGGAAGAGCCAACGCAGGCGCTGATCGAATGGCCGCGCTGGATCGGGCAGGTGGATGGTAACCCCATTGTCGCGTTCGGAGGACGGGCATTTGTGAGCTTGACGGAATTGCAGAAATTGGTGCCGGGGATCTACCTGGGAAATACCATCCAGGATGGATTGAGAAACCTGGTTTCCCTATTGGTATGATAGGAATATCCGCGAATGACGCGAAGAACACACCCTTGCAGGTGTGTTCTTCGTATGGCGGGGAGGGCGGGATTCGAACCCGCGGCTGAGGTTTGAGTCCCAGCACTCACTTAGCAGGCGAGCCCAATCGGCCACTCTGGCACCTCCCCGGGTGCAGATCTTCATCCCGGAAGATGGCAAAGGCGGAGGGAGAGGGATTCGAACCCCCGGTGACCTTACGGCCACGACTGATTTCAAGTCAGTTGCCTTAAACCACTCGGCCATCCCTCCGGGCGGGAAAGATTTTACCATAAGATGGGTTCGATGCGAGGCGGGTGCCCGAATAGCGCTCCGTTCCATCCTTTATTCTGGGGGGAAGGGCATCAAAAACCGCTCCCTCTTCGCGACAGGTAGCACAGCCTGACAAATGCAGTGCTAAAATAGTCCTGCCGCTTGTCTTCCGATCTTATAGGGAATCCCCAGACAATGTCTTTGCGTGATTACATCCACAAACTCGACGAACAGAAGAAGCTTATCCATGTCTCTGCGCCGATCTCGAAGACCTTTGAGATCGCCGGAGTTCTTAAGCGGATGGAACCGTCCCCGGTCCTTTTCGAGAATGTGGTCGAAAGCGCCTTCCCAGTCATCGGAAACCTGTTCTGCTCCAAAGCTGCTTTTGCCGATTATTTCGGTATTCAGGTGTCGCAGATCGATCCCGCTGCTTGCGTCCGCCATTCAAAACCGTATCCCGACCGGAGGTCGTGCAAGCAGGCGCCCTGCCAGGAAGTGATCGAAGATGGAGCCCGACCTGGACTAACTGCCCATCCTTTTCCACTGCGACCAGCGACGGCGGCAACTACATCAGTTCGGGCGTGATGCTGGCTCGCCACCCGGTACATGGACAGAACGCTGATTTCCACCGCTGCATGCAGTTCTCCAAAACGGAAATGGCCGTGCGGGTGGTGCGCAACCGTCACTTCGACCATTTCCTGCGTGACCTGAAATCCATGGACGTTGCCATCTGCATCGGTAATGCCCCGGATGTGCTGGCCGCTGCTGCCACCTCGGTCGACCTGGGGGTCGACGAGCTGGAAATCGCCAATGCGCTCGAGCCGTTCCAGGTGGTCCGAGCCCGTGACCTGCGACCTGCTGGTCCCGGCGGAGACCGAATTTGTCATCGAGGGCACCATTTACCTGGACAAAACCCATGACGAAGGACCGTTCGTCGATCTGACCGAGACCTACGATGTCATCCGCCAGGAACCGGTGCTGGAGGTAAAAGCCATCACCCACCGCCGGGATGCCATCTGGCAGGCGCTGCTTCCCGGCGCGCTGGAACACAAGCTGCTGATGGGCATGCCGCGCGAACCGACCATCTTCCGCAAGGTCAACGAAGTAACCCGCTGCCTGGACGTGAACGTCAATCCGGGCGGCTGCTCATGGCTGCACGCCATCGTCCAGATAGACAAACAGTCCGAAGATGATGGGAAAAAAGCCATCGAGGCAGCCTTCGCCGGGCACAGTTCGTGCAAGCATGTCTTCGTGGTGGACAAGGATATCGACATCTACAATCCCCAAGAAGTGGAATGGGCGCTGGCGACCCGCTTCCAGGGCGACCGCGACCTGGTCTTCCGCCCGCGGGCCCCCGGTTCCAGCCTCGACCCATCCGCGCGAGGCTGGCACACAGGTCACCGCCCGGGTTGGCTTTGACCTGACCGCCCCGCTTGAGACAACTGGGAAAATCATTCCAGCGGGCAAACTTCCCGGAAGTAGACCTTGATAAAGTTCATAATGAACAAAAGTGGCGTAAGTACATCTCATGAGCGGGATACCCGACCAGCGAAGAAGGAAATGTAATGGAGCTCACCCGCGATGAACGGTTGATGCTGGAAGGAAAATGCGGCCGTTCGGTGCGCAAATCCATGGAGATACTCTGCGCCCTGGGAACGATCTACGGCGCCGACCGCCTGGTGCCGGTCACATCGGTGCAGATCGCCGGGGTCAGTTACGACAACCTGGGCGAGGCCGGACTGGAATTCCTCTCCGAGATGGCTGCCGACGGCAGCCGGGTCAGGGTACTGACCACGCTCAACCCGGCCGGCATGGATATCGAGAACTGGCAGGCGCTCGGAATCGATCCCGGATTTGCCCGCAATCAGAAGTTGGTGATCGAGGCTTATGCCAGGATGGGCGTCGTCACGACTTGCTCGTGTACGCCTTATCTATCTGGTAATCTGCCCCTATTTGGTGAGCAGATCGCATGGGCGGAAAGCAGTGCCGTCTGCTTTGCCAATTCGGTGCTGGGTGCGCGCACGAACCGCGAAGGCGGTCCCAGCGCCCTGGCGGCAGCCTTGACCGGTAAGACACCACGTTATGGGATGCACCTGTCTGAAAACCGCCTGCCAAGCCTCGCCGTTCAAGTGGAGGCACGGCTGAAAGACCAGCGCGATTTCGGGGCGGTAGGTATTGTATTGGGAAAATTGATCGAATCAAAAAAAGTAAAATCCATTCCGTTCATTCGTGGCATCCATTCCGCATCGCTGGAGCAACTGAAATCATTTTGCGCCAGCATCGCCACCTACGGCGGGCTGGCTCTGTTCCACATGGAAGGCATCACCCCCGAATGTACGCTCTACGACATTCCAACCGAAAGCATATCGATAAGCCAGTATGACCTGGATAAAGCCATCCACGACCTGAATAGCTCAGATCCAGGTGGTGAGGTGGATTTCGTCAGCCTGGGCTGTCCGCACCTTTCGCTGGCGGAGATCGCCCGCGTGGCGGAAATCCTAAAAGGTAGGCATGTCACGAAAACCTTCTGGATCACCACCGCCCGGCCAACCAAGCAGCATTGCAGACCAGATGGGTTATTCTGAGCAGATCGAAGCCGCCGGAGCGGTCTTTGCCGTGGACACGTGCTGCGTCGTAGCGCCGATCAAGGGTCGTTTCAATGTCCATCGCCACAGACAGCGCCAAAGCCTGTTATTACGCGGCTGCGAAAAATGGATTCAAGACCCGTTTCTTAGCTTTCGATGATGTACTAGCAGAGGCGTTGAAATGACGAAAGGATTGATCCTTACAGGAAGAAGGATTTCGTCCGGTCAGGCTGCTGGAGAGCTGCTGGTCTCCGCAATGGGTATCTCGTTCTACGGAGGCGTTGACCCGGAAACCGGCCAGGTGCTGGAGAAGGGTCATGTACTGGAGGGCCAGTACATTGGTGGACGGGTGCTGGTTTTCCCAACCGGAAAAGGATCCACGGTCGGCTCTTACACTCTTTATCGGCTGAAAAAAGCCGGCCATGCACCGGCCGCCATCCTCAATGCCGAATCCGAGACCATCACAGCAGTGGGCTGCATCATCTCCGATATCCCCTGTGTGGATCACCTGCCACTTGCGCGGCTGGAGACCGGGATGCATGTCTTTGTAGATGGTGAGCAAGGGACAGTGGAGTTTTTATGAGCAAGCCTGTCAGGCGCGTCGTCCTTGCCATCACCGGAGCCAGCGGAGCGATCCTGGGTATTCGCACGCTTGAACTCCTGAAGGCAGCCGGGGTTGAGACGCACCTGGTCATCAGCACCGCTGCCTGCCAGACAATACAGGTTGAGACCGGCTGGACAGTCGAGGCAGTCAAGGCGTTGGCTTACACCAATTATGAACCCGAGGATATCTCTGCCCCGATCGCCTCCGGATCTTTTGTCACCGTAGGCATGCTGATCGTGCCATGTTCCATCAAGACCCTGTCAGCTGTCGCGAATTCGTATTCAAGCGACATCATATCCGCGCGCGGCGGATGTTTGCCTGAAGGAAGGCCGCAAGCTGATCCTTGCCGTTCGCGAAACCCCGCTGCACCCGGGTCACCTGCGCCTGATGCAAGAGGCAGCCGCAGCGGGTGCGGTGATCTTCCCTCCAGTGCCTTCATTCTACGCCGGTCATAAGACGCTGGATGAAGTATGCACCGACCTTGCTGGTCGCATCCTACTACGAATGGGGATCGAGAATGATGCGTATACCCCATGGGCTGGGGGCGGGATCACTGACTCCGATGCAGGCGGCAGTCAGAGGTAACTTAACTATTTAAACCAAGGACTTGCTGCATAAATTAGAGAAAAAAACGGGACGACCTGAATGGTCGTCCCGTAAAGGATCAAATGGTCTTAGCCGTGCGTTTTTTTGGTTTCGTCCCGGGAGAAGGCACTCTCTCGATCGTTTCACCCTGGACCACTGAAGGCAGATCCTTAGGCTTATGCAACTCAGCACGATAAGCCATCCAGGTCGCACCAAACCCGGCCGCGGTGATCAGCACATCGATCACCCAACCGGCAACCGGTATCGAACGTATTAAAGCGTATACGATCGTACCAGCCAGTAAAGCCAACAGGTTGAGCCACAAATCCCTGCGGTGAAAGATGATTTCCGGAAGCCAGGTCGCGACCAGGTACAGAACGACGATTTTGGTCCCATAAGCAATGAAGAACCAGGCTACCGCAAATGCCAGCGCGAGGAAGGCATATGCCACCACCCACAGCGCAAGCGAAAGTTGCCAGAGTCCGATGAAGTTCAATCCCAGGCCGATAACAAAAACCAGCACCGAAAGAAGCAGTCCTGCTGCGATCAGCAACAGTACTGTTGCCAGTGCAAGGAAACCATTCCCCAGCGCCTGCCAGGGATGTTCCGCCAATTTCTTTGCGGACAAATCGAGCGGTTTATGCAATAACCAGAGTGCCAGAAAACCAAAAAAGAACAATACAGCCCACTTACGAAAAAGATTGATCGCCCAATTGCCCCAATCAAAGCCGGAATCAACCGCCGGTGCCATGATTTGCATCCTGGCAAGCTTGATGTGGCTGGGCTGGACACCGGTCGGGCTGCTGGTAGGGATGGGTGCAGGCGGCGGGGTTTCGAAATGCAATTTGATGGTGAGGTCATCGTACCCAAGCATGGTCATCAAGCCGTTGTACAACTGGATCGGTCCGATGGCGGTATGCAGGTCGCGACCGACCTTACCATTCAGTCCAGAGTCCAGTCCGATGGCGTAGAGATCCCGTCCGATCAAGGATTGGATGCCACTGGTCATACTGACCGTGACCACGTACAGGTCACGTCCGATCGATGCACCAGGTCCCACGTCGAATGTCAATGCCGTGCCATAAACGCCACCGCTGACCTGCCCAGCGATCTCCGCATTCTGACCGATGAGGATCACACTGCCATCCACCGTACCATTAATAGTCACCTGGTTGCCCAGGATAAAGACATTACCATTCACCGTCCCATCGATGACAACGTTCTGACCGATCAGGATGGCATCGTGATCAAGAACGGTTCCGGCTGGGACCGTGTCACCCGTGACCAGGCTCTGGGCAGCAGCCGGGGTTGAGAATCCGAAGGCGAGTAGAAATGTAAGCACCAACACTAAGAGTTGTTTACGGATGGATCGTTTCATGGTTCCCTCCCACTTGCGATGAAGAATGAGGTCAATGGATCTATTCAATTTTACGCTGAATCATCAAGGAAAACGGTAACCCTGTACGACTGGGCTAGTTAATCTTCAATACCGCCGCACCGGTGAATTTACCATCCCGCAATTGCTCAAGGGCTTCACCGGCACGTTCGAGCGGGAAGACGGTTATATCCGCCTTGACCGGCACCAGCGGGGCGAGTTTCAGAAATTCCTCACCATCCTTGCGGGTGAGGTTCGCCACCGAGCGGACTGCCCGCTCTTCCCATAACAAATTATAAGGAAAAGACGGGATATCGCTCATGTGGATGCCACCACACACGACGATACCGCCTTTACGGGTGGCCTTCAGGGCAGAAACGACCAATGGACCCACCGGGGCAAAAATAAGTGCGGCATCGAGTTTTTCGGGAGGTGACTGGGTCGAAATCGCCAGCCCAGTCCGCACCCAGACGAGTGGCAAACGTCTGGGCAGCCTTGTCACCAGGGCGCGTAAAAGCGAATATCTTTTTCCCTTCATGTCGGGCGACCTGGGCGATGATATGCGCAGCCGCACCAAAACCATATATTCCGAGATTCTCAACATTTTCTCCCGCCATCCGGTAGGTCCGGTAGCCGATCAAACCGGCGCACAATAACGGAGCCGCTTCCACGTCGCTATAACTCGGAGGAATTGGGAAGCAGAAACGCTCATCTGCGAGAGTATATTCAGCAAATCCACCATCGACGTTGTAACCGGTAAATGTGGGATGTTCGCACAGGTTCTCCTGGTCACGGACACAATAACGACAAGTGCCATCAGTGCCGCCCAACCATGGAATCCCCACCCGGTCGCCGACCTTAAATCGTCCTTTCCCAGGTCCGAAACCCTTGATCGTTCCCACGATCTGGTGTCCCAATACAAGCGGTAATTTTGGGTTTGCCAGCTCACCGTCGATGATGTGCAGGTCGGTGTGACAGACCCCGCATGCATGAACATTAATCAACACCTGTCCCGGGCCTGGCGATGGAATTGGGCAGTCTGCCAAACGCAAGGGTTGTCCGGGTTTATCAAGCAGCATCGCGCGCATGGTGTCCATTATGTCTCCTTATGGTTCCGGCAGGGGAGGCGTGACGTTTTGACCGGCACGCCAGGAGTATAGGAACCAGAACGGATCGATCTGACCGCGCCGGGCTTTCCAATCATCGGGGGTGGATGGTCGCGAGATCCCGAAATGAAGATGGGATTCCGTTTTGCGGGCATCGCCGGTGTGACCGACGTATCCAAGCAATTGACCTGCAACGACACTGACGCCAGCGAGGATGCCAGCCTTTACCTCCGAAAGGTGTGATCCGTAATAACGCACACCGTCCATACCGATAATGGCAACGGATAAACCGCCACGCGTTGCAGGATCATCCACGAGCGGGTCCCAAACGTCACGGGTCGAAACATAGTCTACAAGGCCGTCCGTTACTGCCACGAATTTTGTCCCTTCGGGGGCAAATATATCGGTGGCAGGGTAACCGTGAGCCGCAACTCCTTCTGAAAAGTCAGCCAGAGCTGCCGGCTGAACGGGAAAAACGTAAATATACGGGACATGCGTCGCGGTGGGAGTTGCCGGGGGCGTAAAGGTTGCGGTTGGTAATTCTACGGCAGTTTCAGTGGGACTGGCGGTCGGTGTATTGGTAATTAATGTCATTGTAGCCAACATGATAGTCGATGTGGGCAGTGGGCTATCGGTTGGCAGGCCATTGGAGGGGGAGCTACTGTCTGTCACCTGCTTTTGCGGTATGGATAATTGCGAGCAAGCGGGTAAAAGGAGTAAGAAAAATATCAGGATGACGTTGGCGATGATGTCACGTAAATGTCTCTCAAGAATAACCAGTTTCGTCATCAAATCACCGACCAGCCCTTTTTAGGAATGCTTCGATATCCGGAATATCATGAGCTGCCTGGCGAAGGATATCAAAAGCTGTATTTACCAGTAGATCAAGCCGGGGTGCAGCAACCGCTGTCCCGGAATCAGCTTCATCGAGCACTTTAATGATATTCCCGCGCAATCCGCTGGCGCGCCTGGCCCAACGCGAGTCGACCGATAGCCGCTCCAACCGGGCAGCAAGCAAACGCAAGAGTTCGACTTGCCTCGATTCGACCACGCGACTATTATAGCGTAAGGTGACCCGGTTCTCGACGGGTCACCTTAATGTAAAAAAAATATACGCCGAACGGATCGGGATTTATTCTTTGATACCGTCGAGCAATAACCTGGTCGTTTCAATCAATTTCGAACGAATGGGGCGGGCATCCAGACCGGCTGCCTGCATACCCAGTACAACCCCGCCCACAACAGGCGGTACCGTGAGCCGGACGAGATTCGCACCCGGAGCTATAGCCCGGATGGTTGTGCGCATCGTTTCTGCCATCAGGGGGTGACCATCATACAGGCTGCCAATCATGACAACATCAAAGTTTTCATTTTCGAGATGCAATTGGCGGATCACACCACACGCCATTTGTCCCAACTGATCGCCGGCCCAACGCACAACGTCCAATGCTCCTGCATCTTTTTTCTCGGCAAGCTGGAAGACCAGCCGCGCATCCGTTGGATTCAACCCGTACTTACCGATATACATCCCCTCGATCAGATCGTTGAGATCCTGTGCGCCTGTAATTTCAATAAATGCCTTGGAAAGGGCGGTGGCGGGACCGCGTTTATCCCATTCGAATGTAACCATCTGCATGGCGCGGAAGACAATATCAAAGGCACCGGCAGCTTCCCCCGACCAGCCGGCACCTCCAACCACACGGCCTTCGTGCTTGTAATCCTTGCTCCAGCCACGGCAATTGCATCCAGTTCCGGATACGACCGAAACTCCCCAACCTTCCGCGGCTCCCGCCAGCAGGCCTAGCGTGGCGTCATTTACAATTTCAAGCGGACCGTGCAGTTGAAGAGGCTGGATGGCATCCAAGTGAGCCTGGCGCTGGCTGGGCCAATCGAAGCCTGCCAACCCCATCCCGGTACCTGCGATATCGGGTATGCCGATCTTTGCCATTCCAACCGCCTGAGCAACGATGTCGAGCAGGTTCCTGGTGAGACCATCGTATCCTACACCTTCCCAGTTGCCCGGTCCCGCCAGGCCAAATCCGACGGCCTGCCCGACCTCATCTGCGATCAAGGCGTGAGTTTTCGTCCCACCGGCGTCCACTCCAAGAAAATATTTCATGCTCCATCCTTAAATAAATCTTATCTCCAGAACTGTGGCAGATATTCCTTGTAACTGACCAGGTAATCATCCAGGATCTGACGGGCAACCTCGATATCGTTAACGACGGGATCGAGCAGCAGGCATTGAAGGGCTTTTTGACGATCACCTTCGACTGCAGCATCGACGCATAATTGGGCAACGGTGGTCTCCCGGCGCATGAGTTCAGCCACCGGTTCCGGGAACGACCCAACGTGGACCGGGTGAATACCCGCACCATCCACGACCACCGGTGTTTCAACGGCGCACCCAAAAGGCAGGTTTGTTATTTGCCCACTGTTCGGCAGGTTGGCTGCCAGGTGGTAATGGGTGGTGCCACCCGCCACATTCTCGATCATCTCCAGGGCGCCTTCTGAATCCGTATCGCGCAATCCATCCACAGTCGTCTCGCCTTTTGCCATGCTGTCCAGGCGTTCCAGACTGAAATCACGCACTGCTGCAAACAGGTCCCAATCGTACAACTTGATGGCGTACTTTTCCCACGGTTTGGTCACAGGATCGGTCAACCAGGGCAGGTACTCACACAGATGGGTATCTCCGGGGACTGGGAACAAATCAAATGAATCGAAGACGCGGCGGGTGAGTGGTTCAAACGCTGGATCCAATTCATTCCAGCGCTTCCGAAAAAGCGGGTAAAGATCCTCGCCGGTACGGCGGTCGATTATGGACAGGATCCAAGAGAAATGGTTCAAGCCGGCAGCCCGAATATCGAGCAATGAGACAACCTGCTGACGAACCTGGTCATGCAGGGGCGCCTGGGTAATGGAGGCTTCCATGCCCGTCAAGCCATCCGGGACAGAAATACCCAGGTCTTTGGCGAGCGCCACACCGACCATGACGTAACCAATATATATCTGGTGACAAAGACCGACTGCCTTGATACGGCTATGGCGGTTAATGGCATCACAGATTCTAATCATAGGATTGGTGAAATTGATGAACCACGCCTGCGGGCAAACCTGCTCCATATCATGGACGATATCCATGAGCGGTCCGATATTCCGGGCAGCATGGGCAAACCCGCCTGGACCACCATTCTCTGCGTACGGCTGGCGAACGCCATACTTGATCGGAATTTCAAAATCCTTCTGCCAAAGACCTTCCCTGGCTCCCACCTCGATGGCAGAGACGACGAAACCCGCGCCGTCCAGTGCATCACGATGGTGGGTGTGAGTCGTGATGGTCATCCCGGCATCCCACTCATTGTTCAGTCTATCTGCAAGACGTTTGATAATGTCGAGGGTGGTCGCGTTACGATCTACCAACGCCAGGGTGGAACCGCGCAGTCTTTTTGAGCCAATCAAGGCGGAGAGTGTATTTTCCCCGAAGGAGGCGCTACCTGCGCCAATTACAACAATCTTTGCCGGGAGGGTCATCTATCTCACCATTGAACAAGAAATAAACACAGCGGTTGCCATGTTCTTCGCGTTGTCGCGGCTATTGTAAAAACAGGTCATAATGATTATTACCCAACTCTTGACTTCCTGAACTCAAAGCAACCGATAAAACATATCCGCCTCTTTCCAGGGAAGGCAAGGTGACCTTGATCTCAGGGGTTACCCCATAGGCAGGAATGTCCACCGGGAAAGCAGCAGAAGCAATGTCCCCAAATGAACCTTCAAGGCGCCACTCGACAGTGGCATGTGAAAATGCCCGCATCAGATCATTGACCACGCAGAAAGATAACGAGGCAGCCTTGCCAGGTTCGATTGTTTCGGGAATCGTGAAACACGGCAGAACCGGCTGCATCACGCGTTGTAATACATTGTAAGAAGGTTTGGGTGTACGCCAGTAATCAAGGACCGACCAGGTCATCGATGGCCAGGGATCGGTAAGATCGAAATGAATAAGCCCGGTGACCTTTGAGTGCCCGGCGCGACGGAAACATTCGGTCGAATATTGTATTAATTTACCCTGGTAGTTTTGGCTGTTTTTGATGAACTCATCCAGGGAACCACCGGGTTGGATGCCGTTATCGAATGTTTCCGGGGGTTGGAAATCATGGAAACGCCAGGTCTCCCAGACCTGACGAGCGTGATGAAGATCAACCGGGGTAGTATTCAAGTCAGGAATCGGTTTGTAGATACTCCGTTCAACGTTCATACCCCAGCCCTTGATCCATTCCTGAACGGATTTCCATTTATGGCGTTCAGTAAAATTCCAAAGAGCGGTACCAAACCGAATCAGGTTACTGGTTACCGGACTAATCTTTCTTTGTGTTTCCAACCAGGATTTGAATCGAACCAGTTCTGCAAAGCCGGCATCCTCTCCAAACTCAGGCAGCATGCGAAGAATATTCTGTTTGACCGGTAATCCCTGGGCGCCGTATTCGGTAACAAATGGGGTGGCAGGCAGATCCTGATAATCCCGCACATGACCGACGTACCAACCGGCATACGTATGTCCATCGCCTGAACCGGAATTGCGGTGGATGTAGCGGGTTGAGTCAAGATCTCGAACAGCGCTTTCCAGGCGGGCATCCAGGTCGCGATTATGGGACGGGTCGTAACGACCGCCCTCCTTACCTGTCATCCAGGGAGCATCCCATGGACTTTCATTATGGCAGCACCAGGCGACGATGGAAGGGTGGTTATACAATATCGTCACCATGGCTTGAATTTGGCGTACCGCATCAGATTGGATCTCCGGAGCGTCAGAGTATCCCCACTGTAATGCAAAATCCTGCCAAACGAGCACTCCAGCCCGGTCGCAGGCTTCGTGGAATTCAGGCGGCAGGACATGCCCGTGCACTCGCAGAATATTTAGATTAGCTTGCCTTGCCAGATTAACATCCCGTGTATAAAATCCCTCTTTTTTTCCATGAACCGGAACCGAGCCAGCCCCGCCACCAAAAGGATGGTCAGCGCCGGTAGCAGCCTGTGGGAAAAGAGTCTCAGCCAGCCACTGGGATGCAAGGTAATTCGAACCACGTGGAAAATAAGGTTCATCATTTACAAACCAGGTAAAGCCCTCCGCGACCCGCACGGATCGAAAGCCAAACAGGCTGGAGCGGGATACTTTTTCCTTCCCAAAAGCGAGGACCGTTGTAACAGAGTAGAGACTGGGAAAGCCCCGATCCCAGGGCTGCCAGATGCGAATATCATTGACCGGTAAATCCAGGTCATGAACACTCCCGCCATTTGGTAGGTTCACGTCGAATAAGGAACGCTGGGATTTCCCCTTGAAATTATCCGGCTCGCAAACCAACTCAATGCTGGCCTTGCATGACTCGCCACGATTGGTAATGGCAAGCTGTGCATGCAGGATGGCTGGATGGGCTTGCATATCAGCATGCAAAAGTATACGATCGATCGTGATCACTGCATGCCTCTCCAGGTGGACGCGGTTCCAGATGCCACCCGTGTTGTACGATTGCCCGAGAGGATCCCAACCACCACCCGGTCGACAATCGTGATGATTTAGAACACCTTTGATCAATCTTTTTTTAAGATGCCAACCATCCAGACCGGGTGTTTCGTACGGACTTTCAACCCGAACCGCCAACAGGTTCTTCCCAGCGCGGAGCATTCCGGTGACATCAAAGGAAAATGGCTCGAAATAACCAGTATGCCTGCCGAGAAATTGACCATTTAGAAATACATCCGAAAAGTAATCCACCCCCTCGAACTGTAAACTTGTGAAGTCAGCATTTGTGCGATGACGGAATTCAGCCCTGAACCAGACTACGCCATGATGGTCAAGACCTCCCAGGAACCAGTTCCTGGGGATGGACATCGTTTTCCAGCTAGAATCATCGAAACCGGGATTGGAAAATTCGGGATCATCATCCACGCAATAATGCCAGAGACCGGTCAAATCCATCGTATGTCCTTAGATAATAAAGAAGCCAATGTGAACTTAATAAATCCCAGCAGTGTGAAGTATAACCATCCGGGGTTTAACTTGCAACAAGATGAGGATCGTTACCCGGACCGAACAAATGGCAGCGTACCCAGTGCTGCCCATCGACCACTGTCTGTCCTGGCATTAAACGGCGGCAGATATCCATCACCCGCGGGCAGCGTGCGCTGAATGGGCATCCAGGAAGAGGGTCGATCAGTGATGGGACTTCACCGCGTGCACCGATATCTTTACGGGTACGCAAACCGGCATGCGGATCAGGAACGGCTGAAAGCAGGAGCAGTGTGTAGGGATGGACCGCGCTGCCCATGATGGTCTCGCTGGCGCCTCCCTCGATCATATGCCCGGCATACATCACGATTATCTGGTCCCCGATATACCGCGCTGAAGCGAGATCATGGGTAATATAAACAAATGAGATACCACGCTCATCCTTCAGTCTGTCGATCAAATTAAGGACGCCCATGCGAATGGAAACATCCAGCATGGAGATCGGTTCATCAGCCAGGATGAGCTTCGGCTCCACAGCCAGGGCACGGGCAATGGCCACCCTCTGGCGTTGACCTCCTGAGAGTTGGTGCGGGTAGCGGCGGGCGATCTCACCGGCAGGGTTGAGATCGACGGTTTCGAGCAGATCACAGACCCGGTCGTGTATTTCCTGGCGACCGGCCGTTTTTTTGTGTAACATGAGCGGGCGGGCCAGGTGATGTTCGATGTTGTGGACCGCGTTCAACGATGCGAAGGGATCCTGGAAGATCAACTGAACTTTATTACGATATGCAAGCGATGCACGGCGCGGCTCAGTCTTGAGAATATCAGCGCCTTCGAACAGTATTTCACCGCGGGTGACGGGGATCAGGCGGGCGATCATTCGGATCGTGGTCGTCTTACCGCTGCCGGATTCCCCCACAAGGGCAAGCACCTGGCTGCAACAAACCGCAAAAGAAGCATCTTCGACAGCATGAACCAGCCGGGACCGATTAAAAAGACCGACCGGGAAGTATTTGGTCATGCCGCGAACTTCGAGTAAATTGGTATCCTGGAGGTCAGATTGTGGCATGGCGTCTCTCTAAAATAAATGGCAGGCAACCGAATGGTCTGCTGAAATAGTTTTTGCCACAGGCGATACTTGCGAACAGACCGGCATCACCTTTGGGCAGCGAGGATGGAAGCGGCATCCGGAAGGAGGCGCCACCAGGTCTGGAGGCGAACCAGGTATGCCGGTAAGTTTGTGTTTTTCCCCGCTGATGGAGGGGAAGGAGTTCATCAATCCCAGGGTATAAGGGTGCAATGGATTTTCGAAAAGTTCGCGGGCCGGTGCACGTTCAACGATCTCACCCGCGTACATGATTGCAATGCGAGTGGAGAATTCCACCAGGAGCGATAGATCATGGGTGATGAAAAGAATGGAAAACCCCATTTTCTCACGCAGAGCGGCGATCTGTTGAAGAATGTCCTTCTGCACGACCACATCCAGGGCGGTGGTGGGTTCGTCCATGATCAACATTGGAGGGTTCAATGCAAGAGCAATGGCGATCACCGCCCGTTGCCGCATGCCCCCCGAAAGTTGGTGCGGATACGCATCCAGCCGTTGGGGTTCGATACCGACCAGGTCGAACAAATTCACTGCACGCTGGTTGGCTTCATCTTTTGATAAACCGTGGGTTAGCATCACGTCGAGCAGTTGATCGCGGATACGCATGACCGGGTTGAGCGCATTCATGGCGCTCTGGAAGACGATGGAGATATTCTTCCAGCGGAATTGCTCCAATTCCTTCTCATTCATTTCCATGATATCGCGACCGGCAAACAATGCCTGACCGCCGGTGATCAGCGCCGGCGGATGAAGGATGCGTAGAATGGCGTGCGCGATGGTCGATTTGCCGCTGCCAGATTCTCCAGCCAGACCGACGACCTCACCGGGTTTGATGGCAATGGAGACGCCATCCACAGCTTTGACCGGTCCACGGACAGTCAGATAGACCACCCGCAAATCGCGGATATCCAGCAATGGGTTATCTGGCGACTGGTTCACGAACGACGGGTGTGGATCGTTTTGAATGGATGTGGAATTTTTTAAGGACACGAATGATCTCTTTCTCACTTCTCAGGCGCGGATTGGTTACCTCATCCATGGCATAGATGAGCATGGTGGTTGCAAACGAAACCAGGGCAATGCACAGACCGGGCGGAAGGAAGGTCCACCAGGCATTCTGCAGCAAGGCGGAATTGTTCGAAGCCCAGAAGAGCATGGTTCCCCAGGATACCTTGTTGACATCTTCAAAGCCCAGGAAAGCCAGACCGGCATCTGCACCGATGGCATACGTCACTGCCCCGAAAAAAGATGACACAACCAGGGAAAGCATGTTCGGCAGGATCTCGGAGAATACGATGCGTGACACCCCTTCACCGCTCACAACGGAGGCCGAGACAAAATCCTTCTCCCGTAGACTGAGGGTCTGGGAGCGGAATACGCGTGCCGGCCAGGACCAACCCGTAAAGATCAGCACCAGCATGACGGTCACAATGCCGGGCGGCAGGAAGGAGGCCAGGGTGATCAACAACGGCAGGCCGGGAATTAACAGGAACACATTGGTGAACATATTCAGCACGCCATCGATGAACCCAGGCATGTACCCCGAGAGCATCCCGATGATCAAGACCCAGCAGGGTGCTGAAAAACCCTACGGAAAACCCGATGAAGAGCGAGATACGTGAGCCCCACACAACCTGGGAGAACACATCCTGTCCCTGACCGGTCGTACCGAGCCAATGTTCCGCCGAGGGAGGCCGGTTGGGTTTATCGACAAATTTCAGGGGGTCATTGGGGGCGATGAGAGGCGCAAATACTGCCAGCAGGATGAATATCGCCATGATCACCATCCCGATAATGGCTTTCGGCTGGGTGAACAGGCGCTGGATGAACTCAAGCTGTGTTGAGACCGGTTTCCCGTGGGATACCTGTTTTGATGGAAGCTCATCCGTATCGCATGGGTTTAATTTGGTCATGATGCTCATAGGCTCTGAATACTCTCCTCAACTCACGCGAACTCGCGGATCGAGCTGGACATACAGGATATCGACAAGGAAATTCGCAACCAGTACTGCCAGGGTGATCATCAGGAAGAGCGCTTGCATTAAAGGATAATCCTGCGTGGTGACCGAACGAACAAGGTAAAAACCAAGCCCCGGATAAGAAAACACCATTTCGGTCAGGAGTTGCCCGGCAACTACGAAGCCGATCGACATTCCGAATTGGGTGATATTGGGCAGGATGGCATTACGCATCGCATATTTATACATCACCACACTTTGGGGAAGACCTTTTGCCTCAGCCATGATGATGTAATCTTCGTTCAAGACACTGATCATCGTGCATCGCATTCCCATCATCCACCCACCAACCGAGACCAGGATGATCGTCCCGGCAGGTAAAACCATATGATAAAGGACGCTGCCGATGTATTCCCAATTAAAACCCGGTGATAGATAATCTGAATAAGCATGCGACATCGGGAACCAGCCCAGCCGGAATCCCAGGAAATACAGGGTAACCATTGCCAGCCAAAAATAGGGGAATGAACCAATAAAACCGGTCAGACCGGGCAGGGTTGAATCCATTACACCACTACGCCGCCAGGCGATTATCACCCCCAAAATGGTACCGAGCACGAAACTTATCACCAGGGTGATCACACCCAGCAAGATCGTCCATGCGAGCCCCGTGGAAATTACGGCAGATACTTTTGCCGGGTAAGCAGAAATGGAGATGCCAAAATCCCCGCGCAGAACATGCGAAAGATATTGGATGTACTGTTGAATAAGGGTGCCATTTGTAAATCCATAAGCGGCTTTGATGGCTTCGATCTGTTCCGGACGGATGCGACCGTGCATGCGGGCAACCAGCGCAGTAACCGGATCACCTGGCATTGCCCGTGGCAGGAAGAAATTAAGGGTAAGGGATGCCCAGGCTGCCAGAAGGTATAAACCGACTTGTCGCAGTAAATATTTCATCGGCGGCTTCTTTCAAGAATGAACAGATGATTGCAAAACTGGTCAGGGCTGTCCAGGCTGGACAGCCCTGACCTAATGAAGGGATACCTATTTGGGTGTGATAGTTGTAAGGACGATCAAGGCGGTATTATACGGGCCGTTCGGCCACGGTACTCCGGGTGCATATGGATTCGCCTCGCTGGGGAACCCGGTGAAGCGAGCGGTGCTGTATTCGTACCAGTCCGGTCCGGGGAACAGCGGCAGGGCTGGGGCTACGTTGACGAAAATGGTCTCGATCTGGGCCATGATCGATTTTTGCTGTGCGAGATCGGAGGTCTTGGCGAATTCTTCCAGGAGCGTGTCGACTTCAGGGTTGGCATAGCGCAGGAAGTTTTCACCAGAGTTCTCACCCACGGGACGAACAGTGAGACTGCTCATCTGGCCGCGATAGAAGTTGAACGGTGTCGGTCCGCCATTGCCCCACAGGAATGCCCACTGGAATTGACCTTTTTCAACCTGATCAATATCGGTGGTCTCTTCGGGGGTGGTCAGGGTAAGGTTGATCCCCAGGTCCTTCATATTCTGGGTGATGATCTGCGCGGCAGAGATCCAGTCCGTCCAACCGGACGGGACGATCAGCTCGTAGTTCATCGGCTTGCCGTCCTGGTCCAGGCGGGTACCATCGGAGCCTTTGGTCAGTCCAGCCGCATCGAGCATCTGGTTGGCTGCGGCTACATCGTATTTGACCCAGGTGCCGGCTGCGACGGCAGCGGGGTCTTTCCAGACCGAGTAGGCATCACCCAGACCGGTGGCATCCGCAGGTGGGATGTAATTGAACATGGCAGTCTCGACGATCATCTGGCGGTTAATGCCCATGCTGACAGCTTTACGGACATCGGGATTATCGAACGGTTTCAAGGTGAGATTGATGTACAGCAGTATCGCATCTGCGCCAACGAAATAGTAGTGGTAATCAGCCGGATTTTTCGAGACAAAAACGTTCTTGATATCGGGAACGAAATTTCCAGCCCAATCCAGGTCGCCATTGACGAGTGCGAGATTGGCGGCATCATTATCTGCATAGGCAGGATAGCGAATTCCCTGGTAGGCTGGTTTCCCAGGCTGCCAGTAATTCGGATTCTTATCCATGACGTAGATCTGTTCCTGGAATTTGTTCACCTGCGTGAACGGTCCGGTGCCGACCGGGTTGTCATTGGTCCAGGTGAGGGGGTCAGTAACATCCTTCCAAATGTGCTGCGGAACGATGAATTGATCGGCGATATCGTATAAGGCAGGCGTATAGACCTGCTTGAATTTAAACTCGACCGTGTTGGCATCCGGAGCGGAGTAGCTGTCGACGAACTCCGTCAAAACGCTGGATGCGGCTCCCTGGAGAGCGGCGTTGGCTTTCAACAAGTCGAAGGTGTAGACGACATCACTGGCGGAAAACGCCTGTCCATCCGACCATTTGACACCCTGGCGAATTGTGAACGTCAGTACGGTATTATCTGCATTCCAACTGTACCCGGTTGCCAGCCAGGGTACCAACTCACCGGTTGCCTTGTTATAAATCATCATGGGTTCGTAAACGGCAGTCAGGGTTGAGCCGAGGGTATCAGGTGAAAATGGGTTAAAGTTGCGAACCCAGGTTCCCCTCTGTTCGTAGTTGACCGTCAAGTAGACTGGCTGGGCTGTGGGGGCGGTAGTTGCTTTTGCACCACAAGCCGCCAACAGCATGCTGGCGATGACCAACAGGCTAACGAGCAACCAAATGTTCTTTTGTTTCATTGTCACACTCCTCCTGAATAGACGTAATGGAAACGAAAAATGGGGACTAAGCGAATGATTTCTACCGGGCACCTCCTTGGTCAGACTGTGCATCCGCAAGATTGGCGGATGACCATATCAGTAGGTAATACGAGGCGAGCATCAACCTGCTCGCCCTGGATGATGCGGACAAGCTGGCGGACGGCTTGCCGGCCGACATGTTCGGTGGGAGCCCGTACGGTCGTCAGTGGAGGGATGAGCGTATTCGCAAAGATCGAATCATCAAAACCCACCACCGCAACCTGCCCCGGAACCTCTATTCCAGCCGCCCGTAATGCAAGCAGAACTCCGATCGCCGATTCGTCATCGCCGCTAAAAATGGCATCAAAACTCGATCCATCTGAGAGCAAACGCCCGATGGATTCACGTGCCACTTCCCGGTCAAATTCGCCGCATGTAACCAGGGACGGGTCATAAGGGATCCCGCAGGTTTTCAACGCGGCGCGGTAACCCTTCTCACGCCATGCGGAATCTTCATGACCACGCGGGCCGCGTAAGAAAACGATCCGTTTACAGTTGTGCTTATTAATTAAGTGTTCCACGATCTTTTGCGCACCGGATTGATTTTCAATGGAAACGACTGGAATATTCAAGGCGCGCGGTGAGGCTTGATGCAATAAAACCACCGGAAAGCCGATATCGTGCAGGCGGGTTAATTCCCTGTCATCCAGGCTTTCTGTAAAAACCAAAAGACCATCCGTGTTGTGTTCTCCGAGTGGACGGTGGGGGGCATCACCCGGGCGGGATTGGGTGGTATGGATCAACAGGTCGAAGCCAGCCTCGCTGACGCCCGCCTCCACGCCGCGCAGGAGTGGCTGAAAGAAAGCTCCGCTAATTTCTGGCAGAAGCAGACCCAAAGTATCCGTCCGACGACTAGCCAGCGTCCGGGCGGCGGCATGGGGGACGTAATTCAGGCTGGCAATGGCAGCATGGACACGTTCGGCGGTTTCTGGGACAACGGGTGAACTCCCGGTCAGCACCCGGCTGACCGTGGCTATGGAGACACCTGCTTGCTGGGCAACATCTGCTATCGTAGGACGGGAAGAAGGCATGAGAATTCCGGGCAATATGATGTAAGCGTTTTCTGAAAGCGCTTACATAGTATATAAAAAAATGGGGTCCTTGTCAACCCTGCAAGAGAATAATGAGGAAGCCGGCTTCACCCAGGGACCCGGTCGCACCCCTGAAGGGCCTTATCTGGATGACATTCCAAACCTTGCCTGCGATATTCCGGCGCGATCCGAATTAACGAATCGAGCCTCCGATCATTCCTTCATGCGATCGGACAGATTCTTGCGCTGGGAAAGTAATCTGCGGATACGTCCATGTTTCGCACGCGTCAGGGGATAGAACCAGGCGGTGATGACCGCTGAAAACAGCAGGATCGCGCCGAAGGGTCCGATCAGGATGCGGATTGCCATCAGTGCAAGCGGTGACTGCTCAAAGGATGTGGCACCCAATGGCGGAGAACGATATCCGAACCAGCCCAATGCCTGCAGGGCGATAAAAATTGCAAATGCCCCGGTCAGTTTCCGCACAAAATTCTTCACACCATAATAGATCCCTTCCTGGCGACGACCGGTGCGAAGCTCATCCCATTCGATCACATCCGGGAACATGGCATCCGGCAGGACATGAGCTGCCGAGACGCTCAATCCTGCCAGGAAAGCCATCCACAGGACCAGATTAATCTGCCCGGGGTGGACGAGGTATATACCAATCTGTACACCTGCCCAAAAAACCATGCCGATGATGTAGGCTATATGCTTTCCCAGGCGTTGGGATAACCATATCCAGAAAGGCAAGGCGAGCGTAGCCGTCACCAGCAAAAGTGCAAAGACGGCTGATTCGAGTGGCAGTCGGATACCCAGGAACTGCACCGAAGCCAGCATATCCCCACGAGCTATCCAGTAGAGCAGGTAAAAAGGCAGGACCAATGCCACCAGGTCGAAAGTGATCCAATTCAACATGTAGATAACGGTGGCGAAACGAAATGGGATGTTTGCCCAGGCGGTACGAACGGTTTGACCGAACGTGACTGTTTCCAGGGGGCGGTCTTGCTGGCCGTAACGTTCGCGGACGACGGCAAAGATCAGCAGGAACGGGACAGCAGCCAGGCCGCCGAATATGGCTGCCACGATCAGATAACCCTGTTGCTGGCTCCACCCGGCAGAGATGGCAGAGTCAATGATGGCAGGAGCCGCTACGGCAGTTACCAGCGAGGCAAGCAGGTTGAAGAAGATGCGGAAACTGGTAAGAGTTGTACGCTCGTCATAATCCGGGGTCAGCTCGGGCAGCAGCGATGAGAAGGGAACGCCACAAAGCGTTTCGAAGGTGTCACTGATCATGAATGCCAGGGTGACCGTCGCAGCCAAAGCCAGTTGGTTGTGCCAGGGCGGTGCCCACCACAGAAGCAGAAAACTGGCCCCGAATGGAATGGCGAAAAATAAAAGGAACGGACGGCGGCGACCCCAGCGGCTGCGCATCCGGTCGGTGAGAATGCCTACGAGAGGGTCATTAACCGTGTCCCAAATGATGCCTACCAGCGCAGCGATGGAAGCCAGGCGGGGTTCCAAACCGACCACGTCTGTCAGGAAAATGGCATAAAAAATCTGGCGCAAGGTTCCGTAACTGGCCTCACTCCAGTCGCCAGTCCCATACGCCAGTTTGAGCCAAATAGATAGAAAACCCGCACCGCCCGACTTATTTTCGATTTCCATAAAACTCCTAAGCGATGGATTAGTGTAGCATAGCGACTACGACGTGGCAACAGGCATTTTGATATAATGCCTTCATTATGTCACCCGTGTCCAACCCAAAACCAGGGTCGTTGACCGATAAGTTAAAATCCCTGGGTGTTAATATTGGAACGGCCGGCCTTCGACCTGAAAATAAAGCTTCGAAGGCGGATTTCCCCATCCAATCCGTGCTGGAAGGCAAATTCATTTCCACCCGAGCCGGGGAAACATTTGTGACCGAACAAACATTCCCTTCGGACTACAGGCACGGACTTACGCCACTGCGAACCTCCGTCTCCCTGGCGACATTCGGTCAATGGGCACACGACAAGCGGCTTTCAGATCATCCGATCAATAGCTTTGCATTCTTGGACACCGAAACTTCCGGGCTGGCAGGCGGAACGGGTACGTATGCATTCCTGGTAGGCGTCGGACGCTTCGATGGGGAAACCTTCCATCTTGCCCAATTCTTCATGCGAGACCCATCCGAGGAAGCGGCGCTGCTTGAAGGTCTGGTGGATTTTCTCGCACCCAGTACTGCGCTGGTCACTTTCAATGGGAAAGCCTTCGATGCACCTCTCCTGGTGACCCGCTATTCTCTTCATTCGATCCCGACACCCCTCAAGGACCTTGCCCACCTGGATCTACTGCCACTGGCTCGCCGCCTGTGGCGCGAACGGCTGCCAAGCCGGGCGTTGAAATACCTGGAGGAGAACATCCTGGGCGCCCCGCGCAATATCGAGGAAGTCCCTGGTTATGAAATTCCGTATCTCTATTTTGACTACCTGCGAACGGGTGATGCCCGGCCTCTCAAAGGAGTGTTCTATCACAACGCCATGGACATCGTCGCGCTGGCGGCGCTGATGAACCACATGGCGACCATCCTGGATGATCCCTTCAACGGGTCAGTGGAACACGGCCTGGATTTTATTGCAATGGCTAAATTGTTCGAAGATCTAAACAGGTGGGAGGAAGCAGTGCGTCTCTATGAAAAAGGGCTTGAGATGGGTGTGAATGAAGCAGACTTCGGAGCTGCTGCCCAAAGGTTGTCTGCCTTGCAACGTCGCCGAGGTGACCTCGAGGCAGCCGTTGCGTTGTGGAAAAAAGCGGCAGACCAGGGTCACATCTACGCCCTGATCGAGCTTGCCAAGTACTATGAACACCGGCAAAGTGATCATGTGGAGGCTCTGAACTTGACGAAGCGGGCTGAAGAACTGGTTGGCTCGCTCGATATTCCACGCTATGAATACCGGCATTGGATGGAAGAACTGGAATACCGCAAAAAGAGGTTGATCGAAAAGTCTACCAGGCAAGAAGCAAAGAGGAGTAAATGATAAAGCCGAAAAAAGTAAATTCAATCATCATACTGCCCCTTTTCGTTATTGCTTTGGTGATCCTGGCTTGCGGCAGTGGAAACCCCACCAGCCTGCCGCCAACCGCGACCGTTCCACCCACCGAAACCAGCCAGCCCACTGCAGTCCAGGCACCATTGTACCTTTCCGTCACGATGGTCAGTGTACCCGTGAAAGAGAAAGGTACATCACCGAACAACACCATCGAAGCGGATGTGCCGACCTTGCAGGGTAATAATGACCCAAGAGTCATCAATTTTAATAATGAAATGAACCTGCTTATCCAAAAGGAGATCAGTAAATTCAAGGATAATTTACGGGAAATAATCCCAAACCCCAATGCAGCCGGGAGCTCCTTCAAAGCAACCTACAGCCTGTTATCTGCCCCCGGTAATATCATGAGTATAAAATTCGATATCATGATCTATATCGAAGGGGCTGCCCACCCGAATACGCACAGCCGGACGGTCACGTATGACCTGCAGGCTGGTGCAGATATCAGCCTCGACCAGTTGTTCATGCCGGGCAGCGATTATTTAAAAATCCTCTCCGACTATTCCCTGGCTCAATTAAAACCCAAAATAGCGGATCTATTTACTGCAGGGTTAGATCCGATCCCAAGCAACTACCTGAGCTGGAATATCACTCCGGATGGGCTCCTGCTCACGTTCGACGCGTACCAGGTGGCTGCATACGCCCTCGGTCCGCAGCAAGTAACCATTCCCTATGGAGAACTGAAGCTGGTCATCGACCCGCATGGACCACTGGCAGGGATGGTGCCGTAGCTGCACACCTGCTGCGGGGTGAATCAAGACAAGAGCTTGGATTTATTAAGGGGATATTTGCCCAAGGAACAACGCACGAAAAGGTCCGCTGCTATCGCCAAGTGATATGCGATAAAATACTCCACAAATGAAACGGATATACGTTATTATTTTTCTGATCTGCGCGTTGGTTGCATCGTGTACTAGACAACCGATCAGCACACCAGGCTCTAATCTACCGATCGTCCTGGCGGTCGAATCATTTTTAGCTGATATCACTCGTAACGTTTCCGGGGATCGCTTGACAATAGAAACCCTCATTCCGCTGGGAGTGGACCCGCATGCATATCAGCCTACCCCACAGGATGCAGCCAGGATCAGCGATGCAAATATCCTCATTCTGAACGGCGCCAACCTGGAAGCCTTCCTGGATCCGATCCTGCAGAACGCCGGGAACCAGAACCAGGTCATCATCAAAGCGGCGAATGGACTGACTCCCCGTCCAGATCCTTCAGGAGAGAATCCGGAAGGCGACCCGCATTATTGGCTGGATCCCAATAACGTCATCCAGTATGTCGAGAATATCCGCGATGGTCTCTCAAAAGTTGACCCGGCGGGTGCAGCGCTCTATTCCGCGAATGCTTCCGGATATATTACCGAGTTGAAGGCGCTGGATACATGGATCAAGACCCAGGTTCAAATGGTAGCGCCGATCCGCCGGCAGCTGGTAACGAATCACGACACATTCGGTTATTTTGCTGACCGTTATGGATTTACGGTTGTTGGTGCGATAGTGCCAAGTATCAGCAGTGGAGCAGCACCCTCCGCCCAGGAAATGGCGGCGCTGATCAACAGCATCCGCAATACAGGCACACCTGCCATTTTCCTGGAGAGCGGTACCAACGTACAACTGGCTGATCAAATCGCCAGCGAAACTGGCGTGAAGGTGGTCAGTGGGTTATATATGCATTCGTTGAGCTCAGCGAACGGACCCGCACCTACTTATATCGCCATGATCAAATATGATGTAAGCGCAATCGTTGAGGCACTGAAATGACTTCGCCAACACTTTCCCCGCTCCATCCCCACGTTTCCCACAACCCGGACGCCCCCATCCTGGAGGTCAACAAATTGACTGTCCGTTATGATGGACAGGCAGCACTGGATGAGATGACCTTTCATTTACACACCGGTGAGCGAGTGGCAGTGGTTGGACCGAACGGGGCCGGCAAAAGCACCCTTTTCAAGGTGGTGGCAGGAGTACTGCCGCCGACTTCCGGCGATGTCAAGATCTCCGGGTTTCGACCGGGAGGGCATATTTGCATCGCTTATGTTCCCCAGCGCAGCCAGGTGGACTGGCACTTCCCGGCCAGTGTGGCAGATGTCGTCATGATGGGCAGGATCGGTCAGGTGGGTTTATTCCGATGGCCCAAACGATCCGATTGGGATTTGGTTCACACTGCCCTGGAAGCGGTGGATATGAATGCCCTGGCCAACCGCCAGATCGGGGAACTCTCAGGCGGTCAGCAGCAGCGCACATTCCTGGCGCGGGCGATGGCGCAGGAGGCCGAGCTGGTCCTGATGGATGAGCCACTAAATGGATTGGATACGCCTTCCCAGGAAGCGATACTATCCTTATTGGAAAAACTACGGCAGCAGAAAATCACCGTCATGGTCGCCACCCATGACCTTGGACAGGCAGCCAGCATTTTGACCGGGTCATGCTGCTCAATCATAAGATGATCCGTTTCGGACCTCCGTCCGGATGTGCTGACCAGCGGATAACTTGCTGTACGCATATGGCGGTCATGCCCAATTGATCAAGGTTGGCGATGGTACGACCACGCTGGCTGATACCTGCTGCGACGGTGAGGATCAGAATGACCAACCTGCTTGATATCTTGCTCCAACCGTTTAACTATGATTTCATGGTACGCGGACTGGCTGCCTCGGTCATCGTGGGAATTGTCTGTGCCGTGGTGGGAATGTATGTCGTCCTGCGCGGCATGGCTTTCTTTGGGGACGCCCTGGCACATGCCGTCCTGCCAGGTGTGGCACTCGGTTATCTGATCAGCGGAGGCAGCCGGGAAATCCTGTTCTGGTGGGCACTGGGAGCGGCGGTGCTGGTGGCGCTGGCAGTTGGACGCAGTCTCCAAGCGGGCCGAGATCCGTGAAGATACTGCCATCGGTATCCTGTTTGCGAGCATGTTCGCGCTTGGCATCGCCTTGATATCCACCGTCCGTAGTTACACCGTGGACTTGAGCCATTTCCTGTTCGGTGATGTTTTGGGCGTGTCAAGCCGCGACCTGGTCCTGACAGCCGCCTTCGGCGCGGTTGTGTTGCTGGCGATCCTTTTATTCTATAAAGAATTCATGGTCCTTTCGTTCGACCCGGTCCTGGCGGCGACCTTGCGGCTACCTTCAAACCTGCTGAACAACCTTTTATTCATCCTGATGGCAGTGACCGTATCCGTTGCGATGCAGACGGTAGGCGTGGCCCTGATGGTGGCGATGCTGGTCACACCGGCGGCGACTGCGTCGCTGCTCACCCGACGGCTCTGGCAGGGGATGATCGTCTCCGCAACCATCGGGGCGGTCTCAGCCGTGACCGGGCTGTATTTAAGCTATTATTTCAATATTGTCTCCGGATCGGCCATCGTGTTGACGGCCACCGCCATCTTCCTGCTGGTTTTTCTTTTCCATCCGCGTCGGGGATTACTCTGGAAGAGACAGTAATTGATGCGCCGATTTGTATTGGCGTTGTTTATCCTTCTTCTGACCGCTTGCGGGGAGATTGATTTTCAACCAACGTCTACAATTAACTGACTGTCATCGCGCCTGACCTTATCCCAACGCAAATTGCTTCCTTAACGGGACCTGTGGTTCGAACCGACGCCGTCGACTGCGATACTCCAGTCCGAATCCCCCTACTAGTTCCCCTACTCCCTCATCACCCGAGTCCATTCGACCACAATATACCCTGATAACCAGCCTCGATTATGCGGCTCGCCACGTTGATGTGGAGGAATCGATCCATTATCAAAATAATACCGGTGCAGCACTGACCGATGTTGTGCTGGCTGTTGAACCAAACCTGTGGAAAGGATGTTTCAACCTAAAAAGCCTTTCTATCGACGGTCAAAGTGTGACCGGTTATATTCTTAACAACGGCCGGCTCGAGATCCCTTTGTTGAAATCTCTTGTCCCGGGCGGAACCCTGGACATGACAATGCAATTTGAACTTAACCTGCCTCCCGCTGATACTCACCACGTCTTCGGTTACAACGACCACCAACTCAACCTGGTGGATTGGTACCCGTTCATTGTCCCGTACTCGAACGGCTGGCTGTTACACCCACCTGCTGATGTTGGAGAGCACCTGGTGTACGATACGTCAGATTTTGACGTGACATTGAGCGTCAAAAGCCAATCCATGCCAGTAACAGTTGCTGCCAGCGGTCTGGCTGAAGGCGTTCCAGGAACGACACATTATCATCTGGATAATGCCCGGAACTTTGTTTTATCGGCAAGCAGCGATTATCGTTCTTTAAGCGTAAACTCGAATGGTGTGATCGTAACCAGCTATTATTTCCAGGAACATGAGCCCCAGGCTGAGCGGGCGATGACTGAAGTCGCTAAAGCTGTGACCACATTCACCGCTCTCTTTGGTCCAGTGGGTCATGACAGCCTTAGTATCGTTGAATCACCATTTTATGATGGATTGGAATATGACGGTTTATTCTTTCTGAGTCGCAACTTTTACGCGCAGGATGATGGTACTGTATTAAATGACCTGATCGATATCGCAGTACACGAGACGGCTCACCAATGGTGGTTCGGGTCGGTTGGGAATGACCAGGCTTTGGAACTCGTGGTTGGATGAAGCCATGGCAACATATAGCGAGCGATTATTCTATGAAATGAACTATCCGCAAGTCAGCGCCTGGTGGGCTTTTCGGGTCGAACCATATTCCCCAGCTGGCTGGGTCGATACGGATATTTACCACGGTGTCAATTTTCGTATGTATGCCAATGCGGTATACCTGCGGGGGGCGCAATTCCTTGAAGGAATGCGCAAACGGGTGGGGGATGAGGCTTTCTTTGCCTTTTTAAAAGATTACGCCACACAAATGGCCGGCAAGCGTTCGAGTGCCGGGGATTTTTTCCGAATATTACGACTGCACACCGATGTAGATCTAACAAACCTGGTCAGCCTTTACTTTCAGAAAATACATTAAAATAACCGACAATTTCCGTTCAGTCTTAAGGAGGTAAAAATGCAGCGTATGCCCGTTCTTTTCGTAGGTCATGGCAGCCCGATGAATGCCATCGAAGATAACGAATTCAGCCAGGCGTGGATGGATGCAGGCAGGCGCCTGCCTGTCCCGAAAGGCATCCTGTGCATCTCGGCGCATTGGGAGACGGACGGTACGCAAGTGACCGCAATGGAAAAACCACGGACGATCTACGATTTTTATGGCTTTCCACCAGAATTGTATGCGATGACTTACCCTGCGCCCGGGTCGCCAACGCTCTCCCGACATAGCCGCGATCTGGTTGGGTTACGCTGAAATCGTCCCGGACCTAACCTGGGGTCTGGACCACGGCTGCTGGTCGGTGCTCAGCCGGCTTTTTCCAAAAGCGGATGTGCCTGTTATACAAATGAGCCTGGATGTTCATAAAAATGCCCAGTCCCATTACGACCTTGGGAAAAAACTCAGATCACTACGGGAAGAAGGTATCCTGATCATTGGCAGTGGAAATATCGTCCATAACCTGCGAATGGTGGTGTTCGAGGACACTGCGTTCGACTGGGCAATGGATTTCGATGCCAAGGTCAGGCAATGGATCCTGGACGATGACCACGAATCAATCATCCACTATGAAAAGCATGGGCGGGAAGCCGCGCTGTCGATCAATTCCGCGGAACACTATAAACCACTACTATATTCGTTGGGTGCCAAGGAACCCGGCGAGCCCGTGAGATTCTTCACAGAGAAAGTGTGGGGAGGATCCGTGTCCATGCGATCGGTATGGATCGGATAAAAATGAATGCTGACTTCCAGCACATTTTCGTCGAAACGAATCAGATCCGTTTGCATGTTGTAACGGCAGGTGATCCAAGCGGAAAACCTGTTATTTTATTGCATGGTTTTCCAGAGTTTTGGTACGGCTGGCGGCACCAAATTCCGGCTCTTGCACATGCCGGATTCCGAGTGATCGTTCCCGACCAACGCGGCTATAACCTATCAGACAAGCCGAAAGGGGTCCATCGATACCGGATGGACGAACTTGTTGGAGATGTAACCGGCTTGATCGAATATTTCGGATATGAGAAGGTTTGCCTGGCGGGGCACGACTGGGGCGCAGGAGTCGCCTGGAGTGCTGCGATCAGCTCTCACGCCCAGATCGAAAAACTTGCGATTCTGAATGTCCCACATCCGCAGGTGTTGCTTGAGACTTTACGTAAATCACCACGACAGATGTTACGGTCATGGTATATAGCGTTCTTCCAAATCCCTGGATTGGCAGATTGGTTGATGAGCATCAATCATTTTGCCGGAGCGACCAGGCTGCTGCGTGCCAGCGGCAGGAGGTCAACATTTACAGAAGAAGATTTGTTTGAATACCGCAAAGCCTGGACCAACTCTGGCGGGTTGACGGGCATGATCAACTGGTACCGCGCCGTGGTACGCTACCGTTCAGTTCCGACCAACAGTAGGCGCGTGCAGGTACCCACGCTCATCATGTGGGGGAAAAAAGATATCGCTTTGATAGAAGATATGGCGAGAAAGTCAGTTGAATTTTGTGAAGAAGGCCGGCTGATCTTTTTCGATGAGGCTTCCCACTGGGTTCAGCATGATGAGTCAGCAGCGGTAAACAAGGAATTGATCGGGTTTTTTAAGTGAGACTTTATTTTGCCACCATCTCCCTGGCATGTTCGACATAAGCCAGGGATTGATGCCGGAAATAATTATTGTAGAGCATGGCATAATGACCTGCCTGCTCGAGAAGCCCAGCGTGATTACCTTGCTCAATAATCCGTCCCTTTTCAATTACGATGATCCGGTCGGCGGCCTTGACTGTGGATAATCGATGGGCGATGAGGATGCTGGTGGATTCAGCCAGGATCAAATTCAATGCCTGCTGGATCTGCCACTCGGTAAATGGGTCAATACTCGCGGTGGCTTCATCCAAAACAAATATGGCGGGTTTTTGCATAAGCACTCGCAGCAAAGCCACCAACTGCCGCTGACCCATGGACAGCATGGTGCCGCGTTCGCCGACAACGGTCTCGAGACCATTCGGCAGCGTCTCCAACCATTCTCCATCACCGATCTTGCGCGCCATGCTGAGAATATCAGCATCGGTCACACAAGTTGGATCCGGACAGGAGTAGCGAATATTATCCGCCACGGTGCCGGAAAACAGGAAAGGCACCTGTGATACCAGGCCCAACTGACGGCGATACTGCTGCAGGTCGAGCGTGCGAATGTCCATCCCATCGATCAGTATGCGACCAGACTGAAATTCATAGAAACGGGCAATCAATTTAGCCAGCGAGGATTTACCCGCGCCGGTATGCCCCACGATGGCGAGATTTTCACCAGGCTTAATGTTCAGAGTGAAATCGTCCAACACTGGTTCATTCCCGGCATAACGGAAAGAAAGATTTTCGAATTCGATTCTGCCTGTAAGCCGGGGAACAGGCAGATGATTGGTTTGAACCACATTGGGCTCGGCATCCATCAATGCGAAGATCCGTTCGGCGGCACTTAAACCGGATTGGATGTTAGACCAGAAGGCGGACAGGTTCATGACCGGGTCAAAAAAACGACCAAGGCTCATAATGAACAGGTACCAGGCTCCGAGTGTAACGGCGCCCTGTGCGGCACTCAGCCCGCCGCCATAAACCAGTACCGCGGTGCCAATGCCTGCCAGGGTATTCAGCGAAGGCCAAACCAAGGCCAGGATAAAACCACGCAATACATTGACCCGATAGGATGTACGGTTGGCTGCTTCAAAGGTCTTGAAGATACCAGCCTCCTGGCGGAAGTTTTTGGCAATGGCTATCCCACTGACGGTCTCCTTGATGGCTGAGTTTACATCCGCCATCGCTTGCATCCCACTTTTTGTGACTTTGCGTGCCATCCGGCGGAAAGCGAGTGCCAGCAGGAAAATAGCCGGCAGAAAAGCAAACAATAAGAGTGCCAGATGCCACTCCGTATAAACGATGACAATACCCAACAAGATGGCTTGAAAAACCTGGGCAGAAACATCGGTGAGGATGGTAACAAGATCACCGAGATTACTCGTATCTGCGTTGATACGGGAGACGATGCGTCCTGATGAGAATTGATCGTAGAAGGACATGTCGTGTTCCACGGCAGAACGGAAAGCCAATGCGCGTAACTTGAGGACCACATCTCCTACCGTGCGAGCGGTGAGCCTGCGCCGGATCCAGTTGATACCCCAATCGCTCAGACCGATGAGCATTACGACGGCGCCAAGCAGCAGACTGGCGCTGATCGAAGGGATAGTCTTCAACATATCGAGACCGCGACTTACGATGACCGGTTGGGAGGCTGAAATGACAGCCATGGTCACCGTCAATGCAGCAATAATAATCACCCGCCGATGCTGGGAGGTGAAATAAGCAAAAATGCGCTTCGCCAGGTCGCGGTCTTTATACTGGCGGTCGTATTTTTCTTCGTTGAGGCCTTCGTAAAAGCCCATACATTTCTCCGAAACGGAACATCGCTAATTTATTGCGAAGCTCTCTAAATACAACTCAATCCCTGAAAATCCTGGAATAGGCTTCTGATGTTTTCATCAATTGATCGTGATCACCGATCGCAGCTATGCGTCCCTGGCGAAGGACGACAATGAGATCAGCCCAGCGAATCTGGGAGAGCCGGTGTGTGATGATCAGCGTTGTGCGACCTTTCGCAGCGGCAGCGATTGCGCGCTGGATCAGGTCTTCGGTGGCAGAATCGATGGCACTCGTTGAATCGTCAAGGATGAGAATATGGGGGTCGGTGAGAAAAGCGCGGGCGATCGCCAACCTTTGGCGCTGCCCACCGGAGAGGGTGACTCCGCGCTCGCCGATGACCGTCTCATAACTATTTTCGAACTGCTGAACGAATTCCTCCGCCTGCGCGGACCTGGCAGCGGTTTCGATCTCAGCCTTCATTACATCAGGTTTGCCAAAAGCGATATTATCCGCGATTGAGCGTGAGAACAGGAAGATATCCTGTTCGATGATGGAGATCTGGGAGCGCAAGGAAGCCAGGTTCCAGTCACGGACATCCACGCCATCGACCAGGATTTTTCCTGACGTGACGTCATAGGTGCGATTGACAAGTTTTGCTAGCGAAGTCTTCCCGGTGCCGGTCTGACCTACTATGGCGACCGTCTGTCCGGGCTTTACTTTGAATGATATATCACGCAGGACCGGTTCGCCGGTCGGATATGCAAAAGTCACGCCCTGAAACTCGATCTCGCCTTTCATCGTCCGGGATATGCCAGAAATATTCTGATCAAGATTGGTCTCACGATTGATCAAATCCAATATGCGATCACCACTAGCCAACCCGGAAGAAATCAATGAATAAGCCCAGATGGAGGTCCAGGTTGGAAATTCGAGCATCAATAAAATACTGAAATATGCCACCACACCACCAAGGTTGAGGATTCCCAAACGGAAGAGCAGAATCGCGTGGACCAGACCTACCGCCAGGGTGGAATAAAATAGCAATAACGGCACAAAGCGAGCTTCCAGATCGCCCTGCCGAACCAGGTTTTTACGGAGGCGGTCGGCGTTCAAGTTAAATCTTTTTACTTCAGCCTCCTCCTGAGCCGCCCCTTTCATTGTCTCGATCCCATCCAATGCCTCAGACAGGTGCGTATTCATCTCGCCGAAGGATGCTCGTACGTCTTCCGTGATCGGGTTCAAACTGCGGAGATAACTTCGCAAGGCGATGAAGTAGGAAATAATAAAAAGGAGAGGCGTTAACACCAGTGACCAATGATAGAGGGGAGCAAATATCAGCGGCATGATCAGGAAAACGAGCGATCCGATGACCAGGTTAATCCCGGGGCTGAACATATAATTGACTTCGCGAACATCATTGGTTGCGCGTGCCATGGTATCGCCTACCGGCTGCAAGTTATGAAAGGTCATGCTTTTTCCAAGCAAGGCAACATACAATTCGTCACGAACATCCCGTTCAATTCGCTGGGCGATCAATTCGGCACCAAAATTACGCCCCAATTGGAGAACTCCCCTTAAAATCTGCGATCCACCCATAATAAGAGCCAAAGGTAATAGAACCCTGGTATCCGGAGGAACTTTCAACATTGCGTTAAAAGCATCTCCGATCAATACCGGGACATAGGCTGCGAAAGCTGCATTACCGAGTGCACCGATCAGCATCACGAATACCAACCAACCATGACGTGCGGCATGGGAAATGATCCAGCGGATGTGTCCACTTTTATCCGACTTGAACTTGCGGATCAGAGTAAATTCGGCAGGGGAGGTTTGGGATGACATGGCAGTTTGATTTGGTATTGAATCGGAAATACAAGGAAAATGATTTTACCATGCCGATAATAAAAAAAGCGCACGAGTTGAATCTCGTGCGCCCTGGTTAAGTAAGGATCAATTAAAAATGTTTTGTGAAGATCACGAGGTCGTCGCCGTCACGATAAAAATCCTTCAACGTAGCTTCGAGCAGATAACCTGTCGCGATATAAAATGCACGGGTGGCTTCATATTTTGCCAAACCGGAGGTCTCGACGATCAGCAGCCTGCCACCCAATTTACGGATGGCTTCTTCAGATGCGGCTAAAAGTTTTCGACCCACTCCGCCCCGCCGGACTGCTGGATTCACGGCAATCCAATACAGGTCGTACGTCCGATCTGTCAGTGCCCGGGGACCATAACAGGCGTATCCGAGCACCTGGTCACCCTCTCTTTCAACCAGGAAATAATACCCACTTTTTTCGGACCCCAAAGCCTGGTATTCATCCCAGAGTTCATCGACACACTCGACTTCTTCCTGGTTAAAAACAGTCGTATTGGCATTGATGGTATGAATTCGAAGGCCATCTTCCTTATCAGGCAAAGTGATCATCTATATCCAGCCGTCCCGCTTGAGAGCATTGGTTAATATTCGTTCAATCATCTGAGGATAACTCATTCCTGTGGCGCGCGCAGAATTCCAGAAACCTGATTCTGTCGAGAGATCGGGGAGTTCATTCACATCGATGACGTATGGGATCCCATCCTTGAAACGAATGTCCACCCGTCCAAAATCACGCAAGCCGATGGCGTGGAAAGTACCTTCGGCAGCCTTTTTCACCGTCAGGAGTTCCTTGCGGTTCAGTAAAGCCGGGACACGAGCGGGAATGTTTTGAAAGTATGCCGATTCAACCACCCATTTCGACTCGTACGTCAGAAGACGTTCCAGCGGGTTGGCAACAAAAGAAAAATCCTCTTCAGCGATGGGTAACACTTCAACGACTTTGTTGCCCAACATGGATACAGCCAGTTCACGACCGCAGATGAATTCCTCCACCATGGCAGGCTGCTCATATTTTTCAATGATATAGGCGATCCTTTGAAATAGCTGCTCCTGGTTGGTGACTACAGAGCCGAGATCGATACCCATGCTGGCATCTTCAACCGAAGGTTTGACGATAACCGGGAATTCCAAATGGAAATCCCCACTGGCGGTTTCGAAAACCTGAAACCGGGGTGTCGGTATTCCATATTCCAACAGCCGCTGCTTGGAAGCCGGCTTGTCGATACACAGCTCCACCAAATCGGCGGCTGCGCCAGTGTGCCGGAAGCCCATGCGTTCAACCAGGCGGATGGGCTTAACGGCATCGTGATTATTGCCATTGAAACCATCGCAATTACTAAAGATGAATGTATTCTTGGGAGGAAACGAAGCGAGCAGGTCTTCCAGTTCGTCGAGATTATCCCTGACCGCAATTTTTGTGACCGAATACCCCAAACTGGTCAATGCTTCGTATAATTTCTGTGTAACTGTTACTGTGTACTGGACTGCCAGTAAATCCTTCGCATCACCTTTGTCGATATGTGTGTCTTCGTTGAAAAGTATTGCAATTTGAAAATTACTATCGTTCATCTCGGCCTCAAATTAGAAAGACTCCCTTTATCAAGGGAGTATGGTACGCAAACGTTTCAAGCGGGTTTGCGCTTTGATGGAGAGCAGAGCAAAATCTTGGTCAAAATGTTTCATACTATGAAACAATCATACACCGATTTCGAATCTTAAATATTACCAATTTCGTAAACTCCAATATTCAAAACCCATTTGCTTCCAATTCGTTTCGAGGCGATAGATCCTTTGATCGGTATTGAATCCCCGCGACAAAGCATGCCTCATCTTATTGCTTAAGGATATTATTTACGACCATTATGTCATATAAGGTTTATACCGTTGGACATTTGACTATCCCATTCATCCGTTGTAAACTTTTTCTAACACACTCCATTTGAAATGAGGTAATCAGAATGAAGCGAAAACGCAATACCTATCCAGTATTCGTTGTCATCGTATTCTTCCTTTTCGTTCTGCTCCACCAAACTGACAAGCTTCTCATCGGTTCGCTGCAAATCCCGGTCAGTAAGACATTTGGGTTAAATGACCTCCAATGGGGATTGGTAAATACCGGCGCGTTGGTCGTCGGCACGTTGTTCTACCCGATCTGGGGTTACCTGTACGATCGATATGCACGTGCAAAACTTTTAGCGCTCGCATCATTCATTTGGGGCGCCACTACCTGGCTGAGCTCATTGGTGAGAACATACCCCCAATTCCTGGTGACACGTTCATCCACCGGCATCGATGATTCATCGTATCCCGGCTTGTATAGCCTGATCGCTGACTATTTCAGCCCGAAGATGCGGGGCAAGATTTATGGTCTGCTTCAACTTGCCCAGCCAATAGGATATTTACTGGGTATGGTGATGGCATTAATGGTCGCACCAATCCTGGATGGAAAAATCTTTCACCTGGATGGCTGGAGGTCCATTTTCCTGATCACCGGATCGCTGGGGATCGTAATGGCAATCGTGATCTTTTTTGGGATCAAGGAAGTCCCGCGCGGCCAATCGGAGGAAGAGTTCAAGGATGTGGCGGAAATTGGCCAGGTGCGTTTCAGTTGGCCGGCCTTGAAGAACGCCCTGCAAAAAAAGACCATGTGGTTCGTGTTCCTGCAGGGTTTTGCTGGCGTTTTCCCATGGAACGTGATCACGTTCTTCTTCTTCGGTTACCTGATCCGGGAGCGCGGGTATGACAACACCAGCGTTTTATTCACCATGGGTCCCATCGTCCTTATCATGGCTTCCGGGTATTTTATCGGTGGCGCGCTCGGGGATTGGCTGTTCAAGCGGACGCTTAAGGGACGGATCATCATTTCAAGCGGCGGTGTTCTACTGGGTGCCATTTTCCTCTTTTTTGCCCTGAATACCCCTGTCACTAGCCCCACAACATTTTTTATCCTGATGTGCCTGACAGCGTTATTCATGCCGTTCTCGTCACCGAATGTTACTTCAACTGTGTTTGATATCACCTTACCCGAAGTACGAAGTTCGGCGCAGGCAGTGGAGTATTTTGTGGAAAACAGTGGAGCAGCGCTGGCACCCACTCTGGCGGGCGCATTATCCCTTTACTTTGCCAAAGTGATCGGCCCGTTCTCGAGCCTCCAATTTGCCATCCTGACGATCTGCGTTTCGACCTGGCTGCTGTGCTTCTTCCTTTACTTGGGAGCGCTTTTATTTGTTGACAAAGACATCAAGTCCCTGCATGCTCAATTAGCAGAACGGGCAGCGCAGAAAAAAGCCGAGAAACCCGCATAAATCATTCAGGGCGCAAACCAATGCGCCCTTAATTATGAATATCGTCCAGATCGACCTCAATGATCGGAAGCAGGTCCAGGATTTTCTCAACCTGCCTTATCGAATTTACCAGGACACTCCTCAGTGGGTGCCTGCGCTGGTATCCGATGAACGATTGCGCCTGAACCAAAAGCGATATCCGTTCTACCGGCACTCGTCGGCTGCATTCTTCCTGGCATATATGGACGAGATTGCAGTGGGACGTCTGGCTGTCCTGGATAATCGTCATTACAATGACTATAACCAGGCCAAAACGGCTTTTTTCTACCTCTTCGAGTGCCAGCCAATCCCGGAGGCAGCTTACGGCCTCTTCGAAAGAGCATTCGATTGGGCACGGGCGAAGGGCTTGACCCAAATGGTTGGACCCAAAGGATTCACTGCTCTTGATGGTCTCGGTCTGCTCGTCAAGGGATTTGAGAAACGCCCGGCACTGGGCCTGCCTTACAACCCGCCATATTATCCGGAGCTGCTTGAAGCGATGCAGTTCGAAAAAGTGAGCGAGATCGTCTCCGGATACCTGGGAGAACAACTCGTCTTCCCCGAACGCATCCATGAACTGGCAGCCCGCGTCCGGGAACGACGCGGTCTCAGGATTACACGCTTTCATACCCGGCGCGAACTGCGCTCCGCAGCAGGTTACCTGAAAGAACTCTATAATGGTGCATTAGAAGGTACCAGTGACGGGACGCCTCTAACGGATGAAGAACTTCAGTCAATGGTCAACCAGGTTATTTGGTTTGCAGACCCGAATTTGATCAAGATAGTAATGAAGGTTGATGAGTCATCTCCCAATGGAGAACGCCCGGTAGGTTTTCTACTAGCCTACCCGGATATTTCAGCTGCATTACAAAAAACCAAGGGACGCCTTTTCCCATTGGGTTGGATAACCATCCTGCGTGAACTGCATAAGACCGACTGGATCAATATCAATGGGGCTGGCATGATCGAAGAGTTTCGCGGCCTGGGTGGGACGGCGATCTTGTATAGTGAAATGTTCAAAAGCGTTACCGAGAACCCACGTTACCGTCACGCCGAGGTGGTTCAAATCGGAATGGAAAACGAGAAGATGCAGCGCGAAATGGAAAACTTCGGCGTAGAATTTTATAAGATACACCAGACCTATCGACGATCTCTTTAAGTTGTTGGAGGAGGCAAAAATGGTAAAAATTATTGCGGACACCACATCGGGATTGCCGCGTGAAATGTTCAAGACCCTGGGTATTCACCTGATCCCTCAAATCGTTTGCTTTGGCGAAGAATCCTTCCGGGATGACACAGAGCTGGACACTGCGACCTTTTTGAAAAAACTCAAAGCTTCCAAGGAACTTCCCAAAACAGCCGCGCCACCCCCGCAGCTTTACCACCCGCTCTTCGAGCAAGCCATCAAGAACAAGGAAGATGTGGTGGTCATTGCTCCATCTGCCAAGGTGAGCGGAACGGTCCGGTCAGCGGAAGTTGCCGCCCAAGACTTTCCAGCTCTCAATGTCAGGATAGTGGATACGATGTCCGTGGCAGGCAACCTGGGGAGCCTCGTATTGGCAGCTCATGCATGGGCATGCGAGGGCATGAGCGCAGACACCATCGTGAAAACTCTAAAGGAATGGATCCCGCGTGGACGACTTTACTTCCTCGTAAACACGTTGGAATACCTGCAAAAGGGAGGCCGGATCGGTGGTGCGAAAGCCTTGATGGGCGAGTTGTTACAGGTGAAACCCATCCTTTGCTTGCGTGACGGACAGGTGGAACCATTTGAGCAGCAGCGTACGAAAAAACGGGCGCTTGCCCGCCTGGTCGAGATCATCGAAGAACAATGCCCGAAAAAACCGGAATCTCATCTGTGTGTCATGCAGGCCGATGCGATGGAAGAGGCCGAGTCGCTAGCTGCAGGTCTTCGATCACGAATGGGGATAAGCCAGATCCCAATTTATGAGCTTCCACCGGCGATCGTTGTCCATGGAGGTCCCGGGGTGATGGCAGTTGGCTTTTTTGTGGCTTAATTTTCGCTATGGTATAATTCGCAGGCTGTCACGCAAATTTCCACGAAAGTGGTCTTAAAGGAGAGTACTTATGTCTGGTCACAGCCACTGGGCGACCATCCGGCGCAAGAAAGGCGCTAATGATGCCAAGAAAGGCGCCAGTTTTACACGGTTGGCGCGCGAAATTGTCATGGCTGCAAGGAATGGGGGCAGCGATCCCGATACGAACTTCCGCCTGGTACTGGCTATTGAAAAAGCACGCGCCGGGAACATGCCCAAAGATAATATCGAACGGGCGATCAAACGTGGTGCTGGTGAAGATAAAGATGGCGCCATATTTGAAGAAATCACCTATGAAGGGTTTGGTCCGCATGGTGTGGCATTGGTGATCGATTGTGTTACCGACAATCGCAACCGGGCTGTAGCGGAGATTCGCCACATTTTGAGCCGCAGCGGTGGGAATATGGCAGAAGCAGGTGCGGTTAGCTGGCAATTCGCCAGAAAATCGTATTTTGCCTTTCCAAAAAGCCAACTGAATTTCGACAAGGCATTTGAACTGGCGCTTGATGCGGGTGCAGAGGATGTCCAGGAAGACGGCGATAATGTCGAGATCATCGGTCCGGTGGAATCGTTTAAAAAGATCAGCGATGCCATCCTGAAGGAAGGCGTAACACCGGATGATGCTGAACTCCGCATGATCGCGAAACAGGACCTGGAGCTTGGAGTTGATGACACCTTATCGGTTCTGCGCGTGGTCGAAACGCTAGAAGAGCTGGATGACGTTCAAAACGTTTTCCATAATTTGAAGATTTCCGAAGAGGCGCTGGCGGCACTTGAGGTTGAATAGACATGACCCTGGTGTTGGGGATCGACCCGGGGACGGCAACAACCGGTTTTGGACTGGTACGTGACCGGGAAGATGGCAGCCTCGAATCGATCTCTTATGGCACCATCCAGACCCCGGCAGATATGCCTGCCCACGAGAGATTGTCATTACTGTATCACCAGATGAATGATATTTTACTTCTCCACCATCCCGACCGGGTTGCGGTGGAGAAGTTGTTTTTTCAACGGAATATATCAACCGCCATTTCCGTTGGACAGGCACGCGGAGTGATCATGCTTGCCATTTCGGAAGCAGGATTACCGATGGGCGAATACACACCCAATGAGGTGAAGCAGGCAGTTACCGGTTATGGCAGTGCCGGGAAGAAGCAAGTACAGGAAATGGTACGCGTATTATTATCTCTGCCGGAGATCCCGCGACCTGACGACGCCGCCGATGCTTTGGCGGTGGCAATCACTCACTTGAATACACAAAAGTATTGAACGGAACATGCGGTTATTGTTATTTTTGGACCAAATGGGTAAATTGATGAGGTCGATATGATCGCCACGTTACGAGGTGAGGTTACACAGATCGAAGACAGTGCCGCGGTCGTGGAACAGGGTGGGATCGGATTGCGAGTCTCGCTACCCAAACCACTGCTCGAACGGCTGAAGATCGGGGAAGCGATTTTCCTGTACACCCACCTGGTGGTCCGTGAAGATGCCTGGCTTTTGTATGGATTCGAAACCCAGGCAGACCGCGGCCTTTTTACCACGCTGTTGAGCGTGGACGGTGTCGGTCCGCGCACCGCCCTTGCAGTCCTATCAACCCTGACAATCGAAATAGTCCAACAGGCGGTTTTTGGTGATGAACCGGACATCCTCAGCCGCGTACCGGGCGTCGGGAAGAAAACCGCCCAGAAAATGATACTTTACCTGCATGACCGTTTAAAACCATCGGCAGGATTGGAAAAGATCGGTACCCTATCAGACAGCGATTCGGAGGTGCTGGCAGCGCTGACATCGCTGGGGTATTCGGTCGTCGAAGCACAGACAGCCATCCAGTCGATACCAAAAGATGCACCGGATGATGTGGAAGAGCGCTTACGCCAGGCACTTCAACAGTTTAAAGGTAAATAGGAAGAATTTGCCTGCCAAAAGCTTAACGTGCGATAATTTCATCGATTACGACCAATCAAGAAGAAAGCAGGTTTAACCAAACTCCATTTCCCGCTAATTCCGAAGAATTGGCAATGGGGGTAAGGGGGACTGATCTGAATTCCCCCTAAGATGAACATATCCCCGGGTTGGTGACGCTTTTTTTCCCAAATTCCTCCTTTGGTATAATTCTGGGCGGTAATTACCAGGTAGTGTTCAATGTCACTCATCACTGCAAACAATCTCTCAAAATCCTTTGGTCCCGTGGACTTGTTCGCCGGGATCTCTTTCGCCGTACCAAAAGGATCCCGCCTGGCATTGGTCGGTCCGAACGGTTGCGGGAAGACCACGCTCCTGCGCATACTGGTTGGCTTGGATGAACCCTCAGGCGGCACTGTCGCGCGGGCCAAATCCGTCAGGATAGGCTACCTTCCACAGGAAGCGGAATTCGAGATGGAAGGCACCGTCTGGGATGCCTGCATAAGCGTTTTTTCCGACCTTATCAACAGGCAGGAAGAATTGGAAAAACTGGAAGCGCGCATGTCTTCACCTGACAAGCGGGAAGAAGCGCTCTCCAAATACGGCCCGCTTCAACACGAATTCGAACGACGCGGGGGCTACACTTACCAGACACAGATCAAACAAGTGCTGACCGGTCTCGGTTTTTCCCGCCAGGATTACGAGATGCCTCTCGACCATCTATCCGGTGGACAACGGACACGCGCATTCCTGGCGCACCTGCTGCTTTCCGAGCCAGACCTCCTGATGCTGGATGAACCCACCAACCACCTCGATATTGCCGCAGTCGAGTGGCTTGAAGGGTATTTGAGCCAATGGGGAGGCGCAGCCGTCATTGTCTCACATGACCGTTACTTCCTCGATCGAGTTGCGAACGGCATCCTTGAGATGGCATTTGGTGCCAGTGAACATTACCCTGGAAACTACTCGGCATATCTCCGAACTCGTGAAGAGCGCTGGGAGCACAGGCGGGAGACGTTCGAAGCTGAGAAAGCGAAACTGCTCAAAGATGTTGAATACATCAAGAAGAACATCTCAGGTCAGAATGTAAGCCAGGCAAAAGGAAAATTGCGCCGGCTGAGCCGCGTGGTCCAGGCGATCGAACAAGTTGGGATGGAAGCCGTCTTGAATCAGAAATGGGCCGAGACTGCCGGAGATGTAACCGTGGGTACTTCGCCATTCGGACCTGAGGAGGCAGAACGGCGGGTCCGGGCTTTGAGGGCACCAATGCGGACCCTGCCTCGGCTCCATATGAACCTACGCACGGCGGAACGCTCAGGTGAACTGGTCCTGCGGACGTTGAACCTTCGGATCGGTTATCCGGACCGTTTACTCTTCTCATCACCCGATATCTTGTTACGGCGAGCAGATTGTGCAGCATTGATCGGCCCCAACGGTGCTGGTAAAACGACATTCTTAAAGACCATCCTTGGTCAACTGGATCCTTTGGAGGGTGAGGTTAAACTGGGAGCAGCATTAAAAACCGGTTATTTCGCCCAGGCCCATGAAGGTCTGAGTGCAGAAAATACGCTTATCCAGGAAATCGATTCGGTGACGCACAACTGGCTGCCAGGACAAATTCGGGAATACCTGGGAAAGTACCTTTTTTCTGGTGATGATGCCTTTAAAAAGGTATCCGTACTTTCCGGCGGCGAGCGCGGACGGTTAGCGTTGGCTAAACTTGCATTGGAAGATACCAACCTGTTGCTTCTCGACGAACCCACCAACCACCTGGATATACCATCGCAGGAAATCCTGGAGGCGGTGCTGGACGATTATTCCGGTACGATTTTATTGGTGACACATGACCGATACTTGATCGATGCCCTGGGTACACAGATCTGGGAAATCGATCCGCAGGAAACCACGTTGGATATTTTCGTAGGGACGTACAGCCAGCGCCGCGATGAACGCGAGCGCCTTGCTGCCCAACGAATAGCTGATGAGGCCGATAAAGCCGTCACCAAACGGAGTTTATTCAAACGATCCGGCGACCCGGCTGCCAGGGAAGAACGACGCAAGGTCGCTCGCATGCAGGAATTGGAGAACAAAATTGCTGCCATTGAAACACAGATGGCTGAAATAGGTCGAAAACTTGAAACCCCCCCGACAGATACTGCGCTGGTTCGAAAATGGGGGAACCAATATGCGACCCTCCAAATTGAAATGGACCAATGGCTGGAGGAGTGGGAACGCCTGCAAGTCTAGCCGATCTCACCAAATCACAATATCCATCATATAAGAACCGGGAGCATGTAGTGCTCCCGGTTCTTTTTCGATTAATTCCTGGCGATCTTACGCGGTGGGGCTTTTTTTTCAGGCATAAGAACTTTTGCTTCCCTGACCGGTTCCACGTGGACCGTTATATCGGCAGGAGAAATGATGGAATGGATGGCTTTCTCGATCTTTTCCGTGGCGGCATGGGCATCATTGAGAGTCCGGTTGCCATCCATCGTAACATGCATGTCTATGAAAGTATGCGCACCGGATGGGCGGATACGGATGGCGTGAGCATCCACGACGCCATCAATGGATTCGGCGACCGCCTCGACCTGGGCGGACAGTCCTTTTGGAGCTGTATCCAATAAAGCGGATACCGTGCGGTACCCCAATTCCACGCTGATAAAAATGACGATGAGTGCCACTACCAGAGCAGCGATGGAATCGGCTTTACTCAGCCAATCAAGTCCTTGTACGTAACGAGCAAGAGTCAGACCAATCAACCCGAGAATAACCACTGATGAGGACCAAATATCAGTACTGAAGTGGAGAGCATCAGCTTCGAGAGCCTGACTTTTATATTTACGAGCCGCCTTATATAAAATGCGCGAGCGGGTGAAATCCACGACTATTGAAGTCCCCATTACAATGAATGCCCAAATGGATGCTTCGACCTTCACACTGATAAAGAAAAGGCGCTGAATGGCTTCGTATATGATCCAACCGGACGTGGCGAGCAACAACACGGTTTCAAAAAGTGCAGACAGGTTTTCAATCTTCCCATGACCGAAGGGATGCTCCTGGTCTGCGGGTTTATCCGAGTATCTCACTGCAAAATAAGTCATTAACGCGGCCACCAGATCCAGGCCAGAATGGGCGGCTTCGGCGAGGATACCAAGAGAGTTGGTCAGCAATCCAATGATGACCTTGAAGGTCGTCAGCCCAATAGCGGCAACAACCGAACTTAATGCAGCAGAACGTTTATCTTTACGGGCATCGAGCATCGAAAAGTTTGCCTTTCAAATTGCCCCGATTATAACGTCAGAAACGATATCCCAAACGAGGATGGTTTCAGTCTGGCGAGCAGGATTTGGTGAGAATGGATCCGGGCAAACCGATATTCCTATTTCTGTTTTCTGGTCGCCTTTGGTTTTACCCTAGTAGGACTTTTGGCGCCATCCGCAGTCTTTTTCCTTATTGTTGAAGATCGTTTTGGACTTTTCTTCGGCTTTGGTTTGTCTCCATCCAGTATGATGTCCACAGGTAATTTTGGCTTATTGATCTCATCGAATTTTCCATTGATCGACTGGGTGCCGGCTCCATGCAGGGATTCGAAAACCACCTTCCAATGATCACCGGTGACAAAACGCCAGTCCATGAATACATGGCACTGGTATTCCCCCAAGTCCAAAAATATCCCTTTTTCGGTTAATTCCTGACCCGACCGGATGTATTCCAGTCCGGTAACATAATCCTTAAAGATCGCATACGATCCAGCGGGAATGACAAGACCCTCAGCCAGGTTTTTCTGCTGCAGTTTACCGCTGGCTTTGTGCATGGCAGCGGCAGAAGTTTTAATCCATCCGGTTGTTCGGGCATATTTATTATTGTAAATGACCAGCCCGCGCTCATTACCGATCCGGTTGGAATAGGCAAAGACATCCTCATTGACAACCGCCTGAGGAGTATAGAAATCATATAGGTAAAAGTCCTCCACACTGGCGAAGAGCGAACGACGATGGGTCAATGGAAAGATGCGCCATTCATGACCGCGCACCAGTCCCTCATCGACGGACTCGTCCCATTTGGCATGACGATATTCCATGCCATATTTTTCACGGTATCCCTCGACCTGACCGTGTCCGAACATTGGTAAACCGGGCAGGGTGACCAGCATGGTACAGACGCCAAAGTACTTATCCGTTGTGCCGAACTGTTCAGCGGCAGTCTTCTCATCCGGATTATTCATAAAATTTACATATCTTTTTAGTACTTGAGGGTCGAATTCGAGAGTGTTCTTGATCACCTGGCGATACTTGGCATTATCCTCATCACGCAACATGTGCATAAATGCCGAGTTGTATACCCGGTGCATGCCCAGGGTTCGAACGAAATACCCTTCCATCAACCAGAAAGCTTCCGCCAGAAGCAGCGTGTCCGGAACCTCCCCGGCGACTCGATCGACCACTTCACGCCAGAATTCTTCCGGGATGGCTGAATCGAACTGGGCGCGGGTAAGACCGTGCTCGGATCGGGAAGGAATGGCGCCACCCTGTCCCGGTTCAGGGAACCATAACCGCTGGATGTGTTTCCTGGCGAGGGTCATGGCGGCATCAAAGCGGATAATGGGGAAATTACGAGCTACGTGCAGGATGGTTTGGATGATGGCTTCGCGCACATCCTGCCGCGTGAAATCCAGTTGAGCTGTATCATTCCAGGGCATGGAAGTACCATCATTACCGTGGTAGATATAACGAACGTCACCGGTCCAGCGATCAAAACGCTTGAAGACCACTGCTGCATCGTTTTTATCGTAATAATGATCTTCGATCTGAATGCCCACCCGGTTGTCGTTGGACAGATCCGCCCCGTCGTATGAATAGTTTGGGTAGGGTGGATACGGGACGGATAAGAACCAATCGGGATGCTCGACGACCCAGCGCGAATCGATGCCCATATGGTTTGGAACCATATCTGCCGAGAGACGAATGCCGTGCTGCCAGGCACGCCAGCGCAGGTTATGCAGCGCATCCCAGCCGCCCAGGTCAGCGGCGATCTGGTAATCCATCAATGAATATGCCGAGGCTACCGCGTCAGCTTGACCCAATATTTGTTTTATGCGTTGAGATGCGATACTGCGTTCCCACAGACCGATCAGCCATAAGCCTGTGATGCCACGCTGCTGGAGCAAATCCAGTTCTTCATCAGGTATCTGATCCAGGTGAGTGATCGCGCGTTGGTACTTCTTCGATAATTGATCCAGCCATACATAGGAGTTCTTGGCGATAAGGACCAATTGCGGCATCCAATCCTTGTCGGGGCTGAATCGTTCGTATTCGGTGTAATCATAGCCTGAAAAACTGGGGACTTGAGCATTTCCCGCAAATCCTCCCGGAAAATCGCCGCGGGTAGCATTTTCCTTGACCAAATCCATCCCGCGCAGGATCCTTTGTACAAAATCCTCGCCCAGGATGGCAGCCCACCGGTTGAGCAGGAATTGCAACTGCTCAGACAGGGAATGAGGCGCCACGCGCGCCGGCGCGGATAGGACTTCGATCAGTGATTTGCCGGTGCCGGATATCGCCGCAGACGAATCATAAGCCGGCTGTGCCCTGAAAAACTGCACCAGACTCCCAATGGCTTGATCGTAATTACTCGATGCTTTTAGCGGCTCCTCGTCAAAAAGTTCCTTATAGGATTGGATGGCGGGATTCAAGTTGGTGATGTGCAGGAGCAACATCTCCTCCAGCGCAGCAGCGCGGTTCGACCGACCGGCGGTGACCTGGTCCAAGTATTGAGACGGTTCGATACTGCCGCGATAAACCTCCACTGGCGGGAAAGCCTGGATGAATTTCAGTAGAGCGTCATCGACTTGCACACCCGCCGAGACCAGGGCACGATTCATGATGCCCGGGTTTTGCCTTTCGTACTGACGGATAAGAAGATGAAGTATTTCGTCTATCAGCCCCATGGCGTTTATGTCGCTTGCCGGTACGTACTGACCGCGGACACGGGTCATTTTCTCAGCAAAAAGCCGGGCAGCGGCATAATCGGCGATCACTGCATTGCCGTTCAATGCAAATAATTGCTCATCAAACTGATATTTATCACGCGATTTACGCGAGACATGGAATTCAAAATGATCGACCATTGTAGATGAAGGACTTGCAGTTCGCATTTAGTAAATTTATTAACCTGATATTTGTATTAGTTTACCAATGATACCCGATAACCTGGTTTCAAGGAAAACTCCCAGATAATAATGACTATTTCTACAACCAGATACATGCTACCGGTAAGTTCCAGATTTCGGACCCAATCTTGAGCGAGCCCAAATTTGGGGAATACTAAACGGGAATGTTTTTTAAAATTCATACTTGACGTATCCGAATAATCGAAGTATTATTATCCGCGTAAGTACGATGCCAGTAAGTTCACGTTGGAAGGATTGACGATGGCCCAAGGCACTGATCCTTGGGCTATTTTGTAAGACCTACCGATGGAACAAGCCTGACAAACTCATTTTCGTTTTTTGCTAAAAGGAGCAAATAAAATGTCTGAACGAATCATCGGTACGGTAAAGTGGTTCAACGCCAGCAAGGGCTATGGTTTCATCGCCCGCGAGAGCGGCGCTGACGTGTTCGTCCACTATTCTGCCATCCAGAGCGAAGGTTTCCGCAATCTTGAGGAAGGCCAGAAGGTGGAGTTCGAGGTAGAGCAGGGCAATAAAGGCCCTCAGGCTACCAACGTAACCATCATGTAATTACTGACCAAAACCAAATCAAAACCCCCGCCAATTTCGGTGGGGGTTTTGAATTCATGTTAAATGCATGCCCAGGATGCTGGGTCATGCGATAGCTTTACGATAAACTCGATGGTTCTTGTATTCCACGCCGTTGAGATTTTTTAGATCGGCACGCATCTGTTTGGTCGTTTCAGCCACCTGGGTCATCTCGACATATTTGAACTGCTTGGTTCGCAGGACAGTCTTTCCCATCTCGTAATACAGGAGGGCGTTTCCACCCGTGCCCTGGAATTCTGGTAACACGCCCATGCCGTTGCCGGAAACGGTTTTTGTACGCTTCATCTCTACCAGCAAATCGATAATACCGAATGGAAAGAGGTGGCCCTTGGCGCGCTGCAAGGCGGCGGAGGCATCCGGAAAGGCGAAGAGGAAACCGACAATGTCGTCGCCGTGCATGATAAGTTTTATCAAATGATGATCAGCTACCATGAAGACATTTTGAACGGCATAATCGATGTCACCCTGGGTGAATGGGTAGTATTCCCAGTTATTAATAAAGGTATTGTTATAGGTCTTACCGATCCGCTGCGCCCATGAAACCAGCTCGGGTTTGCTCTTGAACTGCTTGACCCACATATTTCCGCGGTCTAAGACCCGCTTGGCGATCCGTTCCACCCGTTCGGGGACCGCGAAGGCTTCTGACGGCAGATAGCAGGAAACGAAGTCCACCTCTTTTTCAAAGCCGAGTGCCTCGACCAATTTTGGATAGTAGTCGTAGTTGTAATTCATCATGGTCATCATCTGGCGATTCTCAAAACCTTCGACCTGAATGCCATATCCATCAAATGGGGAAAGACCTTTGGGTCCAACTACTGTATCCAGATCACGGGCTTTTGACCAATCGAAGACGGCATTGAAGAGGACAGTGGCTGTTTGAAGGTCGTTTTCGCTATCGAAGAAATAGAACTGCGATTTTTTTGTTTTATGGTAATCGTTGAATAGTCGATTCTCGCCGGCGCAGATGCGCCCGACAACATCTCCATCACGAACTGCAATATAAAAGTCTGCTTGTGAAAACTCGAAGAAGGGATGTTTCTTACGGTTAAGTGGTAGGTATGCATCGCCGAAAAGGGGAGGAACCCATTGAGGGCAATCCTTGTAAAGATCATAGTAATACTTGACGAAACGCTTTACTTGGGATTTGTTTTCCGTATCGACCTTTTCAATGGTCAGCATGGGTTTCTCCTGGTTGCAGTATCAAAGCTAGTACACAGTATATAACACAATATCCGATGAATGGTGCGGGAAGCGATTTGGTTGGGTAGTTTTAATGGTTCCAAGTTTTGGGAAGGCGGGTGGCCTTAGGATAACCTCCCGTCAGAACCGCGTTCTTTGAAAATGTGCGATAATACCTTCACCCAAGCAACCAGGAGAATACAATGGCCGAAATACAACGATCACAAACCTTTCAGGTACCTATCGAACGCTGTTTCGAAGGACTGAAGCGGGTCCTGCCTGCGACGGAGATCCAGGTCAAGAAAACCAACCCGGAAACGCATTCCACCGAAGGCAACTGGAATCCTGGAGGGACGACACTGGTGTTCCGCACCGAATGCAAAGACCTGGGTGAGGGGAATTCAGAAGTCACGATCTGCCACGACCTTCAATGGACCTCGATGTTGTCGAGACCAAACTTGAGAAATGAGAAAGCAGTCAACGCTTTTAATGAAAAAGTATTTGGGCAAATGGACAAGGTACTCGATACCCTCGGAAAGTACCTGGTGGATGAGACGAGCCTGCCAAAGATCACGCCCAGCATGGGACTGGATATATCCCTCCCGGCGTGGACGATTGGAGCGATCGTATCAATTGGTTTACGCCTGCTGGCGGACATTGCAGCCCCCGGATGGTTTCATGGGATCGCCAACACCGAGGTGGCCAGATCAATCTACCTGCGCATCGTGGGAATCGCAGGAGTCCTGGTGGGAGCTGTAGTGGCGGGACTGGTTAAGCGGAGGACTCCACTAAAAGGGAGTGCTTTTTATGAAGGCTTGATCGTGGCATTGGCCAACGTGTCAATGAGCATCCTTGTTTATAAAAATTTCTTTTCCATGGGATGCGTGGATTGGGGAATCTACGGTCTGACCGGGTTTACTTTTGCGAGCCTGGCTTCGATGCAATTTGGAAAAAAGAAACCCCAGGCATAACAAATTAATTCATAAGGAGACTGACATGCCTGAAACGTGAACCGAAGAATTCCGGGTCAACGGCGAAGAATTGATCGCCAAGATCAAGCAATTGATCCATGAGGGGAATATTCGCCGTATCATAATCAAGGATAAGGATGGGAAGGTAATGCTCGAATTTCCCCTGACTTTCGGTGTGGTGGGTGCGGTCCTGGCTCCCACGCTGGCAGCAGTAGGTGCCGTTGCTGCCCTGATCGGCGAGGCGACCATCGTGGTAGAGAAAACAGTTTAAACCTCCACATTAAATTCAAGTTATATCTAATACGAGTTTGCCTGGCTTGTTCATCCACGTAAATTTATTACGAAGCACAGGCTTTATTTCTGTTCAACAAGGCATCCATATGAAAACCTACCGGAAGGAACTCTGGTTCAACCTTCCCAACCGGAGGGGATTTGTCAATATCACCGGGGAGGTTGAGGCATGCTTGAAGGACAGCGGTATCCAGGAAGGTCTTGCCCTGGTGAATGCGATGCACATTACCGCTTCCGTGTTCATCAATGATGATGAATCCGGTCTCCATCATGATTATGAAGAATGGCTTGAGATGCTGGCGCCGCACGAACCGCTCAGTAAATACTGGCACAACCGAACGGGCGAGGACAATGCGGATGCCCACCTCAAACGGCAGGTGATGGGACGTGAGGTGGTCGTTGCGGTAACAGGGGGTCGGCTCGATTTTGGACTGTGGGAGCAGATCTTTTATGGGGAATTCGATGGTCGCAGGAAAAAACGGGTGCTGGTAAAGATCATCGGGGATTAGGGTAACAGAAAGATATCGATGGTGTTCAATCAGCAGGAGCCAACTATCCGCCGTTGAGGAGAAACCGAATGAAACGATTGCGCTGGTATGATTTCATCACCATTAATATCTTCTGGCTCGGGCTGAATATCCGCAACACAGCGCTCGGCTCGATCTTTATGCCTTACCTGGTGGGTATATTTGCGCCGGAGGCGATCAAAAATTCAGCCCTGGGTGCGATGAGATCGGCAGGGCTGGTCATCGCCATGCTGGTCCAACCGGCAACTGGTTTGTTGAGCGACCGGTCGATGTCCAGGTTTGGCCGGCGCCGTCCCTACATCTTGATCGGTGCAATATTCGATTGCGTTTTCCTGGCTGCCATCGCGCTCTCCTGGAACTACGTGGCGCTCCTGGTCTCCGTGCTATTGATCCAGTTTTCCTCGAATGTCTCCCATGGACCGCTGCAAGGTCTGATCCCTGACCTGGTGCCTGAGGATCAGCGCGGGAAGGCATCAGCACTTAAATCAGTGATGGAATTACTGCCGATCATACTGGTCGGGTTGACCATTGCAAAACTGGTCGGCATTGGTCAATTGAATTGGGCGATCTTCGCGACCGGTGCCTCACTGCTGGTAGTGACACTCATTACCATGCTATTTGTCAAGGAAACCCCCTTGACGGAGAAACCGAGTACACCTTTCTGGCCGCCCATGCTGCATGTATTCGGAATGCTGGGCGGATTGCTCATCGGCGGGCTGGCCGGGGTGATTGGTGGTGGTCTGGTGGGTGGATTGGCAGGCCTTGTCACACTGCTGCTGGGAAACCAATCAACTGCCATCGCAACGGGCATCGGCGTAGGCGGTGCAGTCGCGATGATCATTGCGGTGGTTGCTGGAGTCTGGGCTGGCTGCCTGGGCACATTGGGAAAGGAAGCCCGCAAGCAACCTTCATTTGTATGGTGGATTGCCAACCGGTTGATGTTCCTGGCAGCCGCCACCTCGTTACAAGGATCCATTTTCTATTTCGTGATGTATGCCTTTAAATTATCTGACAAGGCAGCTTCCAGCCTGACCGGCACATTGACCTCGGTGATCGGAGTTTTTACTTTAATCTCCGCCCTTGCAAGCGGCTGGCTCTCGGACCGGATAGGGCGGAGGAAGCTCGTCCTGATCAGTGGTGTCGTGGCAGCCATCGGGAACATCCTCCTGCTAACCACGATCTGGTTCGCTCAATTGAGTATCGTGTACATAGCCGGAACCATCATTGGCGTCGCCACGGGATTGTTCATGACCGCCAATTGGGCGCTTGGTACCGACCTGGTCCCCGATGGGGAAGCCGGACGTTACCTTGGTATTTCAAACCTGGCAGGCGCGGGATCGGGCATCGTCGGGGCGGGAATTGGCGGGCTGATCGCCGATGCCATCAACCACTACTATATGGGATTGGGCTATTTTGCCATTTTTGCAGCGTATGCTGTTCTTTTTGCACTGAGTGCGGTAACCTTGCTGGGAGTGAAGAAGGACCTCTAAAGATTATTATTTTCATTAAAAAAGTGGAGCGGATTATAACCCGCTCCACTTTTAGATTCAACTCCTAACTTTCCGGTTGTTCCTGTTCGTTGATCATCACCTTGAACGCTTCGGCATATTGAAGTCCGTGATCCTTGCCCTCTTCCGCCGCCCACTCGCATATCATTTGCGCGGGATCCCAGTCCCCCAACTGGCTGGCATGTTTCTTTAAAGCGGATATCTTCACATCGATCGTTGCTGATATATCCACCCAGGTATCTGATTTCTCCGAGCCGTGGACGTACAGTCGTTTCACCTTATGGGGCTCGTAGCCCGCCTCCAGCAGGTCGGTAAAGATCAGACCGTGTTTCTGCCGAAGGAAAAACTGCATACAGGGCAGCCTGGGCGGCGGCGCGATGGTCGGGATGATTGATATAGCCATTACCATAAAAAACACTTTGCGGGTCGCCGGTCACGACCGCCTCGGGTTTATATTTCCGGATGAGGCGGGTTAATTCTTTACGGAGTTCCATGGTCGGTTCCAACTCTCCGTCAGGGTAACGAAGATAAATGGTTTCCTGGATGCCAAGCAGGGAACAGGCAGCAGACTGTTCGATCTCCCTCAACCTGGCGAGTTCCGGTTTATAGTCGACACCCCTGGCAGGCTCATTTGACCCGGCATCGCCGCTGGTGACGATCACAGACACAACCGTGCTGCCTGCCTGAACCCAACGGGCAAGCGTACCTGCAACCGTGAATTCCTGGTCATCAGGGTGAGCGTGGATGGATAAAGCTATTTTGGGGATGAATTCTTTTTCTATCATGCGGAAATTGTAATCCATTCAGCTGAATGATGGGGGACCTGCAGGTGTTTTCCATCCTGTCCAGCTCAGTGCCAGGCGCAAGTCATCCAGAACGATGCTTTATCGATAAAAAGGGGGGTAGAATCTGGTTATCCAAACCCCAAGGAGTTGTTAATGCCTATCATTCTCGATGGTTCATCGCTCACCATTGAAAAACTCGTCTCGGTTGCCCGCGACGGAGAAAAAGTAACACTTTCCCCGGCAGCACTTGAGCGGATCAAGGCATGCCGGGCCATGCTGGAAGAAAAACTCGCCAATAAAGAGATCATGTATGGAACGAACACCGGCATCGGAGAGTTCTCGGAGAAGATTCTGACCGATGAACAGGTAAAGGAATTCCAAAAATACCTCATCTACAACCACGCGGCTGGAATTGGTGACCCGGTACCGGTCGAACAGGTACGGGCTGCCCTGACGGGACGCATAAATGTCCACGCTCATGGGAATTCCGGTTGCCGCCCGGAGATCACCTTGACCCTGGTGGAAATGCTTAACAAAGGCGTAACCCCGGTGGTCTGCAGCAAGGGATCAGTCGGTGCCAGCGGAGACCTGGCACCCATGGCCCAGGCGATGCTTCTTTTAATGGGTGAGGGGGAAGCATTCTTCAAGGGCGAGCGGTTGCCCGGAGCGGATGCCATGAAAAAAGCTGGCATTCCCGTCCCGGGGCTGCAAGCCAGGGACGGCCTGGCTGCGATCAATGGATCGAACCTGTTGACCGCCATGTCAGCCATTCACATTCACGACATGGAACGGTTCCTTAAGCAGGCGGAGATCGCCGCCTCCATGTCGATTGAAGCCCTGCTGGGTAACTTAAAACCTTATACTGCCAAGCTGCATGAACTGCGCGGCTTCAAAGGGGCGATTACCTCGGCAAAAAATATCATGAAGGTCGTGTCCGGATCCGATCTGGTTACCGGAAAAATAAAGACGAAAGTCCAGGATGCGTACTCGATGCGTTCCAGCCCACAGGTCATCGGTGCGGCACGGGATGCCATTGCATATGCACGAACGCAGGTCGAGATCGAACTGAACGGCGTGGGGGACAATCCTATATTTATCCCTGAACTAAAACTGACCCTGACCGGAGCCAATTTCCAGGGTTCGCCGGTTGCTCTTCCTATGGACATGGCTGGGATGGCAATCACGATGGTGTGCGTATTATCGGAACGCCGCCTCAATCGTCTAACTAACCCCGCGCTATCCCAGGGTTTGCCTGATTTCCTGGCGCACAGTCCGGGTTTCTACTCCGGCTTGATGCTCTCGCAATACACAGCCGACCATTTGATCGTTGAGCAGCGCATTCTTTCGGCACCCGCTTCGATCCAATCCATCCCGGCTGCAGCCGACCAGGAGGATTTCGTCTCGATGGGAATGAACACGGCGCTCAAGAACGGGCAAATCCTCGATAATGCGTTTGGCATTCTCGGGATAGAGTTCATGGCTGCCGCACAAGCCCTTGACTTCCGGGAGTTTACTCCCGGCAAGGGCACCCAGAGCGCGGGTGAGATCATCCGCAAGCATGTGGCGCACCTTGAAGTGGACCGCCCACTGTACCCGGATCATAACGCCATGAAGGCGCTGGTCGAATCTGGCGAGATCCTCGATGCAGTGGAGGTGGTGGTTGGCAAACTCGATTGATTACAGGCAAACCATCCATTTGTCGAGTCTGGCAAGTTTACTTTGCCAGAAAATTGTGACCCACCCATTCTAATAATGAAAAAATTATCTTTCCTGACAAAGACCTCCTTACTTCTTTTCTTCCTCTTCGGATTGGACAAAGCCCTGGCTTTTCTGCGATCGATCATCGTTACGCGTCAGTTCCAGCTTTCACCAACATTCGATGCTTTCAATTCAGCCAATAACCTGCCGGATCTGCTTTACGCCCTGATCTCCGGGGGTACGCTGGCTATGGCGCTCATCCCGGTTCTCAGCGAGACCCTGGCAAAAAAAGACAGGCGGGCTTTGTGGGACGTTTTCTCGCGGGTAGCCAACATCTTTTTTCTGACTGCAGCCGTGCTTGCTGCAGTGATCGCCATTTTTGCCCAGACCATCGTAAAATCCGAGATCGGGATCGTCCCCGGGTTTAGTGTTTCCCAGCAGACCCTGGTTGGCGGTCTCATGCAGTTGAACCTGATCGCCATGCTGATCTTTTCCGTCAGCGGACTGGTGATGTCAGGTCTGCAAGCCAACCAGCATTTTCTTTTCCCCGCACTGGCGCCGATCTTTTACAACATCGGGCAGCTTTTCGGAGCGCTTGTACTTTCCCCGACCAAACCATACTCTTTCGGGCCGATCACTCTCCCGGCAATGGGTCTGGGTGTGCATGGACTGGTATATGGAGTAATAATCGGAGCGGCTCTCCACCTTGCCATCCAGATACCGGGTTTGGTGAAATACCGATTTCACTGGTTGCCTTCCATCAGTCTGAAGGATGAAAACGTCCGTCGGGTGCTTGCGCTGGTGGGGCCGCGCATCATCACAATGTTCTTCATCCAGGCAACCTTTATCGCACGCGATAACCTGGCATCGCGCCTGCCGGGAGCCGGGGCTATTTCAGCCCTGACCATCGGTTGGATGATCATGCAGGTACCGGAAACGTTGATCGGTACTGCGATCGGGACCGCTTTGCTCCCGACCATCTCCGAGCAAGCTGCCCGGCTGGATTGGACAAATTTCCGCGGCACGGTTGAACGCTCCGTGCGTGTGCTCCTGGCGATTTGCCTGCCGGTAGCGGCAATCCTGGCCGCGGTGATGCACCCGCTGGTGAGGCTGGTCTTTAATCTTGGCGAAGCGGGGGATACGCTGGTCACCTGGACGGTACGGATATACCTGCTGGCATTGGCGGGTGAGTCCGTTTTGGAGGTGGCTGCCAGGGCTTTTTATGGCCGAAAGGATGCCAAACGACCTTTGCTCGCCTCCTTTTTGAATACAACCATCTTTATTGGCGGTGGAGTACTTATCCTCCTGCGCTGGCCTGAATGGGGGGCTCCAGGGATAGCACTGCTCGAAATGGCATTTACCCTGGAAGCGACCTTCCTTTTACTCTGGTTGAACCGCCTGCTACCGGAAAAAGTCACCCTTGGCTCCTCTCTCTGGAGAGGGTTGGCAGCCGCGTTGGTCGGCGGTGGTATTGCCTACGGAGCGGCACTCTGGCTGCCGTTCTCCGGAGTGGTTTCCGCGCTGCTGGCAATGCCGATTGGTACTGCCGCCGCATTACCGTTCATATGGCCGGAACTGCGATTATTATTCCACCTGTGATGATAGAGTATAATCGCGCCCATGTCTGACGAACAAAACGATACTCAACCTAATCCAGCCATGGATAAAACACAACCGAATATGCCTGCAGCAGGGGGATTGAAACCGAATACACCCCTTGCGGGACAAATGAGCGGGGAAGGAAAATTACCAAACCCGGACCAGCCTGAGGCAACGAAGAAATTCCCGCGCTGGTTGGTTGCGCTGGTGATCGTTGTTTTGATCATCGTTGGCTTGCTCGGCGGCTATAGCTCCGGGATGGGGCAGCGATTTGCGGCTCAAAATACCGTGATCAGCGGGCAACTGGCAGACCAATTCCAGTTGGGAACGCAAGCCATGCAGGCGGGCAATCTAGGCTTGGCAAAACAATACTTTGAATATGTCATCCGGATCAACCCGCAATTTCCCGGCATCCAGGCAGCGTACACTGACCTGCTGATCAAGATGCAGGTATCCCCCACACCAATATTTTCCCCGACACCGCTGATTTCACCCACACCGGATCTGCGCGGAGCGGAGGAGATCTTCAATACTGTAGTGCAATTGCTCAATTCCCAGGATTGGGATGGGGCATTGACGAACCTTGATTCCCTGCGCAAGGAAGCGCCTACGTATAAAACCGCAGAGGTGGATGGTATGTACTACCAGGCTCTGCGACAACGTGGTGTGGCGAAGATCACTGCAGCTTGCCGCGATACCAACCTGGAAGGCGGCATCTACGACCTGACCCTGGCAGAACATTTTGTAGGTACAGGCAACCTGGACAGCATTGCCCAGAGCCTGCGCACCTATGCCCGACTATATATTATCGGTGCCAGTTTTTGGGACCAGGATTGGATCCAGGCACAGTACTTTTTCGGACAGGTAATGGCAGGCTATCCCAACATGTCTGACTCCTCCTGCCTGCCGGCTGCAAAACGCTGGTACGAAGCAACGATCAATTATGCGCAACAACTATCTGGCGGAGGGAAAATACTGTGATGCGGACAAGCAATATGCTGCAGCGTTCGCGATCAATATCAATGATGACATCAATCTCAGCGCATTCCCGACGGCTACTGCTGTAAACCGCACCTGCCATCCGCCGGTCATCATCGTCAGTACCGAAACACCCACGGAAGGTACTCCCGTCGACACTCCCACACCAACGACCGCAACGCCTTAATCGAAAAATGTGCGGCCATGATTGATCGCACATTTTATAATTTATTATTCAAATATGAATGCATATCTTGACCTGGCAAAAGCAGGTAAAAATAACTGGTGGCGGTTCATTCTCGCCGTCGGATTGATACTTTTCCTTTGGCAGATCATTGGCTCTTTACCGAGCGTACTACTGGTTATCTGGGTGCTTGCAGACGGAATTCCTCAGACTGATGTCACATCCTCCGGTCAATTCATCGGGGTCGATAAGAATTTGAGCTTTGTGGCGCTGATGCTGGCATCGGTCCTGTTCATGACCGGTCTCTACCTGGCGATGCGATTTATCCACAGGCGCTCATTACGGACGTTGATCACACCGGCTCCTTCCATTGCGTGGGGACGAATTTTCCAGGCATTCACAATTTGGTTCATTCTCTGCGGGCTGATGTCATTGGTGGAGGTAGTCCTACACCCCGGACGCTATGCCCTGACAATTAACCTCAAACAATTCATCCCGTTCTTTTTTTTAGCGATATTGCTGATACCGATCCAGACGTCTGCTGAGGAGTTGTTCTTTCGCGGCTATATCCTGCAGGGGGTGGGACTGCGCGTTCGCAACATTTGGATACTCAGTGCCATCTCGGGGTTCCTTTTCATGGTGCCTCATTTCCTTAATCCTGAAGCAAAATTAAATTATCCATTGATGGGGTTGTATTACTTTTCCATTGGGGCAGCCATGGCTTTCATCAGCCTGCGGGATGGTCGCCTGGAAGCCGCGTCTGGGTCTGCACGCTGCCAACAATCTGTTCTCAGGATTGCTTGTCAACTATACCGTGACCGTCATGCCGACCCCCTCGCTGTATACGGTTAATACATTGGATGTGACCTATTCGGTCAGCGCCGCGCTGGTGGGATTGGCGATTTTCATTGTATTGTTCCTGGGACCCCTGAGACGAAAAGAACCCGTTATCCCGCCTGCAATTCCCTGATCTGTTATCCTGAAGGTTTTCCAATAAAAGTTTTCGCTTTGCCTGCCACGACCCCGGTCAGATCGTATGCCAGCGACCCGGTGATCTTTACCGGCAGGATCGTCCCAATTTCAGCTTGACCTTCGGCAAACACCATCCCATCAATTTCGGGGGCATCACGGTAAGAGCGCCCAACTGCGAGTCCGTTATCCCAGCCCTCGACCAGTACATCCAGCGTCTGCCCGACATAAGATTGATTTATCTGCAGCGATATGGCCTGTTGCAGTTCCATCAGTCGCTGGTAGCGTTCCGTTTTGATCTGCGCAGGAACCGGGTCGCCAAGGGGAGCAGATGCCGTACCCTCCTCGAACGAGAAGGTAAATGCACCGGCACGATCAAAACGCATCTCATTGACGAAATCCAACAATGTCTGGAATTCCTGTTCAGTTTCACCGGGATAACCGACAATAAAAGTTGTCCGGATGGCCAGGCCTGGCAAGGCAGCCCGCATCTTTGCGATCGTACGGTGAACCCAGTCCATATTGGCAGGCCGGCGCATGCGGGTAAGGATATCGGGGTGGGCATGTTGAAGCGGAATATCCAGATAAGGTAAAACCTGGGGGTGGGTCGCCATGACGTCTATTAGCTTGTCCGTTACGTATCCGGGGAAGGCATACATGATCCGGATCCAATCCAGATCCGGGACGGATGCAGTCATTTTCTCCAGGAGCACAGCGAGCCCTTCCTTCATGCCCAGGTCGTGCCCGTAATCGGTGGTGTCCTGCGCCAACAGGACGATCTCCCGAACACCCTGGTCCCTCAACAAGCGGGTCTCATTAATGATGGTTTCCAACGGGCGGCTGACAGCAGTACCCTTGATCAAGGGTATGGCACAAAATGCACAGGGACGCCGGCATCCATCCGCAATCTTCAGGTAGGCGCTGGCACCCGCGACAGATGCACGCAGGGCACCATTTTCATCCAATCCGATGGTCGCAGCCTCCGGCAAATGATAGAGAGGTTCCGGGCGGAGACCGGATCCCCGGTAGTTTCGCTGACCCTGGCGGAGTGTATGGACCACTTCGACAATGTCCATCCAACGCCGTGTGCCAAGGATGCCATCCACGCCCGGTACCAGGCGGGCAACTTCCGTTCCATAGCGCTGGGTAAGGCATCCGGCTGCGATCAGCAGTTGGTCCGGGCGTTTTTCTTCAGCCAGTGTATGAAGCACCTGGTAGGATTTATCGCGGGCAGAACCAATAAAACCGCAGGTGTTAACGATCAAAACACTGGCTTGCCTGGGAGTATCAACGGACCTATAGCCGTCGTTTTCCAAAAGCTGGGCCATTGAATCAGAATCGACCGTATTTTTTGCACAGCCAAGGGAGGTTAAGTGAAATGTTTTTCTGTTCATAACGATAATATTTCTTCACGCTGTAGGAAGATACCGATACCGATCTGAGAATCGCTACCGGAAAAATGATCTACCGGATCATTGGCCTGGCGTAAGGGTAAATTTCCGGGTGGCTGAAGGGACTAATGTAAGGGTAGGTTTCCGCGTAGGCGTTGGGGTACGGGTAATGGTTGGGGTGGCAGTGAAAGTTGCCGTGGGGACCAGAATAGCCTTGGAAGTATAAATGCGATCCACGACTTCACCATAGACACCCATTGGACCAAGGTCGCCCTGGTTGTATAGGATGCTGATGGCAATGCCATTTCCCGTGAGAACTTCGATCTGGGTGTTCCCATCATAAGGATATGCAGTACCCGGGGTCACGAGACCTTCGAACGCAACTTTAAAATCGACCGTGACCCGTACCCAGGTTTGATTTTGAGCAATAACGACCACATTAACCGCTCCGGTGCCGCTGGCGGGGATTGTCACGACGGGGGTTTCGCCCGATGCGGGCAAAACGATACTGACCGCGTTCCCGGTCGAGGTGAGGGAAGGGGTGGCCGATGATGATTCCGGAGGCAATATAAGGAGTCCGGAGATGGATGGAGCCGTCGGCAGAGGGGTGGTATCCGAGCGAAGGTTGATGATCCGACTGGTACCCCAGACCGCGAATACGACCAGCAGGATGATCAAGCCACCACCGACGAGGATATCCAGGGATAGGAACCGGCGGATGGATGCCAGACCTTTAGGTTGTATCGCGGAATTGAAATGGGACCTGCCTCCATTTTTTGGAGATGTAATCTCCAGCCCGGTTTGACGTTCCACCCGTTGGATTTGCAGGGCATCGGCGAATTTGAGCAGCAGTGCATCCACGTCAAGGTCCAGGAAACGGGCATAGTTATTCAACATCCCACGGGCTTGTACGGAAGAAGGGAGTTGATTGAATTCGCCATCTTCCAGAGCCTTGAGATAATGTGTGCGGACGTGGATATGGCGCTCGATTTCATCCAAAGTCAGGCTGAGGCTTTCACGACGCTGGCTAAGGGAACTGCCGATTTCCAATAATATGATCTTGGATTGGAGAGGAGCGGAACCATTGGCAGGGGGTTGCTCCACTGGCTGGAGAATTTCTTCCGTTTCAGATTGTATATTTTCCTGCGTCCCGTCCTGCTCCAGGATCTCTTCAGGTGCTGGCTGACTGGAACGCCGCGACGATCGTGCAAGGAACTGCCTTCCCCGCCCGATGAGATTTATTAAATTCATCCAAACCTGTCGTCCCTTTGATGAAATCGAATTGAGATCCGAACTGTCCAGATCTGCAGATCGATCCATCGGCTGCTGATCGGATTCATTATCGTTTTCAGCCGGGGCAAGAACAGGGTCCGTGCTTTTTCCAGGTAAACCATCGAGCCCTGCTCGCTGGCGGTCGATGATCGCATCCAACGACAAATCAAGGTATTCCGCATAGAGGCGCAGGAATGCCCGTGCCTGGACCGGGGATGGCAATGAATCAAAATTATCAGCCTCGAGCGCCTCAATATGAGGCGCGCGAATATGAGTAGCCTGAACCACTTTTTGGATGGTCAGGTTTTTAGCCTGGCGCGCCTGCTTGAGTTGTTGTCCTATTGTTTCCGGCATGATCGTTTTAATGAAACATCACCGGCTTCCCTTGAAGGTTGGACCGGTGATGATTTTAGGTTGCTCCTACCAGGAATCAGGCGGCTTGTTCGCTGCCAGCCACGCTGGTTTCAGCAGGCTGCTCGGCAGGTTTCTCATCTGCCACTGCAACCGGCTCTTCGATCGGCAGGCTTGGTTCCGCTTCACCTTCCCGCAGGACGGTGGCTTTGATCTCAGGGATCAAGTCCATCGTCAGGCGAATACGAATGATGTGTTCACCCAGCGTCCGCAGAGGCTGCATATCCAATTGCTGACGTTTGACGGCAAAGCCAGATTTCTTCTGAATGGCATCCGCTATTTCCTGGGAGGTGATGGAACCATACAGTTTACCTGTTTCACCGGCTCGGGCATTAAAGGTCAATTGAATTTTGGCCAATGCCTCAGCCACAACACCCATTTCATTATTGAGGATGGCGCGCTTCTCAGCCGCCTTCGTGCGGATACGTTCGGCTGTTTTCATTGCACCCGGGGTGGCAAGGACTGCCATCCCCTGGGGGATCAGAAAGTTGCGACCATAACCATCGGCGACCTTTTTTACATCGCCTGCACGACCCAATTTATAAACGTCCTTCACCAGCATCACTTTCATTTTTCAAGCCCTTTCTATTACAGGATTTTAGAGCGAAGGGTACAACGCTCCGGGGGCTGATTTTACCAGAAGCTGGACAGTAAGGGAAGGGATGAATGAAAAGGCGTATAAATGGCAGACAAAGAATATCCAGGCGCTTGAATTACGCCTAAAAAAGAGCTATACTGATAATAATGGCTGGTGGTTTTACCAGGAAAAATGATACCCGTGAACATCCGCTCATTCGAACCAATCAAAGTCCAGGGTCTTAAAGAGGCATGTATCCTTCGCCTGGAGGAATTGATCCTGTCGGGTGAACTCAGGATCGGTGAGCGACTGCCTTCGGAGCGCGATTTTGCAGCTCGGATCGGGGTCAGCCGACCAGTCCTGCATGAGGCCCTGGTCGATCTGAACGCCAAGGGTCTGGTGCAGATCGTCCCGCGAAGAGGGGTGTTTGTAAGTGATTACCGGCGTTTCGGCTCGATGTCAATCCTGTCTTCCCTATTAACCTACCATAATGGCAAACTTGATCCATCCGTCATGCAGAGCCTGATCGATATGCGCCTGGTCATCGAGAGTGAGACAGCCCGCCTGGCAGCCACGAATAGGACCGAGGAGCAGTTGGCGCAGATGCAAGCCCTGCTCGCCGACGAAGAAAAAGCCTCTTGCGGCGACCCGCAGACTCTTACCGATCTTGATTTTTCTTTCCATCTATTAATTGCAATTTTGTCCGGGAACTTGGTTTACCCATTGATCATTAACTCGTTCCAGAGTGTGTACACCAGCCTGACCGGACAATTCTTCCGAAAGTATTGTGGCACACCGGTTGTCGCGACCGTCTGGCAATTCCATAAACAAATCGTGCGGAATATCAAAGATGGCGATCCCAAGGCGGCTGTAAAAACGATGACCAGGATGCTGATACATGGTGAAAAATACTTGAAAGGAGTTCTTCCATGACCACCTTAGCACAGGAAAAAACCCATTACACGATCAAGATGCCAAGCAATCTTTCTGCGCGCATCCAATGGCTTACGGGATTATTTTTTCCAGGGCGTCAAGCGGTCCTGGAATAACGAATATACCTCGTGGACAACAGGCACTCCGTGGGATTTCCAATATAACGAACTTACTTTTTATATCGTCCCTGAGACGTATTCGTTCCTGCAGACTTTCCGTTCGGCATTCAACCAGACCGCCCAGCAGGTCGAGCTCCATCCCGATTTTTGGAAATGGAGTCTGCCGGAGAGGCGAGCCTGGTTCAACCGGGAGGTGATGGTGAAATACCTTCCCGCTGAGATCCTGCCGGGTGATCTCCTGGCTGGAGGTCGTTTTAATATCCAGACCTCAACGTGTCTGACCCGGAAGGGAAACCTGCCAACATGATAAGTTGATCTACGGTCCGAAAGGTGCACGCGCGGCGATGTTGTGGTTCCATAATCACGGCTTTGGAAATGCCGGCGCGACCTCCGGTCATTTGATACCTGATTATGGCAGGATCATCCGGGAGGGGTGGAAATCGGTTTCCGCTGAACTCGAAAGCACTTATGAATCCTTATCCGATTTCGAGAAACATGGAAAAAAAGGCGGGCAGATCCGGGCGATGATCACCGCGGCCAGCATGCCGCGGGATCTCGCGACACGATACTCACAGGAATGTGAGCGGCTGGCTAGCTTGGAAGCTGATCCTGTGCGAAAGGATGAACTGCTGCGGATGTCCACCATCCTGACCCGCGTCCCTTGGGAGCCGGCACAGGACTTCTGGGAAGCCATCCAGTCGCTGTGGTTGACCCACATGCTGGTGATGGCTGATGAAAATTATCCCGGTCCGGGGGATTCTTTCGGCCGGCTGGACCAGTACCTGTTCCCGCTCTGGGAAAGATCCATTCGGGCAGGGATGGACCCTGAATTTGGAAAGGAAATACTCAAGTGCTTTTGGATGCACTGCAACACTGCCTATGATGGCATGATCCGGACCGGTGGAAACCAGGGCATCACAGCCGGATACGGTCAGCTGTTCACGATCTCGGGCTTGGGACCGAACGGTCAGGATATGAGCAATGATCTGACGTATGTTTTACTGGATGTGATCGATGAGATGTCGCCCATCCTGGAACCCAAGCCGAATGTAAGACTTCATCGGGGCACACCTGAAAAAATGTTTGACCGGATAATTGAAATGATCGCATCCAGTCAGGGTGCACCCTTCCTGCTGAATTTCGATGAACGTTCGATGGCGGGCATGCTGCTCCAGGCGAAGAAATCGGGTAGGACGGAATTGATAAACGAAAGCAATGTATTCGATTATGCACCGGTGGGATGCCTTGAAAACACCATGGTGGGGAATGACCGCTCCGGTACAGTGGACGCCAACCTTAACCTGCTCAAGGCGGTCGAGCTGGCGCTGACCGGCGGTTTTGACCTGAACCCCTTCATTGATCCATTGACAGGCAAACCTGAGAAGGTACGGCGCCTGGGTGAGGATACCGGGGATGCGACCAATTTCCATAGTTGGGAAGATTTTTGGAATGCCTACACCGTTCAAACGAAACACATCATCCGCCGAATCGTGGAATTGTACGAGAGCAGTGAAGCCATCCGGGCAAAATATGCACCAACGCCGTACGTCTCCTGCCTGGTCAAAGGCTGCGCGCAAAAAGGATTGGATATCACCGCAGGCGGGGCGGAACTTGGGTATGTCACCATCGAAGCGGTCACCTATGCCACCACGATCGATTCGTTGCTGGCGGTCAAGTACCTTGTCTTTGATCAAAAGGTTTGCAGCCTGGCTGAACTCGTCCAGGCGCTGAAAGACAACTGGGTCGGTCACGAAATTCTGCAGGCAAGAGCCCAGCATAAAGCACCGAAATACGGCCGCGACGATGATGCCGCCGATGCAATGGCTCATCAGGTGATGGAACTCTGGACGGAGGAGACCTGGAAATATACGACCCGCTGCACCGGGCGACAGTTCAGACCCGGGATGCTGTCATGGAATTATTGGGTGGCTGATTTGTTCATCCTTGCCGCCAGCCCGGATGGGCGTCCCCAGGGAAAATTCCTTTCGAATGCTTTGTGCCCATCCAACGGTGCGGATATTAATGGTCCAACGGCGAATGTGAACTCGGTCGGGAAAGCCATCGGCGGAAAAGCTCAAGATGGAAAAGGGGGTTGGGAAGATTACCTGAACATGCTGCCGAATGGCGGCAGCCACACGATGACCTTCAATCCATCCATCCTGCGCGATCCTGAGCACCGTCAGAAATTCAAAGCCTTTATCAAGGGCTATATCGAAAATGGCGGCTCGGCTCTGCAGATCAATCTAATTGACGCAGGTTTGCTGAAAGATGCCCAGAAACACCCGGAGAATTACCGGCATCTGCTGGTACGGGTCACCGGCTACAACGCCTATTTCACCACGATCGGCCGCGAACTCCAAAACGAAATCATCGCACGGGAAAGTCACCAGATGAAATGACCACCGGTCAGATCCTGCACCTGCAGCGCCTCTCGACTGAAGACGGTCCTGGAATCCGGACTACGGTATTCTTCAAGGGCTGTCCATTGCACTGCGCCTGGTGTCATAACCCGGAAAGTATCTCAACGCGCATGCAGACACAGTGGTTTTCAGTCCGCTGTCTGAAATGCGAAACCTGCATAAACGCCTGCCCGAACGGGTGCCTGACCATGACTGCCGATGGGCTGGTCATCGACAGAGAAAGCTGCCAGGCGTGCGGTACCTGTACCGAAGCCTGCCCATCAGGTGCTCTCGAAGCCCTTGGAAAGACTATAACTGTCGAGCAACTATTGGCAGAGCTGCTCAAGGATCGCGCCTTTTATGAAAACTCTGGTGGGGGTGTGACCTTATCCGGTGGTGAACCATCCATGCAACCGGACTTCTCCGAGGCTCTTCTGCGCGCCCTGAAAGAAAATGGAATCAATACCGCATTGGATACCTGCGGGGTTTGCTCGAAGCAGACACTCGAACGCTTATTACCTTTCATCGATCTGGTTCTTTTCGATCTAAAAATATCCGATCCGCAAAGGCACCATGAACTTACGGGAGCATCCAACCGGCAGATCCTGGAAAACCTGACCTTCATCCGGGATTTTCGACTAGCTCAACGAAAACAATTCGAGATCTGGATCCGTACACCGCTTATCCCTGGCGCGACGGATTCGGATGAGAACATCCTCGCCATTGGTCAAATATTAGCCGGCAGCATGGATGGGATGATCGCGCGTTGGGAATTATGCGCTTTTAACAACCTATGCCGCGACCAGTATGCCCGCCTGGGGATCAACTGGGATTATGCCCGAACCCCGTTAATGACTGCCAGTGAGTTGGCGCATTGTAAACAAACCGCGGAGGAGTTCTGGTTTTCACCCTGATCTGATAGTTGCCACCGGTGCGACCCGGTTGGTCGAAAACATATAAGGAGTAAGCCATGTCGAGCCTTCAAAAACAAACCACGTTCAGTACGGAGGATATCCAGCGTACCCAACCGGCGTTGAAGGTTGGTCTGCTCGCCACGGTAACACCCGAAGGATACCCGCACGTCACCCTTCTTTCCAGCTTGATGGCTTGCAGTCCATCACAAATGTGCTTCGGTCAATTCACCGAAGGTATGTCAAAAAAGCACATACTGGAAAATCCAAAAACCGGATTTATGATCATGGGATTGGATAAGCATTTATGGCGTGGTACTGCCACATATACGCATGCCGCAAAGGAAGGCCTGGAATACGAATACTATAATAACGTGCCGATGTTCCGGTATAACGCCTACTTTGGCATCCATACTGTCTATTATCTGGACCTTGTTTCCCAAACCGGACGACAACCGCTGCCGATGAATAAGATTATTTTTGCAGCCATCCAGACCATGCTAGCCCGCAGCCTGGGTCGAAAAACCGGTAGTCGAATTGTGCTGAACGGCTGGACGCGAGCGTTCATCAACAAAATCGACAATCTCAAATTTCTGGCATATGTGGGAACTGACGGTTTCCCGGTACTGATCCCGGCAATCCAGACCCAGAGCCTGGATGGGCAGAGGGCCATATTTTCCACTTCAGTCTACAAGGACGAACTGGAATCCATCCCGAGCCGTGCAAAAATGGCGGTCTTTTGCATGGCTCTGACGATGGAAGATGTGCTGCTCAGGGGAAAATTCAATGGTATCAAACGAATGGGAGGCGTGAAGAGTGGAGTGGTGGACATCGATTGGGTTTACAACCCGATGCCGCCGGTGCCGGGGCAGATCTATCCAGCGCTGGGGGTCAAAGCTGTGACCGAGTTCTAGCAAATAAACCTGCAGCCAAACCGGTTGCAGGTTTTTAGAAAGGCAACTTTGCAAATCGGTTCACAAATAGCAGTATAATCTCGGGAATTATGAGTACGACGCCTTCATCCATCATACAAATCAAGGGAATCAGGGACGGTCTATTAATCACACTCGCAGGTACAGTGTGGGCAGAACTGGCGGAAGACTTCATAAAAAATGTCGACGAACGCGTTTCATTTTTTCAAGGGGCGCATGTAGCATTGGATGTAGGTACCAATGAGTTGCGTGTAGCTGAATTATCCAAACTTCGAGACCAGTTATCGGATCGTGGAATTGCATTATGGGCAATTCTAAGTAAATCACCGATCACCGAGACAACCGCCCAAAACCTTGGTCTTGCAACTCGAATCACAAAACCCCGACCTGTGCAAAGCCGGGAGGAATTGGATTTGCCCGAGGACGCAGCTAAATGGGTCGAGGGACCACTTAGGTCAGGGAACCGGGTCGCATTCGACGGGAATATCGTTGTGTTCGGGGATGTTAATCCAGGCGCAGAATTAGTCGCCGGTGGAAGCGTGATCGTATGGGGAAGATTACGAGGAGTCGTTCACGCCGGAGCACAGGGTGACGAGGAAGCGATCGTCTGCGCGCTGGAGCTGGCGCCCACGCAATTAAGAATTGCCGGACAAATCGCAGTCTCTCCTAAAAGAACAGGCAAGAGCACACCTGAAGTGGCACGTATCAAAGATGGAATTCTGCTCGCAGAACCCTGGCAGGAATTGACAGGACGGTGACATGACTGCAAAAGTAGTGACAGTGACATCCGGTAAAGGTGGAGTAGGCAAAACCACTTCAGTGGCTAATATTGCCATGGCACTCGCCATCTGCGGGCAAAAAGTGACCTGCATTGATGGCGACATTGGCTTGCGGAACCTGGATGTCATCCTTGGGTTGGAAAACCGGATCGTTTATGACCTGGTGGACGTGATCGAAGGTCGCTGCCGTTTACGGCAGGCAATGATCAAGGATAAGCGATTGCCCGAACTGTATCTCATCCCGGCAGCGCAAACCCGGGATAAAACCGCGGTTTCGCCCAGCGACATGGTGCGCCTGTGTGACGAGCTGCGTCAGGAAGTCGACTGGATCCTGATCGATTCGCCGGCGGGCATCGAACGCGGTTTCAAGAATGCAATAGCGGCGGCGGACCAGGTGCTGGTCATGACCAACCCAGAAGTCTCAGCCGTACGGGACGCTGACCGGGTGATCGGGTTGCTGGATGCTGAAGAGAAAGGTCCGGCTGCGTTGATCATCAACCGCCTTAATCCGATCCTGGTAAGACGGGGCGATATGCTCTCTGTCGAGGATGTTCTTGATCTGCTGGCGGTTGAATTGATCGGCATCGTCCCCGAGGATGAAAATGTCGTCGTGGCGTCAAACCGCGGTCAACCACTGGTACTGGATGTCAAAAAGCAAAGCCGGGCAGGCGTTCCAGAATATTGCCCGGAGACTGATGGGCGAAAAGGTTGCTTTCATGGATCTTGATTCACAAAATCTGTTCCAGCGTCTTCTGGGGAGGAAATAATGTTGGATTTCCTTTTTGGACGAAAGAGAAGCGCCAACAGTGCCAAGGAACGCCTGCAGTTGGTGCTCATCCATGACCGGACCGACCTGACCCCGGGTCAACTCGAGTCGCTGAAAGATGAGTTAATCGAGATCATTTCCCACTACGTCGAAATTGATTCTTCGGCAGTAACGATCAACCTGGCACAGGATGGGCGCGAGCAACGCCTGCTGGCTGATATTCCGCTGCGAACGAACGCCCGCAGGCGAGGGCGATAATGATACCGGAGAGCAGCGGCTTCCAACTGTCCAACTATGCTGCGTAGCACCTTTTGGAGACACTTCGATTTCTGGCTCCTGGGAGCGGTTATCTTGGCGCTCGTATTTGGCGTCACCATGATCCGTTCCGCCATCGCCGGCAATGAGAACCTGGCGAACCTAGTATCGCGCCAGATTATCTTTGGTGGGATCGGTTTCGTCGTCATCGTCCTGGCAGCGGCGATCGATTATCGCTTTTGGTCGGGAGCGATCATACCGATGTATATCGTGATCGTGATCTTCCTGTTATTGTTATTTGTAATCGGCGGGGCCCGCTTTGGAGCAACCCGTTGGATCGAGACCGGACTGGTATCGATCCAGCCCACCGAACTGGCCAAGATCGTAGTCATCCTGGCGCTGGCGAGTTATTTCTCAAAAACAGTCGATGCTCCCCGAAATTGGAAATGGTTGATCACCGGACTGATGATCGCAGTGGCGATTGCCGGTCTCATTTACATTCAGCCCAATTTGAGCAACGTGATCGTGATCATGGTCTTATGGGCAGCCATGACGTGGATCAGCGGTGTGGAGTTAAAACAATTGGGAATGATGGTGCTCGCAGGTCTCATCTTGGCGGTCATTGCATTCAACTTTATCCAACCCTACCAATTGGACCGCATCTTTACTTTTTTCAAGCCGGATACGAGTGCCCGGAATGGCGCCACCTATAACATCATCCAGGCTTTGATAGCACTTGGATCTGGCGGCTGGGTTGGCGAAGGATATGGTCATGGCACGCAGACCCAATTGCGTTTTATGAAAGTCCGCCATAATGACTTCATCTTCTCGGTTATCGGCGAAGAACTTGGTTTTGTTGGGGCTCTGTTCGTGCTGGTCCTGATCGGTTTCATTGTTTACCGCTGCCTGCGGGCTGCACGCCAGGCACGCGATCCCTTCGGTTCGATGATGGCATATGGGGTTGCGATACTCATCTTCTTCCAGGCTGCGGTCAATATCGCAGTCAACCTGAACCTGATCCCGGTCACAGGCATCCCGCTGCCTTTCATCAGTTACGGCGGCAGCGGATTGATATCGCTGATGCTTGGGGTGGGATTGGTAGAATTTGTTGCATTGCGGCACAAGCCACTGGATTTCTGACGGAGATCTCCTGGATTCGAAACCTGTTCGTACCCGCTTCGCCCCATCTCCCACCGGACGCATGCATCTTGGATCGGCGCGCGGCGGCCTGTATCCCTTCCTGTTGGCACGCTGCACCGGCGGGACCTTCATCCTGCGGATAGAAGATACCGACCAAAAACGATTTGTCCTGGGGCGGGAACAGGAACTGATCGACGGGCTGCACTGGCTGGACTGAACTACGATGAAGGTCCGGACATCGGCGGACCCAACGGACCTTACCGCCAGACCGAGCGCAGGGAAATCTACCACGAATATGCCTGGAAACTCGTAGAACTCGGGCATGCCTTCCCATGTTTTTGTACTCCGGAACGCCTGGAAAAAGTGCGCAAGGAGCAAATGGAGAAGAAGCAAAACCCGCGTTACGATGGAACCTGCCGGATTTCGACCCCGGCGATGCACGCCGCCGGGTGGCAGCGGGCGAGAAGTATGTGATCCGTTTCAAGATGCCGAAGGAAGGTTCGATCACCACGACCGATCTCCTGCGAGGTCCCATCACCACAGAAAATTCAGCATTGGACGATTTCAGTATCACTCAAATCCGATGGATTGCCCACCTACCATCTGGCAGCCATGACCGATGATCACCTGATGGCAATCACCCATGTCATCCGTGGTTCTGAGTGGCTGCCGTCGATGCCCCTGCACATGCATGTCATCCGTGCATTCGGGTGGGACGAACCTCTGTTCGTGCACCTATCGGTCTTTCTCAAACCGAGCGGCAAAGGCAAGCTGAGCAAACGGGATTCCGCTCAAGCCATTAAGGATGGTTATTCAATATTCGTTGGCGACATGAAGGATCTGGGTTACATCCCGGAAGGCGTATTGAACTGGATGGTCCTGATGGGCTGGGGTGTCCCGGAAGATGATGTGATGACGCTGGATGAGATGATCGCGCGCTTCGACATTGAAAAGCTGACACCTTCTCCGGCAGCCATAAACTTTGCCAAGCTCGATCATTTCAATGCCACCCATATCCGGAAACTGCAAAGCGAAGACCTGGCAGCCCGGATCAAGCCGTATTTCCTGAGGGAAGGACTATCGGTGGATGACGCCCAGTTGTTGAAAGTCATCCCGCTCATCCGTGAACGCATGGTGACACTGGATGATTGCCTGCCATTTGCAGCCTGGTTCTTTAAACCCACCATCGAACCAAACCCCGCGGACCTGATCGGTAAAAACCTAAGTGCCGCGCAATCGGCAGAAGTGGCACGCAATTGCCTGATCATCTATCCGGGCTCCCGAAGCTGGATCCCTCCATTGCCGAGCCGCCGATGCGGGCCTTGGTGGAAAACCTGGGACTTCATCCGAACCAGGTTTTCGGCATCCTGCGCGCGGCAGTCACGGGTCAAACGGTCAGCCCGCCTCTATTTGAAAGCATGGAGGTCGTTGGCAAGGAGAAGGTCTTGGAAAGAGTGAACAAGGCAATTGAAGTCCTGGAGAAGATCAAATAGTGGCAGATATTATGATCCGCCCCGGTTTTAAACCGGGGCGGTTTTTTTATTCGTTCAGCCTGACCTGCGGCCTATTTTTATTAAGATGAATTCAAGTATCGGATGCCGAAGTTGCTCAAGCCAGGAAGAACGTTCTTACCAGGTAAATCATCCCAACAATAAGTCCAATCACGACGACCAGCCAGCGGAGCGTCTCCGGTTTGACCCTACCGGCGATCCTGCCGCCCAGGGATCCACCCAGCAATGCTCCAACAGCCATAACCAGCACTACCAACCATTCGACCCTGCCCGAGAACACAAACAGTAAAGCGGCAGACACATTGGCTGAGAAGGCAATCACCTGCTTGACGGCATTCAGGCGGGTGAGGGTGTCGTTCACAACCAGACCCAGGATTGCCAACACGATCACACTTAATCCCGCCCCAAAATATCCACCGTAAATGGCCGCAAGAAAGACCGGGAAAAATGCCCAGAGTTCATTGACATGCAAGGATTTTCCGCCTTCCGTTCGCCGGGTGAGCCAGTTGCGGACCGGGTTCTGAATCGCAAGGAGGGCGGAGGCAGCCAGTATCAGGAAAGGCACCAACTGGGTGAATAGTTTTTCCCCGTGCTTAATAAGAGGATCCCACCCGTCAATCCACCCAGGGCAGCCGTGGCAAGCAACCACCAGATCCGTTTCTTTTGTTCTTTTACGTCACCATATTGGGCAAGGGTGCCTCCGATATAGCCGGGCAGGAGGGCAACGGTGTTGGTCACATTGGCTGAGACTGCTGGAAGGCCGATGGCGAGTAGAACAGGAAAAGTGATCAGCGTACCACCACCCGCCAGGGCGTTGACCAGCCCTGCCGTTATGGCTGCCAGCGAGGCAAAGATGTAACTGCTGAGCGGCATGCAGGTTTCAGCCTTGTTTTTGTTCGATCCTGGCCCATGAGTCTTTCAACGTAACCGTACGGTTAAATACCAGCCGTTCCGGATGGGAGTCCAGGTCAACGCAAAAATAGCCGACCCTCTCAAACTGGAATTTATCGCCCGGATTGGATCCAACCAGGGATGGCTCGAGGAAGCAATCGGTCAGAACCTCGAGGGAATGCGGGTTGATGATCGAATTGATGTCATCACCTACATCCGGATTCTCAACCGTGAATAATTGATCATACAATCTCATTTCAGCTTTGACGGCATGCTGCGCTGAGACCCAATGAATGGTTGATTTGACTTTGCGACCATCCGGTGCGTCTCCACCACGGGTTGCCGGGTCATACGTGCAATGAACCTCGGTTACGACACCGGTAGCCTGGTCTTTGACCGCATGGGTACATTTGACAAGGTAGGCATAACGCAGACGCACCTCGTTACCCGGATAGAGCCGGTGATATTTCGGTGGGGGTGTTTCACGAAAGTCATCCTGTTCGATATAGACAACCTTCGAGAACGGTACTTTACGAGAGCCGGCAGTTTCATCCTCCGGGTTATTGATGGCATCCATTTCTTCAGTTTTGTCATCCGGGTAATTGTCTATAACGAGTTTCAGCGGGTGGAGTACAGCCATCCGTCGCAAGGAATTCTTATTCAGGTCATCGCGGATGAATGCATCAAGTTGAGCCATCGCCACCCAACTGTCATTATTTGTCTCTCCAATGGCAGCAACGAAATCCTGGATGGCTTTTGCTGTGACACCGCGCCGCCGCAAGCCGCGTAAAGTTGTGAGGCGTGGATCGTCCCAGCCGCTGACCACACCGTCCTCGACCAATTTACGAACCTTACGCTTGCTCATCATGGCATAAGTCAGGTTGAGGCGGGAAAATTCGATCTGGCGGCTTTTAAACTCACCCACCTGTTCCAGGAACCATTCATAGAGCGGGCGGTGGATGATATATTCCTGTGAACAGAGCGAATGCGTAATACCCTCCATTGCGTCATTCTGTCCGTGGGACCAGTCATACATCGGGTAGATGGACCACTTGTCCCCGGTGCGGTGATGGGGGACGCGCATGATGCGGTACATGACCGGGTCGCGGATGACCAGGTTGGGATGGTTCATATCGATCTTTGCGCGGCAGCACGCGGCTGCCCTCGGGAAACTCACCTTTTTTCATTCGTTCGAGCAAGTCGAGGTTTTCCTCCACGGAGCGGTTGCGAAAAGGAGATTTCGACGCCAGCTTTGATGGCCGATTCACTCTGCCCCCACTTGGTCCCGCGTGGCAGCGTACCGCGGGCAGCACTCATTTCCTCAGGGGACTGGTCATCCACATAGGCAAGGCCTTTTTTAACCAGACGGATCGCCCACTCATACAACCGGTCAAAATAATCTGAAGCATACGTCTCTTTCACCCAATGGATACCCAGCCAGTGGGCATCCTCCCGAATGGCGTCCACGTACTCAATTTCTTCCTTGGCGGGATTGGTATCATCAAATCGCAGGTATAACTCACCGCCAAAAGCCATGGCGGTGTTGTAGTCGATCAGGAAAGCCTTAACGTGCCCGATGTGAAGATACCCATTCGGTTCCGGAAGGCAGGCGGGTACGAACGTATGTAAAGCGACCTGATTTTAAGTCCTCAGCGACGGACTCAATGATAAAGTTCGACGCTTTCTCGTTCGGATCTTTTGTTTCCATAATGCATTCCTCTTCGGTATAATTCCTTTGAAAGCTTGAGATTTGTAATTATAACAAATGGAAAGGACACTCATTGGTGACTTATGGACAAGCGGGTAAATTTCCTCGGCACGTATTTTAATAAGGATGCAGCCGTAAAGCTGATCGCGGTTGCGAAGATCCTGTCGTGGGTGGTGGTGGGCGTTTATACACTTGAATGGCTGGTCCAGGCACTGGCGATGATCCTGCAAGTCTCGCGTGGATTCTGGACCGGGATGGGTTTTACGGATGCAGCACAAAGCATCCTTTATCTCTTCGAGCAACCTCTGCGCGGGGTCGTCTATTTTATTGTTTTGCAAGGTGTAGCCCAGGCGTTGATGATTTTCATGGACCTGGAAGACAATACCCGCCGGACCGCCCGGGGTGTGGAACAAAAATAGTGAGCACAAAATATGCTGTATAATTAATATGATGAACAATGGAGTTTGTCGGTTCTATTATTATGTTCCTGCATAGCCACCGCTGCGGAGGGTAATGCGCGCCTGCAGCAGCAGGCGCGTTTTCGTTTGAACTCATTCTTCCGTTTAATAATTGTGCAGGTGAATACTCATGGAGGTCAGGATGAATATTGACGAACAGGTCGCCCTTTTAATGCAAGGTACCGAATATGGCGACGAAGATCTGAAGAAGACCATGGCGAATGAACTCCGCCAGCGTCTACTCGAAGCCGAAAAGGAACACCGCCCGCTGCGCGTTTACTGCGGCTTCGATCCACGCACTTCCGACCTCCATCTCGGTCATACCGTGCCGATGCGCAAGTTACAACAATTCCAGGAACTCGGTCACGAGGTCACCTTTGTAGTGGGCTCGTTCACGTCCTTGATCGGGGACCCTTCGGACCAGGATAAATTGCGACCACAATTGACCGCTGAGCAGGTGGAATTCAACGCACGCACATACGCGGAGCAGGCATACAAGATTTTGCAAATATCGGCGGGCACCTCGTCGACGCCGTCACGTAGATCGCGCCCGTCGACCAGGATGTGCAGCGGCACCTGGCGGATGCTCCATCGGTCACGGTCGTCGTCGCATAGTCGGGCCGACGAGTCGGTCACCACCTTTACCGCCATGGCCGCTAGCCGCGCCGGTTCCCGGGGGCGACACCCGCTTCGGCCAGGGCCTTGAGTGTCAGCTCAGCGACGGCCTGGTGCGCCTCGAAATTCCAATGAATGCCGTCCGGATTGCCCCACCCGCGTAGATGTGCTCGGCGACCGCCGCCTTCAGGTCGACCAGCGGAATCTCGTGTCGCCGTGCCCAGCCCGAGATCGCCGCGACGGTAGCGTCCCGGCCATGATGGGCGCGGCCGTAGGTGTCGGCGATGTGCACTGACGGTAACGACGCGACGATCGGTATTCCGGGCCGGTTGAAATCGATAGCCCCCCTGGTCATCTCGAGATATTCGATGCTGACGTGCGGCGGCAATGCCGAACGTGCAACCGGCGACAGCCTCGGCTGTACCCAGCCATACGAGTCGCGTACCCACCGCCGCAGCCACGGCGGACGGACATAGCGGATCGACTCGCGCAGTGCAGTGGGCAGCGGAGAAGGAAGCGAATCCATCCCGCCCGTGCCAAAGACCACCGCCCCGGCGCGCGGCAGCGCCGCCCAGGCCCGGGGGTCCTGGGTCGCGGCCCACCAGCACGTCGCGGCAGGTCCAGCCGATCCGGCCGATCAGTTCGACATCCCAATCAAGTTGCTCACCAACGATATTGGGCCAGATCCGCGGATCGTCAGCAGGCAAGCCGCCGGTCGGCCCGTAGTACGCCGAGCGAGTCGGCGAAGATGAGCAGGACGGGTCGGCGCATCTCAGAGGACATCCCCTGCGAGTTGAGCCGAGGCGTTCCAGATATCCAGCCGCCAACGGATCTGCCCCAACTCCGCGTCGGGCCGCGAATGCCCCGACAACTGCACCCAACTGGCGTTGCCCAGACCGCCCAGGACCGGCCAGTTATCCACCGGCAGCCTCAGCAGCGCCGCCGTCAACGCGGCGATCAGACCACCGTGGGCCACCAGCACCACCGGCCGATCGTGTCCGTCGGTACCCCAATCACTTTGATGCGCAACGAGTTCGGCAATCGCTGGCACGCTTCGCCCCGCCACGTCGACCCGGCTTTCCCCGCCGCGCGGCGCCCAGGTTGCGTCGTTGCGCCACGCGATGCGAGCACCCGGTGCCGCCGCGTCGACCTGCTGATGGGTCAGCCCCTGCCATTCGCCGAGGTGCGTCTCGCGAAGCCGCGGGTCGACGATCACCCGACAGCCCGTGCGTTCACCGAGGACGACCGCGGTGTCGTAGGCCCGGCGCAGGTCAGACGACACGATCGACAGCGGCGTGGGCTTGCCGATCACCTCGGCGACCGCAACCGCCTGCGCCCGGCCCAATTCGGACAACTCGGTGTCCAACTGCCCCTGCATCCGGCTGCCGGCGTTGAAATCGGTCTGGCCATGCCGCAGCAGCACCAGCCGCCGGATCCTCACGACCGCTCCAGATCTAGATCGACCGGCAGCACCGGGCAGTCGCGCCACAGCCGATCGAGCGAATAGTAGTTGCGCTCGTCCTCATGCTGGATGTGCACCACGATGTCGACGTAGTCGAGCAAGGTCCAGCGGCCCTCGCGGGCGCCCTCCCGGCGGGCCGGCTTGTACCCGGCCAGGCGCATCTTCTCCTCCACCTCGTCGACAATCGCGTTCACCTGTCGTTCGTTGGAGGCCGATGCGATCACAAAGCAGTCCGTGATCACGAGGTGCTCGGAGACGTCGATGACGATCACGTTGTTCGCGAGCTTCGACGCCGCCGAACGCGCGGCCACGCCGGCCATTCTGACGGCTTCGTCCGCGGCCGTCACGACGTGCCCTCGGTGACCAGTCCGCGGTAGAGCCGACGCTTGGCGACGTACTGAACCACCCCGTCGGGTACCAGATACCAGATCGGCCGGTGCTCCGGCGGCACGCGCGCGGCAGTCGGTCGACGAGATCGCCAGTGCGGGCACCTCAACCAGGGTGAGCGCCTCGGCCGGCAGCGATTCGAACGCCGCGGACACGTGGCCGCCGTCGAGGTCGTACCCGGGCCGGCTGACACCGACGAACCGCGCCAGTGCAAACAGCTCCTCGACGTCCTGCCAGGTGAGGATCGACGCCAACGCGTCGGCACCGGTGATGAAGAACAGCTCGGTGTCCGGGTTGAGCGCATGCAGGTCCCGCAGCGTGTCCCTGGTGTAGGTGGGCCCGGGGCGGTCGATGTCCACGCGGCTGACCGAAAACCGCGGGTTACTGGCCGTCGCGATCACCGTCATCAGATAGCGGTCCTCGGCGGCCGTGACGCGGCGGCCGTGCTTCTGCCACGGCTCGCCGGCGGGCACGAACATCACTTCGTCCAGTTCGAACAGCCCGGCGACCTCGCTGGCCGCCACGAGATGGCCGTTGTGGATGGGGTCGAAGGTCCCACCCATCACGCCCAGTCGTCTCCTGCCCACCGACGCCACGATTGGCCACCTTACTTCAGCGTCGGGGCACCCTCAGACCGGTAACAATTGGTCGATGACTGCGGCCAGCTGTTTGGCGGACCGGCATTCGTGCATGGTGATGACGTCCTGGTAGCGCGGAATCACGGAATCGCCGCTGCCCCAAAGATTCTTCGGCTCGGGATTGAGCCAGTGCGCGTGGCGACTCTCGGTCACCATGTGCTGCAGCACCTCCACGGCGGGGTTGCGGTAGTTGTTGCGTCCGTCACCCAGGATCAGCAGTGAGCTACGCGGCGAGAGCACCTCCGGGTACTTCTCGTAGAAGGACACGAACGCGTTGCCGTAGTCGCTGTGGCCGTCGCGGGTGTACACCTCCGACTCGCGGGTGATCCGCTGCACCGCCATGGCGAGGTCGGCTTCCGGGCCGAACAAGTGGGTGACCTCGTCGGTGGTGTCGATGAAGGCGAAGACGCGAACCCGCGAGAATTGCTGACGCAGCGCGTGCACGAGCAACAGCGTGAAGTGGCTGAAGCCGGCCACGGACCCGACACGTCGCACAGCACCACCAGTTCCGGCCGCGCCGGGCGGGGCTTGCGAAGCACGACGTCGATCGGCACGCCGCCGGTGTTCATCGACTTGCGCAACGTCTTGCGCAGGTCGATCTCGCCGGCGCGCGACCGGCGTCGACGGGCGGCCAGCCGAGTGGCCAACATCCGGGCCAACGGCGCCACCACGCGGCGCATCTGCCGCAGCTGGTCCGCGGATGCGCGGAGGAACTCGACGTTCTCGCTGAGCTGCGGGATGCCGTACATCGTGACGTGGTCGCGACCCAGCTGTTCGGCGGTGCGGCGCTTGGTCTCCGCCTCCACCAGTTGACGTAGCTGTGAGATACGTTGTTTGGCAATTGCTTTGGCGAGCTGCTCCTGAGTGGGCGTGGGTTCTTCGCCATAGGGCGCGAGCAGGCCGGCCAGCAGCCGACCCTCTAGCTGGTCGAGTGCCATCGCCTTGAGCGCCTGATACGACGAGTACGACGGGCCGCGGCTGGACTGGTAGCGGCCGTACGCCTCGACGATGTGCGCGACCAGCGACTCGAGCCGCTCGTCCCGGTGTGCACCGTCGGCATCGGCGTCGTCGCCGAGCAGGTCGACCAGCATGGCGCGCAGCGCATCGATGTCGTAGCGCTGTTCGTCGGTCTCGTCGTCGGTCACGTTCATCGGCCCGCGCTCCGAGCGCGGCCGGGAACCACAGATCGAACATCGCGTCGTAGGTGTCGCGGTGGTCCGGTCGACGCAACACCGCGCAGGCGATGCCCTCCCGAAGCGCCTCCCGATCACCGAGCCCGAGAACGCTGACCACCCTGCCCGGCGTCGACGGTCTCCGACGGACCGACCGAGATACCCTGCGCCCGAAGCGCTTCGACGAACCCGACCAGATGGCCGGGGATACCGTGCGGGGCCAGCGGCAGCGATGGCCGGATGCGGCGCGCGGCCATCAGTTGAGCCTCAACTCCCCGGCCGCGCGCACCTGATCGGACTGGTGTTTGAGCACCACGCCCAGCGTCGCCGCGATCGTCGCGTCGTCAATGGTGTCCAGGCCCAACGCCAGCACGGTGCGACCCCAGTCGATGGTCTCGGCGACCGACGGCAGCTTCTTCAGCTGCATGCCGCGCAGCACTCCGATGATCCGCACCAGTTCCGCGGCTAATTGTTCCGGCAACTCGGGTACTCGAGACAGCAGGATCCGCCGCTCGAGGTCGGGATCGGGAAAGTCGATGTGCAAGAACAAGCACCGCCGCTTGAGCGCCTCGGACAGTTCCCTGGTGGCGTTGGACGTCAGCAGGACGAACGGCGCCCGGGCGGCGGTGATCGTGCCCAATTCGGGGACGGTGACGGCGAAGTCGGACAGCACCTCCAGCAGCAGACCCTCGATCTCGATGTCGGCCTTGTCGGTTTCGTCGATCAGCAGCACGGTGGGCTCCGTGCGCCGGATCGCGGTGAGCAGTGGGCGAGACAGCAGGAATTCCTCGGAGAACACGTCGTCTTGGTCTCGTCCCAGTCACTCCCCGCCCTTGTGCCGGATTGAATCCGCAGGATCTGCTTGGCGTGGTTCCACTCGTAGAGCGCCCGTGCCTCGTCGACGCCCTCGTAGCACTGCAGCCGCACCAGCCCCGAGCCGGTGGCCTGTGCGACGGCGCGGGCCAACTCGGTCTTGCCCACCCCGGCGGGTCCTTCGACAAGCAGCGGCTTACCCAGCCGGTCGGCGAGGAAAACCGCTGTGGCGGTGGCGGTGTCGGGCAGGTATCCGGTCTCGGCGATGCGCTGCGCAACGTCGTCGATGTCGGTGAACAGCTGCGCGGCCGGGCGGGGACGCTCACTGGTGAATCCTCTCGTGTGGTCAGGCCGGTCGGGTGTGGCCGTCGCCCCACACGATCCACTTGGTCGAGGTCAACTCCGGCAAGCCCATCGGCCCGCGGGCGTGGAGTTTCTGTGTGGAGATGCCGATCTCGGCGCCGAAGCCGAACTGCTCACCGTCGGTGAACGCCGTGGATGCGTTCACCATCACGGCGGCGGCATCGACTCGCTCCGTAAAGCGTTGCGCAGCAGCCAGATTGGTCGTCACGATCAGCTTCAGTGTGGCCGGTGCCGTACTCGTTGATGTGCTCGATCGCCGCGTCAACGCCGTCGACCACCGCGACGGCGATGTCCATCGACAGATACTCGCGGCGCAGGTCGTCCTCGCCGTCGTGCAGGGTGCACCCCGGCGTTGCGCAGCGCGGTGGTCAACCGGGGCAGCGCCCGGTCGGCGATCGCGGCGTCCACGAGCAGCGTCTCAGGGCGGCATTGCGCACGCTGGGACGGCAGGTCTTCGCGTTCGAGCAGCACCTTTTCGGCGACGGCGAGATCGGCTGCCTCGTGCACGTACACGTGGCAGTTGCGCGAGCACGCGTTTCGATCGTCGGCACCTGCGCGTCGCGCGCGCCGCGGCGTCGATCAGCCCGGCACCCCCGCGCGGAATCACGACGTCGACCAGACCGCGGGCCTGAATGAGATGGGTGACGCTTGCGCGATCCGCCGCCGAGAGCAATTGCACGGCGTCCGACGGCAGGTTCTCGGTGGCCAGTGCCGCGCGCAGCACGTTGACCAGCGATTCGTTGGAGCGTGCGGCCGACGAACTGCCGCGTAGCAGCGCCGCGTTACCGGACTTGAACGTCAACCCGAACGCGTCGACCGTGACGTTGGGTCGGCCCTCGTAGACCATGCCGACGACACCGAGCGGCACCCGCTGCTGACGCAACTGAAGGCCGTTGGCTAGGGTGCGTCCCCGCAGGACCTCGCCGACCGGATCCGGCAACCCGGCGACCTGGCGCAGTCCGGCCGCGATGCCGTCGACGCGCTGTGGGTTCAGTGCGAGCCGGTCGAGCATCGCCTCGGGCGTGCCGGCGTCCCGAGCGGCTTCCAGATCCTCGGCGTTCGCGGCGAGAATGGGATGCATGTGGGACAGCAGCGCGTCGGCGGCCGCGTGCAGCGCGCGGTCCTTATCGGCGGTGCTCAGGGTGGCCAGAATTCGCGCCGCCCACGCGAGCGCGCCGGGCGGCCTCGTGCACCTGCTGGCGCAAGTCTGCCGCAGATTCCGCCGTGGGAGTCGGCTCGACACTCATTAGCCCAGGGTAATCCGCCTACCGGTCGGTTGGCCGGGCGGGGCTAGCCGGATCGCGTGGCCGGGTGTGCGTAGTCGGCAGCGTGTTCCGATCCTCTGATGAGCGTCATCACCATTTATTGGCAACGGTACGAGTGGACCGCGGACTGAGGTAGATCTCGATTAAACCTCAATAGTTCAGAATTTACCGAATTCAGATTTCGATGTACTGTTTTGGACGTGCCACTCGCCACCGACCATGACGCCTTTGACCCGCTTCGGCGCCGCACTGGCCGACCCGACGCGCGCGCAGGTTCTGCTCGCGCTTCGCACGGGACCGGCCTATCCCTCGGAACTGGCGGACCGGATCGGTGTCTCGCGGCAAACGCTGTCCAACCACCTGTCCTGCTTGCGGGGGTGCGGGTTGGTGGTCGCGGTGCCCGAGGGTCGCCGGTCACGCTACGAGCTGGCCGACCCGCGCATCGGTCACGCAATCGGCGACCTCATCGGCTTGGTGTTGGCCGTCGACCCCGCCTGCTGCTCGTGACGACGACCGCGCCCCGAAAGAGCTTCCTGCACAGGCGTATCCGCCGCCACTATCGGGTACAACATCGTCGAGGCGATGATCGCCCTCGGCGAGGGCGCCCGCGCGTCGTCGTCGGCGCTGGTGGCGTTCGGGCTCGACTCGGTGATCGAGGTGTCCTCGGCGGCGGCGGTGGCGTGGCAGTTCAGCGCCAAGGACCCCGAGACGCGGGAGAAGCCGCGCTGCGGTTCATCGCCTTCTCGTTCTTCGCGCTGGCGGGCTACGTCACCGTGGATGCGGTTGCCTCGTTAGCGGGCATCGGCGAGGCACGCCACTCGCCGATCGGGATCGGTTTGGCCGCCGTGAGCCTGGTGGTGATGCCGCTGCTGTCCTGGGCGCAGCGAACCACCGGACGTGAGCTCGGATCACGCTCTGCCGTCGCCGATTCCAAACAGACGCTGCTGTGCACGTACCTGTCGGCCGGGCTGCTGGCCGGCCTGCTCGTCAATGCACTGCTGGGCTGGTCGTGGGCGGATCCCGTCGCCGCCTTGGCCATTGCGGCAGTCGCGGTACGCGAAGGCGTTGCGGCGTGGCGTGGCGAAACCTGTTGTGTGAGTGAGGGGTTGCGATGAGCGAGAAGACGAGCGCGGTCGTGGCGTTGGTGGCTTTTCTGGTCAGCGGTGCTGTCGGGATCGTCTGGCGCAGTTGGCTTCAGCGGCGCCGCACCGGCTCGACCGGATTTCGGGGTATCAGCGGACGACTCGGTTCGACGGAATGGATCGCCGGCGTCGGACTCGTGGCCGGGGTGGCGCTGACCCTCACTGCGCCGGTGTTACAGATCCTGGGGGTCGTCTCGCCGTTACCATTCCTTCAGGCCGGCTGATCCAGGCGGCGGGGATCGTGTTCGCAGTCGTCGGCATCGCCGCGACCGTCTACGCGCAGATCGACATGGGTGACTCCTGGCGTATCGGCGTCGACGACACCGAGACGACGACGTTGGTGCGCTCCGGCGTGTTCGGTGTCGTGCGCAATCCCATCTTCTCCGCGATGGTCGTGTTCTGGCTCGGCACCACGCTCATCACGCCGAACGTCGTCTCGATCGTCGGGTACCTGGTGGTCGTCGTGTCGATCGAGCTGCAAGTCCGACTGGTCGAGGAGCCTTACCTGGCGCGGCTACATGGCGACGAGTACCGCGGCTATGCCCGCAGCGTGGGCAGATTCGTCCCAAACGTGGGCAGACTTCGCTGACCCGTGCCGGCTCAGTCCTCGGGTACCTCGCGCTCGATCTCGTCCAGCCACGTGCGTGCCGACATGTCCGACGGCGCACGCCAGTCGCCCCGCGGCGACAGCGAGCCACCCTGGGAGACCTTGGGGCCGTTTGGCAGCGCCGAACGTTTGAACTGGCTGAACGAATAGAACCGCTGCGCGAAAAGACCCAGCCAATGGCGAATCTCCTTTGAGCGAGTAGGACGGACGCTCGCCCTCCGGGAATCCCGGCGGCCATTCACCGCGGTTCGGATCACTCCAGGCGTGCCACGCCAGGAATGCCACCTTCGACGGCCGGAACCCGTACCGCAGCACCTGGAACAGTGAAAAGTCCTGCAGCGAGTACGGTCCCACCTTCGCCTCGCTGCTCTGCAGTTCCTTCTCCTCACCGGCAGGCACCAACTCCGGCGTGATCTCGGTGTCGAGCACCGACTGCAACACCTCGCACACCTCGGTTTCGAACTGGCCCGACGAGATCACCCAGCGAATCAGGTGCTGTATCAACGTCTTGGGGACACCGCCGTTGACGTTGTAGTGCGACATCTGATCGCCCACGCCGTATGTAGACCACCCCAGCGCCAGTTCCGACAGATCGCCCGTGCCCAGCACGATCCCGCCGCGCTGGTTGGCTATCCGGAACAGGTAATCGGTGCGCAGGCCGGCCTGCACATTCTCGAACGTGACGTCGTACACCTTTCTCACCTCGCCCGAACGGATGCCCGATCTCGGTCAGCATCAGCTCGGCCGTCGATCGAATGTCGATCGCCTCGAACGTCACCCCGAGCGCGCGGGACAGCCGGGTCGCGTTGTTCTTCGTTCGGTCGCCGGTGGCAAAGCCCGGCAGAGTGAACGCGAGAATGTCGCTGCGGGGCCGCTTTTCACGATCCATCGCCCGAGCGGGAACAATCAGGGCATGGGTCGAGTCCAGCCCGCCCGACACTCCGATCACCACCTTGGGGTAGTCCAGTGCGCGCAGTCGCTGCTCTAACCCCGCGACCTGGATGTTGTACCCCTCGTAGCAATCCTGCTCCAGCCGTTGCAGTCGGACGGCACGAACGGGAACCGTTCCACGTCGCGCAGCAACCCGATGTCACCGGTCGGGGCTCAAGCCGAAACTCGACGCGGCGGAACGCATCCGCGGATTGGCTGTGGTGCCGGCGATTGTCGTCGAAGGTGCCCATCCGGATCCGTTCGGATCGCAGCAACTCCAGATCAACGTCGGCGACCGACCGTCGCGGCCCTTTCAGGGAACCGCTCCGTGTCGGCGAGCAGCCGCCCGTTCTCCCAGATCATCGTCTGACCGTCCCAAGCCAGGTCGGTCGTCGACTCCCCCTCCCCGGCGGCGGCATAAGCAGCGGCTGGCGGCCAAACACCGTGCCGACGCCGAGCGGGCCACTCGGCAGCGGTCCTCGGCGCGGCCGATAGTGATCGGGCTGCCCGACAGGTTCGTCAGCACGGTCGCACCGGCCAACGCCGCTTCCGCGCTCGGCGGCACCGGCACGAACATGTCCTCACACACCTCAACGTGCACCACGAGTCCCGGCACGTCGGCGGCGGCGAACAACAGGTCGGGGCCGATCCGACGTCGACGTCGCCAAGCCGAATCATGCCGCGCACTCGTCACCGGCTGCCAGCTGTCGCCGTTCGTAGAACTCGCGGTATGTCGGCAGATAGGACTTGGGCACCACACCCAGCACGCTGCCACGGTGGATCACCACCGCGGTGTTGTAGACGCGGTGCCGGTAGCGCAGTGGCGCGCCCACTACGAGGGCGGGAAGCAAATCCGCCGACGCCGCATCGGCGAGCGCCTTCTCGACGGCTTCGAGCAGCGCGTCCTGCAGCAGAATGTCCTCGATCGAGTAACCCGACAGCGTGAGTTCCGGGAACACCGCCAACGCGACACCGTCGTCGTGGCACTCCCGGGCCAGCCGTAGTAACGATTCGGCGTTGGCCGCCGGATCGGCGATCGTGGTGTGCAGCGTGCACGCGGCCACTCGGACGAAACCGTGCCGATACGCGGAGTAGAAGTCCATGCCTCATTCTTGTCCCTCGCGGCGGCGCGGTTGATCCCCGCATGCCAGGAATGTCGCGTGCACTGTCCCGGCCGGCAGCCGCCCCGTGACCCGGCCGTGACGCGGCTACCCTCGGTCGAGTGAACGCCCCGGAGTTCGTCGCGGTGCTGGCCGGTCGGCGTGTCGCGGTGCTGACCGGTGCGGGCATCTCGACCGACTCCGGCATCCCCGATTACCGCGGGCCCGACTCGCCGCCGAGCAACCCGATGACCATTCGCCAATTCACGTCTGATCCGGTGTACCGACAGCAATACTGGGCGCGCAACCACGTCGGCTGGCGCCACATGGACACCCGCCGGCCCAACGCGGGGCACAGGCCTTGGCCTCCCTCGAGCGGGCCGGCGTCGCCGTCGGCGTCATCACTCAAAACGTCGACCTGTTGCACACCAAGGCGGGCAGCCGACGCGTCGTCAATCTGCACGGCACCTATGCCGAGGTGATCTGCCTGGACTGCGAGCACACGATGGCGCGCAGCGGCGCATCAAAGCGCAGGATTTCCTCGATGAGGAATTCAGTTGATGGGTTCCTTCACGCCAGCGTTCAAGCAAGGTTTTCACTCCGTTGCCGATGGAATGAACCGTTGCCTCATGGCCCGCATTCAAGATCAAAATAGCCGTGGTGATGAGCTCGTTTTCCGAAAGTTTCTGCCCCTCGGTTTCGGCCCGGATGAGGGCGGAAAGCAGATCATCGCGCAAATCCTTGCGCCGTGCCGTGACCAACTCCCGCATGTAATCGCTGAACGCAACGGTGGCTGAAACCGCAGCATCCTCCACCGCCCGGTCCCGCCTTGCCATGTACATGGCCACCATGTCGTGGGACCAGCTCAGAAGCTGATCTGCCTTGTCTGTAGGAACGCCCAGCAACTCGCAGATGACGATGATCGGAATGGGCGTGGCGTAAGCCGACAACAGGTCAACTTCATCCTTTTTCTCAAATCCATCAATCAATTGGTTGGAAAAACTCTCGATTTTTGGTCGCAGGCGTTCCACCTGGCGTGACAGGAAGGCCCGGCCGACCAACCCGCGCAGCCGCGTATGAACTGGTGGCTCAAGCTCCAGCAGGGAATGCTGCTCGAAATCATAGAATGGTTTCAGCCGGGCAGGAACTGTCGGCCAGGCCCAGTTCCTCTCGGGTCGCCACATGGAGAATTTGCCGCCCAAAGCGCCTGTCCCGCAAAAGCGCATTGACATCCTCATGGCTCGGCGAAACACCAATAGCCATATTGCTCCCACTTGAATGCTGGCAATTTTCCGGCGCAGCTCATGGTAGGTGGGGTAGGGGTTTTCGTAGAACTGCGCCTCGCGCGGGTCTAGGTCTACGCTTCGGGTGTTGAAATCAATCTTCATGGGAACTAGCTTAGCAAAAATGAAAATCTATATCAGTGTCGATATCGAGGGCGTGGCTGGCATAACCCATTGGGACGAGGCCGAAAAGGGCCATGCCGACTGGGCCGAATTCCGCGAAATCATGACCCGCGAAGCCATTGCCGCAATCGATGGCGCACGTGCCGCCGGCGCCACGGAAATCTGGGTGAAGGATGCCCACGACAGCGGGCGTAACCTGATTACCACCATGTTGCCGGCGGACGTGACGCTGATCCGTGAATGGTCCGGCCATCCCTACAGCATGATCCAGGAAATGGATGAAAGCTTCGCCGGCCTCGTGATGATTGGCCACCACGCCAGCGTGGGGTCCGAGGGCAACAGTTTGGCCCACACGCTGAACACCCGGACCCACATGATTACGCTGAACGGCAAACCGGTTTCCGAATTCAGGCTCTGTGCGCTTTCGGCCGCGAGCCTCGGTGTTCCCGTCGTGTTCATCAGCGGCGACAAGGCCTTGATGGAAGAGGTGGAGCAAACCAATCCGCATATCGGCAGGCTCGCCGTGAAAGAAGGCCGTGGGCAATCCACTATTTCCATGACGCCTCTCGCCGCGCAAAACGCCATCCGGGCGGGCGTTGAAAAATCCTTGCGTGGAAAATTGAAAGATAGTTTATTGCAAGTGCCCGGGCAATTCACGCTGGACGTGACCTATGTGAGCCCGGCGCTGGCCTACGAAAAAAGTTTTTATCCGGGTTGCCAATACATCGGCAATCGCACCAACCGCGTTGAAACCAAAAATATCTTTGACGTGATGCGCGCCCTGCGTTTCATAAAATAGAATCGGGAACCATGTCCAACGAACCCACCTCACAAAAGGAATTCATCTTCCTTGTCGCCCTGCTCACCGCCATGGTGGCCATGTCGATTGACACGATGCTGCCGGCGATTGGAACGATTGCCAGCGAGTTTGGCGTAGCAGACCCCAACCAGCGGCAATACATCATCACCTCGTTTTTTGCCGGCATGACCATTGGCACGCTGCTCTATGGCCCCATTTCAGACAGCACGGGGCGCAAGCCCGCCATCTTTGCGGGCCTGCTGATCTTCCTCGCGGGTTCGGCCCTGTGCTTGTTTTCAACAAGCTTTGAAATGATGCTGGCGGGCCGCGCTTTGCAGGGCTTTGGCGCGGCGAGCCCCCGCATCGTCTCCATGGCCATGGTGCGCGACGGGCAGGGCGGTGCTGCCATGGCGCGCATCATGTCCTTCGTCATGTCGGTGTTCATGCTGGTGCCGATCCTGGCACCTTCAATCGGGCAACTCGTGCTCTTCGTGGCAAGCTGGCGCGTGATCTTCGTGGGATTCATCGTTATGGCCGTGATCGCGGCAATCCTGCTGGAAGTCCGCCAGGAGGAAACCCTGCCGCCCGAAAAACGCGTGGCGTTTTCGGCGGGAAATTTGTGGAGAGCCGCGGTGGAGTTTTTCCACTATCCCATGGCCTGGGGATATACCATTGCCGTCGGCTTCATTTTCGGGGCCTTCATTGTCTACCTCGGCACTTCGCAACAGATATTTGCCGAGCAGTATGAACAGGGCGACTTGTTCGCCGTGTGGTTCGGCGTGTTTGCCGTAGCGATCGCCTGCGCCATGATCTTCAACGGCAGGATGGTGATGCGCCATGGCATGCGCATGCTTTCCAAGTGGGCGGTGCGCGGCTGCATCCTGTTTTCAGCTGTGTTCCTTGTCCTGGCCCTGATCTATGCGGGCCATCCGCCGCTGTGGACGCTGGGACTCTACCTGTTCGCCACCTTCTTTTGCTGCGGCATTCTCTTCGGCAATTACAATGCCATGGCCATGGAACCCGTGGGCCACATCGCCGGTATGGCGGCAGCAATTTCCGGCACCCTGTCGTCCATCGTAGCCATTCCCATCGGTGCCTGGATCGGCCAAATGTATGACGGCACTATCATGCCGTTGGTTTCCGGCTACCTTTCCATGGGAATGCTGGCGTTTCTTCTCAGCGAATGGGTGGAATGGGCCAAGCGCAAACGGGTGAAAAATCCGCGTCTTGTCGATTGACGTGGATTTCTGGTAGTGGGTCAGGCGTGTTCAAACCTTATTCAGCATTGGCGCTTGCCCAGCATGCCCTGTCGCCCGAACGGCCATGGCCGCGGGCGTGGGCGTTCGCCTGAACCGAAGAGTTCCTATGATGCCATTATTATAGGCGGCGGCGGGCATGGGCTTGCCACTGCCTATTATTTGGCCAAGAACCATGGCTTACGGAATGTGGCGGTACTGGAGCGGGCCTACATCGGCTCCGGCAATGTGGGGCGCAATACCACGCTCATCCGCTCAAATTATGTGATCGACGGCAATACCCAGTTTTTTGAGCATTCGATGAAGCTCTGGGAAGGCCTTTCCCACGATCTCAATTTCAACTGCATGGTTTCCCATCGCGGGCAGTTGGTGTTGGCCGTCAATCCGGTGCAACTCGATACATTTGCAAGGCGTGGCAACATCATGCGGCTCAACGGCATAGATGCGGAATTGCTGGACCGCGGGCAGGTGATGAAACTCTTGCCCTATCTCGATTATTCCAAGGAAGCGCGCTGGCCCATATGGGGCGGCATCCTGCAGGAGCGCGCTGGCACCGTGCGCCACGATGCCGTGGCCTGGGGCTATGCCCGCGCCGCCGATACGCTGGGCGTGAACATCATCGAAAACTGTGAAGTGACCGGCTTTGTCATGGACGAAGGCAAGGCCGTTGGTGTTGAAACCTCGCGCGGGAAAATTCTAGGCGGCAAGATAGGCATCGCCGTTGCGGGCCATTCCTCCCATGTGGCGAAAATGGCGGGTCTGCGTTTGCCCATCGAAAGCCACATCCTGCAGGCCTTCGTGACCGAACCCGTGAAGCCCATGGTGCATCATGTCGTGTCCTGGGGCGCGGAGCTTTTCTACCTCTCGCAATCCGACAAGGGCGGCATGGTCTTCGGCGGCCATATCGATGGCTTCAATACTTACACCCAGCGCGGACAATTCCCTCGCATTCAAACCGTGGCGGAATGCGCGGTGTCGCTGCTGCCTTTCATGTCGAAGTTGCGCCTCTTGCGCCACTGGGGCGGCATCATGGACATGACTCCCGATGGCGCTCCATTTATTTGCCGCACGAATATCAGGAATCTCTATTTCAATGGCGGCTGGTGTTACCAGGGCTTCAAGGCCACGCCTGCAAGCGGCTGGACATTTGCTCACACCATTGCGCACGATGAAGAGCATGAGTTGAACCGCTGCTATTCCCTTGATCGCTTCGAGCAAGGCCGCGAACTCGATGACTACGGCATTGGCAACTGGACGTATAAGCAATGAGAATTCCATGCCCCCATTGCGGCGAGAGAGACGTGAGCGAATTCCGCTACGGCGGCGACGCGACGAAGGTGCGGCCCAAGCATGGCGAGGGCGACCTCAAGGCGTGGCATGATTATTATTTCCTCTTCGACAATCCCAAAGGACCGCACACCGAGTACTGGCAGCATGTCCTGGGCTGCAGGCATTGGTTCAAGCTGAAGCGCAATACCGCAACAAACGAAATCGGAGAAGCCCCATGACGGCTTTCCGCAGGCTCGATAAGGGTGGCCGGATAGACCGCAGCAAGGCGATCAGCTTTACCTATGACAGCAAGCCGCTGAATGGTTTTGCTGGCGACACACTGGCCTCGGCGCTGCTGGCCAATGGCAAGACCCTGACCTCCCGCAGTTTCAAATATCATCGCCCACGTGGAATTGTGTCCGCTGGCGTTGAAGAACCCAACGGCCTTTTCACGCTGGGAAAGAACGAACCCAATATTCCGGCAACGACCGTTGATCTCACTGAAGATCTCGTTGCGCGCTCACAAAATGCCTGGCCCTCGCCGGACTTCGACTTGATGGCGGTGAATTCACTTATCAGCCCCCTGTTCCAATCCGGCTTCTACTACAAGACCTTCATGGGGCCGTTCAAAAAATCCTGGATGTTTTATGAGCCCTTCATTCGCAGGGCCGCAGGAATTGGCAAAGGCTCCTACGAAAAAGATTCGGACCGCTACGATACGGCCCATGAATTCTGTGATGTGCTTGTTGTGGGCTCTGGTCCCGCCGGGCTTGCCGCCGCCCTGACGGCGGGCCGCTCGGGCGCCCGCGTAGTACTTGTTGAACAGGATTCAGAATTTGGCGGGCAATTGCTCTCTGAACGGACGACCGATCCAGAAGCTTGGAGAAAAGCGCAACTCGCTGAATTGGCATCGCTTTCCAACGTGAAAATCCGCGCACGGACAACAGCGCAAGGACTCTATGACGATAATTTCGTAGTCCTGTTGCAACGTCACGAGACTTTCGATGCGGCAAAAGGCAAGCCGCGCCAGACTCTGATTTCATTGCGCGCAAAATCAATTGTCTTTGCAACAGGCGCGCTCGAACGACCGCTGGTCTTTTCGAACAATGATCGGCCCGGCGTGATGCTGGCGTCTGCCGTGCGCACTTATCTTAACCGCTTTGCCGTGGCGCCGCTGAAGCGCGTGTGCATGGTGACCAACAATGACACGGCTTACCTGACCGCCTTTGATCTCGCGGAGGCAGGCATTGCCGTCACCATGGCCGACCACCGCAAGATCATTCCATCAGACCTGCTCTCGAAGGCGGCGATGCTCGGCATGGCAATGTTTCCGGGAACCGGCGTCGCCGACGTGGAAGGCGCCAAGCAAGTAAGCCGCGTGCAACTCGCAGGCGCCCATTCTGCTTCAATCGAATGTGATGTTCTGGCCATGTCCGGCGGCTGGAGCCCGACGGTGCATCTTACCTCCCACGGCGGCATCAAGCCCGTTTACGACGAAAAGATTGCAGCCTTTGTTCCCGGTGGATTTGCTTCGACGCATTTTGGCGCGGGCGCCGTGATGGGCCGCTTTGGCCTTCAGGCCGCCGTGAAAGACGGCAATGAAATGGGCGCCAAGGCAGTTGCTGATTTTGGAAAGCCTGTAAAGCCCGTTGCACCACCTGAAGGCAAGGACCGCGCCTATCATATTCTGCCCGTGTGGCTTCCGGCCATTACAGGCAAGGGCAAAGCCTTTGTCGATGTACAATCCGATGTGACCTTGAAGGACGTGAAAACCGCCCATCAGGAAGGCTATGTCAGCGTTGAGCATCTAAAGCGTTACACAACCCTTGGCATGGGCACCGATCAGGGCAAGACTTCGAACATCAATGCGCTGGCCATCATGGCGGGTCTGCGCGATGTGCCGATTACCCAAGCTGGAACCACAACTTTCCGCCCGCCCTATACGGGGCTTGCCATTGGAGCCATTGCGGGCAGAACCGTCGGCCATCATTTTAGGCCTTATCGTCTCTCGCCCTTGCATGACGCCAACAAGGCTCATGGCGCAACCTTCATCGAAGCGGGCCTGTGGATGCGCGCCTGGTATTATGCTTGGGCCGGTAACTCGCCGGAAACCGCCTACATCAAGGAAATGGAACTGGTGCGCAAGGGCGTTGGCCTCGCCGATGTTTCAACCCTCGGCAAGATTGACGTGCAGGGCCCCGATGCGGCGGAGTTCCTCAACCGCGTTTACGTCAATGGCTTTGCCAAATTGCCCGTGGGGAAGGCGCGCTATGGCGTGATGTTGAATGATGATGGCGTGGTGCTCGACGATGGCACGACCACGCGCATTTCTGACACGCAGTTTTACTTGACCACAACTACGGCGCAGGCGGGCGAAGTGATGTCCTGGCTCGAATATCTGCTGCAGGTCCATTGGACCGATTTGAAAGTTCATGTCACCTCGCTCACTGACGAATGGGCAGGCATGGCGGTATCGGGGCCAAAGTCGCGCGAAGCCTTGCAACTGGCTTTCCCCGATGCCGATGTCTCCACCGAAAATCTTCCCTACATGGGTTGCCTTGATGTGCATTTGGATGATGTTCGCATCCGCCTGCTGCGCCTCTCGTTTTCCGGTGAACTCGCCTATGAAGTCCATTGTCCCGCCGACTACGCGTGCGCCCTGTGGGAGCATTTCCTGAAGGTGGCCGAACCTCTTGGCATCAGGCCCTACGGTTTGGAGGCTTTAGCTTCATTGCGCATCGAAAAAGGCCATGTGGCGGGCCTTGAATTGGATCATCGCAATACGTTGGATGATTTGGGTCTTGGCAAAATGGCGGGCAAAGAAAAAGCCTATATCGGCAAGGAAATGCGCATGCGCGAAAACCTGCAGGCGCCGGAACGCTGGAGTCTCGTTGGCATTGAACTAATGGAAGCCGACAAAAAACTGCGCGGCGGTTCCATCCTGTTTTCAGCAAGCGATGAAATCAAGGGCCATGGCCGCGGCTACATCACGAGTGTGACGTGGTCGACTGAGTTGAACAAGTTCATTGCCCTTGGTTTGTATCAGGGCGGACTGAAACACGAAGGCGAAGACATCATCTGTGCCTTCCCTTTGAAGAACGAACAGGTGAAGGCCCGCATTGTCTCGCCGCATTTCATCGACCGGGAAGGAGCGCGCCTCAATGCTTGACCGCCGCTCAGCCCTCGCCAGCGCAAAGCCCTATGCAAGCCCCGTCTTGCAGATCGGCGAAGCGCGGGAATTTTCCTTGCTTCAAGTAGCCGGTTCTTCGAAGGCGATAACGACCATTACCGGAAAACTGCCGGGCAAAGTAGGCATGGCGACGCAAAGCAATGGCCGCATTCTGATGCGCACTGGGGAAAACCAATTTTGGATTGTTGGCTCAGAGAGTGATGACCTCGCCGCCAAGCTACACGAAGTTGCTATTCTCACTCCTCTGTCTCATAGCCGTACTCGCATATTCATCGAAGGCGCACATGCTCGCGAAGTTCTCAGCAAAGGCATTTCGCTGGATTTCTACCCAACCGTCTTCAAGCCCGGCATGTTCGCCATGACTGGCATCCACCACACGCCTGTGCTGGTCCATTGCGTCAGTGACCACCGCTTTGAAATCTACGCCCTCCGCACCTTTGCCCTGAGCGTTTACGACTGGCTCACCGACGCAGCGTTGGAATTTGTGGAGTAGTCACTAACTCCGCATCCTTTCGCCCTTGGGGTCAAAGGGCGGGTCTAGGATGATCGTGGCCTCGTGCTGTTCGCCGATGATTTCGATTTCGAAGGCGCCTTTGCTCAAATCATCAGCCAGTTCCTTCGGCACATAGCCCTGCGCCATGGACTTGTTCACGAAATGGGCGAAGCCGCCGGAGGTGACCCAGCCCACGACCTTGCCCTTGTGCGATATTGGCTCATCACCCAGTACGTCTGCATCGCTGGCATCAACGATCATCGACACGCGGCGGAGCTTGCCGCCAGTGCGCTTTTCTTCCATCGCGGCTTCGCGGCCGATGAAATCATTCTTGGTGAGATCGATGAAACGGTCCATGCCCGCTTCGAAGCCGCCATAGATGGGGCGCAGCTCGCGGTACCAGGTGGGGAAGTTCTTTTCCAGACGCATGCAGAGCAGGGCCCGCATGCCGAAATTGATGATGCCCTGGTCAGCGCCGGCTTTCATGATTTCCCGATAGAGGCGGCGCTGATAGTCCGGCGCCACCCAGATTTCATAGCCCAAGTCGCCCGTATAGGTGACGCGGTTGATGAGGGCCGGCACATTGCCGATATCCATGGCGCGATGGTCCATGAATTTGAAGGCGGCGTTTGATACATCGGTCGTCGGTGAGTTTCTCCAGCACGGCGCGGGATTTCGGCCCGGCAATGGAAAGCCCGACCAGGCCCATGTCATAGCGATGGATATGCACACTGCCATCGCTCGGCAGATGCTGCTCGAACCAGCGCATGTGATATTTCTGCGCCTGGCTGGAGCCCCACATATAGAAGTGTGTCATTGCCCGCATTGGCGATGGTGAAGTCACCGATCAGCTTGCCATTCGGGTTCAGCATCGGCGTGAGGATCAGACGGCCCACTTTCGGCATCTTGTTGGTCATCAGGCGCGACGAGGAAGGCCTCCGCCCCATGCCCGGTGAAGCGATACTTGGCGAAGTTGGCAATCTCAGTGACGCCAACGCCGTTGCGCACGCCCAAGACTTCCGCCTTCACATGGGTAAAATCATTGGAACGGTGGAACGAGAAAATATCCTTCGGCTCAACCCCCTTGGGCGCAAACCACAGTGGCGTTTCAAGGCCCCACGAATCACCCATCACGGCCCCTTGGGCGATCATCGTGTCATAAAGCGCCGTGGTCTGCTGCGGCCGCGCGCCGGGAAGCTCTTCATTGGGAAATTTGATCGAGAAGCGCCGCGCATAGTTCTCGCGCACCTTTTCGTTGGTGTAGCTGCGCGTCGCCCATTCGCCGAAGCGCGAAACGTCCATGGCCCAGACGTCAAAGCCCGGATCGCCATTCACCATCCATTGCGACAGCGCCAGGCCCACGCCGCCGCCCTGGCTGAAGCCCGCCATGACGGCACAGGCGCACCAGAAATTCCTCAGGCCCTGCACCGGGCCGACCAGCGGATTGCCATCGGGCGAGAAGGTGAACGGCCCGTTGATCACCCGCTTGATGCCGGCCTTGGCCAGCGCGGGGAAATGCCGGTAACCGATTTCGAGATGATCGGCGATGCGGTCGAGATCCGGCGGCAGAAGCTCCTGGCCGAAATCCCATGGCGTCTGCTTGGGCTGCCACGGGCGGCAATCCTTCTCATAGGTGCCGAGCACGATGCCCGAGCGCTCCTGGCGCATGTAGATTTCCGACTTGAAATCGATGATGTGCGGAAGTTCGCGGCCGCGCTCCTTGTTGTAGGCGATGACCTCCGGCATGTCGTCGGTGACGAGATACATGTGCTCCATGGCCAGCACCGGAAGTTCCAGCCCCACCATGCGGCCCACTTCGCGGGCCCACAGCCCGCCGCAATTCACCACATGTTCGGCATGGATGTTGCCATTGACGGTGATCACATCCCAGGTGCCATCGGCTGCGCGCCTTCAAATCCTCGACGCGGCAGTTCTGGTAAATTTCCGCGCCGGCAATACGGGCCGACTTGGCATAGGCGTGCGTCGTGCCTTCTGGATCGAGATTGCCGTCTGCCGCATCCAGCATGGCACCGACGAAGTATTTTTCTTCCAGAAGCGGATTGCAGCGCCTTGGCTTCCTTCATCGACATCATCTCGGTCTCAAGGCCGAGATACTTGGCCCGCGCATGGGCCATCTTCAGCCATTCCAGGCGCTCCGGCGTATCGGCCAGGATCAGGCCGCCGGAGCGGTGCAGCCCGCAGGCCTGGCCGGAAATCTTCTCAAGCTCGTCATAAAGGCCAATGGTGTAGCCCTGCAGCTTGGCCACATTGGGATCGCCGTTCAGCGTATGAAAGCCGCCCGCCGCATGCCAGGTGGAGCCTGAGGTGAGCCGGTCGCGCTCAACCAGCACCACGTCTTTCCAGCCCGCCTTGGTGAGGTGATAGAGCACTGAGCAGCCAACAACACCGCCCCCGATAACAACGACACGCGCCTGCGTTTTCATGGAAATTTCCTTGGAATGAACGGATTGCTTTCCGCTTCCATAGCCGATGCGCAAGGCCTTTCGCAATCGGCTGGCCGGTGAGAAGAATTCAACAAGCGCACAAACAAAAACGGCCCCACGAATTGTGGGGCCGCTGAATAGTCAAAGCAAGAAGCCTAGATGCTTTCCTTGACTTCCTTGGCAGCGCGGAAAGCCAGCTTCTTCGAAGCCTTGATCTTGATCTGCTCGCCGGTTGCCGGATTGCGGCCCAGACGGGCAGGACGCTTCCTGACCTGGAAAATTCCAAGGCCCGGTGACGCGAACCTTGTTGCCCTTCTTCAGGTGCTTCACGAGGAGGTCAACGAAGTCAGCCAGCAATTCGCCGGCAGCCTTCTTTGACATCTCGTGCTTTTCGGAAAGTTCTGCTGCCATTTTGGACAGGGGAACCGTCAGTATTTTTTCGTCAGCCATGTTTTCATCTCCGTTTGCCGAATTGGCCGATGAGGAAACTAGCGCGTTAGCTGAGTTGTGAAAACCCTTATTTTTAGGGGCTATTTTCAATTTGAGTTGAAATAAGGCTTATAAAATGGCCATTACCAATTTGCAGGATCAAATTGTTCATGAAAAATATAGCAATTACAATTAGTTAGAGATTTGTGATGCGGAGGTACTCGGGATGCGGATAGGCCACCGGTTCCTTCGGCTTGAAAAAATATCTGCGGAAAATTTCGCGGTAACCATGCATGAGGTAGCCATGGTTTTTTCGCAGAAGCTCTTCGCGCTCGGCCCGGTAGTAGGCCGGAAGCTGGTACCACGCCATGCGCGGCTTCAGGTGATGGGGCGAGATGCAGATTGTTGTTGAGGAACATCAGCGACAGCAGCGGCGATGATTCCACCACGATGGTGCGCTCGCCCAAATCTTTCACCGCCTGATGCTCGCAGAACGAACGCACGAGCGAAAATGCAATGCCCGGCCAGGCAAACATCACGAGATAGGCCCACAGCGGAATGCCGCAAATGAAATAGGCATAGGCAAGCGTGATGGCGCAGGCGGGAATATGCCAGGCCCAGGCCTTGGCAATTGCCATATCGCCCTTCGCAATGGCCAGGAATTCCGAAGACCAGAAACGTATCGTGCCAATGATGGGGCCGAGAATCATGCGGCCCGCCAGCGTATTGTTGATGGTGTAGAGCTGCTTCAGCGGCGCAGGCAGCTTCGCCCAGTCCTCGGGCAGCAGATAATAGGATTCCGGATCAAGCGTCGGATCGGTCAGGTTTTCGTCATTGTGATGAATGAGATGCAGCTTGCGGTAGCGCCGGTAGGGAAAGTTGAGGCTGAAATTGATCGCCACCAAAAGTTCATTGAGCCGCCGCATTGCGCGTCGGATGCCCGTGCAGCACCTCGTGTTGCAGCGAGCCATGCAGGGCAATGAGATAGCCGGCCAGCGGCATGATCACCCAGAAGGGCAGGGCGTAATAAAACCACATCAGCGTCGCCATCGCCGCATAGGTCAGAATGATCAGGATGACCGTGGGCCATTCGATTTGCGCGGGCCGGTGCGGCGGCGATTTCAGTCGGGTGTTGCATGGGCACCAATTATTTGGCTTTGTGGCATTGTTCAAGTCTCAAGGAAATTCACCACCCCATGATAGCATCTTTTCCCATGTATGACTGGCCGGAAGTCCGCGACGCCACCGATGCGTGGTGGCGCGGGCCTTTCGCGGCATCTCGGCGTGGCCGTGGAACTTGACCGGAACCCCGACCATTTCGCCGCCTGGCGCCGCGACGACCTCGCCTTCAGCCAGACCTGCGGCTATCCTTTCACCCATGAATTCAAGGGCTTGCTGAAATATATTGCCACCCCGCATTATGCCGTGCCGGGCTGCCACGGGGCCAACTACTGCAGCTTCATCTTTGCCCGCTTTGACCAGCCCCTGGATTCCTTCCGGGGCGGAGTTGCCGCCGTCAACAACCCGGACTCCATGTCCGGCATGCTGGCGCTCGAAACTGGTTTTCGCGCCCTTTGCCACGAGAGGGGAAGTTCTTCGCCCGGGCGCTGGAAAGCGGCAGCCACGTCAAGTCCATGATTGCGGTGCGCGATGGCCTGGCCGATGTCTGCGCCATTGACGCCGTCTGCGTGGCCATGGCCCGGCGCTACCGGCCGGATTATCTGGAAGGCCTGGTTGAAATCGCCCGCTCGCCGTCGGTTCCGGGCCTTCCCTATGTCACGCGCGGTGGCGGCATTGAAGCCATGCGGCAAGGGCTGGTTGCCGCCTTCGCGGATTCGGACCTACAAGATTGCCGTGAGCAGCTCTTCCTGAGCGGCCATTCCGTGCTTCGCCCAAATGCCTATGAGCGTATCACCGATCTCGAAACGTGATGCAAAAGGCTGGAGGGCTGGAGCTTAATGACGATTGAACTTTATACCTGGAGCACACCCAACGGCCGGAAGATTTCCATTGGCCTTGAAGAGATGGGGCTGGACTACACCGTGCACCCCATCAACACTCGGCAAGGGCGAACAATTCGCTCCCGATTTTCTGAAGATCTCGCCCAACAACAAAATTCCCGCCATCGTCGACACCGACAATGGAATTTCGGTTTTCGAATCCGGCGCCATTCTCATGTATCTCGCCGACAAGGTGGGCAAGTTCTATCCGCAGGACTTTGCAACGCGCATCAGGGTCAATGAATGGCTGATGTGGCAGATGGGAAATTTCGGCCCCATGCTGGGCCGCGCCCACGCCTACCTGCATTACAATCCCGGCAAGGCGCCCTTCGCCGAGGAATGGTTCGCCAAGGAAGCCATCCGGCTTTACGGCGTGCTCAGACCGCAGTTGGAAAAATCTGAATTCATGGCCGGCGACTATTCCATTGCCGACATCGCGACATTTCCCTGGGCCGCCCGCCATGAATGGCAGCGCATTGACCTGAACGACTATCCACATGTGAAGCGCTGGTATCTCGCCATTGCGGCGCGGCCCGCCGTGCCGAAAGGCTTTGCCGTGCCGGGTGGCAGTGTCATTCCCATGCCGAAGTAGAAGCCGGGTCTATCCGGAAAAGCCACCGGCTTGCAGGAAAGCGATTTCCTCCGCCGTTGATCTCCGTCCGAGAACCGCATTGCGGTGCGGAAACCTGCCGAAGCGGGCGATGATGTCCAAATGCATTTGTGCATAATAGACCATGTCGTGCAGCCCCATGGTTCCGAACAGGGCGACACAGCGGTTCTGCGCGTCGAGGTCTTCCGCATGCTCGAACGGCATGAGAAGCCACATGGCAAGCGGCGGCACCAGCTTCTGGTGATAGCCCCGGCTCACCGATGTCTTGGCCAGGGCCAGCGCCTTGGCATCTCCGGCAAAAGCCAGCGGACTGCCGCGATGGATGTTGCGCGAGACCTGGTCAAGCAGAATGACGAGGCCCAAGGCGCCTTCCGGCGTTTCGCCCCAGTGATCGAAGGCCCCAAGCCGCGCCTGCTTCAGCGCATCGCCGAAACGCACCGCCAGCGCCCCATCAAAAGCGGCGTCCTTGGTGAACCAGCGCTCCTCCCCCGCCAGCATCCAGAAATCCACAACGGTCTTGGCGTCCACGCTATTTTCTCGCCGGCATGACTTCATCGGCAGAAATGCGCGACTTCACGAACTCCTCGCGCATTTCGCAGTGGAGCGACAGGGCATGAAGCTTGGGAAATTTGTTGGCCGGAAAGGCCTCCGGCACCCGCAGTTTCACATAGCCGATCAGGCAGCCGATGGTGACATCCGCCTGGCTCATGTGCAGATCGGAATACCACGGCGTGCCGCAGTTCTTTTCCAGTTCCGTCAGCCCCGCCTTGAGCTGGTCCAGGCAGCGCTCCTCCCATTCCTCGCTCAGCATCTTTCTCGGGATGGAAATGGCGCTCATAGGTCACCGCCCCGGCCTTTTCGATCGTGCCCGCCGCCAGCGCCACGGCCTGCAAAACCTTGCGGCGCTCCGGCCCATGGCTCGGTGTCAAGCGCCCGCGCCGGTCCCGCCAGCTCATCGAGGTAGTCAAGGATGGCCCACGAGTCGATGAGGATTTCGCCGGACGCCAGTTCAAGCGAGGGAATGCGGATCAGCGGATTGATCTTCTGCATTTTCTTGGCGTTGGAAAACACCGAGATCGTGTTGCGCTCAAACGGCATGTGATAGTGGTGCAGCGTAACCGCAACGCGACGCACAAACGGCGAGTTATATGGCCAACAAGATCATGGCCAACTATCGCGCAGTTAGGCGAGGCGGTCCATAGCCTTCTGGCGTCCGATCAGGGGCAGGAGGGCTGCCAATTCAGGGCCGTGATCAAGCCCCGTAAGCGCCAGCATACGCAACCGAACCAAGTAGAGGGCACAT
>CAWJML010000005.1:0-41750 GCA_963843925.1 uncultured Chloroflexia bacterium | reverse complement strand
CAGGAGGACAAAAAATAAAGATCGCTTAACTATTTTAGGTAAATTTGCTTTAATTGCACGATCTTTAATTGAAACCATCGATTCTCACGATTTTATTCGTGGTTCTTTTGATGATAGAATGACCGGGCTGACCGATCGATACCACACATGGCTTCTCGCATATCTCATTCCGCACATCCATTAACCATAGGGATTTTGACCGCACGCCTTAACGGACCAACAGAAATTAACCTCTGGCATGGGTCGCGGATCGGGCACTCGAGAGCAATATCAATCTTGTGTTTTTTTCAGGGGGAATCCCGCATTGGCACCAGCAGTACGAAGCCCAACAAAATATCCTCTTTAATATTGCAGGTCAGCCGAACGTTGATGGTCTATTAATCTGGGCCAATATCCTGAGTCATACCCTGGATCCAGCCAGTTTGGAAGCCTTTTGTCAGCAGTATGCACCCATTCCCATCATCAGCATGGGAATGATGCTGCCCTCTTTTCCGAGCATACGGATCGATATGCGCGAAGGTATGCGTAAATTACTTTCGCATGTCATTGAACAGCATGGACGGAGAAAGATAGCATTTATTCGGGGTCCGGAGGTTAGCCAGGATGCCGAAGAGAGGTACCAGGCTTATATTGAAACACTGAAAGCCTATAACCTCTCACTCGATCCTAATCTTATCGTCAGCGGGGATTTCCGCAGGTATTCCGGGACTGCAGCTGCCAAGCAGCTAATTGAAAAACGTTTAGGTGGATTTGATGCATTGATCTCAGCCAACGATAACATGGCCATCGGTGCCATGCAGGCATTGCAGGAACAGGGCATCCATATTCCGGACGATGTTCTGGTAGCGGGATTTGATGATATCGAGGAGACCCGGGCGATTGTCCCCTCGCTTACAACCGTCCGAACTCCCTGGCATTTGATGGGGAGCAGGAGCATCGACCTTGTCTTATCAAGGCTGAAAGACAATCCCCTGCCGGATAAAATTCTATTGGAGACCGAGTTGATCCGCCGGCAATCATGCGGATGCCAACAGATGGTGGTCGATGAACGCCAGGGTGTCGCAAAAGATATCCCCGGTTCATTAGCACCCATCCAAATTTCAGTAAAAAAACCCCGCCATTCGACACAATCAATTTTGCTAGATGAAATCGATGGTATTGTCACGACCCTGGCACCCTTTCACGGATCGATGACTGGTTTATCCAGAAAACTAATCGGTGAATTCCGGGCGGATGCATCGTCTAAAGAAGAACAACCGAGTGTTTTCATCCAGTCCCTGGTCGAGATCTTTAACCAGATCCCATCCGGTACAGAAATTGTTGAATGGCAGGAAGTCCTTAATGTCATCCGATCGAAAGTTAACAACATTTTTGTATCCCCGGTTGAGATAAGTAAAGCTCATAATATTCTTGAAAAGAGCTATGCAGCTCTTGGTGAAATGGCCCACCGCCGGCAGCTGTCCCAACGCCTGCAAGCTGTGGACCAAACGAACCGGCTGGACAAGATCGTACAGACACTGTCGACAACGTACGAAATCGGGACTTTGATGAAATTGCTGGCAGCTGAATTGCCGGGCTTGGGAATAAAGAGCTGCTTCCTCTCCTTGTATGATGAAAAAGGCGAAAATCCTGCCTGGTCACGGTTGATTCTTGCGTTCGTCGACAAAGAACGGTTGCCTCTGCCAGAAGACGGTGTGCGATTTCCCACCAGGCAATTAGTCCCTGCAGGACTGCTTCCGCAGGATCGCCGTTATGCCTTTGATGTTGAGGCTCTTTACTTCCAAAATGAGCAGATCGGCTTTGTATTATTCGAGATCGGCCCGCGGGATGGGAACATTTACACGACACTTCGAGGTCACTTGAGCAGTGCCTTGAAGAGCGCCGAATTGGTTCAGGTAGCCCTGGATGCTGAAGCCAAGGCGATTAAAAGCGATCATTAAAGACCCACCTTTTGGCGAATGTCAGTCATGAACTGCGAACTCCCCTGAACATCATATTGGGATTAAGTAGTACGGCGCTATCATCTCCCAATCCTTATGGTTTCGATCTTCCTCCCCAGCTTCTCAAAGACCTGGGCTTTATCTATGACAGTGGTGAACACCTCATACGGATCATCAATGACTTGCTGGATATGTCGCGGGCGGAGATCGGTGAACTGGACCTGTGCTACGAACCAGTCTCACCGCGGATCCTTCTCAAGGATGTATTTGAGACTTTCAACAAGACAGCCGTTAATAAACGCGCGAATGTCAGCCTTTTTCTGGAGGCTCCTGAACATCTCCCGCTTCTTCATGCGGATCCTGTGCGTCTCCGCCAGATACTCATGAACCTGCTGAGCAATGCTTTTAAATTCACCGAATCCGGCAGGGTTATCCTGGGAGCCGACGTTCAACTCCCTCATATCCATTTCTGGGTCTCTGATACCGGTTCGGGGATTTCGCCAGATCTGCAGGAAACCATTTTTGAACCTTTTGTAAAAGCTGGATCGCCGGGGCAGCGCAGGAGCGGGATCGGATTAGGTCTCAGCATTACACGCAGACTAGTGGCATTGCATGGCGGTTCCATCACACTGGAGAGCTTTCCCCATAAGGGTAGTACGTTTCATGTCTATATCCCTCTGCCGGGGTTAAACTATGCCTCTGCAACGGACGTCAGCCCACAGGGGGCACAATCCATCCTGCTATGGCTGTCTAGCAACAAAATCCCGTCCCTGCCAATCCAAAATATTTGTCAAAAAAATAACCTGGTTTCCTACTGGCTTGGCAATCTTGATGATTTCGATCACATCCTCCAGGAAGGAAAGCCGGTTGCCCTGGCATGGGACCTGGAAAATGCCAGACCGGGCGATTGGTCCATTATTCAAAAGCTGCGCAGTTATTCACAGTATTGCCAGCTTCCACTGTTGCTCTTTCAGGAGGATGTCGCAGGGATCCCTTCGGGTGAAAGCAGGCTGACCAATGTCCTGCTTAAGCCGGCGGGTAAGCAAATGCTCCAACACGTTTTGAATTTGCTTCCGCAGGCGAAACAGCAAGGCGAGATCTGGGTTATCGACGATGACCCGCAAGCGCTTAAGTATTACCAGGAACTAATTGGGGATTCATTGGCTGAATTCAAGGTTCGGGCGATCCACGGCGGCAGGGAGGCGATCAGGTTGCTCGAGGACGAAACACCAGACCTGGTGCTGCTGGACCTGATGATGCCGGAAGTTGACGGTTTCCAGGTTCTCGAACATCTCCGCAAGAATGTCAAAACAGCCTTGATACCGGTCATTATCATCACCGGGAAGTTACTCTCCTACGAAGATGTAAAACGCCTGGATGCACCAAAAGTCATATTGCAGACCAAGGGGCTTCTATCCGAGGCTGAAAGCGTAAAAGAAATCCAGCGAGTTCTAACCTCCACTAGTTCGCTCCCACAATCTACCAATATGCTTGTAAAACAAGCCTCTGCTTATATCCAGCAAAACTACCCGCGATCGTTCTCCCTGGAAGAGCTTTCAGCAACCATCGGGGTGAGTAAGAGTTACTTGAGTCGCATTTTTAAGATAGGTACTGGCATATCATTGTGGGATTATCTACACCGCTTCCGCGTTCAAAAAGCCAAGGACCTTCTGCTCCTGACTGACGAAAGCATTACTGAGATCGCGGCTGCTATTGGCTACGAGGATACGAGTTATTTCTCCCGGGTATTCAGTGATATCGCGGGTTGTTCTCCAAGGGCATTTCGCCAACAGGCTCACTCTTCCGCAACTCGTTGAACGCTTTCGACAATAAAATCCCTATTTATCATAATTCTTTCCAAGAATTTCAGAACAACCTGTGATATTCTGGTACGGGATAAGTTGACTATGGATACTACAAAAATCTATATCGATCGTGAACACAAGATTGCACCAGTTGATCCAAGGATTTACGGCGGTTTTCTTGAGCATATCGGTAGGGCGGTTTATGAAGGCGTTTATGACCCTCATTCGAAACATGCCGACAAGCACGGATTCCGTAAAGATGTATTGGATAGTTTAAAGCCATTGAATTTCACAGCCATGCGGTACCCTGGTGGTAACTTTGCCTCTGGCTACCATTGGATGGATGGGGTTGGATCGTGTTCCACCAGGCCAACCATCCGGGAGCTTGCATCCCAGAGTATTGAACCGAACCAATTTGGTACAGATGAGTTCATGCAGCTTGCCCGGATAATGAACTGGACACCGATGATCACTGTCAACCTTGGTACCGGGACTCCGGAAGAAGCCAGGGATTGGGTGGAGTATTGCAACAGCCCAACCGGCACCAAATATTCGAGCATGCGGGAAAAAAACGGTGTCGTCGATCCTTATAACGTAAAACTTTGGTGTCTGGGAAATGAGATGGACGGCCCCTGGCAGATCGGTCATGTGCCTGCGGAGCAGTATGCCATCCGGGCGCAGCAAGCCGCAAAGATGATGAAGTATGTCGATCCGGCTATTGAGCTTGTTGTTTGCGGTTCTTGCGAGGTCGGGCTTCCTACTTATTTACAATGGGACCGAACAGTCCTTGAACATATCGGGAATGAAGCCGACTATATTAGTTTGCATCAATACGTGGGCAAAGGAGAAAATACCACTGCTGACTACCTGGCTGTATCCAACTCCATCGATAAGCACATCGAAGAAATGGATGCGGTGTGTTTGTATGCCCAGGCAAGGGCACGCAGCAAGAAACGGCAGTATCTCGCTTTTGATGAATGGAATGTCTGGTACAGGACCCAAAATGCGGAAAGCGTCAACGGTCATGGAAAGTTCGCCCAACACCTGGTTGAAGAAAAATACACTCTCGATGATGCCCTGGTCGTTGCAGAATTTCTCAATAGTTTCCTCCGGCATGCGGATGTCGTGAAGGTCGCCAATCTTGCACAGATAGTAAATGTCATTGCCCCGATCCTGACCGACAAGGATAAGCTTTTATTGCAATCGATATATTTTCCGCTGCAAATGTACTCAAAGCGGCGGAATGGTTCTGCGATGCAGACGATTGTCCATGGACCGGGCTACGAGAGTCCAACCTATGGATACGTTAATATGGTGGACAACAGCGCCATCCTGGACAAAGGTGAACTGCATACATTTTTGGTCAACCGCAGCATCGATGAGAAGGCCATTGTTGAATTGCATTGTTCCGGCTTTGAATTGAAAACCGTTCAATCTGCTGACCTTGTAACCGGGAAATCACCGGATGCTCAGAATACTTTTGACGATCCGGAAGTGGTCCATTGCCAAAAGTTTAATGAAATCAAGTTGCTCGACAGCAAAGCCATCATCCATTTACCCCCGCTGTCGGTCGTTGGGATCACGTTTACTGTGGTCGAAAAAGAATAATGTAGTTTTCGTCGAATATCTGGTCAGGTAACAAATCTTCCCGGGCATACCAGGACGTTGGTCAAATATTTGATTGGGAAAATGCCCGGTTCCAAACCCGGATATGCGAAGACTTTTATGGAACAAATAGAGAAATTTATCCGTTTTATTACATTTATTGCCTTCATTACGGTTTAAAACTGCCAGCCGAACAACGGAATCCTGATTCGTAATAATTCTATACAAGAAGTTCCCGGCGTCCTGTGATATTGTGTAAATATCATTTGAGTTCATATCCAAGATTGGTTTAAATTGAATACCCATACCCCCGCCATAGTTCTCATTGAGAAGGATGAGGTGACACTCGATCTTTACCAGCGAGAATTGAATACAACCTTCACCGTTTTTGGATTTACGGAAATTTCGCCAATCCTGGACACTATTGAACAGAACGACATTCAAGCGATAGTCATCGAACCAGAAATCCACTCAGGACAGGGTTGGGATTTGATACATTCGATCCATGAGAAATTTCCCCGGCGCTCGATTCCGATAATCGTCTGCAGCACGCGCGATTCCGGAAATTCCACCACGATCAACGAAATCACCCGACACCTGACCAAGCCGGTTCTTCCCAGAGAGCTTAAGGAAATTACTCTCGAGGTGCTAAAGAAAAGATCTGGTTACAAAAAATAATGACCGAATCACCAGTATTTTCCACCCCCAAGCCCTGGAACGAACGTTACGATACACATGTGAAGAACCCATGGGTCCCGGAAAATTCCTTTCTCTCGGCACTTCGGGAAGATAAGACTTTACCGGCATTTTCTGACTTCGCGTAAAGCTCTTGCTGATCCATTCTGGGCTGGTCACGAATCTGCAATTGCCTGCTATTGGCGGGCCTGGGAATTAGCCTTTGGCAATTTAAAGAAACCATCCGCGGAAAACGATTTTATCTCGAATTATTGCGATACCGCCTTCAATGGAAATCTATTCATGTGGGATTCGGCCTTCATCACCTGCTTTGGGTTGTATGGTCGACGGGTCTTCAATTTCCAAGGCACACTCGATAATTTCTACCGGAAACAACATTCCGATGGGTTCATTTGTCGCGAAATAGCTGAATCTGACGGGCAGGACACATTTCACCGTTTTGATCCTTCGAGTACCGGTCCCAATGTTCTCGCCTGGGTTGAATGGAATTACTTTAAAAAGACCGGGGATGTTCAAAGACTAGAAAAGGTTTTTGCACCCCTGGTGGCTTTTCACCAGTGGTTCAGGGAGTATCGCACCTGGCCGGATGGTTCATACTGGCTGACCGGGTGGGGAACAGGTATGGATAATCTTCCCCGCCTTAAAAGTGGCAGTCATATAAATTTTAGTAATGGTCATATGACCTGGGTGGATGCTACATTCCAGGCGCTCCTATCGGCGAAAGTCTTGCTCCAGATGGCATCGGCGCTTGGGAGAACCAGCAAGGTCACCGATCTTCAAAACGAAGTCGAACAGCTGACAACATTCGTCAACAAATACCTTTGGAACGATAAGACCAAGTTTTATTATGACCGCCTTGCGGATGGCACATTGTCATCCGTCAAGCACATCGGGACATTTTGGGCGTTACTCGCCGGCATCGACCCCTTATGACCGGTTACCGGGATTGGTTGAACACCTTGAGAATCCAAGGGAATTCAAGCGTGCACATCGTGTGCCGGCGCTTTCTGCCGATGATCCAGGTTACAGTGGTACAGGGGATTATTGGTGTGGGGGCATCTGGGCGCCGACGAATTATATGGTTTTGAAAGGGCTTGATGAAATCAACCAAACGGAACTTGCCCACCAGATAGCACAAAATCACCTGGATAACGTGATACGGGTATTCGAATCAGATGATATCCACTGGGAAGGCGCCAAACAATTCCGTGAGTATTTTCATCTTTCCGAGCTGAAATTTGATGACAAACATACACTTTGGGAAAATTACGCCCCGGATGAAATTATTCCTGGTAAACACTCCAAGCCGGGTTATGTAGGTTGGACCGGCCTTCCCCCCATTGCAGTTTTTTTGGAGGATGTAATGGGATTACAACCGGATGCTGCGGCCAACCGGCTTACATGGCGTGTCCGTCTCATGGAAGAGCACGGTGTTCGTAACTATCCATTTGGCATGGCTGGGACTTTAGATATAAAGTGTTCCGCGCGAAAATCTTCACTGGAGCATCCATCCATCGATATTCTCTCGAATATTCCCCTGACCCTGGAAGTAATTTGGGATGGTGGTCGTGAAATTGTCAATATCGAGAAGGCATCTGCCCGACGCCACAATTGAAAAGGAGGATTATTGCAAATAATCAGGAAATGTTTTCCGACTGTAGAAAGCCGTACACAAAATCAACCCCCTGCTCTTTGAAAGGAACGAGGATGATAATGAACAAAAAACTATTTTCAGTATCGATCGCACTGCTGATTACTGCCTCCATGGTTCTCTCTGCCTGCGGGGGCACCCCGGCTCCCACCACAGCGCCAGTGGATACAACAGTCCCTGCCGTAGTACCCCCGACTGCTGTTCCCCCCACAGCAGCTCCAGAGCCAGTCACGCTGACCATCTGGCATAACTGGGGACCGGACGACGCCAAAGGTCCAGCGCTTAAATCGATCTTTGCGGACTTCATGGCAGCCTATCCCTACATCACCGTCAAGGATGAAGTGTATGTAGATGCGGATATTCCCTTGAAAGTAGAAACCGCAACAACCGCCAAGCAGGAACCGGATCTGGTATTCGTTCAGCGGGTCGGCTCACCGATCTCATGGACAGACAGTGGGGTCACCCTGCCAGTCAATGACTATCTGCAGCAATGGGGTCTTGCTGACAAGTTCAAGGCAGTCGCTTTGAGCAACTACACCCAGGCCGATGGAAAACTGCAAGCATTTCCGCTTGAAGGATACGTTTGGCCAGTGTGGTACAACACAGCCGTCTTCAAGGCTGCCGGCGTGCCTATCCCCACTACTACCGATGAATTGATTGCTGCAGCCAAGGCAATCCGCGCAGCCGGTGATCAACCGGTGATCCTTAGCGCGGATGGGATGGGTCAGTATCTGTTCACACTCATACTTCAAAGCGCTATGACGGATGCCGAAGCACAGCAGTCTATTGGCAAGGGCGATTGGACATTCCCGGATGCCATCAAGGCTGTAAACCTGTGGGTACAGTTACGGGACGCAGGAGTATTCGTGGATGGTGTTCAAGGCATTGATTACGCTTCTGCGAACACGAAATTCGGGGAAGGCAAAGTTGGCATGAGCCATTTCGGAGCATGGGAATTCGGTGCTCCCGAAGTTGCGACCGTTCTACCCGATGTTCAGGTGGGTGGTTTCCCGCTCCCCGCCGGTTCCCCGCACCAAGCCCCGGTCTACTACTCTGGATTCTCGGCAAAAGGAATCTGGATAACCCCCAATGGCGCCAACAAGATCGACGCGGTGCAGAAATTCATCCAGTTCATTTACCAGCCCGCCATGATCGCTCGCTTTGTTGAGCAGGCAGGCATGGTTCCGCCGTTGAAGGATGTACCGGTCGACCAGGCCAAGCTCAATCCGCTTTTCGTCCAATCGCTTACAATGAATGCGGAAGTTGCACAATCACCGGACGATTATCTGCCGCCAGCTATTGCGTCTGACTTCGGTCGTGTTTTCACGGATGCCCTGACACCCGGAACAACCGCTGAAAAGATCCTCTCTGAGCTGACTGCAATTTACAAGCCCAAGTAAGTCTGTACTCCCCTTTTTCCCTGATTGGGGCACGGGATGTTTTGCCCCGTGCCCCAATCCTTCTGAGGAATGCAATGACCACACTTGAGAATGAAAACTCGGGCAATAGAAGGAAAATATCCAGTTGGGATTATCACCGTCGCCTAGCCAGGCGGCGGAGGATTACCTTCCTTTGGTTGGTGGCACCCGCGTTGGTTTGGTTCTTAACCTTTATGCTCTGGCCATTGCTTAATATGTTTTATATCAGCACCACAAGTTGGAATGGCTTGAACCTGCCCAAGAAATTCATCTTCCTGAATAACTTCATAAGCATTTTTCATGATCCGAAAATAGCCACCGGCTTGCATAATACCGGGATTTATCTCCTGGTTGCAATCCTGGGTGTTATTCCTCCTGCATTTATGCTCGGTTTCTTTCTAAGCTTGCGGAAACCCGGATATCGGATCCTCCGCACGATCTTTTTTTCCCCATCCATGCTCTCAGTGGCGGCACTCGCAATGATCTTTCTGGGCGTCTACCGACCGGATGGGATGCTGAACTCCTTTTTGACCTCGATCGGATTGACTTCACTCACCAGGATCTGGCTTGGTAATCAAGCAACCGCCCTGGGTGCTCTGATAGCCATTGATATATGGGGCGGGATAGGATTTAACAGCGTTCTTTTCTTCGCAGCCCTCGCCAGCCTGCCGGAAGAGTTGTACGAGGCCGCCATGCTGGATGGAGCGGGCTATTGGACGATTTTATGGAAGATCGCCTTTCCACTCATGCTCGATTTTATCGGCCTGGTAACCATTCTACAGTTTCTCGGCATCCTCTCAGGGGCCGTTTATATGATCCTTCTGACACAGGGCGGACCAGGCACTTCAACGTTTACCCTGGGATACTATTTATACGATCAGGCATTCCTTAGCAACCGGCTTGGATACAGCCAGGCGATCGGGGTGGTGATCTTTTTTGCCGGGATCATAGCGATCCTCTTGATTCGCCGGATCACAACAAGGCTATCAAGTTGAGGGAGGACAGGCATGTCTAATTGGGCAGCCCAAATTAAACACAGTATAAAGAAGGGTTCCGATGTTTTCGTCATTGGGGCGTATATTTTCTCGGCAATATATGCATTATTAATCCTGATCCCCCTTTACTTTGTAATCGTCTCCGCATTTAAGAACAACAATCAGATCATCCTGACACCGCTGGCGTTGCCGGCTGTAATCAATTTCTCGAAATTCATCCAGGCTCAGGCGAATGTCCATTTGTTGCGGGCGGGTTTGATTTCTATCGGGATTACCACTGGCGCGGAAATACTTACGATCATCCTTGCATTTCCCGCTGCTTATGCGGTGGCTCGCATCCAAACCCGTCTATCATCACTCGTGGAAGGTATATTTTCCCTGGGATTCCTCATCCCGGGACTGGCGATCCTGATGCCGATCTACTTGATGACTGCAAAAGCAGGATTGCTGTACAACCCGCTTGCATTGATAATTCTTTACCCGGCTTTCAATCTACCGGTGTCGATGATCCTGCTGTCTGGATTCATGAGGAAACTTCCCCGTGACCTGGAGGAGAGCGCAGTGATGGACGGCGGTAACATCCTCCAGATCATTTTCTACATATTTTTCCCAATTTGTATGCCCGGAATTATTACGGTCCTGGTCTTGAATTTTATTAATATTTGGAATGAATACCTGTTTGCTTTGATCCTGATGGATTCAAATAACCGGACCATCCAACTGGCGCTTGCCTTGCTCAGAGCAAACCAGCGGGCGGTAGATTACGGTCTGATCGCCGCCGGTGTGCTGATCAGCATGATCCCGGTATATATCGTATTCATCTTTTTCCAGGATCGGATCATGAGCGGTATGTTAGCTGGAGCGATTAAAGAATAGACCTTTAGCCGGTTTTCTAGATTAACCTGTTGGACATTTCTTCATGAAGGATGCATTCATGCCAAGTCAAGACGCTTTCCTCAAAGTAAACCAAAATAAAATTGTGAACCGAGCTGGACGGGCTGTCGCATTGCATGGGGTTGGCCTTGGCGGCTGGATGAATATGGAAAATTTCATCACCGGTTTCCCGGCTAATGAAAACGCATTTCGCAAGGTGGTTTATCGGTCCCTGGGGCAGGAAAAAGGGGACTATTTTTTCGATCGCTACCTCGAATACTTTTTTACCAGCGATGACGCCCGGTTCATCCATTCGTTGGGGCTTAACCTGGTTCGTCTTCCTTTCAATTACCGGCATTTCGAAGATGACATGAACCCGACCGTCATTCGTGAGTCCGGTTTAAAACAGCTCGATCGGGTCATCCAGATCTGCGCAGAGCAGGAAATCTACACGATCCTCGATTTGCATGCCGCTGCTGGATACCAGAATCAGGACTGGCATTCCGATAATCCATCACAACAGGCGTTGTTTTGGGAACACAAGCATTTTCAGGATCGGGCAGTTTGGCTTTGGGAAATCATCGCCGACAGGTATAAGGATAATCCCTGGGTGGCAGGATATGATCCATTGAACGAGCCCTCCGACCCGAGTGGAGAACGACTTGACCCCTTCTATCGCCGGATAGTAGCCGCCATTCGCAAGGTCGACCCGGAACATATCATTTTCTTGGAAGGCAACCGTTACTCACAGGATTTTTCCACCTTCGGACCGCCATTGCCGAATATAGTGTACACCCTTCATAATTATGCTGTCCCGGGATTTATAGATGGTGGCGATTATCCTGGTATCTCACGGGGAGAATATTTCGACAAAGCCGTTCTGCAAGACCGTCTGCTCAAGTCATGCCAGTATATGATTAAAAATCGGACACCGATCTGGGTGGGGGAGTTTGGTCCAGTGTACACTGGAGATCCGGAAAAAGATGCCATGCGCTACCAGATCCTGATGGACCAACTCTCTTTTTACAAAGAACTGGATGCGCATTGGAGTTTATGGACCTATAAGGATCTGGGTTTACAAAGCGTGGTCGGCCTGGTTCCCAGTTCCAAATGGGTCCAGAAAATTCGACCCATCCTTGAAAAGAAAACCATTTTGGGTGTGGATTCATGGGGAGGCTTGGATAAAAACGTCCGCCATATCATAGAACCGATCGAGCAAACTTTTGAGGAATACTTTCCAAACTATAAGCCTTTTCCATTCGATGCCAAATGGCAGATCAACCGGACAGTACGACACATCCTTCTCGCAGAGCCTCTGATAGAAGATTTTTATCCTCTACTCCGGGGTCTCGATAAGAAAGAAATTGATTTACTTATGGCGAGTTTTAAATTCGAGAACTGCTGCGTTCGCCAGGAACTGACCGATATTATCAAAAAAGAACAACAAAACGCTTCGATTTAAGGCCATGATTTATCAAGAAGTGCGCATCAAGAGGTTTAAATGACAGGATTGGGCAAGGATCGGAGTAAAGAGTTAACCCGGGATTTTAATAAGGTCCTGGATGTGCTGGAGGAGTGTCCCGGTATTGATAAAGACCTTGCGGTTCCCGCTGAAGAATTTAAGCGTCGGCAAGAGGCTCTCTGGCGTTCGTTGGAGCAGGCTGGTCTGGATGTCGGGTTCGTTTTTTCGGACGAGCACTATGATGGAGATGTACCTTATCTTGGCGGAAATACCAATATAACGATCGAGCAGGTGGCAGGAGCAATCGGGAAGGACGGTTTTCACCTCATTGCTGGTCTTGAAGGTGGTTATGTTTCCGAGCAACTGGCTCCCCGCGCAAATGCCAGGGTACATAAAGTTGAAATATTGCAGCTCGCGGACGAGAAATATCCTATCCGGGCGGAACGGTTGGAGGATGTGCTCGATGCTGCCGCTGGAAAGAAAGTCCGCCGTATTGGTTTACTAACGCCTCGGCAGGTAGTACCTGCCGGGATTGTAGCTGCTCTTGAGAAGTTGGTCGGCGCCGACCAGCTTATCGATGCCCAGGAATTGTATCAACAACTCCGCTATGAAAAGTCAGACATTGAAATGTCCCTCATCAAGGATGCTGCAATTATTGGCGATGCAATGATGCGTTGTATGCTGGCAGTGCTTCGCCCAGGGCTGCTCGAGACACAGGTGGCTGGCTGGGCATATTGGGCTGCCAAGGAGTTGGGGTCCGAGGAAAACGGTTGGGATGTGATGGTGACATCTGGTGAAGCCAACCGGACTTTGATAGGCAAAGCCCTGAATCGACCGATCCTTGCCAGTGATTATGTGCATCTGGGAGTCGCTCCAAAACGTGACGGGTTGAATGCTTGCGTGCGGCGATCCATGGTGGCTGTCGATCGTACCACCCGTGTGACCCCCGAGCAGCAGTACTGGTTTGATTTTCTCGAACAAGCTTACCATGTCGGTGAAGAAGCCTTCCAGCGGGTGGCAAAAGAAAAACTCCCGGCACGTATCCAGGAGCAGGCATTGATTGATTTCTTCGCCAGCCACAATGAGGAAGTATCCCGCAGATATGGAAAGCCCATCCATCTGGAGACACTCAAACCGTACACGGGCACGCACAACTCTGGTTACACCGAATGCCAGGAATTCTTCGGTGCCATCACGCTTGATTCATCCGAGCCACTGGGAAACCAGATCGTAACAATGCTGGATGTTGCCATCCGTGGGATCGGTGATCGTTGGGATGATGTGGTTCTACCGGGTCTTGATTACCTGGTGATTGAGAATACGCTTGGCAAATTTGGGAATAAGGTTGAGAATTTTAATACCCTGCCGCTCAATGTGCAGTCCCTGGTCGGGCGGGGTTTGCAGGAGTAAGTATCCATGACATCCCTGACCCCTGAAAAATTGTCTGATCTTGAAGAGGCTGCTTACCAGATCCGGCGGCTCTCGATCGAGATGATCGCATATGCCAGATGGGGGCACCCTGGTGGATCGCTCTCGTTGGCAGATATCCTGGCAGTCTTATATTTTGAGGTCATGAAAGTCGATCCGCTTAACCCGCGGGCTGAGGATCGCGATCGCTTGTTCCTCTCCAAGGCACATTGTTCACCGGCTCTTTATGCAGCCCTGGCACTGAAGGGTTTTTTCCCGATCGATGACATTTACACATACTGTGAGCCAGAAGGTCTGGAAGGTCATACCGATATGACCCGCACTTCCGGTGTTGAAATCCTCCGGGGGGCCGCTGGGGATGGGATTATCGGTGGCGGTTGGTTGCGCATATGGGTTGCGTCTAAAAGAAAATCCACGGTCACGTGTCTTCTGCCTGCTGGGGGATGGTGAACTGAACGAAGGAAATATATGGGAAGCCAGCATGTCAGCGGCGCACTTCCATCTGGATAACCTTATCGCTGTGGTCGATTACAACAAGGTGATGGCCAAAGGTTTCGTCTGGGACTTGATGAGTGTTGAACCGCTTGCTGATAAGTGGTCCGCCTTCGGTTGGGATGTCTTGGAGGTGGATGGTCATGACCTTGAAGCTCTTGCCGCTGCTTTTTATAAAGCTCGCTGGATCCTTCCACACGGTAAACCGATCGTGATCATTGCCCACACGGTAAAGGGTAGAGGTATTGACCAGGCAGAGTTTAACTATAAATGGCACACGCATGCACCCCGAGGCTTCCATTGCTGATGCAATGTTGCGTGCCCTCTCCCGCCGCTATGGTCGGATCGAGCAGGGTTACAGCAAGTTAGGTGCTGAACGTGAGAAGGAGAGCTTTTATGGCGGAGAGTAGGACCGCCAAGCCACTGGAAATGCGGGATGTATTCGGCCAAACCCTAGTCGAGCTTGGTACGGCGAATAAGCGGATGCTCGTATTGGACGCAGACCTGCATACATCATCGAAGGCAGGATATTTTAAAGCGGCCTTCCCGGAGCGCTTTATCCAGGTTGGCATTGCCGAGCAAAACCTTTTCGGGATCAGTGCCGGGCTGGCGCTCGAGGGATTTATCCCATTTCCGTGTACCTTCGCAGCTTTTGCCACGCGCCGGGCGCTTGACCAGGTGGCAATTTCGATCTGTTACCCTGGGCTGAATGTAAAGATCCCCGGTTCATATGTCGGCCTGCCGACCAGCCGGGCGGGCACTTCCCATAACTGTATTGAAGATATCGCCGTCATGCGGGCTATTCCTAACATGCGCGTTGCCGATCCCGGTGACAATGCCGACATGCGGGCCGTTATGAGGGCCACGCTGGAGCAGGATGGACCGGTCTATTTTCGGGTAGCCCGATACACCTTCCCGGATCTTTTCGGAGCGGAGCACCGGTTCGAATGGGGAAAAGGAGAGATCCTGCGACCCGGAAAGAATGTCACACTCTTTGGGACAGGGATGATGACCGCCTTTTGTATGCAAGCTGCCGCCCTGCTCGAGAAGGATAGCATTTCCGCCGAGGTTGTCCATCTTGCATCGATAAAGCCTATTGATCGGGATTTGATCGCCGAATCGGCTGGCCGGACGGGTTGTGCTGTAACCGCTGAGAATGCAACCATGGTGGGTGGATTCGGCTCTGCGGTAGCCGAAGTTCTGACGGAGACCGTTCCAATCCCACTGGCTCGGATTGGTGTCCATGACCGCTTCGTGAATAGCGGCAGCATCGGTGATCTGTTCCGCATCCACGGAATGCTTCCTGAGGACATCGCAAAGGCAGCATGCGAAGTGATAGCCAAGAAGACCGGGAGCAGGAAATGACTTCCCGAGGAAAAAAACCATTTGATCTTCCCGGGAATCTATCCGGGAAGGATACGATCCGTTTATTCTCCGATTACCTGCGCGTGACCGGTGTGGCTCACACTGCTCCCGAAGTGACCGGCGACCCGCATCTGATCGGTAAGAGGCTCGGGTTGCTGAATGGCTCATCCTGGATCAGCTTGTGGGCGAACTATTTTGGTCGTATGTACCTTCCCGGTGTTCACTTGATCAATGCCGGCAATGAAGCTATCCAGATCAATTTTATGGAGGCGCATTCAGCAGGTTTACCCGGACTGCCTCCGGCGAACCTGTCTGCATTCAAGCGATACGCGGTCGATCTGGTTGAACTGGGTCATGTCGATGCAGTTCTGATCACGTGCTCAACCCTCAATCGAGCCTACCCCCTGATCCGCGAAGTGTTATCGCCTACCGGAATACCTGTCTACCAGATCGATCGCCCGATGATGGAACGTGCAGTACTTCAAGGCGGTCGGGTCCTGGTGATCGCCACTCATGGTCCAACGGTTGAAAGCACCCAGGCACTGCTCACCGAGGTGGCGGCTGAAATGGGTCAAACAGTAACCTCAACCGGCGCATTGGTCGAGACTGCCTGGGATACGCTTGCGGCAGGGGAGATCGACCGCCATAACATGATTTTGGCAGAGACGATCCGCTCCAAGATGAAATCGGAGGAAATCGGCTGCGTCGTACTGGCGCAACTTTCTATGAGCATCTTCAGCTTATCCTTTGCAGACCCGCTCAAAGATTTTGGTATTCCCGTGTTCACCAGCGGCCAATGCGGATTCGAGGCGCTTCGTCCGATTCTGGCTTCCAAAAAATGAAACATTTGGGAAATGGAGAATAATATGGCACCATCGATCAAGTGCAAGACCCGGTTTTATCGCCTCTTTCCTTCCACAGGTTACCTTGGATACGGATTCGAGGATTATGAGGCTGAGTACAACCGGTCAGCTTTTATTGTCATCGATGTATATGGCCTCGGTTTTCATCCCGACGACCCGGTTCCAGCCTATAACCAGGATGGTCACGGTGGTGCGGAGCGTCCCGCGCTAGCCTGGCTGGATAGTTCCAAACATGAAGATCGGATCATCAAAACGGCTTTGTATCCTGCCCTGCAAGCCGCGCGCGGGATCAATATGCCTGTTATCTACCTCAATAACAGTGCTCCCAGGATCGGATTGCAGTACTCTGAATTTGGCAAGGTTCTGAAACGTCAATTGAACACCGACATGGAGCGTATGTTCGCCGAAGATGAAGTTGACCCCAAGGAATATCATTACGGTGATTCCGATCATGTAAAGATCTCCAAGCTATTGACCCCTCAGAAGAATGAATACTTCATCCGGAAGCATGTCTACAGCGGCTTTGTCGGTACCCGTTTCGATCTGCTCCTGCGTTACCTGGACATCAAAAACCTGTTCGTAGTCGGTTTTTCGGCGGATGCCTGCCTGATGACAACCGTCATAGACGCACTGTGGCGAAATTATAAAGTGATCATGTTGCGGGACTGCACGCTGGCAAATGACTTCCCCGAGGAACAGGCTGAACTCCTTGGGACTCAGCGCATGGTGAAGATGCTCGAAAGCTTGTACTGTGTATCCGTAACATCGCAGGAATTTATTGAGGCCGCCGGGAATTTCGCGACCGAAAACGCACAAATCCTGACTAAAGCATAGACCAGGATTAAAGTTTCGGAAGAAATCACCGGATTTTCCGGTCCGGGCTGCCTCGCTATGGGTATTGGATTAATGCTCGTCGAATTCCAAACAGATCAGCGAGTTATCACGATTGTGTATACTATGAATGATTCTGGACACGCCATTATTTTTGGAGTAAGGGAAAATGCCCAAGCGACCCAGCCTCGATAAATTCGACGTTTGTGTCATTCCGCATACACATTGGGATCGCGAATGGTATGCGACTTTCCAGCAATTTCGCATCCGGCTGGTACATGTCATGGATGCCCTGCTCGACCTGCTGGAACGAAACCCGGCTTATACTCATTTCAACCTGGACGCTCAAACCGTCGTTCTACAGGATTACCTGGATATTCGCCCGGAAAAAAAGACGCTAATTCAAAAATTCATTACTGAACGCCGCCTGGGTGTCGGTCCCTGGTACGTACTGCCGGATGAATTCCTGGTAAGTGGGGAGTCGCTCGTCCGTAATTTACTGCTCGGTCACCGTATCGCCGGTGATTTCGGTCATGTCCAAAAAGTCGGTTATATCCCCGATACGTTCGGGCATATCTCGCAGTTACCACAAATCCTGCAAGGCTTCGAAATCCCGTTCGCGATGCATTTTCGCGGGCTGGATGAAGGGGAACTGAAATCCGAGTTGTGGTGGGAGTCGCCGGATAAAAGTCGAGTGCTCTTGCGCCACCTTCCGACTGACCTGGGATACGCCAATGCTTCCTCCTTAGCATTGGAGACGAGCCAGGCTGCGATCGACCTGCTGGCGATAGCAAAGTATGAAACCGGTCGGGATTCTTCAAGAGTGTTGCTGGCTTTGAATGGAGTTGATCACTTGCCCGCCAGGGAGGATCTCCCCGCCATCATCGATGCGGCTAACGCTCATCCCGACAAGCGATATCATTTCCGCCAGGCTTCACTCGAGGAATATTTTGAGGCATTATCAGCGGATCTCAAAGACCAGCCGCTTCAAACGGTGTTTGGTGAGCTGCGAGATGCCAACCGCACGGAGGGCAGGGACAACCGGCTTCTGCCTCATATCCTTTCATCCCGGATCTATAACAAGATTCAGAACGAGCGCGCCCAGACTTTGCTTGAACGTTGGGCGGAACCCTGGTCTGCTCTGGCATGGTTGGAAGGCGATGACTATCCGGGCTCATTTTTATGGAAATCGTGGGAGTGGTTGCTCCAAAACCATCCACATGATTCCATCGGTGGTTGCAGTGTGGATGCGGTACATGCACAGATGGAGACCCGTTTCGCCTGGGCTACCGAAATCGCCGAGGAGATCACCCGCGAAAGGTTCGAGTTGTTTACGCGTCGAATCGACCTGTCTGGTTTAAAAAATGACGAAGCGGCACTGGTCATATTCAATTGCCTGCCATGGACGGTAGAGGGCGGTATAACTGTCGATATCGATTTGTGGGATTTCTTCCTGAACCGGATCGCCATGGATCACTGGTTGCCCCGCAATACCGAGAAAGAGATAACCCCAGAGACCAACGGCGCCGAAGTGCACACCCGGCGGGTGCTCCAACAATGGTACGACGATCCCCCCATCCTGCCAAATCCGAACTTCCGCGGTCTGCGCATCCGTCCACTGGATGGTGACACTCCAATTCCGGTACAGGTCGAGGCGATCGGTCGTGCCCATGAATTGCGTCCATTGATCAGCGGACCGGCAAGTGAACGACGGGGCGCACACGTTCGGGTTTCTTTCGCAGCGGAACTGCCAGCCTGTGGATACAGGGTTTTTGCTGTTGCACCAGATCATAATCCAAACAAACCGGTTACGAAATTGCAGCCCCATAATGATCTCGAAAATGAGTTCCTGCATGTCCAGATCGCAGCAGACGGTACTTTCAGCATCCACGACAAAACCAACAGACAGATCTATCGCGATCTCGGCTATTTCGAGGATGGCGGCGACTGTGGCGATGGGTACAATTATTCCTATCCTGTCGAGGACAGGTTGGAGAATTCACGCGGGTGTTCAACCCGCATCAGCCGTTTGGCGGCTGGTCCGGCAGTACAACGTTACCGGATCGATTACGATTGGTCGCTCCCTGAAAGCCTGGATGATTTGCGACGAAGGCGGGTCGAGGCTCGAGTTGGCTGCCCGCTGAGTGTGATCCTCTCCCTGGCTCAAGGCACGCCCAGACTTGACCTGGAGGTGAGTTTTGACAACCGAGCCCGCGACCACCGCCTGCGCATGATCTTCCCAAGCGATATACAAACGGACATATCTCATGCGAGTGCACAATACGACGTTGTCAGCCATCCGATCCTGGTCACACCCGTGCCCGAGGCAGCCTGGGTCGAGGATGCTCCAACGACATTCCCTCAGCAGGGTTGGGTTGATCTGTCGGGTGAGGAGCGCGGGTTATGCGCCATATCACGCGGACTACCCGAATACGAGATCCTGGATTCTGATCGCCGTGAGATTGCAGTCACGTTACTCCGCGCCGTAGCCTATCTTGGTGCGGGTGGCGAGCTTCAAACCGCAGCGATCGGCGCTGGTCCGAACATTGCGACCCCACAGGGGCAGATCCAGCGCCAATTGAACTTTTCGCTCTCCCTGCTGCCGCATCGAGGGAGTTGGGATGAAACTGAAGTCTGGCGCCAGGCGCTCATGTATAACAACCCACCGCGCCCGTATACGACCGCAATGGAGAAAGACCGATCGGTACATGATAATAAAACCGAGCCTCCCGCTCGCTCACTTCTATCGGTCGAAGGAAGTAACGTCGTCCTGAGCGCGCTGAAAAAAGCAGAGAACGGTGAGGCATTGATCTTACGGCTGTACAATCCCGTCGGAGAGAAGCTCAGCGGCGACCATCTGCCTGCCATTTATACCAATAAAAGTCCAATCAGCCGGACTTGATGAGCGCCCCCACACGTCTTTGCAAAAAGATATTAATCCAGTAATCGAACGAGACGGAAAGGTTCACTTATCTTTGCCTCCCAAAAAAATCGTTACTCTCAGGATCGAGAAAAGTAAGAGTGGACCCGTCGCCTCGTAATTTATGCTAACCACCTGGAACTTGCTCATCAGCTGTAATACCGAAGAGGTCGATCAAAAAATATATTCATAATTACTTTATTCCGATTACGGACCGGTTCAATGACGGTTGTTGGATCCTCTACTGGAGAAAATAAAAATGCCATTAACATTTGACCTTCCGCTCGAACAATGCAAGATCTACGAAGGAAGCAACCCACGACCAGCCGATTTCGACGAATTTTGGGATAAAGCACTGGCAGAGATGCGTTCAACCAAGGCGAATTTGGAACTGGTCCCGGCTGAATTCCAGGTGCCAGGTGTTGAGTGTTTTCATCTGTATTTCAAGGGTGTCGGTGGAGCGCGCGTGCATGCCAAGCTGCTCCACCCAAGGAATGCCTCCTCTTCCGCATCCTGCCATCCTTCTCTTCCATGGTTATTCCGGCGATTCCGGTGACTGGTCAGATAAACTTGGTTATGTTGCTCAGGGATATACCGTCGCAGCCCTTGATTGTCGCGGGCAGGCGGGGCTTTCCGAGGACAATGCCAGTATCACTGGTACCACGTTTCACGGGCATATCATCCGGGGCTTGGATGAGGCATTGCGGGGTTCGCCCGAGAAATTACTTTTCCGACAGATTTTTCTGGATACTGCACAATTGGCACGGATCATCCTGGATATGCCGGATGTGGATCCCGGACGCGTATATGCGACCGGTGCCAGCCAGGGAGGTGCCCTGACAGTGGTATGCGCAGCCCTGGAACCTCGCATTAAGCGCGCGGCTCCGGTTTATCCATTCCTGAGCGACTACAAGCGTGTCTGGGAAATTGACGAGGCGAAGGATGCATATGCAGAATTGCAGGAATATTTCCGCCGCTTTGATCCACAGCATCCGCGCCAGGACGCCATATTCGAGAAACTGGGTTATATCGATATTGAGTTTTTAGCTCCCCGCATCAAGGCCGAAGTGCTGTGGGGGATCGGGCTGATGGACACGATCTGTCCTCCATCCACCCAGTTTGCTGCGTTTAATAAAATTTAATTCGACCAAAACGATGGCGATCTACCCCGACTTCAATCATGAACAGTTGCCCGGTCTATCGGATCAAATTTTCCAGTTCCTTACCAGACCCGAATAACGATCATGAAGATCTATTTGCCCGGTGTAGAGACGGATCATGACCCCCGATTTTGATGTGATGGTCGCAGGCCATATTTGCCTGGATGTTCAACCAGATCTGAGTGGAAACGCACGTAAACCATTCGAGCAGATCTTCCTGCCCGGTCACCTGGTTTCCGCCGGGCCGGTCTTGTATTCCACGGGTGGAGCCGTAGCGAACACCGGGTTGGGGTTGAACAGACTGGGGATTGCGACCAGCCTGGTAGGCAAGATCGGTAATGACCTGTTCGGACAGGCGGTCCAACAGGCTGTTTCCTCACACGGCGAGCACTTGGTAGATGAATTGCTTATTGATCCTTCCCTGGATACATCATATTCGATCATCATCAATTATCCTGGCGTCGATCGAATCTTTTTACATAATCCTGGAGCGAACGATTCGTTCCAAGCCAGCGATGTTCCATATGATCAATTGAAAAGGGCACGCCTGTTCCATTTTGGTTATCCGCCCCTGATGCGAGCAACTTATTCGGACAGTGGGAGGCAGCTGAGGAGATCTTCCGTAGGGCAAAGAAGACCGGTGTGACCACCTCGCTCGATATGGCGTTCCCCGACCCTTCATCCATCGCGGGTCAGACCGATTGGCGACTTATCCTGGGGTCAGTTTTACCGTGGGTGGATATTTTTATCCCCAGCGTGGAAGAGATCCTGTTCCTTCTGCAAAATGCCACGTACCGTGAGTTGCAGCAATCCGTACATGGTGGCGACATCCTGCCGCTGATCACCCCGCAACTACTATCGGATCTCGGCAGAGAATTGATCGGGATGGGGGCGAAAACGGTTGGTTTGAAGCTGGGGTACCGGGGTCTTTACCTGCGCACCGGCTCCCTGGAGCAGCTTCACCAGATGGGCGCGCCCAGCCGTCGCTCCCTGAAACATGGTCGGATAAGGAGTTGTGGGCGCCCTGTTTCAAGGTCGAAGTGGCGGGTACCACCGGTTCGGGTGATGCAACCATCGCCGGTTTCCTGGCCGCCTTGCTGCGAGGTCTACCGCTTGAAAAAGCAGTCGACCTGGCTGTCGCTGTTGGTGCCTGTAATGTCGAAGCTGCAGATGCTCTTAGCGGGATCCTTTCCTGGGAAGAAACCCTCCATCGAATTGCCCATGGATGGGAACGCCAGCCTATGGAATTGACAACCCCGGACTGGAAGTTTGACAGGGAAAACGCTATCTGGCGGGGACCCTGCGTGTGATTGCAACAACCGTTCAGGAGTAAGCAAGTGAACAGTCTTGATTACCGTTTGAAGGAATTTCTCCAGGGCACAGACCATCGCGTCGTGCTCCTGGATGCCAGCGCGGGCTTATCGTTGGGGGTCTTGCCGGGTCTCGAGCATTTTAACTCCGCCTTGCAGCCGCTTCTTTCCGGTCTGGATGGCCTGGTTTGCAGCCCTGGACAAATGCGGCGCATGACAAATCGAACAAAGTCGGATGCGGCCTTGCTGGTGCGTATGGACTGGACGAATACTCTGCGCGGTGAAACCTTTCCCTTGCCTCCCAAATCGGTGGAACACATTTCCATCCTGACTGCTGTGGATGCCCTGGAATTGGGAGCAACCGCCATGGTGATGAGCTTCATGCTCGGATATGATGAAATGATTGAAGCGGATTGCCTTAAGTCCACGGTTCAACTTGCATTAACTGGGAAGGAGTTGGGCTTGCCGCTGGTCGTCGAAGTGCTTCCCAACGGGCCGCGTGTTTCACTTCCGGGTAAAGCCGTGGAACTGGGTGCATCCTATGCCCTGGAGGGGGGAGCGGACGTGGTCATCGTCCCATACCCCGGTATCGATTCACTGAAGACGATCGGCAGCATGCTGTCCATACCGTGGCTGCTAAAACCCGTCTCTGAAGCAAGCTTTGACCTCGAATGCGATCAGGCTTTCGGTGCGGGTGCATCCGGCGTTTGGTTGGACCATACCTGGCTCACGAATGGCTCGAATCTTGAAAAAATAATTGGCGTGGTCCATAAATCCCGGGAAGCAGGCGGCTAGGACAGTAATGGAGAATGGTCTAGCCTCAAGGATGGAACGATTGTTTAATCGCCGGGGGGATGGCCGCGCCATTTGCGTGGCTGCCGATCATGGCTATATGAGTGACGTTACTCCAAATGTAGTGAACCTGCGGACGATCGTTCAATCCGTTATCCACGGCGGTGTGGATGGTTTACTGCTCAGTCCAGGACAGAGCATTCGCTTGGCACCCTTGTTCCAGGGCCGTGATGGACCAGCTTTGATCGTCAGGGCAGACTGGATGAACATGCCAAGGTTGGGTAGTTCGAATGTTACGAACGCCGTCCCTCAACGACATCTGGTACACCAAAAGATCCTGACGGCTGAGCAAGCATTGAAACTTGGAGCGACCGCGATCACCATCTATCTTTTCCTCGGTTACGATGACCGCGTGGAAGCTGCAGGAATTGAGTCCTGTGCGCGCTTCGCCAGCGAGTGCCGCAAAGTCGGCCTTCCATGCATCATGGAACCGTTGGCGTTTGGCGGGCGTGTGAACGGGACGAATGTCGTAGATCTGCTCACGCTTGGGGCGCGCATGTGCGTGGAACTCGGGGCGGATGCCCTGAAGATCCCATATACCGGTGACGTGGATTCATTTGCCCACCTGGTCGATGTCTCGCAGGTTCCGGTGTTGGTCCTGGGTGGTGCACGTTCTGAGAACGAACGAGACGCCCTCGAACTCTTGTCGGAAGGGCTCGAGGCTGGCTGTTCCGGCTGCCTGATGGGTCGCAATGTGACCAAATCCCCGGATCCTGAGAACCTGATCCGACAGCTTGGTCAGATCGCACACGAAGGTTATTCCGTCGATGATGCTTTACGCGGCAGGAAATGGGACAAGATCCGCCTGCGGGTGGTCTCTTCTCAATGTACCGGCTGCCAGTTGTGTGTGACAGCCTGCGTCGGCGCTCACAATGGGGGGAATTTCGGCAACCAACTTGCCAGGCTGGCAGTTAATCCGATCCGCCTCGGGCACCACAAGGTCTCTTACTGCACATTGTGTAAAAAATGCATTGATGTTTGTCCGGAGGATGCCCTGCGTTGGCGGGTAGAGACCGGGGCGGTTGAGCTGTTGCCGGAAAAATGTACAGCCTGTGGGAAATGCGTTGATATCTGCCCCACCCACGTGGTGATGAGATCGGGTACGCCCTTTGTGAAAGCTGGTTCGGATCTGCCCTGGATCCCGATCATTTGTGACCTCTGTGAAGGCGATCCGGCCTGCGCCCGGATCTGCCCAACCAAAGCCATCAGCCTGGATGAGAGAAGGGTTACCAAATGAATCTTCGGGATCGAGGTTATAACGATTGCATCCTGAGGGTGGACCTTGCTACTGGTCAAGCGCTTCGGGAACCCCTCCCTGAAGCTGCCATGCGCTCGCTGTTGGGTGGCAAAGGGCTGGGCGCTTATCTGTTAATGCTGGAACTGCCCGCCCATGTTGACCCGCTTTCCGCTACGAACTGTCTCATTCTGGATGTTGGTCCACTCACAGGAACGACTGCACCCACCGCCGGTCGCCTGGGCAGTACCACTCGCAGTCCGGCCACCGGTACGTATTCGGATGCCTACTGTGGAGGCTTTTTCGGGCAGATATTAAAATACGCCGGTTATGACGCCATTATTTTGAGCGGGGCGGCGAGTGAGCCGGTAGAACTGGTCATCGACGATCAGCACGTTGAGTTACGGTCGGCACGGCATTTATGGGGGAATACTGTGAGAAAGACCAACGACCTCATAAAGGAACAATTCGGACCGGGCTGGCAATCGCTCGTAATCGGACCACCCGGCGAGAAGCGCACCAACATTGCCAGCATCTTTAATGACACGCGTGCCTGGCGCGCGGTGGCGGTCGGTGCGGTAATGGGTTCCAAGAATCTAAAGGCGATCATTATGCGCGGCAGCGGGAGCGTTGCTGTTGCTGATCGTCAGCGTTTTGAGCGGGCAATGCAGCAAGCCAGCCGGGCCATCCGCATGTCCAGCAGCATCAGCCGGATGAAGAAGGATGGAACGGCCAATATCCTGGAATTTATTAATGCTGTTGGGGCGCTTCCGACCCGCAATTTCCGCCAGGGCCAATTTGAAGCGGCCGACGCGATCACCGGTTCGTCTTTTCGTGAATTTGAATGGGAGCGTGACTATGCCTGTTTTGGCTGTCCGATCGCATGCAGCAAGGTCACCCATGACAATCAAGGCGAGCCGCTGGAAGGTCCGGAATACGAGACGGCTTTTGCTCTCGGCTCCAACCTCGCGATTGGCGATCGGCAGGCGATCATCCGAATGTCGCTGCTGTGCGACGAGTATGGGATGGATACCATCAGTGCTGGAGGCATCGTCGCCTTTGTCATGGAACTCTTTGAGCAGGGTCTGCTCACCGCTCCCGATCTGGATGGGATCGAACCGCGCTTCGGTGATTGCCAGGCGGCAGTGGCCTTGATCGAAAAGATGGCAAAGGTCGAAGGTTGCGGTGAATGGCTGAGTTAGGGCGTGGCAAAGATCGCAGAGCGTTATCCGCAGGCGGCCGGTTATGCGATGCACGTTAAAGGCTTGGAAATGCCCGCTTACCATCCCAATGCCGCCAAAGGCATGGCCCTTGGTTACGCCATCTCCGAGCGTGGAGCCTGTCATCTCCGTGGCGCTCCTCTAAGCGAAATGCTGGGCGGAGCTGATCCCCTTGCTACACAGGGGAAAGCCCAGCTATTTCAGGAACACCAATCCGAAAGCGCAATTTGGAACAGTGCCATGCTGTGCTGTTTTCCAGGGTTCGGGATGTCACTTAAGGAACTCTGGCAGTTGGTTAACGCCGGTACCGGTTTTGAATATGAATCAGTAAAAGAATTAGAACTGGTCGGTGAGCGCATCAACACACTCTGCCGCTTGTTCAATGTCCGCGAAGGATTTGACCGCAGGCAGGATACTTTGCCAGGTCGCAACTTGAACCAGCCATTGGCGCAGGGACCTGCCAGTGGTCAGGTGGTCGAACTGGATGGCATGTTGAATGAATATTATCAACGCATGGGATGGGATGCGAATGGTATCCCCACCCGGTCGCAGTTGACCAAGTTGGGTTTGGATGCGCTGCTACCCAAGGCGTTGGATTGGATGAAGGTGAAATGATGATAACTCGAAAACAAGTTCAAGATGCACAACTGAAGGCGGTCCGAATGCTCAAGAGATCCGGCATCGTCATTACACCGGATGAGCGCCGGAATATCGAGGTGGCTGAGTTCGGACTGGGCGACCTGCAACAAACCGGCCTTGAGCTGGTTGTGTATGTCAACACCGACCGCTACTGTGCCAAGGAGTTGGTCCTATTCCCGCACCAGACATGTCCGGAGCACCGCCACCCGCCAGGAAATGGGGAGCGGGGAAAAATGGAAACATTTCGCTGCCGCTGGGGACAGGTCTGGCTGTATGTCCCCGGGGAACCGACGGTTGGTCATCATGGACGGCCTCCGGCCGGCAGCGAAGCTTATTACACCGTCCTGCACGAGATCACCCTGAACCCCGGAGAGCAATACACCATCCCGCCCGACACCCTGCATTGGTTTCAGGCGGGCGATCAAGGTGCGGTTGTCTCCGAGTTCTCCAGTACCAGCCGGGATGAAAGTGACGTGTTCACTGATCCGCGCATCCGACGCGACACGGAGATCGCAGAATCATGAAACTGTATGGGAGGCACTGGACACGACGTGAATTGGAAGCGCGGATTGGGCGCCTTGACCAGATCGGGGGCTTGCGCCGCGTGCAGTCCATCGAAGGACCTGAAGCCGGCGTCGAACAGATCCAGGTCCGGACCGGGGCCGGGTTGTCCTATACGGTCCTGCCATCGCGTGGCATGGATATCGGGCTGGCGGAGTACGGCGGCGTCCCCTTGAGCTGGCTTTCTCCGAATGGTGAGGTAAACCCAGCCTATTTTAATAACCAAAGCCTCGACTGGCTGCACACTGCCGTGGGCGGTCTGTTGATGACCTGTGGTCTCAGCCAGGTTGGGTCTCCAGGCGAGGATCATGGTGAAGTTCTCGGCTTGCATGGGCGCGCGCACAATACTCCCGCCAGGCAGGTCGTCGCGGAAGGCGGATGGCAAGAGAACGAGTATAAATTACGTATTTCCGGTCAGATCGAAGAATCTTCTTTATTCGGCTCGCACCTGCGGCTCACCCGGACCATTTTAAGCACGCTCGGGCATAATGGCATCATCATCGATGATGAAGTGGAGAACATGGGCTTTGAGCCGGCTGCTCATATGCTCTTGTATCATTTTAATTTCGGTTTCCCCTTATTGAGCGAAGATACCCAGATAACTTTTCCATCAGGTGATTTGATCCACGCGAACCGGATCTACCGCTATCCGACCTCTCGACCTGGCAGTCACCCCAGCCAGCGTACCAGGAACGAGTCTATTATTACGAGAACCTGGTGACGGATCCGAATGGCTGTACGGAAGTGCGCATCCGCAATCCACACTTTCCGCTGGTCGGTCAGGAGACTGGACAACCGGTTACGGTTCGCCTGTGTTGGGACACCAAAACCCTGCCGTATCTCGTCCACTGGAAAATGCCCGGGATGGGCATGCATGTCCTCGGCCTGGAACCTGCCAACTGCCACGTGGCTGGTCGTGCTGCAGAACGCGAGCGCGGCACACTGGTTATGCTCGCGCCGGGGCAGTCCCTGAAGTATCACCTGAAGATATCCTTATTTAAGGAGTGAGTCATGGAGCCTCATTTTGATGGGCTGGGAATGGGTCTGGGCAACCTGGCTCGCATTTCGAATGCAATCACCCGTTCGATAAGTGCCGAGAATCCAACCGGCGAAAAAGGCAAAGGGGGCAGCGCGACGGAGGGCCCCGGGGCAGTCTCTGCCCGCGAGCTAGGCCCCGGTTGGAAGATATCGCCTTGCATTCAGATACCGGCTAAGGCCACCGTCACGCTGGCAGATATTCAGGGCCCGGGAGCCATCCAGCACATCTGGATGACGATGGATCCTGCTTTCTGGCGCCGGCTGGTCTTGCGGTTTTTCTGGGATGGCGAAATCCATCCATCCGTGGAGGTACCTTTTGGAGATTTCTTCTGCAACGGCTGGGGGGAACGCTGTAACGTTGCCTCGCTCCCGGTGGCAGTCAACCCCGCAGGCGGATTTAACAGTTATTGGGAAATGCCATTCCGTAAACAAGCGCGCATTACCATCGAAAACCTGGCCTCTGATATAGCTTATGGGTTCTTCTATCAGATTGACTTTACCCTGACAGATGTACCATCAGACCGGGCCTGTTTTCACGCCCAGTGGCGGCGAAGTAATCCGGTTGTATCGAAGGAAGTTCATACCCTGTTGGATGGTGTGCGCGGCCAGGGTCAATATGTTGGTACATACCTGGCCTGGGGCACCCACAACAATGACTGGTGGGGTGAAGGTGAGATCAAGTTTTACCTGGATGGGGATCGTGAATGGCCGACCATCTGCGGTACCGGCACGGAAGACTACTTTGGTGGTGCCTGGAACTTTGAGCACCCAAAGGGACAATACGGGATTTTCTCCACCCCATTCCTCGGCATGCCGCAGGTTATTCAGCCCGATGGTCTCTATCACTCCCAACAACGATTTGGGTTATATCGCTGGCATGTCATGGATCCGATCCGGTTCAAGGAAGATCTAATGGTCACCATCCAGGACCTCGGTTATCGCTCCCCGCTGGAGGGAAAGGGACGATTTTTCGCTCGACAGGATGACATTGCCTCAACTGCTTTCTGGTACCAGGCTGAACCTCACACTCCATTTCCGGTCTTGCCGGGTATCGATGACCTGGAAGTGATTTAAAAGATGCCAAATCTACTGTTGGACCATCCCCGCCCCGATTTCGATGAATTTGTCCGGGTCCTGAAAGGAGAACAGGCACCCAGCCGTGTTCACCTTATCGAACTTGGTATTGATCCCGAAGTGCTCCAGGTCATCCAGGAGACGTATCTGGGTGAACGTTCGGCTTTATTGCCAGGTGTCTACGTCCCGGATCGTCCGGACGAAGAATTTTACCGACAAATGGTAAATCTTTATTACCGCCTGGGCTATGACTTCACCCCGCTCTGGCCGATGTGGATAAACTGCCCTCATAAAAAAGTCCACCTTGCGTCGGACACTGCCGGTACTTCACGTGTTAACCGGGAGTGGGTGAATGAGTCCGATGCTTTGATCAATTCACGCGTGGAGTTTGACGCCTTCCCCTGGGACAAGATCTACAGTTCCATGGAGATCATCGAAATGGCTGCTCGCCACCTGCCAGATGGGATGAAACTGGTCGTATCTGCCTGTTTGTTCGAGGAAATTTTTGAAAACATACTTGGTTACGAAGGTTTGTTTTACAAGTTGACGGATGATCCGCAACTGGTTGAGGATACCTTCAATCGATGGGGTCAGGTCGTCTATGATTATTATGCTTCAGTCATCGTTCTGGACTCAGTAGGTGGAATTTTCCATGCCGATGATATGGGCTTTAAAACCGGCACGCTGATCTCTCCGGCGGACTTGCGCCGCCTTCTTTTCCCGTGGTTGTCGAAGTACGTTGCCCTGGCGCATGCACACAACAAACCTTTTGTCCTGCATAGCTGTGGCAATCTGTATAAAAAATCGCCATCGGTCATGGATGATCTGATCGATCTTGTCAAGATCGATGGTTTCCATTCCTTCCAGGATGTCATCTTGCCGATCGCAGATGCAAAAATCCTGTATGGAAACCGGGTGGCTCTGCTGGGTGGGGTGGATATGGATAAACTTGCCACCCTTTCCGAACCGGATCTGCGGGTCTATATCCGCGGCATCCTGACTACCTGCATGCCGGGTGGACGATTTGCCCTCGGTTCCGGAAACACGGTCGCGAATTACGTACCCTTGAAGAACTATGCCATCATGTTGGAAGAAGCCCGTCGATGGAAATGAAACATTTCCGACGGAGATTTTTAGATGGCATTTAACCTGGATGATCTCAAGTTGGGCTTGTGATGAGAAGATGATAGTTCATCTCGCATATGGGAAATCGGGTTTGGATATCGAATTACCTTCCAGTACGGAGGTTCTTACCGCTGCACCGGTGCCGGCAATTCCAGATCCTCATAATAGCCTTTTGGAGGCTCTTCGTAAACCCATTGGCAGTTCGCCGTTGCGCGAACTCGTTCGTCCGCAGGAAAAAATCGTTATCGTCCATACCGACCTGACGCGTGCCACTCCCAATACCTTGATCCTGCCTGTGCTTCTGGAGGAGTTGGAATCTGCGGGGGCACGGCGGGAAAATATCACCCTGCTTAATGCATTGGGTACCCATCGCCGCCAAACAGAGACTGAGCTGCGCGAACTTTTGGGTGATTCTATCGTGGATAACTATCGCTGCATCCAGCACGATGCCTGGGATGATTTCGAACCTGGTTTCATTCGGGAATACCTCACTTGGCAATCCGGTTCGCATCAATCGCGCGTATACCGAAGCCGGATTAAAGATCCTTACCGGTTTCATCGAGCCCCATTTCTTTGCCGGATTCAGCGGTGGACCCAAGGGAGTGCTGCCCGCCATTGCCGGATTTGAAAGCGTGCTCAGCAATCACTCCCGGACCATGATCGCCAATCCCGAGTCCACCTGGGGGAGGACAACCGGCAACCCGATCTGGGAGGAAATGCGTGAGGTTGCTGTCCGAACCGGGCCGGCATTCATTCTGAATGTCAGTCTCGACAACCATCACGATATCACCGGTGTCTTTGCTGGCGATGTTGTTCAAGCTCACGGCGTCGGGTGCGCATTCGTTAGAGATCATTCTTTTATAACCGTCAAGCAACCGTACGACATTGTTATCACAACAAATAGCGGTTATCCACTAGACCAAAACCTGTACCAGTCGGTCAAAGGCATTAGTTCCGCAGCACGGATTGTGCGTCCGGGCGGAGCGATCCTGATGGTCACCGAGTGCAGTGACGGCGTGCCAGCCCACGGCGGCTATGCCCAGCTTCTGCGGCAGGGCGGATCACCGCAGGGCGTTCTCGACTTGCTTGCCAGTCCTGGTTTCCAGGCCCACGATCAATGGACGGTCCAGATCCAGGCTCAAGTCCAATTGACTGCAACGGTGAATATTTACTCGGGTGGTTTAAGTGAAGATGAGATTCGAGCCGCACTTTTCAATCCTGTGAGCGAATTGCCATCTGCCGTCAACCAACTATGCCGCCAATATGGATCCAGGATATGCGTTCTACCGAACGGACCGGTGAGTCTGCCAACGTTGGTGCACGAACCGGTCGGATCCGGTTGAATGTAGCAGCTATGACAAACCTACCCGTGCATGCCGACTATCTCGATCCGCAGCTACCTTTCGCAAAACGCGTGCAGGATCTGATCGGTCGCATGACGCTGGAAGAAAAGATCGGACAAATGGTGAATGCGTGTCCGGCAATTCCGCGCCTTGGGATCCCGGCATATAACTTCTGGAGTGAAGCTTTGCATGGTATCGCAGGGAACGGTCGCGCCACGATCTTTCCGCAAGCGATCGGATTGGCAGCCACATGGGATCCCGGCTTGCTCCAACGAGTCGCAAGCGCTATCAGCGACGAAGGACGGGCGAAACATCATGCTGCTCTACGGCGGTTTGATCGCATCACCGAGATGCAAGGCTTAACTTTTTGGTCGCCAAATATCAATATATACCGCGACCCACGCTGGGGACGCGGCCAGGAAACCTACGGGGAAGATCCCTATTTAACGGGTGTGTTGGGGCTGGCTTTTGTACGCGGAATGCAAGGCGATCATCCGAAATATCTCAAGGTTGCAGCCTGCGCCAAGCATTTTGCCGTCCACAGCGGACCGGAGAAGGATCGTCATCAATTCAATGCGCAGGTCTCTCTCCGCGACCTAAACGATACCTACCTGCCTGCTTTCAAGCGCCTCGTGCAGGATGGACAGGTTGAAGCTGTCATGGCCGCCTATAACCGGGTCAATGGTGTCCCGGCTTGCGCCAGCTCTGACCTGTTGAGCGGGACATTGCGGGATAAGTGGCATTTTCAAGGACATGTTGTCTCCGACTGTGAAGCTTTGACCGACATCTACGTCGGCCATAACCATGCTGCCGATGCTGTCGAAGCTGCGGCAATGGCGCTTAAAGCAGGAGTTGACATCGAGTGCGGTTGTACCTTCTCACACCTGTGTGAGGCCGCGGCTTCCGGTCTCGTGAGCGAGGAGGAAATCGATCGTTCGCTGGCTCGAACTCTGCTTACGCGCTTCAAGCTGGGGATGTTCGATCCGCCGGAGATGGTTCCGTATACCTCCATCCCGGAAAATATCATTGGTTGTTCGAAGCACCGTAAGCTGGCGCGTGAAGCTGCGATTAAATCCATTGTCCTGCTCAAGAACAGGAATGATTTCCTGCCTATCCGTCCAGATGTGCGCCGGATCGTCATCGTCGGACCAAATGCAGCAAGCTTGGAAGTTCTAATGGGAAATTATCATGGTTATAACGAAATGCTATCCTCGTTCGTGGAAGGGATCGCAGGTCGTGTTCCCGAAGGTGTTCGCCTGACATATCGAATGGGCGTACCTCTTCATCAGGCTGCACTCAGTCCAGATTGGTCAAGTTCTGAAGCAGCATCTGCCGACGTTACCATAGCCTGTATGGGCTTTTCTCCTCTCCTGGAAGGCGAGCAGGGGGATGCCATTCTATCCTCCCAGGAGGGCGACCGATCGGATATATGCTTACCTCCCGAACAGGTAAAATTCCTCGAAGATTTGGTCGGGCGAGGCGCGCGGGTGGTGCTGGTCCTGTGCGGCGGTGGTCCGATAGCTTTGGGAGCCCTCGAGGACAAGCTCGAGGCTGTGCTATTCGCTTGGTATCCTGGCCAGGCTGGCGGGCAGGCGTTGGCAGATATCCTCTTTGGAAGCGCTGTTCCTTCGGGCAAGCTGCCGGTTACCTTTCCCCGTTCGATTGATCAACTGCCGGCATTCGAAGATTATTGCATGGATCATCGCACGTATCGATACGGTACTGCCGAACCCCTGTATCCATTTGGATTTGGTTTGAGTTACACTCGCTTTGAATACTCAGGGCTTAAACTGGACAAGGATCGACTTCCGGTTGGAGATCCTGTATCTTTCAGTGTCAGGCTTAAGAATATCGGATCGTGGGATGCTGAGGAAGTTGTCCAGGTCTATCTGAGCGACTTGGAAGCAAGGACATTGGTCCCTTTCAATAAGCTGGTGGATTTCCGCCGGGTGAAAGTTAAGGCCGGTCGGAGTAAAACCCTTAAATTCACAATCGCATGTGAAGCGATGATGTATGTTGATGAAAATGGCGAGCAAATGGTCGAACCCGGTCGCTTTCGGTTAACCGTCGGAAGCTGTTCACCGGGAGAGCGCGGTTTGATGTTGGGTGCGCCGGCTTTCCAAGTATCCTATTTTGACTTGATCTCGACTTGAATTCTTGAAACCAGGAAGGATGAAGATGGACGCTTATTCCCCAAAACCCGAACATAAATTTACCTTTGGACTTTGGACGGTCGGTAATATTGGTCGCGATCCGTTCGGAGGTCCGGTACGGGACCAGAGATCGCCGGTGGAACTCGTACACTTGCTGGCAGAAGTCGGTGCATACGGTGTAAACCTCCACGATAACGACCTGGTTCCGATTGACGCCTCCCCGAGCGAACGTGACCGCATTGTGCGGGACTTCAAAGCCGCCCTGAAAAAAACTGGTCTGGTAGTACCCATGGCAACGACCAATCTATTCTCTGATCCGATTTTTAAAGATGGGGCATTTACTTCGAATGATGCACAGGTGCGCGCTTATGCCGTTCAGAAAACAATGCAAGCCATCGACCTGGGTGTCGAATTGGGGGCAAAGGTCTATGTTTTCTGGGGAGGGCGTGAGGGTACCGAGACAGATTCCAGTAAAGTCCGGTCGAATCGATCAAGCGCACTCGTGAGGCGATGAACTTTTTATGCGAGTACACCCTGGATCATGGTTATGATCTTAAATTTGCGCTGGAGGCCAAACCCAATGAGCCACGCGCCGACTTGTATAACCCGACCACGGGGCACATGCTGGCTTTTATTTCAACTCTAGACCATCCCGAGATGGTCGGTGTCAACCCGGAACTGGCGCATGAGCATATGGCAGGTATCAATTTCATGCACGGGGTTGCGCAGGCCTGGGAAGCAGGAAAACTCTTCCACATCGACTTGAACGACCAGTATCCTGGCCGGTACGATCAGGATCTGCGCTTCGGTTCCCGTGATTTGAAGGCGGCCTTCTTCCTGGTCAAATTCCTTGAGGACGTTGGCTATCAGGGCAGTCGTACATTTCGACGCGCATGCCTACCGCACGGAAGATTACGAAGGCGTGAAGGATTTTGCACGCGGCTGCATGCGCACCTACCTGGTACTGAAGGAGAAAGCCGCCCGATTTAAATTCAGATAAGGAAATTCGAGCTCTTCTCGCTGAGATCAATCCAGGCGTTAATAATTTGACACCCGGCGTTGGTCGATACACATCCAAAGCAGCTGCCGCACTAAAAGCCGCAACCTTCGACCGGGCAACGATCGCCAGTCGTGGTTTGAAGTATGAACGCCTGGACCAGTTGACTGTGGATCTGCTGCTGGGGGTGAGGTGAGCATGAGCCGGGAATATTTTCTTGGCATCGACACTTCCACCACCAGCAGCAAGGCATTATTAATTGATGCCCATGGCTACCGTTGTTGCGGTCGCTTCGTCACCTCATACGCTGAGTACACCCCGCCCGCTCTGGTCGGAACAGGATCCTGAGGAGTGGTGGCAAGCGGTTGCGATCAGCGTTCGCTCTGTCATTCAGCAGGCAGATATCGATGGGGACAGTATCCGGGCGATTGGTCTGACCGGTCAGATGCATGGGCTGGTGCTGCTCAACGGGCCCGGACAGGTCCTTCGTCCGGCCATTTTATGGAATGATCAACGCACCGCCGCGCAATGTGACGAGATCCATCGCCGGGTGGGCAGGACGAACTTTATTCAGATCACCGGGAATGTTGCCCTGCCTGGCTTTACCGCTCCAAAAATTTTATGGGTTGCGGAGAACGAACCCAAGGTTTATTCGCATGCCAGGCATGTTCTCCTGCCCAAGGATTTTATCCGTTTGCGGCTGACGGACGATTACGCCATGGATAAGGCGGACGGTGCCGGGACGGCGCTGTTCGATTTGAAAAAAAGGGATTGGTCAACGGAAGTATTATCTGCACTCGGCATCGATCCCACCTGGATGCCCCCTACCTTTGAAGGTCCGGTTTTTACCGGGAAGGTAAGTATCCAGGCTGCCGAAATGACCGAACTCAAGGCGGGCACGCCGGTCGTAGCCGGTGCCGGTGACCAGGCTGCCCAGGCGGTGGGTGTCGGAGCCGTGGAGCCCGGAGTGGTAGCCCTGACCGTTGGCACGAGCGGCGTGGTCTTCGCGACCACTCCATCGGCTATGATCGAACCCGAAGGTCGCCTGCACGCTTTCTGTCATGCCGTGCCTGGCCGGTGGCATTTCATGGGCGTCATGTTATCCGCGGCAGGTAGCCTGCAGTGGTATCGCAATTCGCTCGCCCCAGGCACCAGCTTCGATGAATTATTGAAGGAGGCGGAATCGGTTGCAGCCGGGAGCGATGGCTTGCAGTTTCTTCCGTATCTGAGCGGGGAGCAGACTGCGTCATCCGGATCCGCTGGCGCGCGGCGCCTTTATCGGGATGACTCTGCGCCACAACCGCGGACACCTCACCGCCGCGTTACTTGAAGGCGTTTCCTATGGCCTGAAGGACAGTTTCACCCTGGTTCAACAAGCCGGGCTGGGTGAGATCCGCCAGGTGCGTGCTTCCGGCGGAGGGACAAAGAGCAGCCTTTGGAGGCGGATCCTGGCATCGGTCCTAGCTGCAGAGCTCGTTACGGTCAATACGACCGAAGGGGCTGCCTTTGGCGCCGCACTGCTGGCAGGAGTGGGCGCCGGCGCCTGGAAAGATGTCCCCGCCGCCTGCGCAGCAGCTGTGAAGATCGTCAGCACTACTACACCGGATCCAACCCAAGCCGGGTTGTACAAGAGAAGGCTATTCGATCTATCGTGAACTATATCCAGGCGCTTAAATCGAGCTTTGTCAGGATGGCGTCCTGATCCATTCCCGGTGTTGCCGGCTGAGCTCGGGTTCATTCGCAAATTGATCAACCTTTCATGTCATGAATAAACATAAAACGGATTATGTCACTCGGAATCGATATGGGAACGTCCGGGGTCAAATCCGGTTTGCTCAATCTCTCCTCGATGAGGCTGGATAATATTTCGATGAGAGCGTATGACAATTCCCCTGAACAAGATCCTGACATCCTATTTGGTCAGACTCTCGAAACAATAAAGGAATCGGTGGGTTTGCTGGGTGGAAAGGGGAGGGTGATTGCCATCGGTCTTTCCGGTCAGATGCATGGAGCTGTGCTGTATGATGACCGGGGGAAGTTGATCAGTCCCATCATCAATTGGAAGGATCGGAAGTGGGGTTCCGAGGTTGTCATCGGAAAGATCAATCATTTGCTGAGCGATCAGTCTCTCGATGAGTTGGGAGCCGGTATATCAAGCGGCTATTCCGCTGCCATCCTGATCGGGATAAAGGAAATGGATCCAGATCTATTCCAGAGGGTGGCCCATTTTCTTTTACCGGTTGACTTCCTGCGTGGAAAATTGTTGGGTAAAAATAGTTTTGGAACGGACCCGACCAATGCTTGTGGAACAGGTCTGTTCAACACAAAACTGAACTGCTGGCATACAGGATTAATTGATAAGCTTGGTTTACCCCAAAAAATCTTTCCCGACCTTCACGATACCGGTGATATAGCCGGGAGGCTCTCGGGAGATATATCCCGCCTTAACGGGCTGGATGCCGGCTGCCCGGTTATTTACGGCGGCGGCGACAATCAGATGAGCATGCTGGGGTGCGGTCTGGTCGACTCGGATTCTCCGATATTGTTGAATATCGGGACTGGCTCGCAAATATCAAAAGTTGCCTCGTTTTTCCAGCGTTTTCCTGGCCTCGATACACGCAGTTATATACATGGTTTGTTTGCATTCGTCGGGGCCAGCCTGGCGGGGGGAGGCAGCTACCGCTGGCTCCAGCACGAGATCAAAGACTCCAAAGGAGTGGATCTTGAATTCTCGCAGATGGATGCCTTGGCCTCTCAAGTATCGCCGGGAGCTGATGGCCTGGTTTTTTGCAGCGGGTCGACGAGGCGGAATGTGCAACGCCAGAGAGGCTTTTTCGGTAACATTTCCATGGCAGGTAGTATTGGTCATCGTGCCCGGGCGGTCATGGAAGGAATCCTGATGGATTTGTACGACGCGTATGAAATATTGGGGAAAAACACATCCGCTGAGTTCATCGTGGGTTCAGGAAAAGGTCTTCAAAATAGTCGTGTCTGGTCAAAAATCAGCGCGGATTTATTTGGGAAATCCCTGCGTATAACTGGTTATGAAAGTGCAGTTTTTGGTGCAGCACTAATGGCTGCTCTGGGAGTCGGTGCAATCGATAATTTGGACGAATTACCGAGTTCGATCATCTATTCGACAGAGACAATTCCGGAAATCAGCCCTCATGAATTTTTATCGGAATGAATTCCTCCCCTACTGGCGCTCCCAGATCAAGTCTTTGTGAATCGGGTGCGTGCGATCATTAATTAGTAAATAAGGATTGTTTTAGAGCAGACGGAAGCTACCGCAAATGTTACTACCGGAGGATAAAGAGATGGACCTTGGATTGCACGGCAGGAAGGCACTTGTAAGCGGCGGGGAGCGCGGGATAGGAAAGGAGATCTGCCTGGCCCTTGCCCGGGAAGGTGTGGATATCGCTTATTGCGATATCCGAGTGGAGAATGGCGAAGGCTCGACCCTGAACGAAATCCGAAAACTTGGCTGTCAGGCTTTTGCCATGCAAGTGGACGTATCAGTCGAAAACCAGGTTGTCGATTTTGTTGAAACAGCAGTGTCTCACCTGGGCGGCGTTGATATCTTTGTCAGCAACGCCGGGATCATCGAATGGGAACCGGTCACCAAGATCACACTCGATTGCTGGAATCGGATACTTGGGGTCAACCTGACGGGTGCCATGCTGTGTACCCGTGAAGTTGCCCGGCACATGGTTGAAAAGGGGAAAGGTGTCATCCTGTTCACCTCATCAACAATTCAGTTCAATCCGGCTTACAAGGAGGCTGCCTACCGGGTCAGCAAGACCGGAGTCCAGGTTTTTGCCGAGACAGCCGCCATCGAGCTGGCTCGCATATGGGATCCGGGTCAACACCGTCTCTCCGGGACTCATTAATTCTCCCAACTGGGCAGAGGGGGTTTTACAAAAAGCTGCGAATGATCCGCAAACTGGGACTGACTTTATGGGCAATATCCCCCTGGGACGCCTTGGGCCTTCCGAACGATGTCGGCTCAGCCTATGCATTCCTCGCATCCGATCTGGCTTCTTTTGCAACCGGCGCCAACATCGTCTTCGATGGCGGATTTACCTTGCGACCATTGGTGCTCGTGTCACCGGACGAGGTCAGGAAAATGAACTTGTGACCTTATCTCCCAAAGTACTGGTACATCTTCGCCCGCAGGAATTCGGCGGATTGGTGGAGCTGTTCCATTCCGTCCATGCCATCTTCGATCGAAATCCACCCCTCGAATCCTGCCTCCTTTAGAATACTGAAGATGGCATCGTAATCGTTCAGGCCTTTCCCAATAACGCCGTGCTGGATGCTTTTGGCATAGCCATAGAGTGGATCCATATCCATCTTGCGCAGGTCCTCAATGCTGCCGCCCTTGAGATACCGGTCGCTGGCATGCATGGTGACAACCCTATCTTTGATCTTCCGCAACAGTTCGATTGGGTCCTCCCCGGCTACGATAGTGTTGGATGGATCAAAATTGACCCCAAAGAAAGGTGAATCGATCTGGTCGATAATTTCCAGGAAAACTTCCGAACGGAAGGCGAACTCGGGATATTCCCAATAGCCATCCTTGTAGTGGTTTTCGATATTGAGGATAATTCCCCTTTCTTCGGCATAATCGACAGATCGCCGGATCATATCCACACACCAGCGGACAGTCTCTTTCCGGTCCAGACCAGGACGGTTCTGTCCCGTGAGCGTCCGGCAAAATGATCCTCCCAGTTTGACCGTCAGATCGATTGCCTTCTTTTGTTTCTCGAGCTCTTCGCTCCGTTTATCGGGGTCAGGATTGGTGAAATCCGGGGAGAAACACATCATCGGTATGGTTAACCTAACTTCTTCGCATTTCCTGATCACCTCGCCAAGGAATTTATCGCCCATGCCGTCGAAGAAAAGATTATGCATCTCCAAGCCGTCAACGCCCAGTTGCGCAGCCTTATCGATCCATTCGAATAGTGTCATGGTCTTGTTTACAATGATGTCGTCCAGGTAACACTTGGGGAAAGCTGCGAGGTGTGCCATGTATTTTTCCAATGTTCGATGTTTTATACCAGCAATTTCAATCTTGCCGATACTGGTCCGGATCTTGCGAAACGGATCGATGCATTATGTTTCATGTATCGTAATCCCCAGCCATTTGCCAAGCAATCTTAATTCCTTGCGGATATCGCCACTGATTGCCACATGGTGATTTCCAAAGCACTGATCGAGAAATTCCCAACGATCCCCCTTGAGCTTGACTTTTATCGACGAAATCTGGGGATTGGTCACTGCCGAGCAACTCGCCCAACGCCACGTGCATCTGGTCGCACTGCGCACCGTAAAGCCTGAGGAGAGTGACCGGCCCCGGGTTTATCTTCGGGCGGACGGTCATGGTCTCGAAATCCGCGCTCCAGAGCCAGTTGCGATTTTGACAGCACAACACCATTCTTATCTGCAGCCAATGACGCTGGCGCCCCGCAGTGGACGAGGGTCAGTATGCCATTTATGTCGAGGTCGTAGAGATCGCCGGCATATGGCCGGGTGCCTGTCAGGTAACGGACCATCAATAGACAGGCGCAAAGCAGCACGTCGCCTTCACAAGCCAGTGAATAAGAATCTTCGATAAATCCCATGCAAGGGTTCAAACCGACTTGTTTGGGGAACGCCGACCAGCATTCGGTTGCAAACCCGTCTATTTTTTGATCGATTGCCATCTGTTTCAATGCCAGGTGCAGGATGTTGCAAGCCTCCAGGGCTGACTTGTCCGCCACGCTAACGTTGTATGCCCTGGAAATTTTCTTACTCGATGCCTCTGTTATTTTGTGGTTTCCTACGATGGCTTGCATCGAGCTGCGCAGCGTCTCGAAAGCGATGGGAAGCAGGCTGATCCCCAGCCGCGCATTGACCGTCTGTGTGTTATACCGTGAAGAGACCAGGTTCGGGAACAGGCCCCGATGATCCCGATCCGGCTTTTTCTTATCCTGGAAAAAGCCTTTGCAGCCCGGATAATACTCCGGGCTCTTTCGATAAATCCGGGATCGTCTGGGAGAGCATAGAGCAATTCAACCTGGATGTCCGCTTCGTTTACCGCTCCATGGTCACGACACTGCTCGGCGGCGCGAACCCTCCCTGCACCGGGCAGATCAGGCAAATGCACGAACTCGCTAATACAGCCGCTTCGATGGTCTGCACGCTAGGCCCTGAGAGCGGGATCATAGCAGAAGGTCCGGGTTCCTGGCAGATAATGCTTGAACTAATTCCCGCGCGGACTGCCTCCCCGGTTACAGGATCAGCGACAACCAGTTCGGTTTCGGGCAGGCGAAAAACACTGATGAGTTGTTCGAAATCGCGTTTGATGAAATCATCAGCGAGTTCCCCAACGGGTAAGGCAGCAATGATCGTTGTATCTTTCATTTTCACCGACTTGGGAGGTTTACTTCCTTGTGTAATAAATTATATCTTACATCGACTTTCAGAGGCGTGATTTGGATACGGAACCGTATTCATAAGGATGGATGCGAGTCGCGGATAAGGGAAGAATCAAAAAGCCCCACGAATAGGGGCTTCTGTGACCGACCGGGGACTTGAACCCCGAACCAATTGATTATGAGGCGAGCCCGGAAATTTCCACTGCGTCCATCTGATTCTATTTCCACCAAATGTGCCGGTTTGTTTCCAACCAACCCACCATATATGGTTGAACCAGTTT
>CAWJML010000004.1:0-498200 GCA_963843925.1 uncultured Chloroflexia bacterium | reverse complement strand
AATGGCGAATGCTGCTCACCTGCCCGCCACTGGAATGGCTTATTCTGGCGATTCTTCTGCCAATCAAGGTGTTGATGCCGAAGTGGTTTCGCGTAGGCTTGAAACCGCTCGCAATTTTCGTCTGTCGGCGATCAATTGGTTCAGGGCGAACTGGACATGCTACGACAGATATTTGAAGCGCCATCGTCCGCCTAAGGGTGTAATTATAGTGCATACCGACGATATGTGGCAGCGGATTGCCAATCCGCGCGTGGTGGCGCATTCGCCGGTTTCACTCGGCGCTCTTGGGGATACCTAATGGAACAGCCTTCACGGACAAAGTTTGTGACGGTTCTTCTCGTTGAGCGATGGCTGCCGTTGTATTCGCAATCTTCCAGTTATCTGGATGCGCTGGGATTTGATCACCGCCGGCAACTGGGCGGATAAATGGGATGTCTCCGTCGGTTCGATGACCGTCACCAATACCCGTGCCAAGATCCTGAACTTTACCGTTCCATACAACTACAACTATGCCGTCATCGCCGTCTCGAAGGTTAGCGGCATTACTTCCGTTGACCAGCTCGCCGGCAAGGCTCTTTGTGTCGGTGCTTCCACCACCTACGAGGATTGGTTGACCGGCAAGCTGGACCTGCCCGCCGCGGATGTTTACGTTCAACCGCCCGCTGGTGTGACCGAGGTTCCGCTGGAAACCGATCAGGAATGCGCCCAGGCGATTGCATCTGGTCGTACTGACTTCGTCGGCTACGTCACGACCAGCACGGTCGTCGATGCCAACATCGCCGCCGGTATGCCCGTCGTGAAACTCTCGCAGAATATCTACCAGGAGAGTTTGGCCGCCGCCCTGGATAAATCCTCCACCCTGCCGACCGATACCCTGGTTGCCCAGTTGGATACCATCATCACTGCCATGCATGCGGATGGCACGCTCAGCAAACTATCTACCCAGTGGTTCGGGTACGACATGACGAACCCGCTCAAGTAAGAGTTCGCAACTCAACATGGAAGCGGCGTGACGCCGCTTCCATGATTTTGTTAAACCAAGGTGCCATCATGTCCATCCCAGGCCCGAGCCTCCCTGCTGCCAAATCGCAGTCTGATTTGATCTATGAGATGCAAGTCCGCGCCAAGCGCCGCTTCTCGTTGGGCGTTGCCATCACATGGTTCGTCATGCTGGCTTTGCTCGTTTTCCTGTTCAGCAGCACTAAGTTCTCGATCGGTCCCATTAATATAAAAACGATCCATATTGACACGGCCTTCATTAAGGAAAACCTGCCCTTCATCGCCAGTGGTGTCTGGGTTACGATCGGTATTTCGGCAGCCTCGATCGTGTTCGCCACCATTCTGGCATTGCTGGCTGCTCTCGGTCGTCTTTCCCGCTTTCCCCCCATTTACGCCGTCAGTACTTTTTACGTATCGTTGATCCGTGGTACGCCGCTTTATTTGCAGATCTTTTTCTTCTTCCTGGCTCTGCCTCAGATCGGTATCATCCTCCCGGGACTGTGGGCTGGTGTGCTCGCCCTGGGTTTGAACTATGGTGCCTACATGAGCGAGATCTTCCGCGCCGGGCTGAGCTCGGTCAGCAAGGGTCAGCGCGAAGCCGCCCTTGCCATCGGCATGACTCCCGGGCAGATGATGCAGCGCATCGTCATCCCCCAGGCGTTGCGCTTCGCCATCCCTCCCACTGGCAATGAGTTTATCGCCATGCTCAAGGATTCGGCCCTCGTCTCCGCCACCGGCTTTGTTCACGAACTCATGTGGCGTTCGACCAAGGTCGGCCGCGCCCAGTTCCATAACCTCGAAGCGCTGATCACTGCCGCCGTCTTCTATTGGGTCATGACGCTGGTCTTCTCGTACTTCCAATCCCGGCTGGAAGCGCGTATGTCCCGCGGGGAGAGGTAACCCATGGCACCCATCATCAAGATCACCCATTTGGATAAATTCTTCGGGAGGCTGCAGGTGCTGAAGGATGTCTCCCTTGAGATCAATTCCCGCGAGGTCGTCTGCATCATCGGGCGCAGCGGAGCTGGCAAGAGTACCCTCCTGCGCTGCATCAATTTCCTCGAGGAACCCTCCTTCGGCGATATCGAGGTCGATGGATTGTGCGTCTCGGGTGGAAAAAAGGGTCGCGAGCAGCGTGAGCTCGTCCATGAGATCCGCCTCCGCACCGGCATGGTTTTCCAGGAGTTCAACCTTTTTCCCCACATGACCGTCCTCGACAATGTCATGGAGGGTCCGGTCACGGTCAAGAAGATGGACAGGGCTGCCGCCCAGAAGGTCGCCGAGATGAACCTGGAGCGGGTGGGAATGCTTTTCAAGAAGAATGAATTTCCCAATAAAATTTCCGGCGGGCAGAAGCGAGCGCGTTGCCATTGCCCGCGCCCTCGCCATGGAACCCAAGGTGATGCTCTTCGATGAACCCACCTCTGCCCTCGATCCCGAGTTGATCGGGGAGGTCCTGGCGGTCATGAAATCCCTCGCCCGCGATGGCACAACGATGTTGGTCGTGACCCACGAAATGGAATTTCGCGCGCGATGCCGCCAATCGCGTCATCGTCATGCACGAGGGCGAGATTGCCGAGCAGGGTGCGCCCGCCCAGCTCTTTGACAACCCGTCAAATGAACATACTCGTGCCTTGCTCGAGAGATATCGTTCCGGTAAATCCAACCAGCCGCTGAACTGATCCGGTCAGGAAGGCCGATTGGGTTTACCTCGTTTACCTGCCCTATCGGTTGGATTTGGCACCCTTTCGCCAGCCTTGGCACACTTGCCAGGGCTGTCTGGTAGCCCTCCATCCTGTTAATGGATCGATGCCCGGTCGCTCGTTTGAAAATACCCGCTTGTGATATAAAAGACGATGGAAACAATGGAATCGATGATGGACAATACCACCCGCGCCGCACCCCATATTAGCCTGTTCGACTCCCGCCCAGGTCGGACAGGTCCACGCCTTGGCGTTGAAGATCCTCGCCCGCACCGGTGTCCGCGTCGATTCGGACCACATCCGGGAGATTCTGGCGAAGAAGATCGGCCCGTCCGCCGTCCACGATAAGATCGTCCACCTCCCGACGGATGTGGTCGAATGGGCATTGGCCTCCGCCCCGCGCACCATCGACCTGTTCGACCGCCTCGGGGAGCCCGCCTTTCAACTCGGGGATGGCAGCCTGCATTTCGGCATCGGTGTGACCGCCCTCTTCTACCAGGACCCGCGCACCAATAAGCTCAGTCCCTTCTCCCGCCGCAACATGCAGGACATGGTCCGGCTCGGCAACCGGCTGCCTCTCTACGATGTCATTTCCACCGTCGGCATCGTTCAGGACGTTCACCCTTCCCTCTCCGATCTCTACGGCAGCCTGGATATGATCGCCAACACCACCAAGCCGCTCGTCCTGCTCGTCTCCGATGAGAACCGTTTTGGCGATGTCCTCGACTTGTTCACCTTCCTTCACGGTGACCTTGCAAACCGCCCCTTCATCCTGCCCTATTTCAATCCGGTCTCCCCGCTGGTCATGAATGCCGGCACGGTTGAAAAAATGGAGCTCGCCATCCAGCGCGGCCTTCCGGTCATCTTTTCCAATTACAGCATGGCGGGCGCCTCCACCCCCCTGCCTGCCGCCGGGACGCTCGCGCTGCTGATGGCGGAGTTGCTTGCCGGGCTGGTCATCAGCCAGGTCATCAAACCCGGCGCTCCCATCCTGCTTGGCATGCTGCCGGTCTATTTCGACCTGAAGACCATGGTCAACTTTTACGACCCGCACAGCATCCTGCTCAACCTTGCCTGCGCCGAGATGATGGAGCATTACGGCCTGCCCCATGCCGGTACATCCGGCAGCGGCACCGGTTGGGGCGCCGACCTGATTGCCGCCGACACCTACTGGATGAATACCCTCACCTCTGGTCTCACCCGCGGCGGGCTGGCGCCTTTCGTCGGCGATACCCTCACCTCCAAGGTTTTCTCCCCGAACACCGTCGTGTATGTTCATGAGGTCATCGCGCAGACCCTGCGCCTGGCTGCTGGTTTTGAACTGGACGATGAACACGCCGTCCTGGATGAGATCGACCAGGTCGGACCCGGCGGCAGCTTCCTGGCAGCCCCCTCGACCCGCAAAGATTTCAAGACCAGTTATTACCCCAGCCCGATCTTCAGCCGCTGGAGCATGGAGAAATGGCAGGCTGCCGGTGAACCGCTGGCAAGCAGCATCCTGCAGGAATATACCTGCGACCTGATCGCAACCGCGACCGCGCCCTCTGACTGCCAGTCCCTTCTGGCGCGCGGTGAAGAGTTCATCAGGGGTTTGAAATGAACCGGATTACCATTGCTTGCCGGCTCCCCGCCGCTTGGTATGAATTATTCAACATTCATTTAAGGAAGGACGATCATGACCGCTAAACTTCGTTGGGGCTTTCTCAGCACCGCTCGTATCAATAGCGCCTTATTCGAGCCTTTGAAGGCCTCCCGCCGCAACCAGGTCGTTGCCGTCGCCAGTCGCACGCAGGACAAGGCGGATGCATACGCAAAGAAGAACAAGATCAAGCGTGCCTTCGGTTCCTACCAGGCGCTCCTAGACGACCCGGATATCGACATCATTTACAACTCCCTGCCCAACCACATCCACACGGAATGGACGGTCAAGGCCATCCAGGCTGGCAAGCACGTCTTGTGCGAGAAGCCGTTCGCGCTCTCGGTCGAAGAAGTGGATGCCATCTCGGCTGCGGCTGAAAAATATGGTCGGCATGCCGTCGAGGCATTGATGTACCGCACCCATGCCCAGACCCGAAAAGTCAAAGAAATCGTTGATTCCGGCCGCCTTGGCAGGATCCGCATTTTGCACGGTTCTTTCACCAATAACCTGGATTGGCCCGGTGACTTTCGCTGGGACCCGCAGATGGGAGGCGGAGCCTTGTGGGATGTGGGTAGCTATCCCCTCAGTTTCATACGCATGCTCCTCGCCGCCGAGCCCATCGAAGTGTACGGACGTCAGGTGACCCTCCCCTCCGGTGTCGATGCGACTTTTATCGCCCAGTTGCAGTTCCCCGCCGATGTCCATGCCCAGTTCGATTGCAGCCTTAAACTCCCCCACCACACCTTCATGGAAATAATCGGCGATGAGGGCACCTTGATCGTCCCCCATGCCTTCACCCCCCGCCCGAACGAAAAATTATATTTGACCGCTGGCGGCAAGACCACCTCGATCGCCGTGAAAGGATCTGAACTCTATGTGGGCGAGGTCGAAGATATGGCAGACGCCGTCCTGCTCGGTACGCCGCCGCAGGTGACCCTGGCTGATAGTCGCGGCAACGTGCGCGCCATCCAGGCTCTCCTGGAATCTGCCCGCACGGGTAAACCCGTCACGATCTAGATCGAATATCCGATCAATGAATGGATTGTGTGATCACCCGGAACAGACCGGCTGCCACCAGCGCGGTGGCTGGGATGGTCGTCAGCCAGGTGGTCGCAATATCCCCGGCGACGTTCCAGCGCACCTTGTTGCTGGGATCATGTATCCCATTCAGAAAGACGAAGACCAGCGCCAGCCCGATGATGGCAATGGTGAGCGCTGATTCCATAACCCCCCTATGAGACTTTGACCATGATGTCGGCGATGACGTTCGCCGCCTCGTCGCCCCGGTCCGATGCGTTGCTTAGGTGCCGGTAGACTTCGCGCAGCTTCATCATCATCACCACGTGCTTGATGTCTTCTGCGCCTCCGAACAGGTCCGCCAGCGCTTCCCGGTACACGCCTTCCACCTGGTTTTCGAGCGCTTTGGCGCGCTGGGCGTGTGTGTTTGCCACGTTGCCGTGCTCTTCCAGCCGCTCCACCGCCATCAGCAGTTCATAGGCGGCATCCCTCAGCAGCGCCACCATCCGCTGCATGTAGATTGTCGGTTCCACCTTCAGCACCTGCATTTCGATCAACGTGCTGTAGGCGTAGTCCAGCACGTCGTCGATCGTGCGCGAAAGGTTGAAGATGTCCTCCCGGTCGAATGGGGTGACGAAGGTGTGGTTCAACTCATCGATCAGGATGCGCCGCGCTTCATCCGCTTCTTTTTCTTTGGTCACCAGCGTGGTTGCCGCCACCGGGTCCTGGTTGTTCATGTAAGCCTGCAGGGCTTCCAGGCCCGCCAGCGTCAGGGCTGCCTGCTCGTGGATGAGCACGATAAAACGGTTGTTGCGTTTCTTGAATAATCTTTTCATCTTCTCGCTCCTCTGACGGACAGCCTGGATCCACCCGTTTCGATCAATGGCTTTGATTCGATCTCGATTGGCTTGACTAAATTGTACCTTGATATTCGGATAAACTGGCAGGCAACCGGCGCCTCATCGGTTTTTTGACCGGTTGGCGTCTTTTCTTATATCGGTACCTGGGTTTTTGGTGCCAGCCCATTTAATTCGAGGAAATCTTTCTCATAACTCGGGTCGTGAAAGGTGAACGTCAGCGGGCTTTTTGCCGAAAACTTCCCATCATTGATCGAAAAGCATCTGGGGCTGCTCGTCAGGCTTGGAACATAACAGCTTGGTTTCCTCTCCGTCTTTTTGAACGCTTGCCGTCCCCAAATGAAATAGATCAACCCCAGTCCGGCTAAAAATATGGCGATAAACGCCAGCGGGTGTATGTGCAGGCTTGCCCAGCCAATGACCGCCGCGACCAACCAGATAATGGTGCCCCAAACGATCCCGACCATCGCATCCGAGCGTTTCAGGTTTTCTTTATCGTGTTCCAGGCAGAATGAACAATAGGGAACACTTCCACTCCTTCCAGATATATTTGGTTGTTTGTCTGCCAACCGAACTTTCATATCCGGTGATGATGCCGATCGCTCCTTTATAGGTGCTGCCCGGGTTGGGCGTCCCGCAGCATGCGCACCGGTTTGGAAAAACGAGCCTTTTCATTTCAAGTTTTATATTCGGCGAAGTCCCTGTCAGCGTATATTCAACCTTTACCATTTTGTCGTTCTCCTGGTTTTGTTATCCAGACTCTGACTGCCAAACCATCCCTGCTCATCATTCCAATTATACAGGTTATCCCCACCCGTCGTTCGATACAACACTGCAGATCGCACCATTTGGCACTCCCGGCTCTAAAGTTAAACCTAAACTCTTTGTAAGTTCCAGATGGTTGAATCAAACATGCCTTTGTGCAATAATGAACAAAACTTGTGGTCCCCCTCCGTCTGAAGCCATAGAAGAGTGGAGTACTATGAACAATCATCACCGCACTCCCATTGTCCTTGTTTCGGTTCTGTCGATCCTTTTTTTGACCACCTGTTCCCTGCAGCGATCAACTCCGACCCCAGTCGGAATCCCAACCAGTAATCCAACCATCATACCCAGCCTGATCCCCGCCACCCCGCTGGTTAGTGCACTGCCTCCAGTCTCCCCGGTAAACACGGACGGAGCGGAGACGATGTACATCCCCGCCGGTACTTACCTGATGGGCAGCCAAACCAGCGACCCGGCTGCTCTTCCACACGAACAACCCCTGCACAAGGTCACCCTGACCGGTTTTTCAATCTACACCCACGAGGTCACGAACACACTCTACCAGGCCTGCGTGTCCGCCGGGGTCTGCCTGCCGGTCAGCGCACTGCGTAGCGACCTGACGGATTATCTCGACAATCCGGCTTATTCTGCCTACCCCGTCGTCGGCGTGGACTGGACCATGGCCGATGCCTACTGCCGCTGGGCGGGCGGACGCCTGCCGACCAAGTCGGAGTGGGAAGCCGCCGCACGCGGTTTTGACCCACTGCTTTACCCATGGGGCGATGCCGAAGCGAGCTGCCAGTATGCCGGCATGCTCGGCTGCGGTAAGGGTGACGTACCCTTCCAGGTCGGTTCCTTCGCCAACGGCAACAGCCCCTTCAAGGTGTGGGACATGTCGGGCAACGTCTGGGAGTGGGTCAATGACTGGTACGATGCCAACGCCTACTTGACCAACGCGGCCTTCGACCCGCTCGGGCCGTGGGGCGGCGATTTCAAAGTGGTGCGCGGCGGCGGCTGGAACTCGACCGCCGACAACGTGCGGGCTGCCAACCGGCTGGGAACTCGACCCCGCTCGTTCCTATAAAGATCTTGGCTTCCGCTGCGTGGCGAACGGCTTTGCGACCGCCGCGACCATCAGTCGCCCGACGGACGGTCACACCGGCAGCGACGACGGCTCCCGCAGTGCGGACGAGACTGAACTGCCGGGCAGCGGAACGGTTACCAGGCGTATCTGGCACTGGGACGCGCCCTCCACCTCCTGTGCGGCGGGCAGGGTCGGCATCCTGAACCTTCTAGCCTGGAATAATTTCGGCGGCAGCTACGCCGCCACCATTGACGGCACTGAGATCTCCTGTTCCTACGATCCCGCCAGCCGCCTGCTGACCTGCCACTGGCCGCTCAGCGCGCCCCGCAGTGGGTCTGGCGGTTCGGAATATCTATGAGGCCACCGTCACCCTGCACGGGCCTGACGGAAACGCGTTAGCCGGCGCCAGTTATACCTTCCGGATCGCCCCGGACAGTTTCGACACCTGCACGGGCAATTCCGGCTCCGGCTTCTCCGCCAAGGCCGGTGGCACCTGCTCGTCAACCGGCTCGGTTCTTCTTACAATAACCACTTCCCAGCCCATGCGCATCACCGGCATCAGTGGCGACGTGAGCATCTCCGACCCGCAGCACACTTGCACCGTCACGCCCGATTCAGTTACCTGCGACATTGGAAACGGGTACCTGGGTCGCACCATCAACGGCTCACTGCAAGGGACGACCATGGACGGCTCCATTCCGCTCACGGCCACCTTCTCCACGACGATCCCAGCCGCCTGCACAGGCGGGACTAGCGACCACCCGCTCGTCAGCGTGACAACCTCCTGCGACCAAAAGGGGTTGCCGGTCTTTACCGTCTCATGGACACCTGCGGACTCGCTCGCGATCGATTATATCGTTGACTTTACCACCGGCCGGAATTGGAGCGCCTGCTACGCCAACCCGGACGGTTCACTGACCTGCAACATGCCGCCTGGCGGGGTGGACGGGCTCGCCCACATTTTGATTTACCCTGCCGCGCCTCTCCACCGGCGAAGCGCTCCTGCCGCAGGCGTTCTCCTTTGCAGCTCCGGCCTGTTCCGGGTCGATACCGCAGCAGCAGGACGGTTTTAGCTTCGGCGCCCCGGTCTGCCGCCCGGACGGTTCTCCCGGTGTCATCACGCATGTCACCTACACCGGTCCCGGCACCAGCGTGATCATCAACGCGCGCTATGCCGGCTTGCAGCAGAGCTGCCCTGCCGATGGCAGCGCGCCGAATTCCTTTATGTGTATCCTCCCCGTGCCGCTGCCGGCCGACCTGCAGTTCTGTCACGAGCTGCCCGGCAGCCCGCAGGTCTGCGAGCCCAGCCCGTACATCGCCATGGACGTCCCGCCCCGCTGCGGCGGCAGCGATAATTCCGACAGTTGGAACCTCGGCCTGTCTTGCGGGACGACGGTCGGCGGCTACCAGGCCACCGTCAGCCTGACCGGTGGGCGAAATAGCGCCTCCCTGTCGGCGGTCGTGGGTGGCAGCAGCCTCCCTTGCAGTCCCAACCCGTCAGTGCCCGGCACATTCACCTGCGCCTTGCCCGGTAGCGTGCAGACCGACCCACCCGTTTTCACGGTCCACTACACCGACGGGTCGGATGCGAGCCACAGCTTCGATAATTTCAGCTCACAGTTGCCAACCGACTGCCCGTCCAGCGGCGGGAATCCGGTCAGGCTTTGCAGCGATATCGCCTCTGCCAGCGGCTGGCAGAATCCCGCCAATCATTACGATGTGAATAACGACGGCGGCGTAACACCGCAAGATGTCCTGATCATGATCAACGAGCTCAACACCGGCGGTGCCCGCACACTGGCCGCGCCGCGTCCGGCCGGGTCGCCCTTCCTCGACGTAAACGGCGATGGGAGGCTTTCGCCGCTGGACGTGCTTCAGCTGATCAACTACCTTAACACCCAAAGCGGGGCAGCCTCTACAACTACCTGCATCAACACCCCGCCTCCCGCCAGTTGGACATTGGGGACAGCTGCCTGTATCCCGGCCGGCGGACAGGTGACCGTGAATATTAATTACCCGCCCGCGCTTACGATCAGTGCCTTCAGCGCCAGCGATGGTACAGCCCATTTCACCTGCGTGGATTACCACACCCCCAGCCACTACCTTGCCTGCACCGGTCCGGTCAGCATGGCGCCCAGCGTCCTCACTGTTCATTACACTTCCGCTGGGGTCTCCAGCAGCACCAGTTTCCCCGAATGGGCAACCAGGGCGCCAACCTACTGCCCAACACCCGTCCCGCCTCCCGGGATCACCCCCCATCCGGCGGTGTGTTCGGATTACACGGACGGGTTGACCTGCACGAACGCCAGTTGCTACTGGTGGTCGTCTGCCTGCCATCCGACCCAGGACCCGTGCAACAAGTACAGTTACACCGATCAAAATACGTGCACCGCGAATGCCTGCACCTGGAAAGATCCCATTTGTTCCTCTCCGTAATCTGGGAATATGGGCAAGGATCGTAACCTCCCCTTGACTGGGGAGGTTTTTTACCTCCACCTGTTATATGGACAGGACTTCGCCATCACCGGGTTGCGCGATTTGGTTGGGTTAGGCGATAATTAACCCTGACCATCACCATTCTACGCCAGCCATGGGAGGAAGACTTTTATATGGTCGTTATGACGAACGATGAGACCCTGCGCCAGGCTGTTCAACTGATTCAATCGGGTCGCAAAGCCGAGGCTCAATTGATACTCGAGCCTCTTATTCAGATGAACCCCCAGAATATTCTGGCGTGGATGTGGGAAGTGGAGATCTTCCCGGCCGACTGTGACAAGATCAAGGTCTTGGAGATTTGTCTCGAGCATAACCCGGGCAACCCCAGGGTCATGCGTGCCCTCGAGATCGTCAAGACCCGCTCCGGGCTGCTTCCCGCTCCCAAACCGGCGAATCCCGTGCGTGTTCCCGTCCCCGTTGTGACAGCTCCTCCGCGATCATCTCCAGCTCCGCAGCCCTCTTCTCCCACAGCGGCTTCAATTCCCCATCCTGATGCAACTCCAGAAAAAAGCCGTGTCTCACAAACTAGATCCCGCCAGCGCCCGATCGAAAATAAGCATCCGGACTGGCCGGTTGTGGATGGGATCGTGGATTTCTCGCAGATCCGTATCCTCACCGTCAACCGGATACCCACCTACTATTCCGAGATCGATGCGATGTATGTGGTCAAAAGCAGGGATTACCGCGTCAAATTCAAATATGCCAAAAAAACAAGCCTTTCTCCCTTCGATGCGGAGATCCTGACCTCCAACTACCGTTCCGGTACCGGGATTAAGGTAAGTTATGATCCACACAATCCTGGCCGCGCCTGGGTGCACGAATGGGACCCCAGGCTGGTAAAACGGAAGCTCAGGGAATACAAGGACAGGCCGGAGGTAAGCGCCGAGATCTCCCGCCAATACCGTCGTCGCATGCTGAGAGGTTTGTGGATCACATCGGCAGGGGTTGTTGCAACGGTGGCTGGGACCCTGATCTTTTCCCAACTGGGTCTCGCCTATGTCGTCTTCACCGGGGCGATCGTTGTCGGGCTCTTCTATTTCATAACCGGGCTCGTGGGCTGGTTGTGGAATATGGATTGAGACCATCTCTTTGTTTGCCGATTTGCCCGAGACCTTTTTCATGGAGACTCCAAAAAAAGGGATTGGGGGCAGCGGAACTGCCCCCAATCCCTTTTTTCGGATATTTCTCCCTCCCCTTTAGGGGAGTGGGGGTCAGGGGGTGGGGGCTTACATCCACCTCTTGACAAACTAGCACATTTGTTCTATACTAACTCCAGGCAAGGGACGGATTACGCAGAGCAGGCTCCAGCTTGCGAAGCTCCTCCCTTGTTTAGCTTTCTATGGCCCTACCATCTCCTCTCCCTCTCCTCCGCTCCACGCGGCGACAGCCCCGTACTTGCGCGGGACGCAAGTCCCGCACGAGCGCGGGGAGCTCAGCCGGGCAACCACAACGCCCTCAGACATGGGTGGTTCTCCCACCGCGCCTGGATGAACCTGCTCGTGCGCAAACCACCCCGCCCGCTCCCAGCCCAGGCTGAGATCCAGAAAAAGATCACCACCAGCGCCTCCGTCCTCGACCTGGCCCTCTCCGCTTGGAAAAGACACCGCGGCACCCCCGCCGGTCACCAGCTCACCGCCATCATCCGTAATTCCGCTGAAGCTCTCGACCAGCCTCGCACGCATCCGCTCCCGGCAGGCTCCTTATCTCTCCCGCCTGCACGATCTCGCCCGCCACGCCCCGCTCCTCATCCCGCTCGAGTTCGAGGGCATCAAGGTGACCCACCCGCTCGTATTCGTTCCTCAGCAACCTGCAGATTTATACGCGAATTCAGCCCCCTCCCGGCGCAAACCGCCGCTCGCCAGCCCCTGGCTCACCCCCGCTCAGTGGCAGCTCATCGCCCCGCTCGTCGCCTCCCTCCACCGCGAACCTGAATTCTAGGCGCAAGTACCGCCGCCACTTCCCGCGCATCTTCTCCGACCGCTTCCTGCTCAACGCCATCCTCTGGAAGCTCGCCACCGGCGTCCGCTGGCAGGACCTCGACCGCCTCGCCGTCCAGTCCGGCTCGGTCCCCTGTGCACGTGCCTGCCAGGAGTACTACCACCATCTCGTCCATTCCGGTACCCTGCCGCTCATCTACGACCGGCTCTATTCCCACCTGGTCGCCAAATTCCCGCTCGAAGAGCTCATCAACCGGGATTGTTTCCGCATCCGCCGCGCCCGCGTTGCGCTCCACCGCACCCAGCACCTCACCTGGTGGAAGTTCACCGCCCTGCTGCTCTTCCAGCGCATGCACCGCACCGCCAGCCGCCTCTACCGCCTCTACTGTCGTGACAATCCGGTCTTGCGCCTTCCCAGCCTCAGGCTTCCCATTGATCCCGACCGGCCTTATCTTTCGCCGGGTCAGCCTCACTCCCGATCTGCTCCGTGAGCTGCATCCCGCCCTGTTGGTCTTCCCCCACTGCCCACGCCTTCAAGCTCAAGTATCCCAGCTACCCCGGGCAGCCCATCCACGAGCCGCTCATCCCCATTTTCCAGACATACCCCTTTATCTCTATGCACCGCCGGACCCTCTTTATCCAGGGCAAGCTGTCATGATGGTTTTATCTTCGTTTGGCCCCATTCTCCACCAAACACGCCTCAGATCGGCGCCCCGCCTGCTTCCGCCCTTACTGCAGCGAAATATCCTTTGCCCCAGCCTCGTTCTGCCTGGTACCACTCCACCGTCCGCCGCACGCCTTCCAACAGGCTTACCTCCGGCTGCCAGTTCAGCAGGCTCTTCGCCTTCGTCACGTCCGCCTGGCTGGTCAGCATGTCCGCCAGGTTGCGCGGCAGGTGCTCCACTTCCGCCCGCCTGCCGGTCAGTTCCGCCACCATATCCACCAGCGCGTTCATGCTCAGCACCTCGTGCCCGCCCAGGTTGACCACCGCGAACTTCACCGGCTTGAGTGCCACGATCGTACCGCGCGCGATGTCGTCCACGTAGGTGAAACCGCCGCGACTGCTGCCCGTCCCCGTACATTTGCACCATCTCGCCCTCGCTGATCCAGCGCACCATCCGGAACATGCTCATGTCCGGTCTGCCCGCCGGTCCGTAGACGGTGAAGTAGCGCACCACCGTCACGTCCAGCCCGTAGATCGAATGGTAACTGTGGCACAGCGCCTCCGCGCCCTTCTTGCTGGCCGCGTATGGCTGCATGGGATGGTCGCTGTCAGCCGTCTCGGGGGTCGGGATCGGCGCCTCCGCTCCGTACACGCTGGAGGTGGAAGCCAGGATGAATTTGGGGATGTCGTTCCTGCGGCTAAACTCGAGCAGGTTGAGCGTCCCCGTCAGGTTGGTTTGCATGAACGCCCACGGGTCCTCCACGCTCTGCCGTACCCCCGCACCGCGCCGCCAGGTTGATCACCCCGTCGATGCCCCGCTGTACCGGCAGCAACTGCACCGCCTGCCGGTCGGAGATATCGATCTTGTGGAAGATGAAGCCCGACTGCACCAGCAGGTGCCGCAGGCGGTATTCCTTCATGCGTACGTCGTAAGCGTCGTTCAGGTTGTCGACCCCCATCACCGAGTGACCCGCTGCGAGCAGCATGCTCGCCGTCCGCGCCCCAATGAACCCGGCTGCGCCGGTTACCAGATAGTGTCCCATGCGTCAATTCTACCCTATTCACCGGATGGGGCTGCTGCTTTATCCCGGGCGCCCATCTCTGCGGGAGATCGACCGGTATCCCCCACAGAATGGCACGGTTATCAGAATCCAGTTGCAGGTTCTCACCCTTCTGATATACTTATATCCAGATGAAGCCCGCCATCCAAACAGTGATCAAATCCCACCACGTGCCCCGCATCGTTATCATCCTGACGCTGGGGCTGATTATCGTCACCTTAATGGTCGGGACCCTGCGGGACTTCTCCACCGCCCAGGCTGGCGACCCGCCCGATCAAGCCTTCGCCCAGCCCACCCCAACCGCCCCCGCCTTGCTCCCCACCCCCACCCCCTTTATCCTGGAAGCCGGCACCACCCCAACCCCCGTCTTCGAAGCCTCCGCCGATACGACCGGCATCATCGCCATGGCGATGGTAGTGGTCGCGGTCACCCTGCTGGGCGTCGCCTGGGGTCTCCGCGGCTCGCCGCCTCGCAAGAAACGAGCCAAAAAAACCGGCTAGCCGCCCGTCCCATCGCTCTGTTTGCCCGCTTCTCTTCATTAAATTACTATATAAAACCTGGATTTGGAGGCGTTCGCCCCCCAATTCCTGTTTTTCGTCGTTTTTCCATGGTTCAGACAATTAACAGGGTTGTCAGCCAGCCCATTCGCCTGTATAATCCTTCTATCTTATTCGCCGGAGTTTCTCATACCCATGGAACAGAATGACACCCCACTCGGGCAGGGGGTTGCGCCCGAGAGCCAACACCCCACCGAAGACACCAACAATAACCACAATAACATGGAAAGCCTTCTCAACCAGGAAGGCATGGCACTGGATTTCCCGCAGTCCGGGGAGATCCGTACTGGCGTCGTAGCCAGCATCGGGCCCGCCCAGATCCTGGTCAGCGTCGGCGCCAAGTCGGAAGGCGTGATCACCGGCCGCGAGCTGGAAGCCATCCCCGCCGAAGAACGTGCCGCCCTGCAAGTCGGTCAGGAGATCCTGGTCTACGTGCTTTCGGGCGAGGACGACAACGGCAACGTGGTGCTCTCCTACACCCGCGCCCAGGAACAAAAGGGCTGGGCGGATGTCGAGAAGATGCTCGAAGAAGGCTCCTCCTTTGACGGCAAGGTCGACGGCTTCAACAAGGGCGGTATCATCGTCCCGGTCTACGGTCTGCGCGGCTTCGTGCCCGCCTCCCAGTTGGGCATCTCCCGCCGCATGGGCGTTACCGGTGACACACCCGACGCCCGCTACGCCCGCATGATCGGCGAGCCGATCACGGTGCGCGTCATCGAAGTCGACCGCAAGCGCCGCCGGCTGATCCTGTCCGAGCGCGCCGCCTCCAGCGAAACCCGCCAGTCCATCAAGGAACGCGTCATCGAGTCGCTTAAGGAAGGTGAAGTCTATACCGGCAAGGTTACCAGCCTGGCCGATTTTGGCGCCTTCGTCAACGTCAACGGCGCCGACGGTCTGGTGCACCTGTCCGAGATCTCCTGGGAACGCGTCCAGCACCCATCTGAGGTGCTCGAGGTCGGTCAGGAAGTGCAGGTCAAGATCATCAACATCGACCGCGAGAAGAAACGCATCGGTCTGTCCATCCGCGCCATGCAGAGCGACCCCTGGCAGAGCAAGGTTGACAAGTTCAAGGTCGGTCAGTTGGTCGAGGGTGCCATCACCCGCCTCACCAAGTTCGGTGCCTTTGCCCGCCTGGAAGGCGACCTGGAAGGTCTGATCCACATCTCCGAGATCAGCGAGAACCGCATCGAGCACCCCAAGGAAGCCGGCTTGAAGGAAGGCGCGGTCGTCACGCTGCGCATCATTCGCATCGACCCCGACCAGCGCCGTATCGGTCTGAGCCTGCGCAAGGTGGATTCGGGCGCCTACAAGGACCTCGACCTGAAACAGATCGACCTGGAAGGCGTCAGCCTGGACGGTGTCGATATGGGCGCCCCCGAGGAATCGCCCGCCCCCGCCGAGACACCCGTCACCGAGGAACCGCCTGCCCCGCCCGATGAAGTGCCCGCCGCTCCCGTGGAAACATCTGCCGCTCCAGTTGCAGAAGAAACTGCTGCCGCACCTGTTGCGGAAGAAACCCCCGCCGCCGAAAAACCCGCTCCCCGCAAACGGGCGCCGGCTTCGAAGAAGACCGTCGCTCCCAAGGAACCGGCCGCGGGCGAAGAAAAGCCCGCCAGGAAGAAAAAATCCGGCGAGGAAACCACCGAATAACGTTCATAAAAGGAAACCCGGTTTCTTTGCAGGAACCGGGTTTTTTATTTTCCTATGCTGCCTCTGATTATCGACGCCCACCAGGATCTCGCCTACAACATGTTGGCCTTCGGCCGCGACTACCTGCGCGCCGCAGCCGAAACGCGCCGCCTCGAAAAAGAGACCGGCTCCATCGCCCCCGCTCATAATGGCGAGACGCTGCTTGGCTGGCCCGACTACCAGCACGGTCGCATAGCCGTCATCTTCAGCACCCTGTTCGTCACCCCCATCCGCCGCAGCGATGGCGACTGGGAGAACTTAGCGCTATGCGGATGACAGCCAGGCTCACCGTCTGTACCGCACCCAGCTCGACCTGTACCGCAGGCTGACCGACGAGCACCCCGACAAGTTCCGCCTGCTCGGTTCCCGTGCGGACCTGGACGCGGTCCTCGCCCATTGGGCTGACCAGGAGCTCGAAAGCCACCCGGTCGGTCTGCTGCCGCTAATGGAAGGCGCCGAGGGCGTGCGCTCACCCGGCGAACTGGAAGACTGGTGGGAATGGGGTCTGCGCATCATCGGTCCCGCCTGGGCTGGCACCCGCTTCTGCGGCGGCACGCGCGACCCCGGTCCGCTCACCGACGAAGGGCGCGCCCTGCTCGCCGCCATGGCCGATCTGGGCTTCGTGCTCGACCTGAGTCACATGGACCGCCAGGCCGTCTTGCAGACGCTCGACTCCTACCCCGGGGCCATCATCGCCAGCCATGCCAACTCGGCTGCCCTGCTGCCCGGTTACGATGGCAACCGCCAGTTGACCGACGAGGTCATCCGCGGCGTGCTCGAGCGGGATGGCATCATCGGCGTCGTGCCGTTCTGCAAATTCCTCAACAACGACTGGCAGACCGGCGACCTGCGCGATGGTATCACGTTCCAGACCCTTGCCGCCCAGGTGGACCACATCTGCCAGCTTGCCGGCGATGCCCGTCACGTGGGTCTCGGCAGCGATTTCGACGGTGGCTACGGTCTCTCCGGCGTGCCGAGCGGCATCGATACCATCGCCGACTTGCAGAAACTCGGTCCGGTGCTCTCCTCGCGTGGCTACAATACCGAGCAGGTCGCCGGGGTGCTCGGGGGCAACTGGTTGCGGGGCTTGCAGACATGGCTGACATGAGCGATACACCCTCCATATCTCCTGACACCACCCCGGTTGGCATCCCCTCCCGGTTGCGCATCCGCGTCGGGCTGATGATAACGCTGTTCGGCTTGCTGGTCTTCCTGGTTGGCGCCCGCCCGTCGATCTTCAAACTCGACCGCAGCCCGGTGGTCGGCTTCGTGCAGATCGCGGTCTTCCTGGTCGGTCTGGCGATCATCTGCATGGGCGGCTACTCTGAGCCTGATGACCTTCTGGCGCAATGGCGACCGCACCATCGCCGCCGATATCGGTTCGCGCCTGGTCGCCACCGGCTACGTCGTGGCGGTCTTCTCCGGCATGGCAGACGTGTTCGGTTTCGGCTCCCAGGCACTTCCGCTGGTGCCGTTCTTCGGTCCGCTCCAGGCTGCCGGTGTGCAGATCGGTGAGGCCGTCATCGCCATCGGCTTCCTGCTGCTGATACCGTTTCACCTGCGCCGCAAACCTGCCGGTAGGTCTGCGGCAAGGTGAGCCAGCGTAAAACAAAAAACCTCCCTCGGGCGGTTTTTTGTTTAGTACAACTGGATCTGATGCGCTGGATAAAAAAACCGGGCACTTAGCCCGGCTTCCTATTTGATCTGCTCCTGCACCGCCTTCACCACCACCCGGTAGCGGTAGGAATTACTCGTTTCGTCATAGCCCTGGCAGGTGATCAAAGTCAGCCAGGGATTCTGCTCGTGGGTGATTGCACTGGATACCGACTGCGGTGAGACCACGCTGACCTCCCGCACCTCGTAGATATACTCCTGTCCAAAGGCGTGCACGATGACCTCGTCACCCCACTGCAACTGGCTCAGGTGAACGAAGGGTCCGGGTTGTCCGTTGGCATCATAGACGTGTGCTGAGATCACCGAGTTGCCGGAATGGGTTGGATAGGCGGTCCCGTTCAGCCAACCAGCCTGATCCCACAGCCAGGAGACGTCCCAACCACTGGGAGTCTGCGGCACACCCACGATGGAAACCTCGACGCCCAGGCGTGGGATCTCCAGCCGCATATCGCCCAGGTCCGCGTATGCTTCCGCAGCCGGCTGTTCCGGCAGGCTGCTTGCCCGGTTGGATGCGAAACCGGTGGCAGGCAAAACGCTGGGTGTGGGGGCCAGTGGCTGTGCCAGTCGGATGGCACCGTCCATCTGGATAAGCCCGTACCCAAACTGGTTGTCCCGTCCCGGCGCGCCCAGGTCCAATGCCGAGGCTTCCATCTGGTTGGTGATCGCTGCCGGTGAAGTATTCTCCGGCAGGCTGCGCAAAATTGCCGCCAGCCCGGAGACGAACGCCGCGGACATGGATGTACCGCTGCGATAGCCATAGCCTCCCGGCAGCGTGGAGTAGATCTGATCCCCGGGCGCGGCGAGCGCCATTTCCGGTCCGGCGTTCGAGAAACCCGCATGAGCATTCAGGGCATCCGTCGCCCCAACGGCTATGACCTGCGGGTAGCGTGCGGGATACATAATAACGTTGCCGCCCGTATTCCCCGCCGAGGCCACCACCGTTACATTATGGGAATAAGCATAATCCACCGCATCCTGCAAGGTCTGCGACGGGTTCACCCCTCCGAGGCTCAGGTTGATGACCTGGGCCCCATGATCGGTCGCCCATATAATCCCGAGTGAGACATTTGCGTAGGTCCCGTTACCCGATGCGTCCAGCACTTTTACCGGCATGATCTTCGCAAACCATGCAACGCCGGCGACACCGATGTCGTTGTTGCTGTCCGCCGCCGCGATCCCGGCAACATGCGTGCCATGACCGTTATCGTCCTGAGGGTTAGCGGTTGAATGGATAAAGTCATAGCCGGCAACCAGCTTACCGGCGAACTCAGCGTCGCTCAGATCCACACCGGTGTCCACGATCCCGATCGTCACCGCCGAAGAACCTTCGGATAGGTCCCAACCCTGGGGAGCACGGATGGCGGTCAGCCCATACTGGTTGACGAAGCCGGGATCGTTGGGGATGGTATCCGCGATGCTGACATAATAATTGGGTTCTGCATAACTGACACCCTGACAGGGCGCCAGCAGCCCGAGCGTTTGATCGACCTCCCCCGCTGGAATTTCCAGCAGATAGACGTCCAGGCTGCCGATCGATTCCACGATTTGAAAATCATGTCCGGCAAGGCAATTCTTCAGCGGGCTGGTTCCGTCAGAAGGCGCCAGTCGCACCAGGACCTGGTCTGGTGGATAGTTATCGCTGACAGTCGCTGTCGGTGTACTTTGAGGCTTGGATGGTGCGACGACTGGTTGTGTAAATACCGGCGGCGTCGCCTCAAGATGAGGCGTATTAACGGGAATGGTCCCGGTGGCGCTTTCGGTTGATGGCAAAGGAGCGGAGCTCCCGCCGGGCAGCGCTGCACCCGTGACGGTTGGTCCAGCCGTGATATTCCCGCCGAGTCCTTTACCCGCCCCCAGACTCCCGAGAATAATAATGAAGAAAGCAACAAGGAAAATCCCAGTAAACTTCTTAATGGTGAACATGTGGATATTCCACTATGAGGTCATCGCAAGCCCGAGTGCTTCTTCCCAAGAAGGTAATTGAAAGCCGAAGGTTTTGGTAAACAGATCGCAGTTCAGGGCCGAAAATAGCGGACGCTGCGCGTCGGTTGGGAAATCAGCCGTAGCTGCAGGCAGCAATGTACGGACAGTTTGTTCCTCTCGCCTGGGATCCAGTTCCAGGATCCGGTTGGCCCACTCGTAGCGGCTGGTAAAACCATTTCCTGCCAGGTGATACAACCCCGCTTTTCCCGCCAGGTATCCGGGAAGATCATGGAAACCTTGCGCTAACAGCTGCGCAGTGGCTTGGGCAAGCGCGCGCGCCCAGGTGGGGCTGGCGACCTGATCATCCACGATCCGCAATTTCTCCTGCTGGCGGGCCCATTCCAATACCTTATTGACGAACCCCCCCTTGCGCAGACTGTACACCCAACTGGTACGCAGGATCAGGAAAGCGCCACCAGCAGCCTGGACCAGGCGCTCACCTTCCAGCTTGCTGCGACCATAATGATTAAGCGGGTTGGGTGTGTCCGTTTCAATGTAGGGGTCAGTCTTGCCGCCGTCGAACACATAATCGGTAGAATAATGGATCAGCGCCGCCTTGTAACGGCAGGCCTCTTCAGCCAGCATTCCAGGGGCAAGGGCGTTGATCTTCCAGACCTTATCCGATTCAGCTTCCGCTAAATCGACCTTCGTATACGCGGACGCGTTTATCACCACCTGCGGGTCATAGCGGTGGAACAGATCACGAATGGTTTCAACCTGTTCCAGGTCGATCTCTGGGTAATCAATTGCCGTCAAATCCCCGAGGGTCGCCAGCGTACGCTGAAGCTCCCAACCCAACTGCCCATTCTTACCGATCAGCAGCAGCCGGATCATGGCTTCTCATCCGCCAGGTGGTTCAAATAAGTACCGTAGCTATTATTCTGCATTTGCCTGGCAAGGCTGCGGACCTGGGTGCGATCGATCCAACCCATGCGGTACGCAATTTCTTCCGGGCAGGAGATCATCAGTCCCTGGCGTTCCTCCACGGTCTGGACAAAATTTGCCGCCTGCAACAATGATTCATGTGTGCCAGCATCCAGCCAGGCAATCCCCCGTCCGAGGTTGATGACGTGCAATTCGCCAAGATCCAGATATGCACGGTTGATATCGGTGATCTCCAATTCGTTTCGCGGCGAAGGCTTGAGGGCTTCGGCAATTGCCACCACCCGGTCATCGTAAAAATAGATGCCCGGCACGGCGAAATTCGAACGCGGCTGATCCGGTTTCTCCTCGACACTGACCGCCTTTCCATTAGCGTCAAATTCGATGACGCCATACCTCTGGGGATCGCGCACCGGGTAGGCAAACACCCAGGCCCCTCGTTCCAGGGCTGCGGCGCTCCTCAACAGGCCTGCCAGTCCATGCCCGAAGAAAATATTGTCTCCCAGGATCAGGCAAACAGGTTGTCCCGAAATAAACTTTCGCCCCACCAGGAATGCATCCGCCAGGCCGCGCGGTTCAGCCTGCTCCGCGTACTCGAATTGCAACCCCCAATTTGCGCCATCACCCAGCAGCCGCTGGAAGGCCGGTAGATCCTGCGGTGTGCTGATGACCAGGATCTCGCGGATGCCTGCCAGCATCAGCATCGAAAGAGGATAATAGATCATCGGTTTATCATAAACCGGTAGAAGTTGTTTGCTCAATGCCTGGGTGAGCGGGTTGAGGCGGGTTCCTCTGCCCCCGGCCAAAATGATGCCTTTCATACTGCCTCCGCTTTCATCGGTGGGAATAATTATCCACCAGCCAGGCCTGGTAATCCTTTTGCTTCCGGATAGTGGATACCCAATCAGCATGCGCAATGTACCAGGCGATCGTATCGCGTATGCCCTGTTCGATCGAATGACGAGGCTGCCAGCCGAGTTCCTGCTGGATCTTTTGGAAATTCAACGCGTAGCGGCGGTCATGCCCGGGGCGGTCAGCAACAAATTTGATGAACTGCCGGTGCGGTACACGCACCGGATGCGGGTCGAGTTCATCCAGAAGCTCACAGATCATTTCGACGATTGCAAGGTTGGGCGGCTGGTTGCCTCCACCGACATTGTAGCTACTGCCAGGAAGACCTTTCTCCAGGACCAGGGTAATGGCTTCACAATGATCCTGCACATGCAGCCAATCCCGGATCTGCTGCCCATCTCCATAGACCGGCAGGGGTTTCCCTTCGAGGGCATTCAGGATCACAAGCGGAATTAATTTTTCAGGAAACTGAAACGGTCCAAAGTTATTTGTGCAGTTGGTCAACGTGTATGGAAGTCCGTACGTGTGACCATAAGCTTTCACCAGGTGGTCGCTGGCTGCTTTGGAAGCCGCATATGGTGAGTGAGGCAGATAAGGCGATTCTTCTGTCCAAGCCGGGTCGTCCGGGGCGAGAGAACCGTAGACTTCATCGGTTGAGATGTGGTGGAAACGCTTTATTGGAAGAAGTTTGCCCGGTCCATCAAGCCAGTATTGGCGGGCTGCCTCCAGCAAACCAGCCGTTCCAACGATATTGGTTTGGATGAACGGAGCCGGACCGACGATCGAACGATCCACATGCGTTTCAGCGGCAAAATGAACCACCGTGTCGATCTCATTTTCCTGCAAGACTTGGGCGACCAATCCCGAGTCACAAATGTCACCCTTTATAAAAGTATGGCGGTCCGCATTTGGCAATCCATTAAGATTTTCGAGGCTGCCCGAATAAGTGAGCGCATCCAGTGTGATCACCCGAATCCCAGGCTTGACAGCAAGGATGTGGCGAACGAAATTTGATCCAATGAAACCCGCTCCGCCGGTGACCAGAAGATTTTTCATCCCATCATCCTAATCATACACTTCGGCATCGGATAAAAGTTTTCCCAGGGCATCTTTTTCCGAGAGGGTGGGCGCCGGTCGATCTTCCAGCGGCCAATCAATACCCAGAGCAGGGTCGTTCCAGAGTAAACACCTCTCCCAGGCGGGCGCATAATAATCCGTGATCTTATACACTACATCGGCCCATTCGCTCAGCACATAAAAACCATGTGCGAAGCCCTTTGGGACCCATAACTGAAGTTTGTTGGCGGATGAAAGAACCCGTCCTTCCCAGTGACCAAAGCTGCTTGCATTGCGCCGGAGATCGACCGCCACATCAAAAATCTCTCCGGCAACCACCCGGACCAATTTGCCCTGCGCCTGACGGATCTGGTAATGCAAACCTCGCAAAACACCCTGCCGGGAACCGGAATGGTTCTCCTGGACAAACGGTCCGATTATGCCGGCTGAGGAGCAGTCATTTTCGCGAAAAGTTTCCATAACAAATCCCCTCCCATCTTCGACAACCTTTGGTTCGAGGATGATAACATCGGGGATTTCTGTTTTTAGATAATTCATTTAAAAGGATACCTCCCGCCTTACCGATGAGCCTGGAAGCTAGTCGCCATGCTGGGTCAATGATTGCATATAATCGTCAACCACCGTTCCTGATGGACCATCCATTTTTATTTCCCCATGCGAAAGCCAGATGGCACGCTTACAAATTTCCTTGATCGCAGTTTCGCTGTGCGAGACGAAAATGATCGTTGCGCCGCTGCCCAGAAGTTCTTTCATCTTGATGAAAGATTTATCCCTGAAATCTGCATCGCCAACCGCGAGCACCTCGTCGAGCAATAATATTTCGGGGGTCAAATGCACTGCCACCGAAAATGCAAGGCGTACAAACATGCCGGTGGAATAATATTTTACCGGATTATCAATGAATTGTTCAATTTCAGAAAAAGCCACGATCTCGTCAAACTTTTGCCGGATCTCGACCGGTTTCATCCCCAGAAAACTGCCGCTTAAAAAAACATTCTCCCGTCCGGTGAGTTCAACATGAAAACCTGTGCCAACTTCAAGCAGGGAGTTAACATGATTATAGAGTGTTACTCTCCCCTTCGATGGGCGGGTAATGCGGGAGAGAATCTTCAACAAGGTGCTTTTACCCGCGCCATTGCGCCCGATCAATCCAATCGATTCGCCATAATCCACATTAAAGGAAACATTCTTGAGAGCAAAAAAGGTCTCTGATCTTTGAGGATGCGATTGTTGGTTCGAACGCCTCATCAGCCAATTGAAAGGTGCATTCAACACGGCTTTGAACGAGCCCTGCGGACCTTCCATCGTATGACGGATCTGGTACTGCTTCCAGACATTTTCCACAATAATTGCGGGCTTGTTCATATCTACATTACATCCGCGATCTTATTTTCCATCGCCCGGAATGAAATTGCGCCGCAAAACCAAATGACCGCGGCGACAAGCAAAGAGACCAATAAATAGCTAAACCTGGGCAGGTAACCTTGCCCAAGAAACACCCAACGGCACGCCTCAACAAGACTCGTCAAAGGGTTTAGATATAAAAGAACCTGGTATTTTACCGGAACGATCGCGACGGGGTAGATGATGGGAGTCAAATACATCCAGATGGTAATGATAAAGGTCAGGAAATTTTTCGTATCCCGGAACACAACCATCAGGGCACCGAACAGCAGACCGACACCCGACGAAAACAAAGTAGCAATCACCAGGAGCAATGGCAGAAAGAGATACCGGTATGTAATCGGGTAATGTCCATCGATCAACAGAAATACCAACAGGACCAAAAATGACACAATAAAATCAACCAGCGCATTTGCGATGGTCGAAAGCGGCAGTGCCAGACGTGGAAAATATGATTTAACGATGACGCCAATATTCCCGACCAAACTGAAGGCGCTATTATTCACCACCTGTGTGAAGAACTGCCAGACAACGAAAGCGGTAAGAAAAAAAAGGTGGTAAGGGATCCCATTGGTGGGGACCTTAACCAAAATCCCCATGATGACATAAAAAATAAGCATCTGGATCAGTGGCTGGAGGATGATCCATAAAAACCCGATCGCAGTTTGCTGAAATCGTAACTTGAGATCCCGACGGACCAAGAACAGGAACAATCCCCTGTATTCCCAAAGTTCCCGGAGATTCGGTAATTCCAATGGACCTGGTGGAGTAATCACAATTTGGGTGGTGGCGAGCCTTTTTTTATTTAGATTCATCATTAACTCTGCTCGGTCGTGTAAATATCTTCCTTTAAAAATATCGCCCGGGATCTCGTCAAGTCTTCGCCTCGCCAAACCCTCCACGAGACAATTATTATACTATGGCAGGTGGCGGGCCATCCGGAATATATGCACTCAGAGAATCAACCTTCCTGGAGGGTCCGTGCTTCGATATAATTTTAATGGAGGATACCTTCGTGGGAAGGGGGTTTGCTAATCAACATGGTTGTATAATCAACCAGAAATTCCCTTTCTTTTTATTGAACTGGATACGTTGAAATCCAAACCCAACACACCGTGGCAGTTGGTGACATCGACCGGGTCACAATCAAAGCCCTGGACAGGAGGAAAGACGGGTTAATGACAATCAAGACAAAGAATTATCCCGCCAGCATGGAAACTTTACAAACAGCGGTGATGAAGTTTTTCGAACCAAAGAAGAAAATACTGCTGGTCGTTGCCACCAGCCTGCTGGCAGGGTTGGGAATCGCACTCTTCATGTGGGGTACGAGTACACACGGGATAGGCATCCGGACCGATTCCGTGACTTACCTGTGGTCTGCCAGGAACCTCGGTTCAGGGATCGGCCTGGGCACCTTGGATGCCTTTGGTCAGTTCAAACCGCTGGTCCACTTCCCGCCGCTGTACCCGATCATCCTGGCGCCATTCGCTGTCCTCAAGATCGATCCAATGACAGGTGCCCGATGGCTCGGTGCCCTGATGATCGGATCACTGGTCATCCTGTCCGTGGTGATCGTCCACCGGTTGACGGAACGTTCATTCTGGATACCGGTCCTGGGTATTAGCGTATTGATATTCACGGTGGCCTTTTGGGACACAACGATGTATGCCATGACGGAACCGCTTTACCTGGCTTGCAGCCTGGCGGGAATGATCTGCATGGATAATTACAGCATTACAAACAGGCGGCGGTGGCTGCTGCTGGCGGCGATCTTGTTCAGCCTGTCGTTCCTCACCCGGTATATTGGAATCTCCGTCATCGCAACCGGGTTGCTCATCTTGTTAATCCAAAAAGCGAAAAGCCTGCGCCATAAAGTGGAAGACCTTATTCTGGTAAGTGCAATCGGAATCCTTCCGATGGCAGCCTGGTTGGTGCGTAACGAACTGCTGGCGAATTCGGCAACGAACCGCACCCTGCAATTGGTAAAAATCTCGGCCCAGGAATGGCAATCCACATTCGCCTACCTGTTCACGTGGATCGAGCCCATCCGTGCAGTCATCAAGGTCAACATACTTTACCTGGTCATCCTGGTCATTGCCCTGGGAGCGGCTTACCTGATCTACACACGAAAATCTGAAAAAGAACCAAATAACGAGACGCACTTGCCGATGTTTCTTGCCCTGTACGCAGGCATCTTCCTGGTCCTCACAATCGGGTCACGGCTGCTTGTAGATCCAAACATCCCTTTATATGAAGACCGCATCCTTCTCCCGTGTTTGACAGCCGTTTTCTTCCTGGTTCTACGTGGATTACATTTCCTGTTAGAGTATCTACGAAAGCGCTCCAGCTTGATAGCTGTGCTTTCGGCAGCATTTCTCGTAATGGTTGGCTGGGGTTATATCCGAAGCAACTCGTCAGCAACATTTCCATACGTTCGCCCGGTTCTGCAAAGCCATGAAGACGGGTTGGGCTTGCAATTCCGACCATACCTGGTGGAAGGATTCCAAACAGCCATTTCACAATTGCCCGCAGATACCTTGTACTTCACCGATAACGTAGAGAAGCTGTATTTTTACACAACCAAGCCATCATCGTATATCGGTGACCTGACAACGGCAAATATCGAGATGCTGCGAACACAGTTATCAATCAGCAAGGTTGCGGTCGTGTTTATTGACAGCGGGGGGGATACACAGAATTTGCTGCTCACGCAGATCCCCCTTTTTCACGAGGTCTTCAGGGATGACGGGGGTAGGGTGATAGACCTGGGAACGCCGACCCCGTAGGGTCAACCGATCAAGCCAGCCCGGGATATTTACCTTTCCGGTTTTTTTCGCGACAAGTACTCCCGCACGCGCCGAACATCAACAAATTCCAAGCGATTGGTTAAATTGACCTCAGGTTAATCATCCAGGAGAGGTGATATTCGTTTTTTATAACTATAGCGTACTTTTATTACGGCTGCGGACCAGAGGTGCCGTAGGGGGTCGGATCGATAATTTCCGGAATACCATCGCCATCCGTATCCGTCCAGCCAAAGTTAATGTAGGTGATCCAGTCGTCATGAAGGGCACCATCCGGCGAGTTTATCGAACCGGGACTGAACGGCCAGTTATCGAGCATCCCGAATAAATGACTCAATTCGTGATTGAAGTCCATGCTCAGATTCCCATTCACGAACGATTGCGTGCCCTGGGTCTGCATGACAACAGACCAGATATTGACATCACCAGTCTTCGAGTAAGCCCCACACCCTTGCAAGGCAACTCCACCCCCCTGATCGAGTATTCCCGGCCAGTTCTTCAAACCGGCAGTGTTATTCGCATCAAGATCGATCTGGATCACGATATCATACTTTTTTGGGTCTACACCTGTTCCGGCGAGGATTTGCGCGGAAGTCAGCAAGTTACCAGGGGATGGAGGGGAGGAAATCCATGCTGCATCGGCCTCAATGCTCAGAGGTGAGGAGGAAAATCCATGGGTTTTGGCGAACTTCGTGTAAAGCTCATTGGTCCAGTTCGCAAAAATCGGAACCTGTGCGAGGGCATTGCTTTTATCAACCGTTAAATTCCCGTAATCCACGTAGACAACGAGGATCTTATAATGCCCGGCCGGACGGCATAAAATAAACGAAGAGTTATTTACACGGTGAGCCGGGTCGGAATACGGTATGGTTGGGTCTGCAACATAATGGGTATCATCGTAAAGCTCAATATAATAACGCTGACCCTTGTAGTATACAGAACTAATCCAGCGAGAATAAGTTGGAGAGTGGGGAAAATTAAACCGCTCGATTGAAGGGGCCGGGATATCGATACCATCCAATTGCTTGAATAGCTGGGTAAAACGAAGGCGGGCAGCGGCCTGATCCAACGGAGGCGGGGTGGGCGTAAATACGGGCAGACCGGTTACGGTCACATGCACGGTCGCCTGCGCCGATTGCTTATCATTTGAGGTGGCATTGGCGACCAGCGTATACTGCCCGCCTCCATTGAGGGGCGTCCATTTAATTTCTCCCTTGAATGGCACCTGACCAGTAGGATTCCTTGACTGCTCCGGCATATTTACATCATTCGCAAGCATGTCTACGATAATCGGAGCAAGCCCGGTGACTTCAAACTTAATGATGACCACTTGTTTTCCATCACTATCGAGTTGGGCATTGATCGTGCCCCCATCAGTGATATTGGTAAAGCGGATCTGGAATCCGTTTGCCTGGGTTGACCCAGCTGCCGGGGTGTCGGTGACCGGTGTGTTGGCGACACCGACCTGGACCTGGATTTGAGCCGAGGCGATATTTTTATTCAAATCCACTGCCATCAGTACAAGCGTGTGAGAACCCTGGGTGGGCGCAGTCCATTGCAGTGATGAGCTTACCTGAGTCTCGGATCCAGTTGAGGAGGTAGTGGCAACATTGGTCCCATCCACGGATAAATCGAATTCCAAAAAGGGACCACCAGAGGCAGTAAAGACAACTTGTAACGGCACTCCCACTGCAAGTTGAGCGTTGGCTGCCGGACCAGTAATCTGTACGGATAATCCAGTTGATAGAGATTGGGTTATCACCGGTGAAGTGGGCAGCGTCGCCGGAGTGCCTGTTTCTGTAGGGTGTAATTCACTTTTTGAAAGGTTACATCCCACTGAAGCGAAAAGGATTAATGGAGCGATGATTGCCAGGCGGGAATAAGATTTTCGATTCATCCTAATCTCCTGCAGTGTCCCATTTATCGGAGCCGATTCTTAATCCCCTGGTAGACGGCATTTAATTATCAAGAAGAATACTTGGATAGTTTTATTTAATTTGCTTACTATACCATAATGGGATAATGGACGACCAGATAATTCAGCACGCCGTCACGATCGAAAATATGACGACTGTTTTCGACATCAAGCCCATTCCCTTCAATTTGCAGTGTGTGCCCATCCGAAAATAAAGCGGTGATGCTCGGCTTCCCGGATCGTTTCAAGACGACCGGGGTCTGACAAATGGTATAAACCAGGCTGCCCGCGTCGAGTTGAAGGCTGTTCTGCAGCCCATTGACATCCAGATAAGTATAAACGGAAGGAGATGCAAGGAGTTCGCGAGCGTCAAGCAATAGTGGATCGAATACCAGCCTGCCTTGTTCGATGCCCAGGCCAAGCTCTGCCTGCCGGGTGAGAATCAGCTCCTTGACGAGACCGGTCATGCCGGGTTGTTTTGCGCCGTGTCCTTTGGGTGTGTGCGAATATGGATCCGTCGGGAACGCTCCATACAGCGCGGGCGATTTGGTGAAACTAAACCCAGCGCGGATATCATGGTATTTTTCAACCAGAGCCTTGGTGCATGAGCTGTGCCTGTCCCGAAGAACAGTCTCCTTTACCGCCAACAGGAGTTTGGAAACCATATGCCAGTAGACGCTACCCAATCCTTCGTAAGCAAAAAAAGTCCCAGACCGCCCAGTGAACTCATTGTGATGGAATGTCGATTCAAATAGATCCCGAATCTTGTTCGATTCGCCATCAACCAACTGCTTATACCTGGGATCATTCTTTAAGCACTCGAGGGTCCGATTAATATCACGAATATTTCGGATCTGACCGCTGAAATGATAATCGCCATTCACGTCCATGATCACCAGGCTGTTTTCGCCCTGTTCAATAAGAGCGGAAAATAACCCAAGCCCAGCAACCTTTTCCGGAGACAAACAATTCTTCTTCAGAAAACCGGGGATATTCCGGTCCGGATAAAGAATGTAGGTGTTCTGATCAGGCTGATAAAGCAAACTGTGCCGAAGATCCTCCAAAAGCAATAATGCTTCCTCGCTGGAAAGCAGACCGGAGGAAAGGATGGCAACCTGCCCTTCCAGCATTTCGTAAAGATGACCGATCGTGGCACGCGAGCCATCAAGATGAATGACATTATAGGAATGGAACAGGTTATCGGTTCGTTTGTTGGCACGCAACGAATGCTCCGTATAGCAGAGCACCAGATCGAGAAACTCAATAATCTTTGATACCGGCAAGTGAGTCATTTCACCGGTAAAACCATTTTTATAATAATCCCAGCGATAATCGCTCCCCGCCTGCCCAAGAGCGTCCATCATCTTGCGTCGTTCTTCGTCGGTAAACGAATGCTTCAAATTAGGTTCGAATTTATCCAATGCCTCAAAGACCCGTTCAAAAAATAATTGAATGCCCGGGTTGAGCGCAATTGAATCGATCTTAGTTTCACTGAACAACTGCCTGCAGAAGGTGATACAACGATGCAAATAACAAAGCGTGACGACGGACAGTCCCTTACCTACCAGTGCGTTATTGGCATCGTTCCATTCCGGACGCTGTGTATTCATCCAAATGCCGCCCTCTGGGACAAAGTTCGCCAGCTTGGCAAGCAACAAGGTTAATAGTTTTTCCCCGAGAGAAACCTGCAGCACCCGTCCATCCTGAGTATGTACCAGTTTTCCATCCATCCCAGTTTCAACCAGGCGTGCTTCGATCAAGCGCTGCCGGTCCCAATCAAACACGATCGTATTATTCGGATCCTTCAGTAAATCATCATAGGGTTTGATCTTGTACGGAATATCGGCGTAACTGAACAGTGGTTGATCCAGGAATCTCTGGAGCCTGCCCGGATGCAGCCGGGTGCTTATTTCCATAAGCTTCTGAAGGTAAATGACCTGATGATCGCTCCAGTAACCGAGATTTGCCCATGGATTGCCAGGCTGCGGCAGCTCCCAATCAATACCCTGATAGGTTATTCGGTACGGGTTGTAGCCATCAACGGTCGTTGCACCCAGGAAGGTACAAATCATGGATTCAACAAATTCCGGATATGAATAAGCCAGGGCTTCCCAGTTCTGGAAGATGTCACGCCAATTGCCTTCATAATCAAGGCGCAGCGTCCCATCCGGATTTTTGATCCGCGTAGCAAATTGATTCCATGGGCGGCTAGGGTCTCCATGACGACGGCTGAACGTGAGAGGCAAGTAGGAATAGCTCAATCGAACCAGATCAGGGGTGCCGGTCTCATTGACCGCGAGCAGTAGATCAGAAAGACTGAACCTGTCTGGCAGGGCTGCAAAGAAACCTGAATTCTTATTCACAATCTCCCGGTTGCGGATCGATACAAAACCAAGATAATCTTTCTTATTGATCCAGTACTGATCCGCGAAGAGACCACCACGCATAATGTTAAACATCACGTTTGAAAAGTGGTTCGAATTGCAAAGTTGAGCTTCGGAGAGCTGCAAGCCATCGGCACCAGCAACGAACTTCCGCAGGTTTGAGTCATTCTCCCTGACATCTTTTTCAATCTCCTGTGCCAGGGCCAATGCGTTTCCATGGAGCATGCTCATCTTATAAACGATCGCGGCCCCATCCTGATCCACATCTGCAAACAGATGCCAGCTACGCTCAGCCCCAGGCTCCAGATCAACCTGATGATGGACAAAATAGGCTCCGCGCCTACCCCGAACATCTTTTTCAGTCACCACCTCCCTACCCTGTCTAAAACGATCAAGTTGATCCGATGAAAGCAGGTAACCCGGTTTCTCCAGCCCGACCTGCGCAACCGATGTTGCGACCAGTGACTCACTGGGTTCGGCGAGGTCGGTCAGGTTCGAGTTTAATGAGAAGATGGCCAATCCCGTTTCGGCATCCAGCTCACTCCGTTTGTAGGCGTCCAAAAGTGGACTGAACGTATTTTGGGTCAAGGAGGTGATGCCAGCCGGTAATAAATTTTGGATGCCATCGATAAATTCAACCCGGCAGGCCGATCTCCCCGAGTTGACCAGCCAGGTGGTTTTGATAAATCCGAATTTTTCACCCGTCCGCCAAGCATAACGGTACGACAATTCCAGGTCCAAATTTATTTCTTCAAAAACCAGGGTGGTTCCGGGAATATTTTTATAGAGATTGCGCTGGATATGGTAATTGCCATCGGCTGGCGCTAAAAACGGCTCCCACAAGCAGATCTTATTCTTCAAGCCAACCAGCAGAATAGCCTTATTTCCAGTATTCCCGTTATTTTCCGTAATTTTGTCGTCGGTATAATAAGGAAAGAGGGAGTGTTCCGGGCTGATACGACCAGCGGTAAGTCCACCGGTTGACGAGATAAACAACCAATGATCAGAGCTGCTTACAATGCTCATGAAGAATGGCTCCATGGCATCGTAATTTTGGATCCGGTAATAAAGCTCTCCCCCGAGTTTGACATATTCACCGCTGACAACTTTATCCGTCAGGGGCAATTGAGTGTTGCCGAGAAAGATGGTTGGTTTATTTTCATTCTTCTGCATAGGTCACCCTGAGAAAATTATCGATAACATATACGGAAATCTTAGTTCATCTGGAATGATAAAGCCTGCACATTTAACGAAGGTTGATAAAACAGAACAAGGTAAAACTGAACCAGCGCAGCGGAGATTCCGTGAAATAAGATACGGTACCGCAGCGGGGCAAGACACTTCTACGACATATCATTTCAGATAAAACAAGATTCTTCACTCTGAGCACCTTGTAGCCCAGTCAGTTGGCGATATTAGGCGGTTTTATTTTTTTTGAAAGCGGCCCAGTGAATTGGAAGGAACATGGAAGTTCTTTGACGATAAGCTTCGTAATCAGAGCCGAATTCCTTTTTAAGCTGGGCTTCCTCTTTCCGAGCCAACAAAAAATATATGATCACCAAGAATGGATACATGACCATCGTGAGCGTTGTCTCCCAATGCAAGAGCCAACCGGTCATTACTAAGATGAAACCTGTGTACTGAGGATGGCGAATGTATTTGTAAAGGCCAGTTTTGACCAGCCCTTTCGCACGATGGATCTGATGCCACCCGATCACCACAATTATCATTCCAATTAATATAAGCCATGCACCAATTACTGCACCACCCCAACCAAAGATCAGCGGATTGTTCGCCCAGCCTCCAGCGCGTTTGTCATAATAGGAAATGCGCATTACAGGGGACAGGATGAATAGTAGGAGAGGAATGCCAAACATCTCTGCAAACAAAGCTAGGATAAAGGCGGCAAATGTACCTTTAGAACGCCATTCCACATTGGTTCGGTAGGGTAGGAACACCAAAAAGAGGATGAAGATCCCTGCGTTTACAGTAATCGCCATGATTGTCGCCCAATTCGTATACAGGAAATAGCGAATGGTTTGAGGCAAAAAACTGACATCGAGGAATTTTGGAAAACTCAAGGTGACGAAATAGCGAATAGCTGGAGGCACCATTGCAATGCCCAAGAAACGCGGAAAGTACAAGATAATAAACCCTGTTATGAGCAAAGCGCCTAACATATATAAAACAACTTCCTTCACGATGTTGGTTTTGCCGGATTGAGCTTTCATCTTGTACCCTAATTTTCAGGACTTACTTTGTCTCAGCAAATACGCCCGACTATGATTCGATAAATAAAACTTATCTCATTTTCTACCTGCATACCGTATATCTTGGAAACCAGATACTTCAATGTATATTTTTATGATTGATGTAATCAGTATACATGGAATTCATTTCTGGAACAATTAACTGCCAAGATACGTAAAACGCTCCTCAAAAGAGAAGCGTTTTCCCGAGACCAATAAAAGGTGTGCCCCCGTGGGGATTCGAACCCCAGTTTTAGCCTTGAAAGGGCCACGTCCTGGTCCACTAGACGATGGGGGCAGAGCGGCAGGATTTTACCATCCCCGACATCACTGGTCAAGCGATTGCCCGGGTTTGGTTTTGGTTGCTGTCAAAGCAAGCGTGTCGACCTGGTGACGGTTGAACAGGATGGCGGGACTTTCAATGCGCAGTTGCGGAATCAGGGTGGCACTCAAGACGGCATCGAATATCGGAACAAAATCACGGACGCCCTCGACCATGATGGAACCAAAATCAAATCGACCGGACCATTCGAGCGTACCCTCCAATTCGTATACCTGGCTGGTGACACGAACGGCATAAGAGGTCAAATTCTGATAGCCCCCACGGGACTGGGCTTGAGGACCTGCATCCTCACGACGGGCAAGGCAAACAGCAAATAAATTGGTTTTGACCAGGTCAACAAGCTTATGTTCGCCCACGAGTTTTGTCGGCATATGAATGCGAGCCAGCTTGGCATCCATCACTTCCATGTATGATGAGTTGGGATCGTTCAACATTCCAAGAACGCCGGCACTCGGGACCCAGACTCTCCCCACAATCCGATAACTTAACGTCAGAAAATCTGCTGCGAGCTGGTGGTGAGTAGTAATGGGTTCAGGCATGGAAGTTATCTCCTTGCGGATCAATCGCGAATGGGACGCGTTCCACCGCGGCGCTTTGGCAGAGGCGGCCGTACTTTTCGTTTCGATCGAGAGCTCTTGCCGGTCTCCGGATTTAGAATGGCTACCAGCCATGCAATGGCGCGCGAATCATACTCACGGCGCCCACACACATCACAGACCCAGGCAGGAAAATTCGGTACGGTAACCAGTTCTTCGTCGAGCCAGGTGAAGTAGGTGATATGGCTAAGGTGCATGATGCCAGCCTGGCACTCTGTACATTGGTAGGATTCCTGAGGAGGATTTGTCATAAATATGTACCCATCGGTTTTTTGAGAATTGACTCACACATTATTGAGTTTATCCGGTGCATATCACTAATGGATTGTATACCAGCCAGAAGAGATTATGGTGAAGCGGGAGTCAGCTGGTCATGATCACAGCCATCTTGCAAGAAGATGATTTGAAAATGGTAACGCAACCATATCCTAAGGGTTGGCCAAGACCGGCTGACCTGAAAGAAGAACCATAAATTTTGCGAAAGGCCAGTAAACCACCATGGCCTTGCCGAGAATATTATTGATCGGCAGGAAACCCCAGGCATGAGAATCTGCCGAATTATTACGATTATCACCCAGAACAAATAATTGTCCTTGGGGGACGGTCCACTCACCATCATAATCCGGTGGCGCAGCGATATATGATTCGATCAAGGGTTTGCTGTTGATGTAAACACTTCCGCCGATAATCCTGACTGTATCACCGGGCAAGCCAACTATGCGTTTGATGTAATCCTCATATTTATTGTCAAAATTGGGCAACCCGAAGATACGCTGCCAGAAATTTGCCTCCGGGTACATCGGCGGACGAAATACAATGATATCACCACGCTGGTAATGACCAGTCAGGTACGCCAGCCGATTTATCAAGACATATTCACCGTTGTCGAGGGTGGGGAGCATTGAAAAACCTTCCACCCGCACGCGGGCAGAAACCAGATTAATGATCAGAAAAAGAATAACCGCCAGACCGACGGTCTCGGCAATTTCGCGTAAAAATTGGATCCAACCCGGTTTCGCAGGAGTAACTACAGGTGCAGGCCCACCGTTGTTATTATTTTCAGCGTTTAGATCTACCAATCAGGCCTCCAAAAATGGATTATACCATCTGGAGTCAGCCACTCCCCCAAGCGAAATAGGTGGGTACCCTGAGCACACGCAGCCCCTGTTCCCAGGCTTCTTTTTCAAGCAAAATCAGCCTGAAAAGCTCCGCAGGTGGGACAAAACCTGCCAAATCAGCCTGCAGTACCGCCGATTCCAACGCCCAATCTGCTGGAGCCTGAAGTACTTGATCGGATTCCTGCATGGCGCCGGATTCGACAATACTGATGCCTGCCTGCCTAAATAAGTCTGCCAGGCGACTTCCCAGGCTCACATCTGCACCTTGCCGCTGCAAAGCTTCGGTTTGCCAGCGACCAAGGGTGGCAAGCACATCGGGTTTATCCACCCGGGAAGTATGATCCGGTTCTGCCAGGGCGATGATCGCCCCGCCGGGGCGGGTCACGCGCTTCATCTCGAGAAGAGCCTGCAACGGGTCAGACACCCAAAGCAGGAGGAAATGACAAAAAGTAATGTCAAAAAACCGGGCGGCGTACGGGAGGGCGAGGGCGTCGCCACAGACTGGCAGGGATAAAGGTGCATGAAGGCGTGTTTCAAGCAGGCGCCCTAAATCCAAATCCAGCCCATGGACAATTGCGCTGGTGATCAGCCCGGATAAGATCGCACCCGTTCCGCAACCGACCTCCAGGACCCGGTGCGCACGTATTAAACCTGCGCGCTTGAAGAGATATGTCCTAATATCCCTCGTCCAAGCAGCCTGCTGAAGGAAGCGACTATGCCAGTCCATCTTCCTCCCAGTTCAAAATAAAAGCAACCTGTTCATCGGCTTCAGGAGAACGCGGGGCCAGGGCGCTTTGGGCAGAGGTGCCGTACATCTCCCTGAGTTGAGCCAGAGCCTGGGTGGGTTTCGCACCGTGACGAATCAGCCAGCAGGCGACGGTTGTGCCTGTCCGCCCGATCCCGCCCACGCAGTGGAGGTAGATCTTGTGATCTCCGGTAAGGGCCATATCAATGGCGTCGAGGACTTCTGCCATCGCCTGGCGGGTTGGCGCATGAAAATCGGGAAAAGGGAAACGTCTATGATCGACATGTTTTCCGTATAACCCGGCTTCCTCCGACAAAATGAGGTCGTAGGGCGGGCGCTCATAACCGCGGGTGAGATCGATGAATGTATCAAAACCAGCTTCGAGGAGGGAGTTCAATGCGCTGGCGGGTTTGAATCTCATCAAAACGCAGGCCCGGATATTCACCAGCGAGGAAATCTTCCGGGCACCACCCAGTACGATGCAGGAAAGGGCTTATCGGTCATGGTTTACCCAGCCAGGAGCACAATTTTGCACGCAAGGTATCCCGCAGGGAGACCATTTCAGGATATTGATAATAGAAAAGAATTCTTCTGGTCGGAAATGCTCTCACCAACAGGCTTGGGAACAAAGATAAAATACATGAATGATTTGGCAAGGTCTTCGGAGGGACTCGTGGCTGCATACTTGGAGACAAACTGGTTCTCGTATTCATGGTAGAAACGAAGTAGTTTCTGATCGAGAAGATCCGGATCCGTCTCTGCATCGATCGCACGCCATTCGTTGTAGACGGAAGGCCAAAAACTGTTAAAAAAAGTGTTGATATACGATTTGGTATTACTGCAGCCTTCATACATAAAATAAGTCGAACAGGTGGCAGCCTCCCGGTCAAAGACGCGCCGGTCACTAGGGTCAGTGAAAACCGCCTGATCGGTCGTCACCTGTGAGTCGTTGAGGGTCAGCAGATGACCGAATTCGTGGATGGTGGTGGCGGCAAGGTCGGGGAAGTTGGCGGCGTCGATGATATCCATTTCAAACTTCCAGTAATGGGGCGAGTCGGTCAGCTCCACTGCTCCGAGCGAGCCATTGATCCCATCCGTGTAAAGAACATAATATTTAACCACGGCACGCTGTTCGCGCCGGGATGACCGTGGTGAAGAAATTCCATATTTTTAATTGTGAAGCCGAATCATATTGATAAGCTTTAAGGTCAGGCGGGATTGAAGCGTAAGATGGATCGGTGATCGCATCCCCATTGACAGTATATGTGACCAGGGTGTATTCCCCGTCGACCTGGGGGAAGCGGTCAGGCGGGCTGATACACCTCGGATTCCTGCAACACCTTTTCAAGGGATCCATCGCAGACAGGAAGAGCTTCGACAGTCGGAGCGCTTTCGGTAGGAACTGCAGCAGGAACTGTGGTCGATTCCACCGGTAAAGGTGATGGTAGAACAGGTGTTGGGTGTGTAATAACCACAGGAAGAAAGCTGGAAGGGCAGCACAGACAGGCTATTGTAAAAATAGCTGAACCGGTAAGAATACCAATGGTATTTTTTCTCACTGTGGGTCTCCAAGCAGGATCAGGCTACAGAACCCGACCCGTACCCCGATTATAAACGGGATCGCACTATGTCCTGCTTGCCAGCATGGAGCGAACGAGTGCAGCTGCATCGCGGACGAGGATCGGACACACGGAAGAGAACAAATCCCTGGTGCGAGCAAGTTCAAGCCCCCCAGGCGTGCTGATATCACAATCGAGCAACTGCCGGCAGAGCAAGCTGCCATGCATGGCTTCAAAGCGCTGAAGAAAATCCTGCCCCAACCGGTATGAATTTTCCTTGCCGGAGGGCGAGTCCGACCCATGAACAAGACCGATGACCATCAAAGCTCCCGTCACGGCACCACACATTTCGCCCTGACGGGATACACCAGCACCGAAGGGGGAAGATAGTTTCAACGCCTGGCTGCGAGTCAGGCCGACACGGTCAATAAATGCCACCAGCACAGACTGAGCGCAGTTAAAGCCCTGTCCGAAAAAATCCGCTGCAACTTCAGTTGGATCGTCCAGTAGTGGAACTCCTTTATCCCAATTCTCCGGTACTCTCGTCACCGAATATGAACAAGTCGCCGATGGATTCACGCAAATAATTGCGGCGGATCGCATCGCCGAAGACAGGAGCCACCGAAAGGACGTGCAGTTTTGGGTGGCGATTTTGCATTGGGATGTAGACAGTATCGGTGGTGACTATTTCGGTAATCTGAGGTATGGCTGCCAGTTTTTCCAAGCCGCCATGGACGAACACTCCATGCGTACCGGCCAGCCAAATCTCCTGAATACCCTGCTCAATCAATATCCGGCTGAGTTCCAACACCGACCCACCAGTGGCAATTTCATCATCATAAATAATCGCTTTTTGAAAACCCTGCACAGAACGACCGACCAAGCCGCTGATGATCACATTGTTATCGGAGATACGTTCTTTATTGCCGGCTGCAACGGGGATGTTCAAATCCTTGGCGAACAAGGCGGCAGCCTTGGCCGAACCCAGGTCGGGAGCGACCACCATCGTATGGGTAAGGTCATGTTCCTGGAAGTAGCGACGGAAAACAGGCCGGCTGGATAACGGATCGGTCGGGACGCTGAAGAAGCCATGGACCTGCGGAGAATGCAGGACCATCGTCATGACATGGGTCGCACCGGCGGTATGCAGCAGATCCGCGATCAAACGGGCCGTGATCGAGATGCGCGGTGCGTCCTTTTTATCCGAGCGAGCAAATGAAAAATAAGGGATGATGGCATGGACCTCCTTCGCAGAGGCGGAACGCGCAATATCCAGCATCATCAATAATTCGACGAGGTTATCGTTGACAGGAGGAGCCAGTGATTGGACGATGAACACTACCCGCGAACGCACGCTGGCACCCAATTGAATATAGAGATTGTCGTTGCTGAAGCGGCTGATGCGGGTCTCTTCCAGCGGGAGGTTCAGATAGACGGCAATATCGGCAGCCAGGTGCGGATGGGAACTGCCGCTAAAAATGCGAACTTCATTCGGGTCGATGATTTTTTGATTTTTCATTAACTTGTTCCAGGAAGAAGAATGAAGCGGAGGCGACCTTCGGATTCTACCTATTCAATCTACAAGTTCCAAAGAATTCAAGCCAGCAGAAAAACTGCGGTGAACAAATTGATAACCAACGGGTTGAGGCAGCCCGGATGACGAACAAGGCATCATGGAACAGCAGCCCAGAGGGCTTGATCGCGATCGCATTGGATGCGGACAATCAGGACTTATAGATCTTTTCCCATGGATCGTGCAGGAAGTTACCGAGGATATGATCGGCTTCACCCTGGGCGGGGAGCACATCCCCATCCGGCTCGATATAGAGCCAGGCTTTCCCCGCACCGGCTGGGACTTCGTCTTCGACGGTCTCATGAGCAACCGGATTCTCGGCGGAATACGGTACCGGCAGATCCCAGCGCAAGGTCATGCCAAGAGCTGATACTTTTTCATGCAAGGCATGCAAGGTCTCATGCAGGGAAGCATCGGAAGCTCCCAGCGAAATGCTTTTAGCACCCAACCCCGCCAATCTTTCGAGGATGGACCCAGCCCGATCCACATTTTGCTGATTGACCGTCAAATGGACAGTCGTATACAAATCCTCCGGCATGACAAGTTCGAGCGCCTTCCAGGCGGCGGGATTATCCGGATCGAGGTTGAAGAGCAGATGGTCGAGACCAGTTTGGAGGAGTGTGTGTAAATAATCCTTGTCTGCCAGTTTCAGACCATCCGAAAGCAGACCGGTGACCTGTCCAACCTTCTCGGCGTGGGCGATCAGGGCGGGTAAATCCTCACGGAGGGTCGGCTCACCGCCGGTAAATGTGATGTGGGGAATCCCAACCAGCCAGGCTTGATCCATGATCGACTGCCATTCCGCGGTAGTCAGCTCCCGGTCAACGCGCTTGGTGGGGGCGTATTCGATATTCGTGCCGGCAGGCAACCGGTAGGTCAGCGCGCAGTCGAGACGCAGCGGGGCAGTCAAATCCTTGGAGTGAGGGGCTATACGTTCGAAATCGAGGTAAGTGGTGGGGTCAAGATCAGGGGTGTGGATCATGGTCTGGACACGATCCTTGAAATCTGAATAGTCTTTCAGCGCCTCCGCCTGGTTTATGCGGTAGCGTTTGGAAACTTCCACTGCCACCTTTTCCGGTTCGGTGCCTTTTATCATATGAAAAGCGAATTCGGCCGCGGATGGATTAAGATGAAGGACGGTGGCAGCGTTGACGATCAGGATCCCGGAGCCATCCTTCAGTAAGCGAAGGTGAAGACGGTAAGCAGGCTCATCCGGTCCCGACTTGTATGTATGGCTCGCGGCGGGTAAAGGTTGATGTGCGGCGGGTTTTTCTGCCAGGATATATAGAAGGATGAGGCCGGCGAGCAGGATCAGCACCTGAAGTAAAAGACCATAGGTGTGGAAGTAACCGCGCTGCTCAGTTAAAAAGAAGATGGCGGACCCCAACAAAATAACAAGCCCAATTATACGTACACCCAGACCTTTTACGGCGTACTTTTGAATCCTGATGCCACCAGCGATGAGGAGATATAACCCCAACGCAAGCATGCACAAGGACAGGAAAATCCTTGAGACGAGTGATAGAGTTAGTAATACGGTTGGGGACATCGCGGCCTCCTTCGATCAATCACGGATGAAATGCGGGATTTCAACGGGTATTTCGAAAGTTATTTCAACAAACCCAGCATACTTACCATCTTGATACCAGGGCGATTGGTTGACCATTTTCCAAACACCCTTCTTTTCAATGGTATAGATATTGGGCAGGCGTTTATCCATGAGACGTTCGACTTTGCCACGGGCGGGATCGGGATGGCAATCCAGCATGTTCTTGCCTATCAGCGCATAACCGCCATCCTTGTCAAATGTTTTGGCAGCCCTGTCGTTCATCTCCAGGATGACACCTTCAGCGTCACAGACAGTGACCGAGGCAGGAAATTCTTTTATCCAGGCATGTACATTTTTCATGGCTCACTCGCGAATAAAATGGGGTATATCTCCCGGAACCTCAAAGGAGATTTCGACGAAACCGGCAAACCGGCCGTCCTTGTACCAGGGCGATTGGAAGAAAAATCTCTTTTCGCCTTTTTCGGTATTGAAATACACATTCATGATCTGTTTTTCCATCATCCCGGCTAGTTTTGTGCGAGCAGGTTCGGGGTGACAGGCGAGCACGTCCTTACCCAACAGGCTACGACCACCATCAGTTTCAAATATAACCTCAGCAGAAGCGTTCATTTCAAGGATGATCCCGGTTGGACCGGATACCATGATCTCGGCAGGAAAATCCGTGACCCAGGTGCCCGACCGGTCATTCATATAACTTCGCGGCCAACCAGAGGCAATGGCTGAGCATTTTCAAATTGGAGCGGACAGCCCCCGCCGCATTCTGCCAGCAAGTTGCAGCCGGTACATTTTTCAGGCAGACCACGGCGCTCGCGCAATTTCAGTGCGAGATCATGATTCCAGATGGAATCCCATTCAGATGTCAAGAAGTTCCCGAGCGGTTGGTAGTACGACTGGCAGGGCAATACATTCGCGTCGGGCTCGACACACATGTTGTAGAGCGCTGCCGTGCAACCCTTCACACCCAGGTCCAACGTCATCGGGTCAAAACCGCAATACTGGGTGGGTGTATACCAGATGAGGCGCTGGCCGCGCTGTTCAGTCTTCCTGCGGGCGATATCCAACAGGGGGCTTAATTCAGACTCAGCAAGGCCGGTTCCAACCGAGGAACCGTGTCCCGAATAGATGAGGGCGTTCAATCCAATGGTAGGAACTCCTATCTCTGCCAGGAAATCCAGTGTGGCGGGGATGGTGTGTACGTTCGTGCGCAACATGGTGGTGTTGGTCATCACATAGAGCGGACTTGCCAGGGCATTCTTCAAGCCCTTTTATCGTCTGCTGGAATGCTCCCCTGGTACGAACCATGCGGTCATGGACATCGAGCTCACATGATTTAACCGTAATCTGGACGTGATCCAGCCCGGCGGAAACCAATTTCTCAACATAACCCGGATCGGCGAGGCGGCGAGCATTCGTATTGAGACCGGTGATCTGCCCATTGTGCTCGGCGTGCGCCACCAGATCCGGCAGGTCCTCCCGCAGGGTTGGTTCGCCTCCCGTGAAGATGCAATGAGGAATCCCCAACTCCCAAGCCTTATCGAGGACATGCATCCATTCGACCGTGGAGATCTCTTGAAGGTTGCGTCCTTCCACGTTGTAACAATGGGCGCAATCATTATTACAACGATAAGTGAGCGCCAGGTCTATTCGATACGGTGCGGTCGGACGGGCGGAGAAGGGCATGACGGTTTCGAGACCAAGATCATGGATCGGGCAAGCCCCATCCGGACGGACAAGTTCCTCCAACTGACTGCGCAGCATTTGCAGGTCGGAACGAACCTGGGCAGCTTTGACATGATATTTATGCCGGACGAGGATAAGACCATCATCATCGGAGGTGCCTTCAAGGATGAGGTAAGTCATCAATGCGGCGGTCGGGTTGAGGTGCAGGATACGATTGGCATTGATAATCAACGTGCCGTGACCGTCCGGATCGAGTTCGCAGGTGGACGCGGCTCTTCCCACCGTCGATCTCCCGGCGGTAGTGATACACACCGGGTTTGGGATCATCTACTTCCGGTATTCGGGTAAACCAACTTTTCAGCGAAGCCATAGACACCTATAAAATTGTCCGGATAGAACCCCAGATCAGCGCCCGCCACCCGCACAGGCACATGCACAACCAGCACAGGCGCAGGCGCAGGCACACGAATGTCCACCACCACCGCCCGACCAGCCACCGCTCTTCGTCGATGCGACGGGGGCTGGGTTGGTGCGATTGGTCACACCGGAAGTGAAAGCCTTGACGTCACCAATGACACGGCTCGAGAAGCCCTGCACGCCAGTAACCACCGAGGCCGCCATGGCGGCACCAGGCACCGTAGCACGACCGCCACCAGAGGAAGGCATCGAGACCGATGGACCAGCACTCGAAGTGGCGGTGGGTCTATAACCCGGGTCGTAATGTCCCCACCACATTGGCACGAAGATCGGACCGGTAAAGACGCGGCGGGTGCGTTCGTCATAATTCTTGTCCAGCATGGTCCATTCCAGGGATTCATCGTACATCTGGCTCTTGACTTCCGGCGTCCCGGCGGCTTCGATCTGCTGCCAGGCACGCTCCATGATATCCTGGTAATAAGCGACCGTTTCCTTGCGGCTGAAACCTTTCATCTTATCAGAAACACCGTTGACCAACTTGACGGTCATTTCCTGCAGTGCCTTGCGACGATTGGCAAGGTTATCATCCTTGAACGCTGCCAGGAAATCCGTTTCGTAATCATGCATGTCGGCAGGCAATGGATCTGTTACCTGCAATTTAAGGGGGTCCTTGGTGATGACCGTAGCGGCGTTCTTCTTCACGACACCAAACAAGATCATGGTCATGACCTTATCGAGCGGCTGTTCCATCAGGATACCCGCTTCGACAGCGGTCAAGCCGCGCTTGATGCCGTGACCTTCGATCTGTATCTTGGGAGGTAAATAGGCAAGCTTGCGCTTATTGGCATTAACCGAGTTCAGGATCGGCAGCCCGATGAAAAACAGAATAAAAAAGCCAAAACAGCATACACCACCAGAATTACTCAACAGACCGTTGATAACGCCACCAATATCGAACGAAACAGCCGACGCAACCACAATTGCATCCGCCGGGACATACTGCTTCGGGAAGGAGGTCCCAAAGATGTACTCGGTGGATCCATCCGCGCTCTGGCAGGTCCAGGTGAACTGCACGCGCCCCTGCGGATCAAGAGCCGCCTGGGGATTGGCATCACAAGGCCAGCCGCCGGTGGCGGGATAATAGATGGATTCCCCTGGCTGGACACCCGGAGGCAGATGGAAGACGACGGTCAGATTTTCGGCGCCATGGGCGGTCGGAAAGTAGGCAGGGGCGAACTGACCGCTGGCATGGGTAGCCGCGTTTGCGCTATCCGTGCTGGGGAACAGCACACCGGTGATCCTGCCAACGGCTACGTGCACACTTCCAGTCTGTCCCGGCTGAATTGCATCCGAGCCCATAACCACCGAAAAGCCGCTACCGGTGCCCTGATAATCCGATTGAGAGACGGGCACGGAATGACCATTCGCGTCAGCGGAGGCGGTATTCATGTCAAAGTTGCCATTCGGCATGGCAACATCGACATAATCGATCACGTGACCGCCCGGGTCATTGGTAAAGGTGAAAATATAGTCCAGTGCCATGGTCCCGTCGCTATTCCAGTAGACCTGAACCATTTCCTGGGTCAGATTAAAGGAATACGACTGCGCAGCCACGCTCGAGACCATCGTAAACATTAATACGATGAGCACAAGTGAAGAAAACAGGCGGAGTTTTTTCATCTCGTCCTCCTCAGGAAAACCATCTGTCTTTAAAAAGGGCCAATTATTAAATCTACCACTTGGGTTCTTCAGTCAGTGTATATACCGTGTTGCAGTACGGGCAGGTAACCACCGGTGCCCCGTTGACCATCTTGATGTTGTCCGCCGTCAGCGCACCACCGCAGGAGCGGCATTTCATCTCCGCGATCTTGGTATCGCCGGGCAGGTCCACCTGGTAGGTGACGTTCTGAACGGTTTCCTGCTTGTTTTTCCGGGCAGCCACAACGATCAATATAATCCCACCCGCGAGCATGATCAATCCAACAACCATGAGTCCAATCCCCAGACCCATGTAACTCTGACCCAAGGATGGATCGAACGAACCGACCACGTTTAATCCGCCGTAGCCGAGGAAACACAAAGAAATGAGGAGAAGGATACCCGCACCGATATACATCCAGGTCGTAGATTTCATTAAGGCCTCCGAGATGATCCAAATTATATACGAGTCACCAAGGGTAAGTGTAGCACTTTAATTTATACCAGACAATTGATTTCCTTCCCCTTTTAGCCGGACTCCTTCCCGGTGTCCATGGGAAAATTCATTTCTGAGAAAAAACTCAAAAATGCACCATTTTCCACAGGTCAGTGTAGAATTGGCTGCATGCCAGCAAACATTGAAATCAAAGCCCATGCACGGAATTTTTCCGCGATCCGCAGCCGCTGCCGAATCCATCAGCGATGGACCGGTCGAAGTGATCCCGCAGGAAGACACCTTCTTCCAGACAACCAAAGGAAGATTAAAGCTGCGCCAGCTTGCCACCGATCACGCCCAGCTTGTGTATTATGAACGACCCGACCGGGATGGTCCCAAGCGATCCAACTACCAGATCTTTGAAACCGACGACCCGGATGGTCTAAAACAAACCCTGGCATTAGCCCTGGGTGTGCGCGGAGTGGTGCGCAAGACGCGCTACCTCTACCTGGTCGGGCAAACGTGGGTCCATCTTGACGAGGTGGAAGGACTGGGTCAGTTCATGGAATTGGAAGTTGTCATGCGACCCGGGCAGACGGACGCCGAAGGACAGGCGATTGCCGAGGAGTTGATGTCCAGGCTGGGAGTTGACCAGAAAGATTTACTTAAAGGGGCGTACATGGACCTGATCGAAACCATAGTCGGATGGGAAAAAATAAGCGTCCCGATATTCCACACGATCCTGCCTGCCTACAATCTTAACGAGAACATTAACGCCCTGCATGTATCCATGCAGGGCGTTTCAGACACCAACAGGCGAGGTTCCGGATCCAGCCTTATTTGAACAGGAGATATCCCAGGGCAACCGCCACCAGGGTGACGGTGATGTTATCCACATCCTTGAGAGGCAATGATTCGACCAGCATCCCGACGAAGGCAATGATCGTGATGGGGAAAATATAACCCGAGAACGGACCGACGAACACTTTCATGGCAACGAAAATATAGAGGATGAAAGCGGTCAGCAGCCAGCCACCCAGGAGCATTCCCAACGAGCCGGCGACAGACTTATCGTGATTCCAAGGCAATTTCGGGGAGCGGATGCCACGTCCCAAGATGTCCGCCATCCCATCACCACCGCACATCAACATGAGGGCGGTCATGCCAATCGGAGAGGTGTTCCAGAAAACCAGTGTCATTACCACAAAGATTATCCCGTAGAACAATGGGCCTCTCAGAATTTCACGCCGATCACCACTGCGCGACATGGCTTTAACGGAGGCTTCATCTTTGACAATGCCGAGGCCGATCATGGCGAACTGGATGGTGAACAGCAACGGGACCAATGCCGCCAACCAGCGGGCATACCAGACGTTCGGGAAGAGCAGCCAGCATAAGACGAACAGGGGTCCGGTAAGAATATGGATCAGCTTGCGGCTGAGACGACTTTCGATCCAGCCACGATGGGCAGCAAAATCCAGCGAACGGATCTCGACCAGCGCAACCACAAGTGTTATGACCAGGGCAAGGAATGGATTCATGGGCGACTCCTGAGAAAGATTGGAAATGATCCGATATTTATTGTACACTGACATGGGTGAACGGACCTGAAAATCTGACGTTCATTCCGAATAAAATAACCCCGAACCTCGTATTAAAGTGTGAAAGCAGATCCGCAGGAAAGGAATAGTCTTGGCCCTCAACAATAGCGCGGAAACCGAGAGCAGCCTGATACGGCTGGCACAAACTGGTGACCGCAACGCATTCGGGGAACTCGTCCGCCGCCATTATGGTCCAGTTGTCAATGTCGTTTATCGCTTGTGCGGCGACATAAGGCTGGCGGAAGACATGGCCCAAGAGACATTTCTGAAGGCGTGGATGAAATTACCGACCTACCGACCCGAGTACCGCCTGCGCAACTGGCTTTATCGGATCGCCTTGAATGCCAGCGTGGATGTATTACGACGTAGGCGTGAAGAAACCGTCGATGAGCAGATCCTGGATGAGTTACCGGAACAAGCGGCAAGTCCCGAAACGATATTGATGGAAAAGGAGCAAACCGCCATGGTCCAGCAGGCATTGAAGTCCCTGCCTGAAGCAAGCCGCAGTGTGCTGGTCCTGCGCGAGTACGGAGACCTTACTTACCAGGAGATCGCCCAGGTGCTAACCATACCAATCGGAACGGTCATGTCACGGTTGAACTCTGCCCGTACCCTCATGCGGGAAACCTTGAAGGGTTTATTGTTGAAAACGGAGAATGAATATGTGTGAAGAGTTTCGCCCGTTATTAAGTGCCTACCTGGACAATGAACTGCAGGGTGCGTCATTGCAACGTCTTGAGAACCACCTGGCAACCTGCGAAGCCTGCCGGGCTGAACTGGAGGAGTTACGCCAGGTCTCGAACCTGCTGCACGCCCTCCCGACTCCTCAAACCATGCCGGTTGACCATTTTGTAGCAAACCTGACGCTCAAGCTGCCACGCCGTCCTGTAACCAGTCGAAGTTCGAGGGTCGGTGCGTGGGTGTGGTGGCTGGCACCAGCCGGCCTGCTTTTCATCTGGTTTTTCGTGCAGACGGTGTTCACCATCAGTGGTACTCTGTCGATCGCCAGCCGGACCGTCCTGCTCGGGAATGCCACGACCTGGTTGCCTGTCGCGACAGACCATACCCTCTGGTTTTCAGCTCTAACCAGCCTCTTCGGTAACCTAGCTGGAGGTACAGCTGAGGCTGCCATCTCATTCCTCGACCAAGTAAACATCCTTGGCGCGAGCCTGGCTGGACAGTTCCTGATCGAGGCGGTCATCGCGGTGCTCTATTGGACGTGGCTGGTTATCTGGTGGCAGAACCGCCGACCACGAACAATGAACGGAAATGCAGTTGTCTCGCAACCATAAAATAGTAATGCCCACACGGTGGATATTCATTCCCATCAAGTGTGTCAATTGATGATGAAAAGGAGAATAAACAATGATCGATATCGGAAAAATCCTCAAACGTGCCTGGCACATCCTGTGGAACTATAAGAGCCTGTGGATCTTTGGGATCATACTGGCGATCACCGCCGGTGGTGGACGAGCCAGCAGTAATGCCAGTGGCAGCGGAAGTGGTTACCAGTTCAACGCGCCAAGCAACATGAATGTCAACCAAGGTCAATTCTTCACAAAGTTGAACGATTGGTTCCAACTGAACGTTTATCCGTACTTTAGCCACCCTGACCGGTATGTATCCACTTTCATCTGGATCGGGGTTGGATTGCTGCTGTTCATCCTGGTGGTAGGGGTCATCACTTCCATCCTGCGCTACGTATCAGAGACTGCGGTCATCCGCATGGTCAACGATTACGAACAGACTGAAACAAAAGTCGGCTTCCGCCAAGGCTGGAGATTGGGCTGGTCAAGGAGAGCATTCCGCCTGTGGGTGATCGACCTGATCATAGGCCTGCCGGCATTCATTTTCCTGCTGGTGATCTTATTGGTCTCGCTAGCAATCTTCTTTAGTGTCAGGGCTGGAGGCGGGCTGGCTGCCGCATCCATCATAGCCTCCATCGGTTGCGCCTTCATATTCCTTCTGGCTTTCATCGTCTGGCTGGTGGTATTAAGCTTCCTGCGCGTCTTCTTCGCCCGTGTAGTTGTCCTGGAAGATGCCAGCATTGGCGAAGCCTTCCGGGGTGGATGGCAGATGTTCAAGCGCAACTGGAAGAGCGCCGCCCTGATGTGGCTGGTCATGTTAGGCATAGGGATAGGCATCGGGCTGGCATCCTTCCTACTGTTCATCCTGCTGATCCCCGTGTTTATCCTGACCGCGGTGGTCGGGGTGATCGTGGCTGCCATCCCGGGCGGAATCGCTTTCGGAATCAGCAGCATCTTTGGCAGCATGCCGATCGCCGTGATCATTGCCATCGTAGTGGGACTGCCGTTCTTCTTTACGGTCCTTTTCTCGCCATTAATACTGGTAAGCGGATGGGTAATGATCTATAATTCTGCTGCCTGGACCCTGACGTACCGGGAAATGAAAGTCCTGGAAAGCCTGAATATTAGCACGGCTCCGGTTGCACCGCCCGCTGTAACCAACTGAGCTTTGTCCAATTAAAATAAATCAGGGCGGTCCGAAATTGCACGGACCGCCCTGATTTTATTGGACCCCAAACCGCTGTTACTCTCGAGACAGCTTCGAAAAAATACCTCTCAAATACTGTTTGAACCGTTCAGGCGTTTTGAAAGCTACCAAACCGGCGCTCACATCAATAACAAAATCAAGCTCTTACCGCAATTCAGGCCCGGATGATTATAATGGGCTTACAAGTCCATCCACCAAAGAGAAGGTGCCATGACTGATATGACCCCACAAAATGATGCTGAAATCAACAACCTGCAACGCCGTGAGATACAGGCTCCCCTGGTTGTGAGTCTGATCAGAGAATTTTCGACGATAATCGGGCAAGAAAAAGCGATGATCATTGCCCGCACAGCCATCCAGAAGGATGCCGACCGCGCGGGGCGGGTCATGGCAGAAAAATTAGCCGGCAACAACCTGGCCGATCTATACCAAGTCGTCAGGGAAGTTTGGGCTGGAGATGGTGCACTGGAATTCGACCTAACCGAACAAACCGAAAAAATACTCTCATTCAACGTTAAACGTTGTCTATATGCTGAGCTATATGACCAGATGGGAATAAAGGAATACGGGGAATGTCTTTCCTGCTGCCGGGATGAAGCCTTTATCCAGGGATTTAATCCGCGGATAAAATTATCCAGAAGCCAAACGATCATGCAAGGGGCAACCATATGCGATTTCCGATTTACACTCGAATAATGGGACAACATCCCCACTTCGTGTTTTAACAAGGACGGGAGGGACCACCTCATCCGAGCCATTGACAACAAAGGTCTGGACAGAAAAATGTCAACGGAGTAGATTCAAGTCATTCCAAAACGAGAAGGAGACACAAAATGAATGGAACTGACCGGCAGCACCGAACGATACTGCAAAAAATCGCCCACCGGGTGATGCTTGAACGCGGCCTCCTTCCGGATTTTTCGAATGAAGCTCTTGCCGAACTTGCCAGTTTCACCGGACCTGCACAGGAGGATGGAGCCTCCATACGGGATATGCGAGACCTATTATGGGCCTCGATCGATAACGACGATTCACTTGACCTTGACCAACTGACCGTAGCCGGTGCGAGCTCGGGAGGCAGCACGAAGGTATTTGTTGCCGTTGCCGATGTGGACTCGCTGGTTAAACCGGAGGCGCCCTTGACGAACATGCCCGGCACAATACCACCTCCATCTACACCGCAGCCGAAATCTTTCCCATGCTGCCGGAAAGGCTTTCCACCGACCTCACCTCGCTGAACGACAATGCCGATCGTCTATCCATCGTCGTCGAGATGACCATTGGTGCGGACGGATCTGTGCAGGGTTCGGATCTATACCGGGCACATGTTCGCAACCATGCCAAGCTGGCATATAACCGGACTGCTGCCTGGTTGGAGGGTCATGACACGCCGCCAGAGGCGGTCAGCGCTGTGGAAGGTCTGGCAGAAAACCTGCAAACCCAAGATAAGGTGGCGCAATACCTGAAAAATTTCCGGCACACGCATGGTGCGCTCAGCCTGGAAACCCTGGAGTCGAAGCCGAAGTTCGACGGGGATGAAATCCAGGATCTTGAAGTCCAACCCAAAAACCGCGCCACCGAAATAATCGAGGATTTCATGATCGCCGCAAATGGCGTTACCGCCCGCTACCTGAGTTCCAAACAATTCCCTTCGATCCGGCGGGTTGTCCGGACACCCAAGCGGTGGGATCGAATCGTCGAGATCGCCGCAGAGCATAAGTTCATCCTGCCCGCCATCCCCAATTCAAAAGCATTGGAGGATTTCCTGGTCAAGGCAAAAACGGACGACCCTCTTCGTTTCCCGGATCTGTCCCTATCCGTGATCAAACTGCTTGGTTCTGGTGAATACGTTGCCGAACAGCCCGGGGGGGATGCTCCCGGTCATTTCGGGTTGGCTGTAAAGGATTATGCCCATTCAACCGCACCCAACCGGCGTTATCCTGACCTGATCACGCAACGACTGCTCAAGTCTGCACTGAGCGGAGGACCCGTGCCCTACCGCATGGATGAACTGGATTTGCTGGCGGCGCACTGCACACAGGCGGAGGATGTGGCAAACAAAATCGAACGACAGGTGAGTAAATCCGCGGCTGCATTACTGCTGCAATCTCGGATAGGCGAAAAATTCGATGCAATCGTGACCGGCGCTTCCGACAAAGGGACCTGGGTACGCATTCTCAGCCTGCCGGTTGAGGGCAAAGTCGTGCGCGGTTACGAAGGGTTGGATGTCGGTCAGCGCACGCGGGTCGAGTTAATCGAGGTGGATGTCCAGCAGGGCTTTATCGACTTTAAAGTTGTTGGGATGCCGGCAAAAAGATAGGAGTGTTTATGAAGGACGAGATTGGTGTGTGGATCGACCACCGCAAGGCGGTCATTGTCAGGTTCTCTGATAAAGGTGAAGAAATACAGACGATATTATCGAAGATGGAGAAGCACGTCCGTTTTACTGGCGGACCTGCTTCGGATGACGGCTCCACAGAGGATGTGCGCGACCGCCAGTTTGAGAACCATCTGAATACTTTTTACGATGAGGTCGTCGCGAACAGCGCGGAACGCCAATTCCATCCAGATCTACGGTCCAGGTGAAGCAAAGGGGGAACTTAAGAAAAGACTGGTCAGCGCCGGCCTCGAAAAGCGCATCGTGCTCGTTGAAAGCGCAGACAAGATGACAGACCGGCAGATAGCCGCGAAGGTCCGCCAACACCTGGAGATATAAACCAACACAGCGGTTTCGTCAGGCATTTTTCCGCCGTACTTCCAGCACAGCGATCTTCGTTGAGTGGTTGAATGGAGCCGGGTCCGTAATGGGGGCAGGATCCCGGGTGGTCCCAAAACCGGTAAAATCCCGGGGAACGGGGATCAGTTCTGCAATCTTGAGGTACCCGTCCTGGCACAGGGATTCCAACGTTGCGAGATAATCCTTCCCGCTGATATACAATGCATTATTGATCGCAACCAGCCAGCCACCATCGTTGACCAGGGGACGGACCTTGTTGATCAACCGGGCGCTGTCCTGGTTGAGGTCCAGCGTTCCAGCAGGAGTGGATGAAAAAAAGGGCGGGTCAAGGAACACACAATCGAAACCGACCTGGGACCGTTTGAGGCGACTGACTTGCACCCAAAAGTCGCCAGCGAGAAAGTCCGCCTTGCGGACCGGGAGACCATTCAGCGTGTAGGAAGTTTTAGCGATATTGAGATAAGATCGATTCAGGTCCAGTTGAACGACGCGGCTGGCGCCTCCGGCGAGTGCCGCCACGCCCAGACTACCGGTGTAAGCAAAGGCGTTCAGGACTATCCTACCCTGCAGATGCCGGTATGCCCAGAGACGAAGGTTACGTGTGTCCAGGTAAAGGCTGGCATCCCGATGCATGACAAGGTCGATAGCGTACCAGATCCCATTTTCCTTCACCTTACGATCGGGATCCGTTCCGAACAGGAGCCTACCCTTTCGCTCCAACGCAGAGCGGCTGTTGCGGGTCTTGACGATCCCGTTTTTTAGCCAGGGCAATGTATGCATGTAAAAAGCCTGAGCAGCATCCACCAATTCCTGACCCTGCTCAGGCGTTTCAGAGTAATCATGCAGTACGACGGTCGTTCCATAAAGGTCCACGACCAAGTCGGAACAGCCCTCTGTGAATCCATTGAAGAGCCTGAGCGCGCAGTAGTGCTCGCGATCGAACAGGTCCGTTCGGGCGGTGGTCGCTTTTTCCAACAGAGTAGAAATCTTATCTGAATGGGAAGAATTTGGGAGTCGAATGGACCCGGTCATTTCCACCCGATCTAGAGAGGGACTGGTTCCCGAGCTGCCTGACCTGCCAACCAGCCTTCATAGATCCGCAAGAAGACGACACCGCCCACGATAAGCAGGCTCCCGATGATCTGGATCAAACTCAGGCGCTCGCCAAGGAAAATGTAGGCGATGACGGCAGTGAAAGCAGGTTCCAGGGTGGCGATCAGGTTCACGACACTGGATGCAAGATATGTAAGCGCAACATTGTATAACCCAAACCCCGCCAGTGTGGGTCCGACCGCCAGTAGGATTAAGATGCCCCAACCCAACCAGGAGTTACCGAGCCAGAGAAAATCCGACAGACGGGTGGCTGCGCCGGGAATGTGACCACCTGAAAGCAAGTTAAAGAACAACAGGAAAATAGCCGCCACCCCAAAGGTATAGAACAGGGTTGACCAGGGGTTGAGACCGCGCTGGGCAGCAGAGCGTCCCAGCAAACTGTAGATCGCCCACATCAAACCAGAAACGACACCCGTGATGATCCCTATCAAGTTGAGCCGCCAAGCCGCCGGGTCGAGGGCATTTGCAACCAAAACGCAGCCGCCCAGACTGACGATGACTGCAAGTATCTTTACCCAGTGGAGTTCTTCCTTAAGGAACCACCATCCAAGCAAGGCGGTAAAGGCAGCCGAGCAGTAGGCGAGGACCGTTGAGACTGCTGCACCGTTCAATGCCACGGAGAGAGTCCACATCGAGTTGAAAATCGCCAGGATCAATCCATATATCACAAGGTAAGGCAGGTGGTAACTGCTTACGCGCAGCAGTGCCGGGCGGATCAGCCCCAGCGCGATGAGAAGGGTCAGAGCAACGATGAAATCCCTAAAAAAGGCAAGAATGAGAGCAGGGATCTGATAATTTTGAGTGAGATAACGGATAAAGACAGCCGTAGTGGAAAGTATGGCTGCACTGATCAGGGCGATCGGGAAACCGCGAGCAAGGTTGGAAGGATGAGTTGGTGAATTTGTCATGGTGAGCCGTTGTGAAGTTCCAGGATAGGATTTTATCAGAATACATAATAAAGACCAGTTGGTCCATACGACCGGTATTCTAAAAAAGTGAGAACGATTAATCTATTTTCTAACCTCGCCGGGACCGATCCCCAGGCGTTTATTACTTTCCAGCAGAATAATGGCTTCGTGGAGACGATCCTGACGGGTTTGCTCCCGCTTTGCATTCATGATCCAGGCAATGTACCGTCTCTGGTGTGAAGGTGGTAGCTTTTGATAATTCTCCCATGCGAGCGGGCTGGCTTGCAAACCGGTTTTAAACCAACCAGGGATGGTCAGCGCAGGCGGACGCGGTTTGGGGGTGTCAGCATCCGGAAGGGGAAAGTCGACCCGGGCAAGTCCTGCGGCGGTCATGCGACCTTCCCTGACCAATTTTGCCACGAGATGCTTATTGATCTCGGACCAAGCGCTCCCGATCTTGCGCGGGGTGAACTTGCGGGCGTATTTCTCTTCATCTATCTTTTGGATCAGGCTGTCGACCCAACCAAAGCAAAGGGCTTCTTCCAGTGATTCAGTGTATAAAATACCAGGTTTACCAGCATGCTTTTTGAAATAAACCAACCAGATCTCCGTTTTAGTGGAAGCGTTCTCAGCAAGCCAAGTCCGCCAAGCCGCCCGGTCTGGAACCTCAAGGGTCTTCGAAATAATCATCCCGTCCAGTATATCTTAATTCAGCAGCCGGTTGGCCGAGCAGTAAACAATCTGATGGTAACTAGATTTGATTTTTACAGAACGATAAACCGGTCAAGTATAATTGAACTCCTATGATCAAAGCTCTGCTTTTCGACTTCGATGGTCTCATCATGGACACTGAAACACCACAGGTGCGAGCCTGGGAGATGATCTTCGCCGAGCAAGGTGTACAGTTCCCCCTGGATATCTGGGTCAATGACGTGGTTGGCTCGACTTCAGCCAATTTCAACCCGGCAGATTACCTCAGCACTGCCACCGGCAGAACATATAACCTTGAAGCGCTCCTTGAACAGGCTCGCAGTAATGAACTGGAAACACGATCCAAACTGGGAGCCCTGCCCGGAGTTTTGGACATCATCGCGGATGCCAAGCGTCTCGACTTGCAACTGGCTATTGCCTCCAGCTCGCCGCACCGATGGGTGGATGGTTACCTGAAGCAGTTGGACCTAAGCACGACTTTCGACGCTATTGTTTGTCGGGAGGACGCTCAGGCGGTAAAACCCGCCCCTGATATTTTCCTGACCGCACTTTCCGCCCTGGGTGTAAAAGCCGCTGAAGCCCTGATCTTCGAGGATTCCCCCAACGGCATCCTGGCTGCCAACCGAGCCGGTGTGCGCGTGGTGGCGGTACCAAACCTGATCACCAAGCATGCCAGCCTGGCTGGTGCAGATATGGTGTTGGGTTCGCTGGAGGAACTGACGCTGGAGGAAATCATTGACAAACTCGAACTTTAAAGTCCATCCTGAGACAGAGGCGGATATTGCCGGTATCCAGGCTGTTGAAGAGGCGGCATTCGGGAGAACCAACGAAGCCGACCTGGTAGACCTATGCCGGACCAACAACAAGGTATTCCTATCCCTTGTGGCAGTTACGGAAAGCCGGATCGCCGGACATATCCTGTTCACTCCGGTTGAACTCGACCCACCGCATCCCGGCTGGAAGGGTCTTGGCATCGGCCCGCTGGCAGTTCTGCCTGAGGTTCAGAGGACCGGCATCGGGTCAAGACTGATGACGATCGGGCTGGATATTTGCCGCCAGCACGGAATCGATTTTGTCGTTTTGCTTGGAGATCCGACTTACTATTGTCATTTTGGATTCATTCCAGGGCGCGAATTCGGCTTGACGAGCGATTACGGCGATGGGGATGAATTCCAGGCTCGGGAATTGACCACCGGTGTGCTGCGGGCAGCCAAAGCGACCGTAAAGTATGTCGCGGAGTTCGAAAAGGCAGGGTGCTGATGAAAAAGATATGGTCCTTGGCACTACTTGTAGTACTTATCAGCGCGTGCGGTGGATCGCCGACGCCCAGTTCCCCCAGCGCGATCCCAAATGCCACGGATACTGCCGGTCCATTCCAGGTGACCGCGACCTTCACCGTTCCTCCGGCGACCTCGGTCCCAGCAACCCTGACGAGCATGCCGACCGCAACCCTGACACCCGCTCCGTCGGAGACACCCGCGCCGTTGCAAGTGCGGTTCGGAGTGATCGGGGATTTCGGCAGCGGGGACAAGCCGGAATCCGATGTGGCCGCGCTGGTTCACAACTGGAACCCGGACATCATCATCACGGTCGGAGATAATAATTACCCCTCCGGCTCAAAAGCCACGATCGACGCCAACATCGGCCAGTACTATAGGGATTTTATCCAGCCGTACAGCGGTAGTTACGGACCCGGTTCGGAAGTAAACCGATTCTTCCCGACCCTTGGAAATCACGATTGGTCCACACCCGGGGCAAAACCCTATCTTGACTATTTCCACCTGCCCGGTAATGAACGGTACTATGATTTTGTGTGGGGTCCGGTCCATTTCTTTGCAATCGACAGCGATGAGAATGAACCAGATGGTGTCAGCCAGACCTCGGTCCAGGCGAAATGGCTCGAGCAGGCAATGGCAGGATCAACCAGCCGCTGGAATGTGGTCTATTTCCACTACCCGCCGTATTCCTCCGGGCAGCATGGATCGATCATGTGGATGCGCTGGCCGTTCGCTGCCTGGGGCGCAGATGCCGTTCTGTCCGGTCACGACCATTCCTATGAACGGTTAATCGTGGACGGATTGGTATACTTTGTCAATGGGTCGGGCGGGGGCGGGCTGTATAACTACAATGAGATCCTGCCGGAAAGCCAAAAACGGTATAACAATAATTTTGGTGCCATGCTGGTCACAGCGACTGAAACGGTTATGAAATTTGAGTTCTTCAACCGGGTTGGGACCGCAGTTGACACGTACGAACTGACCAAGCCATAACATCCGGGCTTAAAAAATTCCCACGAGTGTGGGAAGATAAACATCATTCAGATCAACCGTATCAAACGCTCCTGCCAGGTCAACCGGCAGGAGCGTTATTGATCACAGAAGAGGCTTTTTCCTCTGGATTTTTTCCATATAACTTCCGGTGCACCGTGCTGAGTGCCCGAACCTGCTCGGCAGCATGGTACGATGAACGCACCAGCGGCGCGGATTCGACCCACTTGAAACCGATCTCACGACCGTAATCACGAATTTCCTTGAACTCCTCAAGCGAATAATAGCGCGAGATCGGCAGGTGCTTTTTGGAGGGCTGCAGGTACTGACCTACGGTCAGGATATCCACGCCCCAGGAACGCTGGTCACGCATAACGGCTTTGACCTCATCCATTTCCTCACCCAACCCGACCATGATGCCGGACTTGGTGAGCACATCCGGGTCAAGTTTTTTGGCGTTCGAGAGGATGGCCGCGCTCCACTCATAATGATCCTGGGGTTGAACCTGTTTGAAGAGCCGTGGCACCGTCTCAACGTTATGGTTCAAGATCTCCGGACGGGCATCCATGACGATCTTCAAGGCTTCGAGGGAGCCTTTGAAATCGGGGATCAGCACTTCGATCGAGCAGCCGGGCAGCAATTGACGTATCCGGCGAATGACCATGGCAAAGATCGGCGCACCACCGTCCTTGCGGTCATCACGGTTAACGCTGGTGATCACGGCATGTTTCAAGATCCATCGACTTAACCGCTTGCGCCACCCGTTCGGGCTCCAACCAGTCCAACGCCTCAGGGCGACCGTGTTTAATATCGCAGAATCCGCAGGTACGCGTGCATACATCGCCGAGCATCAGGAAGGTGGCGGTGCCAGAACCCCAGCATTCGCCCATATTCGGACACATGGCTTCTTCGCAAACGGTGTGGAGCGACTTGGAGCGCATCAGGGTTTGCAAGTGCTCATAGGTCTCGCCAGAGGGAGCACGTACTTTAATCCATTCAGGACGGCGTAGAGGGCTGGTGTTTATCGTTACAGGGTTCACCCGGTCGCGGGTGTTAGGTATGGGCATTATCAATTCCCTTTATTGCGGTACATTGGAAATACAAGAAATCGGTTGCTGATAGACCGTGGTGCAGTTAACCCAGTCACCATTAAAATCGACCAAAACCTGGACCTGACCGTAACTTAGATCGTAATTGCCCAAAAACAGGCGGCGAGGACGGTTGATCAGGCTGGAAACCGTGTTCAGCGCGCTGAGTTGCATTTGGCGCGCCACGTCAGGTTCCACAACGGTATCCTGGTGGTCGATGGCAAATTGGATCAGCCTGTTTGTCACCACGAGTGGAGCACGGAGTTGATCATTGATGATGTTACTTGACATGGCACCCGCCAGCAGCATGACCGGAACAAAAACAAAAAATGGTGCCAGGTGAGTGGCAGGTGTATAAGCAGGAACAGCCTGTTCCACCAGGGTGATCTGCAATAGACCAAGAATACCAAAAAAGATCGATAACCAGACGGCAACCGTCCCGATCCAGAAGCGGAAATTTTCAATGATGGGATAATCAGGCAACACATTGACAAGCCCCGGCTCTATTAATTTTAAGACCTGGGGAGAAATCTTAATGGGCACGTAGATCAACAACTCGGCAATCGAGACCGCCGCTAAAACCCAGAAAACGAGACCCAGGATGGACTTTTTCACCAGGTGGGTCAATAGTGCAGCAATACAACATACTACGATGGACAACAACGTTCCCAATACTCCCGGCAGCCAGGGGTAAGCCGCGTGCGCGGTGATAAGGATGATGAGTTCATAACCCCAAAGCGCAAGGGAAAAAACCAGCCCGGCAACCACACCAAGTAATAACGAATATCGAAAAGATTTATTTAGCATTTCCAAATAAACGCTCCATATAATGTCACAGTTTCTTAACCTGCAAATGCAGCCCCTCGGCTTTAATGATCTCGACCTGTTCGCCCTTAAGGATCTTTCCAGAACTCTGCACGGCTTCGGCAGTCCAGAGTTCGCCGGCTGCCTGAACCTGCCCACCCGGATTCAGGTCGGTCACCGCTATGCCAATCTTACCCCGGAGGCTTTCCAGCCCGGTGATCACCGGTCGCAATTGAGCCCGCAAGGCATAGGCAAGGATGAAGGCGAAGATCAACCCAATGAATATACCCACAAAAATAACCAGCGGGATGGACACCTGCTGGAAGCGGGGGGTGCCCGGCGAATTGAACAGTACCAGCGCCCCAATAATGAACGAAGCGACGCCCGCTGCCGTCAGTGCTCCATGCGTCGGCGTTTTTATATCAACTATGAAGAGCACGAATGCCATTACGATAAATACCAAGCCAAACCAGTTCACTGTGAGGATGCCCAAACCATAGGCAGCCAGGGCGAGGGAGGTCACACCCACAACTCCAGGTACCCAGGCGCCCGGATGGGTCAGTTCGATCAACAATGCCTGTACGCCAAGCGCCAGCAGGAGGAAGACGATATTGGGGTCGATCAGGAATTGCAGCAGCTGCTCAATCAATGTCATTGGCAAGTTTTGCTGTACAAGGCCAGAGGTGTGTAAAGTGACGGGACCTGCCGGCATTTGGACCGTAAAGCCATCGAGCTGGCGAAGCAGGTCGTTGAGATCGCTGGCAACGAAATCCACCAAGTGCGCATTCAGCGCTTCCTGATCTGACACGGCAACTGCAGATTCGATGGTGGATTCCGCCAAGGCCACAGCTTGTGATCCGCGCCATCCAGCCAGCGAACGAACGGTGGCTTTCATGATCTCGGTCACCTTGGCCTGCTCGGTCGTGGAGAGGTTTTCTCCCTGGCTTCCGACCGGGCTGGCTGCCCCGATGGCGGTCTCGGGAGCCATGGCGGCTGCGTGACCGGCCAACGTGATGATGGTTCCCGCCGACCCTGCCCAAGCTCCACGGGGGGTAATGTAAACAATCACCGGAACGGTGCTGGCACGCATTGCCTCGACCATATTTTGCATCGCATCGAGCGAACCGCCGGGAGTATTGAGCTGCAATACCAGCAATTGTGCGCCGTCAAGTTCTGCGGTGCGAATACCGCGCGAGAGATATTCCTGGACGGCGGGTGTAATGGCGCCATCGACGGTGATGACCGTTACGGTATTTCCAGCCGCACCTGCATGGATGGGCTGAAGCAATAAAAGGGTCAGAAAGAGGAGCGTCAATAAAAGACGGGGAGTTTTCATAGGTGTACTTCCGTGTGGGTGGTTATTATATCCCTGAAAAGGACATCCGGTCCGTGTGACGGAACGGTTTAATCTATATTCAGACAGAAATTTAATAAAACCGGCTGAAAATGGACCTGCGCAACTGGACGGTAAAGCCAGGGCGACTGTTGCTTGACCGTCTGCGCCCCTCACGGTAGAATAATAAACCGTGCGGGCGTCGCCAAGTGGTAAGGCATTAGCCTTCCAAGCTAATATTCGCGGGTTCGAATCCCGTCGCCCGCTCTTTCGTCAGCAGGAAAGACACGATCCCCAATTAACAGGGGCGAACCATGCACGAAGCCAAGCGTGAGAACTTTGTGCCGTTCCTGCTGGGTGAAACCGGGGCCCGTGGCGCAGTGGTTAGCGCAGGCGACTCATAATCGCTTGGTCGATGGTTCGACTCCATCCGGGCCCACTTTAAAAATCCTCTAGCGAGGATTTTTTTATAGTGAGTCAACCGTTATCCGTTTTTTTATCGCAAGATTAGTGCGCCCTAAAGAAGTGCTCGAAGAACAAGTTTGGATTTTTTGTTCTTTAATTGCTTTTCTTATTGGAATATTTTTGTTATGGATTCTGAACCTGACACTTCAGCGTCAGGTTTATCTCGTAGACAGTGACATCCAACCGGTATTTGCCATCAAGACCGACCGGTGTGGTTTCCCTGTCCCCCAGGAGTAGAAGGAGCAACGAGTTCAGCCAATCCTGCCATTCGCGGATATAGATCGAGCGGGAAATTTCATAACCATCCAGCAGGCCGGTGCGGGCCTTCATAGACTCCATTGGGACGGATTATAATAATCATTGCCTAGTATCCAGAGCAAATGGGATGGAAAAGCTGGTATAAAACAGATGCCACACTGCCATGAACCAACCTGAACGAACGGGGTTTGTCCATGGGTTCAGGCGACTGGAATAATCATCCCGAACTTTGATATTGAGGGACAATTGGAAAGGAAAAAATGGAAACATTTTCACTATTCCCACTGCATGAATTGGATGATCCAGAAACATTCGACCTTGATCCTGATCGCGTGGAACGCGTTCATATTCCAGCTGAGTCCACCGCCAGAGCAACTACCCACTGAGCGGCTCAAGAATTTTCAAATGGTTTTTACGGGCTATGACGAAAAACAGGCTGTGGTTGAAGCGACGCGCTGCATTCACTGCCCTGCCACCGAACCGTGCATTATAGGCTGCCCGCTTCATAATGACATCCCCAAGGCTTTGTTCGCCATTGAACAAAAGAAGTATGATGAGGCGGCCAGCATTTTTCGCCTTACATCCAATTTCCCCGAAGTATGCGGTCGTCTCTGTCCCCAAGAAGTCTTGTGCGAAGGCTCGTGTACCGTCGCCGGATATGACCGCGCGGTCAATATCGGAAAACTCGAGGCGTTTTGCACTGACTGGCAGCGCAACCAGCACGGCTTCCCCACCCCGCGCCTGGAACCGGCAACTGGTCGTCGTGTGGCAGTGGTTGGAAGCGGCCCGGCCAGCATCGCCGTCGCAGAAGAGTTGACCTGCCGCGGGCATGCGGTCGTTGTCTACGAGGAATGGCCGAAACCGGGAGGACTGCTTCACTACGGCATCCCCAGTTTCAAACTGGATAAAGATATCGTACAGGCCAAGATAGCCCATCTCGAATCGATCGGCGTGAAGTTCATTTGCAACACGCGCGTTGGACGCGATATTCAAGTGGATGATTTACACAAGCAATATGATGCCGTCTTTCTTGGCATCGGCGCGCCCATTGGGCACAAGATCAAATTGCCCGGCGAAGATCTGAAAGGCGTCTATCAGGCGACTGAGTTTCTGGTGCGCGGCAATTTGCCATCGGACGATCTGCCGGAATCGTTGAAGGGTCTGCCCGAAATTGGCAAGACCGTTGCTGTGATCGGCGGCGGCGATACGTCCATCGACTGTGTTCGCACAGCGCGGCGTTTGCAGGTTCAGCATGGCTTCGCGGATGGCGCCGTGGTGGGTTATTACCGCGGCACCGAATCTGAAATGAGGGCGCGGGAAGATGATCTCATTCATGCCAAAGAAGAAGGCATACATTACGAATTTCTGGCAACGCCAATTCGCTTTATCGGTGATGAGCAAGGTCACGTTCGCCAGATCGAAATGCAGCGGATGAGATCCAAACCGGCGCATCAGCCCGAACAGCGCGTGCCGTCCCGGATACGAATCCCGATCCCGGGATCGAATTTCATCGTACCGGCCGATATCGTAGTCCTGGCGATTGGTTATGGCGGTGACGAGTTGATTCCATCCAAGACGCCAGCACTGAAGACCACGAAACCCGGCATTTTTGAGGTCGAATCCGAAACGACCGGAGTGGCCACGCTGGGGGGCGTCTATGCAGCAGGTGATGACGTGCGCGGCGCCGACCTGATCGTGACCGCCATTGCGGCAGGACGCAAAGCGGCGCAGGCCATGGACGATTATCTGCGGCTGTTGCCATGAGACACAGCGATGAGTCAAACGGAAGCTGGATGTCGAAATTGCCAGCCTGGTGCTGGACAAACTCATGCCGGGCCAATTATAAAAAAAATCCTCTTGCGAGGATTTTTTTATTCGGAATTTTTTTGTCATGGATGCTGAACCTAGCCCTTCAGCGTCGAGCTAATTTCGGGAACGGTGACTTCCAACCGGTCGACAAAGCGAACGCCAAGGACTCAATGCCTAGTCCGGGTAAAGAAGAGGAATGGTTTGGTGAGGGCTGACAGCCCATGACCGAACACAGAGTAACCATTTACGACTTACCCATATGTCGAAAAGTGCTCCGGGAAAAATTTTCATCAGGCTGGCTTTGTGAGTAATCCATTAAATGAACCGGTAACCGCTGAACCCAAGTTCAATACGAAGAAATTGACTTGAGATATTTGAGACTCTCCCTGGCAGCGGTCTCGGCGTCCGGCTTGGGTAAGAATTCCCCCGAAACCCATCCCTGATAACCGATAGATTCCAATGTGGTCAGGATGAGTTTGAAATCAAGATGACCTGCGCCGGGATGCCAGCGGTTCGAATCCGCTACGTGGAAGTGGAAGATGTTCCCATGACAGGCCTGGATCGTGGACTCGATATCCGGCTCCTCAATATTCATATGAAAAGTATCGAGGAGCAAACCAAAGTTTTTCGCACCTACGCGTTTCATTAAATCGATCCCCTCAGCAGAAGAATTAATCAACGTAGTCTCGTAACGATTGATCGGCTCCAGGGATAGACGAACACCCTCCAGATGAGCTGTCTGGCTACATTCTTGCAGAGCTTGTATAAGCCAATCCATTGCCTTTTGAGGTGGTACCCCCGCTTTGACGGTTCCGCGGATTAAGCCAATGATGATGATGGCCTGAAATCGGGCAGCTCCTTCGATATGACTCTTAATCCGCTCGATGGCACGTCGCCTTATCAAGGCATCAGGGTCGGTGAAGGAAAGACCCTCCTCGCCCCAAGCCTGACCTGTCCCAATGGCTGATACGCTAAGGCCGTAATTGCGAATCATCTTTTCCAAGCCAACAAATTCCACGAGTTTTGGGTCACGGATAGCCAATTCAACACCTTCATAACCCAGCGAGGCGATCCGTCGCAGGTTGGCTTCCAAGTCACCTTTGAACGTAGCCGCCTGGAATTTGGCAGGTTGTGTGGAAAGGACTATGGAATACTTCATAAAGCGATCCCCTTTCCCCTTCTCCTCTTGGAACAGAGGAGAAGGGGCTGGCTAAGGAGAAATTTAAGAAAATGAATAGAATTTTCTAACCGGCTACATAGGTGATCTTGCACTCGGAGCGATTGGTTTGCAGTTGGACGATATTTTCCGGAAGCTCTTCAAGGCTAATTTTTTTGGTGCTCATCGGTGTCATATCCATGCCAGAAGCCATGCACTCGATCACGCGAGGAAAATTACCATGGCCGGAGTGGCCTTGCGCACCAACGATGCGCGCTTTGCGCACCTGCAGTACCTCACCAGTAACAGGCATCTTCGCTTCGGCGCGGGCGGTAACGACGACAGTGCTCAGCAAAGTTCTCCCTTCCCAGATTACCCGCTCGATACCTGGATAAACCACCGCCGGAAGGCCTGTAGCTTCCATGAAAAGATCGGCGCCCATGCCGTCCGTGATCTCCAGGACACGGTCGGCGAAATCTTCCTTGGCCGGGTTGATATGATAATCCGCGCCCAGCCTGAGTGCCATGGCAGCCCGCTCTGGTTGTGTCTCTGAAATGATGACCACCGAAGCGCCAGCCCGTTTGAGGATCGAGCAGGCTGCAATGCCCACCGGCCCTCCGCCCAAGATCACAGCGCGATCACCGGGGCGGATTCCGCCGGCTCGCTCGATCACCGCGTTATATGCCACGCAGGTGGGTTCCACCAAACTGCCGGCAATAAAAATATCGGCTTCCTTATAATTTTTACGCAGTGGCTCCAGGCTCCAGATGGTTCTGGAAGGCAGCACGATGTACTTGGTGTATGCTCCGTTAACATTAAATCCGACCTCGTTCAACTGTTCACAGTGGTTGGGCTGCCCATCGGCGCAAGGTTTACACTGACCGCACCACAGCATTTCCTCAGTTGTGACGGCCTCGCCACCCTTGAATGGCTTATTGGTGCGCTTGTCACGGGCATTCTTGCCAGCCTCCACTACCACGCCTGAGAATTCATGTCCGAGTATCGACGGAAAACCGGTCAGGCCGGGATAAAAGATGTAACCATCCTTATCTGCCTGAGCCATATGTACGTCCGATCCGCAAATTCCGCAGGCCTTCACTTCCATCAACACCTCCTCAGGCCCAGGGGTGGGGATCTCGTATTCCCGCAGCTCCAGTCTCGGATGCCGCCAAACCTGGCTGCCGAGATACGTCTGGCGACCGGCGATATCTTTGGAGCCTATTTTGAATCCGGGCTTCGGTTCCCAATCAGCTACCAGCGTAACACCTTGCATTTTGCCTGTCATGGTATTCTCCTTTTTTCTATTTATTAAACATCTGTGCCCTGACCGATACGCGGCAGGCTGTAAACCGGCTTCCAACCCTCGCTGAGGGGCTCGCGCAAGTAAGGTTCCATTTCCGCAGTGGTGCGTAAGGTCACCTCTTCCACCGGTGGGACAGTGCCAGCAGGAAAGGCTGCCAGCACATCATCTTGCCACAGAGTAAGGTATTTCAAGATGGCAGCCATGGGCCGTTTTGCCTTTTGGGCTGCGCCGGACCTGGCCTTTCCCACCACACCTTCCGGTGTTGCAGAGATCTCGATTGCGAAGTGACCTTCCCCTTCGGACCACCGGCTGGGACGACCATAAGGGTCTACGGACTTGTCGAAGTGGCCTTCCGGCAGATAATTCTTGCCTTCGGTGTCCACGGCGTAATTCATATCAACCATTTCGGGGTGAAGCAATAGGGAAAGCGAGGTCTCCGACTCGTCCGCGTGGACGAAGTTAGTGGTCATCTGACCACCACGTTCGACCGGGCGGAAGAACTCGCGCACGCCCCGATGCCAATCAATCACACGGAAGATGCCGGGAAGTTGGTAGCGCTTCATAAACTCCTGTACCGCCGATTCGAGCATCCACAGATGGCCGTGATTATTCACGATCAGCTGTTTACGAAAGCCATCATTCCACAAGCCCAGCATGACGTCAATCATCATTTCACGGACAACGTGCTCGCGTACAATGACTGTTCCTGGCATTCCCATATGGTGATAGGGGTGACCGCCATAATTGAGCGGTGGAAGCGCCAGGTTGATCGGGGCACCGCGCTTGGCGGTATATCGGCGCACGCCTTCGCAAATGGCACTCACGTACAGAGTATCGGCTGCGCTGGGCAGGTGTCTTCCATGCAGCTCAGTGCAGCCTACCGGGATAAAAACCACGTCGTTCTTTTTACGGTTTTCTTCCACTTGCCAGCGGGTGGTGGTCTGGATATAGGAACCAGGTTTAGCCCATTCCACTGGCGAGGGGATACCGTAATCAGTCAGGATCGCATCGATCTGCTCGTCGTTGGCTTCCCAGACCTCTTTCTTTAGCCGCCCTACTGCGTTATCTTCGAAGAACAGATCTGGCTGGTTTGAAGCCAAAAAACCCTTCGGTACATTTGCGTTTGACATTTTCTCTCCTTTAATAATTAGGTTTTCAATCTGGAAAGATCTTCCCGGGATTTAGGATATTCAACGGGTCCAGGGCATGCTTGATATTCTTCTGGATCTCGATGGAAAGCGTTCCCAAAGCTTTTTCCATGTAAGCGCGCTTGGATGCGCCTACGCCATGTTCGCCCGAAAGCGTTCCGCCCAATTCGAGGAGGTTGCGAACTCCTCCCTCACCATTTCTTCCACCATCTGGCTCTGACCGGGGATGCGCCGGTCGAACAAGATATTCGGATGGAGGTTGCCATCCCCAGCATGACCAAAGATAACCAGCGGCAACCCGTATTTTGCGCTAATGCCCTTCAGCCGTTCCACCGCCAAGGGGATGGCGCTACGGGGCACAGTGATATCTTCCCCAAGCTTGTTGGGTGCTTTCCGTGCCAGGGCGGAGGAGACTGATTTACGGGCTTTCCAGAGATCGGTCCGTTCAGCTTCATCCCGGGCGGTCCTGACCTGGCGTGCGCCGTTTTCCTCGCAGATGATTGCCGTGGCTTTGATATCCCGCAGCACTGCCGCCTCATCCGAGCCATCGGTTTCCACCAATAAGATGGCTTCCACATCTAGTGGGAGACCCAATTGCATGGCTTCTTCAATACAGGCTACAGCAGTCTCATCCATGAGCTCAATTGTGGCCGGTACGACACCCGCGGATAGAATTGCGTTGACCGTTTTACAGGCTTCTTCGAGGGTTGGAAATTCTGCCAAAGCCGTGCGAACATATCTCGGTTTGGCAGTTAATCGCAACAGGGTCTCAGTGATCACTCCCAGAGTCCCTTCGGAACCCGTAAAGAGGGCGTTCAGATCATAGCCAACCACGTCTTTGATACACTTCCCACCTGTGTGCAAGATCCGCCCATCCGCCAGGACAATTGTTAACCCCAAGACGTAATCCCCAGTTACCCCGTATTTCAGGCAGCGCGGCCCGCCGGCGTTGCAGGCAATATTACCGCCGATGGTCGAATGGCGGTTGCTGGAGGGGTCGGGCGGATAAAAGAGACCTTTCCGTTCGACAGCATTTTGAAGGTCGGCAGTGACGACGCCCGCCTCCACGTGGGCAATGGCATTTTCCTGGTCGATCTCCAGAATGCGATTCATTTGAGTCATCGCCAGGACGATCCCTCCAAGGAAGGGAACCGATGCGGCCGATAGGCCCGTGCCCATGCCACGGGTCACTACCGGAATGCGGTGCGCCATAGCAATCACCAAAATAGCACTGACCTGTTCAGTGGTGGCAGGCAGGACGACCAGCTCGGGACAGCCTTGGTCGAAGGCGCCATCGTAGCTATATACCGCCAAGTCTTCCGGAGTATGAAGCACAGCATGCTTTCCAACTAATTCTTCCAACTGGACAATGATTTTCTTATCCATCTTGCACCATTCCGACTGAATAGGCCCGGTCCAGCAGCTCGATTGGATGGACTACTTCCATGTCCAATCCCGCCCGGCGTACACCGATTTTCAGTTGCATCTGGCAAGCAGGACAGCCTGAAGCAATGAAATTGGCCTGCACATCCGCCAAGTTGGTGGTCTTACGTTTCAGCACCTTTAAGGAGGTCTCAAAATGAGTGACGAGCTGTGTTCCTGCCGAGCCGCAGCACCAGTCAGCCTCAGGCAATTCCACGAATTCCAGCCCTTCGATCTCCTTTAGCAGCTGACGGGGCTGCTTCCAAACTCCCTGGCCTCGGCGAAGGTGACATGGATCGTGATAAGTTACGCGGGCATCAATATGCCCCCTCGGCTTTTCGAACGGGATGCTCAACAAGAATTCGCTTATATCACGCACTTTTGCACTGAACTCCGCTGCCCGCTCGGCCCACGCAGGGTCATCAGCGAGTAATCGACCGTAACTCTTTAATGTGGAACCACAGGTGGCGCAGTCGGTAATGACCAGTTCAGCAGCCGCTACTTCGAATAGGGCGATATTGTGGCGAGCCTGTTGCTGGGCAAGGTCGATTCGTCCGAACCCACGCGCTGGCATCCCACAGCAAACGGTCTCCTTGGGAGTGACCACAGTGCAGCCGTTACGGGCCAGCACTCGGACGGTGGCCTCGCTCTCGTCTGAGAACATCAGGCTCTGAGCGCAGCCCAGGAAGAACCCCACCCGTCGGGAGCTTACTCCGTTTGCCGGGGTGATTTCCGGCAGGACCTGGCGAAGCGGCCGTTGGGGCAGGTGCGGCAGCATGGCTTCCATATCGCGCAACCTGGCAGGTAGCAGTTTGCGTCACTCCGAGCGCATAGACCAAGCTGCGGATGCCCAGCTTTTCGTACAGGCGCAATGGCCAGGTGGCAGTTTCCATACGTCCAGGACGCGGGATGAGACTTCCGAACACGGTCTTCTTCCATTGCACAGGTCGAAGCTGTTCCTGCAGGTCACGCATCTCCAGTGCCAGATCGGCGGGATGAATGCCAACCGGGCAGATGTCATTGCAGGCCATGCAGTCAAAGCAGGCATACATCTGAGAGAAAAGGTTTGGACTGAGCTGCAATTCACCCTCCAGCCCCTTGCGCGCCAGCGCCACCCGTCCGCGCGGGGAGGCCGTCTCGCTGAGGATCTCGCGATATGTCGGGCAGACAGCCAGGCACAACCCGCAGCGGATGCAGTTCAGGTATTCAGACTCGGAGGGCTTTTGCAGGTCACTTATCACAGTTTTATGCCATCAAACATCCATATACTTTGAGATTTCAGGAGTCTCGATCATCCAATCTCGCTGATCTTCACTGGCCGGTTCTCGCGCAGGGATTTCCAGGCGGCGTACCCAAGCACCACCGCGGCGCGGCCGTCCACCCCGGTGGTTGGGGTTGGTTTGTCATCGCGGACACATTCGATGAACTGGCGTACCTCTTCCACATAGCAGGGGGCGTAGCGCTGCATGAAGAAGTACGGCGGTTTGGCGGACAGGAAACCATCCTGATTGCCTTTGACGGCAACGGTCTCGGCTCTCGTTTTCTGCCATGGCCGTGCCGTTCGAGCAGAACACCTCCAGGCGCTGGTCGTAGCCGTAGACCGCCTTGCGGCTGTTGTCGATGGTGCCGACCGCGCCGTTGGCGAACTTGAGGATGACCACATCCGTATCGATATCGCCGAATTCTTTCAACTTTGGCTCGATCAACACGCCGCCGGCCGCATAGACCTCCTCAACCTCACCGAGCTGGAAACGGACCATGTCGAAATCATGGATGGCCAGGTCAAGGAAGATCCCGCCCGAGACGCGCAGGAATTCCATGGCGGGGAAGTCGGGGTCGCGGTTGGTGATGCGCAGGATGCACGGGCGCCCGATCTCGCCCGATGCGACGATTTCTTCACTTGCCTGGAAGCTCTTATCGAAGCGGCGGTTGAAACCGACCTGCAGCTTGACCCCGGTCTTCTTGACCACGGCCAGTGCATCGTCGATCTTATCCAGTTCGAGTGCCAGCGGTTTTTCGCAGAAGATGTGCTTGCCTGCCGTGGCCACATCTTTCATGATGAAGGCATGCGTGTCCGTGCTGGTGGCGATCAGGATGGCTTCGATGTCCGGGTCGGTCAGCAGCTCGTGGTAATCCTTGACCACGCGCTGGATGCCGAGTTCATCAGCCACGGCCTGGGCCACCTCCAGCCGGATGTCGCAGACCGCCACCAGGTCTGCTTCGGGGATAAGCCGGGCGATGTTGCGCGCATGCACGCTGCCCATGCGTCCTGTGCCAATCACGGCGATCTTTACTTTTCTTGTCATTTCAGCCATTCTCCCTCGGTCGACATTAACTTCTCCTGGTTTATTCGATTTGAAAATGCGGTGACAGCACCTTGAGCGCTGCCTCACGGGCTTTGATCGCCAATTCCTGGGGATCCCAATTCCAATACTCGGGCCGGAACAATTCGATGGAACATGGCCCGTCATAGCCGATGCGCTTCAGACTGCGCACAGATGTCGTCGAGCGGTACGACGCCCAGGCCGGGCAAGAGCCGTGTGCCATCGGTGATGGCTTCCTTCGGCGTATCTTCGAGATCATCCAGGTGAAATGCAAAGATGCGCATCGGGGTCCAGTTGATCGAGTTCGCTCATCAGGCCGCCGCCGCAGTAAAAATGAGCAGCGTCAATCGTCAAGCCGAGGTTGTCGCGGTCCGCTTTTTGGATGATCTCGAATGCAGCGCGCGGCGTGCGCACGCTGCACCATCCAAAGCCCAGGAACTCGAACGAAAGTTTGATGTTGTACTGGTGTGCAATATCGCTCAGGTCGCGCAATACCTTGACGTACTCGGCCATTACATCAGCCCATGGCAGATTGCGGTCCGGCGAGGGGCTGGGCACAACGATAACGGTTGGGCAGCCAATAGCCTGTGCGATCTTGCCCAGTTCATGAAGACGCGCTTGAATTGGGCGTACTCGCTTCCGCGAAATGCGATGAACTCAATTGAGTTGAGCGTGATCGGTATGACATCGTGATTCATCGAATAACGCATTGAGATCAGCCAGCGAGTGAGCTGCGAGATAGCGATCCATTTTGGCCGCCCAAACCTCAAGCGCTTTGAATCCCGCGTGCGCGGTGACGGCGACATCGGTTTCGAGATCGCTCGTCATCGTGGTTGCGCCGTGGAAAGCTAGTTTCATCGGTTTCCTTTCTGCCTGGCGTACCCAGGGATCACCACCTCCTTCTCCTCCACCTTACGGTCGGGGAAATTTAGTGGAAAGAGGGGTGGATCAGGGTTACATCTTCATCACGATCTTCATGGCGCTCTTGGGATGGTGCTGTGAGGGTCTTCATATCCAGGCCGAGCAGGTCGAACGCACCCAGGCCTTCGTCGAACGGGATGACCTTGGTGAAGAACGGCCCCATGTTGAGGCGGTTCTCCTGGTAGAGGCGGATGGATGGCACCATGGTGTTCTGACCGAGGTACAGGCCCAGGATCTTGGTCGCCCAGCGGGTGATCTCGTTCGGGACGATGCTGGCGGTGATGGATGAGTCCATGCCGAAGGGCAGCACCTTGCCGCCGGGGGTGACGCACTGCAGCGCCTGCTCGATGGCGTTGCCGGTGGCTTCGATGACGATGTCGGCCTTGCGCCCGTAGGTGAACTCGGTGATCTTTTCGACCACATCCACTTCGTTCGGATTCCAGACCGTCAGGCCGCATTCCTTGGCCACGCTGATCCGGAACGGGTCGATCTCGGTCACGGCCACCTTGGCGGCGATGTTCTTGGCGAACTGGCCGAACAGGTAGCCGATCGGACCGAAGCCGAGGATCATCACGTAATCGTAGGGCAGCATCAAGCAGGGTGTTCATGCCGTTGACCACCGTTGCCAGCGTCTCGACCTGGGTGCCCAGGATGTCATCGATGCCGTCTGGCAGCAGGAAGCACTGCTTCTCGGGGACCAGGCAGTACTCGGCATAACCGCCGTCGCGCATCACGCCCAGGGCGCTGGTCTTGATCTCGACGCACTGGCTGGTCAGGCCCATGCGGCAGAACGAGCAGAATCCGCAGCGGATGTTGTTGTCGATCGCCACCCGGTCGCCGATCTTGAACATGGTGGACATGCGTACCGATCTCGACCACCTCGCCGCAGAACTCGTGTCCGAGCACCGTATTGGGTCTGAAGTGGTGCTTGCCCTCGATGATCTTGATATCCGAGCCGCAGATCCCGACGGCCTTGACCTTGAGCAGCACATCATCCGGGTCCTTCACGTGGGGAATGGGCTTCTCTTCGAATACGAGGTTGCCAACATCCTTGAAAACATAAGCCTTCATCTTGTCCATGGTTTTCTCCTTCTAAAAATTGAATGATCTCCAGATGGAGTATTGCACACGTGTGCATAAATCAGGAAAAATAATTGTAGGTAACGATTGTTCATCGCCACCACAATATCTGTTACCGTTGAATGCGCGCCGAGCCGCCTTTGGCAAAGGCCCGCACCTGCTCCACCGTCGCCATGGTGGTGTCGCCGGGGAAGGTGGTCAGCAGCGCACCATGCGCCCAGCCCAGGTTGACGGCTTCCTGTTCCGGCTCGCCGGTCAGCAGGCCGTAGAAGAAGCCGGAGGCGAACCCATCCCCGCCGCCGACGCGGTCATAGATGTCCAGTTCGCAGGTCGGGGAGACGAAGGTCTTGCCATTGATCCAGGCCACTGCGCCCCAGCTGTGATGGTTGGTGGAATGGACTTCCCGCAGGGTGGTGGCGACGATCTTGATCTGCGGAAACTTTCTCACCACCTTGTCAATCATGCCGAAGAAAGCGCTCGGGTCGAGCTTGGACTTGGCAGCCTGACTTCCGGGCCGGGGATGCCGAGTCCCAGTTGCAGATCTTCCTCGTTGCCGACCAGCACATCCACATTCTCGACGATGCGGCGGATGACTGACTGGGCGCGTTCCTGTCCGCCCCAGATGTTCCAGAGTTTGGCGCGATAGTTCAGGTCGAAGGAGGTCACCGCTCCGGCGGCTTTGGCAGCTTTCATCCCTTCGATGATGAGCTTCGCCGGTGGTTTCGGAGAGCGCCGCAAAGATGCCGCCGCTGTGGAACCAGCGCACACCGCCCGCAGAAGATGGCGTTCCAGTCGAAGTCGCCCGGCTTGAGCTGCGCGGCGGCTTCGTTGGAGCGGTTGTAAAAGACGACCGGGGCGCGTACGCCATAGCCGCGGTCGCTGTAGACGGTGGCCATATTGGGGCCGTTGACGCCGTTGTGCTTGAACTGCTTGTAGAACGGCCTGCACGCCCATCGCCCGCACCCGCTCGGCGATCAGGTCGCCGATGGGATAATCCACCATGGCGGTGGCGATGCCGGTCTTCAGGCGGAAGCAATCCGACAGATTGGCGGCGCAGTTGAACTCCCCGCCGCTGACGTGGATCTGGCACTCGGTCGCCTTGCGGAAGGGGATGATGCCCGGATCGAGGCGGTGCACCAGCGCGCCGAGCGAGAGGAAGTCCAGTGCGCCATTGGGAGGGATGTTGAGGCCGTATTTCATGATTGTCTCCTTTGACTTAGAGTCCGGAGCTTGTTCCTGCACTGCGAGGCAAGTTCGCACTCCAAATCTATTCTTCCGTCCACTCCGTGTGGAAAGTGCCTTCGCGGTCGATGCGCCGGTAAGTATGGGCGCCGAAGTAATCCCGCTGGGCCTGGGTCAGGTTGGCGGGCAGGCGCTCGCTGCGGTAGGCATCGTAATAAGCCAAGCGCCGAACTGAAAGCCAGGGCCGGGATGCCGCTCTCGGCGGCCAGGGCCACCACTTTGCGCAGGGCAGACTGGCGGGTGTTCATTGCCTTTGCAAATTCGGGATCCATCATCAGGTTGGGCAGGTCGGGGGTGCGCTCGAAAGCCTGGCGGATATCGTTCAGGAAGCGGGCGCGGATGATGCAGCCGCCGCGCCAGATGCGGGCGATCTCGCCGATAGTTCAGGTTGTAGCCGTATTCCTTGTCTGCCAGTGCGCATCAGGCCGAAGCCCTGGGCATAGGAACAGATCTTGGCGGCGTAAAGCGCATCGCGCACCCAGTCGATGACCGATCTCCGGGTCGGCGGTGATGCATGGGTTCGGGGCCGGTCAGCACCTTCGAGGCGGCAATACGCTCCTCCTTGTAGGCCGAGATGATGCGGCTTTCCACGGCGGCATTGATGGTCGGGATGGGCGCGCCCAGATCGAGGGCATTCTGGGAGGCCCATTTGCCGGTGCCCTTTTGCTGGGCTTCATCCAGGATCAAGTCGACGATGGCTCGGCCCGTTTCCGGGTCTGAGCGTGTGAAGATGTCGGCGGTGATCTCGATCAGGTATGATTCCAGTTCGCCGCGGTTCCAGTCGCTGAAGACCTCGTGCAGACTGGGCATTGTCCAGCCCCAGGCCGCGGTGCAGGATATCGTAGGCTTCGGCGATGAACTGCATGTCGCCATACTCGATGCCGTTATGCACCATCTTGACGTAGTGACCGGCACCGCGCGGCCCCATGTAAGCCACGCACGGCTCGTCATCGACCTTGGCGCTGATGGCCTCGAAAATGGGTTTGACCAGTTCCCAGGCTTCGGGCTGGCCGCCGGGCATGATGGCCGGACCCCACAGCGCGCCCTATTCGCCGCCGCTGACGCCGGTGCCGATGTAGATGATGCCTTTGGCTTCCAGTTCCTTCGAGCGGCGTTCGGTGTCCAGGAAGAAGGTGTTGCCGCCGTCGATGAGCAGGTCGCCCGGCGCCAGAATGTTGATCCAGACTGGCAATGGCCGCATCGACCGGTTTCCCGGCCGGGACCATCATCATGATGCGGCGTGGCTGTTCCAGGGCGGCCAGGAACTCGTCCAGGCTGGCGCAGGCGACCAGGTTCTTGCCAGGATATTTCGTGCCGAAGGCTTTCACCTTTTCGGCATCCAGGTCATAGCCGGCCACACGGAAACCGTTCCGTTCCATGTTGAGGGCCAGCATGTGACCCATGACGCCCAGTCCCATCATTCCAAAATTCGCTTTTTCCATATAATCTCTCCGAATGAAATCTTATGAAATCAGGCTTTCAATCGATATAAAATCTCACCAGCCTTGGGAACGTAGAGAATGCCTTCGTTCTCGCGACCTTTCCATTCTTCCACGTTTACTTTTGCAGGGTCGAGGTAGCCCAGGTTAAGGCGGGCACAATCTTCGGCGGAGATCCTGCTCGCCAGGGTGACGTGCACGTTCGGTTTTTCGATGCCATTGTCCATCTTACCCGAGCCGCGCAGATGGGTGCTGTGCGCCAGCACGCCGAGTGGGATGTTCCTGAAGCGTTCCCAATCATTCAAGAAAGTAGGGCAGGATGTGATAACCGATTTCGTAAATGTATTTTCCGTGCACGTGACTGACCACATCCAGGTGTGGGGCGTAAATAATCGACCTCCCCACCAACCGCGACCGCCGGTTCGAGTTTGTACATGGCTTTGGCAGCCGTCCACAATTCATCGTACATGGCCGGGGCGCAGGAGAGCACCCGCTGGAAGGGTTGCCTCGCACCAGTGGATGTGACGCTGGGCTGAGAAGTCTGCTGCAGCGTTCCAAGTATCAACCAAGTCCCCGATGAATATCCCTGCCAGATCGTGTCCTTCCACAACCAGCGCAACCAATGTGACCGGAGTACTGAGCCGCGTGCAGCGGCGTGGATCATCTCCCGGACAGGTGTCTCTTTCAGACCAATCGTCCCAACCACACCTGCCAGAGCACCCAACCAGTGGGTGGCGTTGATCATTTCCGGGCCGGAGATACCCGGGAAGAGGTACTTTGCTCCACCTGAAAAACCAGCCACTTCGTGCGGGAAGGTCGGACCAAGGATGAGGATGTGGTCATATTCCAGGGCGGCCTTGTTGATGCGGATGTCCACGTGCTCTGGCAGAGATGGGTGCCAGTTCTCCCGAGCGATGTTCTTTATCTCGTCCGCTTCAAAGATACCGATCGATACCAGGGCTGAAGGATTGTCCCAGGTGTGGTTGAACAAACCGATGGCCTTATATTTTGTGAGGCGTTCTTCCGGGGTGATGCCAACCAGTTTGTTCAAGGCTTCTTCCGATAGAGCGGGGTGTGTCCCCAGGGCGACCATGAAATCGAGTTGGCGGACGTCGTTCAAGATCTCAACAATTGCGCGAAAAAGAAACGGCAAAGGCAACGAGCGCGTGTGGTCGGGAATAAGCACCAATACGCTCTGATGCGTAAATCTCCCATCAAGGCCCTTGTGCAAGGTTTCGATGACTTTCTGCTCGGTGAGCAGTTCGTCTTGCGGGGAGCTAGCTTGAGAATAGCTCATATTCGGTTCCACGGAGAACGATATAAAGTTATCCTAAATCGTTCAGACACCACTGAATGCAGAGAAGCCACCATCCACCGGGACAACGATACCGGTTACAAAAGTCGAGGCGGGAGAGAGCAGCCAAAGAATGGTGCCCAGCAGATCTTCGGGTACACCAAAGCGTTTCATCGGGGTATGGTTAATGATGGATTGGCCGCGACGCGGTTAATCGACCGGTTTCTTTATCCGTGAGAAGGAAACGGTTCTGTTCGGTCAGGAAAAAACCGGGGGCGATGGCATTGACGCGGATATCCGGTGAATACTCCTGTGCCATGTGGACCGCCAGCCACTGGGTGAAATTGCTTACCCCGGCCTTGGCGGCAGAGTAGGCCGCGATGCGGGTCAGTGGGCGGAAGGCATTCATCGAGGAAATGTTCAGGATGACGCCTGACTCTTCTGTTCGGCCATGAGTTTGCCAAAAACCTGGGATGGCAGGATGGTGCCCATCAGGTTCAGGTCAAAGACCCAGCGCAGAGCATCTGCGGGCAGGTCAAAGAAGCTTTGTTCCGGGTTGGTAGTAGCGGCTGGGTTTGTTGCCGCCCGCGCCATTGACCAGAATATCCACACGGCCAAATTTTGCCAGCACGGCCTGGGCAGCAGTTTCGAGGCTGGCTTTGTCGAGCACATTGCAGGCCACGGCAATGGCGTCTGCGCCAGTAGTGCGGATTTCGGCTGCAAGAGCCTCGGCGGCCTCGGCGTTTAGGTCGAGTACGGCGACCTTTGCACCCGCGGCAGCCAGTACTTGGCATATAGATGCACACAGCACGCCCGCGCCACCAGTCACAACGGCGACTTCGTTTGAAAGGTCAAATACTTTTCGAATATCGGCTTTATCCATATGCTTCTAGTCCAAAACGAAGGGGGTCAGATGGCGAATAAAATGTTTTTCAAGGTTGGCTGCATAGGCCTCCGGGTTGGAACGCAGGAAGCTCATGAAACGGTCATAGAAGCGCCAGTCGCCGGTGGCCGTTTTATCGGTCAGCACCGAGCCAAAGGTCACATGCAGGATCTCGCGGGCATCAAACTGGTCGAGCAAACCCGGCCAGTCTTTGACATCCGCCGGGGTCGGGGCACGGCTCAATTCTGCTGAGACGTGGTAACTGGCTTTATCGGTGTCGTAATGCTGGCGGGCAAAGGTGTAAATCTCGCGGAAGAAGTCAACATCGAGCGCGGCAATTGTGCGCAGGGCTTCGAGATAACTCGTGCCGGCGGTCTTCAGGTGTACCAGGCCGCGTGTCTGGCGCATGGCTGCCGGATAGATGCTGAACTTGTCCGAACCGGAATGCAGGCTGAGTTTGTAAGGCCCAAACTGGCGGGCGATGGCGGCATGCCCGGCAAGATCGGTTTCGAAAGCATGCCAGGTCGCCGATATAGTCCACGCCTTTTTCGAAGCGCCCAATGTAACGCGGTGCCAGGCTGACCCATTTCACGCCCAGCCGTTTCAACTCTTTGGCAATGTAAAGGTGCTCAGCGTGCGTGGTGGGCTGGTCGGTTTCATCCACTGAAACTTCCAACTCGAAGGGGCGCCTCCCGGCAGCTTTGGCCAGGTGGTGATACATGGAAGCCACATGTGCGATGGCCTTGCCGTACTTGACGACAGCCTTGAGCAGTGTTGCTTCGCTAAAATGACACCTGGAAGCCTTCGATATCAAAAGTTTTGCCAAGCAGCCCGCTGGCCCGCGGCTGGAGTTCTGCGGGAAGGTTTTCGGCCAGTTCGCGCAGTTCGCCCAGGCTGGCGGTTTCGGCACGGTTCTCCACGTGTGCCCCGGGGTCGATGGTGAAAAAAGTGTAGCCGGCTGCCAGGCAGGCATCGATATCCTCCGGAGTTTTTAGATGGTCGGCATCTGCACCAATGCCTTCCCGCCAGCCTTCCTGGAAAATGCCCCAGGTGGCATCATCCATCACCTGCTGCGGCGTTCGCCCGGTGCGGGTCATCTCGCGGATGGATTGCTGGGCGAAGATGGGCAGTGATCTTGCTTCCCGGCGGCGCGGGCAGCGCGCACGTGGCCGGGGGTCGCCAGTCCAATCCGGTCGCCCATCCCGGCCGAGGTGCGCAGGCCCAACAGATCCAGGTTGCAACCAGTCGAGGCGGGAGCGCAGGGCGGCGGCATTTTGTGGATTGCAGGGACCGATCAGCAGGGTCTTCCCGGCCAGTTCGGAACATTTCCCTCGAAAGCCTGACAGAGCGGCAGAGTCAGCCAGCACAACCAGTTGAGGTCCGGCAGCGGTCTTGTGCCAGAGCATATTCCACGCCATCCTGGTTGACCAGCGAATGGGGATAAATATCGAGATTTGACGAAGCCAGTGAGGTATTGGTCTGGACTCATATTTTCCTTCGTCACCACAGCGAGGTGGAGGCGGTCGTTTCCCGGACCAGAAGCCTGCCTTTCAACATCCGGACCTTGGGTTGTCTCAGACGGATTCTCCGTTCGGGGTCGCATCGAGCAATTCCAGGACAAGCCGGGCAGCTTCCGCCCCGATGAATCGTTTGGGTTGGTCGAATGTGGTCAGTGGAGGATTGGTGTAGGCAGAGAACACGATGTTATCGAAGCCGGTGACAGAGAACTCCTCCGGAACCCGGATGCCGGCCTGCTGCAAGCCTTTCAGAACACCGATGGCCATCATGTCGTTGTAGCAGACCAACGCAGCTGGGACGGTCGTGCAGGGCGAGGAAATGCTCCAGTCCGGCCAGACCGTCTTCGGGTCCGCCGCCGGAGACCTCGTGAATGTAGCTCGGCAGGAACTGCCAGCCCGGCTGATTCCATTTCCTGCTGGAATCCGGTCAAACGGTCGAGTGGTGGTGCGGCCGGAGGAAGAGTTGCCGAGGTAGGCGATCTGCCGGTGTCCCAGGTCGATCAGGTGACGGGTGACCTGGCGGCTGCCATCCACATCGTCGTGATAAATGGAATAACGGTAATCTTCGGCGGCCTGGTTGTTGACCACCACGATCGGGACGCCGTAAGCGAGAAATTGGCGGCTCTGTTCTGCTTTGAAGGAGGTGGAACAGATGATGACCCCATCCACGCGGTGTTCGCTCATTGCCTGGACAATGGCCTGCTCCCGTTCCGGGTCGCGTTGCGAGGCGGCCATGAACAGGCTGTAACCGCTTTTCTGGGCTACTTCTTCGATGCCCTGCAGAATTTCGCTGAAGAATGGATCCTCCACGCTGCTGAGGATGACCCCCAAAGCCTGTGAACGGTTGGTCTTCAGGCTGCGGGCGGCAGCGCTGGGGAGGTAGCCCATTTCGAGTGCGGTCTGGCGGATGCGTTCGGCAGTGTCTCTCGGCGATCAACGGACTGCCATGCAACGCCCGCGAAACGGTGGAATGTGAGACTCCGTGCTTGTTTGGCAATATCCTTGATGGTGACCGGCATGTTGTTCCTTTTCCTGTTGCAGGATAGTGCACACGTGTGCAATTACTATGCATAGTTTACTCAGTATTTCGCGAAAAAGTCAATAGTTTTGAAAGAATACTTGCAAAATTTTGAAAAATGTTGTATTATTTGCAAATAGAAATGTATGCAAAAAGTAATTTCAAATCAGCTCACTGAACTCTATCGATACGAAAGGATAAAAACCGATGCGGAACAATATCGAAGCCATTTTTCTGGATGTTGGCAATACCCTGCGAATCGTCATTGAAGACAAGGATTTCATCATCCAGTCCAAGCGCCAGCTTGTGGAATTGACTGGAGCCCAGGAGACCCCGGATGCTTTTCATCAAAAAGCTCGAGGAGCGCTACAAAGTCCTGCGGAAGCGGGCAAAAGAGAAACTGATCGAAGCCTCCGAAAAGGAAATGTGGACAAAATGGATGCTGCCGGATTTCCCAGCTGAGAAGATCGCACCGTTATCAAGCAAGCTGACCCGCCTGTGGCGTGATTGTGATGGCCGGCGTGTTCCGCGCGAAGATGTGAAGGAAACTGTTATTGAACTGAGCAAGCGTGGTTATCTTCTGGGAATCATTGCCAACACCATCACCGAGACGGAAATCCCGGATTATTTGGAGACAGATGGCCTGACCGGTTATTTCAAGACGGTTGTCCTTTCCTCGAAGGTTGGGATACGAAAACCCAACCCGGAGATCTACTGGGAAGCTGCCCGCAGGATCGGGGTCGAACCGGCCAAATGTGTCTATGTGGGTGACAATCCCGTCCGCGATGTGGAAGGCACCCGGGCGGCCGGTTACGGGATGTTCATCCTGTTTTTTGAGCCGGCAACGCAGGCCAAAGAACCGCCCACCGGGGAGATCAAACCCGATTACACCATCCGCGAAATGAAGGATTTGCTGGATATCTTTCCAGCCAAGAAGGTGATGCAATGACTGCAAAATATCGAAGCCATTTTCATCGATCTGGGCAATACGCTGCGCATGCTGGTCAAGGATCAGGCTCACATGGCCCGGGCACGGCAGGAGATCGTCCGGCTGGTGGGGACGGACGAAGACCCGTCAGACTTTCTGTGCAAAACTGGATGAGCGCTACAAAGTCTATCGCAAGTGGGCCTTCGAGAACCTGACCGAAGCTCCCGAAGCAGAACTGTGGACGCGCTGGCTGGTGCCTGAATTTCCGGCTGAAAAGATTGCCCCGCTGGGAGGGGAATTGACCTACCAGTTCCGCCAATCGATGGGCCGGCGGGTGGTGGTGGAGAACGGCAAGGAAGTGGTGGTTGAACTCCACCGGCGTGGTTATACCCTGGGCATCATCAGCAACCTGATCGGCACACGCGAGATCCCGGATTGGCTGGAAGCGGATGGCTTTAGCCCCTACTTCAAATCGGTGGTGCTTTCGTCCGTCTTCGGCAAACGCAAACCCGACCCGGCCATCTACCTCGAAGCGGCCCGCCGGGCCGGTGTTGAACCAGCCAATTGCGTCTACATCGGCGACAACCTGAAGCGGGATGTGACCGGTACCCGTGCGGCCGGTTTTGGGATGGTCGTCATCATGATCTCGCCCGAGGAACTGGCCGAGGAAACCATCACGGATGAGAACCGACCGGATGTCATCATTCACGAGTTCCGCCAGCTCCTGGATATTTTTCCGGGGCGCAAGCCAGGTCAAACTGCCGTAAGACTGGCAGGAGATTGGAGGACAGATGTCGACGGATCAAGTTCCCCGAGGTGCCAGTGCGCTGGCGGAGGCGGTCAAGGAATTGTATGCAGACGGTCAAACGGATTATTCCCTTGAACCGATCGTGCTGACCGATGCGCAGGGTGATCCAATCGGTCGGATCGAAGATGGCGATGCGGTCATCTTTTGCTGCCGGCGCGGTGAGCGCGAGATCGAGCTGACCGAAGCCTTCACCGAACCGGGTTTCGACCACTTCCCGCGCCCGGATTTGCACGACCTGACCTTTGTCATCCTGACCCTTTATCATGAAAAATTCAAGGACCTGCCGGTGGCTTTTGCCCCGGCAAAGATCAAGCGATACGCTGGGCGAAGCTGGTCAGCCGGGCTGGTCTGCGCCAATTGCGGGTCGCCGAGTCTGAAAAGTTTGCCCATGTCACCTTCTTCTTCAACGGCGGGAACAACCAGCCATTCGCAGGCGAAGACGATGTGCGCATCCCATCGCCAAAGGCATTCCTTTTGAGCAGATCCCCGAGACTGAGCCTGGAGCAGGTTTCCGAGCAGGTATCTGGATGGCATCGAAAAAAAATACGACCTGATCGTGACCAACTTTGCCAACGGGGATGTGATCGGACATACTGCCAACAATGATGCCAAAATCCAATGCGCATCGCATTGTTGACCGGCGGCTGGGTCAGGTGGTGGATGCCGCCCTAGCCGCGGATTACGTGGTCCTCATCACTGCCGATCATGGCAACCTGGAAGAAATGACCAACCCGGATGGGACGCCGCATGTGGCCCACACGACCAACCTGGTGCCATTCATCCTGATTGACCCCGCCTGGTCATCGACCACTTGACCTGCGGGATGGGAAACTGGCTGACCTGGCTCCGACGATTCTATCTGCCCTCGGCGTTGAGCAGCCGGCGCATGGACGGCAGTACTCTTGCTCCCGGTTACCACTGGGGCGGGAAGCGGCGAGTTCTGCTCATCATCCTGGATGGTTGGGGAATTGGCAGGAAAGATAGCTCCAATCCGATTTTTCTTGCGCAAACACCGGTCTGGGATGATCTGATCCAAGCATTATCCTTGCAGCCAATTGCAGGCTGCAGGTGAAGCGGTGGGATTGAAAGCGGGCAAAGCCGGGAATTCGGAAGCGGGTCACATGAACATCGGCGCAGGGCGGGTCGTCCTGCAGGATGATGTCCGCCTTGACCTGGCCATGAAGGATGGTTCTTTCTATACCAATGAGATTCTTCTGCGAAGCGATCGATGATGTCAGACAGCGAGGCGCAAGCCTGCATCTGATCGGCCTGCTCACCGAAAAAAGTTCACATGGTTCGATCGATTATCCACTGGCACTGTTGAAGATGGCAAAAGAAAATGGCCTGGAAAAGGTATATCTGCATGTGATCTTCGACGGACGCAGCACCGAGCCCGGCAGTGCGCCGGCACTGCTGGAAAAACTGGAAAAACAAGTGGACGAGATCGGCATCGGACAGGTTGTCACCGGTGTTGGGCGGGGGATTGCCCTCGACCGGGACGGCAATTATGCCAAGATCCAGCGCGCCTTCGATGCACTGGTATCTGGCGTTGGAAAAAAGTGTACCTAGCTGAGGCAATACCTGATTCAACTGAGACGGAGCCTATCCATGGATGAAGATTTAAATTTCCTGCACGAATTGATCATGCCAGCTCAAACGAAGATCGTCATGATCATCATGGATGGGCTGGGGGGACTGCCCCTGGAACCGGGCGGTAAAACCGAATTGGAAACCGCCCATACGCCCAATCTGGATGCACTCGCTGGCGTTATCCGCCCTGGGGCTGACGCGTACCGGTCGGACCGGGCATCACGGTGGAGAGCGGTCCGGGTCACCTGGGCATTTTCGGCTATGACCCGATCCAGTACCGGATCGGGCGCGGCGTGCTGGAGGCGGTCGGCCTTGACCTTGACCTGGGACCCAACGATGTTGCCGCACGCGGCAATTACTGTACGGTGGATGAGGCCGGGTGTGGTGACGGATCGGCGGGCTGGTCGCATCGCGAACGATATCAGCAAGGAACTGTCAAAGCTGTTGACAACCAGGATTGAGATGTTGAATTCATCGTGGAGACGGTCAAGGAACACCGCTTGGCGATCGTCATGCGCGGACCGGGGTTGGGCAGTGCGGTGACCAGTTCTGATCCTCAAAAGAACGGTCTGCCTCCGCTGCAGATCTGTGCACTCAACCCGGATTCTGAAAAAACGGCCCGACGTGGTAAACCAATTTGTGGAACGTTCGCGCAAGATGCTGGCAGGCATACCCGTCCAAACAACCTGCCAATATGATCCTGGTGCGCGGCATTGATCGCTATCCCGATCTCCCGTCGTTCCCGCAGGTGTTCGGGTTGCGCGCGGCAGCCATTGCGGTGTATCCGACCTATCGCGGTATCGCCAAGCTGGTTGGAATGCAGGTGCTGCCGGTGGAGGGCGGGTCGTTGGCGGATGAATTTACGACCCTGGAAAAGAATTGGAACGATTTCGACTTTTTCTACCTGCATATCAAGAATACCGACCTGGCTGGCGAGGATGGTGACTTTGCACCGCAAGGTGAATATCATCGAAGAAGTGGACAGCCTGATGCCGCGTTTGATGGCACTCAAGCCGGATGTGGTCATCGTCAGCGGGGATCATTCGACTCCGGCAGCGCTTAAAGGGCACAGCTGGCATCCTGTGCCGACCCTGGTGTATAGCAAGTACGTCCGCGCTGACGGCATTGCCGAATTTGGGGAACGCGCCTGCGGGCGCGGCAGTCTGGGCAGTCCTGCCGGCGAAGCACATCATGCCAATTGCGCTCGCCAATGCCCTGCGCCTGGCAAAATATAGCGGCTGATGTAGCTCATTGAGTCCCTTTTACAGAATTGCCGGATGAACTCATCCGAATCGACTTCTGGATACGTTCCAGCTCTCCCTGCTCTAGAAAAACAGGAAACAGATCATGGCCAATTTGATTTTGAATGACCCCCTTGCATTTTCGGAAACTCTGTTTGAAAAAATGAAACAAATCAATCCAGGCATTTCGGAACTGGAACTCTACGAATTTCGCTATGGGTTGAACGACCTGGTTCCCGAAAAAGGCTGGGGATCCGTAAAACTGGATAGCAAAGAAGAAATTGAAATGCGCCTCAACAGCCGCGATTTCTATGATAGCATCCAGATCAAACCAAAGGTGGGTGATCGGATTGTGCTGGATGAACAAATTATCCGGCTGGCGCAAATGCTTTTTGTGGGCCTGGTCACAGGCGAGTATGAGCTGGACTGGGTGAAGACACATTTCTATTTTGATATCCGCGGTTTTTACTTCCTGCATCGCACGCACTATTTCACCGACAAGGTGCTGGCGCATTTTGGCGGCAAACCGTTCAAACAGTTTCGAGCAAAAACAAAAGAACTTCGAGCGGCATCAAGACGTGGGGTATAAAGATTTCAGAGAAGCAAATGCCGAAGTGGATGAGCTTTTCATCGAGAGCGTGAAGAAGATCATTGCAGCGCGCGGAACCCCGATCCTGCTTGCCATCGCCGGTGCCAACTGCTGCTGGGAAGACCGAGATCGTCGAGCGGTTGCGAGTCGCATTCAAGCAGGCGGGACAGAAAGTCACATCCATTGAACTGGATAATTTCTTTACCGACCGGGACTACCGTGAGGCGAAGGGCATTCACTCGGAAGGCAAGCAGGCGCTGCACTTTGAACTTTTCAAGCAAGCCTGGAAGACATCACGCATGGGAAAAAGATCAGCATCCCCCGTTACGATTCTGTGTATGCCACCTCCAGCCATGACCTGGATGGCAACTTGAAACCGGATGGCGTCCCGATCGAGATTGAACCTGCCGATATTATTTTCATCGAAGGCAATTTTCCGTTCTTATTGGAAGAGATTGTCCATTTGATCGGCATCAAAGTAGTGTACCTGACCGATGACCCGGTTCGCTTGAAGCGCAAATGGAAACGGGATATGGATTACCGCAAGAAGTATGACCCATCCTATTTACGGAACCGTTTTTTCAAAGACCAGTTCATCATGGCGCAGATCGCCTATCTGCCTCAAATGGAAGTCTGCGATATGACCGTTGACACCACCGGCGCAGCCCTGTGGGCGACGCCTGAAATTGCGAGAAATTCTCGAGCAAGGCTGAAAGGAATGTCTTATGACTGGGACAAGACAGGTTGCGCTCCCCGGACTGCGATTTTCCGAGATCCTGTTTGAGACGAATGAAGCGGATCAATGCTGGGATCGAAGATCTGGAGTTGTATGAATTCCGCTACGCCCTTGAAAACCTGTATCCCTGAGGCTGGTTGGGATTCGGTTGAATTGGATCAAGCAGGATGAAATCGAACGCGTGATCAGGCAACGGGATTTCTATACAGGCATCCAGACTCAAGCCCCGGAGTTGGCGACCGGATCGTCCTGGATGAAAGCATTGTCCGCTTGACCCGCATGCTTTTTGCAGGCCTGGTGCGGGAGAGAATATACCGAAGAATGGGTGAATGAGCACTTTCTATTTTGATGTCAGAGGTTTTTACTTTTTACCCCGGACAATCTATTTTACAGAAGATAGTGTGGCGCATTTTGGCGGAAAACCATATAAGCAGTTTCGAGCAAAAGCAAAAGCGATTTGAGCGCTGTTCAGGATATTGGTTACAAGGATTTCAAGGAAGCCAATGCGGAAATTGACCAGGCCTTTATCGAGAGTATCAAGAAACTGATCGACAGCCCGGGGAACCCCATTGCTCATCACGCTGGCCGGGCCCACCGCGGCGGGCAAGACCGAGATTACCGAACGCCTGCTCAATGCCTTTGAACAGACGGGCAAGAAATTCACCACCATTGAAGTGGATAATTTCCTGCTCGACAGGGATTATCCGCGACAATAAACCGATGGGGAAGGAATCGACCCATTTTGAACTGTTCATGCGCAGCCTGTGGAGATCCTGCAAGGGAAAGAAGATAACCATCCCAAGGTATGATTTTGTCAACGCCACTTCCAGCCATGACCTGGATGGCAACTTGAAACCGGGCTGTTTCCCGCTTGAGATCGAGCCGGCCGATATTATTTTCATGGAAGGTAATTTTCCATTCCAGATGGAGGAGATCTCCGGCCTGATCGGGATCAAAGTAGTGTATCTGACGGATGACCCCATCCGGCTGAAACGGAAATGGAAACGCGATATTGATTACCGCAAGAAATACGATCCTGCCTACTTTCGAAACAGGTTCTTTCGAGACCCAGTTCCTGAGAGCTGAGGAATGCTACCGGCCCTTGATGAAAGTGTGCGATATTGTCGTCGATACCACCGGCGCAGCACTGTGGGTGACACCTGAAATTGTTGAAATATTGGATCGGGATTGAGTACAAGGCATGACAATTCCGGTCGAAAGCTGCTCGCAACATTGAAGCCATTCTTTTTGATATGAACGGTACGCTGCGGGTGCGGGAACCTCACGAGCCAACCCAGCGCGCAGCACTCGAACGGATGCTGGAATTGCTGGGAAAAAAGATGCTCCGAGATGCTTTTTGGGAAGAATTGGCGCGCCGCCACAAGGCCTACGGCCACTGGGCGCAAGAGAACCTGCTTCAGTTGTCTGAAGAAGAGATCTGGACGCGCTGGCTCCTGCCTGATTATCCCGCTCAGCAAATTGAACCGGTTGCGGCTGAATTAACCCTGGCGTGGAGTGAGCGCAAAGGGCGCACGGTCCCCAAACCGGGGCAGAGGAAACACTGGTCGAATTGAAGCGAGCGTGGTTATCGTCTGGGTGTGATCAGTAACAGCATGTCATCGCTGGATATTCCACGCAGTCTGGATGCCTTTGGCTGGAAAGATCTTTTCGAGGTTGTGATCCTGTCTTCGGCAGTGAAATGTCGCAAGCCTGCTCCTGAAATATTCTGGGAAGCCACGTCCGAAATGAATGTCGAACCGGCGCATTGTGCCTATCTCGGTAACCGGATTTCACGGGATGTGGTTGGCTGCAAGCGCGCCGGGTTTGCGCTTGGGATCATCATCGAACCGTCTGGCGAACCGCGCGCGGATGAGCAGGATCAAACCATCCAACCCGATGCGGTCATCCATTCGCTGAACGAACTTCTTGATATTTTCCCGAGGCGCATTCCGCTCGAGACTAAGGTCATAAAATCAGTATGGTAATTCCTCCAGCTTTTAAATCCAGGCCGTTCCTGTTGTACTGGATTGGTCACCTGATTTCAATCGCAGGTTCACAGATGCAACTGTGGGCTCTGTACTGGCATCTGCGCACGTTATCCGATCAGCCCATGGTCATCAGCGGGATCGGCCTGGTGCGGTTCCTGCCAGTGATCCTGCTCTCCCTGGTTGCCGGAGTGGCTGCAGACCGGTTCGACCGTCGAAAAATGGCGATCCTCACCCAGCTTGCACTGGGGTTGGTTGCCCTGTTCCTTGGCCTGACCACCGCATTGGGATGTCGTATCCTTATGGATGATCTTCGGTTTGGTGGTCATGCAATCGGTGGCGGTGGCTTTCGATGGCCCTGCCAGGCAGGCTCTTATCCCCTCCCTGGTGCCGCGTGAAAACCTGGCAAATGCCTACAGCCTGACCTCCATTGCATCCAAAGTGGGCGGCATTCTGGGGCCGGCAATCTGCGGGGTGGTGATCGCCTTTTGGGGCCTGCAATGGGCGTATTGGATGAATGCCATTTCCTATCTGGCTGTCATCGCCGCCTTGATCGCCATGGGGGATATTCAAACTGTGATTGAAGAAGAGACCTTCGAAATGCGGGGAACATTCCGCGATATTCGGGAAGGGATCGAATTCATCAAGAACTCCCCCATTATCTTCTCGGTCATGATCCTGGATTTCTTCGGCACCTTTTTCTCATCAGCGAATACCCTGCTGCCCTTTGTGGCGCTGGATATCCTGCATGTCGGCCCGATCCAGTATGGCTGGTTGTCTGCTTCCCAGGCCATTGGCACCTTGATCGATTGGGTTATATCTTTCACAGAAATCAAATCTTCTTCGCCAGGGAATGTTGATCTCCATTTCCGTGGCGATGTTTGGCCTGGCGACAATCCTTTTCGGAGTTTCCACCTCGTTCTGGTTGACCATGCTGGCGCTCATCCTGATCGGTGTCTTTGACGGCTTAAGTTCCATCATCCGCAACACGGTCAGACAACTGCAGACGCCGGATGCAATGCGCGGACGCATGATGAGCATCACCCAGATATTCTTCAAGGGCGGTCCCCAGCTTGGAGAAGTGGAATCCGGTCTGGTGGCGCAGATCCTGGGGGTGCCATTTGCGATCATCTCGGGTGGGGTGGGTTGTGTGCTGGCCACCTGGATCGTGGTGAAAAAGATCCCCCAACTTTGGAATTACAACGGAGATGAGGCGGTCAAAGGTGAGATTGTCGCTGATTTACCAACGCTCAGGATGACAAATGACACATTCTTTGAAAGAATACTTGCAATCTTATTGATATTGTTGTATTATATCCAAATGAAAGTAGAATTTCAAAATTACAAATTTTGAAAGTTAATTATTGTCCATGGATTTGAGGAAGAGGCAAAGCGATGAACCCAGAAGTCCCAAAACCCGGTCGGGTTCGGCCAATTGATCAGCGAGCATTTTCCCCAGCTTACGAAAAGCGAGAAGCGCATTGCCAATTATCTGAACCAGAATCAGGATGAAGCTGCTTTTCTTTCCGCAGGTGAAATAGCTGAGCGGTTGCAATTAAGTGAAGCGACCATGGTGCGGTTTGCGCGCACCCTCGGTTTTGACAGTTACCCGGCCATGCGGGTGGCTTTACAGGAAAATTTCCGTCACCGGTTGACCCATTCCTCCCGGCTGCGCAGCCGCCTGGATGATCTGCGCGCGATGGCGATATCTTTGAACGGCTTGTAGCTTCCGAGATCGATTACCTGACCGAAGCCCTCCAAACCCTTGACCGGAAGGCCTTTAACGCGGCGGTTGAGTTGCTTCGCACTCACCAGCGCGTTTTTGTTTTTGGGCTGGGACCTTCCCTTTCGCTGGTGGATCTGCTCGAGATCCGCCTGACCCGTTCCGCCCGGCACGTGATCCCGCTGAATACTTCCGGGCGGGAAATGCTCGAACCGATGCTGCTCATGAAAGACAGTGATCTGCTGATCGCCATCGGCTTTTTCAACGTGACTCCCAGCCTGCAGATGGTCCTGGATTATGCCAATCAGAATAAGACACCGGTCATCCTGCTGACCGATACGCTTGGCCCGATGGTGGGTGATAAGGCAGATGTAGTCCTGGCTGCCCGCCGCGGACCGGTATCCGCCTTCCATTCCCTGACCGTCCCGATGACGATCATCAATGCCCTGCTCCTGGCGTTGAGTTCGGTGGACCAGGAAAGAGTGATGGCCAACCTCGATAAATTGGATCAATTGCGTGAGCGTCTCAAGAAAACGAATGGCTCTCTTCCCTGATAAGACCCATTGAAATTAGGAGAACATTCATGGCATTTCCTGCAATAGCTCCACAACCCTTTTCCCAACGCCTGCTAGCCAGTTCCCGAAGATTTTTTCGCTGGCTGACCAAACCACATGTCGTCCTGGCATTGATCATGCTGGTGTTGATGTTCTACATGGTCATCATCCCCCTGTACAAACTGGTTGAGACCACGGTGACCTGGCAGCTTCGGATCTCAGCCGTGTCCCGGATGCCGTAGGTGGGTGAATTCACCGCTTTTCACTGGATCAGGATGCTGACCGGTATCTTTGGCAGAATATACACCTACACCCCCCTGCAGCATTCGATGACCATCGCCATTGGCACTGTCGTGCTTTCGCTATTGATCGGTGGATCGCTGGCCTGGCTGGTGGTGCGCACCGATATGCCGGGCAGGAAACTGGTCAATCAACTGGCAGTGCTGCCCTACATCATGCCCTCCTGGACCCTGGCCCAGGCCTGGCTGGTGCTGTTCAAGAACAGGACTTTCCGGTGGAGCACCGGGGATGTTTGAAGTTCATTGTTGGGGTGAGTCCGCCCGACTGGTTGTCGTACGGACCGGTGCCGATCATCATCTGCTGTGCGCTGCACTATTACACCTTCTTCTTCCTGTTCGTTTCTGCGGCGCTGATGTCGATCGATTCCAACCTGGAAGAAGCCGGGGAACTGATGGGCGCCAACCGCTGGCGCATCCTGCGCAAGATCACCCTGCCGCTGGTGCTGCCGGCCCTGCTTTCCGGTTTCATTATGACCTTTTCCAAGGTGATGGGCACCTTTGGCGGACCGAATATCCTGGGCTCGCCGGTCAAGTACTATGTGGTTGCCACCATGATCCGCGGCAGCCTGGCGGCTGGAGACAAGGCGGATGCCTTCGTGCTGGCGATCGTCCTGATCCTGTTCGCCATGGTCACCATTTCACTCAACCAGAGGCTGGTGGGCACGCGCAGGAGTTATGAGACGATCGGCGGGCGCGGTTTTGTCGCCAATCCAAGCAAGTTGAGAAATATGAAGAAGATTTTCTTTACGGCTGTGATCATCTTTCAACTGCTGGTGCTTGTCGTTCCGCTGGGCTTGCTGACCTATGACACCTTCCTGCTGCGGACGGGAGATTACAGCTTCAGTAATCTTACCTTGCAGAACTGGATCGGACAGACCGAACCCGATGTACAACGATGGTGAGCCGGGAGTTCTGCTTAACCCGAGGATCTACCAAACCGCCTGGAATTCCATCAAGCTTGCCCTTTATACGGCCTTTTTCACCGCCCTGCTGGGTGTCCTGCTCGGATATGCCATCGTCAAGGGCCGTGGTACCCGGCTTGCCAAGCTGGTTGACCAGCTTGCATATATCCCGTATGTCATCCCGGGCATCGCCTTCGGCGCAGTGTATATTGCCATGTTTGCCAGGAAGATTGGACCGCTTCCTTCCTTGTATGGTACCTTTGCCCTGCTGGTGATCGTCTCGGTGGCCAAACATCTCCCCTACTCTTCCCGTTCGGGGGTCTCGGCCATGATGCAGGTGGGGCATGAACTGGAGGAGGCTGCCCAGGTGGCCGGCGCCAATGTCTGGCAGCGTTTCAGGCGTGTCATCTTTCCGCTGACCATGAGCGGTTTCGTTTCCGGTTTCCTGCTGACGTTCATCACCACCATGCGCGAGCTGTCCCTGATCATCCTGCTGGTCACGCGTGACACCCAGTTGCTGGCCAGCCTGACCATGAAGTATATTGAAGCCGGAAGGGATCAAATGGGGAACATCGTCATCCTGATCCTGGTGTGTGATCACTGTCACAGGCAACGCTCATCATTGGCCGCTTCACGGGCGGCAGTCTTAAAAAAGGTCTTGGGATGTAAAGAGAGGACATCATGGAAACAACCATCAGAATTAACAATTTAACGAAAAAATTTGGTAAAGTGGTTGCGCTCGATCATGTCAGCCTGGTCATCGAACCGGGAACCTTCGTGACCCTGCTGGGTCCCTCCGGGTGCGGCAAGACCACCCTGCTGCGCTGCGTGGCCGGTCTGGAAGACCCGGACGGCGGTGAGATCTATATTGGCAATAAGCTGGTTTTTTCCTACGACAAGGGCATTTCACTGCCATCCAGCAAGCGCGATCTGGGGCTGGTCTTCCAGAATTACGCCTTGTGGCCGCACATGAAGGTGGATAAGAACATCACCTTTGCCCTGGAGATCCAGAAGATGCCCAAGGATGAAATGGAAAAGACGGGTCAAAGAATCGCTTAAAGAAGTACAAATGGAAGGCTACGAAGACCGCTATCCACGCGAGATGAGCGGCGGGCAGCAGCAGCGCATCGCCCTGGCGCGCATGCTGGCCTATCGTCCCAAGGTCTTCCTGATGGATGAACCGCTCTCCAACCTGGATGCCCGCCTGCGCATGGACATGCGCACCGAGCTCAAGCGCCTGCATCATATTTCCGGAGCCACCACCATCTATGTGACCCACGACCAGGTGGAAGCCCTGACCATGTCCACCAATATTGCCGTCATGAAGGAAGGTGTTGTGCAGCAGTTCGATACCCCCGATAAGATCTACCATTTTCCGGCCAACCTGTTCGTGGCAGATTTCATTGGCAACCCAAAGGTGAACCTGCTGGATGGTGAGGTCAGTGGGAAAAATACTGTTGATCTTGGATCGTTCAAGATCGCGGTGGATACCTTTGGAGCGACCGGTAAAGTGGTGGTCGGCATCCGGCCGGAAGATATCGCCATCTCGGAGCGTCCTGAACCGGGAGCAGTGGAGTTCAACGCCTATTCCGTCCTGCCCTCCGGGGCAGACTCGACCATCATTGGCACGCCTGGGTGAGACCGAGTTGACCATCAGGGTGATGGGCATCAGCAAGATCAAGATGGATGAAAAGATCTGGTTGAAATTTGATCCGACAACGTTGAACCTGTACGATAAGGAAAGCGGCAACCTCATTACTTCCTGATAAATATTCAGAGAATTTACTTGGGCAAGTCTGCGGATATCCCAACTCTTCAATGATTTAGAAGATCATGTGAAAGGAGGCATATAAAAAGGAAAGCTCTTCCAGGAAGGAAATCCCTGTGTTGAATTCCCATTCATATCGTGCTATGCCAGGAGGAAGAAATGAAAATGTTCGTGAAGATATTGACATTGATCGTATTATTCAGCTTGGTGGTGAGCTGTGGCGGCACACCGGCCACGACCGTGGCTCCCCCGCCCCCCACTACCAAACCGGGCGACACTCCGGTCCCCCGCCGCTGCTGATACAGCAGTACCACTCACCGCCAATGAGCAATGGGCGAAGGACAATGGTGTTGGCCCTTACCAGCCCGCCACCGATGACTGGGCGGCGATCGAAGCCGCGGCAAAACTGGAAGGCAAGGTGACAGTCTATGCCAACTCAGGCGGAGTTGAGGATTTGCCTGATGCATGGTATGCCCTGTATCCGGACATCGAATTCGATGCTGCTGACACCGATGGCATCGACACCAAGATGCAGGCAGAGCAGGAAAGCGGGAATGTCATCGGGGATGTCTGGTTCAACAGCGACGGGCACATCCTGTACGGGCAATTCGTTCCCAATGAATGGATGTGGTGGTTCGTCCCGCGGGATGTGGTTATCCCGGAACTGACCGCGGATTATCCGTTTGCCATTGCACGCCACTCGACCGATGTGATCGGGTACAACAACAAGTTCTACCCGGATGGCTGCCCGGTCACCAACATCTGGCAGATCACTGAACCGAAATATTATGGCAAATTCTTCATGGAAGATCCGATCTCTGATGTCAGCACGATGGCCAAGATGGCCACCTTTGTGCAAAATGCTGACGAAATGGCTACAGCCTATCAGGCACTTTACGGCAAGGAATGGACCACCGATCGATGGCTTGCCAAGGCGGATGCCTCTGGCATGGTGGTCGGAGAATGCCGGCTATCTGTGGCTCAAGAAATTGGCTTATAACGGTGTGGTTGTTCTCGACGACGGCGATATGGTGGATGCGGCCTTTGCCGGGCTTGAGCTGCCCGCAGGCGAAGAACCCGGGTTTGGATGGACTGGTTACTCGAGCCTCGAAGCCACCCTGGATGGCGAACTGAACATGTCGCCCTGTTTTAACCTGGAACCGGTCATGGGCATCTTCAAGACCAGCTTCCTGGGCATCGCCAACAATGCCCCGCACCCCAATGCGGCCAAACTCTTCATCCGCTTTATTCTCTCGGAAGCAGGTTTTGCACCCTGGAACGAGATTGGTACCTGGCCCGGCGGCTGAAGGTCTTCCCGTTTACGAAGACAACCTGCCTCTGGCTGAACTGATGCCGCAGGTCTGGGAGATGGATCCCATCTTCGACTGGAATAACGTCAGTAAAGTCCGCGACTTCTGGGCAGCCAGCCTGCTTACCGCTCCTAAATAAGTAGGTTATGTCAGGATAATAACAAGTTAGCAGGAACTTTATGTCCTTCCTGGGACACGGATGCAGCCTGTCCGTGTCCCAGGAAAGTCCTGAATCATTCAGAGTATTCGTCAAGTTATTGGCAGAATAGTTATAACTTTGACACGGTCTGGTTGAAAACGATATCCAGAACGTGTGGGCAGGTATTTCCTGATAGTGGAGTAATGGGTATGTCGATCCGGGCTGTTTTCTTCGATATGGGTGGCACGATCGAAACCTATGGATGGACTCCTGAATTACGCCTCCAGGAGACCGCTGGCATTCGGCAGCAACTTGGAGAAGCCGGGATTTCCTTGGATTTAACTGACAAGCAATTATTTGAGATCATTTCCGCCGGGCTGGATGCATATCACCAGTTGAGCCTGCAAACCATGGAAGAATTGCCTCCAGCGCGAGTCTGGAACGAATTTATCTTTGCAGGCTACCCCGTGGACCAGAAAAAACTTGCCTCAATTGCAGAAGACTTGATGGTCTTCATCGAAACCCACTGGTTCCAGCGTGCCATGCGCCCTGAAGTGCCGGGAGTGCTGGAGGCCATCCGTAAAATGGGCTTGAAGATCGGCCTGATCAGCAATGTCAACAGCCGCGGCCAGGTGCCTGCCAACCTGGAACTGTACGGCATCCGCCACTACTTTGACCCGATCGTATTATCCAGCGAATACGGCCGCCGCAAACCCGACCCGGCCATCTTCCACTACGCGGCCCGCCTGGCCAATGTGCCTGCCAGTCAATGTGTATATATTGGGGACCGCATCGTGCGCGATATCCTCGGCGCAAAGCGTGCCGGCTATCGTCTGGCGGTGCAGATCCGCCATGATTACGACCATGGGGAAGTGGATGAAGGTGCCACCCCGGATGCAGTCATTAACGATATGACTGAATTTCTGGAAATCCTGCAGACTGAATTGAACTCAGAATCAGTTATCCCCGCAGCAAAAGACTCTCAAAACCAGATCCGTGCCCTTCTTTTTGACGCTGGGGATATCCTTTATTACCGGCAAAATAGCGGTGAGCAAATTGGCAGAATTTCTGAATGAAATCGGACTGCCCGATAAAGAATTTCCCCTGGATAAGCAGACTGCCTTGCGGGATAAGGCTTATCAAGGGTTGATCACTTATGACCAGTACCAGAAAACCATTCTGCGATTCTATGGCATTACCCGCCCGGATGATATCGCACCGCGGCAAAGAAATTCTGGATGAAGATGCCAATGATGTGAAGTTCTTCGATGGCGTCCCCGAGACACTCTGTTCCTTGAAAGCTGAAGGATATTTATTGGGGATTGTCACCGATACAGCCCTGCCGGTCCATGTTAAATTGAATTGGTTCGAACGCGGCGGCTTTGGGAATGTGTGGGATTCGGTCATTTCGTCCAGGGAACTGGGCATCCGCAAGCCAAACCCCAAGATCTACCAGGTTGCTTTGCAACAATTAGGTGTGACTGCCGACCAGGCAGTTTTCGTTGGGCATAAAGGCTCCGAGTTGAACGGGGCAAAAGCAGTGGGGATAAGAACGATCGCCTTTAACTACGAAGAAGGCGTCAAGGCAGATATTTATCTGGACCATTTTTCCGATCTGCTCAAAATTCAACAATTGTTCAAGTCAGCCAGAAAACAGGTATAAGCTCAGAATGAATCAGCCCATAGATGCCATCCTCTTTGACATGGGTGGGACCCTGCGAAGCAGGACCATGCGTCTACGCGAGATCAATAAGGATAAAATCCGCGAGATGATCATGCTCCTTCGACATGGACATTGATGAGACGGAATTTATCCGGTTGTTAAAGAAACACGCCCGGGCTTATAAAGAGTGGTCTGGAAAAACCCTGCGCGAGTTGAATGAAGTCGAACTATGGAGACGCTGGATGCTGCCGGATTGGCCAGCCGACCGGGTAAGCCGGCTTGCTCCACAATTGAGTCAAGCTCTGGCGGGATGCCACCGTCAAGCATATTGTCTTCCCGGAAACGCAGGAAACGGTGTTGACCCTCTTCCGGCGCGGCTATCGCCTGGGTCTGGTCAGCAACACCACCAGCAGTGTCGAGGCCCCGCGCCTTCTCGAAGAACTGGGCATCGCTGGCTGCTTTGATGCGGTCATCCTGTCATGCGTGGTCGGGATCCGTAAACCTGACCCCTCGATCCTGTTGATGGCAACCGAACGGATGGGTGTCCGCCCGGAACCATTGCGCCTACATCGGTGACCAGCCGTCGCCGGGATGTGGCTGCCGCCCGGAAGGCTGGCTTCGGCCGGACGGTCATCCTGCGTGACTCCCAGAAATCTTCCAGTGCCGTAAAGGATCCTACGTTTGTCCCGGATTATACCATTGATAACCTGAAAGAACTGCTGGATCTCTTTCCCATCTCGCTCCAAGACGAATGGTAAACGCCTGGAAGTGAAAGACCCGATTTATGATGCCTCCCTTTCCACCATGTGGGCGAAGAATAAATTCCCAGTGCTGGGGGATTTCTTTTTGGCTGCAGGCAGGTTGGGTTTTCAGAAAGTTGAATTGAACCATCAGATCAATTCCGGGATGTTGAACAGCGTTGATCTTGGCAAATATGAGATCAGCAGCATCCATGAACCCTGCCCGGCTGACATTTCGGTGGAGACTCTCAAGAAGCGCGATTGGATGATCTCCTCCACCGATGAGGATTGCCGGCAGCAGGGGGTGGCATCCATCAAGCGCAGTATCGAACTGGCAGAGGCATTATCCGTCCGGACGGTGGTGGTGCATGCCGGGCACGTCTCGCTGGATATGGTCCTTGAGAAGAAATTGCGCAGCCTCTTTGAAGCTGGTCTGACCGAAATCTACAGAGTATCCAGGAAACAAAAGGGCTCATGCTGGAAAGACGCCTCAAACTGATCGGCCCTGCCTCTGGAAGCGGTAATGAAAAGCCTGAAGGAATTATTGGAATATGCCAGCCGATTTGGCGTTCGCCTGGGGTTGGAAAACCGTTACCACTATTTCGATATTCCCACCCAGGATGAAATGGCTGCGTTGCTGACCTTGCCGAACCAGACCGGCTCGGTTTTATCTATGATGTTGGCCATGCCACGGCGATGGACCGGCTGGGCTTTTTTCCGAATGAAATGTGGCTGAAACGCTTTGGCGGGCGCATTTTTGGCACCCACCTGCATGACGTGATCGGTATTTCAGACCATCATGCGCCCGGTCTGGGGGATGTGGATTTCCAGATGGTGGCCGGATACCTCCCCGAAGATGCCTTCCGCACCGTGGAAGTAATGAGTTCTAATACGCCTGAACAGATCAAAACAGGTTTGAAAAAACTGGTTGATACAGGTTGTGTTAACCTGATCTCAATAAAGGAGCACCCTGATGAAAAAGCTGTTTAAAAAACGCCAGAATATATTTATCAAATTGATCCATGACCAGGCTGCCCTGACCTTGCCGGGCTTGGAAGCATTGAAAGCCTATATGGTCAGCCAGGACCCTGCTGCTGCTGCCAACTCTCACCAAAGGAAAAAGAAGCCGATGAAGCCCGGCGCATCCTGATCTATGAGTTGAACAAGACCTTTATCACCCCCTTCGACCGGGAGGATATCTTCTCTCTTTCCCGCACCATTGACGATGTGCTCGACTATGCCTACAGCACGGTCATCGAGATGGAGATATTAAAGGTGGAGCCGACCCCTTACATGCAAAGGATGGCCTCCCTGCTCAGGGATGCGGCCTATGAACTCTCCATGGCAGCTGGACCGCTTCGAAGACCATCCCGGCGTTGCCGGCGAGCACGCCCAGCGCGCCAAGGCGCTCGAAAACAAGGTGGAGGATATCTACCGGGAAGCCCTGGCCGACCTCTTCAGCGGGGCGGAAGATATTGCCCATGTGGTCAAGATGCTGAAACTGCGCGAGGTCTACCGCCACCTGAGCAACGCCGCCGACCGGGGGGATGAGGCCGCCAACGTGATTGCCGACATCGTGGTCAAGATCGCCTAATGAAGGGTTGTGATCATGTCTCCAATCATTATTGCTGTAATTGTTTTGGCCCTGGTCTTTGATTTTCTGAATGGGATCCATGATTCCAGCAACGTGGTTGCCACCATGATCTCCTCGCGGGCGCTTTCGCCGCGGGTGGCCTTGGCGATGACTGCCGTGGCCGAATTTTCCGGTCCATTTATCTTTGGGTGGCAGTGGCCAACACGATCGGACATGAGGTGGTTGTTGCCGAAGCCATCAATACGGCAGGTTCTTCTGGCTGCCCTGATCAGTGCCATCCTGTGGAATTTGCTGACCTGGTACCTTGGGTTTCCCAGCAGTTCTTCGCATGCCCTGATCGGTGGTTTTGTCGGGGCGGTGGTCATGGATGCAGGCTGGCAGGCCATTCAAATGCCCGGCATCGAGAAAATATTGATCGCCTTGTTCACTTCCCCGATCATTGGGTTTGTCTTTGGTTATATTCTCCTGCGGCTGATCCTGTTATTGAGTTGGAAAGCCAGCCCGGGAATAAATCGGTTTTTCAAACGCGGCCAGATCTTTACCGCGCTGGCCCTGGCGCTCAGCCACGGCGCCAATGATGCCCAGAAAACCATGGGCATCATCACCCTGGCGCTGGTCACCGGAGGCTATTTGAAGGTTTTTGCCGTTCCGACCTGGGTCATCATCCTGTGTGCCGGGATGATTGCGCTTGGGCACTGCGGTGGGTGGAAATAAGCTGATCCGAACCCTGGGTGGAAAATTCTATAAAATCCGCCCGGTGGATGGTTTTGCTGCTCAACTGGCTTCGGCAGTGGTCATTCTGAGCGCCTCCCTGGTGGGCGGGCCGGTGAGCACCACCCAGGTGGTCAGTTCGGCCATCATGGGGGTGGGCGCGGCTGAACGAGTGAACAAAGTCCGCTGGGGGGTTGCCCAGGAGATTGCCACGGCCTGGTTGTTGACCATCCCTGCCACTGCGCTGGTTGCAGCAGGTCTCTACTGGGTGCTTTCCCAGGTTCATCCATTAATTATTCATTTTCGGAAAGGTCTTTATGAATACCTGCTCAAGTCTATGATGTTGTTTGTATTGGCAATTACACCAAGGATACGATCATTTCCCCTGCCGGCACGAAGTATGTGGATGGTGGTGGAATGAATTATGCCGCCCATGCCGCCGCCCGTCTCGGCCTGAAAGTTGCCGTGGTCACCCGCCTGGCGAAAGAAGATGACCGCGTGGTGGAAAAATTCACCCAGGCTGGCATTGACTGCTTTCCAACCTATACTCCCCAATCCACTTTAATGTGCCTGGAATATCCCACCAACGACCCGGATATTCGCAACCTGTCTGTCGCCGCCACGGCCGGTGCGATCACCGTCAGCGAAGTGGAAAACCTGGAGATGAAAGCAGCAGTGATCAATTCCAGCCTGCGCGGCGAGGTCGGCCTGGATGTGATCCAGACGCTGAAGGAGAAAAAAGTCTTTCTGGCTGCAGATATGCAGGGATTTGTGCGTGTCCTGCAGGGCAAGAACCTGGTCTACGCACCCTGGGAGGAAATGAAAACCACCCTGGCTTATCTGGATGTACTGAAGAGCGATGCCGTCGAAGCCGAATTTCTCACCGGCGAGACAGATATTTATAAGGCTGCCAAAATCTATGCGGCGATGGGTCCGAAGGAAATTGTCCTCACCCACAAGGATGGCCTGCTCATCTATGCCGATGGCAAATGCCACGAAATGGGTTTTTATCCGGCCCAATTGAACGGACGCAGCGGGCGCGGCGATACCTGCATCGGTACCTATGTTGCCATGCGCCTGTCAAAACCGCCGCTCGAGGCCGGCATCTGGGCTGCGGCAGTCACCAGCCTGAAAATGGAAAAACTGGGACCGTTCGACCGTCCCGTCAGCGATGTCGAAGCCCTGATCCATGCCAAATACAATCATGGATCACATCCACTGAAAAGCAAGCCCTGATCGACCGGCGGCGGAAGGAAATGCTCGCCCGCTACCCAGCCCTCTGGGATAAAATCATTTCAGAATGGAAATCACCAGGCTCGGAAGACCGGGCCTGGTTGATGTATTCCGCCAACTATCTGTTCCGCACCCAGGGCGTCCGCTGGGCAATCGATCCGCTCAGCTTGAACAGCCGCCTGCCCCAGGCACCGCCATGGATGTTGCCCGTGATCTAAAGGATTTGGATTTTGTCCTGCTGACCCACCGTCACAAAGACCACCTGGATCTTGGCCTGCTGCGCGCTCTTCGACATTTGCCCATCCGGTGGGTCGTTCCCGAAGCCATCCTCCCGCTGGTGCAGAGAGCAGGCCGGACTGCCGGCCAAACAGATCCTGGTCCCGAAGCCGCTGCAACCAATTGAACTGCACGGTCTTCGCATCACCCCTTTTGACGGCCTGCACTGGGAAGAATGCTCCTGATTACCCCGATGGGCGGCGGGGCGTTCCGGCCACTGGGTTATCTGGTTGAACAAGGTGGCAAACGCTGGCTGTTTCCGGGGGATACCCGCACATATGATCCCACCGGCCTGCCGGACTTTGGCCCTGTGGATGTGCTTTTTGCCCACCTGTGGCTGGGGAGAGGCTCTGCTATGCACCCCCATCCGCCATTACTGGAGTATTTCTGCCGCTTCTGCCTGGCGCTTCAACCTCGGCGCGTCATTTTAACTCACCTGGAGGAATGGGGCCGTCAGGCATCAGATTTCTGGGATGGCGGGCATGCCAGACAGGTAATTTTAGCTCTCAAAAAACAAGCACCGTTTCTATCTGTCGAGGCCGCCAAAACCGGGGAGCAAATTTTATTGAGAAATAAAGATTTCACGCGGGATTTGATATCCTCCTGCGAAATAAATCAGACCCTATCATGAGACAAAGCTGGGAGCGTTATAGCAAGGGTGGCTAGTGTCTCACAAGAGCTTGGTCATTGATCCCCGGTTGTGGGTAATATTCCCATGAACCAATCCCTGATGACCACCTCCTTGGATCTCTGGCGGATGTACCAGACCAACCCGGTGATTGTTGCCGTAGCGACCGGGGGTTTCTGCCTGATCAACGCATGGTTTCTAGAAAAAAGACTTTCGTCAAAAATGTTGTCCTAAGTTTTACGTATCCAACCCATCCGGTCGGACAGTAAAAACTCCCCCATCGACCGGGTGAACTTTATTGACGCGAGTCTATTATTAGAGCAATGGTAGCGACCCTGCCATCAACTTTATAAAAAAGGATGCTCTTATGAAAAAATGGTTCATCGATCACCAATTACTAGCGTTCTTCATCCTATCCTATGCCATCATGACAGGAGCAGTCTTTATCACCCTCGCCCTGCGCCCCGGTCAGCCTGACCACCCCTGGTCGCTGACCTGGTTCTTCTATGCCTTCAGCCCCACCATCAGCGCAGTGATCGTTTCCCTGGTCATCGGCGGGTGGACCGAAGTCAAACACCTGCTCTCGGGGTTTACCCGCTGGAAAGTCGGGCTGCGCTGGTATTTTGCCGCGACTTTCCTTTTCCTGGGTCCGCTCGCTTTCGCCCTGGTTTATATCCTGCTTGGGAACCAGCCTGCCGGTTTAAAGGCCGGCACCACCATATCCGTGCTCCTGGGCCAACTATTGTTCACCCTGTTCTCCGGCCCTCTGGCAGAGGAGGCCGGGTGGCGCGGGTTTGCCCTGCCTCGCCTGCAAAAGAAATATAACGCCCTCATCTCGAGTCTGATACTGGGCGTGATCTGGTGCTGCTGGCACATCCCGCTCTTTTTTCTGCCAGGTTCCTCTCAGCAAGGAATCCCTTTCCCGATCTATCTGATGCTGGTGGTAACGCTGGGGGTATATTTCACCTGGTTGTATAACAATGCCAAGGGCAGCCTGATCATCACCGTTCTGGCTCACTTCTCATTCAACATGAGCGGCGGTTTCATTGCAGGTACGCTAGGACTCCTGCCCCCAATGATCCTTTACATCGCTGCCGGGTCGATGCTGGTTCTGGTGACAATTGGCGTGATCCTGATCTTTGGCGGTAAACACCTGTCAAAGAAATCAATCGAAGCGCTTCCCGTTTGATACGAAAGGAAACAAACGTGAAACCAAGATCCATCATACTCACCACCCTGTATATTCTCTGGGGGTTGCTCCTGACCTGGGGCGCCGTATATGCCAACAATACGATCTACAAGGTGCTTTCCAGCCAACCCCGGAACATTTATATAAATGACATCCTATCCGATGCAGTGTTCCTGTTCCTTGGGTTCATGCCCATCTTTTGGGCACCAAAATTCTTCGGATACCAGTTCGGCACCATCGCAAAACACTTGAAGCTGCTGATGGGATTGGCGATCTTCTTCGTTGCGACGCCACTGATCTACCGCCTGGTGCTCGGCGAGACCCCTTTCGGCGCCAACACCTGGTTCTTCGAAGGCGTTATTGTCCCGCTGGGAGAGGAAGGCCTCTTCCGAGGTGTGCTTTTCTCAATGATGTTATGGGGATTCGGAAAGATATTTCCGGTCCGGACAGCGGAAACATTGACGATCATCCTGAGTACCGTGATATTTGCCAGCGCACACTTGAACAACATCGGCCACTACCCGACCGGGTTTATCCTGTTCCAGGTTGGCTTTTCAACGATACTCGGACTGGCTTTCGGGTACGCCCGGGCGAAAACGCAGAGCATCTATCCGGCCATTATCCTGCATGCACTTTTCAACCTGGCAGGTACGCTTTAACTCGCACATTGCAACAGACCACCCAACCTGTCCATTCGGATACTTTAAAACTCCCCCTCCGGCGGGGGAGTTTTTTGACGGAAAAGTGTATTGTTTTAGATGAAAGTGCTTCCATACAGATCAGAAAACAGGAGTTTGCCATGGATAAGAGTATGTCAACACCTTCCAACCCCATCAGGGAAGTGTTCGTATTTTTTGCTGTTACCTTTGGAATCTGCTACATAGTTTTATGGGGACCACTAATCGTGTTCCAAATTCCTGCCGGTAGTTTTGTCAGCAATGCAAGAGGGCCTGCCTGGGCATTGGCGCTGTTTCTCATAGGTGGTTTCATGCCATCGGTAGTGGCGCTGGTGCTGACCGGGTTGAAAGAAGGCCGCGCTGGTTTAAAGCGCATGTGGCAGCGAATGATCCAGTTCAAGATCGGTTGGCGCTGGTATCTGGCTGCCGTGGGTTTGGTAGCCTTTGGTGCTACCGGTCAGATCGCGATCAACTACCTGCTGGGTCATTCGTTTGACTTTTCCCTGTTCCTGACCCAATTGCCGAGTTTCCTGCCTCTCATCTTGATCGGTCCACTCTCCGAGGAGCTTGGCTGGCGCGGTTATGCCCAGACTCGTTTGCAAACGCGCTGGAATCCAATGGTTTCGGGGCTTGTGGTCGGCATGGTTTGGGCGCTTTGGCATCTGCCGCTGTTTTTTATACTTGGCACGTCTCAGCGTGAGTTGCATTTCCCGTTCCTTGGGTTTTTCTGCGGAGTGACCGCCTTGTCCGTTTTGTTTGCGTGGCTGCACAACCATACCAATGGCAGCATCTGGACCGCAATCTTCTTCCATTGGATTTACACCTTTTGCGGTCAGGTGATTGCCACTGGTGTCACGCGTAATCCTCTTTATAACTGGCTGGAATACTCTCCGTTCATCCTGCTTGCCATTGCCATTGCTGTTGTGTGGAGCCGTGAATTGAAAACCGCCAAAAATAATTCCTTGTCACTTCAATCCGGTGTTCATATAGACTCCATCGAAATGTAGTACAGACAGGATGAAACTCATGAACGCAACTTCTTCAGTCACCGACATCACGCAGCAAACCATGCAATTGCCCGATGGACGCCTGCTGGCACAGAAACTTCCCAATGTGGAAGCGAAGTTCTTCCCCGGCGAAGGACATATTTCGCTGATCCACAAGGATCTTAGAAATTTCCTCGAGACAGTGACATCTCAAGCTTGATAATTCACAAAATCCAAAATAGGAGATTCCCAAATGATTGAAACCACCCCCGTCAATTCTTTTGAGGCGATCCAATCCCGCTTCGCACAAGGACGCATCCCGCGCTACGGTCCCATGCTGATGTTAATTGCACGTTCGGCCTTCATCCTGCTAGCCCAGGGAATCACCTTCCTGCTGTTCCTGCAACTCAAAGTCCCCAATGCTTCGGTCGTCATCCGCAACTGGTGGCCCGTTTATGGCACACTTGTAGACATTGGCTGCCTTGGCATCCTGTACTATTTAACCAAACGTGAAGGCATTCGCCTGCTTGATCTGATCAGCCTGGTAAAAAGCAAACTTAAAAAAGAGATCCCGCTCGGGCTGGGTCTGTTCATCCTTATCGCTCCAATTACCATCTTTGGCGGTGGAATGTTAGCCCAGTTGATCGCTTACGGCAAAATCAATCCGGTATTCCCTGAATATACTTTCATGCGCAGTCTACCGCTATTCGCGTTGCTTTACGCTCGTATTCTGTGGTGGCCGATCTGGTCTGTCACCGAAGAGATGACCTATAACGGCTATACATTGCCACGCCTCCTTGCCTTGACTAAATCCCGCTGGTTATCGGTGGCGCTCGTTTCATTCTTTTTTGCTCTCCAGCACAGCTTTCTAATGCTGGCCGGCTTTCGGTTTGGGTTCTATATGTTCCTTGCCTTCATCCCGCTTTCTATCGCCATGGTGCTTGTATATTTGCGCATACGGCGATTGCCTCCGATGATCATTGCACACTGGCTGATGGATCTTTCGAATGTTTTATTTATGTACCAGGTTGGATGAGCATACGATTGAATTATCGATTTGTGCCAGCCTCCATCACGGGTAATGGTGTTGGTCGAGTTTCAACGATTGAACCATACTCTCATCAAAAATCCGCCCCGGAAGGCGGATTTTTGATTGTCCCTTTACTGACCAGCGTCGGTCAGGAACGGACTGTCAACCCATCTGAAATGCCGATCACAACGTCCATGACGATTTCAGGACCCGAAAATACTGTTCGATGTGGGGTGTTTGTGGCATCTGATTCTCAATTACAAATGTACAAATTCAAGCCCCCCTTACTCTTACCCGAACACCAAAATTCATCGAATTGGTAGTCGAACGATCAGCACTTTCAGTGTTTACGTTTTTGCTGTTCTTCCAACTCATGCTGCTCAATTTGGCGCTGTTTTCGTTTTTCTTCCAACTGCTGCTCCAATTGTTGCTGCTCCTGCTGGCGCTGCTTACGATCCTGTTCCTGCAGTTTGCTTAACTCCTGCCTCTGTTCTTCTTGTGGCTTGCGTTCCAACGCCTGCTCCTGCTCCAGGTCTTTTTGTTCCTTTTGACGTTGTTTTCGTCCTTCTTCATCATCTTCCTGCTGTGATCTGTGTTTTTCACTCATGATATTTTCCTTTATTAGGACCAGCCTGTTGTAGATTCTTTGTGCATCGATTATATCGAAGTCACTTTCATTCTACACCCCAAGCCATGAGGTTGTTCGAATCATTTTTGGTGGTTTTTTTCCTGGATAGAAGGGACTGACCCCATCAATACACGGACCTCGTGTTGATACCCATCATCAGTCAACGGAATCCTGTTGTCTTTTCGGGAGATGCCATTCAACACGATTTCCCGAACTCCGCGACTGACTCCCTCCGGGTTCTCAACGTTGATCTTGTAATGGGTGTTTCCAAAACAGTAATCCACTTTATAACCCGACCAATTCCCGGGAATGCACGGGTTGATGTCGAGCGCCTCACCCACCCTGGTGATGCCCAGGATCGCTTCGAGGCCCAGGCAGTACATCCAGCCCGCCGAACCGGTATACCAAGTCCAGCCACCAGTGCCGGCAAGGGGGGGTTGACTATAAATATCAGCAGCCATGGCGTAAGGCTCGACCAAATAACGGGCTGCTTTTTCAGGTGTATCGGAGTGATGAATAGGATTCAACATGCCGAAAAGCGTTCCTGCCTGCTCACCTTGTCCAAGCTTTGCATAAGCCAAAGCGGACCAGATGGCGGCATGGGTGTACTGTCCGCCGTTTTCGCGCACACCGGGCATATAGCCTTTAATGTACCCCGGGTCGTGATCCGTCTTGTCAAATGGCGGGGTAAAAAGCAAAATGATCTGTTCGGCCTGCCTCACCAGCAACCTGTCAACGGCTTCCATCGCCTGCGCGGCCCGTGCAGGATCACCCGCTCCCGATAATACTGCCCAGGATTGGGCTATTGAATCGATCTGGCATTCGACATTTTCATGCGATCCGAGCCGTGTACCATCATCATAGAAGGCACGCAGGTACCAGTCCCCATCCCAGGCATGCAACTCCAGTGCTTGCGACAGGCGTACTGCCTGCTGCCGGTATGGTTCAGGGTCTTCTGCCACCGACACGCAGAGCGAAACGAAGCGATTCAAAGTGGCGACCAGGAACCAACCCAGCCAGATGCTCTCGCCGCGCCCTTCCCGACCCACCCCGTTCATGCCATCGTTCCAATCACCGAAACCCATCAGCGGCATTCCATGCACGCCTGAAGTGGAGCCTTTTTCCACCGACCGGCGGCAGTGTTCGTAGAGCGTGTATCCCTGGGTGGTCGATTCGTATTGACCGTAACGTTCAACTTCTTCCAACCGGAGCGGCTCCGCCTTCAAGAAGGGGATCTCCTCTTCCAGGATGGACTTATCACCAGTTGCAGCAACGTACTCCGCTGTGACGAAGGGCAGCCAGAGCATGTCATCTGAGATGCGCGTGCGCACCCCACGACCTGAAGGCGGATGCCACCAGTGAAGTACATCGCCTTCTTCAAATTGGTGCCGCGCTGCTTCCAAAATTTGTGCGCGTGCGATACCTGGGCGGGTATGCAGAAAAGCCAGAACATCCTGGAGTTGATCACGGAACCCGAAAGCTCCGCTGGATTGATAAAGCCCGGTACGTCCCCACAAGCGACAGCTAAGTGTCTGGTAGAGGAGCCAGCGGTTTAGCATCAAGTCCATGGCGGGGTCGGGTGTTTCAACCGTGATAGTGTTCAGAATGCCATCCCACTGCTGCTGGACCGTTTGCCAGGTTGCTTCAACCTGCCCCTGTTCCTGCATCTTGCCTATCAGTGCCAGGCTTTCTTCGCGGTTGGCTCCTTCTCCGATCAAGAAAAAGACATCCTCCTCCGCCCCAGGTGCGAGGTCAACATGAAGTTGAATGACGGCACATGGATCCAGCCCAGCATTGACAGCGCTCGCCAATCCAATCCGTCCAAGAGCTGCCGGGTTGTGCAAACTGCCCATGCGTCCCAAAAATTCCGTTCTGTCGGTAGTCACACCGTGCGGTTTTTTATTTGCAGCTAGAAATGCCACGCGCTCGCCGAACTCAAAGTTATAGTGGTTGGAAGCGAGCAAGGCATTTTTTTCGGGGTCGAATTCCGGCATGATATGAGCCTGATGCATACCCCGGTTTGTGCCAAGCACCCATTCAGCATAGTAGGTGACCGTGATCCGGCGCGGGCGATCCAATAGGTTTTGCAGACGAAGATGAGCAATCTTGACTGGCGCATCGGTAGCAGCGAACAAGCGCAATCTCTGATTTAAACCGTATGTTTGACTCTCAAAGATCGAATAACCAGCTCCGTGATGAATAATGTGCGCTGATTTTTCGCCGGTAGGCATGGGCGTGGGGCTCCATACCAGCCCGGTTTCCTCATCACGGATGTAGAGTGCTTCACCTGGCAGATCTGTGACCGGGTCATTGCGCCAGGGGGTTAGGCGATTCTCACTGCTATTTCCTGCCCAGGTATAACCGGCGCCCGATTCTGACACGAGAAAGCCAAATTCCGGGTTGGCAATGATGTTAACCCAAGGATGCGGGGTGTGCTGTCCCGGCTGAAGGTGGATGACATATTCTTTTCCATCGCGGCTGAACCCTCCAAACCCATTGTCCATGAGTAAACCTTCTGGAAGTTGGAGGGGAACCGTTGGATCTCCATTCCGAACCTCTGTTGTCATAGCCTCCGTACTGGATGGTGAGAGGGAAGGTGTGAATTCCGGTAAACTGGTGTGGTGCACATTTAAACGGATGGCATGTTCAGCCAGTGTCCCATCCTTCTCATCCAAAATGACCCCCGCAACTGTTTCAAACAGGATCCTATCAGCCGGCTGAAGTTGATCGGTGCGCAAAATAAAAATGCCATCACGCTGGTTCAGTGATGCTTCCACTCCCATCTGCCGGATCTGGCGAAGGATAGTGTTATGCAAATCAAGGGCATAACCTGTATCCTGATCGTTCAGGATAACCAGATTGACCGTGATGTGATGGTTTCGCCAATACGTAAAAGCTTGCAAGGTTTCTGGCAGGATAGGCGATTCACCGTCATGGATGCGCATTAGCAGAATCGGGTGATCGCCAGAGATCCCAAAAGCCCATAAGCCAGGTTGCCCTTTCCGGTTTTGTGCGAGGATATGCGGTGCAGCACGCAATTTTCCAAACGGGTAGAGCAGGGCAGATAAAAGACGTTGTATATTTTCAACCGCGGAAACTGTCAATCCGGTCTCGAACAGTTCATGTTCACTGCTCGTGCGGGCCTCATTAAGGCGTTGTATATTGCACGCCCAGTCTGATAATGAGACAACTTTTCCAATGCTTCGGATCGGGAGGGCGCGGCTAGAGTCAGGAACGTGACTCTTGTTTTCCCATGTGGCTTAAAGGTCTATTTCCTGCGCAAGCGAGAAAATAGGGTCAAGTGTGCCACCAACGGTGCCGGATAGGCGGTTTCTAACATCCTGCAACACCAGTGGGGTGCGTGGCGTCCGTGACCTACCCAGAAATCTTGAGCGGTCGCTTTCGTGATCGCCGGTCACTTTGTGCCCGGCCTCGATTACCATTGCATGAATGAGCACGATCGGTTTTTCGTTCAACGAGCGCGAACGGCGCTGGAAAAGGAGAGCGTTTTGTTCCGGTAGATATTCACTCTCAATAAATAGTTTATTAAACGCCGGATGGCGTTGATCATCAGCTTGCGCAGCCAGGACGACTTCGCCATAACTGGTCAGTTTCAATTTCCGGGGTCGGTCGGTGTCGTTTAGAATGTTCACCCGCCTGATTTCAACTCCATCTATGCTTACGGTGATGCCAGTCCGGAGTGAAATGCCATTATCTGCACGAGGGAATTCCACCCGATGAGGGTAAAACAAAACATCCTGCTGTTCCGTTGCACACCCGATTGGCTGACAGGTGGCGGACCAAAGTGCCCCACTCTCCCGATCTTGCACGTAGATCCAAGTGCCCCATGAATCCTGAGTGGTGTCGGCTTGCCAACGCGTCAACGCAAACTCACGCCATTGGCTGAATCCCCCCCCAGCGTTGGTGATCAACAGGCTGGTGTCACCTTGAGAAAGGACATGGACCTGTGGAATGGGACTGTCGACCGGCACTTGCCACGGCACACTGGCGACCGATCGTATTTCTCCGGGCAAATCTACCGGTTCATCGGAATGGGGATATTCAATAGGTGGGTTTTGGGGAATCTTCTCCTGGAGCAGAAGTTCCACACTTTGAATGCGTTCATCCGCATGGAAACGTTGCACCATCACATCGTTCAACAGATAATTGCACGACGCCAACAGGATCATACCCTGGTGATGTGCCATGTAGGATTGCACGATGGCATGGTTCTGACCGGCAGCGAGGCGCGTTTTTGTGAAATCAAGCGCCTCATAAAAGCCAAACCGCCCGAGCATATTCAACTGCTCAAGATGTGCCATATTATCCAGGACGGCCTGCGGCTGCAACGAAATTCCCAATATCGACGCATATGGAGAGATGACCAGATCATCTGGCAGGTCACGTTTGTAACCCAAATCTGGTATACCAAAAGCCCGGTACTGGTAATTCATATTTAGGTCGAAGGCGTAGTAGCCTGATTCCGAAATGCCCCACGGTACTTCCTTTTCCCGCCCATAACCTATTTGCGCCTCGAGGGCGACATAGCAACTATCGGAGAGAAATGTCCCGGCAAAGTTTTTAGCAAACAGAGTCGGCATGAGGTATTCGAACATGGTGCCACTCCATGAAAGCAGAACCTGCTTACCGTTCACCATGGTTACCGGTCGCCCGAGGTGCTGCCAATGGCTTTGGGGGGCGTCGCATTTGGCGATCGCGATTAAGCTGGCAATGCGGGCTTCCGAGGCCAGCAAGTCGTAATAACTCGGGTCAAGCTGTTCATTACTGGCGTTATAACCAATGTGGAAAACCTGACGTTTCTCATTGAATAAAAAGCGGAAATCCATTTCATTCACAGCAACATTGGCTCGTTCTGCCAGGTTGTTGAAATCAACCAAAATGGAAGTGACTGTCACGCGAGCTGAGGCTGAAATCATCACCCAGTTTTTTACACCATTCATCCGTAGCTTCATCCTGGACTTGAGATTTGAAATGGTCCAATTCAATCTGAATGTGTTCATACACTGCTGGCGCCTGTGCCAGTGAGGGCATTGCGGCGGGCAGGCTGTTCCGAAAATCCCGCCCAGCGGAAGTCTCCAAGTAAACTGAATCCAGCCTTTTGAGCCAGGGTGCATACGAATCCAAGCTGCGCTGCATGTCCTGTAAATGATGGTGCATCAAATTGAGATAGAGTTGGAGTTCAGTCAGGGTTTCAGGCTGGAGGTTGGGGTAACTCTCGAGCAAAATCAACAACCGTTGCGAGACACTTTCCCAGCCTTCACCTGAGAGCCAGTTCAGGGTCGTGGTCCAGTTTATGGGCTGGTCCTGAATGGCGCTGATACGCTTGTATATGGTGTTCAAGTCGACTTCGAAGGATTCGAAATCGACTTCCCGGGCTGCTGCATTATTCTTCTCCAGTGCTTGCAAGGCTTCGGACAGAATGTCCAGAATGGCAAGCAACCCCTGCCACTGCTTATTGTCAAGCACCGGAGTATCTTTCATAGCAAGACAACCCTGTTTAAGTGTAATCAGGCACGCTGCAAAGTTGCCGCTATCCACCGTGGAAATATAACGTGGAGGGAGGGCTGCCAGGGTCTGCGAATCGTACCAGTTCAACAAGTGTCCACGGTAATGTTCCAACTTGTCCAGGTTTTCGAAAGTTAAGCGTAAACGTATTGCCAGTTCGGACAAGCCCAGGTAGCCAAGATCATGAGCGGAAAGTGTGGATACCAGGTAAAGACCAATGTTGGTAGGCGTGGTGTAATGAGCCACATTAACGCGCGGCGATTCTTGATAATGGTCGGGGGGTAACCAGTGGTCATCGGGTCCGGCAAACTGTTCAAAAAAAGCCCAGGTGCGGCGCGCCAAGCGCAGAATTTGCCTGCGTTGAGTCTCGAGGATCGGCGCAGTGCTATAAGTCACCGACCGGCTGATCAGGATGGCGATCTGAGGAGCGATCAACCAGGCGACCAAAAGGGGCAGCGCCACCCAAAGCGCAGCCGGGTTGAAAATGGCGACAGAAATGCCGAGCAGTACACTAAGAACCAGGGAGGCGGCCATCTCGACCCAGGTTTCATAATGGGAACTCAATTTCGACAAGCGCGCCACGTTCGCTGCCGTTGTCCATTGCAGCAGGTTTTTACGTTTAATCAGCAGCCGGGTCAGGGTAGTGCCGATTGCGCCCAGCGTCAGCATGGTTTCATTGGGAAGAAAAAGAATGGCAAGTGCCCAGCGGGTGAGCGGGAGCCGGATCGGATCGATAAGCTGTTTGATGCTCAACCGCCCGTGATTGTGGCGCCCATCCTGGACAGCTTGTACCACGATGGGCAGGGCTGAAGGCAGCACCGCCAGCATTGTCCAGACGAATGGCGAGCCGGATAAATAAAGCCAGCCTGCAGCAAGCAGTGCCAGCAAGGTAGCCGGCATTAGGCTGCGCCGGAGGTTGTCGAATACTTTCCAGCGATTGATGACAGATAAACGGTTGGCAGCCATCCCTTTTTGGGTGCGAACGATGGGAAACAGCCAGGGTAATAACTGCCAATCACCACGAATCCAGCGTCGTAATCGACGGGCATACACCAGATACCGCGATGGATATTCCTCATATAAGACGATATCTGTGACCAGCGCAGCACGCCCATAAATCCCTTCAAAAAGATCATGACTTAGCAGGGTATTCTGGCGCACCTGACCTGCCAGGCTGCGTTCAAAGGCTGCAACATCATAGATCCCCTTGCCAACATAACTGCCCTCCCCAAACAGGTCCTGGTATACATCCGACACAGCAAAAGAGTACAGATCATATCCGGCTCTTCCAGTAAAAATCCGGGAAAAGAGAGAGCGGTTCGCACTGGTTGGCTTTATAGCCACACGTGGTTGTAGTACGGTATAACCAGCGACAACCGAGCGTCCATCGGCAGAAAACTCAGCACGGTTTAACGGATGAGTCATAGTAGCAATCAGACGGTTTGCGCTCCCTTGCGGAAGGGATGTATCAGCATCCAGTGTGATGACATACTTGACCTCAGGTAAAATGCTCACATCTCCAACCTGGCTTGTATAGGATGTTTCTCCAAGGTTGAGTAAGAGACGATTGAAATCCGCCAGTTTGCCGCGTTTACGCTCCCAACCCATCCATACTCCCTCGGATGGATTCCACTGGCGCTGTCGATGAAATAAGTAGAACGGGGTGGCACCAGCATACTTTTGATTGAGATTTTCAATGCCAGTCTTGGCTAATGCCAACAGTTGTTCGTCCTGCGGCATAACCAGAGCCGGTGCATCTCCAAAATCAGTCAGCAGGGCATAAGTCAACTGAGGGTCAGGGTTGGATATACAATAAAGTTCCAACTCTTCCAGGAGATGTTTGAGTTCATCGGCTCTTTCAAGCAGGGTTGGAATTACAACCATGGTGCGATTGCCCGGTGCGATACCCTCCGAAAAATCCATGCGGGGTAAGCTTTGGGGTTTAATGAGATGTGTCACGTTCCAATTCACGATAATGATGGCAGTATCCAGCGCTAAACCGAATCCAATTACACCTGCAATAATGAAGTGAGCGAGTGAACCGCCTGACATGGCTGCGTATGTGAGCAAACCCCCGAGAAGCAGCATGGAAATGATTGTGATAGTCCCCAGATACAAACTGGTAGGATGGGCAAGTAAGACAGACCGGATACGGGTGCCGATTCCCGGCTTATAACCGAGTTTATTTTCGAGCGTGACACGCCCTCTATCCCGCAAATAAAAGCCTACATGTGCTTTGCGCACCGAAGTAGAATTATCTTTACTTCCAGAGAATTCAATTACAGCCTGCGCAACTTGCTCTTCATTGAATTTGGAGTGGCGCGCCAGCTCCTCAATGACTTTTCGATAACTGTTACGGGTGTCAAAATCCATGCTTGCATAAATACCTGCAGGGTCGTTACGTAAAATCTGTTCCACCCGGCTGGTTTGTTCGAAGAAGGTTTTCCAATCTGAAGTTGAGAGCAAGCGCAGGCTGATAAAACAATCGGCGACAATGGTTTCATTTGCCATTTTTGGGGAAACGAACAGGCTGGGTATATCACTCAGGTGCTTCGGTGTTTCAATCCCGGCCAATTCTGCTGAAGCACAGGCAAGCCACTCCAGAACGCCGATGCGTAGCATAATTGGCAGCGCCCAGAGTTCGCCGATAGTAAGCGCGGCACTCTCCTGGTAAGCTTGTATGAAAGCTACGGTTTGGGGCAGGTCTATCTGACCCTTGTTATATCCGATCCATTCCAGTGCCAATGCGAGAATGCGGGGATAGCTTCTAAGCGAGGTTCCAGTCAGTCGCGGTAACTGGTTAAGAAAATTTGCGGGGAGATCCTTATTAATTTGACGAAAGGTTTGATTAACAACGTAAAAATTATCCAACATCCATTCGCGGGCACGAGCTATCGCCAAATCTTTGGATGGCATGCCCTTAAAAATTGCGTTTGCATTACGCAATGCCTGTTGCCAGCTTTGCAAGGTTTGTAATATGGACGTTTTTCCAGGATGAGATATTCCTATTACGTGGGTCTTTGCCAGTTGATGTGCAAAATCTTTCTGGCGTGTTCCAGCGTCTGGGTTGGCGGGGTCCGATAAAGACTGTGGGGCAATTTGCATGTCCTACCGCTCACCGCGTTCCCTTGAGATCATTTCTAAGGGTTTGGATTCCAGCCTGGCAGGTAGATCCTGTACAATCAGAAGGGACGTTTTTCCATACATAATGAAATTGTTTACAAGATCGCCATACGGCCATTGTTGATTACCCGAATAACCATGCGCACTCAGTGCGACCATATCGATATTTTCCTGCTCCGTCAATCGATGCAACTCTGCAGCTGTGTTTTCTCCGGAAATGAGGCGGGTTTGAATAGAGATATCTTTCAGATATGAATGGGTTTTCATCTTTTCAAGATAATGCCCGGCTTCTTCCAGATTGCGTTCAACCACCCGCTTGGCTAAATCGATATCTTCCGGCGTGGGTGGCATTTGGCGCGCCATTTCGGGCGTTTGCACAACTTGTACAATTAGTAGTTGAGAATTATGGAAATGTGCCAATTGAGTAATTATTGGCAAAACATTTTCAGCTCGTTGGGAACCGTCCAATGGCACCAGGATGCGCTTATACAGTTGGATCGATGTTAATCCATCCGTTTGGTTATTATTTTGGTTTGCCCGAACGATGAGCACCGAGGTTGGTGCACTGAGGATGATTTTTTGGGTAATACTGCTAATCCCCCAGTTAGTCAAGCCGCTGCGCCCATGGCTGCTTAGGACGACTAACTTAATCCCCTGGTTTTGGGCATAATCTGTAATTCCTTGTGCAATTAATCCCTCCAGTACAACAACCCGAACCCGAAGCCCAGATTCCTGGATGCGCCCTTTTATCTTTTCGAGATAGACGGTCGCCTTGGTTTTACTTATCTGCCAGTTGAGTAAATCAAACAATTGAGGTGATCCATTCGTCTGATTCTTTTCCAGCATGCGGAGAAGCGTGATTTCCGCGTTAAAAGAACGAGCGATGGCTGAAATATGAGGAAGGACACACTCAGCCAGTTCAGAACCGTCCAATGGTACAAGAATGGCATCGAACATAATTTATCCCTATACCCCTTTCATTAATCAAATCTTACGAAAGTCTTAGTCTGCAGAATCGCGCAGATTGGATACTATTCTTTGCTCGGTTTCGTACTCTACCAGGTGTCTACCAATTTCCTTAATGGCCTGTACGCGAGTATAGCCGTACTTTACCCGGAGCAGCGTGACATATTTCTCGAGCTTGACCATAGCTTTATCAACCTTGTTCAGATCATAGTCACTCATCAGGCTCCACCACGCTGTAGACTGGCTTCGGATTTGCTGCCATTTACTTTCGAACAGGTCTTTATTCATGGTGAGAGTTCTCCATAAACGATCTAGTTATCTATATAAACTAGATGATAGACATCAGTTATGAAACCGCTTGACCTGGTTCGGTCGCCAGAACCTCGAGCTCTATTTCAATTTGTTGTTTCGATATCGGACTCTTCCTGAACGGTTTACAGGTCTTAAAACCAATCCGCCGATCCATGTCTCCAGCGTTTGGGCAAGCGACATGGACCGGCAACACTAGAAGGATTGTAAAACCGTCATTCCTTTATTTAGATCAGGTTTGGTCGCCCAAGGACTGATCTAGATGACATGCAGCAGACTTCAAAACAATTAGAATGACGGCTATAACGACCAGAACATGGATCCATCCGCCGGTGCGCGGGAACCTTGGACTGATATTCCGACCGAAAAAGCCAAGCAACCAGAGAATCACCAAGATTACAATGATCGTCCACAACATGAGATTTTTCCTTTCAGATGATCTTAGGGTGTCGCCCGTTCAAACACCATGTTGCTGGTAGCCTAACGGTCGAGCAAGATGAAAATACCGGCTGCGATGGCCAGGATCGCCATAATGATGCCCAGACCCGCAAAGCTTAAGCTTAATAACGCGATCAGCCCATACAGGATCAGAAAAATGGCCAACAGTAGGAAACCTATATTTCGTGTGATATGCATGCTAGTACTCCTTTTCGATTTGGATGAATGGCGGGCCTTGGGTCGAGCGACCTTTTTACCCACTAGAAAGAGGTGGATCTGTTAATCTCAAGCGGCTTTAACCGCTTTCCTCCCATCGTCGAGAGCGTTGGACACGCGGTCCAATTGTTCAACAAGCTTATCCTGGCTGAGCTGCTTCAGCTCTCCGGCTTTTTCTTTGATCTCATTCGTGATCTTGCCGGTTTCCGAGCGGACTTTCTCAAAGGTTTTCTTGATGTCCCTGGCGGTCCGATCGTGGAGTTCTATGGACTTATTTTGGATTTGGTCACGGGTCTGTTTTCCAGATTGGGGGGCTAATAGCAGCATGACAGTGGCCCCGACCAAGCCACCGATCAAAGCGCCAAACAAGATGTTCAAAGGTCCATTCTTGTTATACTCGTGCTCTTTTCGGTTATTTTCCATTGTGTATTTCCTTTGTTTGCTGAAAAAATATATCCACAAATATGGATCTTTCAGTCACGCGCCCTGGTGCCGCCAATACCTGCGTTCAATCGTTCTTCTTCTGTGACCGTAAAGAATTTTGCCAGTCGGTTGATAAAATCCCTGCATAGCTGCGCCACTTCAAAAAATGGATGGGATCGGTGTTTTTCATCCGACTTGTACTTATCGGCTGAAAGATCCATACTGCGTCCTTTCTACCGATTGGTATGTTGATCGCTGGTCGTTGTTTGCGTGACGGGTCCCTGCGGGCGATAGAAGATCACCCAGACTATCCGTTCGATCGCCCATGCGATCAAGCCATATACCAGCATGGCGATTAATGTCGAGAATTCCAGGACCATACCGCCAACTGATGGCGCCCCGGTCAGCCCTGCGAAGGGGAACAGGAATAGACCGGTAAACCCATAAACGAAAACGGCAACCGGGCTGGCGGGGTTGGCTCCGATCAGTTTCAAGCCAAAGCGCAGCGCAAGCATTGCCTCAAGTATTGCCAACAACAACCAGATTACCTGGGTGGCCTTAAAGGTAAAAATGCGTCGTTCCCGTTCGGGTTCTTTTTGGGTCGTCGTAACTTGTGTCTCTGTGTTTATTGCCATTTTGATCTCCTGAGCATGGTCCTTGGGGAAAGTTTGATAGTTCAGTTTTACAGTTGTCAAACAATGCCAGGACTATCGTCTACCACGGCGGCGAATGAGATTGACTATAAATAACAGTATGACTGCTCCCGCGAGGGTCAACAGCATAGTTGGGATGGTGATCGCCTGGTTGATCGTACCAACATGGAAGATCGGACTGAGGAAGTAACCGGCCAGGAATGCACCTATGACTGCCACGATGATGTTGATCAGCAGATTCGAGCGATCGTGCATGATTTCCGTCGCCACCCAACCGATCACTGCAGCTACAACGAGATAGATAATGATGTTCATTTTTTCTCCTTAGGTAGGTATTACTGTTGGTTGAATAGAATGATGTTTCTGGTTCTAATATATCGTCTTCCCCTGTTGGCGCCTGTCAGCAGCTAGCTGATATCCCTGTAAGCGGTTATTGCAACCAGTTGTCAGTATTTGACTACAGGAACCGATCATGCCATTTCTTATTGTTTGAATGCTATTTCCCGGAGAGCTGGTCGTATTCGTACAACCAATTCTTAATTTCAAGAACTGCCTGTGCCCTGGCATAACCATAACGCTGTTGCAAAAGACTGGCAAACTCATCGGTTCTACCGTTTAAACGGGCAAGGTCAGCGTCGGTAAGTTTTTCCCAGTGTTTTCGCACTGAGCTTTTAATTTCGTCCCACCTGTCGAGTAAGCTATCCATACCGGGATCCATGTACGTTTCTCCTTAATGACACCTGCCATGCGTTATTGTTGTACAAACAATCTGGCAATATTTCTCCGATTCAGACCGAACGGAAAACAATATCGCCAGATTGGCATCACTCAATGAACTGCGATCTTCTCTTCAGCGGAGTCGGCGACCTTAATTTCTTCCTTCATTTCAGCAGACCCCAAGAGCTCATCAAACAAGGCCCGATAATATACCATCGCCTGGCGGAGTTCCTCGGTGGAGGCTCCGGAAGTCCGATTCTTCAATGCGATTGCCTCGGCGCTTCGATAATTGGTAACAAAATCCGGATAAAGGACCGATATGTCGGCTGCACGCTGTTCGAAATTGTTTAAGGGGAATCCCCGGGCGATCATGGCAGCCGATATCAACTGGTTGCCATCTTCAACCGATTTCGCAGGATCGTTGACAAAGTCAGCCTGGATTTTGTTCCACTTTTGGTGATATTCATTTAATTCTTTTTCATCCAGGGTGCGGATATTCAGATTACTGACGTGTTTTTCCCTCTCGCGCAGGGTATCTTCGGCTGCACGCCGGTTCTTTGATTCTTTCAGCGTGTGATCATATTCAGTGCCATATTTTTGGCGAAGGTTCTTGCTGCGGTTCCTACGCCCAGAAATTAGCATAACCAGGACGGCGCCTATCAATATTGCCGCGATGACCAGAATTACACTTAATGTCATGGTATTCATTGTGAGTTTCCGATTCCAAAAACCAATATGATGCAGCTAATTTCTGCTGCCACGGAATAAACGAACGATAAGTATCAACAAAACTGCACCCACGAACGCCACCAGAATGCTCTCCCAATTTATTCCGGTTAAGGTATTCGATAAGTGGAATAACACACCAGCCAGCCAGCCTCCCAGCAGCCCGCCAAGGACCCCCACAATGATGTCACCCAAGAGACCAAAACCAGATCCCTTCACCACTAGTCCACTCAGCCAACCAGCTATCGCACCAACAACGATCCAGGATAGAATTCCCATTTTATTTTCTCCTTACCATCAACTTATGAATATAGGTTGAAAAGAAACACCTTTATCCAGCTACTATAACGTCCTTGCCCTTCGCCGGCTATCGGTGCCTGGCTGATTAGTGTGTAAGCCAACCCTGACACGGGAAGTCCGTATTTCGCCTACAAAAGCTAGATTGCTGATCATAAAACCTACCGGGATGAAGCAAATGCATTGAGTTGTAAGGCTTACAGATACCCCGATGTCAGTATTTGTCCTACATCACCTGAAAAAAACCAATTTGATCACGCCAGCCGCATAAACCGATACTATAATGAAATTAAATATTCCAAACCTGAACTTGTTCACTGTGTTGACCGGTTCTCAAAAAGGAGGAACCACTCGATGCAGTCTGATTCAGTAACTTTAACTAAAAAAGAGCAGTTGAGCCTGCAGGCGCAACTGCTGAATACCGTTGAGCAGGCAGTCCTAACCGTTGATCAGACCGGCCAAATTGTCCTTTGGAACCAATATGCCGAGACACTCCTTGGCTGGACTGCGACCGAAGTGGAAGGTCGCAACATCATCGATGTCCTCGCCTCCCCAAAGTTGATGGAGTCTTTAGGCGTGAACAATGAGAGGTTAAAGGATGGACAGACCTGGGCAGAAATCTACCCGGTTCAGCGGCGAAATGGCGCAATTTATTTAGCCAATGTCAGCGCCAGTATCATTATGAGTGGGCATCATACCCTGATCAGTTTTGCGGGTTTTTTGCCTGCCGGGACAGAGCACCAGCAATTGCAAGAGGCAAACCGGCTGCTGGCTAAGGCAGGCGCGCTTCTCAGTGATGCAGTTGATTACGAGGCGCCGCTGACGACCCTGGCGCAATTGGCTGTGCCGCAGATCGCCGATTGGTGCGCTGTTCACCTGGTAAAAACAGATGGATCAATCGAGCAGGTAGCAATGGAACCTGCGGAAATGCTAAACCTTCAAGCCGCCCATGACTGGCTGGAAAACCATCTTCCAGTCGATGAAAGCGACGGAATCCCGGCAGTGTTACGCAGCGGCAAGCCCAAATTAGTTTCCGAGATCAAATCTGATAAATGGGCGGCAGCGGCGGCGATCAAATCGTACATGATCGTGCCATTGATAACCCGTCCACAAACCCTTGGAACGATCACTTTTGTGGCAGCGGAATCAGGGCGCCGCTTTGATCGAAGTGCTCTGGCACTGGCCGAAAACCTTGCCAGCCATATCGCCATATATCTGGATAAAGCCCGGCTTTACCATGAAAGCGAGCAATTAAGTGAAGAACTCGAACAGCGGGTAGGGAAACGCACCGGCGAGTTGAATGCAGCTGTTGAACAACTAAAACAGTCCGAAGCCATGGTCCAAGCACTTTTCCGCATCAGCAAGGAATTAAATGCAACTCTGGATGTGAATACCATCCTGGATGGGCTGGCTCAGGAAGCGATACGGATAGTCCACGGTGAGAGCGGGTTTGCCGGGCTACGCACCGTTGAAGGCATGAAAGTCCAAAAGTATTTTCGCAAGGGTAAAGCAATATTGTTCGAATATACATGGCCTTTGGGCATGGGGATCCCAGGTTGGGTTTTACAGCATAAGATCCCTTACGGCACCAGCGACGCAGTTAACGATCCCGTCATGCAGCATGAGCTTCCGATCAATACCGATGTACGCTCCATAATTTGTACGCCAATCCTGGATTCGGCTGGTGAGGTATTGGGATATTTTGATATCCGGAATAAACAAGACGGGCAGGGGTTTTCAATCAACGACCAGGATATGCTAATGGCACTTGCTCCAGCAGCGTCCATCGCCATCCAAAATGCTTTGGCATACCAGCAGCGCCTGACTACAGTGGCTGAGCTGAAGGAGTCTTCCAAGCAATTACAGGCACTGGCTGCCAACCTGGAATTGGCGCGCGAGGAAGAACGAACACAAATTGCGCGTGAGTTGCATGATCAACTTGGGCAGGCATTAACTGCCATGAAGTTCGACCTGGCATGGTTGACCGAGCGGCTGGTGAAGAAGGACGCAGATCTGGCCAAAAAGGCAAAAACGATCACCGTGCAGATGGATAGCATGATCAAATCCGTACGGCGTATCGCTACTGAACTGCGCCCGGGCATGCTGGATGATCTAGGTCTGGCAGCCTCGATCGAATGGCAGGCACGGGATTTCCAAAAACGAACTGGCATTGTTTGTACCGTGATCATGCCTGCTGAGGAATTACCTCCTGCTCGCACCCAGTCCCTGGCAATATTCCGCATTTTCCAGGAAGCCCTGACAAACGTTGAGCGCCATGCTCATGCACGGCACATCGATGTAAAACTCTCTGCTTCTGATGAGATGATAACCCTCCTGGTTCGCGATGACGGGCGGGGAATCCAGGCGCGAGAAATTAGCAACATGAGTTCGCTTGGTTTGATGGGGATGCGGGAACGTGCCAAGCGCCTGGGAGGAACTTTTGACATTCAAGGCGCACCGGATAAAGGTACCTTGCTCAGAGTATCCATTCCCGTTCAACAAGGCAATTGAATTGGAGAACCTTTATGCTTAGAATTCTATTGGCTGATGATCATTCTGTGGTGCGCCAGGGAGTAAAGCAAATTCTTACCGAGGCGTTTGCCCAGGCGACTTTTGGCGAAGCGAAAAATGTTCACGATCTATTAGGATATGCAAGCAGGGAGCGCTGGGATATTGTGGTAATGGACCTTGCCATGCCTGACGGTAACGGGTTGGAAGCATTGAAACAGATCAAGGAAAACCACCCACTCCTGCCGGTATTGGTTTTAAGCATGTTTCCAGAAGACCAATATGCCGTGCGGACTTCAGAGCCGGCGCGGCGGGCTATTTAAATGAAGAAAGTGCCCCGGAAGAACTGGTACAGGCGATCCAGAAAATATTGCACGGCGGGCAATATATCAGCGCGGGGGTGGCAGATGAGTTATTGTTGTATGCCCGGCGTGAGGATGACCAACCTATTCATAAGCAACTATCCGACCGTGAGTTTCGGGTGCTGTGTCTCATCGCATCAGGAAAGGAAGTGAAGGAAATTTCCGCCGAATTGGGCTTGAGTCCCAAAACGGTCAGTACATACCGTTCACGGCTGATGGAAAAGATGAAGATGAGAACGAACGCTGAACTTACCCATTATGCAATTGAGAATGGATTGGTTTAACGAGACTTTTCATCAATTACTGATGGCTTATTAACTTATTCTCCGGCCTCATATATTCGTCCAATTACAAAACCAGCAGTTCATACGGCTCACTGGGCAATCCGGTCCAGTGCAGCGCGGAACACTCCGAGACAATGAAGGAACCACATATTCTCTTGGTGAACAGCAGCATGAAGCAGGCCGCTTGTTTGATTGAGAAAGCACAACCCGTCCTGCAAGTTGCCATACCAGATGCCGGTTTGTTGGCAGAACCTTACAAGACCATCCTCCCTGGGCAGCCGATCATGGCGGCTGAAAAGCCGTCCGATCAAATAAAACCCCAAAGATAAAGCCAATGACCGCATTAATCTTGTTTAGAAAAACAGTTTAAGCTAAAGGATTAAGTCCCATGAAAGAAATCAACGACAAAAACCCCTATTCCACTAGAAAACATAAGTTACGCACCAAGCTGATCTTCAATCCCAGCGCAGGTGCCGCCAGGCCTACTCCAATACAGATCGTGGATGTGATCCACGAGATGCAGGCCTGGAAGCTCGTTCCAGAAGCCTACCTGGTGGAGCCGGATGGCGACCTTCCCGGAGTTGTCCAGGCAGCCCTGGCGGAAGGATTTCGTATGTTCGTTGTGTGCGGCGGCGACGGCACGATTTCTGCTGTGGCCAGGTCTTTGGCCGGCACGGACGCCACCCTGGGGATCATCCCAATTGGAACACAAAATAATACAGCCCTTAGCTTGAACATTCCGGATGATGTTCCGGCTGCGATTGCCATCTTGCGAACAGGCCAGCGGATTAAGGTGGACATGGGGATGGCCACCTGCGGCAAGGTCAACACACCTTTCCTCGAAGCCTGCTCGGTTGGACTCGCTTCGTCCCTCTTCCCCTCTGTCGATGATATCCAGCATGGCAACCTGGCGAAAATCGGCGATTTCCTGGCGACCCTGACATCTACCCCGCCGTCTAAGATACATCTTGTATTGGATGACAAAAAAGAGATAAATGATGTAGGTCATGTGCTGTTGGTCTCTAATATGCCCTATATCGGTTTCCATTACCAGCTTGGCTCGCTGGATTCATTCAAGGATGGTTTATTGGATGTGCTGTTTTTTGCCGACTTGAACAAATTGGAGCTATTGGGCTATGTACTTCAAGGTGTAGGAGAAGGCCGACCTGAAGACCCTCGCATTCAGCACTTTCACGTGCGCAAGGTGATTATAGATACAGATCCATCCATGCCGGTCCTGACCGATGGAAATACATTGGGAGAAGGGCTGGTGCGTATCGAAGTTCGGCGACGTGTCCTAACCGTGATGGCCGGACCTGTATGAATGAACGCGCCAGCCTCATCCACGGCGAATTGAATATCACCTCTGATCTGGTTGACGGGAAGGCTGTCAGGATGCGGCTGCCCTGTCCACCTGATTCTGTTCTCGAACAAGAAATTGAAACTTGAACCGCCAGGGTCACAGTAGCTATCCACAGGACGGTAAATTGTGCCTTGCTGGATTTGAACTTGAATACGCTTGGTCGTGGCTATGGATCCTGCCGGGTACACAAATGAATGACCTCCTGACTGTTACATTCGTCAGGAGGTTTTATTTATTACAAGAATATCGGTTTTCTTATTAACATCTAAAGCCTGGGTTATTCGACCTCGATGCGATCCACCTGGATCTGCGAACCGTTGTAGTCAGGCACATTACTAAATAATGTGCCATAGAGATGGACGATCCTGCCGCTGTCACGCAGTGTCTTGATCTGCACCTGTACCGCCGGATCCATTGAATCGATGCCGAAGTAGATGATCTGCCCGTTGGTCCACAATTCAAAGTAATCATCATATTGTGCGCCGGCCGCCGTACTCTTGATGACCCCCCGCCAGTCGGCTATCTCTTCTGTGGCACCGGGTGGCATGTAACCACCCGAACCATCTCCACCCGTGCCGCCACTTCCTCCTGGGCCACCACCACTTCCTTCCTTGGTTGCCTCAACGGTCGTGGCAGGGGTAGGACCACACTGACCCCGGAAATAAGCCCACTCGTCACAGGTGCTGCGATCCGGAAAAACACATACCCCGGATTGGCTGCCATCTGCAGCAGTGTGAATCTCAAATTGATTTCCGGTCTGCTCGCAAAAGACCGAGGCAGGATTTGGCATATTCGCCTGAGGCATATCCGTCCCAGCAGATTCAGATATCTGAACCCGAAATGATGTACAGGAGGTCAGTGCCAGTAAAGCTATTATGTATGTAAAGATCCTTTTCATTTTTTCCTTCTTTCTTTTCTGGTGAGAAATCTGCAGCACGAATCAATGGAACTTTCCACCTATGTCATCTTAACAATAAATGCAATGCCTGTTACCACATTTACCGTGTTACACAGAATGTGAACGATTATTCCAATGTAGATATTCTTCTTTTTTACCCCAAAGAGCAATGGCAAAAATCCCAGGGTTCGCGTGATAATCATCCATGGTTCAAGGACATGCTGAGCCGCAAACAGGAAGCTGTGGAACAATGGGGCGTACTTCCCTTTCATTCTGGGCAACAAATATCCCCGAAAATACAATTCTTCAACCAACGGGGTCAAGACTGCAACAAATATAAAAACCATCGAGTATGTAACGATCAATGTTTTTCTGGAATAATTACCATCCAATCCATAATTTATTTCTGGCATCCAGAAAAACAACTTCTCCTGCAGAAAAGCATCAACAGGTTTTAACAAAGTAAATATGGCGCCAATAGCAATAAAAATAATTAATACCCAAACAAGGTATTGCCACCACGGGATTGAATTACGATAGCTGATGATCCCCTGTAATGTAAAGCGACCTGTCTTTTTCTTCCCCTGATATAACAGGTATCCGAGCTCGACCGGAATAAGGATAAAGGCGTATGCAAGGATTAAGGCAACAATCGAAGGATATCCCATATTAGCAACTGGCTGTCGTGCGAGCAAGTAAAAACACCCGACCAGGATTCCAGGGAGTAAATGCAAAATGACCGATTGTGTCGTTGAATGTTTTTCGATTTGATCTTGTTTCATTTCGTTATGTCCTTATTGTCTGCATCGTAAACTTGTCAGATTTTGGTATTATGGTCTACCGTAATGACGACATTTCCTTTTTTATGCCCTTGTTCGACATAGCGGTGAGCCTCGGCCATCTGCTCCAGCGGATAACATCTATCTATGACCGGTTTTATCTTCCCCGCCTCAATCAACTCTGTGAGAAAGGCAAGGTCTTTGATCTTCTCCCTGGCTGGTCTCAAACCCGCAGCCATAAACTTTACCTTTTTACTGCGGCTCTTTGCAGTCCATAACGCTTGCAGCATAATTACCGGTGTAGGCACTGTCGTAAGATAGATGCCTTCATCTGACAGTGAGCCTTTGCACTCTGAAAACGGACGCTTGCCTACCGTGTCAAAAATAATGTCATAGGTTTTCCCGTTTTTGGTAAAATCCTCGCGGGTGTAATCAATCACGTGATCGGCTCCCAAGGAATTGACCCATTCCAAATTCGCGGTACTGCATACCCCGGTCACCTCTGCCCCATAGTACTTAGCCAACTGCACCGCGGCAGCACCGACCGATCCGGATGCGCCATAGATCAGTACGGTTTGTCCACTCTGGATATTGCCTTTATCCCTCAGGAAAGGCAGCGCGGTTAATGCCCCATTTGGCACACTTGCGGCTTCTGCGTAGCTCAGATTGACCGGTTTTATGGCCAGCGCCCCATTCTCAGACATGCATTTATATTCTGCATACGCACCAAACATGTCGAAGCCAAATACCTGGTCACCGGGTTTGAAGCGGGTCACGGCGCTGCCGATAGCTTCAATCTCCCCAGACAATTCCTGCCCCAGGATCGGATTTCTGGGCTTCAGCAATCCATTAAAACCCGGGGAAGCCCTCATGTCCGGGTCTTCTTTGACGACCGTTGTCGCATAAATTTTTATCAGCACCTCATTCGCTTTAGGGGCGGGCTTTTCCACCTCCTGGAGCTGAAGCACATCTGGTGGGCCAAATTTTGTGTATACAATCGCTTTCATATTCTCCTCCAAATTTATTTTGACTGAACCATGTGGTAAATGGACCAACCCTCATGTTCCGATCCAATTCCATGCGTACCAGATCGTGACCACATTGAACCCCATGCTTACCGCCAACAGGAATTTGTCGAATAACGGTGGGTAGGTGGGCAGGCCGACCAGGTTGAACAAGAAGAAGAAGGCGGCCACGATAATATTCGCCCAGCGGCTCGCAGGTTGGGGTAATACCAAGTTCAGGAAAACCATCAGGATCGGCGTCAACATCAAGACCGCGATCCCCAACCAAACATACTGGTTTAAATTCATGCCGGCCAACGCTTTTGCCTTGTCGCCGTTGTGGTAGATACGCAGGACATCGCCATATAGATAAATCAGCGTGACAACAACCCAAGTTGCCGAAAGAATGAGCCTCGTGTTGAGCATAGTTCTCTCCTTCATTTTGCAACCGTGATAACGACCTTGCCACGAGCGTGCTCTCTGTCCAGATCACGGAACGCATCAGGTGTCTCCTGCAACCCATAAGTGCGATCAATGACCGGCTTGAGCTTCCCGGTTTCAATCCAACCCTTTAATTGTGTCAGGTCGTTGCCATCAGGCACAGCCAGGTACATGCTCGCCAGTTGACGAAGGAACGGCGAGAGCAAAAACGCTTTGACCACGTATCCCATGCCGCTGTGACCGCTGTTCGGAACGATCAGTCCCTTTGGAGTGAGAACGCGCATCAGGTCTGAAAAGGAATGGCTGGCGACATTGTCCATTATCAGGTCGTAGCACCGTCCGTTTTGGGTGAAGTCCATAAGGGAATAATCCACAACATCATCCGCGCCGAGGGAGCGCACCATCTCGACATTTCGCGTGCTGCACACACCGGTCACTTCGGCTCCGAGAGCTTTCGCAATTTGCACGGCAAATGTGCCCACCCCTCCCGAAGCCCCGTTGATCAACACTTTCTGACCCAGATGCAACTTGCCGACATCGCGCAAGCCTTTCAGGGCGGTAATCGCGGCGGTCGGAATAGCCGAGGCTTGCTCGAAAGCGAGGTTGGCAGGCTTGAGCGCCAGTTTTTCCTCAGCCACGCTCACATATTCAGCAAACGCGCCGTTGCATGCGGCATAGACCTCGTTGCCAGGGCGGAACTGCGTAACGCTCGTACCAGCCGACTCGACCACCCCAGCCATATCCCAGCCAAGGATATAGTTTTTTGGCCTGGGAAACCCGACTGTCAAACGGAGCGGCCATGGGCTGCCCCGTATGGTGAACACATCCCCGGCATTGATGGAAGCAGCCTTGACGCGGACCAATACCTGGTTGGCTTTTACTGCCGGCTGGGCGACATCAGCCAGTTTGAGAACATCGGGTGAACCATAATTATTTTGAACAATCGCTTTCATGATTGCGCACCTCCATTGACCTTATCGTAGAGAAAGCCAACTCCTATTCCAAGAGCGAGTATCCTCAGCACGTTAAATATTGTACCGATGAGGAAATACCGCATGGCAAAACTTGTTGGCGGGAAAAATTTCGCGGGAACTTCGACCAGGATCGTAACAATGACCAGGACAATGATGCTTAGTATCACGGATTTTAAAATTGGATTCTTGGTTGGAATCTTGTCGAAGAAACGAAGCAGGAAATAGCTGACGCAGAATCCGATCACCAGACCGCCAAGCAAGGACTCAAGCAGCATTGGAAAATATAGTATTGAAAGAGCAGCTCTATACTCGGCGGCGATGGGAGTCCGGGAAATTGCGAAGTTGACTACCCAAAAGGCCAGGCCTCCCGCTATCGCCAATATTGGCGCCTTTCTCCAGATTTCTTTTGATTGGATCATCTTTTTCTTCTCCACTTATTTTTGGTCTTTTGCGCCCATGATCAGAAGCCACAGCGTAAGGGAAAATTCCCCAATAAACCCTGCCACAGAACTCACGTAGGTTAATACGATGTTGCCCGGGAAAAAGAAGAACTGAACTGGAAACATGAGCCAGGCAAAACATTCAACCATCACAATGATGCCCAGGAACCTGGGAAGGGTGCCCGACTTGTAAACCAGGTAACCCAGCGGAAAGAGCCAGGCGCTGAAAAAGATCTGGGCGATCCCCGAGAACCCGTTCTTGTAGATATTCAGGGATAACATCGCCAGGGCTTGCAGTTGATCGGCCTGGAATGCTTTCAAGTAATCCGCGCCGCTCAAGATCAATTGGCTGGCGATCAGAAAGAGATCGCTGAAACAATGGACGGCGACACCACCCAAGTTCAATAACAGGAACAGCAAAGCGAGGTTCTTGTTCACCGGCTTCAGTAACACGTACAAAGCCCAGGCTGTCAAAAGGAAGAGCACAGCCGAAACCAGGTCGAGCACGAAGCCGATCCGGAATTGCAATGCAGAGGCGATGATATTCCTGGCGGTCGTCGCCGCATCTCCCAATATGATCAGCTTGGAACGACCAAGCACATTGGCGAAGATGGAAACCACGATGTAAATAAGATACAGGAACCCTGCGATTCTTGCGGTCTTATTGATTGAATTCATTTTGTTTCTCCTTTTCTTGAATGATTTTGGCGTGATAAGCTGCCTACGCCTGATTAGGTTTTGACAGGGGGGAGGGTCTTTAGCCCTCCCTCTCCCGTCTATAGCAAATCTATGCCACTCTCAAAAGTTCGTTCGTCGCTGTTTTGGCAGACAGGGCAGCGATTTTTTGTTGATTGAATCCTTTCACTATCATCCAAGCCGCAAAGACCATTTCCTGAATGGCAAGCGGAGCCATTAAGATCCCCAGGCCCGAATTGAAAGATAAAACCTGCTGCGCTCCAAAAATGCCATCCATATGGGCAATAAAATACAGGATCGCGCCAATGAACCCCCAGCCGGACAGCCAGCGGGGAACGAGCCTGGTTTGATAAAACAGGGCATAGACCATCATCCCGCCGATACTGAAAACGAGGCCCAGTAGCAGAGATGACCAAGCGTTGGTGGCGATCAGTACAGAACCCAGTGCCTGAAGATCGGCTGCTTCGCCTGACCCGGTCGTTCCATGGATCTGGCTAACACTCAACAACAGGAACTGACCGACCACCGGGATAAGATAACAAACCATTTCAAGGACTCCCCTGAACAGGACTGACCCCAATGCCAGGACTTCATTGTGCTTTTTAAAGATCGGGTATAAAAGCACCGGGATCATCGCCAGAGGGAATCCCATCACCAGGATGAGAAGGGTTCCTATGAGCCACTGGGTTGCACTGGCAGATATATTGAGTGGGTAGGTCGAATCTGCTGTGATCGGGGCAGTCACAATTCCGCTCAGGATGCCAGAAACTGTCCCAATGATGAACAAAATCCCAACGATGACGGCGGTCTTTCGATATGTTTTCATTATTCTCTCCTATTTTTGATCTATTTTGTTGGTCGAACCCAGCCGGTTCTTAAGCTGTCGTGTCTGGATTGCCGCGTAGCATGACAATCCCCAGCCAGATGAACCACACAATCTGACCCAACGCAAAAATGTAAATAAACAGCTCGCCGAGAGCCGGGACTATCGAGATGATACCCGCCATACCGACCACTACGCCAAGATAGTTCAGCACCTTGGAAAGTGCTCCTGTCCGCAAAGCTGCCCAACTTATCAGTAAAATCCATATGCCACCAATTGCCTCATTTGCGCCGCCTAATCCTCCGAACACAGAGTCAATTGCCAACCAGACCGTCCCAGCTTGAGTCGGGTCTTTACCATAGAGATCGACGACAGTTTGCATGCCGACGTTGTGGATCATGCCGGCAATAAAGATCACGCAGCCCCAGAATATCCCGAAGACGGTCGCTGCCTGCACTACTGCTGGTGAGCCAGCCTTCAGCCGCTCGTAGAGCGCCAGCGTCAGGACAACCATAAAGATGCCCCATACCACATAGGTAAGTAGGTGCAGTATGTACAGGAAGGCCAGGTTGTCCGCCATTAAAGCCACCTGCTGGACAGGGTCAGCAACACTAGAAACGTCCACTACGCCGAGAAAACCAATCATTCCCATAATGTATCCTGCGGCCAGGTACAGCGCGGAAAAGCCGCCAAATTTTTGTAAAGTTTTCATTTTTGTCTCCTTTTTGAAACGATTTGGATAAGTTTCATTGAATTGGACCTGAATAACATTGTGGTCGCCATCCAGTTACCGGGGGTTGAAATGGGCTGGAAATGTTATCAAAGGCGAACCTCCTTTCCAAGGTGCTACTATCCGTTTACGATTTGACATCTGACGCATCCGTCTGACCTGTCCCGGGTGCTGTCGAGGATCCGTTTTCGAGAGGACAGACGGAGACCAGGGGAATACCGAGGTCACGGATTTTTTTTAGCAAGCCGTGCAGCGCGGCCTGGTCAATCACCGGGCCGGTTAGAAGTGTGTCCCCATTCTCTTCCAGCGTGATGGTCATACCGCTGAACCAATCTGTCCATTGACAATCCAACTGGCCCCTGATCCTGATCTTGTAGACCATCGGTTTACCTGGATCTGATTTTTGGTTGAATTTGTTACGCATATCTCTGCACCTTTTATGGCCGATAATCACTGTCCGCGCCATTTGCTCAATGTACAGAGATAATATCCCCCACAAAGTGTTATCGAACAGACACTTTAGTGTTGGTGATAGGTGTTGTTTTTGGTTATTGCGGGGTCGTTACGTAAAATCAAAATTACAACAAACCCAGTTCGAGGGCGCGAGCTATGGCTTCGGTGCGGCTTTGAACTTGCAGTTTATCAAAAATTTTTCGGTTGTGCCCTTTGATCGTGTCAACGGCGAGGAACAGCCGCTCGCTAATCTCTCGATTCGAGAGTCCCTGGGCAATCAACTTCAGTATTTCCAACTCGCGCTGGCTCAACGGCTCTATTAAGGACGAGGAACCAGGAACTGACGCTTTCGGTTGTTCATCTTGCATCTCCCCCTTGAAGGCAGCCAATAGCTTGCCGACATAGTCTGGGCGTATCCCCTGCTTAGCTGCAGTGGACAGGAGTTCCGCCATCGCATCCCCTTCGTCCAGGAAGAGACGGATAAAGCCTTCCGGTTCGACCCTCGCCAACACATCGCCGATCAGTTCCACTGCCTTTTCCTTTTCACCATTTTTATACAGAGCCATGGATTGCACGGCCATCACCTGGATCAGAAGAGAGGGCCAAGCTTTGACTTCCGCTGTCTGGCGAAATGTCTCCAACACTCCCAGCGCAGCAGAATAGTCTCCCTGGGCGATGAACACGCGCGCCTGGATAAGAGGCAGGTTAGCTTTCTGTGCCAGTTGAGCAGTCTGACCGATGTTGCCCTGACGTAAGAGGATCATTGCCTGGGAGGCGGCTTTATCCTTCAGGCGAAAGGTATTGTTACTTCGACGCATCTCTTGCTCAGCCTGCGTCAGGAAGCCTGCCGCGCCGGCCACATCTCCCCGGGCTAATTTCAGCTGGCACAGGAACAACTCGCTTATGATCAACCTGTCAATGACTTGATCATACTGCCGTGCCAGTTGCAAGCTCTGCTCCGCATACTGCCCGGCGGCGTCCAGATCGTTCCATTCATAACAGATCCTTGCCAGGCCAAGATAGGCAACAGGGGCATTTGGTGGGGAATACTCATCGATCCGTTGCAGAACACGCCGGTAGGTCTCAGCCGCCAGGTGAAGCTGGTTCCCGCTTTCCTGTATCTGGCCCAAACGGATTGAAGCCAATAAAATGTTAATAATATCCCCAGACGCCTGGCCGAGAGATAAGGCTTCGGCATAAGCCTCGCCGGCCGCGACGAGGTTATTCTGAAGATAATAAGCAAATCCCATCGACCGGATGGCCATCGACCGGTTATTCAGGTCATTGGGGTGCAGATACTCCAGGGCGCGGTGTGCGTGCACCAGTGTGGTTTCTGGCTCGGCTTGTGCCTGGGCCACGTTTGCCCGGGCGGCAGCGATTTTTCCGATCAGGTCCCGGGACGATTCATTCATCCCAGCGACTGACAGGGCATTGGATGCCAAAGCTGCTTCGAGCGCCTGGAGTTTCTCTTCCACGCCCATTGGCTGGCCGATGATCAGCAACATCGAAGCTTGCCTCCACCACAACACGGGCCTGGCATCCAGCAAGGATTTTGGCAGTGACTCCAACCAGCCCAGGATCGCCGTTGCTACGCCGCGCAGGTGGATGGGCATTTTCTTGCTTTCCATAAGACGCACAGCGCGTTCGATATCATTGGCCGCAGCCGCATGGCGGAAGGCTTCGAGCATCAGGTCATAGTTTTCATACCATTCGCTTGCGTGAATGTTCAGTTCAGCGATCCCATCAGCTGGGAGGTTTTGTCCCAGCCGCTTGCGAAGCAGGTCCCAAAAGAGGTGGTGATAGCGGTACCAGCGCCGCTCATTATCGAGCGGGACGATGAACAAGTTGGCGCGCTCGAGATATTCCAAGGTTGTCTGCCCGGGATTGGATGAATCAAGCAAAATGGCATCGCAAAGAGACCCGCACATACGGTCGAGAATAGAAGTGCTCAGCAGGAATGCCTGGATACTTTCAGGCTGCTGGCGCAGGACCTCTTCTAGCAAATAATCCATTACGAAACGATGGCTTCCGGTGAAAGATTGGATGAAACTGGAGGTGTCCTTAATCCCTCGCATTGAGATCGCGGCCAGCTGCAGACCGGCGATCCAGCCCTCGGTGCGGGCTTCAAGCGCGGCGATATCTTCCTCCCCTAAATTCATCCCCATCACGCTGTTAAGGAATTCGGCAGCTTCGGCGGGGGTAAATCGTAAATCGGCGGCACGCAGTTCGGTGCACTGTCCGCGGGCGCGTAGGCGTGCCAGTGGCAAGTCTGGATCTTCGCGCGTGGCGATGAGCAGGTACATCTGCGGCGGCTGGTGTTCGATGAGAAAAGCCAAGGATTGATCGACCGGCTGTGAATCGATCGAGTGGTAGTCATCGAGGACAAGTAGAAAGTTCTCCTGGATGGTGGAGATTTCGTTGAGCAGGGTGGTCAAAATGGTTTCGATCTGCAGCGGTTCGGGTGATTGGAGTGCAGCCAGAAGCCTTTCGCCAATTCCCGCCTGGATCGTCTGCAACGCTTTTACCAGGTATGAGATGAAGCGTGCCGGATCGTTATCCCTCTCATCCAGCGACAACCAAGCTGCCGGCATTCCGCATTTGGCAATCCATTCGCTGACCAGGGTGGTTTTACCAAAGCCGGCGGGAGCGGAGATAAGGGTTAGCCTGCAGCCCAACGCCAGGCACTCGTTTAGCCGCTCGACCAGGCGCGGGCGCGCGACAACGCCTGTCCGCGGCGGGGGAATGTAGAGTTTGGTGGCTAAAATTGGAACAGGCATGCATTAAGTATACAGCATCCACCATAATAAAAATAAAACAGCAATACCGAGGCACACTGTACCTGTTGGGAGTAAATATTCCGACCGACCGGTTTAGGAGGAACGGCGCGATAATTAATTCGGTAATATAGTAGAATATTGCGTTCACAGTATTTCAGTAGAATTCCGTCCATTTATCAGCGCGGCCTTATGCAGATCAGGAACAAGTATTACAGTACTGGCATGGCGAGATGCCCCAAGTGCGGCGCCATTTCCGAAGTGGAATCGAGCCGGATCGATTCGACCATATTTATTTCCGCCAATACATCAATCGAGAGACGACCCCCGGTCGAATCGAGATCTGTGACCCAACCATGGAACGGTAAGTGCCTGAGCTGCCAGACTTTATTCCAACCGGCTGAAGTATGGGACATTAAAACAACCAGGATCATCGAGAAAGTTGGTTCCAACTCATGATCATTGGTCAAACCACCCAAATATCAAGAGTCCACTCGCGAGGAAAAAGATGAACGAATTCATTCAAAAACTCAGCGGGGCGAACATGGATATCGAAATGGCGACGCCAACCAGCAAGGTGAAATGGGAGCAGGATAATTGTCCCTGGAATGTCGCCGATGGAACCGATGAGCACAAGTGCGCGCATAAGAATATATCCATCTGTCCTTATTTTTGCGGTGTCGAATACCTGGATACGCTTCTATGCTGCTATCCCCATGTGAATCCTTACAAAACAAACTAAACGTTCGTGACCAATTACCACATTTAGGTGATCGAATTACAAGCCGGTGAGATCCCAACCACTGCCGGGAAAGAGGACTGCCAAAAGATGACGGAACCCGATCCGACGAACGACATCCATCCGTATGTCGAGCGGAATTACCACTGGAATTTCATTGTTAACGCCCTGGATGGGACGACATTCTGGTTCGGGATGAGCTTTATCGCCTCCGCCATCATCCTGCCTTTGTATGTCAGCCATTTCACCAGCAACCCGATCGTTATCGGGCTGATCCCACTGCTCAGCACCGCCGGGTATCTCTTCCCGCAGCTTTTTACCGCCAATGTGATCGAACGCGCACCGCTGAAAAAGTTCTTTGTAGTAAAGCTCGGATTTTTCCTCGAACGCCTGCCGATCTTCTTGCTTGCTCCTGCGGCATATTTCCTGGCGATCCACCAGCCTGTCCTTGCTCTGATCGCCTTCTTTGTGTTATATGCCTGGCACACGATCGGAGCCGGCCTGATCCTGGTCAGCTGGCAGGACTTGATCGCCAAGATCATCCCGGTCGAGAGGCGCGGGCGTTTCATGGGCATCACCAATTTTCTCGGTAACGGCACGGGCATCCTGGGGGCACTGACGGTACCCCTGATCCTGGCAAAGTTCACTTTTCCGTTGGGCTTTGTTATTTCGTTTGCCATCGCCGCCGTCATGGTGCTGGCCTCCTGGTTTTTTCTGTCGCTCACCCGCGAACCGGTCGTACGCAGCAGCAAACCGCCCATTTCACAGATAGAGTATATGCGCTCCCTGCCTGATGTTCTACGACGGGACCGCAATTTCCGCATGTACCTTTTATCGCAGATCATATTTTCGCTAAGCGGCATGGCGACCGGTTTCCTGCTGGTCTATACCGTCAAGACCTGGAACCTGACCGACGCGTATGCAGGCGGGTTCGTGATCGCCCTGCAGATCGGGTTGGCCCTGGCGAACCTGTTCTTTGGTTTCCTGGCGGACCGGAAAGGGCACAAGTTAAGCCTGGAGATCTGCTTGTTATTAAACGTCCTTTCGCTCGCCCTTGCGATCATTGCGCCCAGCCCGCTTTGGTTCTTCCCGGTTTTCTTCCTGCGCGGTGCCGTCAATGGAGGAACCTTCGTCTCCGGCATATCCATTGTTTATGAATTTACCGACCCGGAAAATCGCCCGACCTACATCGGCCTGGCAAACACACTCCCGGGAGTCGCAATGATCGTGGCGCCGTTGATCGGTGGATGGATGGCAGGCGCACTGAGTTATCAGGCAATGTTCATCCTGGCTGCCGCGATCGGGATCGCCAGTTGGGCAGTGATGCGGTTTGCGGTGCGTGAGCCGCGTGTAGTAATTTCTTCGAATACAAAATCCGGTGTAGAGGCACTATCGGAATGAAGTACCTGCGGGATAATCCCCAGCGGGTTTATATAGCAACCTTTATCATCCTGGGGCTGGTCCTTTTGATCCCAGCCGTTTCCGTCTCACCTACATTCGCAGCCCGCTATTTATCTGCGGATCATAACGTCACCGTGAGCGGCGTGGAGAAATTAAAAACCTACAAGGATATACTCGCCTTTTGGGGAATATTTTTTATTGCCTGCGGTTCCGCCCTGGTGTTCCTGAAAAATATCATTGATAAACTGTGGGAAAAAGCGCTGGTCGTGTTCGGGACGCTGGTGGTTCTGCTGCCGACCAGTCCGTTGATCCTGGCGACCGCCATCGACCGGGACTCCGGAGCATTCCTGTATATTGGCTGGCGGATCTTGAACGGCGAGCTGCCATACCTGAATATCTGGGACCATAAACCGCCGTTCGTGTATTACATCGATGCATTCGGATTGGCCATTTCAAACAACTCTCGATGGGGCGTTTGGCAAATCGAATTTGCCGCGCTGCTGGTCGCTGCCGTGATCGCATACTGGTTGGTCAAACGGTCACTCGGCAGCCTCCCGGCTGTGCTCAGTACGGCGCTCTGGCTTCTGTCGCTCGTATTCGTAATACAAGGTGGAAATTTAACTGAAGAATATGCACTGCCTCTCCAGTTTGCGACACTCCTACTCATATCAGATTTAGAAAGACCCGATTTTCGCAAATGGCAATTTGTTTTAATTGGAGTAATGGGGGCGACCGCATTCTTCACCAAGCAGACCACCGTGGGAGTCTGGTTATCGTTCATCCTGTACCTGACGATCAACCGGTTGGTAAACCGCCAGGCTTCAAAATTAGTGCGGGAGATCCTGCTGGCAGCAGCCGGCAGCCTGGGGGTGATTCTCCTGGTTGGAATTTTCTTCGGGGCGCAGGGAATATTGCCTGAATTTTGGAATGAGGCTTTCGCCTATAACCTCATATATTCTTCATCCGTAGTCGGGGTCACCAGCAGGTTGCTCTCGCTTCTATCAGGGGTAAAACCGCTGGTTTCCTCCGGTCTGCTACCGATCGCGATGGTAGGATATATCTTCACAGCCGTCATGGTATTTGCCAGGCGAAGCGTCTTCGGAAGATGGCTGCCTCTCCTGGTAATTGGCTTGATAGACCTGCCGATAGAAATGGTGATGGTCAGCATCTCCGGCAATACCTTCCCTCACTACTTTATTACTCTACTGCCAGTACTGGCTTTATTTACAGGTGTGACCTTCTGGGCATTTTTTACCCAGATCTCAAACTGGAAGTTAAAGAATCCGGGCAGGATTATCATCGCTACCGGCCTGATGGTCATCTTCATCTGGAATTCTTTATCCGGCTACCGGCAGGTGGTGACTGGATATCAAAGTCCATATAATCGAGGCGTGATCCGTTATGTAACCAACAATACCACCCCGGGCGACTATGTACTGGTCTGGGGCGCCGAGGCTACCGTAAACTTTTTCTCCTTGCGCAGGAGTCCCAGCGCCTTTGTTTATCAATTTCCCCTCTATAAACAGGGTTATGTAAACCAACAAATGGTCGAAGGATACCTGCGGGATGTCGTCGATAACCGCCCGGATTTGATCATCGACTCGCAAAATCCTGAGACCCCTTTCCTTGAACTACCTGTCCACTCGCCGGAGATCGATGCAGATATTGCCTACCTGGCATCCAGCTACCAATTCGTAAAACAGATCAGCACCTGGAATATCTACAAGTACGCTGGCGAAAGCCGATGACCAGAACAAGGCAACCAAGCTTACGCGGGGAAAATAATATCCCCGGTCAGGTTGGACCGAGGATTAGAATCAGAAGCCGGTGGTATCCAGGCTGACAGATCAGCGGGGGATCACATCCCATATTTGGGGTGCATATTCTTTCATAGAAATTCGCACACTGCCCAAGTTGGCTGCCCGGGCAATTGCGACATACCAATACAGGGACCCGTCGCCGATGGCACGGGCGATAATAATAGCCTGGTCGGTGGTGACGAGATTTTCCTCTACTTTTCCGAGACTGATCTTGGCGGTTACCCGGGCTGCCAGTCCCATCATCATGGCTACCTGTGAAGAAGCATGGGCTGATTCGAACCTACGATCGATCGAACCGCCGGCGATGGAAATGCCATCCTTACCGAGCACATCCGTGGAGATAAAGTCTGCTCCCAACTCCAAGCGCAGCTGCTGGAGCAGAACTTCCAGCCTGGACATTACTTTTTCCTTGCCGGGTTGCATGGCAAATAATCCAAGTGCAGGGGTATCATTCACAGACGGTTGAGTCGCCGGTTCTGGTTGGGTTGACTGGACGGGCTGGGTGGTGACTTCCACGGGCGCGACAGCATCCGATAAAACCTGAACGGGTGGATTCTTCTTATCAGGTTTGGGGGTGGTTTTCTTCGGTGCAGTTATATTACGAAAACCGTGTGCCATCGTATTCTCCTAATTGAACGGAAGAACTTATTTCAGGCAGGCAATGCCCCGGATATACGATTTGTAAAATTCTTGCATACCAGGCGCATATTTCCCAGGTTACCTGCCTTGCGGTAGGTAAGCAAAACCAAGTGGTAGGACTTTCCCGGCAGGTAACGCAATAAGATGTAGGCGTATTCCGTGGTGATAAGGTTATCATCCACTTCACCGACACCCAGTTTTTGAGCTGAATCATCCACCAAGTTAAGCAACGTGGTCATCTGGGCGCCAATGGCATCCGGGTCCATTGATTGCGGGACCACATAGGAGGCTACATTCATCCCATCCCGTCCCACCAATGTACAGGCTATGTAGCCCGTAACTTCGGTACTCATTTCTTTAAGAAGATCATCCAGTTTCGACATTGATAAGTCCCATATGAAAATAAAGACCAGAGCCAGGCGATCCTTACAGGGTGGTTTACAGACAACCCCGGGGTCGCGCAACCAGGGAGTGCCAGCGCCAATAAAACCGCTCCAGAATCAAATGTATAAGGAAGAACGGAGTGAGTGCAAGTTGGGAGGATTGTAGCCCCTGTACATCAATCTTCTCCAGAGAGGCTTGCAACCACTAAATTAATTATAGGGTATTTAGTAGATAAATTCAAGCGAAAACGGGCTTTTTAAACTATCATATCCATTAATGAATGGATCAGAAGTAATGAGAACCAGAGGTGCCCAAAATGGCCGCAATCTCATCCATCGAGCTTCGCCGCTCGCTGTGAACTGGATCGTGTCGGTGCAACCCCATTCGAACCGACTGCGTATATCAGCATGATAAATATGAAAAACCTACAAGGAGAATAAAATGACCAACGAACAGAATCAGACCACATCCGAACAGAAGAAACCCAGAGTAATCCGCCAGACCGGAGCCTCGGAAGCAGTCTATGGTTTAGGGCTGATCGGTGCGCTGGTATATTACATCGGTCACGCGACCACATTCCTGATCGGTGTGCTGGGATTTTTGAAATCAATAGTCTGGCCGGCAATGCTAGTTTACGAGGCGCTAAAGTACTTGCATATGTAGGCGAAAACGCCAAAAGCACTTGAACGCCTAGCTCAACCGGCTGGATAGTTCGTCCAACCTTGCCAATTCCTCAGCCGAGAGCACAAATTGCATCGCGCCTGCACTTTCCTGTGCCTGGCTGGCGGTAGTAGCACCCGGGATGGCGACGATCATATTGCCGTTGTAGTGGATCAGCCAGTTAAGGGCAATTTGGGCGACCGTGGCATGGTAATGGTCCGCGATCCCTTCCATGGCGGAGATCAATGGGCGGGTTCGCTCGATGTCGCGCTTGAGCATGGAGCGGCGGAAGCCCGGTTTTTTCGCTAGCAACTCAGGGTTCTTATGGTACTTGCCGGTCAAAACGCCCCGACCAACGGGAGTATAGGCAACGATTGTTACACCAAGCTCCCGGGCTACATCCAGGACGCCATTCTTCTCGATCTCGCGATGGAGCAGGCTGTACCGCATCTGATTAAGCGCCAAGGGTAAGCCTCTTTTAACCAAGGCGGCGTGGGCCCGTCGCATGCGGGCTGCATTAAAATTACTCACACCAACCGAGCGGATCTTACCAGCTTCGACCAGATCAGCCATGGCATTCATTTCAGCTTCCGGCGAAGAAAAGCTATAGGGTTGGTGAATCATGAAATTGTCGATACGATACCCTTCCAGGAAACGCAGGCGGTCCTCGATCGAGATCTTCATATTGCCGGCGGTGCGAAGGAAAGGCTGCCACTTCGTCTCGATGATGACATCTTTATCTGTTTTACCAGCCGCCTTCAAACCTCTTGCGAGGGATTGCTCGGATACCCCAGCGCCGTACAATTCTGCAGTGTCAAAAAAGTTAATACCTCCATCTAGGGCGGCCTTGATCAAAATGTTCTTTTCCTCCTGAGGGATGATCGGGAACATCCGCCCAATTAAGCCTCCGCCTCCAGCCAATTCCATCACTCCCAGACCGATCGGAGATACAAGCAGGTCTGTTTTTCCCAAATGTCTCAACTGGATAGATGTTGTCACATTATTTATCCTTTCCAATTTCCGTAATTTATCGATAACGATCAATTTATATGATTATACTCTTGGGATTAAAACAAATATTTTTAACTTTATCCAGACGAGGATAAAAAAAGCCAGGCGTTTATCAACGCCTGGCTTTTTGAATGGATGGGGAATATTATAACAATTTCAGCACTGCACCGCTGGCAAGGGCAAAAAGTGCAGACGGGAGAAAACTCAAAATGACGGTGGCGATCGCCGTACCAGCCGTAGTCAAGTCAAGCCACGGCTCACTTTCGACCTGTGGTTCGCCATCACGCATCCACATCACCACCACCACACGCAGGTAGTAGTAAGCGGAGATCAGCGAAGTGAGGACGCCGATGATGGCCAACCCGATATAACCACCTTCCAGCACCGTACGAAACAAATAGAACTTGCCAATCAAGCCAAGAGTGGGCGGCATGCCAGTCAGTGAAAGCATGAAGATCGTCATGGCGACCGCCAGCCCTGGTTTCCGCCGACCCAGACCTGCAAAATCGTCTATTGCCAGCCCCTTGCCTCCCGGTTGTTCGAGCGCAATAACAGCCGACCAAGCCCCGAAGGAAGTGACGGCATAAGTCACCAGATAAAACAAGGCAGAGGCGACCGCGTCGGATGCGAAACGAGGATTACCGAAGACAACGAAAGCCATCAGGATATAACCTGCGTGGGCGATACTGGAGTAAGCCAGCATACGCTTGATGTTGGTTTGTGAAATTGCGAGGACGTTGCCGACAAACATGGTTAGCGCGGCCAGACCCCACAGCACTGGAATCAGGTCGACATCCAGGGAGGGCAATGCCGTGACAAAGATGCGCAGAAGTGCGGCGAAGCCGGCTGCCTTTGCTCCAACGGCCATGAAACCAGTGACCGGGGTCGGCGCGCCCTGATAGACATCAGGGGTCCACATGTGGAAGGGAACCGCCGCGACCTTGAAGCTGAAGCCAACCAACAGGAGGGCGGCACCAATCAGCAAAAGGTATTTGGTGTAAGTATCCGCGGCGACCATGGCGAGAATCCCCGCCAGCGAGGTGACACCGGTAGCCCCAAATATGAGGGTGATGCCGAAGACCACAAAGCCAGTGGCGAAGGCACCCAGCAGGAAGTACTTGATACCTGCCTCCTCGGACTCGATATGAGGGCGGGCAAAGGCAGATAGTACATAAAGCGGTATGGAAAGCAACTCCAGTGCCAGGAAGACCACGATAAGGTCTGAAGCCTGGGCCATGAGCATCATGCCGCAGATACTGAAAATCATCAGGGTGTAGAATTCGCCGCGCTCCAGATCCATGCGCTTAAGGTAGCCATAGGCGATGGCGATAGCAAGCAAACCGCTGGCAAGGAAAAGGCAGTTCAGGAAGGACGAGAAACCATCCAGAGTGACCATGCCATTAAAGCCAGTGGTGGACTGACCGGCCTGCGCCAAGGTGACACCCAGGGTGATCGCAAGCCCGACAGCGGCAAGGAGAGCCGTCCAACCCTTGTGCACTTTGGGGATAAAAAGATCTACGAGCAGCAACAAGCAGGCCCAGACGACGAGCATAACGGTTGGTAAAATCACGAAGAGATCAGAAGGCTTCATAAATGCTCCGGGTGGTGAAATAAGCGAGTCATCAAACCCTTAGTGAGCAACGGTCTGAAAGATGGCAACCAGTTTATCCACCGCAGGAGCCATCAAGGCGAAGAACGGCTTGGGGTACAGGCCGATCCAAAAGATAAGCACCAACAGCGGAACAACCGTAGCAATTTCGCGCCAGTTCAAATCACGCAGCGCATGCCCGTGCTTCTTGACCTCCTCGACGATCGTGCCTTCAGGGCCGAGGAATATTTTCTGGAACATGTACAGGATATAAACTGCGGATAAGATGACACCAACCGCAGCGACACCCGCAAACCAAGGCGAGCCAATGGCTTTGGAGCCGAAGGCACCCAACAGGATGGTGAACTCACCTACGAAGCCGTTCAAGCCGGGCAAGCCCATCGAGGAGAGTGAGACGATCAGCATAAACGCCCCGTAGACCGGCATGAGCTTCCATAAACCACCATAAACACTAAATTCGCGGGTATGGGTCTGCTCGTAGACCATGCCGACCAGGAGGAACAATGCTCCCGTGCTCAAGCCGTGATTGATCATCTGCAGAATAGCGCCCTGAATACCCTGGGGATTCAAGGCAAAAAGACCGAGCATGACAAAACCAAGGTGGCTGACGGATGAATAGGCAACCAGTTTTTTAATATCCTTCTGCGCGTACGAGACTGCCGCACCATAGATGATCCCGATAACGGCAAGCAACGCCACCCAGGGAGCAGCCTTTACTGCAGCGTCCGGGAAAAGCGCCAGGTTGAAACGCAGGAAACCATAGGTACCCATTTTTAGCAGAACACCCGCCAGGATGACCGAACCAGCCGTGGGGGCTTCTACATGGGCATCCGGAAGCCAGGAGTGCAAAGGCCACATTGGAACCTTGATGGCGAAAGCGGCTGCAAATGCCAGGAAGAGCCACATCTGGATACCGGCGGGGATGCCACCCTTGGCGATCAGGTCCGGAACGGAGAAGGTGCCCTGGGAAATGCCGAGCCAGAGGATGGCCAGCAACATCAAAATGGAGCCAGCCATCGTGTACAGGAAAAATTTAATGGCAGCATAAATCCGGCGCGGCCCACCCCAGATCCCAATGAGGAAATACATCGGTACGAGGGTGAACTCCCAGAAGATGTAGAAAAGGAATAAATCCTGAGCAAGGAAGACGCCAGTCATGCCGACTTCGAGCAGCAGGAAGAAAATCATGAAGTCCTTGACGCGATCCTCGACCGCCGTCCAGGTGGACAAGATGGAGATGGGACTCAGGAAGGCGGTTAACAGCACCAGCAGAATGCTCAGACCGTCCACGCCCATGGCGAAGGAAATATTCCAACCAGCGACCTGGATCCAGCCAAGGCTGAAACCGAGTTGCAGGTCCGGGTTGGAGGCATTGAAACGGGTCAACATCCAGATGGAGAGGCCGAAGGTCACCAGCGATGCGGCGAGAGCAGTCCACCGCAGGGCATTCTTTTTATCCGCGGGGACGAACAGGAGGGCCAGCACGCCTACCAGCGGGAAAAAGGTGACCAGGATGAGGGGATTCGACAAGAAATTCATATTCTTCCGTCCTCTTTACTTAAAGATCAAATAACCAAGAATAATTACCACACCAACCAGCACAGCCAGCGCATAACTGCGCACGAAACCATTCTGCAAACGGCGCAAGCCAGCCGATGTGCGTTTGGTCAGCGCACCCAGCCCGTTGGCTATGGCATCGATGAACTGACGATCCACTCGCAGGTCAAGGACCACGCGGGAGATCCAGTTGTAGGTGCCGGCAATGACCTTTTCATGGAACCAATCGTGCCAGAAGCGTCCATCGATCACATCGGCCAAGAAACGGGATACATCAACGAAACGGTTGATGAAAACGGCCCAGTAAAACTCATCCACCCAGTACTTGCGTTCGAAGACAGTAAAAACAGGACCGATAAGTTTTTTCAGAGGGTCAGTCTGCCCGGCGACCACTGGTTGGCGTCCATAGAGCAACCAGGCGAGACCGATCGCCACGAGCGCCAGCAGCGTGGAAAGACCCGCGACAAGAAAATTAAACTCACCGACCTCAACCCCGGCGATGGTATGTTCCAACCATAGGGTAAGACCGTTCAGACCGGGCAGGTTGAGGAGACCACCCAGGACAGCAAGCCCGGCGAGGATCATCAACGGAACGGTGATGACCGGCTTGCTCTCTTCGGCATGGGCGGCAGCCTCGTGGCGGGGTTTTCCAAAGAAAACCATTAAGACCTGGCGACCCATGTAAAAGGCGGTAAAGAAAGCCGCCACAAGCAGCATCCAGAAGATGACCGGGTATTTCAGGAAGGCTTCGGCAAGGATCTCATCCTTGGACCAGAAACCGGCCAATGGGACGATACCCGCCAGTGCCAACGCGCCGACCAGGTAGACCCAGAAGGTGACCGGCATTCGTTTACGCAGTCCACCCATATTGCGCATGTCTCCGGGATCGAAAACTGCTTCGTGTTCTCCATCGTGAGCCATTATGCGCCAGGTGATGGTGACCACGTTCCATACCCAGGATGATCGAACCGGCAGAAAGGAATAGGAGCGCCTTGAAGAATGCGTGGGTGACCAGATGGAACATACCTGCAACGAAGGCGCCCATGCCAACCGCGGCCACCATAAAACCCAACTGGCTGATCGTGGAATAAGCCAGGACCTTTTTGATGTCTGTCTGCCCCACCGCAATGGTCGCTGCAAACAAGGCTGTGACAGCACCCACCAGCGCGACCGTGGTCTGCGCCTGGGGCACCAAGGTGTATAACGGTGCGGAACGTGCAACCAGGTAGACACCAGCAGTAACCATGGTAGCAGCATGGATCAGCGCCGAGACGGGTGTCGGACCTGCCATGGCATCCGGCAGCCAGACATACAAGGGTAATTGAGCCGATTTCCCCGCCACACCGATCAGCAGGAAAAGTGTGATGAAAAGGATGACACCCGGGGAGAGCGAGGCAACCTGTGCCGCCTGGGTAAAGACACCATTGAATGAGAGATCCTTGAACCACCAGAACATGGTAAATGCTGCCAAGAGAAAGCCAAAGTCACCGATCCGGTTTGCGATCATGGCTTTCTTGGCGGCATTGGAGTTGGCCCATGACGGTCGCCCGAGCGTGTCCATCTCGTACCAAAAACCGATCAAGAGGAAGGAGCAAAGACCCACGCCCTCCCAACCGACGAACAGCATCAGGTAACTGTCGCCGCTGACCAGGATCATCATCATGGCGATAAAGAGGTTCATGAAAACGAAGAAGCGGCGGAAACGTCTGGGATCGTTCTTGAAGCGTACATCTTCGTGCATGTAGCCGATGGCGTAAATATGGATCAACGTGCCCACGCCTGCCACCACCAGCATCATCAACACCGAGAGCGTGTCAACCCGGAAATTCCAGGCCACATTTAGATCGCCGATATGGATCCAGTCGGCAAACGGAACAATGACCGCATCGCCGGTTCCGGACCAAAGTGCATACCCAAGGATGGCGGCGACGACGAAAGCCAGCCCGGAGGCGACGCTGGCGACCACGCCGATGGCCTTTTCGCTCATGCGCCCACCGAATATCAGGTTGACCAGCAGCCCGACCACCGGCAGGAGAACGATCAAGGGAACAAGAGAGAACAATCCGGAAGATGGCATTGGAGGATTATCCTTTCAGACTGTTCATGAGATCAACATCAATGCTGTGTTTGCTGCGAAAGATGATAACGATAAGAGCCAAGCCGACCGCGACCTCAGCAGCGGACACCGTCATCACAAAGAAAACGAAGATCTGACCTGTGAGCACATTGAAGAAACGGGAAAAGGCCAGGAATGCGAGGTTAGCCGCGTTCAGCATCAACTCGACCGACATAAAGATGATCAGCGGGTTGCGGCGAATGAGGACACCCAGAGTTCCCAGGGTGAACAGGAGCACTGACAGCGCAATGTAATAAGAGAGAGGTATCGATCCTGCCATTATGCCTGTTCTCCCTTCTCTTTTTTCGTAAGGACAATGACTCCCACCATTGCTACCAACAGCAGGATGGAGGTCACCTCAAAGGGCAGCAAGTACTGGTTGAATAACAGTAAAGCCAGGGACTGAAGGGCGGCAGTCGTATTGACAGCGGCATCCGGATTGGCGAGTTGAGTAGAAATCGTGGTGAGGCGCTGGAAGAGCAGCAGACCCGCCTCTGCCAGGAGTACAACTGTAAGTCCGATCGCGACTGGCCGCTGCCAGGGCAGTACATTCCCGCGCGGCAATTTCTCCGCACCAAGCAACATGATGACAAAGAGGAAGAGCACCATGATGGCGCCGGCATAAACCGTCACCTGGGCGAGGGCAATGAACGGAGCGCCCAAAATCAAGTAGAAGACCGCAACCGAGGCAAAGTTCAACACGAGGAACAGTGCGGCATAAACCGCGTTGCGGCTGACCAGAAGGCCAACGGCCGAGGCGAAAGCAACGGCGGCCAGGACAAAAAAAAGGATGAGAGTCAAATTCATAGATACCTTAATCCTGGGGATCTTTCATAGCAGGCACCGAACGGGTAAACTCGCCGGGACTCGTCTTTTGCGGGGTGGGCTGTCCAGTAGCAGGTACGGGTTCGATCAACATTTCCTTGGGGTAAATCGCCTGGCGCCGGTCGGTAAATGAAAGCTCGTACTGGTCACCCAGGACTATCGCTTCGGTGGGACAGGCATCCTCACAAAAACCACAGTAGATGCAACGCAGCATGTTGATTTCGTAGGTGCTGGCGTAGCGATCTCCGGGTGAGAAACGATGCTCGTCCGTATTTTCAGCCGACTCGACAAATATCGCATCTGCCGGGCAGGCAGCCGCGCACAACGCACAGCCAATGCACTTTTCCAGACCATTATCATAGCGCTTGAGGACATGCCGACCGCGGAAGCGCGGTTTGACCGGTTTCTTCTGCTCCGGATATTGAACCGTTACAGGTTTGTCAATCATCATACGGAGCGTCGTCCAAAGACCACGCGCCATTTCGACAAACGGCTCAACGACGCGCATAATCTTTTCTCCTTAACTCGCGGTCGATCATCGCCACCGCGAATCCAGCCACCAATAAAGAAGCAATGGGGATGATGCCCATCAACAACGAATTTCCATAATGCTGGGAAAGGATTATCCCGACCGCCGTAATGAAGACGACCGCCAACGAAAGCGGTAGGAGCACCTTCCAACCAAAAGCCATGAGGCGGTCATAGCGGATACGCTGGAAAGGTTGCCCGCACCCAGATCATCCCGAAGAGCAGGATGATAATCTTGATGAAGATGTAGACCGGTCCCAACCAGGGGAACCGATCGACAAAAGGTCCAAGATAGCCGCCAAAGAAAAGGGTCGCCCCGATGGCGCTGATGGCGATCATCTTGGTGTACTCAGCCATGAAGAGCAAGGCGAACTTCATGCCCGAGTATTCGGTATGATATCCGGCGGTCAGTTCCTGCTCGGCCTCGGGCATATCGAATGGCGCACGGTTAACCTCAGCCAGGGTGGCGATCAGGAAGATACCCGTCCCGACCGGCTGGAGCAGGACAAACCAGATGGGTTTTTGCATGTCAACGATATCGATCATGCGCATCGATCCCGCCAGCAAGATGGCTGAGACGAATGAGAGACCCAGTGCAAGCTCGTAACTGATCATTTGCGCGGTAGAGCGCAGCCCGCCCATCATGGCGTATTTATTATTGGAGGACCAGCCGGCGAGTACGATGCCGTAAACCGCGATGGAGGCGATGGACATGATATAGAGGACCCCAACGTTTATATCGGCAATATAGAGATTCAGATGATAGCCAAAAATATCCAGACTTGGACCCCAGGGCACGACGGCGGTGATAATCACAGCAGGAACTACTGTAATGACCGGGGCGAGCAGGAAGATCAGCTTGTCAGCCTTGGCAGGGGTTAGTTCCTCTTTGAAAATCAGTTTGACCGCATCGGCGATGGGCTGGAGGATACCGAATGGACCAGCCCGATTCGGGCCAATGCGTGATTGAATGCGAGCTAACGCCCTGCGCTCGTACAGCGTCAGGTAGGCAAATCCTCCAAGCAGCACCAAAGCCCAGACAAACCCTTTTATCAGCCATTCCAATACATGGAATAAAGTCATCCGCGACCTTCCTTACACTTTCTTCAACTTCGCCACGACCGGCATTTGGATGGGAACGCCCAGGCTGCGCGGTACCAGCACCACCGATGCCGGGACATTCGCATCCAGGCGAACGTGAAGCCTGGTCCCATTAAAGTCAACCTGATCCCCGGATCCGACCATAAGAGTTTTCGCCATTTCCGGGTTAAGTATGACGACTCGACTCCATTATGTGCGTCTGCAACAGTGGAGAGGTGATTACGGTAACACCTTGATCATACAGATGAGTCACCGGTACAGCCAACCACTGATCCTCATCCGGACGTAGCGCTTCACCCGTATCCGGTATGACTAACTCGCCATCAGGAGCGAGTGCCAGTTGGACACCCAGACCCTGCAGATTGGTGTAGGTCGTTCCGCCGTAATACAAGTCGCCTCGACCGACAATGGGCCACTGTTCTTTGACTTCAGCCAGACTCAAGTATGTAACACGGCTGAATGCACCGGAGAATGCGGCGATCTTATCTGTCACCCGTGCAGCCGAAAGACCTTCGAGCTTGATACCGAGTTCTCCTGCGATGAGAGCGGTAATGGCAAAATCAGGTTTACAACCGGTGCGCGGCGGGAGCGCAGGGTAAAAGCGCTGGACACGACGTTCACCCGATGTAAATGAACCATCCCGTTCGGTATAGGTTTGTGCCGGCAAGACCACGTCCGCCAGTTCAGTTGTCTGTGTTGGGAAGAGTTCCTGGACGATGATGGATTTAGCTTCTTTGAGTGCAGCAGCCAAGGAGGGATCGTCCCCGACCGGGTCGGCAGCAACGATATAGACCACCTTGCCTGAAAACATTTTCGCCAGTCCGGTGCTGGTTTTAAACCCGAGTTCCCAGGCTGCCTGGTCATTGGCATGCGGCCAGACGCCGATCAGGCCGTTATTTGCCCGGCCAATATGTTTTGTCTCCATCAACAGGCTGGCACAGGCAGATGCCAGGGCGGATGAACCTTCCAATCCCAAGCCCTCGCTGCCGTACAGAACAACCAGATTCTCGGCAGAAGTGATCGCATCCGCGACCAGCTTGCCGGGTTTGGAGGCGAGCAAGCCGCCAACGGTGAGCGCCTCATCGCCGTACACATAACGGACGACGTGATCTGCATATTTTTCAAGGCGGGTCTCACGTGGATTGACCACGATAAGAGTAGCGCCGCGCCGGGCAGCCTGCTTGATACGCAGGTACCAGACCGGAGCCTCATTATACAAATCGGAGGCGGCAACCAGGATGGTGGTACCCTTGCCCATATCGGAGAAATTTGTCCCCTGCCCCACGCCATAACGAACGGTCTGTTCACCGCCGCCCATGTGCGTGTTCAGCAAGGCTTGACCGCCAAGTCCATCGGCTAGCTGTTTCAGATTGAATAAATCTTCATTACTCAAACGACCGCCAGCCAGGACGATCACATCCTGTCCTTTTAACTTTTTACCGGTCTCTTTCAGAGCCTGTTCCCATGAAACCGGTTCCAATTTGCCGTTTTTCCTGACCTGCGGTTGAACAACCCGGTCAGCGCTTTCCGTGAAGTGGTAGGCAAAACGACCCTTGTCACACATCCATATCTCGTTAACCGCTTCATTCTGGCGAGGCATGACTCGTTTGATGGCAACTTTTCCACCTGAACTGGCTTCGCGACGAGTATTGAAAGTGATATTGCATCCGACCGGGCAGTGCGAGCAAATGGAGGCGGCAGCTTTCATCTCCCAGGGTCGGGCGCCAAAGCGGAAATCTGAAGTGGTCAGCGCGCCAACCGGACAGATGTCGGTGGTGTTACCGGAAAAGACCGAGTCGAATCCGGGTTCAGAATTGGTAATGATATCGGTGTTACGTCCGCGCTGGTAAAAAGCCAGAACAGGCTCACCGGCAATCTCGTCCTGGAAACGGATGCAACGAGCGCATTGAATGCAGCGCTCACGGTCCAACCAGATCAGATCACCGAGGGGCAGATGCTTTTCGGCATGATGTTTCTCATCAAAGATGTAACGACTCTGAGGGGAAGCATGTGCCATGGTCAGATTCTGGAGCGGGCATTCGCCGCCCTTGTCACAGACCGGGCAATCCAGGGGGTGTGAGGTGAGCAGGAATTCCAGGATCTCCTTCTGGGAGGTCCTGGCTTTCTCAGACTGGCTGAGCACAACCATACCATCAGCGACAGGTGTGGTGCAGGCAGTTTCCAGCTTTGGACCGAAGCCAATCCTGGGTTTATCGCCCTCCATGACAACCTGACCGGAGGCGCGATCGATAACCGGGCGTCCCACCTCGACCATGCACTGCCGGCACATGCCAACCGGCTCCATTTTTGGATGATAGCAAAAGACCGGGATATCGATACCAATACCCTTGGCGGCGTTTACGATAAGGGTACCTTGCGGTACAGAGACCGGGCGACCGTCAATGGTCAGGGATACCATTTTAGCCATGACTGCCTCCGACGGTCGAAGGTTGGAAATCAGCGGGGAAGCGTTCTATTGCGGTTGTGACCGCCATGGTGGCGAATTCACCCAACGGACACAGACATTTATTCTGCATCTCCTTCGCCACACTGTTCAGGAGTTGTGTATTCTGCTCGACCTGTTCCCCTCGCTCGATGCGTTCGATCACGTTCATCATCCAATAACATCCTTCGCGGCAGGGAGTGCATTTACCGCAGGATTCATGTTTAAAGAAATGGATGGTCTTGTTGATGACCCACTCCAGATTGACGCTATCGTTGATCACGATCACGGAAGCCGAGCCGAGGTCCGCACCAAGGGAGCGGACGGAGGCATAATCCATCGGAGTGTCCAGTGCTTTGTCGTCTGCCACGATCATGGCAGAGGAAGCGCCGGCAGACATGATGGCTTTAATCGGACGACCATCCGTGATGCCACCGCCGTAATTGAAAATAAGATCACGGTAGGTTGTGCCGAAGGGCAATTCATAATTACCCGGTTTATTGATATGACCGGAGAGCGAGAAGATCTTTACTCCGGCTGCTATCGGCTGTGCCAAATGATTTGTACCAATCGGCGCCCTTATCAACGATCAAAGGAACATTGGCAAGCGTCTCGACATTATTGACGACGGTGGGCTTACCATACAGTCCATAGACCGCCGGGAAGGGCGGGCGGATGCGCGGCATGCCACGCTTGCCTTCGATCGATTCCAGCAGGGCGGTCTCCTCGCCGCAGATGTATGCTCCCGCGCCGAGATGAGTAAAGATGCGCAAGGAATAGTCCGTGCCGAAGAGCTTATCACCGAGGAAACCGGCTTTTTCCATATCGGCGATCCTGGCATCGAGAATATCTGCGATCTGCCAGAACTCACCGCGTAAATAAATGTAGGCTGTGTTTGCCCCGGTGGCGTAGGAGGCAAGCGCCACCCCTTCCAGGAATTGGAAGGGATTGGATTCCATGAGCTCGCGATCCTTAAAGGTGCCGGGTTCGGACTCGTCGGCATTGGCGACGACATAGTGAGGCCAGATGTTATCAGGAATAAAGCCCCACTTGACACCGGTCGGGAAACCGGCGCCACCGCGGCCGCGCAAGCCGGAGGCTTTGACCATATCGGTGACTTCCTGCGGTTTCATTTTGGTGACTGCTTTTTTGAAAGCCTGAATGCCGCTGTTCTTTTGATATATATCCAGCCGGTCGATACCGGGAATCTCACGATGACGGAGCAGAAGGAGGCTCATGACTTCACCTCCCTGCCCGAATTGCGAAGAGCTTCGATCAATTCCATTGTCTTGTCCACGGACATATTCTCATGGTATTCCAGCCCATCAGGAGATTGGACCTGGAGTAAAGGGGCACGGTCGCAGCCAGCCAGGCAAGTCACCGCTTCGAGCGTGATCACCCCATCGGCAGTGGTCTGTCCGACTTGAATACCCAGATTCCCACACAACTGCTCGAGGAACCGGTCAGCACCACGCAAGGCACACGGCAAGTCGGTACAAACCTGCAGGCGATATTTACCATCCTTCGAGTCGTGGTAGAGAGTGTAAAATCCAACGATCTCTGCCACGTTGGTGGAAGAGATATCGAGCATTTGAGCAATGTCTTCCAGGGCTGCCTTGGTAATAAAGCCACCTTCGCGCTGGGCCAGGTACAGGAGCGGCATGACCGCCGAACGTTTCTGCTCCGGCGGGTATTTCGCCAGGATCTTTTTTACTTCCTGTGGATATTTGTCAGCCAAACTCATCGATCCACATCTCCCAGAACAATATCTACTGAGCCAATAATTGCGACCAGGTCCGCCACCAGGACACCCTTGGCCATCAGCGGCAGAGACTGCAGGTTATCAAATGAGGGGGTGCGCCAATGGACGCGATACGGTTTTGGACCACCATCACTTTCGAGATACACACCTAACTCACCGCGAGGCGATTCGACCGCAGTATAAACCGCTCCCCGCGGAGCGTTATAGCCCTCCGTCCACAACTTGAAGTGGTGGATGAGCGCTTCCATGCTGACCCCGATCTCGGAGCGCGGCGGCGGAACGAACTTGTAATTGTTGGAACGTACTGGTCCGATGGGCAATTTATCGAGCGCCTGCCGGACAATCTTGAGCGACTGACGCATCTCCTCGATCCGCACCAGGTAGCGGGCGTAGACGTCACCTTCTGTGCGCGTGGGGACCTCAAAATCGTACTGTTCATAGCCCGAATACGGGCGAGCTTTACGAAGATCCCATTTGATCCCACTGGCGCGCAGCATCGGACCGGTGACCCCAAGGTTCAGGCACTCTTCGCCGGTCAGCCTGCCAATGCTATAAGTCCGGTCAAGCATGAGCGGGTTACGGGTAAGAAGGGCCTCGTACTCATCGATCCGCTTTGGGAATGTCTTGAGGATGTTCCGGACGGCAGCCTCGAACTCGACTGGTACGTCCCGCCACAAGCCGCCCGGGCGGATATAGGTTGTCATCATGCGCTGCCCGGAGCAGAGCTCGAAAATGTCGAGAATATTTTCACGTTCCCGGAAACAATAGAGGAACATCGACATGGCTGCCAAATCAAGAGCCGAGGTGCCGAGCCAGACCAGGTGTGAAGCAATTCGTTGGAGTTCGGTCAGGATGACCCGGACGGCCTGGGCACGCACCGGCACATCCAGATCGACCAACTTTTCAACCGCCAGGGTATATGCCAGGTTGTTACCCACCGTATTCAGATAGTCCAACCGGTCGGTCATCACTTCAGCCTTCTGGTATGTCTTGGCTTCCATGTTCTTCTCGATACCGGTATGCAAGAAACCAATATCGGGGATGCAATTGACGACCCGCTCGCCATCCAGCTCAAGTAAAAGACGCAGAACACCATGCGTGGAAGGGTGCTGCGGACCCATGTTCAGGAGGACATTTTCACCCTGAACAGCCTTATCGGAAACCAAATGTTTCAGATCATCAACGGTAATTTCTTGGATATCAGGCATAGCCACTATTCCTTGGCGTATGGTTTGCGCAGGTCGATCTCATCAAAGTTGAAAGTGAACTGCGGTTCCTCGTAGCCGAGCGGGTAATCCTTGCGCAACGGATGACCTTCCCAGTCAGCAGGCATCAGGATGCGGCGCAGGTCGGGATGATCGGCAAACTTGATCCCGAACATGTCCCAAATTTCGCGCTCGCGCCAATTGGCATTCCGATAAATATGGGATATCGTTGGCAGCGACGGATTTACTCCAGGCACGGGCACCCGCAAGGTCAAGACAAGGTTCTTCGAAACCGAAGTGAACTCGTAAACGACATGGAAACGGGGATCGGTCTGCGGCCAGTAGTCGACTGCAGTCATGGCCGAAAGCAACTCAAAACCCTGAGCTTCGACCTGCCGGCAGGCATCGACGATCTTCTGCGAGGAGATCTCAAGGCTGACGTCGCCACGATACTCCGTAGCGATGCCATCGAAGTTCTTTGCCAATTTCTCAACGATTGGTTGCAATTTGTCGTCCATCAGTACCTTCACCATTCTTCGCGAACATTTCCTTCACACGCGACAACCACCCCAGACATGGTGAAGGAAAAAAAGGAATAGAAGCTTATTTCTTTTCCTCGGCGAATTTCATTGCCTTAACTTTTTCATAAAGGGTCAGCACACCATGGATGAGAGCCTCGGGCCGCGGCGGGCAACCCGCCACGTAGATATCGACCGGCACCACTTCATCCACACCTTGTACGACGGCATAATTATTGAAAACGCCACCGCAGGAAGCACAATCACCCATTGCAATAACCCATTTGGGCTCGGGCATCTGGTCATACAAACGACGAAGGACAGGAGCCATCTTGCGGGTAACGCGACCGGCGACGATCATCAGGTCTGACTGGCGCGGGCTGGGGCGCATCAATTCCATGCCAAAGCGTGACATATCATAATGGGCAGCCTGGGCGGACATCATTTCAATTGCACAACAGGCGAGACCAAAAAGCATCGGCCACATGGCGTTGGTGCGACTCCAGGCGACCGCCTGTTCCAGCGTGGTGGTGGCGACTCCCAAGTTGCCAAGTTTTTGCTCTACTCCCATTCGAGTGCTCCTTTCTTCCATGCGTAAAAGTAGCCTACCAATAAAACTGCAATGAAAAGGAACATCTCAATTAATCCAAAAAGACCCAGTTGGCGAAAGACGAGCGCCCAGGGCAGGAAGAAAACCGTTTCAATATCGAAGAGGATGAAAAGGACAGCTATTAGATAGAAGCGTACCGGCATGCGGCGTGTGCCGGGACCGATGGGATCCATGCCAGATTCATAAGGCATCGATTTTTTAGAAGTGGAATGTTTGGGACCGAAAATAGTACCCAACCCGATGGCAATAAAGCCGATCAGGGTAGTAACAAGGATGAACGCGGCAATGGCAGCGTATTCCAGAAGCATAAGTTCTCCTCAGGTTTGGTTTACGTCATACCGGCTGGAAAGTATATCATATTCTTTCTTCTGCATCGAGTATGTGTAATATTTCACAAAGTGTTTCGTGGACCAAAGTGAATAACCCAGGAAAATGGATTTCGTTGCATAACAAAACGGCGTAAAAACGCCGTTTTGAAATCTCTATCCAAGATAGTCCCTTAAGTGCCGGCTTCGGGTGGGATGACGCAATTTCCGCAGCGCCTTGGCTTCGATCTGGCGGATGCGCTCGCGGGTCACATTAAAGTACCGGCTGACTTCTTCGAGGGTATGATCCTTGCCATCCACCAGCCCGAAACGTAATTCCAAAACCTGGCGCTCGCGTTCTGAAAGGGCTGACAGGGCACCCTGAACCGTTTCGCGCAGCATCTCACGAGAAGCGGCATCGAGAGGCTCGAGGGCATCCACGTCTTCAATAAAATCGCCCAATTGGCTGGAATCTTCATCTCCACTGACAGGACCCTCGAGCGAAACAGGTTCCTCAGCGGAGCGAAGAATCCGATCCACCTTGGCGGTCGCCATTTCCCAGCGTCGCTGGGTTTCAGGGGGAAGCGGGTTTTCCTCAGCCCGCGCCCGTAAAATTAACTGCACGTCCGGGGGACTTAGAAAACCAAACTCAAGGGAGATCTCATTATTCGTGGGGTCGCGTCCGAGCTGTTGTGTAAGCTGACGCTGGATCCGTAAAATGCGGGTGATAGACTCGAAAAGATGCACCGGGATGCGGATGGTGCGGGCTTGCTCGGCAATCGAGCGGTTTATGGACTGGCGAATCCACCAGGTGGCGTAGGTACTGAACTTGAAGCCCCTGCGAGGATCGAACTTATTGACCGCCCGCAGCAAGCCCAGGTTTCCTTCCTGGATCAAATCCAGGAAGGAAATACCCCGCCCGAGGTAACGCTTGGCAACACTGACCACCAGGCGTAGGTTGGCGCGAATGATGGCAGCATTAGCCTCATCGGCACGAAGGCGGATGGTTTCGACCTCTTCATTCAATTCGGATTCCGCTGGAAGGTTGTGGAACTGGGTCCGCTGTGTTGGAAAACCATGATGGGTTTTCAAGTGGTTCAATAACCAGGCCGCAAAAGCCTCCGGCAAAATGTAGAAAATTACATAGACATTGTACGCATGACCCACCAGACTGTCCCAACGTGTGTCCTGCCCCCACGCTTTTTGTTCCATGTACGAGTGCAGGTAAGACGGCGTAGTATTGTGCTCCCAACCTTTGTGAAGACCTTGCGCCTCCTCCAGCAACAATGCCGGATCGGGTACAACCGCGCCAAACAGGGCTGAATCCTCGCCAAACCGTGACCAGGCAATAGCCAGGTCACGCAATAAGTTATGGTACGCGACCGTAACGGGCAAGGCCGGGGTATGTTTTCCCATCCTGCGCCGGCGCATGGTCAACAGAATGACACGACGACCTTCGATAATGGTCGCCAGGCGGAATTCCAGTGAAGCATCCAGCAATTTGACTGCGCCGATCTCGCGCAGGTACAACCTGACCGGATCCTCGGAAAGTTCTGCGACCAACTCGGCGCGGTCCAGTTCGAGCGGGTCTTCAACTCCCAGCCCATTCAACTCTTCGGGCGCAGGCTGTTCTTCCTCAGACGCAACAACCTGGTCGAGTTCTTCATCCGATTCGACAGGCTTGGGTCTCACGAACCCGGAAGCCTTTGGAGTGGATTTAGCCTTTGCTGGTTTCGATGAAGCCTTACGGCGTTGTGGACCGGGTTTCGGTTTACTTGCTCGAGTCATTGCCCCTCTTTATGTTGCCCGTTCGGCTTGATCCTGGCCTGATCCAGCCCACGTAATAACACGGAGTTTTGCTGTACCTGTTCACGGTAATAATCGGCGCTGGTTTTATCACCTGATTTTTGAGCGTCTTCCTGCATATATTTATCCTGATTGTTTTTCTCCAATGTTATCAAGCGCCGGATTTTTTTCACGGTGCGGAAAAGATCTTCCAGCAAACGATCGTCCACCGGATCGAGTTCGCCTGGCAATGTTTTCAATTCCTCCGCCAGACCCTCCAGTGAGGCAGGCAAGTTTATCCGCAAGTAACTATCGGGGTCGTCGACGTCCTGTTCGAGGGACATCCGCACCAAACTGAATAATTCCTGGTGAGGAGTATACCCGAAATCAGCGGTGGACATGCGTTCCAGGCTGGCCTCCTGCAGCACACGGTCGAACCGGTACAGCAGGTCCGGGCGGTGAAAAAGAAGACCGAGAATGTGAGCCTCCATTTTATACGGGGCGGAGGTTACCGCACTAATGTCAGGAGGAGATATTTCCGACCCGCTCTGCGAGGAAACAGGATGAATCCTGGGCCTCCGGGCGACAGGTCCACGGGCCTGGGTGCCGCTGATCGAGCGTTCATCCACTTTGAGGAAACGTGCCAGCCGCTGCCGGTAGGTATCCCGTTCGACCGGGTTGGGAATGTCCTCAATCAAAGGTAATACCTGTGCGACGATCTCGGATTTAACCTTGGCATCGTCCAGATCGCGGCCATATGACAACGCACCCATTACATGGACGACGATGGGTTGTGCCTGCTCGATGAGCTGCTTCCACTGCTGCGGGTCGCGCTGGACGATCTCATCCGGATCCAGGTTGTCCGGCATGCTGGCAACCCGCAAATCCGCCTGGAGACGGGCTTCATGGTGGAGCAGGCCGCGGGCATCGAAACCCATTTCATCCGACCGGTCGAGGGTCTGGCGGGCGGCATCCAACCCGCGCAGGACGGCTTTTTGCCCGGCAGCATCCGGGTCGAGAGCCAACACCATTCGACGGGTAAATTTCTTGAGCAGTCTCAACTGCTCTTCGGTCAATGATGTGCCCATCGGTGAGACAACATTTTCGAAGCCGGCCTGATGCAAGGCTATAACGTCCAGATAGCCTTCCACGATCACGGCCTGATCTGCCGCACGAATGGGCTTACGGGCCCGGTCGAGACCGTAAAGCAAATGACTTTTGCTGAAAAGAGGCGTTTCGGGAGAATTCATGAACTTGGGGACATCATTCGGGTCAAGGATGCGGGCGCCAAAGCCGGTCATACGCCCATTCTCGTCACGGATGGGGATCATCAAGCGATTTCGAAAACGGTCGATGAAACTGCCGTTCTCACGCTGGCTAACCAAACCGGCCTCAAGCATTTCTGGCTCCGTGAAACCATTCTCCTTGAAATGTTTGAGGGCTGTATCCCAACCCTGTGGTGCATAACCAAGGCCGAAGGTCTCAATGGTCGAAGGGGTGAGGTGGCGTTTTTCGCGGATATAGTCAAGGGCGAAATTTCCAGTAGGGGTGGAAAGGTAATAGCGATAGTAGGTAAGGGCATCTTCAAGCAGTCCATGCAGGCGTTCGTGGGCTTCCTTCTCCTCTGGTTTTTCCACCCGGTAGGTTTCAAGTTTGACGCCGGCTCGATCTGCCAGGAAACGCAAGGCTTCCTTAAAATCCCAGCCCTCCTTCTTCATCACAAATTTAAAGATATCCCCACCCTCGCCACACTGACCGAAGCAGCGCCAGGTCTGCCGATCCGGTGACACGATGAAAGAAGGCGTTTTTTCGTTGTGAAATGGACACAGACCGGAATAATTCTTTCCGGCGCGCCGAAGTTTTACGGTCTCCCCGACCAAATCCACAATATCGATGCGGGATTTAATTTCTTCTATTTGGGACATGGAGTACAGGAATTATAGACGAGCTTGGGAGGCGGCGCAAGCGTCGACGCCAGGAAGATGAAAAGAATGGACAACTAACCTGATGATCATCCAGATCATCCCATCTGATTTGGAATACTCCACTCGATCGAAACGGTTTTTCTACGGAGTTGGGGTGGGAGGGACGATCAGGAGCTTTTCAACCTGGGCCTTCAATTGGTCCAAAGTCATCTCTCCCGAGACGAGGTACGAAATCCTGCCGGAGGTGGTAATAAAAAAGTGAATTGGAAGCAGTTTCACACGATAGGCAGCCAGAGCAACATTCTCAGGGTCAAGCAAGACCGGAAAAGTCAATTGATGAGTACTCTGGAAATCGCGTACCACTGTACTATTTTCTGCGGAGCTGATCGCAAGGACTACCAAGCCGGAATTATTGTATTCCTGGGAAATACTTTGAATTGAAGAAATCTCGTCAGTGCAATGTGGACACCAAGTCGCAAAGAAAAATATCAGGACAGGCTTCCCGTCAAATTGGCTGAGTGTCACTTGATGACCGGTGACGACGTCATTTAGTTTGATTTCCGGGGCAAACAAACCAATGATGGGTCCCACCAGACCCGACGGGCGCAGCGTCCTCGTTAATGTGTACTGATATGTTGGGGTTATGCTTGGGGCGGGGGTGGTAGTTTTGGTTGGCCGGGGGGTCGAGGTGGGAGTTGCTGTCAAGGTTGGGCGGGGCGTCGAGGTGGGTAAACCTGCCAGGGTCTGAGCGACGATGAGGGTTTGCTGCAAGGCGTAATCCCGCTGGATCCTGAGACGATCCTGCTGCTGGCCGCGAAAATAGATGAACAAAAATACAGCTATGATAAGCAGCAGGATAGCCCCTAAGCTATATAAAACCCACCATTTCGAATTTGATTTTTTAGGTCGTACCGCCGTTACTCCCGGCGGTACGACCGGAGGCTCGATAGGCGGCTCTTCCTGTTCGGCAGGCGCTGCAGGCAGGATAGCTGCACTCTCAACAGCCGCATGAGCTGGCTGATCATCAACTTTTGTAGTCCGGGCTGGCGCGACCGATTCGGCAGCCCGGAATTTATCCGCGTCGGGCATCTCCAGGGTGGTGAACGGATTAACCGAAATTGGAGCTGACGGGCCATTCTTCAGCATTAGCAGACGTTCCCGGGCCAGCTCATTATCCGGTTCCAGTTGGATCACACGTTCAAGACAGTCAACCTGATACTTGGTGTCCGTTACCGACAAACTCATCAACCACCAGGCGCGCGCCGATGCCGGGTTGGATCTTAAGTACTCAACCAACAGCGGAAGGGCTTCCTGTTGCTTACCAATACCCAGGAGCCTTTCTATTCGAAGCAAGACATCAGCGGATGGCAGGGGCATAACGGCTTCTGGTTCCAATTATAGCCGGGATAAAAAAATATGATGATAATGAGCACGTTCGGTTGTCAGTTAAAAACCTTCGAGTTTGCTCAAATCGGCAGTCGAACCCGCCAAGGCGGCGATACGTTGCAATAAACCCAATCGGTTCTCCTGCAGGGTTTTATCATCAGCCATGACCAGAACTTTATCAAAGAAGGCATTAACCGAAGGGATGAGTGGAATAAAGGAAGACAGGAAATCGTCCACTTTTCCAGGTGAGTGCGGCTGCTTTTCAGCAATCTCCAAAGCCAAATGTAAATTCCTCTCGGCATCTTCAGTAAAAATACCTGGGTTCACAGTAAACGTGGTCTTTTGATCACGGGTGATACGTACACAACGGGCGTAAGCAGGCAGGATCGTAATCCAGTCCTTGCGTGCCACCCAGCCCGTGAGTTCGATGACTGCAGACAATGCCCCGGCAGGGTTCTCAGCTTGCAGCGCCAGGACAGCATCCACGATGTCGTGTTTATAACCCTTATCGAGGAGAACGACGCGCAAACGTCCGGTAAGAAACTCCATTACCTGACCTTGAACCTCATCGTTGACTGGAACGGTTTGGAACGCGGCGGCAGCTCGCAAGGCAGAGAGCAAATTAATCGGCAGTTTATGCTCTATCAATGGTTGGACAATACCGATGGCAGCCCGCCGTAAGCCGAATGGGTCCTTCGTTCCAGTGGGTACCATCCCAATTGAAAACAAACCCACGAGAGAATCCAGGCGATCAGCCAAAGCCAATGCAATACCGGGTTTCGAGCCCGGGACCGGTTGATATTGTTCACCAATGGCGTCTGCCACGGCTTGATGTTCCCCGGAGCGGAGGGCATATTCACGACCCATCACACCCTGCAATGAGGTCATTTCCACCACCATCCTGGAAACAAGATCGGCTTTTGAAAGATGTGCAGCGCGGCGGGCGTAAATCGCCTCATCGGCGGTCAGGCCCAGAATTGGAACCAGTTCACCGGTCAATTTCTCTATGCGGTCCGACTTATCGAGCATGGAGCCCAGTTTCTTTTGGAAGACGAGGGTTCCCAAACGCGAGCGGAAATCTTCAAGATTATGTTTCAAATCTTCACGAACGAAGAAATCCGCGTCCGCAAATCGAGCCCTGACCACATGCTCGTTACCTTCACGGACCAGATCCACCTGTTGGTCATCACCATTACGGACAATCACAAAACTCGCCAATAATTTTCCATTCTTTTGGATCGGGAAATAGCGCTGGTGCTTCTTCATCACCGATACCAGCACATCCTGTGGTAGTGACAGGAAATTTGGATCAAAACTTCCAAGCATGGGGGTCGGCATCTCCACCAGGTTTGCGACCTCTGCCAGCAACTCCGGAGGCATGATCGCCTTGCCCTTGACGGATGCAGCCAGGCTATCTACTCCATTCTCGATGATTTCTTTACGGTCATCCACATCCAGAATGATGCTTTTCCTTTTCATCGTGGAGAAATACTTGCCGGCCGAAGGAATGATAATCTCCGGGGAACCAAATGGACGGAGACCACGTGTGACACGACCAGCAATTAGTCCGGCGTATTCGAAGGGAATAACTTCATCGCCTAAAAGTGCCACCAACCAGCGCAACGGACGTGAAAAAGCAACACCGCTAGCATTCCATCTCATTGATTTATCAAATTTTATCCCTGCAAGCAAGGCTGGCAGAGATTCCACCAGGAGCTCGGTAACGGGGCGCCCGTTATGCTTTACAACTGCCACTACATACCTGCCGCCTTCCATTTCGCGCAGCTCGAGATGCTTGACATCCACACCCTTTCCCCGGGCGAAACCAATCGCGGCCTGAGTCGGGGTGCCTTCGGGATCGAAAGCGCGTTCAGCCGGAGGCCCCTTGATCACATCTTCCCGATCAGGCTGCCGTGGGGCAATTGATTCCACGAAAACTGCCAAGCGGCGGGGGGTGCCTGATATGGTTATGGCTCCGTGCTCGAGGTGAAGATCATCCAAAAACTTCGGAACGTTAACGCGCAGTTGATCAAGACTCGAGTTCAAATCGCCGGCTGGAAGTTCTTCCACACCGATCTCAAGCAAGAATGGAGCCGGACGGTCGATGGGAACGGCCTTGTGACCGGCCTTTATCACTGTAGAACTGGTGCCCGAAGGCTTCAGCAGCGGAAATTCAAGTTCTTTACGCTGGTCCAGATAAACCTGGGCAACCTGGCGAGCCAGATCTCGCATCTGTCCGAAGAACGCCTGCCGTTCGCTGACACCGATGGCGCCGCGTGCGTCCAGAATATTGAAAGCATGCGAACATTTCAATACGTAGTCATGAGCGGGGATCACCAGACCTTCTGCCAGGCAAGCTTCGGCCTCGCTTTTGTAAAGGTCGTATATTTTCCGAAGACGATCCACATCAGCTACTTCAAAATAATATTTACTCTGCTCATACTCATCCCGCCTGCGCACCTCGCCGTATTGAACGGTTTCATTCCAGGGCTCATCCCAGATGGCAGCGGCATTATTTAGGGCGATCAAGATGCGGTCCATGCCATAAGTAATTTCAACGGCCACCGGGTCAAGACTTTGCCCACCAACCTGTTGGAAGTATGTAAACTGGGTGATCTCCTGCCCATCCAGCCAAATCTCCCAGCCCAAACCCCAGGCAGAAATGGCTGGCTGCTCCCAGTTATCCTCCACAAGGCGGATATCGTGCGCGCGCGAGAATTGATGCCAAGAGCTTCAAGCGACTTGAGATAAAGCTCAACCGGGTTACCGGGATCCGGTTTTAGGATCACCTGGAATTGATAGTGCTGCTGGAAACGGTTGGGGTTCTCACCGTAACGACCATCGTCCGGGCGGATGGAAGGTTCCACATAAGCAACATTCCACGGTTCCGGACCAAGAACGCGGAGAAAAGTAGCCGGGTTCATCGTCCCGGCACCAACCTGGGTATAGTAGGGCTGCCAGATAAGGCAGCCATGGGCAGCCCAAAACTCTTGTAAGGTCAGGATGATAGATTGAAAAGTATGTTTTTCGGGCATGTGCATCCGATTGTGAAAATTAAAATGAATGACAAAAGGATTATACCGCAGGCTGAATAAAACCCCAGAAAGGATGATCGGCGTCGTAAAGCGACGAGCTGAAAGCCAGGCACGGCAAGTATATCCTCCAGTTCAATTTACGCCCGTGTTCATAGTTATACATGAATAATTGTGGTTAAATAGATGCCATGCCAGACAGCGGGTTGAAACCTGAAATGCATTTGTATGACATCATCATCATCGGCTCCGGCCCGGCGGGAATTTCGACGGCTTTGCACCTGGCACAAATCGCGCCTGAACTGGTCCCAAAGACCCTGATATTGGAAAAAGCCCACCACCCCCGAAAAAAATTGTGCGGTGGTGGATTACTACCGGACGCGGAAGTCATCTTGCATCATTTGAACCTGGACGTCACAACAATCCCGCATGTGGATGTGGATTGGGCGCGGTTCGATTTCGATGGTAGAGGATTCAGGATGCGACCCGACCCAAAGAGACCTTTCGCATTCCGCATTATCCGCCGGCATGAGTTCGATGCATGGCTGGCCCAGGAAGCACATAAAAAAGGCTTTGATCTCAGGGAAGGCGTAAATGTGAAAGGAGTAACCAACGGCCCGGAGCATGTGAGAGTTGAAACCGGAAGCGGGACATTCAACGCAAAGGTGGTAATCGGTGCAGACGGGTCAACAAGCGTTGTACGCAGAGCGGTAACCGGGCGGGAAGATACCCATACCGCCCGCCTGTTGGAAATCGTCACCGAAATCCGACCGGAAGAATCCTTCCACATCCAATCTGATTCTTACTTCGATTTCCGGTACGTTCCAAAAGGCATACTGGGATACAGTTGGGATTTTCCCGCCCTTGAAAATGGAAAACCGGTGCGCGTGCGTGGTATTTTCGACAGTAATGTCTACCCCCGGCAACCGGACATTTCACTACGGGAAGCCCTGGCTGATGAGTTTCATCGTCATGGTTATGAAATGAACGATTACGAGTTGGAAGGCCATCCCCTTCGTTGGTTCGAACCAAGAAGTGTTTTTTCAACCGAACATATCCTACTGGTTGGTGATGCGGCCGGAGGCGATGCCCTTTTTGGTGAAGGGATCAGCATCGCACTGGGTTACGGCGCACTGGCAGCCCAAGCCATCAAGGAAGCTTTTTATTCAAAAGACTATTCATTCCGGGGGTATAAAACAGCAATATTACGATCAGAGATGGGCAAAGCTCTGGCGAGACGCACATGGTGGGCAAAGTTTTTCTATCGCCTGCGAATAAGCTGGTTCCAGAAACTTATGTGGCGTCAACTTGGATCGCTCATTGTATTCATCATACGAAAGACCCAGATCGGATGGGCGCAGCGACAGGAGATAAAGGCGAATTCAGCTCTGAGCCAATCCGTAAGACCGGTTATTGATTGATCTGCCTGATAAATTCAGGGGAATTCAGGGCACGTTCCAGCAGGTAGGAAAGATAACGCTGCAATAGCGCCTCAACCTCGTTCCGAAGTTCCGGTTCTGGATGAGCGCGTTTTGCGCGTTCATAATCACTGCGCTGGAAATGACGGAGATACTTCAGGGCGCCGACCGAAACTTTCCAGACACCGGGCTTACCCGCTCCACAGCGCGGGCACAGAACACCCCCGGCTGCCGGCGAGAAGAACTGGTCCACGGCCTGAATCTTCTCCCCACAATTCGCGCACTCAAATAAATGAGGACGGTATCCCAAATAATCCAACAGGTGCACTTCAAAATAACGGACCGCCAGCCAATGATCATCATCCCGCTCGATACGGCCGAGGGTATCGGTCAATAAGTGGAAGACTTCAAAATTCTCCGATTCATCCTCGAATGAGAAGCGATCGAGTAATTCGGATAAGTACGCTGCCTGACCGGTTTTTTCCAGGCTCTCATGGATCGGCATATATGCTTCCAGAGTATCCGCCTGGGTAATGATGAAGAGGTCCCCGACCTTTCGCCAATTGTAATGTGACCCGCGTGAATGGTTCGAGATGCCCGGCTTTACGCGACTTGATACGCCTGGCGCCTTTGGCGATGGCTCGAACTTTCCCACGCTCGCGGGTATAGAGCGTCAGCATGCGGTCAGCTTCACCCCAATCAGCGTGACGGATGACAACAGCTTCCACCCGGAAGGATCGATGTTCGGTCATCAATAGTAAATCAATACGATAAGTATGGTTTTACATTAGAAATGATCTAAATCTTTAAATCTTTGGGCGTGAACGCTTCCGGCAGAAGGTCGGCAACTGTAGTCTCCTTGAGAACACGACCTTTATCATCCCCGATCAGTATGACAGTATCGAGACCAAACTCAGCCATGACCTGCCGGCAACCTCCGCACGGCGATCCGCCATTGGGCGTGACCACGGCAATGATATCGAATTCTTTTTCACCCTCCGAAACAGCCTTGAATATGGCAACCCGCTCGGCACACATGCCGGTCGGATAAGCTGCATTCTCTACATTGCAACCGGTGTAGATCCGCCCGGAACGTGTACGGAGAGCCGCTCCTACTGGATAATTAGAATAGGGCGCGTAAGCCTTTCGGCGGGCTTCATTCGCCAAGTCAATCAAGGCTTTGCGCTCAACGTCGGTTATGTTTATCATTATTTACCTCATCCCCAAAAGATAACTCTGGCATTCCTGCCTTTGCGTGTTGACCCAGGTGTAAATAGAAGTACTTACCGGCTTTTATTCGTTTCCGATTTTTTGATTAGGTGAGCAGGCACGCCCACCACAAGCGTATCAGGGTCCACGTCCCTGGTGACCACCGCACCTGCACCGGTCCGCGCACGGGCTCCAATCTTCACCGGCGCCACCAGCATGGTATCAGAACCGATGAAAGCACCCTCACCGATCTCGGTCGGATTCTTATGGACACCATCATAGTTGCAGGTAACTGTTCCGGCGCCGATATTTACATTTTCAGCGATGGTGGCATTGCCGATGTAAGAGAAATGCCCCATCTTCGTGCCAGGTCCAAGGGTAGAATCTTTGACTTCGCCAAAATTCCCCATGTGGACTCCCTTACACAAGTGGGCACCCTTTCTCAGGCGGGCAAACGGCCCGATGCCTACATTATCTTCGATCAGCGCTCCTTCCATGACGGCGGCTAGAATCTCACAGAAATCCCCGATAGCCGAATTATCTGCAATGGTGTTTGGACCGATGATACAGCCTTCACCAATGACGGTATTTCCACGCAGAAAAGTGTTCGGCCAAATGATCGTATCGCGGCCGATCTTTACTGTTTGCTCGATATATGTTGCTGTGGGATTTATGATGGTTACTCCGGCGAGCATATGCTTACGGTTGATACGAAACCGCATTGCTTCTTCCGCTTCAGCGAGATGCTGGCGGGTATTTATACCGATCATTTCGACCGGGTCATCACCGACAAGTGCCTCAACTACCAGACCGCTTTTCACTGCCAGCTCCACCGTATCCGTGAGGTAATACTCACCTTTTTTTGAGACCTTTATCCGGCGCAGAGCCTCCCACAACCAGTTCGAAGAAAAACAGTACGCGCCAACATTCAATTCATTAATGGACAGTTGTCGTTTCGTTGCTGCCGCTTCCTCAACAATCGCCTTGACGCTGCCATCCGTGCCGCGCACCACCCGCCCAAAGCCACGTGGATCTACAGCATTGACGGTCAACATGCTCATCGGTCCAGGATTTTTCTTCTGCATTCCGACCAGTGATTTGAGGGTTTCCGGACGCAAGAGCGGCATATCACCGTAAGTGACCAGTACAAGGTCCGTTTTGCCGCTCAAAAGCTGTTCTGCCTGCTGGACCGCATGCCCCGTACCCAACTGGGGATCCTGGGTGACACATTTGGCTGTCCCGTCGAGATAATCACGGACGGCATCGGCGCCATGACCGATGACGACCACGGGTTTTTTGGTGCTGGCAGATTTGGCTGCATCCAGTGCGTGGGTAATCATCGGAACGCCACAGACCGGATGCATCACCTTTGGCAGGACCGAATTCATGCGGGTACCCTGACCAGCGGCGAGGACTACAGCAGTTATATCCATTGGAATCTCCTAATAAAAAAGGCCTGCACCGCCAACAGGTGGCGCGAGGCCCATCTCTGTAAAAAAGCCCCGCCTGCAGCGGGTAGTTCAAGCTGGGGCGCCTGGATTCGAACCAAGATAATCAGCTCCAAAGGCTGACGTGCTGCCATTGCACAACGCCCCAAGGCGGCGCGAATTGTATCACAGCCCCGACAGCGTGGCTAGGATTTATCCTTTGGAGCCAGGCCTAACTTCCTGGCCTGTTCGTATGAAAGCATATCCGGGTTGGAAAGAGCTTTTTGATTATCAGCAGCATTATCCCAGAACTCTTTTACTTCCGCCGGCTTTAATTTCTTTTTCGCATCCTTAAACAATGGTTCCATTTCACGCTCACCCTGCTCAATCGCTTCCGCGGGGATAGCATGCTCTTCCGGTACGGAGGAAATTTCCGTGACAGACTCACCAATGAATTGTTCGATATCTTTACGAGCCAGAATAAATAATTCCATGGTCTTTACCGCCTGGCCTTCACCGGCCAAGCTCTTCCCGATAATAGCCATCACGTGGTTCGTCCCGACCGGTGCAGAGATCAGATCGTATTGACCACCATTAAAAACATGCCAGTTCGATACCACCTGCTGCCCGATCATTGCAGCAACCTTCTTCCCGGTACTATGCAGTGTAAGCAGGGAAGATGTTATGGAAAGCTCATCTTTACTATTAGGGAAATCCCCAGCGCGAGCCAGTATGCGACCAGTATCGTTCAGAAGGATAACGGTATTCGCTGAAAGATCCTGACGCAAGCCAGCCAAAAGGTCCGGCAGACTGGGTTGGGGAACCACCTCATCATCGACCTCGATCGGTTCCGGGGGCAGGATCGTATCGACCAGCCCGAGGTGGCGTTCAACGGCATCCAGAAAATCCGCGATCGGAACGGGCTTGATAAAAAATGCGTCTGCGCCGGATTCGGCAACATCCTTCCGGATCCTTGGGTCGGTCTGACCGGTGATGAGGATGACCTTTGTCTCAGGGTGATTTTTCCGGACCTTGTGCAAGAGATCCACACCGGTCATCCCCGGGAGACGATAATCGGATACCAGCAAATCCACTTTATTGCGAGTACTATCCAGGATAGCCTCTTCAGCGGACGGCAACTCAATCACCACGAGTTCGTGCTCAAGGGTCAATAGAGCCGAACGCAGCAAGCGACCGACTTCACGCTGGTCTTCAACAATCAGGATCCGATAATGGGGCATGCTATTCTTATTATCCTATTTAGCGACCCAACAAGCGACCCAATGATCGGGTTTTATCTCCCTGAATTCCGGCTCCTCGTGCGAGCAGCGTTCAATCGCCACCGGGCAGCGAGGGTGGAATCGGCAACCCGACGGTGGATGAAGCGGACTGGGAACATCACCTTTTAATATAACACGTTCCCGTTTCAGCGATGGGTCGGGAACCGGGATAGCTGACATCAACGCGAGGGTATAAGGGTGTTTTGGATCGCGATAAAGCTCATCACGATCAGCCAATTCCACCATCTTACCGAGGTACATGACTGCCACGCGGTCGGAAATATGCTCGACAACACTGAGGTTATGGGCAATGAAAAGGTAGGTTAGTCCAAACTCTTTTTGAAGGTCTTTCAAGATGTTCAAGACCTGTGACTGAATGGAAACATCCAGCGCAGATACCGGTTCATCACAGATGATGAACTTTGGCTGCAGCGCCAGGGCGCGGGCGATGCCGATGCGCTGACGTTGTCCACCGGAGAATTCATGCGGGTATCGACGGGCATGGTAATCTTCCAAACCCACCTTTTTCAATGTATCTAGCATGATATCGACACGTTCTTTACGGGTGCCGATGCCGTGAACATTTAGCCCTTCCATAACAGATTGACCGATGGGCATGCGTGGATCAAGAGAGGCATATGGGTCCTGGAAGATGATCTGCATGTTGCGGCGCATGGCTTTGAGCGCCTTGCCCTTCAGGCTCAACACATCCGTCCCCTCAAAAAACACCGACCCGGAAGTGGGCTCGATCAGACGCAGCATACTGCGTCCAACTGTGGTCTTTCCACAACCAGACTCACCCACCATTCCCAAAGTTTCTCCCTGCCGGATGGTGAAACTGACTTTATCAACAGCCTGCACCCAGGCAACTACGCGTTGCAACAACCCTGAGCGAACAGGGAAGTATTTCACCAGGTCTTTTACAACCACTAATTCCTTATTCGGATCACTTTCGTTCTTTGACGAAATCGCCATGAAGATTTACTCCAAATGGTATTGTAAACTCTGACACTTACTTGAGTGGAGCGGTATGTCCTTCCCGGTCCTGATATAGCCAGCAGCGGACCAGGTGCTCGGAAGAGTTCGGGATCAGATCTGGTTCAACTTCTGTGCAAATCTGTAATTTGTAATCAAGGCGCGCTTTACAGCGGGGGGCGAAGCGGCAGCCAGCCGGTAAATCAACCAGGTTTGGTACGATGCCCGGAATCACCTCCAGGCGATCCTTTACCCTGCCGAGAATCGGAATGGATCCCATTAATCCCTGGGTATATGGATGGCGCGGATTGGCAAACAAGTTCTTTACATCAGCCTGTTCCACGATACGACCAGCGTACATGACTGCGACGCGCTCAGCCATTTCAGCGATCACTCCCAGGTCGTGGGTGATCAGGATGACCGATGCGCCCACTTTTGCGCGGAGGTCACGCATCAAGTCAAGGATCTGAGCTTGAATGGTCACATCCAGGGCAGTAGTCGGCTCATCTGCGATCAACAACTCCGGGACGCAAGCCAGAGCCATGGCAATCATGACTCGTTGAGCCATGCCGCCGGATAGTTCATGCGGAAAGGCATCGGCCCGTTTTTCAGGTTCAGGGATTCCGACCATGGTCAGCAGCTCGATGGCGCGCTTCCAAGCCTGATTCCCTGCCAAGGTCCTGGTGGATATTAAGTACTTCTGCGATCTGGTCACCCACTTTAAAAACCGGGTTGAGGGCGGATTGCGGTTGCTGGAAAATCATCGAGATGCGATTGCCCCGCATGTGGGTCATCTCGGTTTCGGTCAAGTTGAGCAAATTCTGCCCGTCAAATACAATTTCACCTTCGAGAACCTTTCCCGGCAGGCTGATAAGCCTCATGATCGATAATGAAGTGACACTTTTCCCGCAGCCCGACTCACCCACCAAGCCCAGTACTTCGCCAGGATAAACGACAAAATCGACACCATCCACTGCCTTCACCACACCATCTTCGGTGTAGAAGTAAGTTTTAAGGTTTTTCACTTCGAGCAAGGGTTGAGTTTTGGCTATCACCTACGTTCTCCCATGATAGAGTTTGCTTTGATAATGAGGAGTACTGATCATGATAATAACATGTCTTTATTATATTCAAAATACCCGTTTTCACCGCCAATACAAATGGTCATGAAAACGGGTATGCAGAGCCAATATCCGACAGAATATATCTCTACGCCAATTAAGTCTTCCCACGCATGCGGGGATCGAGCACATCGCGCAAGGCATCGCCCACCAGGTTCCAACCCATTACAAAGAGCACAAGGGTTAGACCGGGCCAAACGACAATATACCAGTAGGTATTCAGGCTGCCGATCCAGTTGCGGGCGAAACTTAACACCTGACCCCAGTCCGCGTAACCGATGGAAGTTCCGATACCTAGAAAACTAAGGGCTGCAAAACTCAGAACCACGTCACCGATCGCAAGCGAAGCTAAAACCATGGTTGGGAAGATCGCGTTCGGTAAGATATGCCGGAACAGGATACGACCATCCTTGGCTCCAATGACACGGGCAGCCATGACGTAATCCCGTTCCTTTATGGAAAGGATATCACCGCGGATCACGCGCGCGTATCCCATCCATCCAAAGGTGATAAGCGCGATGATTGCTGGTATTAGACTTTTTCCGATCTTGGGTGTCAAAACAGCTGCCATAATGAGGGCTGCCAGGATGAATGGCAAGGTAAGGAAGACATCCACAATACGCATGATGACGTTGTCGACCCCCCCGCCATAATAAGCAGAGACCGATCCAACGATGACGCCGATCAAGAAAGTGGCGACAACCACAATAAAACCGGTACGAAAGGCCGTGCGTGTGCCCCAGATGATGCCGTAGAAAATATCATATTGTCCCTGGGAAGTCCCCAAGATATGAACCCACTGGTCCGTCTTCATGATGGGTTTCCACCAGAAGGGCAAAGGCGGCATGTTCATTTCCGACCATTTTGACATCATCGGTTTGGGTTGGGCGCTGTAGCCGTCGCGAGGGATCTTGTAGGGGTCGGGTCCAGCCGGCGGCGCAATGATTGGGGCTGCCAACGCAATTACGATAAAAATGCCGATCATGATGAAGCCGAAAATCGAAGCTGGCGTCTTAACCAGGCCTCGAAGGATGCGGTAGTTTTCAGGGCCAAGGAAGCGTTCGAGCCTGCCAATTTTCTTTAATGGAATGGTCTCGAGGATGGGGGTGGGTGTACCCGTAAGAACAGTTTCAGTCATGATAGATCTCCCTACGAGAGGCGGACGCGTGGATCAACGACCGCATACAAAATATCTACAACTAAATTGGAACAGATCAGTATCAATCCATTAAAGAGTGCAAAGCCCAGGACAGTGATCACATCCAGGTTCTGTGCAGCAGCGGCTGCCGCCTGGCCGATACCGGGATAATTGAACACTGTTTCCGTGATGACGACGCCTCCGAGCAGACCGATAACCTGGAAGCCTGCCAGGGTCACCACCGGGATCATGGCGTTTGGCTGGGCATGCTTGCTTATGACATCACGCTCACGCACACCTTTCGCGGTGGGCGGTCGTCACGTATTCCATTCTCAGGGTCTCGAGCATGGATGAACGGGTCACACGCACGAAGGTCGCCCAGCTGATATATGAGAGAGTCAGGATGGGCATCAACATGTGGCGCATCGCATCCCAAAAGATGTCGAAGCGGCCATTCAGCAGGGCATCAAATGTCAGCAGGCGGGTAAAGTGATGAAAACTATCGGAGAAGACTATTGCGCTGGCCCAATCCGAGACCCGTCCAGGCAAGAACCACCTGAACGACACATAGAAAAGCATTAACATCAACAAACCGAAAACAAAGGTTGGAAAGGATGTACCCACGATACTGAATACCCTGGCGGCCTGGTCCACGAAACCGTTCTGATGGACAGCTGCCTGGACCCCGAGCCAAATTCCCACCAGAAGCACGGGGGCAACCGCCCAAATGGTCAGGTCCAGTGTATTAGGGAAGCGAGTTTTGATCAAATCGAGCACAGGTTGGGAAGCGGTACGTGAGTAACCAAAATCGCCGAAGATGATCCCGCCCTTCCTCACGTGCGTATTTGGATCTACCCGACCGACAAGCCAGACCCAGTATTGAACATAGAGCGGCTTATCGAGTCCATAATTCTTGATGATCGCATTCATCTGTGCATCGTTCTTTGGGGTGTCGCGAATATACAGCGCCGATCGTTCGACCGGGCTCAGGAACTGCAACATCGCAAATATCAGTACTGTCACCCCGAAGAGAAGCAGCGGGACGAGCAATAGGCGGCGAATAATGTAAGTCAGCATCTGATTACCTCTTAAGTTTTGTCGTGCGGAGTGAACAGGATTGTCATTCTTTTCACTCCGCAGGACAAAACCGCCAGGAAGGTGCGGGGGCCCAGTGTACAGGCCCCCGCACATCGTAACAACGACCCGAGCTAATTAATGAATAGCCCAGTTGAACAGCATTACATCCATGGTGATGCCTGGGCGGCCAATGCGTAAGCGCATGGTCTTGCCCGTGGGTGCGGTCTCACCGGGTTTGCAGGCGATGTACTTGGCAGGGCCTGTCTGGGTTGAATCGATCGAGCAGAGTTGCTGGAGTGGACCATAGGTATTGGTTGAAGCATCGTAAACCTGGAATTCCTTTACCATGGCGTCCACCTGGGAACGATTCTCCACCGGTACGTCGACGATATCAGCGTCACCAGCTTGCAGTTCGGCGAAGCGGGTGCCCCATTCGGGGATGATCTGGATGACGGCGCGATCCAGGGCAGGAGCAGTTCCCCAGTAACTGGGGTTCTTGGTCATAACGATCTCGGTGCCCTTGGTCCAGTGGTCCAGCATGTAAGCGCCGGTACCATTGGTGATACCACTGATGGGATCATCGGCAGACTGCATTCCATAGAAGTTCTGCCAGGTTTCGCAGGTGCCATCCCAGCCCTTATTCGCAGCAACCCACTTCTGGTCGAGGACAGAGCCCCAGGTCTGGGCGATGGTGGCCAGGAACGGGCCCCAAGGCTGTGCAAGGGTCATGGTGACGGTGCCAGCGGCATCGTCGGCAGCAATCATACCCTTTACCTTCTGGCAGACTTCGACCAGCTTGGCGGGATCAACCTTGGCAAGGTTGGCTTGATCGTCCGCGAGGGCGGGATCGATCAGGGCTGTGACATCCTGGTTGCCTACACCAAAGAACGGCTCGGAGAGCAGCCATTGCGGTGAAACACCACCGCCCTGGAGCAGGCCGCGCTGGAACGAATAGGCCACATCGGACGGAGTCATAACGTCACCATTGTGGAATTTCACATTGGCGCGGATGTGGAAGGTATAGGTCAGACCATCTGCGGAAATGGTCGGCATCGCATCGGCAAGCATCGGAACGAACTTGTCGGTGGCTTCGCCATCGTAGAACACCAGGGTTTGGTAAATATTCTGGATGGTCTCACCGCTGGCAGTATCATAGGCCAGAGCCGGATCCAGAGTGTCCATGTCACCAATGGTTGCATAGGTGAAGGTGGTCGGATTCTTGGCACCGGCAGCCTTGGACATCGGGTAGAAGTAGAGACCGGGGTAGATCGGGTTCAAAATGCGACCCTGGACCCAGGTATTCTCGAAACCATGGGAGGTGGCCAGCACCAGCGGAACACCGACGGCCTGGTCATAGTACAGTTGGTTAAAGCCCTTATAGACCTCGGTGCGTGCAGCCGGGTCGGTCAGAGCAACGCCTTTGTCCAAGATGACCTTGAACTGAGCCTTGAGGTCGGCGGGCAGGTTCGACCGTCCACCGTAGGCGCCCAGCGTATAAGGCTGGTACCAGTTATGCGGGTCGTGAATGTCTTCCAACCAACCAGCGGTCATGATCGGGATCTGTCCAGCGCGCTGGGCGGCCAAGTAGGCAGGCCATGGCAGACCAAGGACTTCGACCTGGAACAAGGGATTCACCTTGGCCAAATTGGACGCCATGACTTCGGCGATGATCTGGCGGGAAGTGTTGCCCTGGTTGTAAAGCATTTGAACGCGGAAACCTACATCCCAGAGGGACTTGCCATCTGCAGATGTAAGGGTGGAAGCCTTGAACTCTTCGGCAGATTTTGCCAGGTCATAGGTGTAGTGCGGCGCAGCGGGATCAAAACCAGGCATGCCGGGCAGAGCGAGCTCGAGCGGCTGGATGGCTTCACCAGCGAACACGTCGGTAATGTAGGTCGTCCAGTCGAAGGCATAGGCGAAGCCCTTGCGGACATGAGGATCATTGAAGAACTCGGGCGGAACGCCATTGCCATCCACTTTGCCAGAACCAATGTAGGGATTGGATACTGGCGCTGCGGTCGGTTCAGCCGTGGGAGCCTCAGTAGCCGGGGCACCAGCCTGGGTGGGCGGTACCGTGGTCGCTGGGGTGGCTGTGGGACCGCAAGCAGCAAGTAGCATGCTTGCGACCATCACAAGACTTGCAACAACAATTAACTTACGCATAATCTTCTCTCCTCTAACTGACTAGATTGGATATGGTTCAAAATAAATACGACACAGCATTATTCTTTCAGGCAACCACCTCCTTCCAGATAAGATCTATCCTTTCACCATATGACATGCAACATAATGATCACGTGTAATTTCCCGAAATTCAGGACGCTGTTCCTCACAGATCTTTTCAGCCAACCAGCAGCGTGTGCGGAAGCGGCAGCCGGAGGGCGGGTTCACTGGCGAAGGCACATCACCTTCCAGTACCCGGCGCTGGCGTTTGGAATCTGCAATGGGGTCAGGAATCGGCACTGCGGATAGAAGTGCCTGGGTATAAGGATGGAGCGGGTTACTGTACAGATCCGCCCGGTCGGCTATCTCAACGATGATACCGAGATACATTACCGCGACGCGGTCGCTAATGTGGCGCACCATCGACAGATCATGGGCAATGAACAGGTAGGTTAAATGAAACTCTTTTTGCAGGTCCTCGAGCAGATTGACCACCTGCGCCTGGATTGACACATCCAACGCCGAGATGGGTTCATCACAGATGATCAAGGAAGGCTGCAAGGCGAGTGCGCGCGCCACACCAATGCGCTGGCGCTGTCCGCCTGAAAATTCATGTGGATAGCGGCTGGCAAAGGCCGGGTTCAACTTGACCACGTCCAAAAGATGTTCGACGCTTTGCTGGATCTCCTTGCCGGTGCCAACACTGTGCACAACCAGCGGTTCGGCAATGATATCTCCGACGGTCATGCGCGGATTCAAGCTTGCATATGGATCCTGAAAGATCATCTGCATTTCACGCCGCATGTAGCGCATCTCTTCGCGTTTCAATTTGGTCAGGTCGGTTCCATCGTAATATACATGTCCGGAGGTTGGCTTGTAGAGTTGGAGGATCGTCCGCCCGGTGGTCGATTTACCACACCCGGACTCACCTACCAAACCCAGGGTCTCGCCGCGCTTGATATCAAATGAAACCCCATCCACCGCATGGACTGCTCCCACCTGCCGGCGAATCACGCCACGGTAGATCGGAAAATGCATGAAAAGATCATCCACATGCAAAAGGACATCATTGTGAGTGGTGGTAGCCATTAGCGCGCCTTCCCGGTTTTAGTATCAACCCAGCAAGCTGCGCGATGGTCGCTCCCAACTTCCTGCAGGACCGGGTTCTCTTTCCAACAATGATCCATGACCCACTTACAACGCGGGGCAAATGGACAATAATTTGGTTTCTCAAACAATACCGGGGGCGCACCCTCGATCGAAAACAAGCGTTGATGGGTCTGGCTATCCAACCGGGGTAAACTGCCCAGCAGACCGATCGTATATGGATGCTGCGGATTTGCATAGATATCTTTGACGAGAGCTTCCTCGATCATATATCCGCCATACATTACGGTTACCCGGCGGGCTAGCCCGGCAATTACACCCAGGTCATGGGTAATCCAGATGACAGCCATCCCCAGTTCATCGCGCAGACGTTTAACCAACTCGGTGATCTGGGCTTGAATAGTCACATCCAAGGCCGTGGTTGGTTCATCGGCAATCAAGATTTGAGGGTTGCAGGATAACGCCATGGCGATCATGACACGCTGGCGCATGCCACCCGAGAATTGGTGCGGGTAATCCGGCAGGCGATCTTTGGCCCTTGGGATCCCAACCATTTCAAGCAATTCGATCGAACGAGCCAATGCCTGTTTTTTGGTCAAAGCCAGATGGATCATCAAAGGTTCTGCCATCTGGTTGCCAATTGTCATAACTGGATTTAAAGAAGTCATGGGGTCCTGGAAGATCATCGCGATCTGACCACCACGTACATGCCGAATATCCTCCGTGTGCATCAGCAATAGATCTTTGTCATGAAATAATGCCTGCCCGGCAACGATCTTTCCGGGAGGCATCGCTATCAATCGCAGGACGGAAAGCATGGTCACGCTTTTACCGCAACCACTTTCGCCAACAAGGCCTACTGTCTCACCTTCTTCCAGTGAGAAAGAGACTCCATTTACAGCATGTACTATTCCTTCAGGGGTTTTAAACTGGGTTTCAAGATTTGTTACTTCGAGGATGGGGACAGGCATGCAGACAATCCTTCAATCTACTGGAATTACTTAAACATGCTACCTGATAATGTATTACCGATCAATGGACTAAAATTATACACGATTTTTACTGTAAAGGCATTTCATTAACAGCAGATTCGGAGCGTGAGATTATTCATCACTTGCTGTTTGGCTGGTCTTGCATGAGGATTTGCTTCCAACGCTTCCATATTACACAACCCAGTTATCCCATATCTTATGAATATCAAGTGCCAGGAATGGGGTAGAACAGGGGGAAGGTTCGGAGAAGATTAACACAAGTACTACAATACGTCAAGTATTACTGCTCCCGATACGCAATGACAAGCTACATATCACGGTTGACAGTCCGAGCCACTGTCAATCGCCTCGATGTTCCACAAATTGCTGGAGGCTGTCGGGTCAAGCGAGAAATGACATATTCCGACCCACGCGGCAGCAGACTTGACCCGCCAATAGAGCGGTATGACAGGCAGGTCCTGGGAAAAAATAGCCTGTGCCTGTGCATACGATGTGGTATGGGCCGGCTCATCCGGAAGGGATTGCAGGGAGGCCAGACAGGCTGCATCAAAAGCCGGGCTGCTGTAACCACTGACATTCTCACCCACCCAGTGGTTGGAATTATTTGGGATGGCTGAAGTGGTGTACCAACCACAGGATGATTCTATCCCTGTGCTTCCCATTGCGAATTCAGCAAGGTCGAAATTTCTACCAAATAAAACACCCTGCGGTCCGCCTGCATACAGGACCGTCGAATCCAGATACTGAATGTGAACCTTGATCCCGCATTGGGCAAGCGAGGCTGCCAGGATGGAACTTACTTGCTGTCGTTGGGTGGCATTGGAGGTAACGTAGGTTACTTCCAGCGGGGTCCCAGCCGGTATATTTTGCGATCCCAACGACTGGCGCGGAGAGGTCGGATCACCACCCACAAGCTGCCAACCAGCCTGATCGAGCAATTGACCGGCAGCCGCAACATTATATGAATAGGCAGTTATATTAGGATTGTAAAGCGGATGTTCCTGAGGCAGGTAGCTGTTTGGAACATAGGTCAAACCGGATAGTACCGAGTCAACTACCTTCTGACGGTCAAGACACATTGCCACCGCCTGCCGGACGCGAGGGTCACTGAAGTAGTCTGGAGGACTCCCTGCTGGAACTTTTTGATTATCGTACGCAGCAGGTTGAATGCCGAGGGCAAGTTCTTCCATTGTTGGTACAGTCGAAAATAGTGCTTGTAATTGATCCTGCTTCGCCATCGAACGCAGTACATCTACCTGTCCATCCAGCGCAATGCTTGGATCGAGAATGTCACAGGTACCAGCCAAGAGGTCACTTATCGCACTTCCAGGATCTGTGACGAAACGGAAGGTAAGGATATCGAACTTGGGTAAGCCACCAGCCTTCCTGAAATAGTATGGGTTCTTCACGAGGGTGATATGGTCACCAGAAACCCACTCCCTGATCGAATATGCCCCCCAGCCAACAGGAGTACGGGCAGTTTCACTGGTTTCAGCAAGCTGGTTGACGGGTATCTGTTTCCAAAGATGGGCTGGCAGCGGCGACCAAAAATTAATAAAATAAGTCGAATCGATAAAACCGGGTTTACCCCACCATTGAACGGATAGAGTATCTGTGGCTTCATAAGACTGCGTGCGGTCAAGAACATATTTCGAGCCAACGGTTGCAGGATCTTTATCAACCTGGTACGCGTAAACTGAATCATCAGCAGTGAGGGGTTCACCATCCGACCAGGTGAGATCGGGGAGCATTCGAAAAGTCACTTGCATCTGATCCATCTGGAGCGAGGTGTTCCCGTCATACTTGACTGCGCAAGTGTCACTCTGGCAACCAGACGGTCGAACCATGGTTCCTGCAACCAATGTCACGGGCGCACCACTGCTATCCACTACCTCATCGCCTACGGCAACCTGTTTCGAAAAGAGTTGTGCATCACCATTCCCAATACTGGGCAATCGTTCCAGTATAACGGGCTGATAATTGTAGGAATTGGTATCAAAAGGACCGTCATAGACGGCGGCTAATACGCTTTTGGCAACCGAGGATGGATTATTTACCGGGTATAAAGTGGAAGGTTCCTGCCCGAGACATACGGTCAACTGGCGCGGCGGTATCGGGGTCGCAGTTGGGATTGGTTCCTGGGTAGAGGGGGTTGGCACAAAAGTACCCTGTCCACAGGCGACCACCATTGACAGCATGATAAGGATACCAAACCGGGGGAGAACTGACCGATAAAATGACATCACGACCCTCCAAACCATGAATATATGCAAGGATTATACAACAGCGCGGTGCTTTCGTTGACAGCCCCGAACCGCAACGGTACAATGAAGTGTCAATCCTTTTCGGTACAATAAAGGAGAATCGCAATGATTAATGAGTTTAAAAACTTCATCATGCGTGGCAATGTCATGGACCTGGCTGTCGCCGTTATTATCGGAGGTGCGTTTGGTAAAATCATCAGTTCGCTGGTAAACGATCTCCTGATGCCGTTGATAGGTCTGATCATCGGCGGGATTGATTTTACCGGTCTCTCCTTTTCGATCGGGAAAGCAACAGTTACCTACGGAAACTTTATCAACAACGTGATCGATTTTCTTATCATTGCCCTGGTAATCTTCCTGATGGTCAAAGGTATCAACAGTCTGCAAAAGAAACCAGCACCTGCCCCGGTTGCAGAACCAACGACAAAAGAATGCCCGCACTGCTTTACCATCATTTCCATCAAGGCAACCCGCTGCCCAAACTGCACATCGGAATTGAGATAATAAGTGGATTGGGGGCACGGCGCGTCGTGCTGCTTTAGAAGTATTGCCGCTCATGGATTTCCTCGACAAACTTAATCCACAACAACGCATAGCAGTAACTGCCGGGGCGGGACCTGTTCTTGTACTGGCAGGTCCCGGATCCGGGAAGACCCGCGTGCTTACCCAGCGAGTTGCTTACCTGCTTGCCAAGCAGGGAGTGCGTCCGTACCAGATGCTGGCAGTTACTTTCACGAATAAAGCAGCCAATGAAATGAAAAACCGCGTTCATGAGATGCTGGGAGAAATGGCAGCAGACGGTCTCTGGTTGGGTACCTTTCACTCCATCTGTGCCAGGTTATTGCGGCGTGAATCAGAACAGCTTCCCTTTGACACCAGCTTTGTCATCTACGACGATGACGATCAGCAGAGAGTCGTCAAGGGTGCCATCCATGATCTTAACCTGGACGATAAAGCCTACCGCCCCCAATCCGTCCACGCTGCCATCTCGCGCGCAAAGAATGACTTAATCTTCCCGGAAGACTATCCGATCCAGACCTATCGGGACGAAGTGGTAAAACGAGTTTACAAGCGCTACCAGGAATTATTGAAACAAAACAATGCCGTCGATTTTGATGATCTTTTATTATGGACGGCTCACCTGCTTTCAGAATTCCCCGCCGTGCGCGAGAAATACTCCGAGCGTTTTCATCATGTGCTGGTTGACGAATTCCAGGATACCAATTTTGCCCAGTACGTATTGCTTAAGCACCTTGCTTCGAGGCACAATAACATTTTTGTGGTTGGGGACCCGGACCAATCGATTTACCGCTGGCGGGGTGCGGATTACCGTAATGTCCAGCGTTTCGAGCAGGATTACCCGGATGCCCAGGTAATTTTGCTAGAACAGAATTACCGCTCAAAGCAAACCATCCTCGATGCAGCAACAGCGGTGATCGACCGAAATCCAAACAGACGCCAAAAACGCCTATTCACTGAACGCGGCGAAGGCGAGAAGCTCATATTTTATGAGGCGCTCGATGATTACACTGAAGCGGCATTCGTTGTGGATACCATCGCCAACCTGGTCGCCAGCAAAGCTGTCGAGCCAGGCAACTGTGCTGTCATGTACCGCACGAATGCCCAATCCCGGTTGTTGGAAGAAGCCTTCCTGCAAGCCCGACTTCCATATAAATTGGTCGGTGCTCAACGATTCTATGGCAGGCGCGAAGTAAAAGATATTATCGCCTACCTGCGACTTGTGTATAACCCCGCTGATGAAATCTCGCTCGACCGGGTAATCAACACTCCACCACGAGGCGTAGGAGAGAAGACCATCGCGAGCCTGCATAATACAGCCCACAAAACAGGCACCAGTCCTTCGGGAGTTTTAATGGATCTCGCCCGCGGGAACAATTCAACTTACCTTGCGCAATTCACCGGTCGCACCATCGGGCCGTTGGCAGAATTCGGTGTCCTGGTGTCGAGCTGGAGTGCCGAAGCTCCACGCATGACCGTCGTGGAACTTTTCGATCGGATTACAAAAGATATCAATTACCAGTCATACCTCGACGATGGAAGCGATGAAGGTGCCGAGCGGTGGGAAAACGTCCAGGAATTGAGACGACTCGCAGTTGAATTTGAAGATCGTACCCTGACTGACTTTCTGGAGAACGTGGCACTGATTTCCGATCAAGATACGCTCGCCGAAGGGACAAATGCACCAACCTTGCTTACCCTGCACGCAGCCAAAGGGCTCGAGTTCGGATCGGTTTTCATTGTAGGCTTGGACGACGGCATCCTGCCGCACAGCCGCTCATTCGATGAACCTGAAGCCATGGAGGAAGAACGCCGGCTGTTCTACGTAGGGATCACCAGGGCTAAAGACCGGCTGTATTTGCTGCGCGCCCAACGACGGGGAGGCCGCGGTTATGGTGAGGAAACCATCCCTTCCCGCTATCTGGAAGATATCCCTGCTCCATTATTGAACGGAAAAGCGCGCGGCGGTCAAGTTCGCGGCAGCCGATCCCAAAATCCAACCTGGCTGCGATCCGACGCAGTACCCACCGCAAAAGTAGAGACCCGTTTCCGGGCTGGCATGCGTGTCATGCACTCTGGTTGGGGGGAAGGAATTGTTTTAAACAGCCGGGTTCAAGACAACGACGAGACCGTTGATGTCGTATTCGAAAGCGTCGGTATCAAGCGCCTGGCTGCAAGCCTGGCCAATTTATCCGTGATTAAAAAGAAGGACTAAAATAAGAGGAAGGCACCGTATTCGTTTTCCTTTTTGTGTATCTGCCCCTGTCACTATGAAAGGATTGTCATGCTAAAAAATCTTCCCAACACTTCGCAAGAAATCATCGCATGGAGCTGGTCTGAAATCGAACCACACTATAAAAACCTGGAGGCGCAATCCCTAACGGCTGCCAGCGTAGATAAATGGCTGGCTGATTGGTCATCCGTGGGCGAACGCATCGAGGAAATGTTGGCGCGGTTATCGGTAGCCATGTCGATCAATACATTGGATAAAGAAGCTGAGGAACGAATGAACAAGTTCCTGGACGGCATCTTTCCGAACGTCATGGCTGCCGAGCAAAAACTGAAAGAAAAACTGTTGGTAAGCAAACTCGAACCGAAGGGTTTCGACATCCCCCTGCGAAACATGCGTGCTGAAGCGGATCTTTTCCGCGATTCCAATCTTCCATTACTGGCTGACCAGCAGAAGTTAACAATCGAATACGATAAAATTTATGGGGCACAAACGGTCAAATGGGAGGGCGAGGAGATTACCCTGACCAGGCTTGCATTAAATTACCAGCAGCCTGACCGCGCCAAGCGCGAAAAAGCATGGCGGCTCAAAGCGGAACGCCAACTCTCAGACCGCAAGACCATCAACGACCTCTGGCAGAAATTCATGGACGTGCGCGCCAGGATCGCCAAAAACGCAGGCAAAGCTTCCTACCGTGAATACGCCTGGCAACAAAAATTACGCTTTGATTACACCCCGGCAGATTGCAAGTCCTTCGAGAAAGCCATCGAGGAAGTCGTCGTTCCAGCCGCGACAAGGATCTACGAGAAGCGGAAGAAGGTTCTTGGCCTGGATACGTTGCGTCCCTGGGACCTGGTGGACGGCTGGTTCAACCGCCCGGCCTCTCCTGCCGGTCAGTCCCAACTAAAACCATTCGGCTCGATCGATGAACTTAAGACTGGGGCATCGTCCATCTTCCATCAGGTTGATCCAGTTTTGGGCGGTTACTTCGACAGTCTGGTCGCTGATGGACTTACTGACCTTGATAACCGAAAGAACAAGGCGCCTGGAGCGTACTGCACGTCCTTCACATCGATCCGAAAGCCCTTTGTTTTTGTCAACGCAGTCGGCACTCACGACGATGTCATGACCATGCTGCACGAATCAGGACATTCCTTCCACGTTTTCGAAACGGCGAAAATCCCCTATGTTCAGCAACTGGCTGTGCCGATGGAATTTGCGGAAGTGGCTTCGATGGGGATGGAGCTGCTGGCTTCACCTTACCTGACCAAAGAACGTGGGGGCTTCTACACGGAATCAGGAGCCAGCCGAGCCCGGACCGAGCATCTCGAAGGCATGATCCTTTTCTGGCCATTCATGGCAGTGGTCGATTCTTTCCAACAGTGGGTTTACGAGAATCCAAATGCCGGGGCAGACCCTTCCAACTGCGATAAAAAGTGGGGGGAGTTATGGGACCGGTTCATCCCGGGTGTGGATTGGAGCGGATTGGAGGATGAAAAGGTAACCGGTTGGCACCGTAAATTGCATATTCACCAGGTGCCTTTCTATTATGTAGAGTATGGCTTGGCACAATTGGGGGCAGTACAAATATTCGGTAATGCATTAAAGAACCAAATGAAGGCTGTGGCAGATTACCGCAAGGCACTTTCCCTGGGAGGCATGGTTACGCTGCCTGAATTATTCAAGTCGGCAGGAGCCAAATTTGCTTTTGATGCCAGTACGCTTAAAAAAGCGGTGGACCTGATGGTCGGCGTCATCCAAGAATTGGACGCTGGGCGTTGATCCCACAGTTTTTACTTTTATCCAGCAAACCGGAGCAAGTAGAACGATCCATTGCCGCGCTCGAAATCCAGTTTTTACTATGGTAATCAAACGACTGGAAGAAAACTATGTACCATACCCTATCTTTGGACACAAATAGATAATGGGGAGGTAAGTACATGGAATGGAAATTGCTTCTCCAAATATTCTGGCTCTTTACTAAAGTAGCCATGTTTTCGTGGGGAGGTGGGCCAGCTTCCCTGGGCCTGATGCAGCGGGAGGTCATTGCTGCTGGTTGGCTCACCCCCGAGGAGTTTGCTGATGACATCGCTATCAGCAATGCACTGCCCGGCCCAACTGCGCCGCAAGCCTCAGCTTATGTCGGTTACAAACTGGCGGGCTGGCCGGGAGCCGTGACCGCTGTGGTGGGCACTGTTGTCCCAGCCACGTTATTAATGCTGGTCCTGATCACCGTCTTTTTTAATATTAAAGATAATATTTATATGAAGGGCGCCCTTCAAGGCGTTCGCCCATTTGTGGTTGGACTTCTGGTCTGGACGGCTGTCCAGATTGGATTTACGGTATTTGGACTCGATAAACAAGGATTAGGTTCTTCCCTGCTGCACGATTGGAGCAAATGGTTGATCGCAATCGGCGCATTTCTCGTCCTGACCTTTACGAGCATCAGCCCGATTTGGCTGGTTCTTGTAGCAGCAGGGGTCGGGATCATTTTCTTCCGTTAACCATTGCTCCCATTATCAGAAAATTGCATACGAGTTGACCGCAAGGTAAAATAGCAGCATGAAACAAACTTTGAAAATCGTTATTCCAACTGCCGGCTGGGCTACGCGGATGCGTCCACAAACATGGTCCAAACCGAAACCTTTGGTGAGCGTTGCGGGCAAGTCTGTGCTCGACTACTTACTGGCAACGTTCGATAGCATACCTCACAACCTGCCGGTAGAATACGTCATCATCTTCAGCCCAGGTTTGGGCGAAACACAAATACCTGCTTATATGAAGCAGAAGTACCCGGACTTGAAGGTTAATTATGTACTGCAACCTGTCATGAAAGGGCAGTCAGATGCATTGCATCTGGCTCGAAAATATTTGTCCGGTCCAATGATCGTATGTTTTTCGGATACATTGATCGAAACGGATTTTTCCTTCCTGGCTAAGGAAAAAGCGGATGGGGTAGCCTGGGTCAAGGTTGTGCCAGACCCGCGCCGCTTTGGTGTGGCTGAAGTGAGCGCCGAAGGCTGGGTGACCCGTCTAGTTGAAAAGCCAACGGGCTTTGAAAACAATCGTGTCGTGGTAGGATGTTATTACCTGCGTGAAAGCTTGGACCTCCTTTCGGCGATTGATGAACAGATGAAACGGGGCAAATCCCTGAAGGGTGAATACTTCCTCACAGATGCCATCAATATCATGATCGAGCGTGGATTAAAAATGCGCACACAAGCCGTTGAGGTCTGGTTGGATACCGGCACGATAGAAGCCACGCTTGAAACCAACCGGTATTTTCTGGAACACAACCAAGCCAAGAATGCGGAGAGTGTAATGTCTGAAGGCGTTGAAATAAAACCGCCTGTCTACATCCATGCGAGCGCCCAGATCAAGAATTCAACGATCGGACCGCATGCCTCCATTGGCGCGGATTGTAATATTAATGATTCCCGAATTGAAGACAGCATTCTCGAATCCGGTGTAACTGTCGATTCGGCAGCGATAAAAGGCTCGTTCATTGGACGGAAGGCCAAAGTCCAGGGTCGATCTGCCAACGATCCGCCATTAAAATTGAATATTGGCGATGACAGTTTGGTTATTCTTAAATAGTGCTTTTTGTTTGTAGGACAAGATGATATCTTGTCCTACAGTTTTTTATTGGATTGCCTTACAATGGATATTGTAGAATGCCATTCGGGAAGCAGTTACTCTGATAAACCGGTGGCGTTAACCTGGCAGGGAGAACGATATCTGGTAGCAGATATCCTGTCACAGGGCCGCACGCCAGAGGCGAAATGGTTCAAAATAAGAACCACCGATGGAGAACTTTTTAATCTATCCTACGATGAGAAATCGGATAGCTGGCTGATCCAAAACCTCTAAGGAGTATGCATGCAGGAAATTTCAAGCGTTCGCTATATTTCCAAACGTGTTGCAGACCTCAAACCTTCCGGTATACGGAAATTCTTCGATATCGCCGCGACCATGAAAGATGTCATATCGCTTGGTATTGGCGAACCGGATTTCACAACACCGAAGCCGATCCTGGAAGCGGGCATCCGCTCTCTGCAGGATGGAGAGACGCACTACACTTCCAATTCCGGTAAGTTGGAAGTCCGCCAGGCTGTAGCCAATAACCTGTCAAAGTTATACGGTATTTCCTTTGATCCAGTGAACGAGGTCATCCTGACCGTCGGAGTCTCAGAAGCGCTCTACCTCGTCATGACCACCCTGCTTGACCCGGGTGATGAGGTCATCATTCCAACCCCGTGCTTTGTCTCCTACCAGGCGGAAGTGATCCTGGCAGGCGGTGTGCCCGTGGAAATCCCTAGCCGGATGGAAAACAATTTCCAGCTCGACCCGGATCAAGTCCGGGCAGCCATCACCCCACGAACGAAAATAATATTTGTCGGTTACCCTGCCAACCCCACCGGTGCCGTGGCATCGAGCGAAGTGCTGCGAGAAGTCGCTGAAATCGCAGAACGGCATGACCTGATCATCGTATCGGATGAAATTTACGACCGCCTGGTATACGGTGGTCCGCATGTTTGTCTGCCCGCGTTATCCGAAAACATTAAAAAGCGAACCGTCCTGCTTGGCGGTCTTTCAAAGGACTACGCAATGACCGGTTGGCGTATCGGTTATGCTGCCGGACCAGAGGACATCATCAAAGGCATGGTCCGCGTACACCAATACACGATCATGTCTGCTCCAACGATGGCCCAGGATGCCGCACTCGAAGCATTGACCAACGGGGAAAAATTCGTTAAGGAAATGGTCAGCGAATATGACCGGCGCAGGAGGTTGATCGTCGGCGGGTTGAACAAACTCGGACTCACAACCGTTGAGCCGCGCGGCGCGTTGTATGCCTTCCCCAAGATCTCCGCCTCCGGGATGGACGACGATATGTTTGCCGAAAAATTACTACTGGAAGAACACGTGGCTGTCGTACCCGGTAATGCATTCGGAGCAGGTGGGGAGGGATTCGTCAGATGTTCGTATGCCACTGCTTACGAGAAAATAGAAGAAGCGCTGCACCGGATGGAATTATTCATGAACCGGTACGGATAAAGCGAGGTTCGTCCGAATTTGTAACTGTAATGGATGTGTTATCTCCGGCCTTTTATGCTGGTGTACAATAAAGGGGCATGGAGGTTAGGGATGATCTTTCAAGTTGGGATCGAAAATAATTATGAGGGACGCTCAATCGCCTGGGCACTGGAACACCCGGGCTGTTTTGCGTACGGGATGAAAGGTCAAGCTGCACTCACCAACCTAGAAGGGTCGCTAAGCAGTTACGCAGGCTGGATCCTGAGACATGAAGCAAATACCTGGTTAAACTTCCCTGAAAACGAGGTCGATTTTGAAGTAAACGGGACGTGGGATGTCTATTTTATAAATGACGATCTCGATAAAACCACCGAAACGGACGGGTTTACTGTAGAGTCGTTCTTTCCCTATGATTGGAAACCGCTTACTACGATCGAAATAAAACGCGGTCTGGACTTGTTGACCTGGAGCAGGGATGATCTTTTGAAAACATTACGCGGGCTGACCGATGCAAAATTGAACCAGACCTATCCGGGAGAAAGATGGAGCATTAATGGCATCCTGAAGCACCTCGGTGGTGCAGAATGGTGGTACCTGGATCGACTCGGCCTGGCATTCCCACGCAATGAAGTCCCCGAAGATCCGGTTGGCCGGCTTGATAAAGTTCGCAAACAACTAAATTTTGCACTTTTCAAGTTAAGCGATATTAAACGGGTTGTCGGCGTGGATGGGGAGTTCTGGTCGCCCCGAAAAATATTGCGGCGTGCCCTTTGGCATGAAAGGGATCACACCGCACACATCCAAAAGCTCAAACAAATGACATAAACGCTGCCGATGGGTAAATCGCAATACCGACCTAGCAAACAGCCGTCCAGTTTTGGACGGCTGTTTTTGTTATTCCATCAATTTCAAACACGCTCCACCGTGAATGCCTGTTTCCGCAGGCTGTATTTTCCAGCTTTCGAAAGGATCTGGTTGACAAGGTTCTCCGGCACATCCACGAGGGTGCGTCGATCTTCAATGAAAATTTTGCCGATCGTAGAACCGGGAATATCGGCATGGTAGGCTATGGCTCCGACCACATCATTCGGACGGATGCCCTTATCACGACCCATGTTCAGGCTGAGGCGGACCATGCCTGGTTCATGTGAAACAGGGCCTCGGTCCGAAAAACCGCCACGCCTTGCAGTATGACCACCTTTTCGTTCATACTGGCGCTGTGGTCTCTCTGCCACCTCACTAATTGCAGCGACCGGGCGCTGCCTCTCATCTGCGCGTGCCTGTTTGAGGGCAGCAGCAGCAATCTCAAGGGGATCATGACCCTCTTCAACCAGGCGAGCAACCATCTCGCGTTCGCGGCGGTAACGGGCACGTGTAAGCCAAACCCTTACTTCATTGAGCAACTCGTCCTCGCGATGAAGCTTGATATCTTCTTCGGTCGGAAGGTCAGCTTTTGCCAGGGGCTGCCGGATGAGGGATTCAATTTGTCGCAGCAGGCGTTTTTCACGCGGCGTCACCATCGAGATGGCTATTCCGGACTTGCCGGCTCGTCCCGTGCGTCCGATGCGATGGATGTAGATCTCAGGATCGTCAGGCAAATCATAATTGAATACGTGGGAAATGTCGTCGATATCCAGGCCGCGGGCGGCTACGTCAGTCGCCACCAAGACCTTGACCTGATTCTGGCGGAAGTGGTTAAGGGTTCGTTCACGCGCCTCCTGGCTAAGATCGCCATTCAGAGCTTCAGCAGGAAAGCCGCGGCGGGACAATTCATTGGCGAGCTCGCCAGTTCCGATGCGGGTACGGACAAAAATTAGGGCACTTTTGATCGGCTCGATCTCGAAAAGTCTTGTGATCGCTGCCAGTTTATCTCCCTGGTTTACCAAATAGTAGCGCTGCTGAATCTCTTCCAATGTAACCTGTGCGTGCTGGATCACAATGGATTGCGGGTGATGCATGTAATGACTCGCCAACTTTCGAATGGGAGCCGGTAGCGTGGCGGAGAACAGGGCTGTCTGACGCTCTGCTGAGGTTTGTGCCAGGATAGTCTCGATGTCCTCGACAAAGCCCATCGAGAGCATTTCATCAGCCTCGTCAAGCACGACCGTTTTCACCTTGCTGATGTTAAGCGCATTCCGGTCCAGCAGGTCGATCAAACGACCGGGAGTGCCAACTACCACGTCCACGCCGCGATTTAGACGACTGATCTGCGGACCGTAGGGCTGACCACCATAAACGGCCAGGACTCGCACCTCCAGCACCTTACCGTAGTCATTAATGGCACCAGCCACCTGCAAGGCAAGCTCGCGGGTAGGACAAAGTACCAGCGCTTGTACGTGGCGTTGGCCGGGTATAAGGTTGTTCAACATGGGGAGGGCAAAGGCAGCGGTCTTCCCGGTGCCGGTCTGAGCTTGACCAATCACATCGACGCCGGTCAGCATGACCGGGATTACGGCAGCCTGTATGGAGGTCGGCTCAATATAACCGAGCGCGGCTATGGCCTGCATCAATTCAGGACGCAGGGTAAGATCAATAAATTGGGTGGTCATCAAATCCTCTTTACTGGTGCCCGTTCAAGCAAAAAGGTTGCCTGGACAGACTGGATGATGGGAAGTTTTGATGACCTCAATAAAAATCTTGCCAACCAGAGGCACTCTTGCGGGTGCATCAGCCCAACAATATAGCCCGGTCACTATCACCGGGCCATCATTCGAAGTCTCAAAACAATTTCCCTGGATCGTTCGCTCCATTTTCGAGCGGCACGGGAGTATACCATAAAACTATGTAATTGGTATAAATAAGCCCCGGATATCGTTCGAATCCTGGGGAAAATGCTGAGTGCGAAAGAGGTTTTTACCCTGGATTCACGATCCTTTTTCCGCCACAGCAAGGAAGAGTGGGTAGGAGCGCCGGTTTTCGTCGACTTCTTTTATTACATGATAGACAGTCGAGAAACGGACAAGGGTAAAGCCGGCATGCCTCAGATCCATGGTCAAGCCTGCCCGATCGAAACCGGAATGGACATCAGCACCCTCTTCATGAAATGAACCGTCCTCTTTGTCCAAGTCGCAGATGAAGAGATACCCTGGTTCTTTGAGCAGATCGTAGAAGTCAACCAGTATTTTGCGGGTATCAGGTATATGATGCAATGTCATTAGAGTGTACACAATATCAAACCGCTGGTCCGGAAGCGGGTCAGCCGACAGGTCGAGGTGCAGGGGAGTCATATTTTGAAACCCGGCAGACATTATCTTATTATTTAGAACATCCAACATCCCCTGTGAACTATCTGCCAGAGTGATATGCCCCAGACTGGGTTGGAGGGCAAAACTCAAGAGGCCCGTTCCACAACCATATTCCAAAGCCGACATGCCGGTATCCAGGCGCACAGCTTCGCGAATCGCATCTGCCACCTTGCGCGCCCGATCTAATTTTAGGGGATCGCTATCCCAATCCCGGGCACGCAAATCGAAATCGGTCATTTCTTTTCAACATCCACCCAAAAACCCGACCCGTCGGTCGAAATCGTGACCCAGCCGTTGTGGTCGGTTCGCAGGAGAGTAGTCGCATTCAGGCTTTCCAGTACCGATTGAGCCGGTAGATTGGTGGGGTCCCCAGCGGCAACGGAAAGAACCGCGACCTCTGGTCGCAGCCGTCGCAATCCATTCGGGTGGGTTTGTCTGCGCCAGACCTGAAATCAGCCAGCAAGAGGGCAGTTACCGGACCCATGGAACTGCCAGCGTTCGGCCCGCTAACCGATGCATCCAGGGTATCAAAATTAATTCCGATCGGTAGCAGGGCTCGAAAGGAGTTCCACTCCACCAACAAGACCGCACCTCGGCTGGATATATCTGAAACTTTCAGCCGTGCGCCGCTACCCAGGTCCAGGACAGCACCAGGGTAAGCCGGTATGACCGGGACACCATTCTCTGAAAGCCAGAGCTCGAGGTCTTCCGATGAATACGATGCACTGACCGGGCCTGCCCACAGGACGTTGCTGGCCGGGAAACGATCCAGTATGCGCTGCAAAGCAGCGACCTCTTGATCCGCGGTGGAGGCAACGACGAGCCAATCCAGGCGACGGTCAAAAGGTGGTAGACGCCTTCCAAGGGAACTTGAGAGCTGTGAGGGGGATGAACCGCCATTGACCAGGAGCGACCTTCCGGTTGGGGACTGAATAAGGATCGCATCTGCTGATCCGACATCCATAAACGTTAGATGTAAATTCCCGTCAGGCTGGGTAAAAACCGCCGTCCAAACGAGGAATACAAGGATGCCCAGCGAAGTAATAAATATTGATGGCACTAAAACGGGTCGTAGCACCTGCCTCAACCGCGATCCGGAGAAGGTTAATAAATACAAGACAACGTAATACAAGATCACAAAGAGCAGAGAAAATTCACCCAGCACAATAACGCCATGTGGAAATCCATTAAAGAACTCCACAGCGCGGTCGGTGTAAGCAGCGAAAGGCCAGGCAATCCAACCAACAAGTTTACCTAGCGGAAGGTAAAAGAAACCCAGGAAGGTAGCCAATCCAGCCAGGACCATCACAGCGGGTTGGGCCGGGAGAACAAAGGGATTGGCGAGGATGGAGACAAGAGAAACTCGACCGAACTGATAAGCCATGATCGGCAGGGTGGTTACCTGGGCAGCCATTGTGAAGAGAACGAACTCACCGACCGGTGCGCCGATGCGTGCTGCCGTTCCCAAAGGGAGACGTCGGGACAAAAGGCGGGTAAACCAGTCCTGAAGAGATTTTGCATAGAGGATCAAGCCAAGCGTGGCGGTAAACGATAACTGGAATCCGACATCCCAAAGAGATCGTGGATCGATAACCGCCATAAAGCCAGCTGTGGCAACCAGGGTATTGACACCGTTCTGGCGCCTGCCAAAAAGGCTGGCGTAATATTGCGAGAGTGCCCATGATGGCTGCCCGAAGGACAGATGCGGTGGCCCCCACCAGTACGGTGTAAAGGATGATTCCAATAATGGCTGCAATGGCGCCTTTGCGCGGTCCGAGCAAACGACGGAAGAGGATCAAGAATAAGCCGGCGATAATGGCGATATTGAACCCGGAAATTGCAATAATGTGTGCAGTACCGGTATTCTTATATGCCTGTTGCAGGTCAGCAGGCATGCCATTATCGTCCCCGAGCAGAATTCCGGCTATCAGGGAAGCTTCCGGATCAGGGAAGATCCTATAAACAATTGATATGAGACGATCTTTGATTGCATACACCGATCGGAGCGCAGGATTTCCGCCGATAAACGGCAAGCGGGTGATCTTTCCTGACGGCATGTAGGCGAGAATACCCTGACGGGAAAGGTAATCCTGGTAGGAAAAAGTCTCATTCGAGGGAGGGGTCTTAAGCTGGCCTCTCACCCGCACCACATCACCATAATGCCATGATCCTCCGGGATCTACGCGCACCAGAATGAGACCGTGGACTGGCAGATCGCCTGAACCGGTATCCACCAGGGTGGTATCCAGGCGTAGATTGGTGTACGTATCGCGATTATCCGGTGGACCAGCCAGCGTTCCAGTAATAACCAGATCAAAATCCCGATCGGCAAACCAGGCTATGTGAAAGGGGTCCTTACCAGGAACAGTCACCTGGTAGCGGGCTGCACCGAGGAAGAAAAGGGTTAACGCTAAAAGGATCAGCGTGGCACGGGTTGAAGAAACGGTAGTTTGATAGATCACCAGACGCGGCAGGATCACCCGGATAAAGAGCGCCAATACCACCGAAAAGGCAGCCAATACCAGCCAGCGCCGGATGGAGATATGCACCTGACTGTCAAACCAGATACCAGCGATAAAAGCCAGTGAGAGCCACATGAGAGGCATCCATGCAGCCAGACTGGTAGAGTTAGTTTTGGGCTTTGCGTCGGGGATGGACATGATATAAACTCTACTTCATTTTACAAGGTCAGTATGTAAATGACAAGGACAATCGAAAAAGGACTGCCGAGAGTGGCAGTCCTATCATTCAATGCGGAAGAGAAAAGGAATTACCTGCGGCCTCCTCCAAAAATCAGGCGAAGTATTAACAGTAATACTATCGCACCGATCAAGGCAGTGATGATGGCACCTAGTATGCCACCACCTACGTTTAATTTGAGCAGACCGAGCAGCCAGCCTCCCAGGAAAGATCCGATCACCCCAATAATCAAGTCACCTATCAGACCGTACCTGCCTCGCATGATGATACCAGCCAACCAGCCAGCTACCAGACCGACAAGAAGAAACACCAATATATTCGTCATTATTTAATCCTCCTTTCGAGATAGGTAAAGATCAATTTACTTACTGGATAGAGTTTACCATTTCCTGGGTGTTTATTTCAAGAGAGCTTCCATTCCTACCCGATCTAATCTCCACCGAAGACAAAGGCGGATCAGACCAGCGAAGCTCCATACAAACGAACCCTCATTAAATTTCGTCGCGCTGGATCGGGCAGGTCATGCAGTGACCACCCCCCCGGCCCTTTCCAAGCTCAAAACCGGGAATGGGGATCACCTGCACCCCGGCAGCCTTCATTTTAGAAATGGTGTGCGTGTTCCGTTCATAAGAGATCACCACACCGGGCTCCAGGGCAACCGTGTTATTGGCATCATCCCACTGTTCGCGCTCAGCCTGGTATTGATCTCCACCCGTCTCGACCACGTACAGCTTACGGACCTTGAGGGCATCAGCAACTGCCGAAATCATATCCTTCTCCACGGTAACTCTGAAGTCTCCGGGTTTTCTCCCCGGGCGCAGACTGAATGCCCGGATCTGCGAGACCACCTTGGGAAACAGGGTGACCTTGTCCCGGTCGAGCATGGTGAAGACCGTATCCAGGTGCATATGGGCACGGTCGCGGGTCATCACACAGGCGATAACGCGCTCAGCCCTGCCAGCCGAGAACAATGCTTCGGCTATCTGTTCGATCATCCCATCCTGGGTCCGTTGTGACATACCGATCAGAACAGTCCTATTTCCGATCGGCATTACATCGCCGCCTTCAAGGGATGAATGGGCGAAAGTTTCCAGGCTGAACTCGCCGTCGGTTGTTTTCGGATATAACCAATCAAAACCCGCATTCTGGAAGATTGGGTGGTAGCGGTAGATGGCCAGCATGTTGAGCGCCTCATGCCGGCGTACCGGCCAAAACATGGGGTTAACCGCAACGCCTTCATATATCCAACAGGATGAATCACGGGTAAAGAGTGTGTTGGGTAGGGGCGGTAGAAGAAAAGTATTCATATCCTGCATGGCGGCAGCATGCAGCGAGATACGTCCATATTTTTTCCAGTCGATCGTGGTTTCACCAGCGGTAAGGCCACCGATGAGGTAGCGGGCCAGGTCTGAAGGCGGCAAGTCCCAGAGGAACTGCCGGATCTCGTCAACCAGCGACCAACCGACCGAGTAGTCGGTGGCAACCTGCTCGATGACCAGCTTGCGTGCCTCCCGGCTGTTTTCGAGTACCTGCCTCAACAGGTCGAGAACATAGTAGACCTCCACCCCACTCGCCTGCATGCAAGCAACGAACTGATCGTGCTCGAGTTGGGCGTGTTCCACCCACAAGACATCATCAAAAAGCAACTCGTCATGGTTGGCAGGAGTTAGCCGCTGCAGGCTCAACTCCGGTCGGTGAACGATCACCTTGCGCAGTTTCCCAACTTCAGAACAGACTCCAAGGTTAGACATATCTGTTGACCTCCTTGTTTTCAAGTCGTTCAAAGCACCCAGCGATAAATTGCATTAATTATTATAGACATAACCGATTCAAAAAGCCTCCCCCATTTGGGGAGGTTAAGTCAGCCTGAAAGGGGTGCGTCTGAATCGAGCGTGGAGCGTGAATACATTTTTAAGTCCAGAGTGGTGAAGAGAAAAGAGTTGGCAAGCCAGCTTGCCAACTCTTTTTGCGCGATTCGGGAGGAGAAACCGTAAAAATAAACTAAATATCGAGGTTCCTGACACTCTTCGAGTGGGTTGTTATGAAACGCTTGCGGGGATCGACCGCGTCACCCATCAGCATATCGAAGGTACGGTCGGCCTCGGCGGCATCGTCGACCGTGACCTGTAAAAGTGTGCGGTTTTCCGGGTTCATGGTGGTCTCCCATAACTGGGTCGGGTTCATCTCACCCAGACCTTTATACCTCTGCAGGCTGACCTTGTCGGGGCTCACACCCAGGGACTTGATCAACTTGTCCTTATCGGCATCGGCGTAGGCGTAATGAACCTGGTTCTTATAAGCCAGGCGGAAGAGCGGCGGCTGTGCGATATAGAGATGACCATCATCGATCAGGGTAGGCATGTAACGGAAGAAGAAGGTCAGTAGCAGTGTGCGGATATGGGAACCGTCGACGTCAGCATCGGTCATGATTATGATCCGCCCATAGCGAAGACTGGTGAGGTCGAAATTATCACCAATACCCGTGCCCAGGGCTGAGATGAGCGCCCGGATTTCATTACTTGACAGGATCTTGTCCAGGCGGGCACGCTCGGTATTCATGATCTTGCCGCGCAATGGAAGGATCGCCTGGAAGTGGCGGTCGCGGCCCTGCTTGGCAGAGCCACCAGCCGAGTCACCTTCGACAATGTACAGCTCGGTTTTGGAGGAGTCCCGCTCCGAGCAGTCTGCAAGTTTACCGGGCAGAGTCAGGCTCTCCAGAGCCGATTTGCGGATCACCAGGTCGCGTGCCTTGCGGGCTGCGTCCCGTGCACGGGCGGAGGTAAGGCACTTGGCAATGATCGCCTTGGAAGCTTGCGGGTTTTCTTCGAGGAAGGACCCGAAAGTCTCGCCGACCACCTGAGTGACGTAGGTCTGCACCTCCGGGTTCATCAGCTTGACCTTGGTCTGCAACTCGAACTGTGGGTCCGGATGCTTGATGCTGACGATTGCGGTCAAGCCTTCGCGAGTGTCGTCACCTGAGAAATTCGGGTCGGCTTCCTTCAATAACCCATTCTTACGGGCATAATCATTGATAACGCGAGTGAGAGCCGCCCGCATACCGGTCAGGTGGGTACCGCCATCAATGGTATTGATGGTATTGGCGAATGAGTAAATAGACTCAGTATAGGCGTCTGTATATTGAACAGCAAACTCAATACCGATGTTTTCAATCAATTTTTCCACGTAGACGACCGGATGCAGGACCTCGCGGTTGCGATCCAGGTACCGCACAAAGGAGGTAATGCCGCCCTCGAAATAGAACGTCATCTGCCGGTTGGTGCGCTCATCTACAAAATGAATGGTTACACCACGAGTTACGAAAGCCATTTCACGGAAACGCTGGACCAGTGTGTCGAATCGGAATTCCATTGCCTCGGTAAAGATGACCGGATCGTACTTAAAGGTGGTCTTGGTGCCGGATATACCGGCTTTGGCCTTGCCGATTATCTTGACCGGCTCCTTGGGGATCCCCCGCTCGTAGCGCTGGAAGTGTACGTGCCCGTTGAGTGTGACCTCCACCTCGCACCACTCGGATAAGGCGTTGACAGCACTGACACCCACACCGTGCAATCCACCCGAGACCTTGTATGCTCCTCCACCGAATTTGCCGCCGGCATGCAGCTTGGTCATCACAACTTCCAATGCCGATTTCTTCTCGGTCGGGTGCATATCCACAGGGATGCCACGCCCGTCATCGATCACGGTAACGGATGAATCTGTGTGGATAATGATTTCAATATGCGTTGCGACCCCTGCCAGAGCCTCATCGATTGAGTTATCCACCACTTCGTGAACAAGGTGATGGAGGGCTTTGATATCCGTACCACCCACATACATACCCGGGCGGCGACGGACGGCTTCAAGTCCTTCAAGGACCTGGATATCCTTGGCGTCATATGATCCGTTGGTTGCCATAAAATCCTTTACTTATGCCTTGGCGGAAGTTGTCTGCTTTTGCAGTTGCTCGAAGACGACCTTCAACCAGGCGTTGATGTCCCGATAATATACAAAACTAGCCGCCACGAGTGCGGTTGATATGAATGCGTGCCCGATGATGCCGACCAGAACCCACCATGAGTTTTGCGGTGGTGTAGTCCAGAGAAAGTTCAGACCTTGATTGATGACCAAAAAAGTCAAAAGGAACAGGCCAGTATTTGGCAGGGTAAAACGAACCAAACGCAGGCTGCTTAGGATGGCGCGCAGGGCATCCAATTGGTTGGTAAATATGCCATGGGATGAGAAGAAGATGGGCATTACCAGCCAGATCAGCAGGAGCGCCCCGATGAACAGTACGACTTGACCAAGCACTGGGCTGATCACGGTGATAATTGACAACAGGATAAGGGCCGGAATGCCAAACAAAAAGAGCAACCCCATCCAGATGAGCGAAAGCAGGAAGACATGCTTGAGGGAGCGTGAAAGATTGCGGATTTCCAGTTTCAGGGCAACCGAAGAAACCCAATAATAGTACAAAGCCCCCAACACCCAGCCCGTAAAGATAAGGATCACCACCCAGCCAAGAATCCCTGGTAACGATCCAGCGGTAATTGTACCCGCAACCCCCCAGGGATTTTTGGACGGCATGACAAAACTCAAAAGGCTCGTACTCCCGACCGGGAAGGTACGCAAAAAAGCAAAAAGATTGAAGTTATTGAAATACGATGTGTATACCTTTTGGATAGTCGCCACATCACCTGGATTCATCGTCAGGAAGGGTGTGCTGGCAAGCGATGTAAGCGAATCGATCAACGGTTGGACGAATTGTTTCAGACTAAGGTGGGGACCAAGCCAGAGAAACAAATCCAGCAACACCGGGGGTAGGATGACCGCGATATGGGTTGCCACAGAATCAAACCCCGCCATCAGTGAGGCGAAAAGACCCGGCGGCGGGGGTAGTTTGCCTTGCTCAGTTTCCATATGGATTCATTTTACCACACGGCGAAGTTCGCACAGTTGTTCTGTTTTAATGCGAAAATACAGCCTGCCCGGAACGGATTGAGACATATCGTTCGTGAAACGAGAGGATGTTTCGGTATTTTACAAAGTGTTTTCCAAAAAAACTCCGAGGCCACGAAGGCCTCGGAGTTTGAACGGGGCTGAATCAATCTCAGGCTTCCTGATATTCCACTTTCGGCAGGTCCTTGATAGCCTCTTCAATTGCATGAGCAGGGTGCTCATAATCCACCAGCTCACCGTTCAGGTAGGATTGGTAAGCAGTCATATCGAAATGACCATGCCCCGACAGGTTGAATAGGATGATGCGTTTCTCACCCTTCTTCTTGGCGTCGAGAGCTTCGTCAATCGCTACGCGGATGGCATGAGCCGACTCGGGAGCCGGAATGATGCCCTCGGCTTTGGTGAACATAACGGCGGCATCGAAGGTTCCGATCTGACCGACTGCCACAGCTTCGATGTAACCGGCGTGATACAGCGCCGATACACTGGGAGCCATGCCATGGTAGCGGAGACCACCTGCATGGATCCCAGCCGGCATAAAGGTATGACCGAGGGTATGCATCTTGACGATCGGGGCCATCTGAGCCGTATCACCATAGTCAAAAGCATAGACGCCCTTGGTCAAAGAGGGGGTGGCGGTCGGTTCAACAGCCACCAGCCGCGTATGCTTCCCATCTTTTAGGTTCTGGCGCAAGAATGGATAGGCGATGCCACCGAAGTTCGAACCACCACCCACGCAGCCGATGACCACATCCGGGTATTCCCCGGCCATGTCCATCTGTTTGAGAGCTTCCTCGCCGATCACCGACTGGTGCATGAGCACATGGTTCAAAACCGAACCGAGACTGTATTTCTTCGCACCGCCGGATTTCGCAGCCACTTCCACCGCCTCTGAAATGGCGATGCCAAGTGAACCGTTGTTTTCCGGGTCCTTGGCCAGAAGCGAGCGACCAAACTCGGTCCGGTCAGTCGGGCTGGCAAATACCTGGGCTCCGTATGTCTGCATGAAGATGCGGCGATAGGGCTTTTGCTCGTACGAGACCTTGACCATATACACTTCGAGATCGATCCCGAAGTAGTTGCAAGCCATTGCCAGTGAGGTACCCCACTGCCCGGCACCCGTTTCGGTGGTCATCGCCTTCGTCCCGGCAACTTTGTTATAAAAAGCCTGTGGGATGGCTGTATTCGGTTTATGACTTCCAACTGGCGAGACGGTTTCGTTCTTAAAATAAATATGGGCTGGGGTTCCTAATATCTTTTCGAGGTGGCGGGCGCGTACCATTGGGGTGGGACGGTAAAGCTTGTAGATCTCGCGCACCTCTTCAGGGATCTGGATATAACGCTCCGTGCTGACTTCCTGCTTGATTATCTCCATGGGGAAGAGCACCGAGAGGAACTCAGGTGTAATCGGTTCTTTCGTCATCGGATTCAAGACCGGAGCAGGGGGGACAGGACTATCGGCATTGATGTTGTACCAATTCTTCGGCAGGTCGGTTTCATTCAGTAAAAAACGATTTTGATCGGACATTTTGATGCTCCTTTGGATTAATTATTGGTCAGTGGGTAAATATATATCAGAAAGGGAGGCTCTGAGATGGAACCCTTCAAGGGGGATGGAATGCGAGTAAACACATGGCAGTATCCTTTCGAACATTAAATACAAACGCGTTCGTCCGATGAACGGGACGAACGCGTAGTCCGTGGTGCCACCCGAATTAGGCTGAATTAATTAAAAATCCCTGTGGTGATGCACAGGGAAAAGCCAGCCTCACTCGATTTCAGGTACGCCCAATCCTGGGGTATACCCTAGCCTGATAACGGGAGCATCCCGGCGAGAGCTATTCCTTTCGTTTCGCTCTGCGACTCCGAGGTCCATTCAGCTTCATCGTGCGGGCAGGACTTTCACCAATTACCGCCTGCTCTCTGACCCGCCGTACGAGGCTTACTCGTCCTCATCGACGTCTTTCAATATATTGGACGGGATTATATGACGAACGGTTGAATTGTCAAGAGTGCTCTTAATAATCATCACTGTTGAAATTGGCCACAAAAAGTGCGCTTTTTACTCAACGGCATATGGCCAATCCAGGTATCACTCCTATTTTGCGGTCGGTCCGAGACCAACCACGAATGTCAATAATTCACCACTTTCCTGCAACCACAGCATTGGATTCGTAGCGTGTTTCATGTATTGAATCACGCCCTGCCTGTCAACGACAACCGAGGCTGTGCGCTGAATCAGGATGAACGCTTTCTCAAGATCAAAAAGATGATAGATGCTGCGATCTGGATCAGCCAGCACCGGGAAGGGCGCCTTGAGCTGTCGAGCATAGTTGCGGGCCTGGTCGAGGTTGCCCCCCAGGATCACGAGGATATCTGCTCCTGCCGCCTGGAAATCCTTGTAAAGCCTCCCCAACTGGGAGACATGCGTGCGACATTGTAATCAGTTATATTCCCGTACGAAGAAAAGTACAACATTTGCTTTACCGCGATAATCAGACAAACTGACCAGCCTTTCATTATTTGTAGGCAGCCTGAAATCAGGGGCTGGCGATCCAACATTCAATTCTTCCGTCATAGTAGATCCTTTCTTCTTATTCCCGCAATCATTATATTCCTTCCCTGAATGTATTGTAATAATTCAAACACTGGATCTTTACAGCCTGACCTTTTTTTTTAGTAATGAACAAGACGCTAGCGTAAACGAGATCGATGGAAACGAGACCAACGGTGATTTCACAGATAACCATCTTTCCAATGACAATATCGACTAATTGCCTTTCCACTTTAGGATTCTCGGTATATACTTTGATGGGAGAGGAAATTGCCATGAAAGCAACCATCTTACAAGAAAGCCTGGCTCGTGGATTGGGTATAGTTTCACGTGCGGTCAGCCCACGTAGTACACTGCCGGTGCTCTCGAATGTATTGGTCGCCAGCGATGAGGGTCGCCTGCGTCTTTCGGCAACCAACCTGGAATTAGGAATCACCTGCTGGATCGGTGCCAAGATCGAAGCGGAGGGTTCAACAACCGTCCCTGCCCGCACGTTCTCTGATCTCGTAGCAACTCTCCCTCCGGAACAGGTCAGCCTGACCTTGAATGCCAGCACTCAAACCCTGAACGTACACTGCGGCGCATCGAACACAGACATCAAGTGTATCGACGCACAGGAATTTCCACCTTTGCCCGTACCGGACATGGAAGGCGCAATCCTTTTAAATGTAGCCGATTTTAAAGACATGGTCTCGCAGGTGGTATTCGCAGCATCGGTGGACGAGGCCCGACCGGTATTAATGGGTGTCCTGGTAACGGTGGATAAGGACAGTATCAGCATGGCTGCGGCTGACGGTTTTAGATTATCAGTCCGGAAAGGGATCCTTTCCGAGGCAGCACCACAGCCATTCACCGCTATCATCCCGGCACGAGCCTTGGGCGAACTGGCTCGCGTGGCAGGCGATGGAAATGAAATGATCTCGATGGTCTTGCCGAAGGGACGCGGACAGGTGGTATTCCGCATGAAAGAAGTGGAAGTTGTATCACAATTGATCGACGGGACCTTCCCGGATTACCAGCAGATCATCCCGCGCTCCTATAAAAGCCGCACCATTCTTTCCACCCCGGCACTTCTCAAAGCGTGTAAACAGGCAGAGATATTCGCCCGCGAAGGATCTAATGTGGCCCGCTTTGATATTAAATCAGCCGGTGAAATGGAACCCGGCTCGGTCGAAATTTCCGCTCAATCCGAGGAAACCGGCTCGAACGAAACGGTCGTGGCAGCAACCATAGACGGTGTGGGATTGCTGATCGCCTTCAATGTTAAATACCTGCGTGAAGTACTGGAAGTGATGAAAAGCCCCAATGTGGCGCTGGAAACTTCTGCCCCGAATTCCCCGGGTGTCATTCGCCCCGTAGGTGATGATAATTTTCTGCATGTTATTATGCCGATGCATTTAGGTTAAGCAATAAGAATCTGCAAGCTTAAAACGTCAGGGTGCAAATCGCCCTGACGTTTTATAATGGACAATAATGAAATTATCCGTAACTGTTAAAATCCTCATCCTGGTCTTGATCACGGTATTCGGTTGGAATTACTGGCTTATCTCAGCCCGGGATTTTTATAACAAACCCACCCAGACGGATGCGGGAGTCCTCCACAACGTGGATTTCTTCGCATATTACAACGCGGGGGCACGATTCCTGCGATCGGACAATCCATATTTTTGGGGAACGAACTCTCAAAACCAGCCTGTAATATCAGATTTCATCTACCCACCTCCAACATTGCCCATTTTCAGCCTGATAGCGCGGTTACCGTATGATCAAGCCAGGCTGTCCTGGTTGATCGCCTATGGGCTGAGTTATATTGCCATATTATTCTGGATGGTTCGTTCGTTCGCGCCTGAGCAGCGAATGACCTTCCTGGCGCTTGGACTTGGTTTTACTCTCGTTTCCTTCCCGTTATTGAGTCACATCCAGCACGGTCAAGTTGATGTGTTCATTATCTGTCTGATCCTGGCAAGTTACCTGTTATATGCAAGAAACAAGCGTTTACCGGCAGCAATCCTGTTGGCGGTGGCAACCATCATCAAGGTCAGTCCGGGTTTCTTGTTGATCTATTACGTCATTTTTCGGCGCGACTTGCGGTTCCTGGTTATGTACCTGGTCAGTATCGTTGTGCTGGCAGCATTTTCAATGTTCTTCGTCCCGTTCGGCTGGTTTGTTGATTACATCCGATATGTGTTACCCGAGGTCGGTAAAGGAGACGCTTTTTGGCTCAACCAATCACTTCTCAAATACCTATCCGCTTATCCGAACCTGTCACGAGTGGTCGAGTTATGCGGACTGGGTCTGCTTGGGGGAACGGTGTGGATTATCGGCCGCCGTTTCAGCAAGGATGAACGGCAGCCTGCCATACCACTCGGGAAAACCGGCATCACGAGTGAATTGGTTTTTATCCTCAATTTGACAGGCTTATTGATCTTCCTGGGGAAAGCGTGGGTGGCGACATATGTCTGGTTGATCCTGCCATCTGCCTGGCTTGTTTTGATCCTTCTTGACCGTAAGGTAGCGTCGCTTCTGGTTGCAGGATTTGGGATCGGTATCGTCCTGGTTTTGGCTAAAGTCTACGGCTTTCCGGTGCTGGATTCATTAAATACCTGGGGTGGTTTAATCCTGAGTGTGTGCCTGGTGATCAGTTTGCTCAAGAGATGGTTCCTGTCTTCCAGATTATCTGAGCCGTAAAATAAACCCATGAGCCTCCCCAATCCTTCCACTGATCGTGTCTTGCGCATCTACCTGACACTAAGCGAATATCCCGTTCTGAGCGCGCGCATCCGCCAGATCATGCGTAACCAATTGTTTACGCGGGGGGTGATCGCCAAGTCGGATTTCGAGGCGGAGGCACGCCATAAAGCCATAGAAAGCCAGAAACGAGAAGGGCTTGGTGACCCGTACGCCCAGGAAACCCAGGAAGTGTGGGACGAAAGACAGCGACGGGTGATAGATCATTTGACTGATTTTTATTTTGGCAATAACCTCCCTTATGGGGATTTCGAGGCGATCGTACGGGAAGCGGTTAGCGAGCGGGGAAAAGAACCGGACCTGATCACATTCAACCCGGAACTGGCTCCACAGGATATGCTCTTCGAACAGGCAGAAGATATTGAAAGGATGCCCGTCTCCCGTCGAAAGCACCTGGAAGCACGCTTGCAGGAAATCAAAGTGGTGCTCATCCGCACCATGATCAGCGACCAACTGGCTTACCTGAAAATCGCACGAAAATGGTTCACGATCGATGATCTGCGGGATATATACAGTCGTAAAATCGGGTATGGAAAGATCGGTGGTAAATCTGCCGGGATGATGCTGGGTTACCGGATCCTGAGGGATGAAGCTCCAGTCGAAGTGCAGAAAATGATCCGGATCCCCACTTCATATTTCCTGGCTTCGGATATGTATTATGCATTCATGGCAGCCAATGGCTTGATCCATTGGTCCGACCAGAAATACAAAAACGAAGCCGCGATGCGGGCTGATTATCCAAAGATCGTGAAAGATTTTGTTGGAGGGACCTTCCCCAAAGACATTCTTGAACGACTCAGATTAATCCTTGATGAGGCAAGCAGACGTCCATTGATCGTGCGTTCGTCCAGCCTTTTGGAAGACAGTTTTGGCACTTCGTTCGCCGGAAAGTACAACAGTTATTTTTGTCCAAACCAGGGTTCAGCTGAAGAGAACCTCACCAATATCACTGAGGCGATTGCACGCGTCTATGCATCCTGTCTCAACCCAAACGCATTGCTCTACCGCCACCAAAAGGGGCTGGTAGATTACGATGAGCGCATTGCCGTGCTGATCCAGTTTGTCGAAGGGGAACAATTCGGGAGATACTTTCTTCCGCACACGGCCGGGGTTGCTTTTAGCCGGAACTTATACCGGTGGTCGACACAGATTCGACCAGAGGATGGGTTCCTGCGCCTGGTGTGGGGGCTGGGCACGCGTGCTGTGGACGCGATTGCCAACGAACAGCCGCGACTGGTCGCATTAAGCCACCCGCTGCTGCAACCTGCTGATTCTACCGAGGCCATTCTCCAGCATTCACAACATTTCGTGGACCTGATCGATCTGGAAGAAAACACCTTCAAAACCCTCCCTATCCACACGGTCCTAACACCCCAGTACCCCAGTTTGCGTTTCATCTGCCAGGCGGACGAAGGCGGCTTTATCGAGCCAATCCGCACCAGCCTGGTCGAGGCTAAGAACCTGGTCATCACCTTTCATGGACTTTTGAGGCATACACCTTTTGCTGCGCGAATGAAGACCATCCTGACCACCCTTGAAAAGCATTACGAATCACCAGTGGATACAGAATTTACCGCTGAGATCTTGGACCCGCAATCATTACGACCCGAGGTATGCATCACGCTGTTGCAATGCCGACCGCAAAGTGCGATCGCAGAAGGGGAAACCGTTGACCTCCCCGATCCCCTCAGCCGTGAAGATATCATTTTTACCACCCGGCGCATGGTCCCGCGCGGTGCTGTAGCCGGTATCCAGTGGATACTCTTCGTCCCACCGGAGGGATATTTTTCACTGATATCACCAGCTGCTCGCAACCGATTGGAGCGTGCGCTTGGGAAACTGAACGCTTTGTTTAAGGATGAGACGTTTATATGCATTGGACCCGGCCGGTGGGGAACTTCGACGCCTGATCTGGGCGTCAGTATTGCTTATGGTGACATATACCATACGCGTGCCTTGGTCGAATTGACAGGCAAGGGCGTCGGCCCGGAATCTGGAGCCATCGTTCGGCACCCATTTCTTCCAGGATTTAATGGAAGCTCATATTTATCCTCTTAATATCAACCTGGATGATCGCGATAGTAGTTTCGAGCGGGACTTTTTCTATCAGACCCCCAATCACCTGCAAGAATTTCTGCCATCAGAGACGACGTTACTGGAGGCTTTACGTGTTATAAAAGTGCAGGATTTCCGCCCCGGTCACAGCCTCTCGCTGGTGATGAACGATTTACAGAGGAAGGCGGTAGCTTTCCTGCGCAAAGTCTGAGTAAACAGGGGGTTTCCATCAAATCTTATCGCCAAAATACAAGACGAATGGGGGTCTTCCAACCTTATTAATTAATGTGATGAGGGATTTGATCGCGCCAAATTGTGCGCTGGAGATCCAGGTGATGCGAATACTGGTTATTTTCGCTTCATTGATTGGAGGCTCGTCGTTGTCAAGAACGGCAGAACCACTTTAAACGTAGAGCCTTTACCGAGGCCGGGACTTTCCGCCCAAATCCTACCGCCGTGCGCTTCCACCAAACCCTTGGCGATCGAGAGTCCAATGCCCATGCCGCCGAACTTGCGTGTGGTATGAGGTTCGATCTGGTAAAACTCCTGGAAGATGTTTTTTAACTCGCCTTCTGGTATGCCCTTGCCGGTATCAGTAACCCAGCTCAGTACTTCACCACCCGGCTGAAGCCTGGCGCCGATGGTTATCGTTCCACCATCGGGCGTGAAGCGAACCGCGTTATCGAGCACATTGATAAAGACCGATTTTAATTTTTCGGGATCACATTTTACCGGAATAAGGGATTGCGGTAGATCCTGGACTACTTTCTGATGCTTGGCCTCCGCCAAACGCTTTACCTCGGTATATGCAGCGCGCATGATCTGCTGCATGGGTACAACCTGACGGTGCATAACCATCTCGGGCGTGCGAAGCAGGTCGAGGTTTGTCATCGAATCCACCAGCCCGCGCATTTGCATGGCTGCATTGAGTACCTGCTTGGCGTGATCCGAAAGTTCACCGGGAGATTCTTCCTGAAGGAAGGTGGCATATCCGATGATCACACCAAGCGGCGTACGCAATTCATGTGAAGCCAATGCCAGAAAATTGGTTTTCAACTGGTCAGCCGCGCGTAAATCGTCATAAGCTCCCTGAAGGGCACTGACGAGGCGTGCATTGTGAATGGCAACCGCGGCTTGGGAGGCAATCACGGACAGGATGTCCGCATCACTTTCATCAAAATTGCCATCCCGCTTGTTGAGAGCTTCCAGGACACCGGTTGGTTTGTCCTTGATCCGCATGGGTACTCCCAGCATATTGTTGACGATAAAATTCACATGCTTGGGAACCATGGAATGATGGCTCGAATCATTCTGGACATCAGATAAGCTGATAATCTTGTTCTCGCGGAAGATCGTCCCAGCCAGGCTTTTATCGAGAGAAACTGGGGTTTCAGCCAACCGTTTCGGATCGGTGCCTGTGGCGGCAGCAAAAACAAGCCGGCTGCGTTTCTCGTCATAAAGAAGGATCGAAACCGATTCACAATCGATAATCTCTGTTGCTGTGCGAATAATGAACCGGAGCAAATCATCCAGGTTGAGGGTCGAGTTCAACGTCACGCTGACCTCGATCAAGCGAGCTAATTGCTCAGCCATGTAACGTAAATCGGTCTTCGGGTTGGGCATATCCACCTTTCATAATAGTTTAGTCCGAAAGTGAAAAGCAGACAATACCCAATTCAAACAGAGACAAGGAAGGGAGGTTTGTGGATATAATTCCCAACCTCAAGTGGTTAATCGATCTCGGTGTTATGGTTAACAGGCCTCCAAAATCAAGCACAATCATTACTAGAACATTTGTTCGTTCTGTTAAATAAAAACAGGGGGCCGGCAGGGCTCCCTGTTTAGCAGACCTTATCCTTTTACGGCATGGTATTGAATCGGCGAGAGGTTGCCGACAGCGGGCGTTTGGCCACAATGGTAACCTTCGGACTTTGGCTGGGGGCATATACATTAACGGCTTCCCAACCTTCCTGCCCCCAATCGTTCAATACTTCCTCAATTTGATCATCGTGCGCACCGGTCAGCCCACTTCCAACTGTCAAGACACGGTATTCCCATTGATTAGTTTGATCAGACATTTAAACTCCTTCCATTTTTTAGAATAGTTTCACGTGAAACGTTCGCGTCCATAAATCTGCATTTTATGTTCCACGTGAAACAAACCGTCTGCCTTGAATAGATTTATCCAGTCGAGTTATTAACATCGAACCATGTTACTTATAAAAATATAATGGATAGAACTAAATGAACTTTCCGTATATCCCATGCAATTAGGGCTATGGACTGCAACGCCCTGGTTGTTGGTGGTTTCCTGCGACATGCAGGAAATTTATAATACGATGGTCGTCTGGACTAAATGACTGATTATTCTTTTTGCTATCCTCGTCTGGTTTGTCAAAAACAAGATCGGGCAGGAGGTTGTTACCCTTCCTGCCCAATCTATCATTAAGGAGCTACATTTCCTTCTTGGGAAGATTCTGCTGAGCCAAAGAGACCATCCCGCTCAAACCGCCCAGGTTCATCGAGTCCACTGCACTGCTGGGAACTATGACAAGGGCACCCTTTTCCTTCAAGCCCTCGAAGAGCATGTTCATCGCTCGCAGGTGCAGGGCGGTAGGGTTGTTCACATATGCTTTGGAAGCCTCGGAGAAACTGCCTGCGACTTGCATCTCGGCTTCGCCAAGGATCACCCTGGACTGACGCTCACGTTCAGCCTGGGCTTGCTGCGACATGGCATCTTCCAGACCCTGCGGAATAATCACGTCTCTTATTTCCACGGACTGTACGGATATGCCCCACGGGGTGGTGCGCTCGTCAATGATCTTCTGTAAATCTGCATCCATCTTTGCCGCGTCCTACCAGGATGTCGGCCAGGCTCATCTGGCCGATGATCTCGCGCAAGGCGGTTTGTGCAGCCCAGGCGATGGCGGCCCGGTAATCGGCAACCTCAAGGGCAGCCTTTTCTGCATCCCAGACGACCCAGAAGAGAACAGCATCCACATCCACGGGCACGGTGTCTTTGGTCAGAGTTTTCTCGGCTGAAAACGGGGTGACCATTACGCGATGGTCGATCCAGTTTGCCAAGGTATCGATGATCGGGATGATCGGGAAGAAGCCGGGTCCCGCCAATTTATGAAACCGACCCAGGCGCAGTACAATGGCTTTCTCCCATTGGGAAGCCACCTTGAGGGACATCAACAAAAAAGTACCCACCACCATCCAACCTACTACCCAAACCCCTGCCCAGTTATCACTCAAGATACCATTTGATGTCATGAGGATCGTACCGAGCATGGCTATCAGAAGACAGATGGCAAAAATAAAATAGGCAATGCCGGGTATGTGCAAATCAGGTTGCTGGCGTCTTAGGCCGCGTGGACTTTGTTCTTTTGACATACTTCTTGTGTTCATTTTTTCTCCTTCCAACTAATTAGTTTCTGGGTCTGGGTCTGGGTCTGGGTCCACCGGATGCCCGGCTTTTTGCCAGAGTGTCATCTGTTCTTTCAAGATTTGATCAATCTCGTCCCGGTCGGCACCCAATCTTTCTGCATCAGCCAGGTAGCGACCCGTAAGAACCTTTAGTGCTCTCTTGCGGATTTCTTCCGAAACCTCAGGCGGGGGATTATTCAATATATAAGTTCCGCGCCCTTGCTGGGTCGAAATGATGCCCATTTCATCAAGGATCCGATACGAGCGGGCTATCGTGTTGAAGTTCACCCGCAGGTCGAGGGCAAGCGTGCGTACTGTCGGGAGCTGGTCACCGGGCTTTAGTTGACCTCCGGCAATCCTCTCCTTGATTTGGTCCACCACCTGAAGATAAATGGGAAGACCAGAGCGGAAATCAAGTACGAGGTTCATTGGCATAATTGTATCATTGTCTCATTGTATAATTGTATCATTGTACTAATTGTATATCAGATTTCCAATCTGTCAAGACCTGATGTAGTGTCATCTGTAAAAAATAAACGCTCACGGGTGTCCAAATACTTGAGTTGTTTTCAGCCCAAGCTCTTACAATGGCAGTACGATTTCCAACCAGTGGTAAAATCTGTACGCGCGTAATTTAATAAGGAGTGTTCTATGAAACAGCAAACCGGTACATTTGCCGTAAAAAAAGGATTGGCCCAAATGCTTAAGGGTGGGGTCATCATGGACGTTGTTACACCTGAACATGCCAAAATTGCAGAGGACGCGGGAGCGTGTGCAGTGATGGCACTGGAACGCGTTCCGGCCGATATCCGCGCCCAGGGCGGTGTGGCGCGCATGTCAGACCCCGATCTTATCCTGCGAATTATGGACACTGTCACCATCCCGGTCATGGCTAAATGCCGGATCGGTCATTTTGTCGAAGCGCAGATCCTGGAGGCCATCGGTGTCGACTACATCGACGAATCCGAAGTCCTGACACCCGCCGATGAGGAGAACCATATTCTCAAACACGATTTCAAAGTCCCATTTGTATGCGGATGTCGGAACCTGGGAGAAGCTCTCCGGCGCATTGGCGAAGGCGCTGCCATGATACGCACCAAAGGTGAAGCTGGGACGGGTGATGTGGTCGAAGCCGTCCGGCATGCCCGTACTGTTCTGGGTGCGATCCGCCGCCTGACTACTATGGCCGACGAGGAACTTATGGCTTATGCCAAGGAAATCGGCGCACCTTATGAACTGGTCAAAGAAACAAAAGAACTAGGTCGGATGCCGGTAGTTAACTTCGCAGCCGGCGGTGTGGCAACTCCAGCCGACGCGGCATTAATGATGCAGCTTGGGGTTGATGGAGTCTTCGTAGGATCAGGCATCTTTAAATCAGGAGACCCTGCCAAGCGGGCCGCAGCCATCGTCAAGGCAGTCACTCATTTTACCGACGCCACCATCCTGGCAGATGTAAGTAAAAACCTTGGCGAGCCAATGGTTGGGCGCAATATCTCACAGATGCCGGAAGCCGAGAAGATTGCGACCAGAGGCTGGTAGTCCTGAACTTATCCTAGTCATCGCAACACAGTGGGACATAAAATGAAAATTGGTGTCTTAGCCATCCAGGGCGATTTCGCCGAGCATATCGCTATGCTTAAACGTTTGGGGGTGGAGACTGTTGAAGTACGCTTACCCGGTCACATTGACAGTTTGGATGGGATCATTCTGCCTGGCGGAGAATCAACCACGATCGGTAAACTTGCCGTGGATTATGGTCTGCTGGAGCCGTTGCGCGGGTTCGGTCAATCCCATGCGATGTGGGGTACCTGTGCAGGGGCGATCTTCCTTTCCAAGGATACGCGCCGTAAACAACCCCTGCTAGGCATCATGGACATCACCGTCGAAAGAAATGCATTTGGTCGGCAGGTGGACTCGTTCGAAGAAGATCTGAATATCGAATCACTGAAAAAAATGACCGGCTCCAGTGAAGCGTATCATGCCATCTTTATCCGCGCGCCACTCATCGAGTCGGTCCAGGGAGATGCCAGGGTGATTTCAAAACTTGCTGACGGGCGGATCGTTGCGGCTCAACAAGGCAAGCTCCTGGCAACCTCCTTCCACCCGGAATTGACCAGTGATCTCCGATTTCATCAATATTTTCTTGGGCTGGTTAAATGACAATCCGTTCGTTCGACCTGCTTGACCTACCCAGTCTCTCCCGATACAAGCGTGACGTTCTACCACTCGACAGCGCCCGCATATTAACGCGAGGCGACCCGCTGGGCGCGCTGGCCATGCTTTCATATCTTAACCCACGCCGGTACATTTACACTGCGGTTGCGGTGGAAGATGGCGAATCATTAATGGGTCAAGTCACCCTTAAAGATGGAGAGACATCTGCCAGATCAACCTTCCTGGCACCGGCAAAAAATCTTAACTCCCTCACGCAACCTCTTTTGGATCACCTGTCAGGACAGGCAGGGGCTTGGGGCGCCTTCCACCTTCTAGCTGAAGTCGATGAAGACTCTCCTTCCTTCCGCTGTCTACGACAGACAGGTTTTGCCATGTACGCATGGCAACGGATTTGGAAACTTCCACATCTGGACAGCCCGGATCCGGATCGCGCCTGGCGCGAAGTGGATGAGACCGACTGGCCAGCCGTTCAATCCCTGCACGGGCAGATCGTCCCAGCTTTGATCCAGCCCGTGGATTCCTTACCGAGACAGGCAGTGGGTTTAGTGTGCCGACCAGAGGGAAACCTGCAGGCATATGTGACGGTAATTAATGGGACAAAGGGTATCTGGCTCCTGCCGCTCATGCCGCCTGATTCGGGCTGCGCTCCCGAACTCCTGGTGGGGTTATCGCGACTGATCACAGGCTGGGGCAGCCGGCCGGTCTATGTTTGTGTACGTTCGTATCAAGCCTGGCTCGAAACCGCTTTGGAAGACCTGGGAGCTGAAGCTTTCACACGCCAGGCGGTGATGGTCAGACGGCTCGCAAAAACTGTAAAGGCTGAACAACCGGTCAAAGCCATGGACCAGGTACTGGTCAAGCCCGCGGCTCCGGTAGCACGCATAGTGACAACTGAAGACATTCCACTAAAAAAGTGATATAAAGTCAATATGACACAATTGAGAATAACAGACGACCTGGATGCCCTGCTGGGTGTGCTGCCCGGCAGTATCGTCGAGGCCGTCCATAAAGCCAATGATTACGACAACTTGCTCGAAATCATCCTCGACCTTGGACGGGTGCCCACGGCACGTTATGTACAAGGTGAGAAAGTATTAATTAACAAAGAAATCGCCCGCCCCGAACTGGACCATGTGGTCGAGCGAATTGGCGAGTTTGACGCGGATAATCGGGCTGGTCTCGAGCGCACGCTGCATCGCATTTCCTGTCTGCGCAACCGGCGAGGCCATATCGTCGGTCTCACATGCAGGGTCGGGCGCGCCGTTTACGGAACGGTGGATATCATCCAGGATATTGTCGAGTTCGGGTAAATCCCTACTCATCCTGGGGCGTCCGGGCGTGGGTAAGACCACCCTGCTGCGTGAAGCGGCACGCATCCTGGCAGAATCGAAGCGAGTCATCATTGTCGATACCTCCAATGAGATTGGGGGCGACGGGGATGTTCCTCACCCGGCAGTCGGCAAAGCCCGCCGGATGCAAGTGCGTGAGCCCATGCTCCAACATGAAGTGATGATCGAAGCGGTCGAGAACCACAATCCTGAGGTCATCGTGATCGACGAAATCGGGCGTGAACTGGAAGCGGCAGCTGCGCGCACCATTGCCGAGCGTGGCGTCCAACTGATCGGCACGGCGCATGGTCGGACCATCGACAATCTCTTGTTGAACCCGACCCTGTCTGACTTAATTGGCGGTATCGAGGCCGTCACTCTTTCAGATGAAGAAGCCCGCCGGCGCGGCACGCAAAAAACCGTACTCGAAAGACGCTCCCCGCCCACCTTTGACGTGCTGGTCGAGATCCAGCAACGCGACCGGTTTACTGTCCATATGGACATCGCTGCTTCAGTAGACTCATTGTTGCGCGGTTACCCGCTTCCACCGGAAATCCGATCTCGGGATGCCGAGGGAAAGATCCTCATCGAGAAAGCCAAAACAGATCCCAAAGCAAAACCCGAAACGGAGTTCCGCATCGAGAATGGCAACACCACCGGTAACCGGAGGTCGACATCCATTCGATCCAATTATGCTGACAGACCAGCCATGCCTGCTAGCGCGCCGGTGGGAGAAATCACTGCCCCGGTATCGGTACCGACTGAAACCCGGCGGACCCCGCTCCAGCCAGTGCGTGTTTATCCATACGGGGTAGCACGTGACCGGTTGGTGCAGGCTGCCAAACGGGTAGGCGTGCCAGCATTGATCGTCAAGGAAGCCGAAGAAGCCGAGGTGTTGGTGACGCTAAAGTCATACTATCGTGACCGCCAGCAGGCAGTCATGCAAGCTGAACAACGCGGCATGCCAATTTTCGTGCTGCGCGCCAATACGGTAAGCCAGATGGAACAGTTCCTTAGTGACTTGTTCAACCTCTCAGAGGTGGTACCAGCCGAAAGCGAATTGGAGATGGTCAAAAACCAGACCCAGGCAGCAATCTCAGCCGTACTGAATGGTGAACGGTGGGTTGACCTACCACCGGGTCCAGCCGCAGCCCGGCGCGTACAGCACGAACTGGCACGCGATGCGGAACTGGTCTCGCACTCATATGGTAAAGAGCCAAGAAGACACGTGCGTATTTTCAGAGAATAAGATCCAGACCTAGGCCATCCTGAAATTCCTGCCTGTAAAAAGATGTTCATCACATTGGAAGGTCCTGAAGGCTCCGGTAAAAGCTCCCATCTTCCTCATCTCGTGGAATACCTGCGCGAGAAGGGGCATACCGTTTTCCCGACCCGTGAACCGGGAGGCACGTCCATTGGCGAACAGGTGCGCGAATTTTGCATTCCCTCAAGAATGCCGAGATGCACCCGCGCACTGAGACTCTACTTTACCAGGCAGCACGCGTCAATTTGTGGAACAAATCGTCAAGCCTCACCTGGCTGCCGGAGAAATCGTGCTCTCAGACCGCTACGCTGACTCGACCATCGCCTACCAGGGCTATGGGCACCAGCAGGATCTGGAACAAGTACGCAGCCTGGTCCATTACGCCACCGGTGGCTTAACCCCAGATCTAACGCTTTTACTGGATGTGGACGTGGAAATTGGGTTGGAACGCGGCGCACGTCGCCACGAAAAAGGTGGGGAGTGGAACCGTCTGGATGCATACCAATTGGATTTCCACCGCCGGGTGCGCGCCGGTTACCTGGAAATGCTGGGGCAGGAACCGGAGCGTTGGATCCGGGTGGATGCCTCACAGGATTGGGAAAAAGTCCAAGGGGAGCTGCGAAAGATACTTTCTGCCAAGATCATCCGTTGATCGGAATAATATAAACACATGAAGCTCCATCTATTCTCCAGCCCGGGCAGGGATGACATCCGTTACATCCTCGACGTCTGCCGCCTGATTCTCGATGGACGGGTTGACCCGCTGGTTGCTTACCTTCCAGGTGCCTCGCTATCAGACCAACGGCAGGAGTACACTGAAGATGCCTTCCGTGGAATTGCGCGTGTGGCATCGATCAATACAGAACTCCAGACACAACCTGAAATGGAATCAATCCTGCGAGGAGCTGCTTTGGTTTATATCCCAGGGGGTAATACGTTTCTGCTCAACCACCGCCTGCACAGTAACGGGCTGATAGATTACCTTCGGAAAAAAGTAATGGCAGGTCTCCCATTGGTGGCTTTCAGTGCCGGGACAGTGCTGTGTGGACCGAACATCCTGACCAGCAACGATATGAACATCGTGTCCACATGCAATTTTACCGGTTTGAACCTGACCCCATTTAATATCCTCGTTCACTATCCAGAGGATCGATTTGAACGTGCCAATAAGGATAACTGGCTAAGCGAGTATTTCACCTTTCATGATAACCCGGTGCTGATCATGTCGGATGGGGCCTATGTGCAGGTCGTAGGAAAAAGAGCAAACCTAGTACGAGGGGACGCATGGCTTAAGCAAAATGGCAAGGAAAAGGAAAAAATAACCCCGGGGGCTTTAATTAATATTTGATTTCCCAACCGGGTCCGCAATAAACTTAAATAAACAGACTGTCTTTCCAAAGAATCAGGAAAGGCAGTTGTCTTATATGTACCGCATATAGTACCGCGGTCATCTTGTCAAATTGAATTATTATGATATATTTCATCAAAATAGGAGTAATGTTATGCACAAATATCGTCTTCTTGCAATCCCTTTGGTCATGTTCTTTTTATTAGCTTGTGGTTTGGCGAGCGGAATTCAACAACTTCAATCGGCGGCGACCCAACTGCCCGGAATATTAACCAGTATGCCGACAGCGATGGGCGCACTAGAGACGTCTGCTGCAGTTCAATCCCCAAATAGCAGTGCTTGCAGCACTCCCACTTCTGCCGGGTTGGGGATCACCCTGGATAGTGTTAAAGCCGTCCTCCAAATCACCCAACAGGTTGCCTTTACGGATACGACCGTAAATGGCAAGCAAGTATCCACTGCCACCCTGGCATCCCTCGGTGCAACCACTTTTCCGACCATTGCAAGTGGTTTTTCCGGTCAATTCATCGGTGACCCATGCAATTTGAGCGAAATCGTCGTGACCGTACCCCGCACCGACTCACAAACAACGATCGATGAGGGCATAGGAGTAATCAACGCCCTCTTTGCAACTTTCATGCCACCTGAGGTTCAATTGGGATTGCTTCCCTGGCTTTCTCAAAATTATTCCACTGTTCCCCTCGGAGGTCAGGTCCAAACCACCATCAGTACAATGAATTTTACCTTGCAAAGAACTGCGACCAATAACATGGTCCTTGATATTATCCCGGCTAAATAGCCAAGCGGGGAATAAAATGAATACGGGGCGATCATTGCATCGCCCTGTATTGTTATTAACTGTTGGAGTTATTGGACCAATGATCGCTGACTTATATCTACCGATTACTCATCATCCATACCTGACAGATTAGCGCCTACATCCGGCAGGTCCTTTTCGATACTCTCGGGCGACTGTCCCTTCTCCAGCCGATCCACAACCTCTTTGAATTCGGGCGGCAATTCCTCACCCATTTGTTTTCCCATCTTACGCATGACCCGTCCCATGGCCTGTGGGTCGTTTTCGAGTTCCGGACGGGTCGGTAAAATCTTCTGCGAGTGAGTTCAGCTCGAGCAGCATCGGATTTTACCAAACGGATGCGGGGTATCCGGCGGAGGACGTTCTTGCTGTTACAACTCGGGCAGGATACATTCCGTTTACCATAATCGGCATAGGTCACGAACAAATCAAAACGTGCCTGGCAATCCTGGCATATATAATCATAGATCGGCATACAAGTATTTTAACCTGTTTCGGTTACAATTAGCTAATGCCTGAATCTGAGTTCAACCTGCACAATCCGCAACCACTCCTGATCGTCATCTCAGGTCCGTCTGGAGTAGGGAAAGACAGTGTTCTGCACGGATTAAAAACCTGCCACCTGCCCATGCATTTTGTAGTCACAGCAACCACCCGACCTCGCCGGGAAGAAGAGGTCAATGGGGTGGATTATTTCTTCGTTTCGAAGGATGAGTTTGCCCGCATGATCGAGCAGGATGAATTGATCGAATACGCCATTGTCTACAATGACTATAAGGGTATCCCGAAGGAGCAGGTGCGGCAGGCACTTAATTCAGGCCAGGATGTGGTCATGCGGGTTGATGTTCAAGGTGCTGCGACCGTACGTAAGCTGGCGCCGGAAGCGGTGCTGATCTTCCTAACCACTGAAAGTGAAGACGCCTTGGTGCGAAGGCTTAAAGCCCGCCAGACAGAAACTGCCGAGAACCTTAGCTTGCGCATTGCAACCGCTCGACAGGAACTCAAACGCGCCGGAGAGTTCGATTATGTCATTGTCAATGCCGACGGTCGCCTGGACGATACCGTGGAAACCGTGGTTGACATCATCCAGGCGGAGCACCACCGGGTGCATCCGCGAAAAGTGAGTTTATAAGAATTACAGGTATAAACGATGAATGAAACACCAACCCCGCAACAGGAATACCCCCAAACCCAACAACCCCAACGTGTCCAGGTAACCGTACCGAGGGTCAGACCCATTGCAACCTATGTCATCCTGGTCCTTACTACGTTGATCTACCTGGGACAGGTACTCGGTCAGCAGTTGAATTTTGATATCGTAACAGGTCTTGGGATTAAAGACGATGTGCTGATTCGAGCAGGACAGCTCTGGCGCTTGATAACACCTGTCTTTTTGCACGCCTCCATACTCCATATTGGCTTCAACATGTATGCGCTGTTTATTTTCGGAAGAGGCATCGAGACACGATACGGTCACAGCCGGTTCATTCTGCTTTATTTTCTTTCCGGTTATGCGGGGAACGTAATGTCGTTCCTTTTGACGACCAATCAATCCCTGGGTGCCTCGACCGCCATCTTTGGGCTGATATCTGCGGAAGCAGTGTTCCTGCTCCAAAACCGCACCCTGCTCGGTAAACAAGTCAACCGGGCATTGTTTAACCTGGCGTACATCGCAGCGATCAACCTCTTTATCGGGTTTACCACCTCTTCAGTTGATAACTGGGGGCATATCGGTGGCATGCTGGGCGGACTGCTCTTTGCCTGGTTCGGGGGTCCGTGCTGGAAACTGGAGGGTTTCTATCCAACGGTAAAGGTAGTTGACGAGCGGGAAGGCCACGGGACCTTAGCGGGGACGTTCTCGGTACTCTTATTCTTTATCCCACTTACCGTACTGGGTTGGTTCTGGATAGTCAAGTAAGATACTTATAAGGATTTGGCGAATAATATGCCAAATTCTTATTAATTTAATCCTGTTGCCCAATCGCATCTTTTAAAAGACGTGCCAATTTCCCAAAATGCATTGTATAGCGCATCTCATCTTCGCGGGACGGGGAAGATCTACATTAAGGTCCAATTTGATCCGACCAGGCCTCTGGGTCAGGACGAGGACTCGATCCGCCATGAATAACGCTTCCCCGATGGAATGGGTCACCATCAGGACGGTCTTCTGCCGTACTTGCCAGATGCGCGCCAGTTCAGTCCACATGCGTTCGCGGGTCAGCGCGTCGAGCGAACCGAAGGGTTCGTCCAATAGTAATATATCAGGATCGTGGACCAAAGCCCTGGCAATTGCTACTCGCTGAGCCATTCCACCCGAAAGATCGGCCGGCCAGGTGGCTTCAAATCCCTGTAAGCCAACCAGATCGACCATTTCTTTCGCCCGGGCGCGGCGTTCTGTAGCCGGGACACCGAGCAGTTCGAGCGGCAGGGTTATATTTTCAAGGGTCGATCGCCACGGCATGAGGTTGGACTGCTGGAAAACCATGCCAATCCGAGGTTTTCCCCCAGTAAAGGAATATGAACCAGAGGTGGGTTCAAGCAAACCTGCCAGGATCCGCAGGAGGGTGGACTTCCCACTCCCAGATGGTCCCACCACGCAGACAAACTCGCGTGGTGCAATGGTAAAAGAAGCCGCAGCCAGGGCTTCCAAACCGCCGTTCGAGTCCGGGAATACCAGGCTCAAGTCTCGGACGCTGAGAAGTGGGGTGATGGATGGATCAATCGTTTCCATGCTCGAAAATAATACCTGGCGTGTTATGAAACTCGCGGTTCTCAAGGGATGAACTGGTTGGTGAAGGCTTTTGATAGGTCCAAAGGTTTCGTCAAAAGACCCATATCGAGCAGGACCGCCTGCATATTGTCCCAGGCTTTTGGATCTGAGTACCCCAACCGATCGGCTTTCCATAAATCAATGGTTGTCGCAAGAATTTGTTTTTGCACAGTCGGATCAGCCTGGGCGAGGGTGTCAACATAGGTCAGCGAGGCTTGATATGCCGTTTCCGGAGAAGCGATCGTGTCAGAGATCCCGTGCAAGATCACGGATACCATATGTTGAACCAGGTTGGGGTTGCTAGCTATTGTTTTCTCGTTGGTAATGAGCCCATTTGAGGCAAGCTGGACAAAATCGGACACCCGCAATTCAGACAACGTATACCCCTGGTTGCGAAGTTGTACTGGCTCATTTGCGGTATAGACCGAGACTGCCTGGTCACGATCAGAAGACAATGCCGCGACCTGGGTATACCCAATTGAATCAAGTGTGACATCGGTCTCGTTCAGCCCGGCAGCATGCAGGAGGGCGCGCAGGCCGATGTAATTTGCACCATAGAGTCCCGGTAGACCAATGGTCTTCCCGCGCAGGTCAGCCGGAATTGTTATTCCCAGATTTGCCTTCGACACCACGGATACGGGATACTTCTGGTACCACGCTGCAACATACACAACCGGCAATCCTTGGGCGCGTGCCAAAGGGATCTGTTCTCCTGAAACGACTGCAAACTGCAAATCATTCGACCCGACAAGAGCCACCGCCTGGTTTTCATCCATATAGGCCAGGTCGATCTGGATACCCGAGGCGGCAAAATATCCTTTCGCCTCTGCCACATAGAGCGGCGCGAACTGAATATCAGGGATATAGCCCAGAGCGAGTCGGACCTTGGTCAGCGTGGGTGTAGGTTTTGGGCCACAGGCAGCCAGCAAGAAAAGGATTAATGTCGTGAGGAAGATCTTGTTTCTCATAAACACTCCCGATTACTGCACATAGGATTCTTTCCAGATGAGCAGTTTTCTTTCAAGAAAAGACACAGATTCGTAAAGGATCAACGCCAGCGCGATAAGGGTAAAAACAGCCACGAATACCAATGCCGTGTCGTATTGTCCCCGACCAACATTGATAAGGAACCCCAATCCATGATCGGAACCAACAAGCTCGCCGACCACTGCGCCGATAACGGACAATGTGGCGCCAATCCGCAGACCTCCCAGAAGAACAGGCATCGCAGCGGGAACCTCAAGCATGCGCAGAATCTGCCAGCGTGTGGCATATAAAGAACGCATTAGGTCATGCAAGGGCCGCGGTACAGCCCGAACACCGACCACGATGTTGACCAGGACGGGGAAAAACACAATCAATGAACAAATTAAAACCTTTGAGAAGATACCTGGTCCGAACCAGATCACAAGAAGAGGCGCAATGGCAACGATGGGAATAGCCTGGGTTGCAACAAGGTAGGGGGACACCAAGCGTTCGAAAAGACGGCTACGAGCGATGGCATAACCGAGTACAGCAGCAGCAAAGGTTCCGGCTATCAGACCAAGCAGGACTTCCAGCAGTGTGGTGAGTGTATGAACCAATAAACTGCCGTCCAACAATGCCTTCCAAAAGCGAATAACAACTTGACCAGGTGATGGAAGGATGAAAGAAGGGAGACCGGAAAAACGGCTTACCAGCCACCAAACCAGTAGTGCTGCTGCCAGGGAAAGGACAACCGTCCACTCAAGCGATCTAGGATTGGTAACAGGCTTACGAACTGATTTTCGATCCATTCACTCTCTACGTTCACTTAAACAAGAAGCCCCGAAGGGAGATTCCCAGCGGGGCATGATAATGAGATCGATTCGGAGGTGGGCTTGCCAAAGAAAATCCCGGAAAACAAAATCGTTTCCGGGGCATCTCCAGCAAACCAGACCCGAACGGGTCTCGTCGTTCCCTTCTTTTATCCGGACTATAACCGTCGGCTCTGGAGTTCACAGTTACAACAAGGGATATGCTGTAATAGCTGTGTCACCAAATCTTGCACTTGCGTGCTCGTGGGCTTTACCACCGGTCGGGTATTGCACCCTGCCCCGAAGGAGTACTATTCAATTTTGAGTGATTATACCGCTTCTTGATTAATTTCGTAAGCGGTCACGAAAATGCTGGCTGGACGCTTGGATAGAGGACAAACTGGAAATTAAAAACCAGAGGCACCATCACGGTGCCTCTGGTTTAAATTGCTTGTATCGTTATGCTTTGAGGATGGCAGTATCGGCCACCGGGCATACACTCACACATTGCGGGGAATCGAAACTGCCAACGCATTCCACGCAGGTTGCGGCGTCGATCACATACGGTGAGCCTTCGGTAATAGAATTGCTGGGGCACTCAGGCAAGCAGGCACCGCAAGCGATACATTCATCAGTAATTTTCATTGCCATGGGTTTTCACTCCTTGGTGAAGTTTGGTAAGGATATCGTGCTAAAGTTACTTTATCGCTGAGTTTGTGTCAAATGACAAACGTCTGGAAATTTGACCAATTTTGTCATTTTCAAATCTATCCTCGTCAGGGGTGGTTAACCCGACTTCCGTAACAGGTTGGGGTTTTCCAGGAAAGCTTTGACCACTGCGGGGTCAAAGTGGTGACCTGACTGATCTCGTAGATAAGCAATGGCCTCCTGTTCGGACCAGGCTTTCCGGTAAGGTCGATCAGAAGTCGGCGCGTCCCAAACATCCACAACAGCGAAAAGGCGGGCGGCCAGTGGTATATTATCGCCTTTCAGATTTCGAGGATATCCTGTGCCGTCCCATTTTTCATGATGGCAGTGAGGGATATCCAATGCCGGGCGAAGGTATGCAATGGGAGCCAACATATCAAAGGCAAATTGGGGGTGTTTGCGCATGATCACCCATTCTTCCTCGGTTAGTTTTCCGGGTTTAAGTACGATGCTGTCCGGTATACCCATTTTTCCAATATCATGCAATAGCGCCCCGCGGTAAATCTGGACCTGTTCGTCTTCACTCAACCCCATGGTATGCGCCAATTGTGTGGTGAAACTCGCCACCCGATGAGCATGACCTTCTGTTTCTTTATCCCTCAATTCCAATGCGCTCGCCCAACCGGCGAGAGTGCTGTCATATGCCATGACCAATTCGGTATTTGAATTCTGAAGGTGGTCAAATAATTGGGCATTATCGATGGCAATGGCAGCCTGACCAGCAAGCGTATCGAGATAACCATGCCATTCCTGGTCGCGTTGCCGCGGCTCGCGCTCAAAAACTTCAAGCACTCCTTGGATCTGACCTTTTGACATCAAGGGGACGCCAATGTACGAGACAAAACTTTCTCCTGAGAGATCCGGGGTTCTCTGAAGCAAGTTCGGTTGGGCCTTTAGATCGGGAATCTCAACTTTGTGTCGTTCGCGAATCAAGCGCCAAGTGAGATCAGTACCAAATTGGTATTGGGAGCGTTCAAGCCCCTGCGTCCGAAATCCACGACCACTGGCAAACTTGAAAGTCTGTCCATTCGGATTGAACAGAAGGATATCCGCGGAATCGGTACCCAGTTGACCGGTAATCTGATCCAGGACGATGCCCAGAACAATACCCACATCAAAACTTCCGCTGATGGCCATATCGATCGTTCGCATCGAGACAAGTCGCTGCATTCTTCGCTCGGCTTGATCGTTCAGTCGGGTCAACTCTTCGTTCTGGCGGCGCAATTCTTCCGTTTGCTGCGCCAATCGTAATTGCGCTAATTTGCTTTCGGTAATATCCTCTGCAGTGCCTTCGTAATATATTTCCTTGTCGGCATGGATGACCCTGGCACTTTCACGGACGGAAATCTCCTTACCGTCTCTCGTTTTCCAGTAGGACTCCAAGCCCACCACCTGTCCTTCTTTTTCCATTCGCTGCCGGAATTGGCTGCGAGAATATTCCGGATTAAAACCATCTTCCTCCAGGTTGCGTTTTGCAAGTTCTTCGAATAAATCGTAACCAAGCATGTGGCATAATGCGGGATTTACCAACAAAATCCGGCCATCGGGAGTAGTGCGGTAGATACCGATAGACACATTTTCAAAAACCGTTCGGAAGCGCTCTTCACTGAGACGCAGTGCTTCCTCTGCATTTTTACGATCGGTAATATCCTGGATCGTTCCGATCATTGAAAGAATTTCACCCTTATCATCGAAGGCAACCTGACCCTGCCCAAGCACCCAGCGCGTCACCCCATCAGACTTGCGAACTATCCGGTATTCCTTGTTAAAAGGTTGATGTTTCGATATTACTTCTCCCTGCAAGTAACGATCCATCGAATCCCGTTCATCCGGGTGGATGATATCCAACCAGCCGCTAACACTGCGTACATATTCTTTATTAATACCGAAAATATTATCCAGAACTTCTGATGATTCCCAAAAACCAGTAACGAAATCGGTCTTATACGATCCGACATACGCCGCAGTCTGCGATTCCTTAAAGAAAAATTCTCTCTCACGAAGCGCCTGTTCAGCTCTTTTCCGTTCGGTAATATCAATAAGGGAGACAACCACTTTCCCCAGACTTTCTTTGTAACCTGGTGCGGCAGTCCAGTGCAGGCTCACAATTAACTCATCGCCGTCCAGGGTATGGTTGGCGCCTTCCCATTCAAATTCGGTCTCGCCATTAGCGATACGCACAAATTCATCCAGGAATCCAGCTGATGAACCCGATCGAGTGATCTTGCTGAGGCTGCCAAGTAATTCACCCTTGGTGACTGCATGCATTAATTTAAGCGTTGCATTGTTAACGTCCAATACATTGATGTGTTTAATATATTCGTCGATAAACTCCGGGTGTTCAGTAAAATACGACCGTACATCGATTACACCCTGGCGACGAAGTGCCTCAAGCTCCCGTTTAACAAAGGTATAGTCCTCCTCCCACAGTGAAATGGGAAAGTCTTCAAAGAGGCTGCGGTAGCGTGCTTCGTTTTCCTTCAAAGCCCGACCAACCTGCCGTTTTTCGACTGCATTTCGGATGGTAATGAAAAGTTGATCAACATCAAATGGTTTTTGAACGTAGGAATAAGCGCCCAAGTTTATCGCCTCGATGGCTGTAGCCTGGGAGGCGTGACCCGTGACCAACAAGCACTCGGTATCCGGTGAACGCTCACGAATCCCTCGTAGGACATCCAGTCCAGGCATATCTTCAAGACGCAGATCGACCAGTGCCACGGCAATATCCTCAGCCTGGACCCGTTCCAGCGCCTCCGAGCCGGTCGAAAGCGGAATTGGTTGAAAACCCTTGATCTTGAGAATATCTGTCAGGGTCTTACGCAAGTTCACGTCATCATCAAGAATGAGTATGCGAGCAGATTCAAGCATAAAGCAGCCTTTCTCTTCTCACTTTATTCCAGGCTACAACCACGATATTGTTAAAATCTTATCCAGCCTTCAAAATATCCTTCAGGTGGGTAGACTGGATCTCGGCCAATATATTCACAAGCTCAGGAATCACAAGCGGTTTGTAGAGGCAACCGGAATTGATGATCTCGCGTGCTTGCTGGATCGCTGCGTCCATTTCCACACGATAACCGGTCACAAGCACAACGGGCAAGGTGGGGCGATGTATGCGAATCTGTCTTAGGACTTCAAGACCACCCACGTGGTTGAGTTTCAGATCCAGAATGATGATCTGGGCATCCTCAATGATCTTTATTACATCAGTATTGGGGTCGGTGATTTTGCTGGTGCGGAAACCACGCCGTTCCAGGATTTCGGTCAGCGTTGTGCAGAAAGCCGGATCGTCATCCACCACCGTAACGATGTGTTCTTGGCCAAGATCCTCCAAGAAACCCAACAATTTATGGATATCGATTGGTTTGTTCAACACTCCCACTGCACCATTTTTAAGTCCATCCTGGATGAGATCATCAGAGGCATACGCCGTCATAAAGACCACTGGAAGCCCGGGTTGGTATTTGTGTAATTCCTGAAATAACTCAACCCCATCCATCTCAGACATCTTGATATCTGTCAACACACAATCAAAGATACCCTGATTGACTTGCTCGATCGCCTCCAAGCCAGAAAAAGCCTGTGTGGTCTCATAACCTTGCAACCGTAGGATGTCAGACAAGGTATTGGTCATTCGCCGGTCATCATCCACAACAAGGATGCGCAAATTGTGGATCATTTTGTTTCCTCGTAAATTGGTATAAAAACAGTAAATGTACTACCTTTACCGGGCTCGCTCTTTACTTCGATCTGGCCGCCACTTGCCTCGACGAGACTCTTGCAAATAGCCAATCCAAGACCTATGCCACGCGCTTTGGTTGTGAAGAGTGGCTCGAAAAGTTTACCCAGGTTTTCAGGTGCAATGCCCACTCCGGTATCCTTGACCGAGATGGCAACGTATCCGTGCCCATCCTCGCGATCAAGTCCAATCGAATCGGTACGTTTGCCGCTGATAATCACCTTTCCTTCCGAGTAGCCCGGTATGGAAGCCGTTGGCATGGCTTGAAATGCATTAACCAGCAGATTGCCCAGGACCTGGGTAAGGTGGTGTGGATCGGTATAAACGAGTGGTAAATTCCTGGGGAACTTCAGAACCACCTTTATTCCCTCAGGAACGGGGTAACGCTGCAACAAGCTTTCAACCAGGTCGGCAGCAACAACCGGGATCCGGTCAACCGTTTTAATGCGGGAATAATCCAACAGGTCCGTAATGATCTTGTCGGCTGTACGAGTCTCGTTTTGGATGATATCCAGATACTCTTTAATCTTCGGATCCACGTCGGGTTGGGACATGTTTAAATAATAAACGGCGTTCGATATAACCCCCAATGGATTACGAAGCTCGTGGCTGACACTCCCTGCCAACTGACCCAGCATGGCGAGTTTTTCATGACGCACCAGCTTCTCCTGGGCTTCACGCAACTCGTGGGTGCGTTCCTCAACCATGCCTTCCAATTTTTCAGAATAGGCTTTGAGCGCAGCTTCCGACCGTTTTCGCTCATTTATCACGTCAAAAACAGCCACGAAGTATCCTTTTTGCGGGCAGTAAACCGAAACGGCGAACCACATATCCATGGCAAGTACATGGGTCTCGAATGTTTCAGGGATCCCGGTAATTGCAACACGACCATATATTTTGAACAATTCCGGATCAGATTGTTGGATGCCCGGTATAATCTCGCTCACCTTCTTCCCGGTCACTTCTTTCAGACCGGTGAGTTTTTCAAAGGCTTCATTGACCTCCAGATAAATAAAATCATCTGGTTGTTCGCCGACAAATATCATCCTGCAATAAGCCAGGCCGTTAAGCATATTTGCGAAAAGGGAACGATAGCGCGCCCTCGCTTTCACGCAATGATCTTATCGCATGTTTTTCCTCGGTAAATTCACGTCCGTAGATATTGACATAGTTTTCACTTTCAATTGGTGTAAAGTGACAAAGGAATATCCTCCCCTGGCAATCCATTTCCACTTCGATAATATCTCCGGAATCCAATGCGGTTTTGACCTGTGAATTCCAATCAGGAGGCAGATCTTGCCCAACCTTTCGCTCCCAGGCTGCCAGTAACGGAGCGCTAGCCGGGTTGGCATAGAGAATGCTCCCGTTGCGAGCGATTCGCAAGATCGGGTTGGGGTTCTCCACAGGGAAGCGGGATAGGCTGCGAACCTCCTCTTCTACGATATTTCGCTCCAAGATATCTTTTTCCAGTGCTGTAAATAAGCCCCTGTTTACCATGAGGAACAAGGCGAAAGTCAGACCTATAAAAAGCATTTGATAAGACAAGATGACCAGGGTGTCGTATATGTCGAGTTTCAATAGATCTTCCCCCGGCTTCACTACCAAATCAATAAAAATCCTGGCCAGGTTGACAAGTGCGTAGATCGTAAATACTGCACCGGTCAGCCTTGTACCCGGTCGATTTTTTGGATCCACCCGGTAGAGTAATAACCAGGCGGCCTGGGTACAAAAGATCAGCAGACCGGCCGAAAGGATAACATTACGTGCCATTAAGCTAGGTTGTATAAATGTGAAATATGTGTGGGCAATAATAAGGATCGTCAAACAGATGAAGTTAAATAATTGGGATGTGGTTTTACCAACATAGCGCTGCAGACCTATATACAAGAGCAGGGTTCCGCCGATAACCAAAGGAGTACCGAATAATACAGAAATAAAATCCGGAAGGATGCCGCGCAGCGATATTAACATGACCGAAACAAATTGCAAAATATAATTTACCAACCAGAATCCGAGTTCGGGCGAGCGCCTGCGGTTCTGACTCCAGAGGGATGCCATCACGGCAGCACAAATGGCATTGCTGATCGTATAACTTATCAAAATAGTTCGAACATCAAGGATATTCATAAAAATCGTCCTGGGTCATCCTTGCCGGAATGAATCGTTCTTTTAATTCACTCGATCTGCAAGGACATGATCCTTTGTAAGGGAGTAATTCTCTCAAAAGTCATGAGGCGACCGGTCCACTTGCAAGGTGATTAACTTTCCAGGGGTAAATATAGTGTAAAAGTGGCACCCATTCCCACCTCGCTATGGACTTCGATGCGACCACCATTGGCTTCGACCAACTTTTTACTGACTGCTAATCCCAAACCGATGCCCTTCGGTTTTGTGGTGAAAAGTGGTTCAAAGAGTTTGTCCATATTCTCAGGGGGGATGCCAACACCTTTATCTTTTACCGCAATGGATACATCTTTACCACTTTTTATGACTTGGACGATCAAGGGGCCGCCCTTTGACATTGCTTGACAGCCATTAACGACCAGGTTACCCAGCACCTGTATCATCTGGTGCGAATCAACTTTTACAGTCAGAAGATCATCTGGTTGGACAACCGTAACATCCACATTATCCGGAATTGGAAAACGAGTAAAAGTCTGTTTGATTAGATCAGCGATCCGGATGGGTTCACGATCCACTGATTTTATCCTTGAGAAATCCAAGAGGTCGTTGATGATCTTATCGGCGGTGCGGGTCTCGGTCTCAATGATCCCCATATATTCCTTGACCTTATCATCAGCGTCTGGTTGGATAAGCCGCAGGTAGTAAATGGCGTTGTTGATGATGCCCAGCGGGTTTCGCAATTCGTGACCTACCCCACCAGCCAGTTGACCCAGGACTGCCAATTTTTCCTGACGGATGAGTTTTTCCTGGGCATCACGCAGCTCTCGAGTTCGCGCTTCCACATGCTGCTCCAACTCAGTATTTAAGCGCCGCACCTCCTCCTGTGCCAACGAGACCTCGGTGATATCCCGGGCGCTCGAAAGGGAACCGATCACATCACCAGCATCATTTTTCAAGCGTCCGGCACCACCATGCCAGCAAGTCGTTTCTGACCATCCTTGCGACGTTGCCAACTTTCCACATAGATGGTACTTTCGTCGCCGTCAAAAAGGGGCTGTACTTCCCGATAAAAATCCTGGTTACCCTCGATGAAGCTTCCTGCTTCTTTACCAACGACATCCTCGCCAAAAAAATCAAAACCTGCCGGATTTGCCCATGTATATATTTTATTTAGGTTCATTTCTACCAGAATATCAGGAATGGATGCCAGCAGAGCCTCCTGACGGGTGGAAAGGACGCGTAGTGCTTCTTCAGCTCGTTTTCGTTCGACGATCTGAGCCACCTGCCCGGCGATTGAGGACAGTAATTCCTTATACGCGTTCCGAATAGCGACCCTCCACATCATAATCCTGGACTGCCATAACCCCGATTGTCTCCCTGGAGGTTATAAGAGGCACACCCAACCAGGAGCGCGAGTATGCTCCCACGAGCTTTACCTCCCCTCGGGCTACCAATTCATCAAAATTACTGGGTGTCAACAGCAGCGGTTTACCATTACGGAAAACGTAACTTGAGATACTCTTCTCCAGTAGAGATGGTAAGGCTGGCGGATCATATTCGTCCACCGAGTATGAACTCTTCAAACAGACCGGTCTGTTTGTTCTTTAGGATCACATAGAAATTCTTCGCAAAGACAACCTTGGCGATGGTATGGTGCACCAAGCTGAGATAATCTTGTAATTCTTCGGTCTGCGTCAGCCCTTGCATAATATCCAACAACATTTGCCGCTCAAGTTCCACTTGCTTACGAGCGGTGATCTCACGCGAAACGCCGTAGACTTCCAAATGTCCGTCAGCTTGATTGATCAGATAACGTGTGGTTGTTTCCGTCCATACAGTAGAGCCGTCTTTGCAAGGCTGTTCGATTTCATCTACGTAGACCTTCCGGATGCCGGATTTAAATTCTGCGATGCGGTCTGGAAAAATCTGGACCAGATATTGATTTGAACCCGGTGTCATGGCAGCGGTCATATCCTGTGCCATGACTTCTTCCGGTGAATACCCGCGCAACCGCTCGACAGACGGGCTGATATATCGAAAACGTAATTCCTCTGCATCCAGGATCCAGATTACATCGGATATGTTTTCGGCCAAAAAGCGGTAGCTCTTATCACTTTCCAGCAAAGCATCTTCGACCCGTTTGCGTTCTGTAATATCACGGGCAATACCCAGAACTGCCCGAACTTCACCGGAATCATCAAATAATGGTGTTATCCACGTACCCAGCCATTGCTCTCCTTGTGGAAAAACTGCTTTCCCCTCGGCGTAATACGGCTCACCTGTTTGAAAGGTGCGTTGGAGATTTTCGATCTGACGATTGGCAACCTCCGGGGGGAAAAGCGAAACCATTTTCTCGCCGAGGATCTGCTCTGGTTTACGATGAAACTGTTTCGCGGCATATTCATTGATATATTCAACCCGGCCTTCCCTGTTGACAACAAAAATATTATCGTAGGCGGCTTCTGCCAAAGTTCGATAACGTTCCTCGCTATCACGAAGGGCATGCTCGGCTTTTTTACGCTCGGTAATGTCGCGCACGATTCCCCACATACCTACCGGTTGGCCCTGCCCATTCCGCATCAAGACTGTATGCAGCTCGACGGGGAAAATGGATCCATCTTTCCGGATATATTCCTTTTCATAAACGTCCGAATAACCCCGTTTGATGATTTGATTCTTAACAATATCAGAATTCATAATCCCACCATTTTTCGGGCGTTATATCACTAAAGGTCAATTTTGAAAGTTCGGCATCGTTGTATCCAAGCATCTGTTTATAAATGTCATTGGATTCGAGTATCCGACCTTCCATGGACACACTGACAAAGCCATCTATCATGCTTTCATGCAGGAGACGATATTTCTTTTCCGATTGCTGCAGGGCATCTTCAGCTTGCTTGCGTTCGGTAATATCGCGAGTAGTGCTTCCGATCAGGAATCGATTTCCGATAATTATTGGATAGATCACGGATTCTATTTGACGGATCGTTCCATCCTTGCGGCGGATCGTACGCTCGCTCAATATTCCAAAGAATTCAGATTGACGTTCCTTCAAGAGTTTCAGTATGAATTGTTTGAGTTGTTTTAGTGGGTGTGCTTTTTGGTCTTCCGCTAAAGCCACCCTATACTGAGCTTCCCATATGGGCTTGCCAATGGACTCATTCTTCCCGTACCCCATTATTTCTTGCTGTTTCCGATTCCATTCAACAATCGTACCTTGCTCATCTGCAATGACTATACCGTCCGTCGATTGTTCCAACACCCCACGGAGTTTCTGTTCACTCTCACGTAACGCTTCTTCTGTTTGTTTACGAATTGTAATATCTTCGATCAGACCTTCAATTATAAGTATCCGCCCATCAGGCGACTTAATATCACTCATCGTCATCTGACCTGTGAAGGTAGTCCCGTCTTTCCGTAAATAGCGGTTTTCAAAGGTTTTCAGAGCGGGATTTTCAATCCTCTGGCGCAAAATCTCCTCCCTGCGATGGGGATCAGCAAAAAGTTCAGATGTGTTCTTGACTTTGGTCAAAAACTCTTTCGCAGATCGATAACCGAACATACACGCGAATTCCGGGTTCACTGCGATGGGTTTTCCCGCGCGCGTCACCTGGAACATAGCCAGACCCGCTTGCTCAAATAAATCGCGATGGAGAGTATCCTTTGAGCCTTGTAATACCTCAGCCAGGAGCGTTGTCGTAGACCGCGTTTCGTGCACTACAGTGGTCTTCCGCGGCTTCTTTTGCTCTCTGCCTGACACGACTTTCGTTCCTTTGGGTTTTTCCATAACCAACTCTCTTGATCTAAGTTTACTGGCTAATAAGGGATTCTCGTGCGGATGTATCAAAAGCAAACGAACACCCCCAAAATACGCCGCATAGGTGTTCGTTCTTTTTAAACCTGGTCAACAAGACCAACCAGATGATAATGGTATCATAATTCAGATTGTATATACATTATACATTCGTATCCTTACATGGATGCAAAGAATCATCTTTAACGCGAATTCTTATACATTTAAGCGATATTCTCTATAGCGGCGATACACATATGCGCCCAACCGGGTTGCCAGTTTGTTGGTCTGTGGGTTTAACTCATTTGTTAGAGAAGCATCCAACCAGGTGTAACCTTTCCGCAACACTGCCTTGCCCATTTCAAGAAACATTAGAGCCTCGAGACCATACCCCCAATAATCCGGGTCGATCGCCAGTATCTTAAAACTGACGCCTTTTATCTTTTTGCGATCGATTAAAAAACGGATCAAATCCCACGGATACTGCAAACCATTGGCATGCTTGAGCGCTTCAGGAAGATTCGGCAACCCCAAAACAAAACCGGCTGTTTTCCCATCAACTTCAGCAATGAAGACGAGTTCCGGGTCCATCACGTCTTTCAGACCAAGCGCCTCAGCGCGAAATTCGGCTAGTTCTATCGGGGCGAACTCAGGTAAGACCGCCAGCGACCTGTTGTAGACGGCATGCAATTTATCGACCTCACTTTCCCAATCCTTCATGAGTGGTGAATGGACAGAATTCACACCATGACGCTGGCGGGCCCGTGCGGCAATCTGCTTAAGTAAAACTGGTGCGTTCTCGACGTTGTATTCGTAAAGGGATAGGTCCAGCCGGTATGCAATGCCTTCGAAGAGCTTAGTGAAACCATAGCGATTGGCAAAATCAGCATAATAAGGCGGATTATGGCCCATCATCAGGGATGGCATACTCTGAAAGCCTTCCACCAGGAAGCCCGGGTCTGCATCCGCTGAAAAACTATACGGACCCTGCAATTCATCCAACCCTCGCTGGCGGGTCCAGTCACAGGCGTGATCCCACAAAGCTTTTGCCGCATCGTATCGCTCCGGCAGGGTTTCGAAAAAGCCGAAGGTCCCGGCTTTCCACCCTTTATCCCGGTTGCGGGAGTGGTTGACCGCTGTGCCGATCGTCCCGACAATCTCCTTGCCATCCATAGCAAACCAGAAATCGCCTTCACCGTAACTAAAGAAAGCTGACTTTTTATCGAGATATTCCTTCCGTTGCGACCAAAGTGGCGGTATCCAGAATGGATCCTGGCGATATACACGATAAGTGAATTTGTAGAAAGCTTTTTTATCGGACTCGGTCCGGACTGGGACTATGTTAATTGTCATTGGATCTTCACCAAAACCAACTGGTTGGTATTTGTCATTTTTCGATGCGTTCTTGGGGAAAAATCAGATGTGAATATCATCAACGGTGAGAAGAAAACCTTAACAGTATCTAATATGGACACCTGATAGAAAAATCGTGACAACGGATCGTTGTCACGACTATTGTACCTTCCTTTTTTAATACGCCGGATTTCTGTCAGCCTTCCATTTTGGCTTTTAGTTTTTCGGCGATCTCCTTGAATGCCTCTGACATATCGCTCTCTTTCTGGATGAACGGAGCTGTCTTTGGCAGCGAAATATCAAAGACCTGAATGGGTACTTCATGACCTCGCATCGCCAGGTTCCCGGCTTTTTGAACTACGTACTTGTTACGAATGGCTTCGGCAGTTACCGGTCCGACAAAGATTCGGTTGGGCTGGGCGTACTCCTGCATTCGGTAGGTAACTTTGATCAGATCCCCCATGACATTGAACTCTGCCCGCTCCTGCGTACCAGCATAACCTACCATTGCCTTACCGGTATTGATGGCAACGCCAATGATGCATGCTTTATCCGGCTCGCCGGGATGCGACCGCTTGACATATTCGATGATTTCCAAGGCGACCCTGACGGCTCTCTCCTCCGCACTCATACGGTCCTGAGTCTCCATGAAAACCGCCAGCACACCATCCCCGAGATATTTGACCATTCCGCCTTTTTTGAACACAAACTGAGTTGTATTCTGGTAAAAGGCGGTGAGGAAGGTTGAAAAATTAGCCGCACCGATCCGCTTCGCAAATCCGGTCGCGTCAGCAATCTCGACAAACATGACTGTTACTTTTTTCTCGACAAGATCAGGTAACTTGCCTGTTTTTAGGAAATCTTTCAACCCATATTCAGCCTCGATCGGTGATACGAAGCGCAGGAGAAGTTGCTTGACCTGTTGTTCTGTGCGAATTTTTACCAGCAATTCCATGCGCTGGATGGTCAAAGCAGTTTGATGGCTCACTGCTACTGCCAACTGTATGTCCCTTTCGTTAAATGGGCGGGCTTCCGGACGATTCTTCTCCAGGTGGATCATACCGAGCGGTTTTCCTCCACCGATAATTGGAACGCAAAGGATCATCGGGCTTGCTTCAACAGAAGAACTCTTGATAGCCTTCACAACCAGGTCGTTCTCATCTTCCATATTCAAGCTATTAAAGTCTTTTGCCAAGATTATCTCGCATATATCCACCCCCATGGCACGTTTGGTCAGTTCAATTACCTGAGAAATTGCAGAATCAAGGTCGACCACCGTATTTAATTTTTCGGTGATCTCATAAAACAGCATGGGGTTTTCATCAACAGCCTCAAGCACCAGTTCACGGTTGAAAAGGCGTGTACCCGAGATGCCTTGTTGGTCAGCTGCTTCGTTGGCGATCTTGGTGAGATGCATGACCGTCTGTCCGATGCGGATGACATCATCATTCTGCAGGCGGTAAAGACCATTGATTCTTTGATGGTTAATGTATGTGCCATTCGAACTTTTCAGGTCGGTGATCGTCGCCATCTCCGAGATGGAATCAAGATAAATTTCGGCGTGCCGGCGTGAAGCCGCACTGTCGGTAACGACAATATCGCTGGTGACCCTGCGTCCAATAACCATTTTTCCCGGTTTTAGCTTAATTTGAAATCGGTTCGCTACCAGGATTCGTGATTGTTAGATTCCACATAGGATTAACCTTCCCTCGAACTTCATCCAATCCCTGAAAAAGTAAACAAAGTGTACATCAAGAGAATGTAAATTACAATAATTCTACAACAATTCCAAAAATTGGGGAAATCACTGCAAATTATGAACCCCGGAGCATTCTGGTTAACTTTGAGAATATGAAGACAACCGTCCAATTTTAAGACCGCAGTACTTCTTTAAGGGCAGCCAATGGATCCGTCCGCATTTCCCGATCACGCCTTGATTTCATGGGGTTATCCAATTACATAAAGGAGAAGATCAATCACAACTTTAGATTTTAGGGGCTGAACGATTGCTGCATGGTGGATTTTTCGCTAATGTTATAATCTTTATCCAATCCTGAAACTAAAAAACAATTGGACCATTAATGAGACGACAACAAATATTTCTTTGGGCGATAGTTTTCATATTATCCTTAGCGCTGGCGGGAATTGCTTATTTGGGTACATTCACGCGTTTCCTTGCTGATGATTTTTGCACGGCAGGTTCTGTCATTCATCTTGGACTGGGGGGAATGCTATCACAATGGTACTACAACTGGACCGGTCGTTTCTCGTTCATCATTGTAGCCGGTTTGTTTGGACTGGGTGGTCCGAAACTTGCCGGCTGGCTGCCGGTATTCACCATTTCCTTGTGGTTATTTGGGTCATGGTGGACACTCCTTCCGATAATTAAAAGATTAAACCTTTCCCATCCGCGCCTGCTCGGATTGATTACCGCTGGCTTGTTATTGCTGGTTTTATTCTGTTCAGTACCAAACCTTTACCAATCTTTTTATTGGCAAGTCGGTATGGTCACATACAGCTTACCACTTATCGTATTGACATTCAGTCTTGGGATTATCCTGCGTTACTGGCTTGAGAGAACCGATCTTCTCCTTTCCTGTATCACACTCTTTATCTTATCTTTCTTTGGTGGAGGATTTGACGAAGCATTTTCCGCCATGCAGGTTACCCTTTTCACTTTATGTTGTCTGGTCGCGCTTGGAATGGGAGAGAAAGTAACGCGCCGGCGCCTTTTACCAGTGCTCGGTACTGCCTTGTTCGGAAGCCTGGTCGCCATGGTTCTAGTAATCATCGCACCGGGAAACCAAGTGCGTTTACAAATGGTCGGCAGCCAGGGGGTTCACCCTGGGTTGCTCAGAATTATCACCTTTTCATCTAGAAATATGGCTTTCATTTTTGGTAAATTCTTTATTAAACCCCTCTGTGGGCCGCAGTTTCCATCATCCCACCGTTCATTGCCGGCTGGCTATTCCCGCTTACAAGTCCATCTAGTGTCTTGGGTGAATCCAGTAAATCCATTTGGAGAAGAAAATGGGTGGTGAGCATGTTCATAGCAACGGGAATGGCGATCGTTCTCGTCATATCCGCCTGCGCCCCGGTCGTATACGCTTTGAACGCATATCCAGATGATAGAGTAATCATTGTCCCGCAATATATAATCGTAATAGTTGCGATTGGATTAAGTACGGTGCTCGGTATGGGTTTACGAAAATTGGGATTTTTGCCTGACCCGGATAATCATAAAAATCTTGCCTATATTTTAAAAGGAGGGATGCTGGCTGTCATCTTGATAGCCACAAGTTTTTCGATCCTTCAATCTGCCGGTAAAATTTCTAATTTCCAGGCTTTCGCAAAAAACTGGGATGATACTTCTGCACTCATACAGCAAGCTGTCAGTACCGGACAGACTGAGATAACCGTCCCTACGGGTGGTATCCGCTTTGGTCTGGCTGATCCAACAGCCAATCCGAATTTCTACGTGAATAGTTGCATGGCGACTTACTACAATGTCAGTAAGATTTATGGACGATAGGATATCCCAATCTTAAGCAATCTTCTAACCATAATCTTAATGGGTGATATTCATCTGTGTTCGTAGTTTATCGGCTGTATCCTTGAAACCAGCTAGTTTCACGCGCTCTTTCTCGACCACTTGCGCCGGGGCTTTATTGCTAAAATCTGAATTCAGTAACTTCTCCAGGCGATCGATCTGTACCTGGATCTCTGCCAGATCCTTCTGAAGCCGATTTCGTTCCTCTTCCAGATCCAGCATACCTGCGAGTGGGATATATATTTCTACCGGTCCAACAACAAGTGCAATGCAGTTTTCTGGCCGGGATGTAAACTCCTCAACAATTGAGACTTGAGCACCATCCAGTCCCGCCAGGGTGGTGATTATCTCTGCCTGCGACTTAAGCAAGGTTGTCTTCCCCGCTGCGGCAATAATTGCCGGGATGCGCTTTGCCGGACCGACCTTCCTTTCAGCGCGCAGGTTGCGGATGGAGCGAATAACCTCCTGGACAAGTGTAAAGTCCGCTATTTTTGCAGTTTCCCAACCTTCCTCCACGCGCGGTTCAGGCCAAGGCGCAACAATCAAAGCCTCCGGCCACTTTTCGGCTAGACCATTTAATGTGGATGACAGCAACGCTTTTCGTAGATGACCCCAGAGTTCCTCAGTTACAAACGGAGTAATCGGATGCAACAGACGCAGGCAGGTATCGAGCACCCGTGCGAGCGTCTGCGCGGTTTGGTAGGCTTGCCCACCGCCGGTTGCCAGTTGCAGTTTTGCTACCTCAACATACCAATCGGCAAAGTCATTCCAGAAGAACTCATAGACTTGCCGGCCGGCTTCACCATATTGGTAGGTTTGGAATAAGTGTTCCACCGAGCTAACCGTTGCTTCCATTTTGGCCCAGATCCAGGAATCTGCCAGGCTCCACGAAGCCTTATCCAGCTGTTGCCGGGCCCTGACTGTTAATCGCTGAAATAACGAACCTGCCCGCATTCCAAATCTTGTTGGCAAAATTACGGTTTCCTTCCACTTTCTTTACAGACAAGACAGTGTCGTTGCCGGGAGTGGAACCCACCAGCAGCGTAAAACGCAGAGCGTCCGTGCCGAACTCTTCCATGAGCGGAAGAGGGTCGACTCCGGTGCCTTTGCTTTTCGACATCTTCTGTCCTTCTTCCGTGCGAACCAGTCCATGCAAATAGACCGTACTGAACGGTATTTTCCCGGTGAACTCCAAACCATCCATGATCATCCGAGCCACCCAGAAGAACAAAATGTCATAACCTGTTTCCATCATCGTGGTCGGATAGAAATACTTATAGTCCGAGGTCTCCTCAGGCCAACCCAAGGTTGAGAACGGCCATAACCCGGAAGAGAACCAGGTATCCAAAACATCCGGATCCTGATGGATATTTTTGGAGCCGCAGTGACTGCACTCAGATGGGTCCGTCCGTGTGCAGGTTTGCTTGCCACAATCATCGCAGTACCAGACGGGGATGCGATGGCCCCACCATAGTTGCCGGGAGATGCACCAGTCCCTAATATTTTCGAGCCAATTAAAATACACTTTTTCAAAGTGTTCAGGGATGATCTTGATACGTCCGTCCCTTACTACGGCCAGCGCGGTGTCAGCCAAGGGCTGGATTTTTACGAACCATTGCTCTGAAACCATCGGCTCGACAATCTCACCGCCGCGTTGCGATCGGGGTACATTGAGTAAGTACGGCTCTTCCTTGACCACGAGACCGGCAAGTCGCATATCTTCCCAAAGTTTTTTTCTGCAATCGAAGCGATCCAAGCCTTTGTATGGTCCCCCGACCTCTGTAACTTTTGCTTCCCGATCCAGCATAGATAGCACGGGCAATCCATGACGCTGTCCGATCTCATAATCGTTTGGATCATGACCGGGAGTTATTTTAAGGGCGCCTGTCCCAAAATCACGTGTTACATACTCATCGCTTATGACCGGGATTTCGCGACCCAGGATCGGTACGATCACTTTTTTACCGATTAATTTTACATAACGCTCATCCTGCGGGTGAACGGCAACAGCCGTATCGGCAAGGATCGTTTCCGGTCGCGTCGTGGCTACGGGGATATATTCGGTTTTTGACCCGGCCAGCATGTATTTAAAATAATATAGTTTGCCGGGTTCTTCTGAATACTCCACTTCCAGATCGCTGACTGCCGTCTTCAGACCCGGTGACCAGTTGATCAGGCGCGGGCCGCGATAAATGAGCCCCTTTTCATATAGTCGCACAAATGCCTCGCGCACTGCTTTTGATAGTCCTTCATCCAGTGTGAAGCGTTCGCGTTCCCAGTCGCAAGAGGCACCGATCCGGCGGATCTGCGCTGTGATGATATCGTGGTATTTCACTTTCCAGGCCCAGGCGCGTTCGAGGAATTTTTCACGCCCCAATTCTTCCCGCGTTACTTCCTCGGTGCGCAGAAGGTCTTTCTCCACCTGTAACTGGGTGGCGATGCCAGCGTGATCAGTACCCGGTATCCATAAAGCCGGCACTCCTTTCATACGCTGGTAGCGGATCATCATATCTTCCATGGCAACGAACATCACATGTCCCAGGTGCAATTCACCGGTTACATTCGGAGGCGGGATCGAGATGACAAATGGCTTCTTGGAGGGATCGAATTCAGGATTGTTCGGATCGTTGGAGGGTTTAAAATAGCCTCCTTTTTCCCACATCGCATAAACGCGCGGCTCGGTGGATTTGAAATCATAGGCTTTTGGCAATTGGTATTCAGTCATTCTGACTCCCTTCCATTAAAATAAAACGCCTTTCATCCTACACGAGGACGAAAGGACATTCCTTCCGCGGTACCACCTCAATTCGCTTTGCAGCGCACTCACCCGACCATCATCGGGTTTCGCTATAACGGGCTTCCCGTGCCGGTCTAATATCCCAAGGATTTCTTCGGCATTCCTCTGTGCGACTTCACCAGTTGCTTGCTGGGGAGGCTTTCAACCGTGGACCTCCTTCTCTATCAGCGTACGAACTGGTTACTCCTCACAGATCAATTTGTGTGGGTATTATACAATTCTGGGGCGGGTGAGTACTGAAGCACGAGGGCTGCCCAAGGATCAGTCGAGCTCCAGGTAATGAACCACATTGTTCCAAAATTCAATTTTGATCAGGCAACCATTATTTATTAGCCGACTTGTTAGGAGGAAGCCTGGGTTTGTATATTCAAATTATGGTATCCTTGACTAATCATTTTCACACATGGGAGAAATGAAAAAATGTACGTAGCGATCGAGGGTGTCATCGGCGTAGGAAAAACCACTCTGGCGCGCCTGCTTGCCCCAGCATTCGAGGCGGACATGCTGCTCGAGATCTTCGAGGAAAACCCTTTCCTGTCCGATTTCTACTCCGACCGTGCCCGGTACGCTTTCCAAACCCAAATATTTTTCTTGCTCAGCCGGTACCACCAGCAGCGGCGCGGGGTTACTGAGATCGTTTCCTCCGGTAGATCCTTGATTTCCGATTACACCTTCGATAAGGACTCGCTTTTCGCCCGAATCAACCTGGCTGGAGACGAACTTCAAATGTACCAGCGTGTTCATGAAGCCCTGGCTGAAAAAATTCCCATGCCTGATTTGCTTGTCTATCTGACCGCCGAAACCGACACTCTCATGCAGCGCATCGCACTACGCGATCGTGCCTATGAACGAAACATGGAACGTGGGTACATAGATGAACTCAATCATGCTTATGAAGAGTTCTTCTCAAAACAATACGACGGTAAACTTGTTCTGACCATAGACACCAACCCACTTGATTTCGTCCATCATCCGGGTCACCTCAAACAAATCGAAAACCGAATCCGCGAAACCCTGGGTCTATCCCCCTTTCAACCTGCCCTCATCACCAAGTAAGGCAATTTTCATGCGAATGAATTGCGAGAACCTGATCCGGATCGCCAGGGAGACTGCCCAAAAACGCGCCCTAGCTGATCCCGGAATGGTAGCCGCATACCTGACCGGTTCCTTGTTAGGTGAAAACCCCTTCCTGGGGAATACCACCGATATTGATATTGTTCTCGTTCATACAAACCCTCAGAAGGTCCACCGCGAGATCATTGCGATTACGCCTGAGATTCACCTTGATATTATCCATAACCTTCGCAGCGAATATGACAGACCAAAGGAATTACGAGTAAATCCATGGCTGGGACCGGAGTTATACGATCCATTACCCGTATATGGAACTCAACATTTTTTTGAATTCGTTCAGGCTGGAGTACGGGCGGATTATCACGCGCCGGCGAATGTGCTCGCTCGTGCCCGTCGCAATGCTGAACATGCCCGCCAAATCTGGAGCGGACTGCAACTCAGCCAGGAAAATGGACCGGATCTTCTAATCAATTGGCTTAAGGCAGTCAACCATGCTGCCAACGCCATTGCTGTTTTGAATGGGGGACCTCTGGCTGAACGACGCTTTATTCTCCAGTTCCCCGCACGGGCAGCGGCTGCTGGCGCATCGGACCTTGCTGCGTCATTGGTAAACCTGCTTGGGTTTGAATCGATCGATGGGACCAGCCTGGCGGGTTTCCTACCTGAGTGGGAGAAAACTTTTCTGGTTGCCTCTGCCCACGTGGATGTTCATGCAAGCCTGGCAGCTGCCAGGCTTGCCTATTACAAAATGGCGTTTACATCCATGCTGGCTGGCGAGTTACCATGGTCGGTAATTTGGCCGCTCATACTCACGTGGACACGGGCTGCCCTCATTCTCCCCAACGACCAACAAGCGGGCTGGCAAGATGCTTGTGAAACACTGGGACTCACAGGTACTGCGTTCGAGACGCGCCTGGCGGGTCTGGATCATTTCATAGATTCAGTCGAGGAAGTCCTGGAAAAGTCGGCCACCAGTCAGGGTCTTTAGGCTCCATATTTGGTGGATTTTATTCACCCATTTGCGCCAGTAAACCGGATAAACTGTGGATAACTGACCACAATCTGTGGATAACCCGCGCGGTTTGTGGAAAAGTCGCTCAATTGTTCGAATTATCAACCACCATATATGGGGTATCACGGTTGGATTGTCCAAGCTGTGGTTCGTACCAGAATCCATCATTCGCTGCGATATATTTATTGAGAACTATTACAATTTCTTTCCACAGCCTGCAGATATCGTACCAAGCATCAAACCCCCACAGACGCGGATTATTTGTCCTAAAAGCCCAGCCCTACCGGTTCTTATCGGTTTTCCACTTATCCACAGGCCCTACTACAATTACTATAATTAATCCATTAAGTAAAATAGGAAGGGAAACTGGTCTTTAAATCCATCCACCAGATGGTTGCTATTTGGATAAAAAATTGTATAATGTCTTTTACCGTTCGAGAAAGGAGGCGCCCATCAAGATAAGATTTCCGATAGGATTTATCACCCTAATCCACAACCTTTTGTTTTGTTCACCTTTTCGAGAGGAGATAAAGTGAAACGCTCACTATATTTTGTTCTATCACTGGTCGTCCTGACCAGCATGCTTCTGGCAGCGTGTGGACCTACGCCGGCAACTGTAGCACCAACGGTCGAAGTACCTACTGCTGCAGCACCCACCGTTGCTCCTACCGAAGCAGCCACAGCTGTACCATTTACGCCGCTCAGCCTGGCAGCGCCGGATTGCAGTTACAATGGAGAGTTCTCAAAGATCGAAGCCGTGGATCAAAACACGGTGAAATTCACCTTGTGCTACCCTGATCCCGCCTTCCTATCAAAAATTGCCCTGGCATCCTTTGGGATCCAGCCTGCTGCTTACCTTCAGTCAACCGGTGGTGGCGGCACGGGCAGCAAATTGCTGACCAATCCCATTGGTACCGGACCGTACATGGTTACTCAATGGCAAAAAGGCCAGGAACTTGACCTAGCCCGCTTTGACGATTACTGGGGCACCAAAGCCCTGACCAAGACGGTGGTCTTCCGCTGGAGCGCTGAATCAGCGCAACGCCTGCAAGAACTACAGGCTGGCACAGTCGATGCCATCGACAATGTTGGACCTGCAGATTTCCCGACGGTTCAAGGCGACAAGACGCTGCAACTACTGCCGCGCGAAGCCATGAACATCATGTATATTGGTATGAACAATACTGCGGCACCATTCGACAAAGCCGAAGTACGCCAGGCAATTGCCATGGGTATCGACCGCCAGCGCATCATCACCAATTTTTACCCGGCTGGTTCAACTGTTGCCGATTTCTTCACGCCCTGCTCCATCGTAAATGGCTGCGTGGGAGACAAGTTCTACAGCTTCGACCCTGCAGCCGCCAAGGCGCTGCTTGCCAAGGCTGGATTCCCCAATGGTTTCTCAACTGAACTGGCATATCGTGATGTCGTTCGTGGTTACCTGCCGAATGTCGCCAATGTGGCGCAAGATATCCAGGCTCAGTTGAAAGCAAACTTGAATATCGACGCAAAGATCGTTGTCATGGAGTCTGGCGCTTTCATTGATGCCGCCAACAAGGGTGAGCTCAAAGGCCTCCATTTGCTGGGCTGGACTGCCGATTATCCGGATATGACCAACTTCCTGGATGTGTTCTTCGGTACTGGCGCGAACAAGAGCTTCGGGAATACCTTCCCCGACATCGTAGCAGCATTGAAATCGGGCGCAGCAGTAGCAGATCCCGCCGCCCGTGAGCCGTTCTATGTAACCGCCAACAACCTGATCAAGCAGTACGTTCCGGCGATCCCGGTAGCGCACGGTGGCTCCGCAGTAGCTTACAAGGCTAGTGTAGTTGGAGCGAACGTCAGCGCCCTGGGTGACGAAGTATTCGCCCCGGTGCAAATCCCCGGTCAGGACACTTTCGTCTGGATGCAGAACGCCGAGCCGATCTCCCTGTATGGTGCAGACGAGAGCGATGGCGAATCACTGCGACCTTACATCCAGGTCACCGAAGGCCTGTATGGCTTCAAGACTGGGACGACCGAGGTGATCCCCGTGCTGGCAACTGCTTGCACGCCTAATACGGATCTGACCGAATGGACCTGCGCTCTACGCCAGAACGTCAAGTTCCATGACGGCACCATTATGACCGCCAACGATGTGGTTGAAACCTTCATTGTCCAGTGGGATGCATCGAATCCACTTCACAAGGGCAACACCGGCGAATTCTATTACATGTCAACCCTGTTCGCCGCTTTCTTGAACGCCCCTAAATAGACCCACATCCTTCAACGGCCTAAATACTAATGGCCCCGGTGAGGATTTGCCTCACCGGGGCCACTGGAAAAAAATGACTACTTATATCATCCGCCGTGTTCTTTCCAGCATTCCTGTTCTGATTGGGATCCTCTTTGTTACCTTTGTCTTGGCCCGTCTGCTGCCGGGAGACCCGTGCCGTGCCGTCCTGGGAGAAAGGGCAACAGATGCGATCTGTAATGAATTCCTTCATCGCCATGGTCTGGACCGGCCGATCTTAATCCAATTTGCCGTTTATATAAATGAGATCATCCACGGTGATTTTGGTGTTTCCTTCCGCTTTAGCGAGACGGTCAGCCAGTTGCTGGTTGAACGCCTCCCAACAACCATCGAACTTTCTTTTTGTGCGCTTGTTTTGAGTTCTTGTTATTGGAATTCCCCTGGGTATTATTTCTGCTGTCAGGCATAATTCATTGGTTGATGTATTAATGATGACCTGGGCCAACATCGGTGTCTCCATGCCGGTTTTCTGGTTGGGACTGATGTTGGCCTTCGTCTTTTCATTACTCTTGAAAGGAACTCCGTTTTGGTTGCCACCTTCAGGACGCCTTTCAGCAGGCGTCCTGGCACCAGGTTTTGCACAGGTATGGGGATTAAAAGTGCCCGAGCAGGGTTTGCTCGCTGCTACCGTTGAGTTTATCAGTCGTTTAAATATCCTTAATGCCATTCTTACTGGCAACTGGTCATTACTCGGTGATTCAATAAAACACCTGATCCTGCCGGCAATGGCTCTCGGAACCATCCCGATGGCTTTAATTGCCAGGATGACCCGCTCCAGCATGCTGGATGTCTTGGGTCAGGATTTCATTCGCACAGCGCGTGCGAAGGGCCTCAGAAAGAGCAAGGTCGTGCTGAAGCATGCATTCAGTAACGCACTGCTGCCATTGGTGACCGTTATCGGCCTGGAGTTGGGTGGTTTGTTGGGTGGAGCAGTGTTAACTGAAACAGTATTCAATCTCTCGGGCATGGGCAGAACCCTTTACGACGCCATCACCGCCCGTGACTACGGTATTGTCCAGGCTTTTACAGTAGTAATCGCCGTTTTCTTCGTGCTGTTAAACCTAATCGTGGACATATCTTATGCATCCCTCGACCCTCGCGTTCAATTGAAATAGGGAAACATACATGACTATATCCGAAGATACCGTCCCTAAAATAATTGACGAGGGTCGCTCGTTGATGTCAGTCAGCCTCTGGCAGCTCACCTGGCGCCGGCTTTTCAAACGCAAATCCGCGTTGGTTGGCCTGGGCATCCTGGGCATTTTGGTCCTGATCGCACTAACCGCACAATGGATAGCTCCATATAATCCCTACACGCCATTGATCGGGGTAGAGCCAGTTACTATGCGGCAAAAACCCTGCATCCATTTATTTGGTTGTCCAGGAGACCAGATTCAGCACCTGATGGGAATAGACGGAAATGGACGCGACGAATTCAGCCGCCTGCTATATGGAGCGCGGCTCAGTCTGGTCATTGGTTTTTCGACGGTAACTTTTGCCATCATCATTGGTACTTGTCTGGGTGCCATTGCCGGTTACATCGGGGGCTGGACGGATAACATCATCATGCGTTTCATGGATGTGCTGATGGCCTTCCCTTCACTTCTGTTGGCCATCGCGATTGTGACCATGCTCGGACCAGGTCTGATCAACGCTCTCCTGGCAATTGGTATTGTCTCCATACCTTCTTATGCGCGTGTCGTCCGTGCATCTGTGTTGTCGGTCCGCGAGATGGACTATATCTCGGCATCGAAGGCCATAGGTGGCAACACGATTTCCATATTGTTTCGGCATGTTCTACCCAATGCTCTTACCCCGCTCATCATTCAAGGCACACTCGGTATCGCGACTGCCATTCTGGATGCGGCGGCACTATCCTTCCTCGGGTTGGGTGCACAACCACCCACACCTGAATGGGGCTCCATGCTGGGCGCCGAGCGCAACCAGGTTTTTACAGCCCCTCACCTGGTCTTCTACCCAGGAGTGGCGATCGTACTAACCGTGCTGTCGTTCAACCTGCTTGGCGATGGCCTGCGTGATGCACTCGACCCTCGGCTTGGTCATGCCAGCGGATAGTGCAGTGATATTCGTTTTACCGAGCATTCATTCGAATCCAACCCCACAATGGTGACGTGGGGTTGTTTTTTCGGAGGAGATCATGTCCAGTGATGTATTCCGGTTTGATGAACTAACCTGGCCCGAAGTGGCTGCGCTGCCGCGCACCGTACCACTCATACTGCCGCTGGGAAATAAATTTAACCTGGAAGCTGATTCCTGGCTTGCTTGGAACACAGGTACCAGTTGGCATTCTCCCTTCCATCCCATTTGGTTGGGCAGGCAGTGAACTGGAAGTTCCCCCAAAAATATTTACCAGCCTTGTCAGCAACCTGGTCGGCAACCTGCTGGAGGATGGCTTTGTGTCTGTTCACGTGCTCCTGCCAGGAGATATGGAATTGGACAGATCGTTGCAAACCATTCTCATTCCTCAACCACCAGTCAGTTCCCTACCGCTCCCTTCCGAAATGGATAAGGTTGTCATTCTTCCAATCGGGCATACCGAACAGCATGGTTACCATGCCCCACTCTCGACCGATACCATCATCATCGAGGCCATCGCGCAGGGTACCGCACGGTCAGTCCCCGATCAGGCAACCTGTCTGCAAGTTTTCCCTTATGGGGTCAGCACACACCGGAAATCTTTTCCCGGAACATTCAATGTTGGTGGCAGGGTCTTTGAGGATTTTTGGCTGGCGGCAGTGGATACTCTTGTGGGTCGTGGATTTTCCCGCTTCTACCTGATGAGCGGGCACGGCGGCAACTCGTCCTTCCTGGTCAACACGGTCAAGTACGCCGGGGAGAAATATCCGGAGATCTTCTGTGCTACTGCCTTCCTCTATCTATCCGGACCGCGCGGTGTGGCAGCGCTTGAAGAATTGCGCGAGTCAGGACAGGGTGGGATGGGTCACGCTTGTGAACTGGAGACCTCCCTTGTCCTTCATCTGCGTCCAGACTTAATCCATCTCGAGCGCGCGGTGGATGAGACCAATTTCATCACCACCCCCAACTATTACATGGACTGGATCGAAGGAGGGTCACTAACTGCCAACCCACCGTGGCAGGACGATACCACTACCGGGGCATACGGTGCCGGCAGCCTGGGAACAGCCAGGAAGGGAAAATACTGGCTCGAGGCTGCCGTACAGGAGAAAATTGAACATATTGCCGAGATCAATGAGCAATACCGGCGCCGGCGTGATCACCGGATGCAAAAAAGCCAATGAAGAATGAGAGCCTTATTTTCCCTGGCTGATTACAACCACATCTCCCAACTGAGCCCAGTTGTATAACCATTTTGCATCAGCTGGTGACAGGTTGATACAACCGTGAGAGCTGGCCGATCCGAATGCATCATGCCAGTATGCGGCATGAAAGCCAAAGTTGTAAGCATATGTCATGAAAAATGGAACTGCTTCGATGTAGTATTCACTGGTTGATTCACGTGGCGGTACTATTGCATTATATGGAACTTTGTACTGAATGGTAAACCTGCCCTCGAAAGTCCAGGAATTCTTTCCCGATGAGATCAATGTACTGAAAACCAGTTTACACCCATTAAACACAGATAAGGTTTGGATTGTCAGGTTTGCATAAATAAACCTGCAAGTACTCGTACCTGCCTCCACAGGGACCTGTGTACTAACCAGGGCAAGCTTATCTTCCGGTAGCCATTCATCGGCTCCGACTGCGATATATCCAGGCCGCGACATCATGGCTTGGACTTCGTGAATGACCTGGTAACGACGGAAGGTTTGTACGGGTATTCCGGCATTATTTACGCTTTGGGTTTCCGCCAATACCCAACCGAAACGAAAGGGCACCTGGCGTTCAATTAAAATTCCCGTAAATATGGAGGGGGTCAATAATTGCAGATCAGACCCGTTCATCCAGCCAAAGGTAAGTTGATAGAAAATCTGCCCGTCGTGGCTCTCGGTGGTTGAGTAAGCTACATAGGCAGGATAATATGGCAGGTAGTCGTAGTTTCCAGTTTTGGAGATTGCATCCTGTAAACTGACATACCTGCGCGCACGGGGGTTAATGACGGTAGCATACCCATATTTCAGTACACCGGTGGATGGATCAAGAGGTTGGTACCATGCCGGTTCAGGAGTTGGTGTGGGTGTGGGGGTTTGTGTTGGTGTACCTGTTAGCGTTGATGTCAATGAGGCTGTGGATGTAAATGTTGGAGTAGGGGTATTTACCGGTGTGGACTGGCAAGCGGATGTGAAAGAAAAAAGGAAGATCGCGATCATCAGGATCTGTCGCGTGGATGAATGAGTGATCAAACCGAACAGACTCACTTTGTGATCAATCTGCGTAATCATTTTAGGAATCCAAGAGAGGAACGTCACAATTAAATATTAGGTATAATTTTGGCCAGTCCAGTAGAAGAACTTCCGTCAGTAAACGAGCATTGACGTTTTTCTCCAACCGACCAATGGCGGTCACGGTATCGTTGACCAACCGACTTGCATCTGCCAGGCTTGTCTTGGATGCCAACAGATCCACCTCCGAATTGTGGTCAAAATTAACCAATGGTGAATTCGACCCGGCGACCCGCATCAGGACATCACGCCAAAAGGTCAACCAAATAGAAAGTGTTTCGCGCAATAATTCTTCCGAATCCGTCTCCTTTTTTTTGCGGACGGTCAGTTTCTCGGCATATGCAAAACGTTCCTGGCGGGTGGAATGCAACAATTTCTCCATTTCATCCAATCGTCTTGAGCGGAATTCCAACGCACCTTCGTCCTTTAACAGCCGGAGGGCAAAGCCCGGGCGACCACCGGACAGGTGCGCTATCAGGCGAGCGGTCTGTTCGTCGGCATTATGTTCTCTAAGGTATGACTCCACCGTCTCTACAGGCAGCGGACGCAACCGAAGGACCTCGCACCGTGATGTGATTGTTGGCAGGAGTTGTTCAGGTGTATCAGCGGTCAACGATAAAATAACCTGCTTCGGAGCTTCTTCCAGGGTTTTAAGCAGGGCATTGGCCGCGCTTGCATTCGCCTCCTGGAATCGTAAGAAGATGGCAATGCGGTAGTTGCCCTGATAAGGTTTGAGAGAAAGACTCTGGCGAACAGCGCGGACCGGTTCCACCTTCAACGTCCCGCCCTCTTTCTCGGATTGGATGATGGTGAGATCCGCATATTGCATTCGGTCGATCTGCTGGCAGGTCTTGCATATTCCACAAAATTCGCCAGGTGAGGGTGGGTTTGGGCAATTTAGAGCTTTGGCGAAGGCGAGAGCCAGGCTACGGCGGCCCAAACCGGGAGGGCCACAAAAGAGGTAAGCGTGGCGGATAGAATCACGAATGATGTACTGCTTGAGCATCTGTACAGCCCACTCATGACCCAACAGCCCCCAATTATCCAGTCTCATTCTTCACCCGCCCGCAATTTTAGATACAATTCATAGCGCTTTGGATTTACAGATCCCGCCTCTACAGCAGCGCGAACAGCACAGCCAGGTTCGGATTTATGGGAACAATCGTTGAATTGACAGAGTTCCACGAGCGATACAAGTTCAGGGAAATAACCGTCAAGTTCTTCCGGGTCAGTATCCCAAAGAGCCAGGGAGCGCATCCCTGGCATATCGGCGACATAACCGCCACCATCTAGAGGAACTAATTGCCGTACATTGGTGGTATGCCGTCCTTTTAATGAAAATTCACTAATCTCGCGTACAACCTGTCCCAGTCCCGGTTGGATAACATTTAATAAACTGGATTTTCCAACCCCGCTGGGCCCCGCCAAGGCGGATACTTTTCCATTGAGGATATGCCGCAATTCATCCACCCCTTCCTGTGTACTGGCGCAGGTATATAACACCGGATATCCTATCTCTGAGTAAACACCGAAAACCTCCTCAGCTATGGACCGGCCAACCAGATCTATTTTGTTGGCTACGATGATGGCTGGCAGGTGTTGTTTTTCAGCGATCACGAGGAATCGGTCCAGCATGCGAAGGTGGGGTTCCGGTCGGGCACAAGCAAAGACAAATACCAGCTGATCTGGGTTGGCCAGTAAAACCTGTTGGTAGATGCCCTGAGGGCGCGGGTCGAGCCTGACCAATGAATTACCGCGAGGTTCGATTACTTCGATACTGCCGGTGCCGCCAGTTTGAATAGTTACCTGCACCCGATCGCCAATGGCGGCAAGATCGCCCACGTGTTTACCCTGTTTCAGGCGACCGCGTAAATGGCAGGATATGGTGCCGGAGGATGTCTGGACAGTGAAAAACCCTGATTGGGAGCGGATGATAAGACCGGGAATTTGATCTGAGGGCATTGCGACCAATATTTATTCCATGAGGATACGTGGGCTTAGCCTGGCTGGATGGACCAGGAGGGATTTCCTGTTTAGCGGGTCGGAGTGGGTGTCGGGGCGATCACACCATAGTCAGGGTTGACGACACCAAATGAAGATTCCCATGGATAGACCGTTTGTGGCCGGTTGTTAAAGTAAATTTCCATGACCCGCCGGAAAATCGGCGCTGCCCAGGTTGCGCCTTCTCCTTTATTGTTTACCAGCACTACAACAGCGATATCGGGTTTATCGGTTCTGGCGGCCAGGCTGAAACCGGCGAACCAGGCATGCGGGTCTGTCGCACCGCTTTCGGCAGTGCCCGTCTTGGCTGCGGTGGGGATGGCAAAATTGCCCAGGGTGTAATAGGCGGTACCGCGTTTATCGGAGGCTACTGCCCGCATGGCTTCCTGGATTGCCTGCAGGTTCGACTGGGAGATAGGCAGGGTGCCCACCGCGTCTGGAGTGAAGACCTGGTCCGGTGTACCACTAACCGGTTGGATCGATTCGACCAATTGTGGGCGGAAGAGTGTTCCACCATTTCCGACGGCGGAGATAAACGTTGCCACCTGGAGAGGGGTTACTGTTACATCGCTCTGACCGATGGCGATGCTGGTGGCTTGCAATCCGTCTGCGGGCATGGGAATGGTACCCTTCGAATTCGGCGATCTGATCGATGCCGGTCGCTTTCCCCAAACCGAAGGCATTTGCCATGTCGGATATGAGATTTCCCTTTCCCAGATCATAAAGATCAAGCCCAATATGATAGAACCAGGGGTCGCAAGAACGCATCAAGCCTTGTTTGAGGGTTAATAAACCACTCGGCTGGGCGTTTGCTCCGCTGCAAGTGTCGGTGCCGTTCTGTTGTTTTTCGGTCAGGCAGCGTTCCCACGTCCAGTCATAAAGTATATGGCTGGGAATATCAGTGAACGAATACCCGCACTCATAGGTGGTATCGGGTGTAAACACGCCACTCTCCAAGGCGGCAGACATGGTGACGATTTTGAATACCGATCCAAGGGGATAAGTGCCCTGGGCTGCCCGGTTGAAAGTGGATTGTTCGGTTGTAAACTGCCTGTTTACATTATTGAGATCGTACCAGTTGGGATCAAAGCCGGGTGAGGAGATCATTGCAAGCACACGCCCCGTGCTCATCTCCATCACGACGATGGCACCGGGAAGACCATCCATGGCAGCTTGAGCCTGGGTTTGGAGATTCTGGTCGATGGTTAATTTGATCGAGGAGGCGGGTTGAGAATCCACCTTGGCAAGAGAATTTTCGTAGGTCCCATCTTGCGAGGCAACATAAAGAGTAGCCGCATTTACTCCATGCAGGTATTTTTCCCCCCACTTTTCAATACCTTCCCAGCCAACTCTTTCGGCGCCACTATAACCCAACCGCCTGTAAGTGTTATAGTCATCCTGGGAAATATACAGTGTGTAACCTACAGCATTAGCAGCGGCATCTGGTTCATAAAAACGGGAATTATATGGAGTCCCATTTACTCCCGCAAAACCCAAAATACCCGAATTATTAACCGCCTCGGCACTGGCTTCGCCGACCGGCACATAATTGCCGGCTGCATAGTTTTCGTAATTGAAGCGGATGGTTTCCGGGCGAACGCCGGTTAATAGCCAGAGCTCATTGAATACGGCATCCTCATTGTCTGGTGAGATACCACCGGCGACCACTCCCAGGGCAACAGCATCGGTCTGGATGGCGATGGGATTACCATTCCGGTAGTAGATATCACCGCGAGCGGGGGAAGTATAGCTCGTGATGAGGCGCTTACCTCCTGCCAGTTCCGGAAGGATCAGTCCATCATCCCATTGAAGCCGCCACTGGCCATTTTCCATTACGAGGGTCGTATTGAAATCCCGCTGGATATCACCGAAGAGGCTGGTGTGATAAATGATCCGAAAAGAGACCTGGGAACTTTGTGGGGCGGTCAGGGTGGATAGAATGCTGTATTCGATCTTGGTTGCACTCAAGGCATTCAGATCGTCGGTATATCGCTTGGCAAAATCATCTTGTGAGATGGCGTCACGACTGGCTTTGGTGATCAAAGAATACATTGTTGGGTAGTCATTCGCCAGCATCGCATCCAGGTAGGAACGCAAGGCATTCTCGGCGCTGGGGGTATGGGTGATAATGACAGGTGCTGTCGGAAGGGTGGATGGGGTATTCGTGCCGCCTCTGCCGCAGGCAGCCAGAAGGCCGAGCATAAGAAACAAATTGAATAATCGTAGAAATTTCATTAGCATTCCTTCTTAATCAACCCACCATATCCCCATGCATGACTGCACTTGAAATCGGGCAAGAGTAGCGCAGGCTGTATTGGCATTCCTGCGGGACATCCTTGTTAGGTGTAACTTCCATCTTCCACATGGTCCGGGTCACGTGACAAAGCGGCAGCCCCATTACGCTTGCATAGCATCCGAAAAATGCTTCTACCGGGTGAAATTTGGGATTCTGGATGGCATACGCCCCAGCTTTATCAAGCGGATCAGCGGTGTTGATATAGATTTCCAGTTCATAATCACTGTAATACCGCATCGGTACTTCCGATACACACAGGTCGGTTACAAGATAACCATCCGGTTCTCTCAATGCAGCGATACCGGTATAAACTTGGTGCGTCCGCCCTCGCAATCGTAAAAGCATTTTTTTTGCATCGGCCGGATCCCTTGGCTTGCCGAGGATCACATTTCGATCCACGACGGCAGTGTCGGCTGCCAGTATGATCACGTCCATCTGGTTGGAAGCAGCGAAAGCACGGGCTTTCGCCGTGGCAACTCGCAGAACGTATTCCCCCGGCGGCTCTCCGGGAAACCGGCTTTCATCCACTTCTGGGGATTGAACATAAAATTTCCAACCACAGAGCGCCAAAAGTTCACGCCGGCGAGGCGAATTGGACGCTAAAACCAATAAAGGATCACTCATGGGCAAGATTCTAACACACTAGCGTGTTCCACCTCCCCGATGTAAAATGAGCATGTCCATACCTGATCAGTTGTGAAAGCTGGTCAGGTTCTTTGTAAAAGGTCCCGGAGATATTTTATGCTTGAACTTATTGACCGCATCCGGCGGGATGGCAAAAACCTGGGCAACGGCATTCTCAAGGTGGATGGTTTTATCAATCATCAGGTGGATCCGATCTTGATGGATGCCTGTGGACGAGAACTTGCCAACCGGTTTTCGAAGGTGGGCGCGACCAAAGTGCTCACTGCAGAGATATCCGGTATCGCTCCGGCTCTTACTACTGCCCGCCACCTGGGTGTGCCGGTGGTTTATGCTCGGAAAACCAAACCGATCACCATGCCCGATCAAATATTCCTGACCACGGCCCCTTCCCATACAAAGGGTCATATGGTCGAATTGATCGTTTCACCTGAATATCTTGCAAAGGGTGAAAGGATACTCATCATTGATGATTTCCTGGCGTCCGGAGCGACGATCTGGGGTCTGGTTCGATTGGCACAGACAGCGGGTGCGGCTATCGTTGGCATCGGGACGCTGATCGAAAAATCCTTCGAGGGCGGACGCAGAATGCTCGAGCCACTTGCCGTGCCGATCGAATCGTTGGTGTGCATTGCCTCGATGGACGATGGAAACGTTTTGTTCAGTGACCAGTGAACAGGCTGCTGAAACACCTCCTGAAAACAAAACCGGTTCGTAAGGCGATCGGTTGGGGATTCGTTCACATGGACTCTTTCCTGATGGTGGATCGCTTGCGGGAGACGCCCAATCTACTGGCATTCCACCATCCGCATCCCTCTTACCCTTTCCATGTCATCCTTGTTCCGCGACGGGAAATTGCCTCCTTCGTGGACCTCGATCCAGCCGCCCCCTTCCTTGCGGACCTCGTGATGGTTGTGCATTTACTTGTGGAAGAGTATCACTTGCCGGCATACCGGTTGATCGTTAACGGTGGGGAGTATCAGGAGTTCCCGTATTTACATTTTCATTTGATATCTGACGTTGGGGCGACCCATGTGTCGCCCATAGCGGGTAATTGATCTATATGCATTCTTCTATCGCCATTCTCGACTTTGGCTCGCAATATGCACAACTGATTGCCCGACGGGTGCGCGAGGCACAGGTTTATTGCGAACTCTTTCCATGGGACACGCCTGCCAAAAATATACTGGCAATCCATCCAAAGGGTTATATCCTATCCGGGGGTCCTGCCTCGGTCTATGCAGACGGGGCACCAACCATCCCACCATTTATCCTTGAAAGTGGAATACCCATTCTTGGGATCTGCTACGGAATGCAGGCATTGACGCTCGCTCTGGGTGGCAGTGTCAACCCGTCGACTGATCGTGAATATGGTTTGGCGGAGAGTCGAGCCTCTTATCCCCGGGACGATGTTGAGTGTGCTTTCAAAAGTGTGGATGTCCCATGGTGACCGAATCACCCGGATGCCGGAGGGATTCACTGCGCTGGCAAAAACAAGGAACAGTCCGATTGCAGCCATGGGTGATTTCAGGCGAAAATATTTCGCCGTGCAATTCCATCCCGAAGTACGCCACACACCAAATGGGGCGGAATTACTGAAGCACTTTGTGCTGGAGATTTGTGATTGTGTTACGGACTGGAACCCCGCTTCGATCATCGAGGACAGCCTGGTTCGAATTAAGCAGAAGGCTGGTGATGAACGTGTGCTGGCGGCAGTCTCGGGCGGGGTGGATTCTTCCGTCGCGGCGGCATTGGTCCAGCGCGCCGTCGGTGACCAACTCGTTGCCATTTTTGTGGATACCGGATTATTACGGAAAGACGAGCCCGAAAAAGTCGTGAAGACTTTTCGCGAACAATTGGGCACTGAACTGGTAACGGTGGATGCTGGTCAGGAGTTTTTTACTGCCCTGTGCGGCGTGATTGACCCTGAGCAGAAACGTCGAATCGTTGGTGAAAAGTTTATCCGGATCTTCGAGCGTGAGGCTGCCAGGCTTGGCAGCCCAAAATTCCTTGTGCAAGGTACGATTTACCCGGATGTGGTCGAGTCGGCTGCCCCGGACCGGAACAAAGCAGTCCGGATCAAATCGCATCATAATGTTGCCGGCCTCCCCCCGGATATGCAATTGACCCTGATTGAACCCCTGCGCTATCTGTTCAAGGACGAGGTGCGCGCCGTGGGTGAAGCCCTTGGGCTCCCGGAGGAACTTGTCTGGCGCCAGCCATTCCCAGGTCCGGGCTTGACCGTGCGTTGCCTGGGAGAGGTGACCCCGGAAAGGGTTGCCAGACTGAGGGCGGCGGACGCCATCCTGCTGGATGAACTTTCGAAAACGGGTATGATCGGAAAAGGGGCCGATACTTCACAAGCATTTGTGGTATTGCTGCCGGTCAGATCAGTCGGTGTTATGGGCGATGAAAGGACCTATCAGGAGGTGGCAGCCATCCGGGCTGTGAAAACCGATGATTTTATGACTGCTGATTGGGTGCACCTCCCATATGACATATTGGCAACGGTGGCGAACCGGATCGTCAATGAAGTCCACGGAATCAACAGAGTGGTGTATGATATTACCAGCAAACCCCCGGCTACAATCGAATGGGAATGACCCGCTGAATACTTAATCCTGAGGAATCACATCATGTCCACTGAAATTGAACCACGCCGTCCTATCCCACCAGCGCCAATTCATCCCCTGGCAGCGTTGGCTACCATTGTTTTGGATAATATATTCGGCGTGTTTGAGTTGGTCGATCCACTCGCCATCATCCTGACCAGTTTCACCATATTTACTGTTGGCACAATAACGACCATGCTGGTTCAGCGCTACCTGTCAAAAGAAGATTGGGGACCGGCTATAGCAAAAGGGCTGGTGATGGGTATCATCGCCGGTGTACCATTCCAGGTGGTCGGAACAGTGGTCGGAGTGCCATTACTTGCCTGGGCAGGTTTGCATGAGTGGATTAAACTCCCGGTAGCGAAGAACATACAACAACTACCCCCCACGGATGACATCGTGGAGGGGGAGGTTAAAGAGGTCTCGTAAAACCCGTCAGGGTAAGGCAGGAATTAACAACTTGCCCCCGGGTTGCTGGGGACTCTATGCGTAAAACGCTCCAATTATTCTCCATCGGTATTCTGCTACTACTTGTGACTATTCCAACCGTGCGCAGACCAGTGCGCGGGTCAGTCTTTATGCGCTGGAGAGTAAGACCTTCCCAACGATATCGGCAGGGCTCGATGTGTTCGATTCCGAAGGTAATTTTGTCACAGGTCTGACGAGTAATTCGATTGCATTATTGGAAGATAACATTCCGCGGACGGTTGATAAACTGGAAGAGATCCCGCGTGGTGTTGAATTCGCATTAGCTTTCGACCCGGGGCCATATTTCGCTTATCGTGATGTCTCCGCTGTTACCCGCTTTGTAAAAATCATGAATGCCCTTCAAGCCTGGGTAGCAACCCACGCTGATTTACTTGGTGATGACTTAAGCCTGGTTACTAACGCGGGGAGTGCTGCAACTCACAGTATGACGACAGCCACATTTTCAGAAGCCCTGTCAGCCTATCACCCCGACCTTTTTAACATCAGCTCCAACCCTGAAACGCTCTCTCGTTGCCTGGATGTGGTATCTGAGACCGCACCCAAACCTGGAATGAAACCGGTAGTGCTCTATATAACATCCGTCCCATCCGCGGATGCCATCCCGGCTCTTGATAACCTCGCACAACGAGCGGTGTCGCAGAATATACGCGTCAACGTGTGGATCGTGGCATCTCAAGACTTTTTTTCTCAATCCGGGGCAACGGCTCTCAGGGACCTGGCCATTCGCACCGGCGGGCAGTCAGTAACATTCTCCGGTGTTGAGCCATTACCGAGCGTAGAAATGTACCTCGCGCCGGTGCGATACACCTACCGGATTACATACTCGTCAGGTATCCGCACATCTGGGGGGCACGCACTTTCCGCTCAGGTCAACCTGGGGAACGAGACAGTCGCTTCCGATGCGTTGTCGTTCGATCTGGACGTACAAGCTCCGAACCCGATCTTTCTCGCTCCGCCGGTTCAAATCGTCCGGGCAGCGCCAGATGAACGTTCGACTTCGATCTCGTCTTTTCTTCCCACCAAGCAGACGATTAACATCATCATCGAATTCCCGGATGGACGGTCACGAAAGTTGGTCCGCACTGCACTTCTAGTGGATGGACAAATAGTGGCGGAAAATACTAGTGAACCCTTTGACCAGTTTAACTGGGATTTAAGCGCCTACTCGGTCAGCGCTCAGCATTTGTTAAGTGTGGAAGTCGTGGATAGTTATGGTTTAAACCGGGTCAGCCTGGGCGTGCCAGTAATTGTGACAATCGTCCGTCCAAGCTTGGGATTATTAGCATTTCTGTCACGTAACAGCCTTTGGGTTGCCATGGTAGCAATAATCATGGCTGGTCTGGGTTTGGGGTGGACATTAACATGGGCAATGAGAAAAAAACGCCAGGCAAGCATGGCTGGTGGTGGATCCAGGCGTGATCCGCTGACCCAATCTATCCAGGCCGATGGGCAACATCGTGGCCCGCGGTTAGCCCGGGGAAGGCAGCCCAAGCAACCGGAAGCCTATCTGGTTCGCTTGAAGGACGACGGTCAACCAATCACTTCACCCGCCATTCCAGTCACTTCCCCTGAAATGACTTTTGGCTCTGATCCCCTGCTGGTAACACGCATCCTGGATGACCCGTCTGTTTCTCCCATACATTCCCGGTTAAGTGAAAAGGGCGGTAAATTTATACTTACCGACGAAAAATCCATCGCCGGGACATGGGTCAATTACGAAGTACTTAAGGCTCCCTGCAAGCTTCAGCACGGAGATATTGTTCAGATTGGGCGGTTTACTTATCGCTTTATGCTGCGCACGCCACCAGATCGATCCTCTCCACGTGTAACTCCAATAAAGAAATGATTCGTACGCCGAACGCTTCCTTGTTTATTGCTGCAGCAACACATCCCGGCACGGCTGGAAGGATGAACGAAGACCGCTTTGCCATCGCATCATATCGCGTGAGTGAAACCGACGCCACTCCATCGGTTTTTGCGATCGTATCAGACGGGATTGGCGGCCACCATGCCGGGGAAGTGGCAGCTGAAATAGCCGTGGAAACTATCAGCCACATGATTGCCCAATCAGACGTTCGCGACCCGGTTGCGACACTCGATCACGCCATTCAGGTTACCAGCGATTCAATCGCCCTGCAAGCCAAAGATGATACTCAGCGGCTGGGAATGGGAACCACATGCGCCTGCGCGTGGGTTATCGGCCGTCAATTATTTATTGCTTCGGTGGGAGATTCCCGGATTTATTTAATTCGTTCCGGTAATATCATGCAGTTGACAGTGGATCACACCTGGGTCCAGAGAGGCAGTGGACAAAGGTATCCTAAACCCCGGTGATGTTCGGAAACACCCAAATGTACACGTTATTCGCCGCTACCTCGGCTCCCCAAAAACGCCCCAGGCGGATACACGGTTGCGCCTGGCTAAAGATGAATCCGATACCCAGGCGCGTTCGCACCAGGGCTTGCGTTTAATTGCCGGGGACTTGATCCTGCTATGTACGGATGGGCTGACCGACGTAGTCGAGGACACCGAAATCGAAGCGATTTTACGCAGGCGGGAGCTGCAACCCGCAGCAAAGGCATTGGTTGATACGGCTTGTTCCCACAAGGGGAAAGACAACATTACCGTGGTGCTCATGCAGTATCCCTGGGAAACCGCACTCGAACATAAAAGCAGATTTTGGATTTGGGCGATAGCTGGATTGGCAGGGTTGATCGTGCTTGCATCAATCATTGCATTGGCAGCCTGGACGATATTTAATTATGTCCTGCCTCCATCAGCGACCTCGACACCGATCGTGTAAGGCAAGTTACAACCTTCCAATCCATAAAACGTAAATCTTTATCGGAGGCAACAATGACTGATCAACACGTAAATAAGAGACATGTAGCCTGGTATTTATGGCCGTTCTGGGCGATCTGGAAATTGGTAGTAGGTATCGTAGCGGGGACCGGACGATTGGTGGCGGTTATCCTGGGACTGGTGTTCCTTATCGTCGGTGTCGTTCTGACAGTAACGATCGTCGGCGCCATCGTAGGCATACCTTTTATCATATTCGGGTTGTTATTGATTGTACGTGGCTTGTTCTAACACTTATATTCAATCACAGAAAGTTATTGAAAAGGTCTGTTGATACATGTTTTGATAATCAATTGCTTGAACCTTTGGTTCCATTGTCTCTGATTAATAAAAAAAGGACCCGGTTTTTTGCCGGGTCCTGGGTGTTTAAGTCAGTCCAATTTGCCTGTTTCCAGGGCCATCTTAACCTCGCCGATGGCTTTGGTGATCTGGATTTCGCGCGGACAAGCCAGGGTGCAGTTGAAGATAGTATGGCAGCGATAAACTCCCCAAACATCGTTCAGGATCTTTAATCGCTCGGCGGCAGCCTGGTCACGGCTGTCGAAGATAAAGCGGTGAGCGGCAACAATGGCTGCCGGGCCGACATACTTCTCATTGCCCCAGAAGGATGGGCAACCAGTGGTACAACAGGCGCAGAGGATACACTTGGTTGTGTCATCGAATATGGCACGCTGTTGCGGACTCTGGGGGCGTTCTTTTTCTGGTTCAGGATCGCCGTTGATCAGCCAGGGCTTAACGGAGCGGTAATGCTCGAAAAATGGTTCCATGTCGACAATCAAGTCTTTGATCACCCGCAAACCCAGGATGGGTTCGACGGTGATCCTGGAGCCTGTGTCGCGGACGAGCGTTTTACAAGCCAGCCGGTTAAACCCATTGATGCGCATCGCATCTGACCCGCAGATACCATGGGCGCACGAGCGACGGAACGAAATGGTGCCATCCTGGTAACCTTTCACCTTTTCGAGCAAATCAAGCACGCGGTCGGTCTCCAGGGCTTCGAGTTTATAGGTCTTGTATGACGGCTTCCTGTCTTTTTCGGGATTATAGCGGAAGAGTTTTAAGGTTACTTCCATGCCGACCTCCTAGTAAGTGCGGACCTTGGGCTCGTATTTGGTTATGACGACCGGTTTGTACTTCAGATCGATCTTGCCATTATCGCGGACCCAAGCCATGCTGTGCCGCAGCCAGTTCTTATCGTCACGGTCGGGAAAATCTTCACGGGAGTGACCCCCCCGGCTTTCGGTGCGAGCCAGGGCAGAGACAGTAGTGAGTTCGGCAAGATCAAGCAGGTTGCCCAACTCCCAGACATTCATCAATTCCATATTGAAGATCGATCCAGTATCCGTCACTGAAACGTGCTGATAGCGTTCCTTGAGTTCACGGATGACCTTCAACGCGTTTTCCATGCCCTTGCCACTGCGGAAGATGCCCATGTCATCGAACATGACCTTCTTCATGGCGGTGGCGATATCGAAGGCGTTGTCCTTGCCATCCGCGTGTCGAATGCGGTCGAACTGAGACTGTGCAAATTCGACGGGATTGGCCGGGAGAGCCTGGAACTCGTTCGCATTGGCAAACTCTGCAGCGCGCAACCCGGCATGTTTTCCAAAGACGACGAGATCGAGCAGAGAGTTGGTACCAAGCCGGTTGGCTCCATGAACCGAGACACAGGCGCACTCACCAGCGGCATACAGTCCTGGGACAACCGTGTTCTTCTCGTCCAGGATGGTTTCACCAAATTTATTCGTGGGGATGCCGCCCATCGCGTAGTGCGCGGTCGGCTGGATCGGCATCAATTGGGTGACCGGGTCAACTCCCAGATATACGCGGCAGAAATCCACGATGTCTGGCAGTTTCGCCATGATCTCCTCGCCGGTGACCTGGTAGGGAGAGCCATCCGTGTTGACGCGTCCATCCATGGCAGCATATTTATTGACGCTTTCAGGCCGCACATCCAAATAAACATAGTTCTGACCATTGGCGCCATTGCCATCCCGGATTTCCATATAGATCGCGCGGCTTACCACATCACGGGACGCCAGGTCTTTGACCTTGGGCGCATATTTTTCCATGAAGCGCTCGCCCTTGCCGTTGATCAAGATGCCGCCTTCACCCCGAACACCTTCCGTGATGAGGATGCCAAGTTTATAAATTCCGGTTGGGTGGAATTGGAAGAATTCCATATCCTCCAGTGGCAGGCCGCGGCGCATGTGAACCGCTGGACCGTCGCCGGTGAAAGCATAGGCATTGGATGTGATCTCCCAGATGCGACCGTGGCCGCCGGTCGCGAAGATTACTGCCTTGGCATGAAATACATGCAGTTCACCCGTGGCAAGCTCTATAGCCACCACACCTGCGGCTGCGCCATTGACCATGAGCAAATCCACAACCTGGAACTCGTCAAAGAAATTGACGTTGTTTTTCATACACTGCTGGTACAGGGTTTGCAGAATCATATGACCGGTACGATCAGCAGCATGACAGGCGCGCCGAACCGGCTTGCCGGTTTTATTATTCGTATGACCGCCAAACGGTCGCTGGGAAATCTTTCCCTCGGGGGTGCGGTCAAACGGCAGTCCCATATGTTCGAGCTCATAAACTGCCTGAACGGCTTCGGAGCACATGAATTCGATGGCATCCTGGTCCCCGAGGTAATCCGAGCCTTTTACCGTATCGTAGGTGTGCCATTCCGGATGGTCTTCCTCTTCACTACCAAGTGCAGCGCCTATGCCTCCCTGCGCAGTACCGGTGTGGGAGCGGGTGGGGTAAAGCTTGCTGATGATGGCGGTTTTGGCTGTCTTGGAAGCATACAGACCTGCCATCAGTCCAGCTCCCCCGGCGCCAACAACGATCACTTCAAATTGATGGGTTTTCATGCTGCGGCTCCTATGATGTCCAGATGACGTAAATACCGATGCCGATCATAACAACCGTCAGCACCAGCACCAGGATCCTGAGCGTGGCACGCAGCCAGGAAATGCCGTTGTAATCCTCGATCACGCTGAGAACTCCATGCAGACCGTGGGAGGTGGCGAAGAAAACCAGAATGCTGCCCATTATCTTCCAGAACATCGTCATCCAGGCGTCCGGCGTTAAAATCTGGTTGGCTGTATTAAGAAGAGCGTGGTTTGAATCGGGCATGAAAGTCCAGCGCATCAAGTCAGCCATGTTCATCTGTGTGCGGGCGCCCATTATGAGAGCTCCAACCAGACCAATAAAGGCGCACAGGTACATTGCCAGGGCTGATAGACGGGTAAACAACCACATAAACGTCTCGAAGTTATACGCGCGCTTGAAAAGGGAAACGGTACGAGGTTTCATCATATCCTGCTAGCCTCCCAATCCACCGCGGATAATAACGATGACCGATATGGCATATAAAGGAAGGAATACCAACCATTCAAGCCAAATAGCCTCGCGCTGGTATTCAATCAATTTCGGCCATAGATCCAGGACGACAATCCGTAAACCATTGATGACATGGAAAAGTACGCAGAAGAATATGAAGATTTGGAATATCCAATTCTCGTAAATGCTGTTGATGAATATCCCGGCGCTCGATCCCCAGGCCTGGTTGGCAAGAAAGGATGCCAATACATGCAACCCCACAAAGATCGCAATACCCAAGCCCCCAACTCGATGCAGGATGTAGGTCAGCATCGGACCTTTTCCCTGGTAGGACAATCCCTCGATCAGGCCAACATTTCTTTTTAGGCCCATCTAATCCTCCTTAAATCATTGGTTATGACATGGTATATTATCCCATTCTCGTTTCACAAGATAAAAGTGACAATACTCATGGATTAATCGTTCCAGACATCCTCTTGGGGAAGTCTGAATCATCTTTATAATCATAATACCCGGAATTGATTCTTATTTATACCATTCATCCCACGTTCAGGAGGTTCGTATGGCAGGTTCTCATCAAATCAGCCGTCGTGACTTTATCAAGCTTACCACGGCTGCAGTGGGTACGTTCATTGGGGCGACCATCGGTCTGCCAGCCATTGCCTACCTGATCGACCCCGCCCTCAAATCCGGGAAATCAGATGCCTGGATCCCTTTGGGGAAACTCGAAAGTTTTGAGGCAAACAATCCTACACTTGTTTCATTCACCCGCAGTAAGATCAACGGTTGGGAGAAAACCGTCAACAGTTATGGAGTATTCGTATTAAAAAAATCTGATACGGATGTGTCGGTGCTTTCCAATAAATGCACACACCTGGGTTGCCATGTGAACTGGTTCCCCGATAAACAAGAGTATATCTGTCCCTGCCACGATGCCCAGTTCGGCATCAGTGGGAACGTATTGGGAGGACCGCCGCCCCGTCCGCTGGATGGTTATTCAGGTGACCAGGTTAAGGTTGTCGATGGCATGCTGCTCATTCATTTCCAGGAAGGGTAACGATCATGTTTAAAAAGCTATACACCTGGCTAGATGAACGTCTTGGCCTGAATGACCTGTACAAAGCCACCCTCGACCGTCCCGAGCCGAAAGGCAACTGGTGGAATACTCTTGGCAGCGCAAGCCTGTTCCTGTTCCTCTTACAGGGAGCAACAGGCATATTCCTCGCTGTCTACTATACGCCCTCCCCGGACCATGCCTACGATAGCATCCAATATATTATGAATGATGTTGCTTTTGGGTGGTTGATCCGCGGCATTCATCATTGGGGAGCCTCGGTCATGGTCATGGTCGTATTTATCCACATGCTGCGAGTCTTTGTGACCGCCTCCTATAAATATCCTCGGGAGTTGACCTGGCTGATCGGTTCAGGGTTACTTCTTTGCACATTGGGAATGGGATTTACCGGTTACCTTCTTCCCTGGGACCAAAAGGCTTATTGGGCTACCACGGTGGCGACCTCCATTGCCGGGAGTGTCCCCTGGGTTGGACCGTTCATCCTGGGTGTCTTGCGGGGTGGGGCAGACCTGAGCGCTCTCACGCTTAACCGGTTTTTTGCGGCCCACATCTGGATGCTTCCAGCTGTCCTGGCCGGGTTGATAGGTGTCCATCTGTTCCTCATCATCAAGCATGGTGAATCAGAATACCCTGGCAAGGACGACTAAAGGAGCGCGGACATGAAAGAAGAACAAAAAAAGAACGTCCTGGCTAGATATAAAATCGCCCTCCAAAAAGGTGAGCGCTTTTGGCCGGACAGCATCTTTAAGGATCTCCTGGTTTCTCTTGGAATCTTTATTTTACTGATCTTGCTGGCGACCTTCATCGGCGTTCCGGGTGAACCAAAGGCAAACCCGAGTGATGCAACTTTTGTACCCAAACCGGAATGGTACTTCCTTTTCCTGTTCAAATTCCTCGCTGTCTATGGGCAGATCCCCTTGCTCGGAAAAATCGAGTGGATCGCCACCGCGGTCATTCCTGGCTTGGCTGTCCTGCTTTTATTTGCCATACCCTTCATAGACCGAAACCCTCTGCGTCACTACTCAAGACGGGCGAGCGCGCTGAGTATTATGGGCGTCTTTGTGGTGAGCATCGTTGTCCTAACGGCCATCTCCGGTATACCGACCATAGCGAGCGGCACAGGCATCTCCGTAATGACACTGCTCCAGTTCCTGGTTGGTCTCGTACTTCCAACTCTCGCTTATATAATTCTGGTCGTGACGGCCTTCCTGCCTAAAAGGACCAGTAACTGGGTTCCGCCCTTGCAAAAATGGACGGCGGGTGCAGCAGCTGTGCTGATGGTGGTGCTGGCTGTGGTGGTCGTCCTGATTGCGCCTCCCTCTGCAGCCGTTGTTGATACCCAATTAGCGACTACACTTCCGCAACAAATTTCTCTGGGGCAGGACTTATATTCGATCAACTGCACAGAATGCCATGGCGCGGATGGCGAAGGTGGTGTCATCCAGGGTGTCAAAGGGTTGGAAAACTTTAATATGAAAGCCATCCACAGCCAGGATGAGATGTATACACGCACAGATGAAACCCTGGTGGATATCATCTCTTACGGGCAACCCAACCTGGGCATGCAGCCGTTCGGCAGTGCATATGGCGGCACACTCTCCCCTGGTGAAATCGATTCCCTGGTGGCATTTCTGCGCTACTCCTGGGATGATCGCGCCCAACTCCCGGCCGGCGCACTCAGTACCATCCCGGTACTCAGCACGGGGGAGGTGCCTTCGTGGGATGTCCACATCTCAGCGCTCGTTAAGCGTTACTGCGTTTCGTGCCACCGGGCCGGCAAGCAAAACAACAACTACCTGATGACCTCTTATGAAGAGATGCTTAATACGGGGGATAATGCGCCCCTGATCACAGCCGGCGATCCGAACAGTCTGCTGCTGAAGCTTATCAATGGCCATGAAGGCTTGGATCCTGCAACGGGCAAGACCATCCGCCAAATGCCGCCTACCAAGCTGCTTAACCAGCAATATATAAATATGCTTTCCATTTGGATCATGAATGGAATGCCCAAGGCTGCGACTGATGCTGCCAGTATCGTACCGGTACCCATCCCCGGAGATGCGATCAATCTTACGGGTAATGCTGCGGCGGGCTTGACAGTTTTCACCGCACAATGCCAGCAGTGCCACGGCGAAAAAGGTGCGCTGGGGGTAGTGAACCCCGGTTCGGACGATGGTAGTGTGCCGGTGTTAAATCCGATCGACCCAGAGATCAAGAGCACCGACTTAATGACCTTTGTCACCAACCTGGATGTGTTCATCCAGAATGGATCAAAACCCTCAGGTGCCAGCCCGAAGTTGAACATGCCATCCTTTGGCATAAACAGTGTTATCACCCAGCAACAGATTGCAGATGTGATCGCTTACCTCATCAGCTTGAATCCATAAACCAGCCAAAGAACGAGCGAATTGAAAGAGGCACTCCATAACAGGAGTGCCTCTTTTATTCATTACGGACAGGTTTGACAAAAGCGGATCGTACAGTTACATGTGAGCAATGATCGCATCGCCAAACGCGGAACATTTAATCTCGGTAGCACCGTCCATCAGGCGGGCAAAATCGTACGTTACGGTCTTGGCTGCGATAGCACCTTCCATGCCCTTGACGATCAGGTCCGCTACTTCCGTCCAGCCCAGGTAACGGAACATCATCTCGCCCGAGAGGATCACTGAACCGGGGTTGACTTTATCCAGGTCGGCATACTTGGGTGCGGTCCCATGCGTGGCTTCGAAAATGGCATGTCCGGTTACGTAATTGATGTTTGCCCCCGGGGCAATTCCGATACCACCCACCTGTGCGGCAATGGCGTCAGAGAGGTAGTCGCCATTCAGGTTCAGCGTGGCGATGACGTCATAGTCACGCGGGCGGATGAGTGTGAATTGCAGGCTGACATCTGCGATGGAATCTTTTATTAGAAGCTTTGATTTCCATTTACCACTGCCGTGTGAATCCCATAATTTCAACGCCGTTTCCACCTCATTTTTAATTCCATTCTGCTGATCGGGAGACATCATTTCAAAACCCGGATCGATCATGCGGGCATTGTCCTCCACGGATAAATCCGGTTTGGATTCGTTATTACCCAGGATCCAGGTCTCGCGCTCCGTAACGATTTGGTCGCGGAATTCACGCTTGGCAAGCGCGTACCCCCATTCCTTGAAGGCACCTTCGGTGAATTTCATGATGTTGCCCTTGTGGACGAAATTCACACTCCTGCGCTTATTCTCGAGTGCCCAACGGATGGCAGCTCTCACAAGGCGCTCGGTGCCCTCCACGGAAACTGGTTTGATCCCGATGGCAGCACTATCCGGAAATCGCATCTTAGCGAATTCCTTCGGGAATGAATCTTTAAATTCTTTCATGAATTTCTTGTTATCATCCGAGCCATATTGAAATTCGATCCCGGTGTATATATCTTCAGTATTCTCACGGAAAATGACCATGTCCACATATTCGGGATGTTTTACCGGTGACGGTACACCGTTGTAATACCGTACCGGACGCTGGCAGACATACAGGTCGAGCAGCTTGCGTAATGCTACGTTCAAAGACCGAAATCCACCGCTGATCGGTGTGGTCAGGGGACCCTTGATCCCTACCAGGAACTCAGTGAACGCCTGGACCGTCTCATCTGGCAACCAGGTCTTGAATTGCTTGAACGCTTTTTCACCGGCGAAAACCTCCATCCAGTGGATTTTGCGTTTTCCGCCATAAGCCTTCTTGACCGCAGCATCGAATACCCGCACAGAGGCGTGCCAGATATCCCGTCCGGTTCCATCGCCTTCGACGTATGGAATGATAGGTTGGTCTGGAACTCTTATTTTTCCTTCCTTGATCGAGATCTTTTCACCATCGGGAGGGACTTTAACTTGTGTGTATGCCATGCCTGATACTCCTTCAGATAATATTGGTCGATTATATCAAAGAGCTTTCGAGGTGGTAAATCGACTCAGCCGGTATCTTCAAATCCATTCATTGTGAACAAAGACGAGGGGGGATATCATCAATTATTTTTTATTCAAATTGTTGTGTTCTGAACGATGGGAAGGGTGAGCAACGCATGCGGTACGATCAGTGTGGTGCAGGAGGTACCCACGATCTGGACAGCAAGATGGATGGCTTCATCCATGGTTGCAGCCGGGATCATTTTACAATCAGACACGATCTGTGGTTGTTCACTTCCGACAATAATGACCGGGTTTTTTTCGAGGACCTTGGCGAGAACGAATGCCCTCTGCTGGCCGGGTGGATACCCATTGCGACGGGCATCATCCAGAATTGTTTGGACGTCGGGAGCATCCCGCATTGCCGCAAGGAAGCGCTGTTCTCCAATCCCCTGCCCGGCGCCCTCTTCGCAGCGTGCAGGGATGATCATAACGCCGCCAGGACGTACCACCGGGATTGGTGCGAAGAATAAATAAGTTGGAGCGCGGCTTGCCTGGTATAAGTTGCTATCTTTAGGATATCCCGTCCCACCAATGACAATATCAGATTGGTGCGGGATGGGGACTTCATAGACGGATCTGGCAAAGGTGACCAGTTCCATAAATGCCGCCTCCGGATCTCCAGCATTCACGCATAACACCTTTTTTTCATCATCCAAAACGACATTAATAATAAAGGATAGCCCTGCTCGATGTCCAACCTCGATCATTGCATCCTGAAAGGGATTGCCATCGATTCGCCCGAGCCGGGTGCAAGGGTGATCTACGAATGCCGGTCCGTGCGTGTGCGCGATCAATGCCTCTCCGGCAGCACCCACAGCCAGTGTCTTGCATCCCCCGGAGTAACCGGCATACTGGTGCGGCTCGACAATGCCGGTGGTAATGACCAAATCGGCTTCCACCGTTGCGCGATGAAGTTGGACGGGTACACCTCCACTGGTAAAACCCATATCCAACAGGACCGCTTGATTTTGCGGTTCATTATCGATGACGCGAAAGCGGTTAACCACACCCGCGCCCAATTTGGCGATCTTTTCAGCATGAGTGGATGGTCGGTGCATTCCAGTGGCACACAGCAATGTGATGTTCCCGTCCGGGACGCCGGCTTGAGCCAGCTCATCCAATAGTGCCGGGACCAAAAGATCATCCGGGCATGCACGGGTGATATCTGTGAAGGCAATGCAAACCCGGTATCCTGGCTTGGCGAGATCACGGAGTGGGGCCGATCCTACTGGATGGGCAAGGGCTTCGGCGATCGAGTCGGTGGACATCTTTTAACGGATTGGCTGGACGGGATACAGCCAGCGTGGCATCCATATCAGAAGGCAGCGATAATTCAATACTGGATTTGCCGAATGGCAGACGATATTTTTGATTGGTCATGGATATCGTGACCCCTTTAATGAATATAAAAAATGGGAACAAGGCTGGTACGACTGATCAATCTGTTGGGTAATAATCCCGATGCTTGATCAATGCAATCTCTACATCCAGGTAGGCACAATATATCACATCAATCAAGCGGGAAGCTGCATGAAAGGTGAAATAACCTTGATATGAAAAAACCTTGACAAATATTCCAGCCTGCCTATAATTCTGCCCGATATGGTCCTATGTAGCTGCTTCCGAGATTTTCTGAATGAGCCTGCAGATTTAACCATTTCCAATTCGTAAAGAGAGAGCCTTTACCGGCTCTCTTTTTTTATACCTCATCGAGGAATAATGCTGAAGTTACCTGGTCTGATCGACCCACACGTTCACATGCGCGAACCCGGTGGTACCCACAAGGAAGACTGGGATTCAGGTACGTCCGCGGCCTTGGCCGGCGGTGTAACCATGGTTTTGGCAATGCCAAATACGAAACCGCCCATCTTCGACGCTCAGGGACTTGCCATGGTGCAGGCTGCGGCAAAAGAAAAAGCCCGTTGTGATTATGCCCATTTTATTGGTGCCGGTCCGACTAACAGCCAGTGGAAAGAGAACAAAGATCTCCCCTTGCAGGCCGCTGGGTTGAAAATGTATCTTGACCAGACCTTCGGTGAACTTCGCCTGGATTCCATGACCACCTGGCAGGAACATTTCTCATCCTGGCCTTTGGATCGGCCCATCGTGGCACATTCCGAGAGTCGCAGCATGGCGGCGGTCATCTTAATGGCGGCCATTTATAACCGCCCGGTGCACATCGCACATGTCTCCTTGAAGGAAGAGATCCTCCTGATCAAGGCGGCCAAAGAGCGCGGTATCAAGGTAACTTGTGAAGTCTGCCCACATCATTTATTCCTCACCCGCGATGACATCCCTGCCATCAGCCAGGGGCATCATGGGCGCGGCGAGGTTCGCCCACGGCTGGCCGGCAGGGAGGATATGGAAGCTCTTTGGGCGAACCTCGACATCATCGACTGCTTTGCCACCGATCACGCACCACATACCCTTGCCGAGAAGGACGGCGAAAATCCTCCGCCGGGATTTCCTGGCCTGGAGGCACTCCTACCGTTGCTCCTGTCTGCTGTAGCAGAGAAGCGCTTGACCGTTGAGGATATTATCCAGAAGTCGGTGACCAACCCTCGAAAGATATTCTCCCTACCGGTACAACCTGAAACCTGGGTCGAGGTGGACGAGGAAGCAGAGTACGAATTGCACGCCAGCGAAATGCACTCCCGCTGCGGTTGGACGCCTTACGAGGGATGGAAAGTAAGAGGGCGCATTCAGAAGGTCGTTCTGCGCGGTGAACATGCATTCCAGGACGGTCAAATTTTGGGAAAGTCCGGTTATGGTCAAAATGTTCGATTAATATCCCATTCTCATTAACGAAAAGGAGTAACCCAATGCCAGCGAAACACAATATGTCCCATCTACCGTTCGGTGATTACAAGCTTGCCCCGTGGTATGGCAAGGATGTGATCTCGGTCAAGCAGTTCAGCCGCGAGGATCTGGAGTATGTCTTCGCCGTTTCGCACGAGATGCACGACATGGTGGATCATATCGGCACGTTTGACCTGCTCAAAGGCAAGATCCTGGCGAACTTGTTCTATGAACCGTCCACCCGCACATCCTCCTCGTTCACAGCAGCCATGGAACGATTGGGTGGATCGGTTATTCCGATTAATGAGGTTAAATATTCATCGGTGGCGAAGGGCGAGTCGCTGCCTGATACCGTACGTACCCTGGAATGTTACGCAGATGTGATCGTTATTCGCCACCCGGAAGTCGGCTCGGCGGCTGCGGCAGCCAAGGCTGCGCATAAGCCGGTCATCAACGCGGGTGACGGTATTGGCGAACACCCCACCCAGGCATTGCTGGATGCCTTTACCATCCGGGAAGAGATCGGTCATATCGATGGTCTGACGGTCACCCTGCTGGGTGACCTGAAACACGGTCGCACAGTCCATTCGCTGGCGCGACTTCTTTCGTTATACAAGGTCAAGCTGAATTACATCGCGCCCGATATCTTGCGCATGCCTGGCGAACTTATCGATGAACTTAAAGCTAAAGGTATTGAGCAGGCTGAATATACAACCATCGATAAAGCTTTGCCGGATACCGATGTATTGTATGTCACCCGTGTTCAAAAAGAACGCTTTACCGATGAGTCTGTTTACGAGTTAGTCAAGGGGGCTTACGTGATCGACCCGAAAGTGATGAAAGCTGCCAAGGAACGCATGATTGTCATGCATCCGCTCCCGCGCGTCGGCGAGATCAACCCGGATTTCGATGATGACCCGCGCGCAGCTTATTTTCGTCAGATGGAGTATGGTTTATACGTTAGAATGGCATTGCTGGCTATGGTTTTAGGAAAAGCGTAAGCCCTTATTAATCCAGAATTATGTTACGGGAGTCCTGCAAATGTTCACCGAGGATTATCTAATGCGCATCATCAACCAAGCCTTAGCTGCCCTGATGACTGCCATTGGGTTAAGGAAAGCAGGTAAGAACACGGAGGCGTTGCAGGCCATCCAGCAGGCAATTGAGCAGTTAACCACCCTTCCCGCAAATCTTATCGACCAGATGGATGACGGCATCATACTGAGCATGCTGTCAGCACAAGGACAGTTGGATATCGGCCGGTTGGCGATCCTGGCAGATCTCTGTCAGGAGGAAGGCGAAATCCTTTTCAAGCTGGAGCAACCGGCTCAAAGTTTTATTTCTATCGCCCGTGCATTGCGATTTACTCTCGAAGTGGTCCTGACTGATGATGACAATCTGTCCAGCGAAAATATTGGCAAGGTTGAAGGATTGGTCCAGCGACTGAAGGGACGCGCCTTCCCGGTCGAGACGCAACTGGCACTTTCTGATTATTACCAGCGACTGCTCGAAAAGGATGACCTGAGTCTCACCACGGCAGGCACTTCCCGCAAAAAAGTCAGCCAGGCGCTGGCCGAACTCCAAGACCAACTCGGCCCAATTCAAAATACGATAGGCGATTGATCCAGCATGGAAACCTTTTTCTCTTTTCTTGAAAAGCGGGTGGATGACTGCTCATCCCTCCTGTGTGTGGGACTCGATCCACACCCGTCTGACCTGTGGGAACCGACCGCCGCTGCGGTCCTGGCAGCATGTCTGAAAATCATTAATGCCTCAGCATCATATGCCGCGGCATTCAAAATAAATGCGGCCTTTTTTGAGGTTCATGGAGCAGAGGGATGGACAGTGCTCAAAGAGGTGATTGCAGCCATCCAGCACCAGTCCGATCGATTGGGGTCAATGATACCGGTTATCCTCGATGCCAAACGCGGCGATATTGCCTCGACGGCTGAGGCCTATGCGCAATCTGCTTTTGAGTCTCTCGGCGCGCATGCCATCACACTATCCCCTTACCTCGGCAGGGATTCGATCGACCCATTTCTGGCTTACAAGGAAAAAGGGGTCTTTCTGCTTTGTAAAACCTCAAATCCCGGAGCCAGTGATCTTCAGGATTTACAAGTGAGACAATCCTTAACCCCATCGGGGAACGGGCAGGTTGAGGAGATGGAATATTTGTATGAGCACGTCGCCCGACTCGCCAATCAGTGGAATACTGCCAATAATATTGGCCTGGTCGTTGGCGCGACCCAACCGGAAGCGCTGATGCGGGTGAGGTCGATCGCGCCGGATCTTTGGTTTCTGGTACCCGGAGTTGGTACCCAGGGTGGTGACCTGGAAACGGCTCTCAGGGCAGGTCTGCGCAAGGACGGCAAAGGTATGCTGATCAATGTATCGCGGGGCATCGCTCGTGCATCCGATCCGGGCAAGGCTAGCGCTCAAATGCGTGACGAGATATTAAATATCCAGTACCAACTTAAACATTGATAATTTCCATTTTGTATGTCACGCGTCCTGATACTGACCCGTTATTTCGAAGAATGTCGCCGCCTGATCGATGCTGCTGGTCTCCCGGGTGTGGAAAAATTGGCAGCAGCCAAGGATACATCCGGCGCGCTGGCATTGGGAGATGATTTTGATATTGTCTTTGGCGAACCTTCGCTGGTGAAGGGTTTGCTTCCGAGATTAACAAACCTGCGCTGGGTCCAATCCATCTGGGCGGGTGTTGAGCCACTGCTCGATCCGGCGCAGCGCAGGGATTATCTGCTAACCAATGCGCGTGGAGTATTCGGCGGTTTGATGTCGGAATACGCTTTTGGATACCTGCTCATGTATGAGCGGCGGATATTAGAACGGTTCCACGCCCAGCAGGAGAAACGTTGGGAAAGGACAATCACCGGCAGTCTGAGGGGCAAGACCATTGGCCTTTTGGGTGTTGGATCGATAGGTTCAGCCTTGGCGCACACGGCAAAGTTTTTTGAAATGCAAGTACGCGGCTATACCCTTTCGAGTGAATCCTGCCCGGACGTGGATTTTTACTTTCATGGTTCAAGCTTGAAAGATTTTGCAAGCCAATTGAATTACCTTGTTTGCGTCCTACCCACTACGAAGGCGACCCATCACATCGTGGACGCTTCCCTTTTGGGTGCGCTGCCCATCGGCACAGTATTTATTAATGTTGGGCGCGGGATGGCGGTGAATGAAACCGCCCTGGTGGATGCATTGCAAAACGGGCGGCTTTCCATGGCTGTTCTTGACGTATTTGAGCAGGAACCGCTACCGGTAAACCATGTCTTTTGGACAACACCCAACCTGTATATGACTTTTCATACCTCCGCGCCCAGCCTGCCCGAAGACCTGAGTCGCCTGTTCATTGAAAATTACCGGCGTTTTGAAAGCGGTCAGCAGTTGATGCATGTGGTTGATTTCGAGCGGGGGTATTGAATTGAATCCCCGGAGAATGCCAGATGAATGATGCTGATGACTTGACAACCAGCCTGGGAAACGGTTTGCTTGAGGCCGGCTGTATTAAATTTGGCGAGTTCACGCTCAAGTCAGGGTTGAAATCACCCATTTATATAGACCTGAGACAAATAATATCCTTTCCGAAGTTACTCGAAAAAGTCGCTTCAGCTTATCTTCCCATTCTCAAGGAGTTAAGGTTCGACCGTATTGCCGGACTGCCATATGCTGCCATTCCGATTGCGACAGCGATCTCATTGCAGGGTGGCTACCCAATGATCTACCCTCGCAAGGAAATCAAGGATTATGGGACAAAATCCGAGATCGAGGGCGAATATCACCGTGGGGAGACGGTTGTAGTGATCGACGACCTTGCCACTACCGGCGGGAGCAAGTTCGAAGCCATTGAGAAGCTGACTGCAGCCGGGTTGAATGTCGAAGATGTGGTGGTACTGATCGATCGCCAGTCCGGAGCGAACGAAGCTCTAAAGAAAGCAGGGTTCCGGTTGCATGCTGTGCTGACCATAAGCAGCCTTCTGGATCATTGGGAAAAAACAGGCACAGTGGATACTGACAAGATCTCGGCCACAAGGATATTTTTAAAACAGAATGGATGATCCCGGATGATCAAATCCCTACTGATATCCTGGGTTTGAGGTTTCAGGAGACGTCATGAGCATCAAGCAGAATTTCAGAGGTGTAATAGAAAATGCAGGTAGCGGCGGAGCTTATGTACGCATCCCGTTTGATGTGGAGAATATTTATGGTAAAAAGCGGGTGCCAGTAAAAGTCACAATCAACAGTGAACCTTACCGCGGTACTCTCGTTCGGATGGGAGAACCATGGCACATCCTGATCGTGTTGAAAGAGATCCGTGACAAGATCGGAAAGACCTTCGGCGATGAGGTCGAGGTGATCCTGGAGGAAGATACCGAGCCGCGCGTGGTCGAAATCCCCCCTGATCTCCGCAAAGCACTAGATAATGACCCCCTCGCAAAGACCGCTTATGTAAAATTATCTTATACCCATCAGCGGGAATACGTGCGCGCTATCCTGGATGCGAAACATGAAGAGACCCGCCGCAGCAGGATTGTAAAAACCATTGAGATGTTGAAAAAGGTGAAAGAAAAATAATCTTGAAAACCAACAAAAATATAGACGGCATCACGCCGTCCCTATTTTTGTTTTTCAGCGTTTAATACCAACTTTACTTTTCGCGCCCGGCTCATTTTCTTGATACTGGACTCACGGCGCATAGCACTGCCCCGATCGGGTAATTCTTCCACATATACCAATCTTACGGGACGCCGGTAGCGGGTGTATTTAGCGCCGCGACCGGCATTATGCTGCTGCATTCTGCGGTCTGGATTGATACTCCAACCGGTATAAAAGGACCCGTCCGAGCATTCGAGGATATAGCAGAAACAAGCCATTGCCGGAGGTTAATCCTCGTCAGCTTTCTTATTTCGACGACCGAAAAGCTTATCCAGGCCGCCAATTTGTTGTTTAAGAAAGTCGCTTGACTTCGGCAGCTCCTGCCTGCCAAACTCGACCGATAACCAGTCTCCCCTGTTTCGCTCAAGGTGCCATTGCTCGAGGCCTCGTCGGGTCTCTTCAAGCCTGCCACGTAATTCCTTCTGTCGTTCAGACGCAATGTCATCACGAAAAGATGCCAGTGTGGCGATATATTCATCCAGCATTCGTACAGTATTGACCCGGTTACAAAGAATAGCTTCGGCCAGAGAGTTGATCTCCTCGACATCCAGAGTGCGGGTAGCGGCAGAGTAATTCTTACCTGCCAGTTTTCGAATATCGCCCCAACCTGATTGACTGGTAACCACTTCCGCCAGGGCGGCTGCGGCAAGTCCCGGCAGAAGCTGGGCAGAAGCCATGATCCCATCCACTTCCGCCAGATCTGCAAACAACGGGATCGCCCCCAGGAGAGTTACAAAATCTGTAGCCAATTTAAGAACACCTTCTGCCGTGCCCTGCGTGGAGCTGATTGCGATAGCGGCTTTTTGGAATAAATCGGCGCGGGCTGCAGCTAATCCTTGCGCGGCATCCTCAAGACTGTCCGGATTTAGTGCCGGAGTCAGACCAATGTAGTATCGATTTGGCAACATCAATTCTTTCATCCAGGCGACCACCTGGGATTTCACCGGACCGGTATCCATCACGACAGCGCCTTCATGAATATCCTGGGCGATGATTTTCAAGGTCTCATATATTTCGCTGAAAGGTATTGCCAGGATGATCAGATCTGCGGATGCCACCGCTTCTGGCAGGTTATGTGAAATGGTAGCAACCGCTCCCATTTTTTGCGCAGCACGGGCTGTTTCCGGTGACTTATCGTGTCCCAGTATAGTGACCTGATCGGTGTGCTTCGCGAGGACCAACCCCATCGAAGCTCCGATCTGACCTAGTCCAATAATCGTTATTTTTACCGTCATCTTTTCTCCTTGAAACAGTTCACATGTACTGTACGGCGTGTTTCCGGATCAATTCTTATCATCTGCAGCCTGGAGGGCAGCTAGTAATGGGTCATCATTCGCTACAGAATCATGATGGCGGCGGATCAGGTCCACACACCTGGATGATGCGCCGCTGTGCCGGGCGAGATTTGCACCCCATGCCGGGTGGTGAATGGCGACAACAAAAGGTCTACGAAAACCGGTTGGGGGACCATCGCTCCAGCGAATGGTATTCTGCCTAAAAAAAAAGTTTCCCAAGACAACGGTCACACGCTCGACCAAGGATGGCGGGTAAAGGATTTTCCCTACATCATGCAGGAGGGACGCAGCCAATAAGTCCGGATCGGTCTGGCCGCTGTTCTTTAATGTTTCGAATACAAAATATCCATGGGCCTGCTCGGAAGCCCGCATATGGTAAAAAAGGGTAATTTGGGGGGATGAAAGGTATGGGAGGAGAGACTTGGCCTCGACCCGTATTCGGGGTCCAACCAGGGCGCGCCAAAACTGGTGGGTTCGGTAAGCTAGGCGGTCGAATATCACTGATTATCCATGGCGGCACGGCGCCGACAGGATGGATTATAACATTGTGATAAAATCGTGAGAGCCGGGGACGCCGACCCCGGCTCTCTTTGAAAGGAGGAGAAGAGAAATCGCCTTACCAACGATATCTTACCATCAGGGTCTAAAATGTACTTGACGCTTGCCCTACGCTTCCCCTACGCCAATTTGACAATTTTGTAATTTATTTTACCGGTATTATCCGGGTTTATTCAGTTTTCTCACTTTAACTCTTGAACTTGAAACTTGAATCAGACTAAAATTCGTCCAAGTGTAGAAGAAATGCGTTAATTTGACGGGGATGGAAAGGAGATCGAGATGGACCAGAATTTAACCATATGTATTGGTCAGACCGGCAAAACTCCAGTCGGTAAATTCTGGCTGGCAGTATCAGATCTCGGTTTGGTGGCGTTGGAATGGGGTCTTTCCCGCGCAGAGTTTGAGGCATACCTCTCCGAACAATTCAAAAGACCGGTACTGTTCGAACCAGCGCGGGTCAGTGAGGCAGCCAAGCAGGTCGGGGAATATCTCTCCGGGAAACGGCGGGCTTTCAGCCTGGAAATAGATTGGACCGTACTGAGGGAGTTTCAACAATCTGTCTTGCATGCAACATATGAAATCCCTTACGGCGAGACTCGTACTTATAAGGAAATCGCCGATCAAATTGGTAAGCCACAGTCCGCTCGCGCCGTTGGAAGAGCTGAGGCCACAAACCCGATGCCGCTAGTGCTGCCCTGCCATCGGGTCATCGGCAGGGATGGAAAATTACATGGGTATGGATTGGCTGAGGGGCTGAAAACCAAGGAATGGTTGCTCAGAATGGAAGGGGCTTTGATCGCTTAATGTCTTCCTTCCTGGAAACGGCAACTTTTAATACTTCCAACCAGCTTACATTTGTATTTATTTGATTTTTGTTACTGATCCAACTCAATAGTCCTGACCAGCGCTGCTAATTTCCCCCTGATCGTAATTAACTCACCATTTCGAAAATATCCCATGTGGGGAGCCCCTTTGTTGTGTGACCACTTACAACACTCTCAGAATATTGTCCTTGCAAATCCAGTTTGCATCGGGTATCCTTGCGAGTGGGAGTGGTGAGGTCCCGAGAGGGCTTCCCGGTCTTCAAAACCGGTGGCGGGCCGCGTTGCGGGCCGCGGTGGGTTCGACCCCCATCCACTCCCGCCTTTCTTTCAAAATGGAATTTGGTAAGATTGGTGAAAGCCCCTTGTCGTTTGGAAATAATTTACAGGTGAGAAAATGACCCTTCCTGCAAACGAAGTATTTACCTCCATCGTCGCACGCGTCTTCCGTGTTGAAGAGGTCACGCTTGGCGATCCAAAGCAGGGATACTTCCTACGTTACCGGGGAGAATTTATCGGAGACACAATCGAGGCTTATGACCAGTTGTCCGCGGCACTGCTGCCCTACGACATTACACCTCTATTCCGGTTACAGGATGGTCGCCGCACGGTCCTACTGATACAAGGAACCATCCATCCCAGACCGGGGAGAATCTCTGTAAACATCGCCCTCTTTATCCTTACATTTTTAAGCGTCTTGTTTGTTGGGGCAATGAACAGTTACAGTGGTCCCTTGCCGGGCGACATGCTCGGTCAGATCTGGACCTTCCTACAAAACCTTTGGGTGGGATGGCCATTTGCAGTCAGTCTGCTCTCCATTCTGCTGGCACATGAGTTTGGTCATTACTTCGTCGGACGTGCCCGTGGGGCGGCGGTTTCCCTACCCTATTTCATTCCCATGCCGATCGGCATCCTGGGAACGATGGGGGCATTCATCCAATTAAAACAACTGCCAAAAAACCCGCGTGCCTTGTTCGATCTTGCCATTGCCGGTCCCCTGGCCGGATTGGTCGTCGCCATCCCATTGCTTGCATTGGGATTGGCCCAATCCCCGGTAGTAACCACCCAAAACACAGCTTACATAAAATCCGCAGGGATTACGGAGGTATGCCCGAACACTGCGAATATCGGAGAAACCTATACCTGCCCGAGCGACAACCTTTTGGAAGGCAATTCATTGATCTATCTGGGAATGAAATATATAGTTAAAGGCCAGCTTCTACCTTCCCCGGTCAGCTATGATACCCCCCCTTTGATCTATTGGGCCCGTTACCTTTTTACTGGTCATCCCGTTCCGATTGGCGGACTCGACGTGGTTGTACACCCCGTGGCTTGGGCTGCCTGGGCGGGATTACTCGTTACTTTCCTCAACCTGATCCCGGCTGGTCAATTGGATGGAGGTCATGTTCTCTTTGCGGTTTTTGGAAAACGTGTCCGGTATGTGTTTCCTATCATATTGGCTGCTATCCTGGTGTTGTGCTTTTTCTGGAGCGGTTGGTGGCTGTGGGCGTTCATTATCCTTCTGCTGGGTCGGTCTCACGCTGAGCCGCTGGACCAAATAACACAGCTCGATCTAAAACGAAAACTCCTGGCTGTATTTATGCTGGTCGTCTTCCTGTTGGTCATGACTCCCGTGCCATATGTGATTTTCTAGATGACCAGGCATTTCCTTCGCTCCCTGCCCATTTTCCTGCTCACCTGGTTGGTCTTTGTCGGATGTATTCCGGCTTCACCAATAATACCGGCTACCATCACCCCTTCAAATCATAGTGAGACATCCGTCCCCACGGATACCACGACCCCAACCCAAGTCGCCACGACCAGTGTTAACCCATCGGACTTGCAAGCTGTCAACATTGAAATTTGGCATGCCTTTTCCGGTGGAACTGGTACCCTTTTTGATAATCAAGTTGCCCTGTTCAATAGCACGAATGAATGGGGAATTGTTGTCACTGCCACTGGATTTGGTGATTACCAGGCTCTATTCGATGCGGTTAACAAATCCATCGTATCTGGTGGCACACCCGACATCGTACCCGGACTGCCGGAGCAAATACTAAGCTGGGACGATTCTTCAAAAGTTGTAGATCTGAATCCGTACATCCTGAACCCGGTCTGGGGTCTGAACAGCAACGATATTGCCGATTTCCCGCCGGTTTTCTGGTCCCAGGATAAATTCAATGGGCGACAGTTGGGAGTTCCAGCGCAGCGCTCAGCACGATATTTGTTCTACAACCAAACCTGGGCACACCAATTAGGTTTTAGTCACCCACCGGCAACCGCGGAGGAATTCCGCCAGCAAGCTTGTGCCGCGAACGCTTCGTTCCGTACGAACGCGGATCCCCAGGACGATGGATATGGCGGTTGGATCGTGGACACCAGCTGGCAGACGATCTATTCATGGCTGTTGTCATTTGGGGGTGGAGTGGCGGATGGGTCCCTGTATACTTTCCGGACAGACCCCAACCTGGTTGCATTAAAATTCCTAAAGAGCCTGTATGACGATCACTGCGCCTGGCTGTCAATTGAACCGACGCCTTTTGATTCCTTTGCCAGGCGCTCGGCTCTTTTCATCAGTGCCGATCTGGCAGAAGTCCCATTGGCTATCGAGTCCATGTCGCGGTTGCACAACAACGATGAGTGGACTTTGCTACCTTTTCCCGGTTCGTCCAGCAGCGTTGTTGTACCGTACGGACCATCATATAGCCTGCTTAAATCCACACCTGAAAAACAAATGGCTGCCTGGCTCTTCACCCGCTGGCTGCTTCAAGCCCAGAATCAGGCACAATGGGTGGAGGCTTCCGGACTTTACCCATTGCGTATTTCCGTAATGAACGAGATTGGTCCATATCGAACTGCCTCACCTCAGTGGGTGGCAGCAGTGAACGACCTCTCGCTGGCACAAGGAGTACCGCAGCTGGTCTCCTGGAGAAAAGTCCGTTATGTGCTGCAGGATGGTGCGACTGTCATTTTCCAAATGAATACCCCACTCGATAAACTCCCGTCTGTTCTATCAGAAATGGACTCCATGGCAGGTGAAATGGGGAAATGATTGCGCCGAACCTGAATTGCATGAGGAAAATCGAATGCCTAAAGTGAAATATTATGTCGTCTGGAAGGGACGCAAGCCAGGCATTTATGACAGTTGGGAGGCTTGCGCCCTCCAGGTTAATGGTTTCGCAGGAGCGGAATACAAGGCTTTTACCAATCGATCCGCTGCAGAAGCGGCATTTGAGGGCCAGTATGCTAAATTTGCCGGGAAACCATCTTCCAACAGACAGTGGTTGTTCTCACCGGAACCTCCCATAAGCGAGAGTTATTGTGTGGATGCAGCCTGTTCCGGAAGCCCGGGACCTCTGGAATACCAGTGTGTCCATACCGATAGCGGTAAGTTGATTTTCAAGCAGGGACCGTTTGAAAACGGCACCAACAATGTGGGAGAATTCCTCGCGATCGTTCACGCGCTGGAATTGCTCGACCGGAAGGGAATTGGAGCACCTGTCTATTCAGATTCGGGCACGGCAATAAGCTGGGTTAAAGAAAAAATGTAATACCAGACTGATCGCCGATAATAAAAATACCAGACTTTTTGAGCTTATATCACACGCTGAACATTGGCTAAGTATTCATAAGAACAGCAACCCGGTTTTGAAGTGGGACACCCGGGCCTGGGGTGAAATCCCGGCTGATTTTAACCGTAAATAAAAAAGCGGATTACAATTGTTGCAATTGAGGTAGCCATGCCTATTTATGAGTATATTTGCCAGGATTGTAAAAAAGAATTCGAAGTCATCCGACCAATGTCCCAGGCGGATGTTGCCATGGCTTGTATGAAATGCGGTGGTGAGAACATTAAACGGAAAATATCGGTTTTCTATGCCGAGAGTGGTGGCAAAGCCGTGGCTGGTATGTCCGAACCAGGCTGTGAATCTTGCAGTGGCGGGAGCTGTTCGCACTGCGGGCATTAAGGGGACAACGCTTTTCTTTAGCCAGAAACAGGGAATCAACAAAAAGAGACGACGGATAAAGTCGTCTCTATTTTTCATATATTTATTATTTATTGTTGGATACAAACTTCGTTACACCTTAATTCTTGATATTATTTTTTTAACACTTTTTCGTAATCAACAGTGAACAGATCGATCTGGTAACTCCCATCGACGGCTTGGTCAATGCCCAGGTCGAAAATGGTTGCACCATTGGAGTCGGCATAGATTGAACCATCGGTTTTTGTGAACCGGACCAGGGCGTCGTAATAGTCAACTGTGCCACGGCTCTCTCCCGGATATACAGTGGTATAGATCACCGTTGCCGGCAGGCAGGGGAAAGCGTTTTTCTTACAGATAGTTTCCAGGATCGCCACTGGGTCGGAAATCAAATTATGACTATTGAGGTAATTGGCGTCTAGTCCACCCATGGTAAAAAGCGGTATTGCGCCGGCATAATCACCGTTACTCAAAGCTTTGCTGAAATCCAGCACAGCCTGGTCAGCGGCTTTGATCTCCTGATCTGGCAACCCGATGAGGTAAAGTTTATCGCCTGTATCCGCCAGAAGGCTTTTACCATCAGGTGAAAAATGCAAGCTTGTGATACTACCCCAGTACTGGAATCCGATCTGTTTCCAGTTGGCTGTATCCCAAATGGCGGCATCCAGATACATATTATCCGTCTGAGGTTTGAAAGGCGGCGCACCGGTTACTATCAGCATGGAACCATCCGGGCTGAATTCCATGGAGGTTGTCGCTTCAAATGGGGTATCGAGAGCAGAGAGAAGCTTGCCTGTAGAAGCCTCCCACAAAAGAATATGCCCCCCGGTTTGCCGACTTGTCATCACATATGCCCCATCCGGCGAGATGGTCACTACTTCCGCGCTGCTGTTCGGAGGACTGATGCGTGTAAGCACTTGCCAGGTGGATGTGTCATAGACAGTCAACTGGCTGCCGCCCTTCCCAGTGGAAAGGATTAGCCGGTTCCCACTGGCACTGAACATTGCATAATCAATGCCATACTGGGCATCCGCAGAAAAATTCTTGAGTTGTTTTCCCGTGACCGCATCCCAAACCATCAACGATCTGCTCCTGCCACCTAAACTGGTGCTGCCTGTCATCGCGACGATTTGCTTTCCATCCGGGCTGAAGGAAGTATCATACGCAGAACTGCCCTTCTCGCTCCAAACGATATGGTCCAATTTCTGCGTGGACAAATCCCAGATGCTGACCGATCCGGTTTCACTTGTGGACATGGTCGAATAGATAAGCTTTTGACCGTCGGGATTGAAATTCAAGCTATAGATTCCTGAGATGCTCTCGCCAAGTGGAATGGATTGGACCAAATCTCCCGTAACAACGTCAAGGACCAGAATTATGCGTTGCTTGTTTGGTAGCGCAATCGGGACGGCAAATTGCTTACCATCCGGGCTGTAGACGGGGCTAAAGATGCCATAATCGGGTGACTTTACCTGGATCACCGCTTCAATGTCACGAGCGTAATCATGGAGCGTTACCAACTGGTTGAAGTTTTCCAACCCGATAATGACCGGCGGCGGGGTAGTGGGTGTGAAGGTCGGGAAGGATGTATTACTGGGGCTGAAGGTCGGGAGGGATGTATCACTGGGAGTGAAGATAGTTGTATGAACCAGCGTAGGCAGGCTGGTCGCGGTGGAACCGACGGGTGGCATGGCACCCTGGGGTTGCAGCATGGTAGCGACCGCTTGTTTTCCGCAGGCGACTAACAAGATGGTTATAATGAAAAGAGAAATTGTATTTTTTCGCATGATTTCCATGAGATATTTGAAAGATTAAAGATGCGAATCCCCGTTCGTTAAGATAAATAAGGTCATGTTGGTATGTATTCTAATGCTTTATCCTAAATATTCCTATCCCCCTTTTGTCGCTCTTGGTCTAGCAATGAACGTGTTGTTCGGTGGGCAGCGTTCTTTCCGCCGCGATAGTCAGGCCTGCCTCGCCCATCTGCAGCCACCTCTCAAAGTTTTGGGTGTTGAGAACGTGCCAACCCACGGACCAATCCTGATCACATTCAACCACTACTATCGAGCTGGATTTAATGCCTGGTGGATGGCATTGGGTCTGGCAGCTGTTTTTCCCATGGATATCCACTTTGTAATGACAGGTGAACTGACTTTTCCCGGCAAATGGTATGCGCCATTGGGAATGTTTGGGTCGCATTGGCTGCTATGGCGGCTTTCGAAAATCTATGGGTTCACGACCATGCCTCCCATGCCGCCTCGCCCAAAGGATTTGGCTGAACGCACCCTATCAGTACGGCAGACGGTTGAATTCGCCCGCCGTCACCCACAGGCTGTCATCGGTCTTGCTCCCGAGGGCGGAGACCAGCCTGGAGGTTCGCTGAACTGGCCCTCTCCTGGTGCAGGCAGATTTATGATCTTGCTTGCAGGGGCAGGGTATCAGATATTACCGGTGGGGCTATACGAAACGCACGGCGAGTTTTGTCTGAAATATGGGAGTGCTTACGATCTGCAATTGCCGGATAAGATTTAATCGTGACGAAAAAGACCGTACAGCGGCTCAGATTGTCATGCGCAATATAGCCGCCCAGCTCCCAGATAGTTTACGCGGTCCTTTTAAATAAATTCGTTCAACCAGGTACACAAGCTCATCCAATGTGCTTTTTTATGGTGAATTATCTCCGCAACTCCTTACATCTCCTAGCGTATATCCTATCAGAACGACCGCGAGGAAAAGAGTGACTGACGAGAAGACTTGGATAATCCAGGCCCAACACGGTAACGATGACGCTTTTACGAACTTGGTCGAAACTTACCAGAAACCGGTCTATAACCTTTGTTACCGGATGCTGGGCGAGTCGGAGGCTGCTGAAGATGCTTCCCAGGAGACCTTCCTCAAGGCGTACCAAAACCTCACCCGTTACGATCGTGAACGATCTTTTGCCACCTGGCTGCTCTCCATCGCCGCGCACCACTGTATTGACAAGCTTCGGCGACGTCGCTTCAATTCCGTTTCCATCGACGAGGATGAAGAAGGTCAGACAGATATACCTGACCGCTCGGCTCCAGACCCGGAATCGGAAACCATGAAACATCAACAGCGCGAACGCCTGCAAAGTTGTTTGCAATCGCTCGATCCGACCGATCGGGCGGCGGTGGTCATGCGCTACTGGCAGGACTGTTCGGAAGTGGAGATTGCACAGGCGCTCAAGTTGACCGTCCCGGCGGTGAAGAGCCGTCTTCACCGGGCACGGCGGGCGCTGGCAGACCTGTGGGAAGAAAAACCGGCACGCATACATCACGAAAGGAAAGCTTATGGATCACCAGCCATTTGAAGATTGGCTTTTGGATAATCAAGCCCTCAGTACAGGGCAGGTGAGGCAATTGAATGCCCATCTACGGGTCTGCCCCGACTGTTCTGCGATCGCAGAAGTGAACCTGGCGCTTAATTCGACCAAATTGGCGGCACCGGCTGAAGGCTTTACTGAAAGGTTCCAGATCCACCTGTCCGTCAGGAAAAAAGCCATGCGCCGGAGAAATTTCTGGGGGATCATGGTATTGACGCTGAGTGCCATGGGAATACTGACCTGGGTCACCTGGCCCGTCCTGAAAGATCTGTTCCTATCCCCGGTGAATTTACTGGCATCCTGGATTTCCTCAATGGCTTCATTTTGGGCCTCCATCCAGGCGATCACACAAGCAGGGTTGGTCTTATTCAAGGTTGCTCCAGGTTTCATCCCGGCGTATATATGGATGGTGATTTTATTTGCGGCTGGTGCCTGGAGTTTGGTCTGGGTAATATCGTTCATGAAGTTTACAAAGGTTTATCAAGGAGTACAGAAATGAAACAAACTTTAAAAATAACTTCCCTTATTCTTTTGGCATTGCTGATTTTTATGCCTTTCCAGTCTGCTGCTGCGAAGGGCACCACATTTGATGGCAAAGTAATCTTTGGTCAATCGTATACTTTGAATAGCGGAGAAACCCTCAGCGGGGATTTGCTGGTCTTTGGTGGTTCAGCAACCATCAATTCAGGAGCCAGCGTGAACGGGAATATTGTCCTGTTTGGAGGCAGCCTGGTGGTCGCTGGTGAAGTTACCGGGGATGTATCTGTCACCGGAGGTTCGGTAACGATCGATGCTTCTGCCCATATATTTGGCAACCTTACAACGATAAGTGCCTCACTTAATCGCGTGGATGGCTCGCAAATAGACGGGAAAATTACCAATGCCGCCACATCTTTGGCGAACCTAGGCAGTAATAACCCGGTTCCTCCGGTTGTTACCCCACCGACATCGGTAATCCCCACCGTTAAATTCGATTTCAACCCATTTATATCTGTTGCAAACGCCTTTGGACAGGCTATTGGTCTGGCTCTACTCGCCATGCTAGTGATGCTGTTCCTGGCCCCACATGCAGATCGCGTTGCGCATGCTGCAATAGCGCAACCTTTAATTGCCGGCGGGTTAGGTTTGCTCACTCTTATTGTGGTTCCCTTTGCATTGCTTCTGTTAACGATCACGATCATTCTTATCCCGGTTGCCATTGTTATTGTGGTTGCCTTGTTCGTGGCGGGAATCTTTGGCTGGATAGCAATCGGTTATGAAATTGGCCAGCGATTTACCCGGGCTATCCATCAGGAATGGCACCCTGCGCTCTCAGCAGGTTTGGGAGTCTTTACACTGACACTGGTTGCACGCGCCCTTACCGGTATCCCGGTGTTGAATTGTATTGGCTGGCTTGGACCGTTCCTTCTGGTTCTGGCTGGGTTCGGCGCTGTTGTCATGAGCCGGTTCGGAACACAGGCAGTACTTGCGCCCGCAACGGTGACTCCTGCCGAAGTTGTACCTGCTGCAGTTCAAATTGCTCCTGGCGAGCCATTACCTACGGCACCGCAGCGCAAGCCACGCACTAAGAAGGAATAAAGAACGAATATCGAACAAGTATTACTATGCGCAACCCATCCCGCTTACCCGGGATGGGGTTTTTGTTTCCAGAAGGGCGATGATATAATTCTGATGTCCCGATCCGAATAGCAGAAAGCGAGTACTTATATGGCTCCTGAAATCAAGCCGCCGTTGCATCCAAACCCACCCCCACTGGTCCGTGTCTCCGGAACACATCGAGAAATAGGGCGCCAGATCGGCGAAGCATGCAAAAAGCAGGTTCAGCATGGGGTTGAGAATGGTCGTAACCTGGTGGCCGATGCGTACGAACAACTGGAGCTGACATGGGCGGGCGCGCAGATCCAGGCCCGCAAGTATCTGCCATTTGCACAGGAACGCTATCCGCAATACGTGGAAGAATTAATGGGAATTGCCGAAGGTGCGGATGTGGCATTCGAAGACGTGAGCGTCGTCAACGCCATGGAGGCGGTTACCATGGATGCTTTGCACCTCACCCGCTGTACCAGCATGGCGGTCAATGACGAGCGGACCGCCGATGGACATATCTTGATGGCGCACAACGAGGACTGGGTGCCCGAGGATGAGGACGATGTGTTTATCATTCATGCCTCCCCAAAGAATGAGCCGCCGTTTCTGGCGATGACCTATGGCGGGCTCCTGCCAAATATTGGCTTCAACGCATATGGGATCGCCCAAATGTGCAATTCGGTTTATCCGAATGATTCACGTATCGGCACACCACGCGTTGTCGTCTCGCGGGCTGTATTGGCTTCCCGCACACCTGATGAAGCCATCCGGCATATGCTGTCAGCTCAACGGGCAGCCGGTTATAACCACATGCTGGTCCATGAAAGCGGTGAATTGTATTCGGTCGAGGTTTCAGCCCGGCGGTTTGGCATCATCTACGGAGAAAATGGCTATATTGTCCACACCAATCATTATCTTTCGGAGAATATGCAGCAAGTGGAACGCGAACCGGAAGACTTGGTTGCATCGCGCGTACGCTATTTCCGCGCCAGGCGGTTGATCCAGTGTGAAGATACACATACCATAAAAACCCTGCAGGCAGTCCAGCGGGATCACGTCAACTTTTCAAACTCCATCTGCAACCACTCGATCGACGCCAGCAACCCGCTTGATCGCGAGAAGACGGTCAACGCCATGGTGATCGATCTGACAGCCCGGGAAATGCACATCGCCTGGGGTAATCCCTGCGAAAACCCCTATCACACCTATCACCTGGATGCCTGACCGAAATCCATTTTTGAATGATAAAAATGACCGCCCCAATTATTGGAGCGGTTTTTTTGTTGCCCAAACTTTCAACATTCTGTACAATATCTAAATACCAAGGAGAGTCCCATGCGATTTGGAATCATGGAAATGCAGTTGGATGCACTTATTCCACCAGGAGTGCCGGTCGAGCAGATCATGACCAGCATCATGACCTTCGATCATGCCGGTCTGGCAAGAGAGCTGGGAGCCAGGGGCTTTAATCCCATTGAACTTGGCGGTGACCTCGGAATGTTCCTGCCAAATGTGTACAACCCGAAATCGATCGAAAAACTGAAAGATCTCAAGGTCAATGGTCTTACCTACACAACGCACCTGCCGCTCTGGTCCGTGGAACCTTCCACACCGCTAACCCCAGTCCGGACCGGATCGGTTGAGGCGGTGGCGGACATTATTAATGCCACCCGCCCGCTTGAACCGGAGGCTTATGTCCTTCATGCAACTGGAGCATTGGCGGCGGAATTTTATAATATGAATATCTCTGAGACGGCACGCGCCCTGATCCTGCGCCAGTTCCAAAGCGGGGCGCGCGAGAGCATACGTACAATCCTTGCGAAAACTGGCCTGCCTTCACGCAGGTTGGCTATCGAAACCGTCGAATTTCCACTTGATTTGACACTTGAACTGGTCGAGGAGTTTGATCTGTCCGTTTGCCTCGACACGGGGCATGTACTGGCGGGGTTCCCAGGTTGGTTCGATTTCTTTGACGTGGTGGACAAGCTCTTGCCGCGCCTGGCAGAAGTACATCTTCATGATTGTAGGAAAATGCCTGAAGGAAAACGAGGCTACGGCGAAGACCATAAACCTCTCGGTCACGGTGACCTTGAATTAGGTCGCTTCCTGGACCGGCTTGCAAAGGCCGACTATCAAGGTCCGCTGGTGTTCGAACTAACGGTAAAGGAAGCTTTGGAGTCGTTGGAAGTCATCCGATCCATCCGCCCTGATTACGTGAAGGAGTGGAAATGAAAAGAATATCGTTCCTGAGAATGCTGGTCTTTAGCCTGTTGGGTTTTGCGCTGACATTTTCCTCGAATATCCAGGATCCACCCCTGATGACCTTCAAGACCCGCCAATTGGCGCCGGACCTGCCCAATACGGTCATGGGCATCCTCGGTTTTGTCGGTCTGCTGGTGGCGATGGCAGTCCAGCCAATAGTGGGCGTTTTTTCCGACCGGGCCCGGACAAAGCTCGGGCGCCGTCTGCCGTTTCTGATAGCCGGTGTGGTGCTGATCGCCCTGTCCCTCTTCCTGCTGGTATCCGCGCCGACCCTTTGGGTTCTTCTACTGGGTGTAATTGCAATCCAGTTTTCCTCAAACATCCTGCAGGGACCCTGGCAGGCGCTCATCCCGGATCTGGTACCGGAAGCCCAACATGGTCAGGCTTCCAGCCTCAAAGGAGTGATGGATATCCTTGCGCTGGTGGTGGGTGGACTAGTTGCCGGGAAGATCCTGAGTACCGGGATTGCCCGGTGGGGAAACAATGGTGTCTATTTTGCTGCGGCAGTGCCAACGGTCGTCTTTATTGTCTTTTTGATATTCACTCTAATCTGGGGCCGGGAAAAACAGGAGGAAAGTCAAAATCAGCCGGCGACAACCAGGACTGTCGGTGAGGCGCTTAAGAATGCGTTCAATGCCAATTTCCGGGAGAACCGCATATTCGGATGGTGGTTCGCCAATCGTATTCTTTTCTGGGGTGCATTCATAGCCATCAATACGTTCCTCATCAACTACCTTGTTGATGTGATCAAAATGACACAGGCGGATGCCCAGGCCTTCTATGGCAATCTGAAGTTAATCCTGGGCGGTGCACTGATCCTCTTGGCGCTGCTTTCCGGCTGGCTATCCGATAGAATTGGGCGAAAACCGATCATGCTCGCTTCTGGTTTTGTTTCCTTTGCCGGAGCACTTCTGCTTCTGTTTGTGCATGATAAAAGCCTTATCACGGTGGCTGGCGCCATTATCGGTATGGGGATCGGAGCATTCATCACCGTCTCCTGGGCATTGGCCACCGACATTGTACCGAAGGCGGAGGCTGCCCGCTACCTTGGCATCGCGAACATAGCCACCTGCATCGGTTCGGGTGTAGCGCGCTTGCTGGGTGGCGTCTTGATAGACCCTATCAACCGCTTGCTCGGATCGAGTAGTTCAGGTTACCTGTCCCTATTCATCCTTGCCGCGGTGTGCTTTCTTGGGAGCGCCCTGGTAATAATTCCATTGCCGAATAAAAAGCTAAAATCCGCTGAATGAGACCTATCAAGACGATTGGGGATAAATAAAACGAAGCGCCTTCATTTGGAGGCGCTTCTTCGTTGCACTCGTTACATGCAAATCACGTGCCTTGCCTATTGAGGCCGGCTTTTTTTCGAAATAATAATCCCGCCAGAACTACACCGAAATAGAGGGTATATGCCACGCCTTGTGCCAGCGATGGACTGGCACTGTATCCGAAGAGTGTTCCAAGTGTCTGTCCGAGAAACGATTCATCGCTCAAGATGCTGCCCAAATCCCACATATGAGGGATGAGCGCGGGGATCCAACCTGCAATGACCAGCTCGCCTGCTGCCCGCAGCACCAATCCGGCTGCAAACAGAATAAGTACGAGGCCGGTCGCCTGGAAGAATCGACGCAGGTCAAGCCGGATTGTGGTTTTGAAAAGAAGCCAACCCAGCAGGACTGCCGTTCCAAGTCCCAGTACGGAACCGACAGTTGTCTTCTGTGCGTTCGAAGAAAAGAACGAGGCGGTCAGGAAAAGCGCCAATTCGATACCCTCGCGCAGGACAGCGGTAAAAGCCAGGCCAAACATCGACCATCGCCCCGTTGAAGAAGCCCGTAAAATGCTGCTCTCGAGATCCCCTTTGATATTCCCGGATTGACGTGCCATCCAGAATATCATCCATGTTAGTATCCCGGCTGCCAGGAGCATGGTGATACCTTCGAAGATCGCTTCGGCTGGATCATGCAATTCCACGCCGAAGTGGGAGAGCAGGAGGGCTACTACGAGGCTTAGCAAAGAGGCAAATCCGGCTCCGAGCCAGAGATAGAAAACCAGGTCCCGGCGCTGCATCTTGCGCAAGGCGCCAAGTACTATTCCGATCATCAGAGCGGCCTCAAGACCCTCGCGGAGGGAGAGGATGAAGGAAGCGAGCAAGGGTACTCCTTAATAATAACGATAATTTATATCAATTATATCTATATTATATACTCGCTGTCAATCAAGAATTGTTTCAAGAAAAAAACCAGGTCTGGGGAGACCTGGTTTCGTATTGGATGGTTATTTCCTGATTTTTTTCTTACCCCCATGATAAGCCGGAGCCATTATCGGACAAATGGTGCACAACCTTTCATCCAGGATGCGGACCCTTAGTCGCTCGTCAATCGATCCAAGCATATCGTCTGCAACGGTGATGACAGTCGGAAGCTCGGCGTTGTAGCGGTGGTTGAAAAGCTGGTGAAGTTTTTCCTTTGCCCAGGGAGATGTGGACTGTGCGCCCAGGTCATCCAGGATCAAGAGGGGTGCGGCACGAATTTCATCGAAACGTCGATCATAGGAAATATTACTGTTCGGGCTGAACGTGGCGCGCAAGTGATCAAGAAGATCCGGGATCATGATGAACAGAGGGCGATTTGCCCTCTATCTGCCAGGCTGTTTGCAATCGCTGCAGCCAGATAAGTTTTGCCACACCCGTATGGACCGGTCAAAACCAACCAGCCGTGTGGTCGGGCAGCGAAGGATGTTGCAGTTTTAATTGCCTTCTCCAGGGATTTGATTTCATTTGCTGTTAAGCCCTCATCCCGCCGGTCTTCGAAACTGGCAAAAGTGTGTTTGGCATGCAGGTCGAGGGAAGATAGATCTGGGTGACCCTTGTCATCGGTAGGATTGCGGTAATCCGGGGTGGATATGATGATCTTGCTGACAAGTTGTGGGTCAACAAGGCGGGAGCGGATGCGCGGTTCGATTTCATTTATATCCAGGTTCGTGGTCACCACCAGGGGCAAGCGGTTGATATAGCGGTAATTAATAATCTGGAATAGTTTTTCCTGTGCCCAGGCGGTCGCATTCTGTGTGCCGAAATCATCAAGCACCAATAATTTTGCATTCCTGATCTCATCAAAGCGTTGTTCAAAATTGGTATCTTCGCTATCGTATGAAAACCGGAGATTATCAAGCAGGTCTGGAACGGTCAGGAAAAGGGTTGGCACGCCCAAGGTCAACGGCGGCGTTGGCGATGGCGGCTGCCAGGTGGGTCTTTCCGCAGCCGTAGCCGCCCTGTAATAGCAACCAACCTTCCAGGTTTCCTGAGAACTGCCGGGCATGATTAAATGCCCATTCCAGCGAATTGGCTTGATCCTCGCCAAGCCCCTTTTGGCCACGCGGGTGGAAGTTCTCAAATGTCAACTCGCGCAATTCATCCAGGAAGCTGAGTGAGAAGAGCCGTTCGCGCACAGTATTTGCCACTTGATTTCGGCGGCACACACAAATATCCAGACGACCGAAATCCGGAGAACCAGGAGCTGCCTCCCGGCGGAGATAGCCTAAACCGTGACAATGCGGGCAGTTTGGGTCTCCCAGTGTAGGAGACGGGGCGCTATCGTTTGAGGAATTCGTCGACCTTGCGTTTGACGTCGTCGCCGCGATGTTCTTTAGCGTCTCGTCTATTTTGCTCTTTGGCATGACCTTCTTCCTTCCATCGTAGAAGGATTGCTTCCACGTATTTCCAGTTGCGCTTGTTATTCTTTACGGCGATCTCCATTGCCTCGGTCACCCAAGCCGCAGGGTACGTTTGCTCGGCGTCGTTGATCGCATCTGCAATAATGGGTGTGAGCATCCCAATATTCTCTTCGTACATTTTGTAGATATTGGGGCGTTCGAGTGGTTCTGTCACCGCAGCGGACCCTTTGGGCATTTTACTCTTTCCCCTGGCAAAGGCTTGAGCTGCCGCCCGACCACGCGGCGAATTGAGGAAATAGAAAGTTGCCGCCTCTTTCTGTACCTGTAACAAAGTAGCGCGTGCGACTGCTTTATCCAGCGCTGCGCCCGGTTGAGGAACCATCTTTGTAAAGTCCTGCTCCCTCAGGTAGTGGGTATGACCTTCCATGTGCTCGAAGCGCCAGATGGCATATAAACTTACTTTTAGTTCATCAAGGTCGGTTATATCTTTCATCAGGTGCCGGATGAAAGTGTCTGGGATCGGCGTAAGAGCTTCGTTTTCTGAAAAGCCGGAAAACATTATTCACCACGAGGGGAGCACTTAATTTCCCATCTTAATCGTCAAGCCTGGCTCAAATCGATCCGGCGGGACGCAGCGTCGACAAATTTAGCCAGGTGATTAAGAAAGATCAATTCAACACTGCCTGTTGGTCCATTTCGATGTTTGGCAACGATGATTTCAGCCACATTGTTCTTGGCGGTATCCTTTTCATACTGGTCGGGACGATAGATGAACATTACTATGTCCGCGTCCTGTTCGATGGAACCCGATTCGCGCAGGTCTGAAAGGACCGGGCGCTTGTCAGTCCGTTGTTCAACTGCGCGGCTCAATTGAGCCGCTGCAAGAACCGGTACATTTAATTCGTGGGCCAGAACCTTCAGGTTTCGGGAGATATAGGACACTTCCTGGACGCGGTTTTCATTACGCATATCGCCACCCATCAACTGGATGTAATCGAGGATGATAAGATCCAGGCCAAATTCCATGTGAAGGCGGCGGCATTTGGTCCGCAGTGAGAGCGGAGTGATGGCGGGGGTGTCATCCAGATAGATGTGTGTATCTCCCAATACTTCGACGGCATGGGTGAGCAGTGACCACTCATCCTCCTTGAGTTTACCGTTCCGTAATCGCTGCGAGTCGATACCCGTCTCTTGTGCCAATAATCGCTGCACCACTTGCTCGTTGGACATTTCCAGCGAGAAAATGGCAACGTTTTTTTTATGCATCAGCGCTGCATTTTTTGCTGCGGAAAGCAGGAAACCGGATTTACCCTGTCCGGGGCGACCGGCGATGATTATCAGGTCGGACGGCTGCAGCCCGGTCAGCATGCGGTCCAGGTCTATGAATCCGGTCGGGACACCGAAGATATCCTCCGGTCTTTTGGCGAGTTCGCCAATCCGGTCATAATAATCGCTCAGGACAGCCGATATCGGCTGCATGTCCTTTTTGAGCCGCCGTTCGCTGACATTGAAAATGGACTTTTCAGCTTCCTCTATGACGTTCTCGACCGACTCCCGTTCGTTATATGCCAGGGTGGCGATCTGATTGGCGGATGTGAGCAGGCGGCGGCGTATGGCAGCAGCCTCGACCATGTGCCCATAGGCTTCGGCATGGAGCGATGTTGGAACCTGGTTCAGGAGTGCGGTTAAATAGGCAGGTCCGCCGATTTCGAGCAGTTGTCCGGCGCTCTCGATCTCCTCACTGATCGTCAGGAAGTCCAGAGGGATGCGTTTCTCATGCAGCCGGGCAAAGGCTTCCCAGATCCATCGATGGCGGACGATATAAAAATCGTCCGGTTGGAGGAATTGAGCCAGGTCGAGGTAAGCTTCAGGATTGATGAGCACTGCCCCCACAACGGCTTCTTCGGCTTCACGATTGTGGGGGATACTGGCAGTGGTGGGCTGCGTGGTTTCTTCGGCAGGTGCAGGATTTGCCATGGTAATTCTTTACTTTTCTGGTTTTTCTTCGTTACCCTGATCGCCTTGATCGTCTTTCAATTTCTTCAGGAAATCTTCAAAAACGTCCAAACCCTCTTCTTTTTTCGTTGGGAGGGTCGATGGTGGTTCTTCGCCTTGAGGTTTCTGGTCTTCCGCTTGCAGGTCATGTTCGGCGACGATCCCGGCTTCATCCATGACCGCAAGGTTTACCAGGATGGGGATATGCGCGGTACCGCCAGTGCCACAGCATCCGAAGGCCGCGAATTCGATGTTAACCATTTTACCGTCAGCTTCTGCAACGATATTACCGTAAAAAATATCTGCCTTCAGGGCAACGATCTCCACCCGTAATAATTTACCATTTAGCAGTGAAAATACACTTTTTAACAGGTCGTGGGTCATCGGGCGGGATATTTCCACCTCTTGCAATGCCACCGTAATGGACTCAGCCTCGTACGGACCGATCCAGATCGGCAGGTAGCGGTCTTCATCCTTCTGCCGCAGGATGACAACCCTTTGAGGGGACATCAGGCTGACGTGTACGCTGTCGATCAACACTTCAACCATGTCATTCATAGGAGCTCCAATAAGTATGGTTATTCTAACATGGGGCGGGGGACATAGCAACGATAATCGCCTCCATGCGTGTGGGTTGATTAAAGGGAACAAATATGTAGAACAGTTTTAATATTGACCAATATACCCGAATTCAAAAATCCCCGAGCGTTGATTTTATCTGCCAAATTGGAACGTTGGCATACCCTGAATGCCAGTCCGGATCCGAAACAGGCTCCCGGAATGAGGGTATTTTTGTAATAATTCCGCATTTAAACCATGACAGGCAGTCGTAATGTATAGATCGGTCAGGTCTTGCCCTCCGAAGACACAGGAACTGACATTGTACGCTGGGATGGGAATGATTTCCAACAGTTGACCCGTATATGGATTCCAACGCGTGATTTTTGCACCACCCCACATGGCCACCCAGAGCATCCCTTCTGCGTCGGAAGTCATTCCGTCCGGCCAACCGAGTCCTGGTGCTATGGCTATCACGAGACGCGGGTTGGCGATTTCCCCCGTGGACAAATCGTAATCATAAGCGGTCACATGATGTGTGGGCGTGTCTATGAAGTAGAAAGTTTTATAATCCGGGCTCCATGCCAGTCCGTTGGAGATACCGACATTAGTCAGAAGCGAGATCAACCTGCCGTCGGGGGAATAAGAATAAAGTGACCCGCAGGATTCTTTTTCTGCGTCGTCCATTGTCCCAGCCAGGAAGCGACCCGCAGGGTCACATTTACCATCGTTAAAACGGTTTCCCTGAATATTCAGTTCGGGTTGTACAAGATAATCCCAGGAGCCATAAAAATCTTTCAGGAGGATGATGCCACTCTTCAAGGCAATGACAGATTCCCCGCTCGACCCAATGGGGCTTTTCCAGGCTTTATTAACAGGCGAGATGCAACCAACCGGTTCACCAAATGATCGCGTTTCGTCGGAACCAAGCAGCGGGTCGTAACGGTGGACCACTCCAGCGTGAACATCCACCCATAAGAGCCTGTTCCCGCCTGCATCCCAACTGGGACCTTCACCGAGATCTGCACGTGCATCAAGAATTAAGTTCGGGCTGCATATTTAACGGCTGATGGTTGCTTCGACGCACATACCTGTCTAGCGCGCCAAAGCGGTATTTGTATTCTTCATTGCCGCGCATAAAATCAAACTCGGCGCGATTTTCTTCGTTAGCCCACTTTAGCAGGTAGCCCAGCAATACCCATCCGGGAGAAAGTTCCATGAACTTTCGATCAAGACCGGAATTGTAGACCCAGATGCGGTTGAGGTAATCGAAATTAAGGTAGCCTGCCGCTTTTTGCCCGTTGACTTCCAGGAATGCAAGTTGCAGCCAACCATTTTCAAACGCCGCACGGCAGATTCCATGCATCTGCTTGCGCATGGCAGGTTTGAGGAATTTCGCCTTATCTGGTTCATCAGCCATCAGGGACAGGAATGCCTCGACCTCATCTCCGAGACGATCACCATCCGTCACCCTGTACCAGCGAATGTTTTTTCCACTCTCCTCCGCGCGACGCATCTTGCGACGGATTTCATGGCGTTGTTTCTTGTCAATACCGCACAGGTATTTTTCAAAATCTCCCACCAGCGGGATGGACGGAGCGTGATATGTACGTTCCTGGATGAAGTTCCAGCCGTGCTTTTCAGCCAATGCTTGAAGGACCTCAAGCGTGGGTGAGTTTTCGAACAGGTTCTGCAATTTTATTTTTTGCCATGCCAGGGGCATGGAGGCAGGATCAGATAGAAAATCAAGCAAACCTGCAGCGAAAGACGGCAGGTCCGCCTGTCCGACTATCAAATCCAGGAAATCCGAGATTTCAACACTTCCGAGCAGGTGCAAGGCTGGTGAGCCGTCCTGGTCGAGCGCGAAAAACAATGGGGCGATTCCGACCAGGCGTCCTTCTGTACGTGCGACTACAACTGCCAGGTCTGCATCGGGCCATTCCCCTCCGCCACGCGAATCCCACCAGGATTGCAAGTATTCGTAGCGCAGGAAAGGCACGTGCTGCACACTTCCGGCTAACAGTATATTCCACTCGGCAGCCAGCGGTCCGAGCTCAGAAAAGTTTCGAAGAAGGGAAAATTCCATGAGGCGATTTTACCAGTATAATTGGTTCGTGACTGCTACGGTCGATCTATCCCTTCTTTCCATACTATCGAATCAAAGGTCAGGAATGGGCACAAATCCCCGGTCTATTGGCCAAAACACCCCCCCGGCGCACTTCCCGTGGGCGTGAGGATGACCGCCTTGTCCTTTATTTAACCCTGTCCGGTAATACTCCCTTATCATCAACAGAATATACTCAGACCTGCAACCAGATGGCAGAGCGTTTTTATAATGCTGCCGGGTCGCTGACTTCTGCCATCCGCGTAACCGTGGAAACCCTCAACCAGAGCCTGGTGGATCGTAATTTACGCACCACCGGCAAGGGTCAGTACACCATCGGTCGATTGATATTGGGTGTTCTACGTGGATCGCAATTCACCTTTGCCCAATGCGGACCGACCCATGTTTTCCATATACAGAATGGCGAAGCGCATCAAGTTCATGACCCGCAAATTTCTGGACGAGGCCTGGGCATTGGTCAGACCACTCCGCTATACTTTTCCCAAATCAACCTTCAAGCCGGCGACCAAATGGTCTTATGTGCCGATTTACCCTCGGGATGGGATGAAACAATACTTGGCGAGCGATTTACATCACCGGAAGCTCTGCGAGAAAAATTACTTTCCCTGAGTGGAGAAGACCTGAACGCTATTTTTGTCCAGGTACAAACGGGGACTGGTGACCTTAATATTCATAAAGCCCCGCTGCTCCATACCAGTCCAAGTTCACCCTTGGGACCGGCTACCGTTACGGCTCCAATTGGTTCGGGGAAATCCTCTTCCCAGGAACCCGGAACGCCAGCAACTACTACCGCCCGGCAAAGTTCCCGGGTATCGAGCGGACAACCAGCCAGCCGTTTCGCCCGTATACTCTCCGGGGAGGAAGCATCCCTTGCAGCGGAGTCACAGGAGCCGGACAAAAAGCCCCAGGAGTTAATCCAAATACCAAGCACAGTACCTCCACTCCCACGCCGGTTATTAAAACCGAGCCAGAAGTGGTTGTTCCTCCAGTTGCTGCAAGTGTAAAAAACATTCAAAGTCCAGGTATACAACAAGTTCGCAACCCTGCAACGCTTCCGCCCTCTACCAATTCGCGTAGCATTTCATCTGGGCGATTTATTAAAGCCCACAGTTCTGGTGAAATCCCCGAGATAAAACGTCTATCTGCGCGCCGCCAGGGCACCTTTCGCGGTCTGGCAAAAATGATGCAAGGGGTGCGAACCGGTTCACAGAAGTTTTCGAAGGTCGTTGGTCAGTTCCTGCCAAATTTATTACCGGGTTACCGGGATGATGGTAAGGATAGGACCGGTTCCGGATTGGCGTTCCTGGCGATCGCGATTCCGCTGGTCATTGTGACAGTTGCAGCTTTGGTTTATACCCGCTATGGTCGCATGACCCAATTCCAGGATAATTTTAGCAAGGCGCAGGGACAGGCTGCCCTGGCTCATGGACAGACGAATCCGACCGATGTGCGTCATGCCTGGGATAGTACGATCTATTACCTTGACCTGGCTGAGAAGTACCAGGTTACCCAGGATTCACGGAATTTACGACAGGAAGCCCAAACTGCTCTTGACAACCTTGATAGCATTGTCCGTCTGAACTTCCAACCGGCGATTGTGGGTGGATTAAACCGAACGGTACAAGTCACTCGCCTGGCTGCCACCAATACTGACCTATATATGCTCGATGCGTCACACGGGAGTGTGATCCGTGCCTCGCTGGGAAGCCAGGGTTACGAAGTCGATACCAGTTTTGCCTGTGGGCCTGGAGCATATGGCAGTACAACCGTCGGGAACCTGATAGATATTGAAGCTCTGCAAATGAGCAATGATTTCAATGCGCGTGTGATGGGGATCGATGCGAGCGGGAATTTACTCTACTGCGGATTTAATATGGACCCAGTAGCTGTCTCTCTCAATCCGCCACCTTTAGGTTGGCAAAAGATCTCTGCCTTTACCCTGGATACCGACGGTAATTACCTCTATATTCTTGATCCACTGGCTAACAGCGTCTGGGTATACCAGGGCAATTATGGGAAGTTCACTGACTTGCCGACAATGTTCTTCGGCGAACAAGTGCCTCAGAATATGAATGCCTCGATCGATCTGGCTGCCAACAACTCCGACCTGTACTTGCTCTTTAGTGATGGGCATGTGGCATCCTGTCCGGCCAGCCATTATTCTGGTGTCCCAATGCGATGCACCGATCCGGTTACCTTTGTTGATAACCGTCCAGAGCGGCAGCCCGGTCCGAATATAACAGATGCGATTTTTAATCAAATTGCGTTCGCTGCCGCGCCCGACCCTTTGCTGTATTTGCTCGAGCCATTGACCAGAGCGGTCTATTATTTCAGCCCGCGTTCGAGTACTCTGGAACTACGAGGTCAGTTTCGGGCGCCTCTCGATCAAACCTTCATTGGTTCTGCATCCGCATTGACCATCAGCCCCAACCACAATATCTTCTTTAGCATTGGCTACGATGTATACTTTGCGACCAATGTGCATTAAGGTTTGTGATGAATAATCCTCCAGGCAACTCCAAGCCATCGCTGTTGGATTGGTTGATCAGATTATTCAGCCCCTCGAAACCCTCCACACCTGCTCCCATACCCCCGGCACCCCCCAGCCCGGTAATACCTCCAGCAGTTAAACCTGTTATCCAGCCGGATAATATCACCGAGCCGGCACATATCGTAACATCGCGCGTGCTTCTTGTGATCTACGACCCGGTCATGGATGCCGCAACCGGAGCCAAACTTTCGCAGGTGATGCATTGGCAGCGACCGGATGACCTCGCCAATTCCTTTATCCAGGATATCCTGGAGACAAGTGGTGGAATGGCGCGCTACCAGATCGTCCAACGCGTCGAACTGAATGAGTTTCCGGTGCTGGCTGATGGATTTCGGTATGATCCGGAGACATATAAAAAAGTTCAGAATCGTACCAGCCCCGCGCATGAACCGAATGGAGTGGATTTCCAACCCATACTTACCGGACTGAACATCCTGCCGCGCGTTGCCCGGAACGAGATCGATGAAGTCTGGATATTCAACTTCCCCTACGGTGGATTTCCTGAATCCACTATGGGGGGAGCCGGGGCGTTCTGGTGGCAATTTTAATCCGCTCCCTGGCACTTCCAGTTGCAACCGCCGGTTTATTGTCATGGGCTTTTCCTATGAGCGTGGAGTGGGAGAGATGCTGGAATCGTTTGGACACCGGTCCGAAAGCATGGTATCCCAGGTCTTCAAATGCCAGGACTTTGTGGTATGGGCGTATAAACAAGGCAGGTCGCCTGCCACGGTGGGGCTCAACCTCAACCTGTTCGAGCAATTCGTAAGTTTTGACCAGATCGCACCGGGAAAAGCTGGTGTAGGTACAATCCATTACGCACCCAACAGCACAAAGGATTACGACTGGAATAACCCGCGCCTGGTTTCAAGTAATTGCTATGGCTGGTACACATTCCCCAACTTTCAAAACGATATCCGCCAGGTTAACGCTGCTGAGTGGGGTAACGGGGATATCCGCGCTCACCACAAATGGTGGCTGAAACACCTTCCAAAAGTCGGCGGGCGGACCAACGGGGTCGCCAACAACTGGTGGCAATACATCATGGATCCCAACCTTGTAAACTTATAGACCGGTTGTAAATGGTTTTTCTAAAGCTGTTTAGTGCCAAAAAGACGGGATGGAACTGCGTACTGGTAGACCCCCAAATAGTTAGCGGCTATCTGGTAGAACGAGCGGTGCATTTGCAAATGGATGCGTAATCACCTGCACCGGCAGGTGATAGACGGCTGAGATCAGCTCTGGAGTCAGAACCTGCTGCGGCGTGCCCGCGGCTTTTATTTTTCCATCCACCATGAGGGCGATGCGGTCACTGTAACGGGCAGCCAGGTTTAGGTCGTGCAAAGCGACCAAAATCGCCAGGTTGTCCTGATGAGCCAGGCTGCTGACAGTCTCCATAAAATTAACCTGGTAATGAAGATCCAGGTTGGAGGTTGGTTCGTCGAGCAGCAGGATCGGAGTGGATTGCGCCATGGCACGGGCCAGCAGTACCCGCTGCTGTTCACCGCCGGACAGTTCCCCCACCCGGCGTTCGGACAGATCCAATGCATCCACCCGGGAAAGCGCAAGGCGGGCAATTTCTTCGTCTTTTTCTGATACCTGTCCCAGGAAATTGAGATAAGGAGTTCGACCCAACAGTACCGTCTCCCATACAGTAAAAGCAGGCGGCATGCTCGCGATCTGGGGGACCACAGCCAGGACGCGGGCACGCTGCATGGTGGACAGCGAAAGAAGGTCATCCCCATTGGTACGCACCGAACCGGACTGGGCGGGGACAACCCCGCTGACCGCCCGCAGCAGGGTGGACTTTCCCGCGCCGTTTGGACCGATCAATGCAAGCACCTCCCCGGAATTGACTTCCAGGGAGACGCCGCTGAGGACAACGCGTGGACCATACGCGACGGACAGATCCTCAATCCTTAACATATCACCAATACCCCTGGTTCTTGGCACGGCGCAACACCCACAGAAAAAATGGAGCGCCCACCAAAGCTGTCACAATTCCAAGGGGGAGCTCCTGTGGGGATAATACTGAGCGGGCGATCACGTCAGCCACCAGCAGGGTACCGGCCCCAGCAATGATGGAGAGCGGAACTAACCGGCGGTAATCCGCGCCGAACCACAGGCGCATCACGTGCGGAACGATCAGACCGATAAAGCCGATGATGCCCGAGAAGGATACGGCGGCAGCTGTGGCCAATGAGGCGGCCAACAAGACGAGAGCCCTGCGTTTGGCGACCGGCAGACCCATCTGCTGCGCCTGGTCATCTCCAAATTGGAGCAAGTTCAGAGCATGTCCGTTCAAGAGCAGGATACCCAACCCGATGATGATGTATGGCAGGATGGTCAACACAGGCACCCAACCAGCTTGGGATGCGCCACCCAGCAACCATGAAATAGCCCGGCGGAGTTCGCCGGTCGAACGAAGCATGAGGAACGAGGTCAGGGCGGTGGCAAAGGACGAAAAAGCAACGCCGGCAAGGATCAAGTTGGTAGTCGGGACGGCTTTACCAATACGCGCCAGCATATACACGAGAAAAATAGTCAGAAGCGCGGCCACAAAAGAGGCAGCCGGGACGATCATCAATCCCCAGAACGAGTAGGGCCAATTGATACTCATCGCAACGACCGCACCGAGACCCGCGCCGGAGGCTACGCCGATCAGGTACGGATCCGCCAAAGGATTTCGGAATATACCCTGGTAGGCAGCACCACTACCGCTCAAGGCTGCACCGGTCAACAAAACGAGAGCGGTGCGCGGCAGGCGGATGGAGACAATGATGAACGAGAATGTTTTCAGCGGATCAAGGAAAGATACCCCGCCGACCCAGCCTGAAAGGATGCGCCATAAGTCGGCAGGGGTAATGAAGACCGAGCCGATGGCGATGGATAGAATTACCGCCAGGGCGAGGAAGAGCATGGTCCAAAGGAAGGGTAACAAACGACGGGACATGGATGTAAATGGTTACAAGCGGCGCGGCATTGACGATGACTACTTGAACAGATCCGGGTGGAGTAATTTTGCCAATGCTTCCAGTCCGATGATCATGCGGGGGCCGGGACGACTGACCAGGTTGTCGTCAAATGGAAAGATTTGGCTATTCTTAACGGCAGTTATGCCTTCCCAACCAGGCCTTTGTTTTACCATGTCGGCTGTTGTCCCGTATGCAGAATCACCCAGTATGATAATAGACGGTTTGGCAAAGACCAACTGCTCAAGGCTGATCTGTGCGAATTGGCTCGACAGCGATGAACCAATATTTGTTCCGCCGGCGCGCTGGATGAGCAGGTCACCAAAAGAACCCGGGCCATAGGTATAAGGTTTCGTAGGGTCGGTTGCGTCAATCTCATAGTAAACGGCTGGCTTGGAAGTGACCGCTGCAATCTTTTCATCCACTGCGGCGACGCGCGACTTGAGAGAGGTCACCAGCGTTGCGGCATCATTCTCATGCCCGGTCAATTTTGCGACCGTCTCGAGGTTGGTGAACATCTCCTCCAGGGTGGTCGGGTTGGACAGGAAGTAAACGGTGATCCCCAACTGCTGGAGGGAAGCGACCAGTTCAGGTGTATTGATGCCGCCAGCCAGGACCAGATCGGGGTGAAGCGCGACGATAGCCTCGGTACTGAAACCGCTATAACCGCCGACGGTTGGCAGGGACGATACCATGCTGGGGAAATCGGAGGTCTCGTCGCGACCGACCACCTGCGGGCCAGCTCCAATGGCGAAGAGGATCTCGGTGTTTGAGGGAGCGAGGGTTACGATACGCTGGGCTGGGCCGGCAAGGGTCACCTTGCGCTGTAAACCATCGGTTAACGTGATCGGGACTGGGCCGGTGGAGGCGCTGGTGGGAGAGAGCAAAGTCGGGGCGGCTGTTAGTACGGCGGTAGTCGGTGTTGAAGTTGCGGCTGGAGCACAGCCAGCCAGCAGGATGAGTAAGGCGGTAAGAGTTATGATTAATTTACGTGGCATGATATTTTCTCCAATGACGATTTATTTATTGAGCGTGATTAAAAGTAGTGATAGGGCAACCAAAATCCCCTGCCGGGTAAGGCAGGGGAGGGGGAGTGGCGATGATCCAAGTGCGCCGTTCCCACCTCCTTTCCACGAGAGAGTGGCGGAACTGGTTAGGGCGGGCGGCCTGGCTTGCTCAAATGAGCTTACAGTTGCGGGACAGCGCCGGACTTGCACCGGCTTCGCCGTTGGGCCTCCCCATCCGGGGGGCAGGCACCCTGACCAATATTCAATTGTGATTTTATTGTAAGCGCGGTCAGGCAATCCGTCAATAATCACTGCATTATTGAAGAATTATCACGATTTAGAACTGTAATTCCAGAACGTGTGGGAAGAGGCGGTGTTATTACTCCCAGCCAAAGAGAACCCGAGGAGCGAATGCCGTGGAGCAAAAAGTCTACGATTATGTCATTATCGGTAGTGGATTCGGGGGATCTGTGGCAGCCATGCGCCTGACCGAAAAAGGTTATTCCGTGCTCGTGCTCGAAAAGGGGAAACGCTACCGGGATGAAGACTTCGCCAGGACCAACCTGCAATTTTGGAAATATCTATGGGCGCCGGCGCTGAGATCGTTCGGCATCTTGCAGATCAGCATCCTGAAGGGTGTTATGGTACTGCACGGTGCCGGGGTGGGAGGCGGCAGTCTCGGCTACGCCAATGTGTTGGAAATCCCAACCGACGAAACCTTTGCCACGCCAGCCTGGAACGAACCGCTCCCGTGGGGTGATGTATTGCGCCCGCACTTTGTCACTGCCCGCCAGATGCTGGGGGCGGTCCGCAACCCCCGGTTGTGGAAGGCTGATGAGGTGCTGTTGCAAATGGCGCGGGAGCGCGGCATGGCAGACACGTTTCGCGCGACCGAGGTGGGGGCGTTCTTTGGCGAATTGGAGGCGACCGTACCGGACCCATTTTTCGGCGGAGAAGGACCGCAGCGTGCCGGATGCCGGCAGTGCGGTGGCTGCATGGTGGGCTGTCGCTACAACGCCAAGAATACACTTCCCAAAAATTATCTGTACTTTGCCGAAAAGAATGGGGCAGATGTGACCGCCGAAGCGGAAGTGACGGACGTCCGCCCTGTGGGTCCTGAAGTGACCATTTCTGCACAGGGAGCCAGGTACGAAGTGACCTACAGACGATCGACGCGCCTGGTTGGAGGACACAGCACCAGGGTCCTGACCAGGAGCGTGATCTTCGCAGGTGGGGTGATGGGCACCATGAACCTGCTTTTGCGCCTGCGAGACAATAGCGGGTCGCTGCCGGAGCTGTCGCCCAGGCTGGGCGAACGGGTCCGCACCAATAGCGAGGCGCTGCTCGGGTCGGTTGCACGCAGTAAAGAGGTCAATTATTCGCAGGGGGTGGCGATCGCGTCCATTTTCAATGTTGACCAGATCACACGGGTTGAGCCGGTTCGTTATCCTGATGGGTCGTCGCTGATGCGCCTGTTGGCGGCGCCACTTATCGAGCTGAATAATGGCATTCCGCGTCGAATCATGAACTCTTTGGGCTGGATCCTGCGGCACCCGTTCGACTTCCTGCGAGGCCAGGTCCTGCCTGGTTGGGCGAGGCGGGTGACGATCCTGCTGGTGATGCAGCATACTGACAACCGGATGCGCTTCCGGATGGGGCGCAGCCTGTTCACTCTGTTCCGCAAAGGCTTGATGGCGGAGGAGGAGCCGGGTTACAGGATCAGCGCACAGGTGCACGGCTCGCACGAATTGACGCGAGACTTCGCGCAACGAACCAACGGTGTACCGATGGGGTCGCTGGGCGAGAACCTGCTGAACCTGCCAACCACTGCGCACATCCTGGGAGGGGCTCCGGTGGGCAGGAGTGCGGAGGAGGGGGTGGTGGACGAGAATTTCGAGGTGTTCCATTATGCGGGGATGTACATAATCGACGGGTCGATCATGCCAGGCAACCCGGGGGTGAACCCAAGCCTGACGATCACGGCGCTGGCGGAGTATGCACATGAGCAAGATACCGAAAAAGCACGAACTACCCGCAGAATGGCGCGGGGAAAGCAGTAAGTGTACGTGTGGTGTAAAAAATTCAGGCTTAAGTCACTCCGTTCTTCCTCAGGCTAAAAACCGAAGACCAACGAGGAGGATGCTCCGTAATCCCCCAACAGCCGAGGGAGGCTTGATGTATGTTAGTCCAGTGATGCCGTCCGGGTAATACCAGAGATGAATATACCTATCCAACAGGACAGGTAAAAACCCGTCTTCTGACCGAGGGGAATTTTTCCTTATGGATTTATGATACGTGATTATCGATTTGTTTCATGTGATAGGGCACCATGTGTAAAAGGAATGAATGGGTGGAGGTGGATGATGGACACTAATCAGACGATTGGAACAACCGGAGCTGTAGTCATTCGTAATGGGTCACCCCGTGATTGGCAGCATTGGGCGCCATACGCAGCGCTGGCGTGGTCACTAATCTATGCCATCATGGGAGGCTACTGGGCGGTGAGCGGGCAAGGCTTCCCTTACACCAGCGCAAGTATGTCTGATATGTTGGGGCCGTTGCTTGGACGATTAGGACCAGTTGCAGCCTGGATCGTGGTAATCATGGCAGGGGTCCCGGCGGCGGCGATGGGAGCGGCGATGCTAGGCGGGGTGCTCAGCCGGACACTTCGGCCTTTCCTAATTGCAGCCGGAGTTCTGCTTAGTGGGGTGCTGCTGCTGTTCATGACCTCCCTCGGTCTGCTGGTCCACGTCGGTTATCTTCCCTACGCCATCCGCAGCCTGCTGACTGGCGCGACTTTCGGTCAAAATTACATGCAGAGCTGGATTGAATGGGCGACGATCCATCAGGTGCTGTGTCTGATCGGCGGGTTCCTCTGGCTGGCAGCCACAGTCTGCTACGCCCGCAGGAGTGCAGATGCCTGCTTGTACTGCGGCCGCCGGGACGCTCCGCAGGGGTGGCAGAGCCCGAAGCCAGGCTGCGCACTGGGGCCGGATAGCTGTATATGTATCGATGGTTGCACCAGTCTTTTACGCATTCACCCGTTACTCCTGGGCGTTGGGGTTCCCGCTCGGGATGAGTGAGGCATATCTGCGAAGCGGTCAGGAAAGAGGAACATGGATCTCTGGACTGTTCCTGGCGACGTTCGGCTTGGTGGGAGCGCTGCTCATGCTTGGATTGGTGCAGCGCTGGGGTGAGGTATTCCCACGCTGGATGATCGGTCTGGCGGGGCGCCGGGTCCCCATCGCACTGGCGGTCATCCCGGCTTCGCTCGTATCGGTGTTGTTGGTCGTGGGTGGCATCGGGATATGGACCGGCTTGTCCCAGATGATCGCTAACATGACCGCCATGGGGGCTACGAGGATCGATATTATCGGGGCAATCATCTTCCAACTTGGCCCGACCTTGCTGTTCCCTGTTTGGGGCATAGCGCTTGCGGTTGCCACATTGGGTTACTACTACCGGAGGCGCGGCTCGTGCAAGGTCTGTGGTCGTGGGGCATAGTATTAACCCATTCAACCACGAGGGAAGTGGGTTATTAGATTTAGTATGCTGATCTTATGGAACATGCTGGGGTACAGTTGCAAGACGCCCTAGAATTTATAAAACCTAATATGACACCCCGGCAGAAGTACTTCTGCCGGGGTGCCTCGATTCGCGACAGGGAGAGTGGATTAAAGCTTGAAAAAGAAGGTCTAAACAGACCAGCCTAGTTTTTAATCTTTGGTATGATAAAGATATGGACGCGAATAATATTCCGATCACCCGCAATACACATGTGACGGTGGAATTGGTGGAGTCGAGCGGGGATACTGAAAGAAAGGAATTCACCCTGGTCAGCACCGAACAAGCTGATTTTAAGTCAGGCTTGCTGGATGAGAACACCCCGCTGGGCAAGGTATTGGAGGGACATCACGCCGGCGAGGTAGTAGCGTACAGCCAGGGCGGTCTGAAAGAGATCAGGATCCTGGCAGTGGATAGCGGAGAGGGAAACATCCGGTCCGATGCGGCAGACAAACGCAGGGCGGATGTGCAAAAAGCCGAGGCTCACTCGGAGATCACCAACCAGATGATCTTTTCCACAGCCAGCGGCAGCAAGTGGGGCGATTACGATGTGGATATGGATAAATTATTAAAAGATGACACGGAAGAGGATAAAAGAGATTCAGGGGAGGATAAACCTAAGTCTTGATCTTCGGAGAAAAACCCCGATATATATATGAACTGATGGCAACGACGGTTGGCAGATTTCTGCCAACCGTTGCTATGTATCCGGGGTCAGTTTTTTCTGGTAGAAGCGATACCGTTTATAGATCCTGGCGCCCATACGATGTGCCAGGGGAAAAGTGTCGAGGTTATCATCTCCGGTAAGGGACATGTCAACCCAACGGTAGCCTTTGGAATATGCTCGGCGGGCCATCTCATCGAAAAGTAGGACACCCACCCCCAAGTCCCAGTATTCCGGGACGACCGCCACACTCTTAATGGCGAGGCATTTTGGTTTGAGGCGGGCATATTTCAGCAGCCTTAAATAGTCCCATGGCCGGCGCAAGCCGTTAAGATGGATGAGTACCTCGTTCATATTGGGCACGCCCGGGAACCAACCGACAGCCTTTCCATCCACTTCTGCGAAAAGAACCAGGTCGGGATCGACGATGTCCATCATGGGCAGGATCATCTGCTCGATCGAGCTGCGGGTGTAGGGTGTATAGTCAGACATATGAGACAGGCCGCGGTTCTGAAGATCGACGATATGGTCGATCTCACCGTCAACGTCCTTCAGGTTGGCGCCGCGAACCGTAATTTTCTTGCGCTGACGGATCCGGTCTGCCAGTTTCATCAAATGCATGATCTCTGGGTTTTCCAGGTCCAGCTCGATCATATATGCCAATCCATCACCGATATATTTTTGGAAACCATAGCGTTCAAAAAATGCCTGGTAGTAGGGCGGGTTGTGACCGCAGTAGGAGGTGGGTGGACGATCGCGACCTTCGATCAAAATACCGCGTAAATCTTCCCTGTCCAGGTTGTAGGTACCGATAATGCTATGCAGGCGGTGAGCACACGCCCAGTCTTCAGCTTGTTTGAATAGATTTACTGCGACTGTGTAATCATCCACGCATTCGAAAAAACCGATCGTACAATCCCCATAGCCCTTGGCTTTACTGGCTGATGTGTCCTCGGCACAGGCGATAGTCCCAACCGGCTTTTTATTCTGCCATGCAATGAACAGGTCAGCGTAGCCGTCCTTGAAGAACAAACCACGCCGCGGGTCGATTGCCTTGGCGCGCTCTGAGAGCAATGGAGGGACCCACAGCGGGTCATGCCTATATATATGTCCAGGGGAAATTTAGAAGAGACGTTTTTTTGAGAATGGGTGAGAACTGGCAGGACTTCGATGGTGTCCGTTTTGGTGTTGTTCACAGGCTGAACCTCGTCGAATAAGATAACACCTGCCAACATAAACTGGAGGCGGGATTAAATCGTCATCAGTACGATGGCTGCCAGGGCTGCCAGGATTCCCACCAACTGTGAACGGTTCAGCCGTTCATGCAGGAACAACCCAGCCAGCAGAACGGTTGAACCAGGATAAAGCGAAACCAGTACGGCAGCCATATCCATGCGACCAGCCTGACCTGCCAATATATAGAGACCATTTCCAGTGATATCGAGTATGCCGTTCATAATGATCAGCAACCAGGAACCTCGCGGCGGCAGGAATGGCTGGCGAGTGGACAAGGTATAGATGATCATGGTCACCGTCCCCGCCAGGCGGGAGGCGACCATCGGCCAGAACAGGTTGTTCTGGCTGCCGCGTTCGAACAGGATAAGATAGATCCCGAAACCCAGCCCGGCGATAAGTGGCAGGCTCAAATCCGCCAGCCGCAAGCGAACGGTCTTCGGACCACCGTCCGGCTGGGAAATGAACCAGATGGCTGCCAGGGCCAGACCGAAACCTGCAAAGGTCAAGAAGCCCGGGAATCCATCCATGATCGAACCCACGATGACCGGCAGGAGGGCAGCCGTGAGCGCTGAGACGGGTGCGGCAACGCTCATCTGTCCCTTGACCATGGATTGGAAGAACAGCAACAGACCGATCACACCCATCGAGCCGGCTATGGTACACAATAACCAGGACGTCCATGGCAGCGGCTTTTCTCCGGATGCAAAGGCGATGACGAGCAGGATGACCAGACCGATCCCTTCGCCAAAAAGGACAGCCTGGTAAGCCTTCCCCCTGCGGCTGGCAAGCCCGCCGCAGAAATCAGCACCGCCCCATGCCAGGGCGGAAGTGAGACCATAAACGATTGTCAGCATTAATCTTCCCCGCCGCGTTCGCCCGCGCCAGGACATTCTGGGCGGCTCTGACCAGCGGCATATCGATCATCCTGCCATCCATGGCAAAGGCACCCCGACCGTCTGCCTGGGCAACCTCAAATGCCTGGACGAGCTGCCGGGCGGCAACAATCACATCTGCCCCTGGGGTGAATGCCTCCTGAACCGGCTGTACCTGGGCGGGATGGATGATCTGTTTCCCCGTGTAACCCAATTGCGCCCCGAAGTTAGCTTCGAGCCGAAGCTGTTCGAGATCGTGGAAATCAACATTTACCATATCGATGGCTTGCAGTCCATAGGCTGCGCAAGCCGTCACGACTGCCGAGCGGGCATAGAACAGTTCCATCGCTCCTGCAGTGCGGGTTGCGCCGATGCTGGCGGCAAAATCTTCCCCACCGAAAATGATTCCATCGAGGCGCGGGTGTGAGGCAATTTCCTTAAGGTTTAATATCCCGCGGGCAGTCTCCACATCCGCCAGCAGACGAATGGAGTTGACCGGCCAGCCGTGGGACAATTCTGCAGTTTCGATCAATTCACCTGCCCACTGGAGCTGTTCGAGCGTTTCCACTTTCGGCAGGACAATCCCATCCGGATGGCAGGGTAAAACAGCCTGGAGGTCGTCCGTCTCCAGCCCCGAGCCGACGGCGTTGATGCGCACCAGTTTTTCGGATGGACCAAAGATCAACTCCTTCAGCGCACCTGCAATTGTCAGGCGTGCTTCCGCCTTATGCGATGGTGCCACGCCGTCTTCCATATCCATGCAAATGCAGTCAACATCCAGCGTAATGGCTTTTTCGATCTTATGCCGGTCGTCACCGGGCATATACAGTAAGGCTCGTCGGGCGTGCATGGCACCTCCATCCGCGGCAATTATCCCATAATTTGTTATACTGCTGTGAATAGACGCCATGCCTTCCCGCATCCCGGTAATAATTATCCTGATCCCTGTTGCCTTGATGGCTGCCTGCCAGCCTTTATACTCCAGCGCGCTGACCGCCACCTTACTGCCGACTGCCGCTGTGACGAATAGTCCACTGCCTGTCCCGACCTCAAGCCCGACTCCCGAGCCTTCCTTCACCCCAACCAGTGTCGATACCGAAACCCCAACCAAGTCCCTTGAACCAACCATGGTTCCCACTCCGACGGTCACACCCCTGGCAGACAGCCTTAACCTGGATGCGGCAGACTGGCATAATTGGCCGGTGGCCCCCATTGTCACAACGCACGCCCGCGCGGTCTACCTGCTGGGGCAATTGCTCGGAAATGACCCGCACGCATTTTCGGTCTTTGGCGACTGCCAGGATGAGCCGCAGGTTTTTATGGGGACCTTTGAGACTGACCCGCTCGTCTTGGCTGCGCTTCCTGCAGATATGCAGAAGACCGTGGACTGGTTTAAAGGATCATTCAATCGCCAGAGTCCTACTGTGCGTGGAGGTACGACAACCGGCGCCTTGCTCTGGTCACAGTGGCATGAGAACCGGTTTACCTGCACGAGTAATAAATCACCGCTCCAATGTGAATTGCGCATCCACAAACCATCCTTCGTGATCATCCAGGTCGGTTCCCATTACGAGAATCGCAATGAATCCTATATGCGTTCGATCTTGGACCAATTGATCGCTGCTGGTGTAGTTCCCATCCTGGCATCAAAAGCCGACGACCGCGAACTGGACGAACATGTGAATAGTCAATATGCCCAATTGGCGATTGAATATAATATTCCGTTCTGGAATTTCTGGGCATCGTTATCCGGCTTGGTTAATCGCGGTCTGTACACCCGACCCGATGTCCCCTACCAGGGCGACCTCTACTTTACCGAAGAAGCCGCGGCAATCCACCGCATGTCCGCCTTGCAGGCATTGGGTGTTGTCTGGCAGGCTGTGACCGGCGGAAATTAATCATGTCATTTTAATGGTTCTCGACGCCCCCATGTGATAAGATTGCCCGCATGGAGTTTTCGAAGATTACTGAAAACCTGTTCATCGGAGTTACCCCACGCAAGGAAGAGTACGATATCCTGCGCGATCTGGGTGTCCGCCTGGTGATCAATATGCGCTTAGAGAAACATCTCGCCAGGGACCAGCATTGTCCGCCGTTGCGGGTGTTATGGTTGCCAACGATCGACAGCCCTGGCCTGGTCATCCCCATCCGTTTCCTCGTTCGAGGGGTTAAGGCTGCACTGGAGACCATCGAGAACGGGGGTAAGGTGTATGTCCATTGCCAACGGGGACGTCACCGCGGTGCAGCGATGGGAGCCTCCATCCTGATCGCCCTGGGATGCGACCCACAGTCGGCAATGGATCTCATTAAGGTTCAGCGCCCCATCGCTGACCCGAATGTTTTTTACATCCGCAGTCGCATTCTGCGTTTCGCCCGTGCCTGGCAAACGATAGAGTAAACCTCAGTTGTAATGAATACCCCCCCCGTTGGTTTTTTTTAATCCACGATGAAAAGCTTTGCTCCGGTAGTCGTGGACGATCGATGCGGATTGATCTCATCCGCAACCTGGTAGTTCATCCCGGCTTTTAATAAAAACTTCCTGCCATCGCTGAGCTCTGTCTCCAGTTCGCCTTCGAGCACAAGGAGTACATGCCCGCGTTTGCACCAATGGTCCGCCAGATACCCGGGCGTATATTCAACCATTCGAATGCGAATGTTGCCCATCTCAAAAGTACGCCAGTAAGCTTTCCCAGTAGTGCCAGGGTGTTCAGTGGACGGTATCGTGCTCCAATCAATCGTGCCGAAAGGGACGTCTTGGATTTTCATAGGTTTATACTCTCCTTATCATGGAGTAAATGGTTTCAGAAAAATTATTGAGGAATTAACCGTTCACGAGTTTTGCCACCGTCACACCCTCAGCACCTTCTTTTGGTCCGCCCTCTTCAAAAGAGACCACATGCGGATGATCCTTGAGCATGAGCCTGACTTCCTGGCGTAGCTTACCAGTGCCTTTACCGTGGATGATACGCACGAATGGCAAACCAGCCATGGTTGCCTTTTCTAGGTAGCGGTCAAGAATTTCAATGGCTTCTTCGGCGCGCTGACCACGAAGGTCGATCTCCAAACCGGGGGACACTGTTGTAATGGAGGATCTGCGTTCTTCGGGATTGAACGTAGGTCTTGCCGGCGGTTTTTTCGAAGCTGATCGATCATCCAACCCGGTCGGGTTTTCATCCTTTCGCTTTAATTCATTCAGTCGAACCCGCATGCGTAGCGGACCAGCCTGGACCTCAGCCGCCTCGCCGTCTATGGATGTGATCACTGCTTCGGTGCCAAGCGTGCGCAGGGTTACTTTATTGCCTACAGAAAGTGGTCCGATCGGGACTGGTTTACCATGTGCATCAGCAACCTTTGTCCGTCTTTTTATCGGTTTCTGGATTTCCTGTTCGACTGCATCAACTTTTTCTTCTATTTCTTGCAAGGCAGCCAACGGCAGACGGGCTTTCTTCAACTCGTCCTTTACCATTTTGAGTTGCGCTTTCAAGAGTTCAACTTCCAGTTCGCCTTCAGCACGCGCCTGCTCCAGCACCTTCTGTCGCTCGTCTTCGATATTATCGAGCCGCCCGGCTAAATCACGCTCCAAACGGCGCGCTTCGGAGCGTGCCCGTTCAGCTTTTTCGCTTTCCTTGAACGCGATCTTGCGCTGGCGATGGATGTCGCCAATCAGTTTATCGGCGCGCAGGTCGTCTGGATCAACCTCCACGCGCGCTGCTTCGATGATTTCCTGGGGTAGACCAAGGCGTTGAGCAATGGCAAGCGCATTCGATCGCCCGGGCAGGCCGATGGTCAGTTTATAAGTCGGATGGAGGGTCTGTATATTGAACTCCAGTGAAGCATTTACCACACCGCTGGTGGTATGGGCGAAGGTTTTAAGCTCCGGGTAGTGTGTGGCGACAAAAGTAGTGATGCCTTGGGCTAACAGGCTGGATAGGATGGCACGCGCCAGGGCGGCACCTTCTTGGGGGTCTGTTCCAGCCCCGAGTTCATCCAGGATCACCAGGGAGCGCTGGTCTGCTTTCTTCAAAATGTGGACAATATTGGTGATATGACCGGAGAAGGTCGAGAGCGACTGCTCGATGGACTGTTCATCGCCGATGTCTGCGTAAACTGCCTGGAAGCAGGGCAGCTCCGAACCTGACTGCGCTGGGATGTGCAACCCGCTCTGTGCCATGACTACCAGCAGGCCGACAGTCTTTAATGTAACGGTTTTCCCGCCGGTATTAGGACCCGTGATGACCAGGGCGTAGGTTCCAGGGGCAGTGTCGATCGTGATGGGCACCACCGATTCCGGATCCAGAAGCGGATGGCGGGCATGGATCAGCCGGATGGAGGGCACATCCTGTTGCACAGCCTGACGGTTGTGGCGAGTTTTCACGGTTGTATGCAGCACGGGTTCATTGGCACGCATCTGATCGGCGTACTTTGCTTTGGCGAACGCCAGGTCCAATTCCGCCAGGGCTGCAACGCCGGGAACAATCTCGCTGGCCAGTTCTCCGACCTGCGCCGAGAGCTCAGCCATTATCCGGCGGACCTCATCGCGTTCGGCTATCTGGGCTTCACGGAAATCATTGTTCAGTTCTACCACCGCCAGCGGCTCGATGAAAAGGGTCGCCCCGGTGGATGATTGGTCATGGACGATTGCCTTGACCTGTCCTTTGAACTCTGCCCGCAGCGGGATGACATAGCGTCCATCACGTTGGGTGATGACCGCATCCTGTAATTTCGAAGCGGTGGCAGCGTCAGACAGGTAACGCTGCAAACGGCTCATAAGCCGGTCATGTGCTATACGTACCTGCCGGCGGATATCGTAGAGCTTTGGCGAAGCGCTGTCGGCTACTTCGCCATTATCGGCGATGCAGCGCGTGATGGCTTCGATCAGACCGGTTGGAGCAGGCAACCGGCGAGCGATGTCCGTCAGATGTGGGTAAGCCTCCGAGTGCTTATCAAAAAATCGACGTAGGTCCCGCATTGCTGCCAGCGTGGCATGCACATCAAGCATTTCCTTGGGATCCAGCACTCCACCATGACCTGCCAATTCGACTTTTTCACGGATGTCGTGAGCGCCGCCGATGGTTAGATCAGATGTAACCAAGAGCGTTCGTGCCTCGCTCGTCTCCGCCAAGCGGGAGACAGCCTCTTCAATCTCAGCAGACGGCCTCAGGTTGCGAGCTAATTCCGTCGAGGCGGAGAAATCACAAAATTCCGCCAATCGGGCGAGTACTTTGGGAAATTCAAGCATATGGAGAGTTTTGGAATCCATGGCAGGATGAATTTACCACAAGACAGGGAAATGGAGAATGGAGCTTGTCATCAGGTGGGAACCTTTTTTTACTGCGGGTTGTTCGCGCGAAATGTTTGCGTATAGCGATTGAAACGAGAGGAGGCTGCGATCAAATCCTTCAGGTCTTCCCAGGGCGCGCTTTCATAAGAAACAATCCGGACGAACCGCTTGCTTTTGCGATCGCCTTCCAGCAGCCTCTTTGGATCTGGCAGGAAGGAGCCATGTACGAAGCCCAGGCGGACATGATCTTGACAAACAGCGATCTGACAAATCCCGGCGCTGATCGGACCTCCCAACTCCTCAAAATAGTAGGAGATGCCCTTCCAAAGAATCACTTCGGTGGCTGCCGGGGCAACGCCGGCGATAACGTTTCTTAGTTCGAAAACGATATCCTGCAAGGGTGGCTGGGTTTGTTCCAGGAATTTTTCAATATGGGATAGAGGCAGCATCACATTCCCCTCCAATCCAGCACATTTTACCGGTCGACTGGATGAATCAGCTCGGATAAAGAACTACGTGTACGTAAGGTTGGAAAATCCAATAAGTATCCCAGCGTCAGCAAAATGAATAATCCATCCCGCAGCAGGATGGCTGGTAGGAAACCTGGAATCTGGGATGGGATGCTGTTCATCGTGGACATGCCAAAATAGATCGGGTAAATAAGTGTGGTCAGGAAAGACAGTACCCCCCAGAAAATTAATAAACGTAAGTTGTTTGCCGCGCTGTACGCGATCAGGGGAGCCATCCAGAGAAGATACTGCGGGCTGAAGACTTTGTTGGTGACTACCAGCAGGAATATGGCAGCCAAGCTGGCCTGCACAAAATCCAATTTTCCTCTCCATAACTGGATGAGAATGGCTATGTAACCCAGACAGAACAGCATGAATAAACCTTGAGAGACCGCTATTGAGATCGAACTGATCGTATTCAGGGAGCCGAAGGAAGTAACCCATCCAACCGGAATTCCAAGGAAGGATGCCAGCCATACCAGCACGCTCCCGGTCGATTCAATCTCGAAAGGTCTTAAATACAGGAAAGAGAATGATGAGAACGTGGCACTTGGATTCAACATCCAAAAGAAGGCGGTCACGATGAAGAGCACGCCGACGAAAAGAAAAGTATTCTTCCAGGTCCAGGTGCGAAAATTTCGGATGGTACTCTTGAACACGGCCGGGAATGTTTTTATGGTCAGGGGAACATCCGGTGAGTAGAAACTGCTCTGTTCCCGCTGTTCTGCCAGGAACAACAAAGGGAACATAACTATCGGGAAAAGCTTGGTAAGCACTCCCAGCGCCAACGATATATAAGCCAGCCTCCAATGCTTTCGTTCAGCCAATATCACACATAAAAGTGTCAACATTGCCGGGACCAGGTCGAAGCGCGCGAAGGCTGTACCAAGGCAACCGACCAGCAGACAGATTGCAAAGATGGGTCCGGCGCCACGCGGTCCAAATCTCAAGAGCAGCCAATAAATAAAGAAAGCTATCAGCGCCATACACAATGCGAAAACCAGTGGGTAAATACGCACCGGTGCCAGGATGGGCGGGGAAAATATCGCCAGGGTCAGAGGAGGATACTCCAGCGGGAGGGTGTGGAACCGGGAGAATTGCAGGATAAACTGGCACTGGGGTGCTTGTAAGAGAGTGGATGTTTTTGCTCCCATCCAAAATACGGTAGCATAACACTGATACCTGAGCACATCGACATTAATCGAAAGGGCAGATACCATCGCAGTGATCAACAGGAAAATCGAGGTGATGATCATTGGGATATAAGCAATGAAACCATGGCGGGCCGATAAAACCTGGTCGATAATTTTTCTTATAGGTGATGGGCGAGAATGTGCCCTTGTTCGTGAAAGCGTTTCCACGGTATAAAGGCTCCCGGTTGATTTAACCACACTATGGCGGTTTGGAGAATGGGGTGCAGCACTCGATGAATGGATTTTGGAGATTCGAATGGACCGGTTGGAATCTGCTTCACCATACGCGGTGAAAATCCAGATATACCACTCTTCGATAAAAAATCCCCCGCGGGGGATTTTTTACATGAAATTAATGGGGTGCTTGCTTAATCCTTAAATGTAAAGGTCGCGCCGGTTATAGACCAGGTAAGCCACGATCCCACATGTGATGATAATCGCTGCCGAGAGAACCAGATAGATACCGCCCATCCGGCCATCGCGGAAAAGGACGGCAGCATCGAAATACTTGAAAGGCGAGAACCACTTTAGAAAATCCAGGTTCGATTGCATGGCCGACATGATCGAAAGGAAGTAGGTTACCAGGATGATCCCGATAGCAGTCGAGCCTGATAGCTTGTATTGCTTCATGACGCAGCCGAGCATGAGACCCATCGCCAGGAAGATCAGTTCAATGATGAACATGGCTTCCATTTCAAGTGTCAGGAAATTATAGAAGACCGTATCGGGTTTATACGCCTGGGCTGCCAGGATAGAGCACACCCAAGTCACCACGACGAAGACTATGCAGTTGACAACTGCCGCCAGCGCTTTAGCAGTGATGACGCGGCTGCGGGCTACCGGTAGGACGAGGGAGAACTCGACCGTCTTGTCACGTTCCTCTTTGGATATGCTGTCGGAGGCCCACATGGCAGCTGCAATACCACCCATCAATGCATAGTAGATGAACATCAAGCCATAAAACCCGTTCAGAGTGGTCAGGTTAAAGGCACGCAGGCTCATGGCGTCGATAAGCGCCTTTGGTAAAGCATCCAGCATGGCCAGCATGGAAGGATCATTGTAATATGCGGAAAATTTTGCCGTACCGATGAAGATCAGGAGCGCCATCACCCCGCTCCAGATCAAAAGCGATTTCAAATTGGCTTTCAGTTCACGAAGAAATATGTTCATGAGGCACCTCCTTATGAGACCGCGTGAATATCGCGGTGGATATACAACCAATAACTGAGCGCAAGTGAAATAACGGTAATTGCCACATTAAGCAGTAGCAGGGGAGTGCTGAAAGCGCCGTGCTGAACAAAATAAGCCGGGTCCAGGTGTTTGAACGGCGTAATGTACTCCAGCCCGACTTTGCCGAACATCCCGCTGAAAGCACTAAGCACATACGCACCAAACCCAAGACCGAGAGAATAGGGAGTCACGCTGCGGACTCGCTTTACCAGCAATGAAATGACTAATCCAACTGCCAGGAAGAAGAGCTGGAAGAGAATGATACTCAGCATCAACTCTATCAACAGCCCGGTATTAAAGGTTCGGCTGCCATGCCAGAGCAGGATGCTTACGAAACTTGCCAACCACATCACTAGGTCGGTCAAGACCATGCTGGTGATGGCGGCAAGTATCTTGCTGGTAATGACCTGAAAACGGCTGACCGGTTTGGTCAACAGGAAATCGGCAGTGAGTTCATTTTCTTCAACCGAAACGAGCCCAAAACCGAAGTTGCCAGCCTGGATGGCAAGGCATAGTTGAATGAATATGAAGATGAAGCTAAAGAAACCCGACACAGAGGATAGATCCATCCGGTTCATACCGAAGGCTTCCAATAACTGCGGTGGGAATTTCGAAAGGAGTTGGTTCATCGTGGCAGCCTGGTCGGCGAAGGCTGGGAAGATTGAGAAAAAGAAAAGTGCCAGGGCACCCACTGAAAGTGACCAGACCAGGATTGACCTGAGCCGGGTCCGAACTTCGTGTATATAAATATTTACGCTCATGATATTTGCCTATTCGTAATAGTGCATGAAGATCTCTTCCAGGGTTGGCTCTTCGATGGTAACGTCAGAAACCTGGAGGCTGCTGATCTTGTGCAGCACTACATTGATATCGCCCTTAAAGAAGAAATGCGCAGACCCGTTTTCCAACTGCATATTCGTTACACCGGGCAGATCGAACGAGGTTGCGGTCAGGTTACCTGAGGTGACGACCACCTTCTTATAATTGTTTTGCTGCAGGGTGTGAATATCGGAGATCTCGACGATCTTGCCCTCGCGGATGATCGCGACTCGATTACACAGACGCTGCACCTCTCCCAGGATGTGTGAGGAGAAGAACACGGTCACGCCGCGGGCATTTTCCTGACGGATCAGGTCGAAGAATTTGCGCTGCATAAGCGGATCCAGGCCGCTGGTCGGCTCATCCAGGAAAAGCAACTTGGGGCTGTGTAACAGACCCTGGACAATACCGACCTTCTTCTTATTGCCATAGGACAGGTCACTGATGCGGCGATCCATTTCCAACTCCATGATCCCGGATAGTTCCTTAATGCGTTCCGTGCAATCGTGATCATAAAAACTCGCGGAGTACTTGAGCAGGTCCTTTACTTTCATGCCTTCATAATAAAAGACTTCAGAAGGCAGGTATCCGATATCGCGACGTATCTCCGGACCGTGGGTAAGCACATCTTTGCCAAAAATCCTGGCGCTACCGCTGGTTGGATGGATCAACGAAAGCAGCAGGCGGATGGTGGTCGATTTCCCAGCGCCGTTTGGACCGATGAAACCCAGGATCTCCCCTTCTTCCTCTGAAAATGAGACATCTACAATGCCGCGAGATTTTCCATAGTACTTGGTCAGTTTGGTTACTTCGATGACGCTCATAAATCACTCCTTGAAAAAATTATCGATAGACGAACAATCCGGTAAGATGAAAAAAATTGGATCAACACAATATCCAGCGGTTTTCATTATAAAACCATTATTCTCAAGAAAGTATCAAAATTGGCATACTTGCCAAGGCTCATGGACGGGTTTTCAAAGACGGTCGTATTTTGCTAATCAAAAAAAAGAATAAAAAAGCGTTCTGGTTTTGACGCGATCAACGCGGTGGAGGAGATTGGTTAACCACCCACCGCGCCGACCAATTTTTTATTATATCCCATGCAAAACAGGCGCATGGTCAAGGTAAATCAGTCAGAAAAAATGCCTATTGACTTTCATCTTTTGACATGCTAATATGTTATCGTTAGCGGGAACGATAACATCCGTTTGATGGATAACGCACAGTAAATGAATTCAAATAGACGCGCAACCATTAAGCAAGTGGCAAAATCCGCAGGCGTATCGACGCAGACGGTTTCAAGGGTCATTAATGACCGGCCGGATGTTTCCCCGGATACGCGTCAAAAGATCCAGAAAGTCATCCAACAGCTCGGATACCAGCCTAATGCCATCGCACGCAGTTTAATCCACCAAAGATCGAACACCCTTGCGGTTGTTGCGTGGGGGATTGATTATTACGGGCCATCCCGAACAGTTGTAGGCATCGAACAAAAAGCAGTTGAATTGGGCTACTCCTTATTCCTAAGCCTGGTAGTCCGTCCCGATGATTCAAACCATGAGCATGTTCTTGCCTCTCTCATCGCCCGCCAGGTGGACGGCATCATCTGGGCAGTACCTGAGGTCGGAAATAACCGAACCTGGGTTAAATCAAAATATCTCCAGCATCTTCCACCGATCGTTTTCCTAAGCATGCAGCCGCACCCGGGTATATCCGTGGTCGCGATCGATAATCGCAACGGAGCCAGGCAGGCAGTCCAGCACCTGATCGCCCAGGGTCGGCGCAAGATCGGTATTCTTACCGGACCGCTTTCCTGGTGGGAGGCGCGTGAACGACTGGCTGGTTGGCAGGAAGCATTGTTTGGGGCAGGACTTCGAGCCAAGCGAGTCGCTGATATACAGGTCCGATGATTGGACAGCCGTAAACGGCGAACGGGGGATGCAGGTTCTTTGGGATCAGAACCCTGACCTGGATGCAGTGTTTGCGAGCAATGACCAAATTGCCATGGGAGCCATGGGCATCGCCCACCAACGCGGAAAGGCTATACCGGGGGACTTCTCCATTGTCGGCTTCGATAACATCCCCGAGGCAGCTTTCTTATGGCCGCCTCTGACGACGATCTACCAGCAGGTTAATGATATCGGTTGTATCGCAGTGGCAAATTTACACAAGATGATCATTGATCGACGTGCGAACCAGGACCACTACGAAAATGTATCCCAGATTATCCGCCCGGAGTTGATCGTCCGTGCCAGCTCATCGAAAAGTAACGGCAATATCCGGTGAGCATTGTCTAATGTTTATCTGAAAGTGTAGGCGATACACTGATAATGAGAGGAGGTGGTGTAAGTCAGCACTGTGATTTAATGAAAATGAGAATCGTATAACCAATTCTGAAATACCCAATATTCTATTCACAATCGATCTAGGAGGATGAGATGTTCAAGTTCCTGACAAAAGGTTTCACCGTTATTGCCCTGGTCGCCATCGTTCTCACGGCTTGCACCCCGGCTGTAACGACTTAAGCCCCGGCTGCTCCTGCGACCTCGGCTCCGGCTGCGCCCGCTACGGTAGCCCCGGCTCCTGCTGCTACTGAAGGCGCCGCTCCTGCTGCTGGTACAAATTGGTGCTCGGGCACGAAAATCGTATTCTTCCCCGGCGGAACTCCCGGTGGTGGTTTTGAGCAGGTAGTCTACAACGGTGCTTTGCAGGCCGCCAAGGATACCGGCGCGGATGTGCAATACGTTTGGTCCGACTGGGATCCTGCCAAAATGATCACCCAATTCACGCAAGCTGTTGCCACCAAGCCCGATGGTATTGCTGTCATGGGCCATCCCGGCGACACCGCTTTTGACCCCCTGATTGATGATGCGGAAAGCCAGGGCATTATCGTAACCAGCATGAACACCCAGCTGCCTTTGGCGCAAGCCAAGTACAGCGCCAAGGGTTTTGGCTATGCTGGCGCCATACTCTATTCCGCTGGTTACTCGCTGGGACAAGAAGCCATCAAGGAATCCGGCTTGAAATCTGGCGACAAGGCTTTCCTGTGGGGTCTCTTATCTCAGGCAGGTCGTGGTGAACGAACCAAGGGTGTACAGGATGCCCTGAAAGCAGCCGGTATCGTAGTGATCTATCAAGAGATCGACGATGCCACCAATGCGAACGCCTCCGCGGGCGTGCCGATCTTCACCGGCATCATGTCCAAAAACCCGGACATTAAGATGGTCATCACCGATCACGGCAACCTGACTGGCACCATCCAGACCTTCCTGGAAGCCGCCGGCAAGAAACCGGGCGATGTATTTGCAGCCGGTTTCGATGCGTCTGGTAATGCTGTTGAAGCCATCCAGGGTGGTTGGTTGCAACTGGTAATCGATCAGCAGCAGTACCTGCAAGGCTATTTCGGCGTTCTGCAGATTTGCCTCACGCATGTCTACGGCTTCGCCGGTTTGCAGGAAGATACTGGCGCTGGCTTTGTTAATAAGGGCAATGTAGATGCACTTGCAGCTCTGGTCAAGCAGGGCATCCGCTAGAGCGGAACGACTTTCTTGACTGATGCTATTCTGTCTTTGACGGATTAGCAAAGGATAGTAAGCAAGGGCTAAGTGGCTCCCCTGAAAACCTTGCCATTTAGCCCTTGCTATTCAAAATAGAAATATAATTCCGGAACAGACAGTTCACCCAATACCGGAATGGAGAAAACCGTATGGAATACCGCCTCGAATTAAAAAACGTGTCCAAATCCTTTGGCGAGGTCAAGGCGCTTGAAGACATCAACTTCCAATTGGGGCAAAATGAAATTGTAGGTTTGCTGGGAGATAACGGTGCCGGTAAATCCACATTGATCAAGATCATAACCGGTTATTACCAGCCCACCTCAGGTGAGATTTATTTCAATGGTCAGAAGGTGGATCACCTTTCCGTTCCCAAGGCGAGGGAACTCGGTGTGGAAACCGTTTATCAGGAACGAGCCCTGGCCGAACTGCAAACCCTCTGGCGGAATATCTTCCTGGGACGCTGAAACTTTGCAACAACCTCGGTTTCCTCGATATACAACGGATGAAAGATGAAACACACCGGCTGATGACCCAGTCGATGGGCTTTACATCACATGCCGTCAGCCCGGATTCCCGGGTTGGCAAGTATTCCGGTGGCGAAAAACAGGGTGTCGCCATCGTCCGGGCGCTCTTCTTCGATGCCGAGATCATCGTCCTTGACGAACCGACCATGGGTCTCTCACTCAAGGAGACTGCCAAATTGGTCAATTTTGTTAATGGTATCAAGCAGGCAGGAAAATCCGCCATCTTCATCGACCACAACATTTTGCATGTATACAATGTCGCCGACCGTGTGGTCGTGATCGATCGTGGCAGGGTTGCTGGTGAATTTTTAACCAAAAATATCGGTTTGAACGAATTAATGGAAAAGATGGTCAAAGTTGCAGAGACCAGCAGCCTCGAATAGCAAACTACAAGGATGGATGTGATGAATTCTCAAACCAATGAAAATGCACCAGAAGTCACGCCGCACTATAAATTACCCTTCAATCTACGGCGCTTTGCCCGTGCCAACAGTGCCCAGCTCGGAATTTTGGGCGTCTTCGTGACTCTCTGGATAATATTTATCGTTTCTGCTCCCGGTACCTTTTTATCCCCACGAATATACTCTGCCTTTATGGCTTCCATCCCCTTCTTTGCCATCATGGCCATCCCGCTGACCATCGTGGTGATTGCTGGCGAGATGGACCTTTCATTTCCATCGACCATGGCGATGGGCATGGTGGCGTTCTCTTTTACATACAACTGGACGAGCTTTATCGGTAATGCAACCATTCAGGTATTCCTCTCCATTATCGCTGCTCTGGTGGCTGGAGCGCTAATTGGCTGGCTCAATGGTTTCATTATTGTTAAATTTGGCATCCCTTCGCTGGTCGTCACCATCGGTACACAATTCTTCTGGCGGGGTGCAACACTGGTGCTGACACAAGGTGCGAATTTCACCTTGTCGTATATAAAAAGTACCATCTTTTATCCGCTGCTGGTCGGAAAGATCGGTGGATTTCTCCCCATGCAGATGGTTTGGCTGGTAGTGATCGCGGTCCTTGGTTGGGTGCTATCAAATCGCCATCGATTTGGCGCGCACATCTACCTGATCGGAGACAATGTTAACAGCGCTGAATTGATGGGTGTCAATACAAAGCGCACCCGCATCCAGGCTTTCATGCTGATCGGTCTGGTGGCAGCATTCGCCGGCGTCATCGCCAGTTTTTACGTGGCCTATTTCTGGCCCAGCCTGGGTGATGGTTACTTGCTGAGCACCCTGGCGTCGGTCTTCCTGGGTGGAACGTCTGTTTTCGGCGGTACCGGTACGATCCTGGGGACATTCCTTGGAGCCTTTATCATCGGTGCTATCGAAGCAGCCACGGTAGCCATTGGCTTGACCGGATTCTGGACCCAGTTGATCTATGGTTTTATTATCGTGCTGTCGGTGATCATGCACACATACCTGCGTAAAAGAGGCGAGTAATCTGTCCAGTCCCCTCTAAAGCATTGCCTATCTTTGAAAATCCAACTCCCTGTTATCCAGATTCTGTTTTTGGAATCCTTTTAACGAAGACGATGGGAGTTTAAAACTAATGGATTTCACTACTTACGAGTTCGATCTTCCAATCTCCACTCGCCCGAATCGAGGTGCTGTTACCCGGCCAGTAGAGATGTGTCCAATAGTCACCACCGCGCAGCACGGACGGGTTAACCCCCATTGTTATGATGATATGGTCCGGGGTGTAATGGGCAAAATATTTGTCGCGGTTGACCTGGATCCGTCCCAGGGTGGGATCAAGCGCGACCCAGCCCGTGGCAGGCAGGTACACATCCGGCCAGGCATGCTCCATCCTGGCGATCGATCCCGTGCCCTGGTCCAGGTACAACAATCCTTCGAAGTACCGGGCAGGAATTCCCTGCGCCCGGCTGAGTGCCACGAGCAAGTCAGTATATTCGGTGCAGTCGGCACCCATCGGTCCCAGTGCCGCTTGAGCACCCCAATTTGCTCCGTTATAGGTATAAACCAGGTCATTGCCGGCGTAGTCATAGAACGACCGCACTTGCTGGCAGACGGTACCCTTGCCCTTTGATAATTCCCTGGCGAGAGCAACGATCTGCGGATTGGCCGATTCAATATGAAGTTCGGGCTGTATAAATATTTGTGGAAGGTCTCCCTGGCATGACGACAGATCGTAAGCCAATTCGTTTACTTTTACTTGATAATCGATCGTTATCGTCTGAGTTGTCCCGGCCGGCTGCCCTGAAAAATCAAACTCTGCATAATAGTTGCCGTATTCATCGACCACCAATTGATATTTATCCGGAGAAACCTCCATTGAATTCACCTGTTGGTAAGGTGGAAAGTCCCGGATCAGTGCTACCCAGAGGTTTTGTTTTTCTGGCTGCCCAGTGCCATCATTGACCAGCGCCAGCTGCTGGTGGACAGCATAAACACGCTGACCGAGGTTGCTCACAAGCGGGCTCGAAGTTGCAACAATAGGGATCGTCGAATTTGCCTGTGGCTGACATCCCAGCGAGAACAACACCAAGGTGAAGCAAATAATATTTCTGGAAATGGTTTTAATTTTGCCTCAATTCGGGACAATTGTATTGCATAACGGATAATACCGCAAAATCGATTGGTCGACTGTAAAATGTCAGTTTCTGATTATCACAGCTCCAATCGCCGAGCAACTTGCCTTGAGAAGAATCTTTTAGAAATTGGATGTCGCTGAAATGAATTCAAGAGAACGGGTTATTCAATCCCTGAATCATAATGAGCCCGATCGTATCCCGATCGACCTGGGTGCCACGATCGTCAGCTCGATAGTCAAAAAATCATATATTGAACTTATGCAGCAGCTTGGATTGCCAGTTGGGCAGATCAAAATGCTGGATTATGTACAGCAGCTTCCTTATCTGGACGAATCGCTGTTGCAACGCTTTGAGGTCGATTTCCGGCTGGTGCAATTGCCTGCCGCCACCACTACCGGGGTTGAAATCTTTGAGGATGGTGACTACTTCGCCTTTATTGATCGCTGGGGCTCCAAACTGCACATGCCGAAGAAGGATGGACTGTACTTTGATTGGGTGGATTTCCCGATCAAGGAAGCCAGTATGCGAGCCCTCGACGCTTACCGCTGGCCGCAGCCGGATCCAGAAGAAGTCAACGCCGAACTTGGTCGGCAGGCTAAAGCACTATTCGAGAATACGGATTTTGCTCTGGTGGGTAGTGCTGTAATTGGTGGTGGGATATTTGAACAACCCGCCCGTATCATGGGGATGCAAAACTTCCTTATGGCGTTGTTGACCGAACCGGCTTTCGCGGACCGGTTGATGGGGACCATCACGGACATCTACATCGAATCCTGCAATCGCTACCTTGACCATGTCGGACCGTACATCCAGGTCTTCACCTTCTGGGATGATCTGGCCGGGCAGAACGGTTGGATGATCAACCCGGCTCTATACCGGAAATTGATCAAACCGAAACAAAAGCGCCTGGTCGAAGCCATCAAAAAGCGGACAAAAGCCAAATTGTTTTATCACAGTTGTGGTGCCACCCGCGAGCTTATCCCCGACCTGATAGAGATCGGTTTCGACATCTTGAATCCAGTCCAGGTTTCTGCGAAAGGGATGGATACCAGGGAATTAAAAGCCGATTTCGGCAAGGATATTGTTTTCTGGGGTGGCGGGGTCGATACGCAACAAGTTCTTCCATTTGGAAAACCCGCGGAGGTCGCAGATGAGGTCAAACAGCGTATCGACGATCTGGCGCCCGGCGGTGGTTTTATCTTTGCAGCGGTTCATAACATCCAGGCTTACGTGCCTGCCCAAAATATCATAACCGCGTTCGATACCGCACTTACTTATGGGCGAAATCGTCATTGAGATAAATGGTTACTGGAAGGATTTTTTTTAATGAAACATCGTGACCGAGTAATAACTGCCCTCAGCCATGAAGAACCCGATCGCTGCCCGATGCAGATCAGTTTTACGCCAGAATTTGCCGCCCGAGTCGAGGCGGATCTTCAGTTGAAGGGTCAGGGGTTGCACAATCCGCATGGAGGCGGCAATACCTATGCCCTGGAACGGGCCCTGGACCAGGATATGCTGCTTACATCGGTGGGGTGGGTGAATGGGTATTATCAGGATGGTTATCAGGATCTGGATAGCTATCAGGATGAATGGGGTGTGACTTGGAAAACGATTGAATATAGTACGGTGTATGGAAAAGGCAAGTACACCGAACCGTTTGGACACCCTTTAGCAGACCCACGAGTAATTGATAGTTATATGGTGCCCGATCCATTGCGCCCCGCCCTTTATACCGAGGTCGAGCGAGTCCTGCGTGAGTACCAGAACGAGTACTGGATCGTGGGCGTGACGCCAACGACCATTTTCGAAACAGCCTGGGCATTGCGCGGGCTTAAGGAATTGATCATGGACATGGCTGGGGATCCTGCCCTGGCTGACCGTATCCTGGATATACCATTCCATTATCATAAAACGGTCACACAGGAGCTGGTAAAACGGGGTGTCGACATGATCTGGCTTGGCGATGATATCGGAGCTCAGAATTCCATGTTAATGTCGCCGAAGATGTGGCGCCGGTTCTTAAACCGCGCATGGCAGACTTGATCGCCTCATTGCGCCGGATCAACCCAGCTATCAAGATCGCCTATCATACCGATGGCGTGGTTTATCCGGTCATCCCCGACCTGATTGAAATCGGCCTCGATATACTAAACCCGATCCAACCGATGGCGATGGACCCCGTCAAATTAAAAAAGATTATGGGAAGGACTTGTGCTTTTGGGGTTCGGTCGATATCCAACAGACCATGCCCTTTGGCACCCCGCAGGAGGTAAGATTGGAGATCCTCACCCGTTTGCATACCATCGGTCGTGGAGGTGGCTTGTTGATCGGTCCCACCCATAACCTGCAGCTCGACACACCGCTCGAGAATCTCTGGGCGATGGTGGAGACCGTCCGCCAGACTCCCTATTCATCATTGAGCTAATTTTTCTATCGAGAAAAGTCACATGACCAAGCGAGAAATCATAAAAATGGTCTTGGAGGGCAGGGCACCACCCTACGTACCCTGGTCGCTTGGATTCACCGTGGAAGCGAAAGAAAAGCTGAGTGCGCATTACGGCAGCCAGAACCTGGATGAGGCTCTCCAGGACCACCTGCTCCGGCTGGGAAGTGATATTGGTTTTTTTACTGACCTCGGTCATGACCGTGTCCAGGATGTTTTTGGTGTCACCTGGGACCGGAGCGTGGATAAGGATATAGGGAATGTGACAGAATATGTCCTCTCTGGACCAAGCATAAAGACTTACCATTTCCCCGATCCTCTGGATCCGCGTTTTTTCGCCGATATTGAGCAGGGAATATCCCAACATGGGGATCGGTTTCGTCTTTTCAGAATAGGGTTCTCGCTTTATGAGCGTGCCTGGACCCTGCGCGGCATGCAGAACCTGTTGATGGATTTCCTGGACCATCCCACGTTCGTACATGAATTATTGGGAACCATTGCCGAATATAATATCGCCCAGATCAAGGAAGCCTTAAAATACGATATTGACGCTGTCTACTTCGGGGATGACTGGGGTCAACAGCACGGCTTACAAATGGGACCTCGCCTTTGGCATGAGTTCATTTTTCCGGTCCTGCAGTGTATGTATGCTGTCGTACGATCCGCCGGAAAGTATGTTTTTATCCACTCGTGTGGGGATGTGGATGAGCTCTTCGATGACCTGATCGGGATCGGTTTGAATTGTTTCAACCCGTTCCAACCGGAAGTGATGGATGTGCCAGCTTTGATGGGTACTTATCGCGGGCGGCTTACCTTCCACGGAGGACTTTCCACCCAGCGTCTGCTCCCGTTTGGAACGGTTGAGCAAGTGCGCCAGGAAACCGAAAGACTTTTAGAGTTGGGCTCAGAAGGTAGTTACATTTTCGCCCCGGCCCACGACGTGGAAGGCGATGTACCATTGGAGAACATTCTGGCCTTCATTGATTTACTTCAAACACAGCCTGGATATGAGCGGAGCGTCCGGGTATGACTTCAGGCATGGTGTTCGACGTCCGGGAGTTCGCTATCCACGATGGACCTGGCATCCGGACAACGGTTTTCCTGAAGGGCTGTCCACTGGTTTGTGCCTGGTGCCATAACCCCGAGGGTCAATCACTTCAACCTGAAATCGTTCACAGCCCGGCAGGCGAACGTCTTGCAGGGAGGGAGTGGACGGCATCAGAATTAGCCGCACGTTTGAACGAGCAGGCGGAAATTTTACGGGCAAATGAAGGCGGGATCACCTTTTCAGGTGGTGAGCCGCTCTTCCAGGCTGACTTCGTGGCAGACGTGATCGACCTGCTCGAAATCTCAGCATATCCTCCTTGACACTTCAGGGTATGGCGCACATTCGGATTTTATTGCGCTGCTGAATTGTTCCGACCTGGTTTATTTCGACCTGAAGCTGGTCGATCCCGTCTCCCATACCCGGTACACAGGTGTTGATAATCGCCCGATTTTGGACAACCTGGCGGTGTTAAGTGAGTTCGGGCGTACCATATGTGATCAGGGTACCCCTTGTCCCCGGCGTCACGGATACCGACGAAAACCTGTCCGGAATTGCAGATAAGATCAGGGGTTTACCCGGTTTGGTGCGGGTGGATCTCCTACCGTACAACCTGGCTGCCGGGTCCAAGTATTCAAGACTGGGGAGAAGGTTCGAGCCGGGGTATGATGAAAACAAGCCTTTGAACATCAACACTGCTGTCTTTAAAGAGGTAGGAATCGAGGTACGGGTGGCATGAATGAGCGCCTGCTATCCATGAGAGACAAGGTTCGCCGGCGTGAACCGTGCTCCCTGAGGCAATCGGGTTCTATCGACGTACTGGGTGAATGCGATCGTGAAGACCTCTCATGGCCTAAACGCGTGACCCGCCTGATCCAGCGACAATGCCAGGCTGAACAACCTGTGATCGAATTGCAAGATTGCATCGTTTTTACGCGGACGCTTCCAGACGTACCCCCGGTCTATTCTCCTGAGGATTGGTCTAGGCTTATTGATGGGCATACGTTGCACGAACTTGGCCCGGTCAGCAACATCTGTGCCGATTGGTCGTTGTTGCTCAAACAAGGATTGCTTGGCCGGCGGCAGGTCGCAGTAGATTCCCGCGCCAGGTTGCAGGCTGATCCGCACGCAGTTGAATTCCTTGATTGCGCAATCGAGACGATTGACGCTGTCCTGGAGCTGGTCGGGCGTTATGCCGATGAGGCGCGCCGGTCAGGTCGGGATGATCTGGTGTCCATCCTCGAACATGTTCCGGCTTACCCCGCTCGCACGTTATACGAGGCACTCCAAGCTCTCCGGTTCGGTCATTCGATCGTCTGGCTGGGTGGGAACTATCACGTGGGACTTGGACGATTCGACCAGTACATGTACCCGTACCTTCAGGCTGACCTTGATGCAGGTCGGCTGGCCATACCGGAAGCCGAGCAGCTTGTCGCTGAATTTTTCATTTCTCTAAACAAGGACAGTGATCTCTATCCGGGAGTTCAGCAGGGAGATAATGGTCAGAGCCTCACCCTGGGTGGGGTGAAGCCCGATGGCAGCCCGGCGATCAACGAACTTACCCGGATGGTTCTGCGGGTCTCACGCGATCTGGAGTTGATCGACCCCAAGATCAATTTACGCATTTCGCCTGATACCGATCTCGACCTTCTATCACTCGCAACCGAGCTAACCTGCAAGGGTCTTGGTTTTCCGCAGTACAGTAATGATGCGGTCGTCATCCCTGCCCTTCTCGCTCACGGTTACGATTTGGAGGACGCCCGCGATTACTGCGTTGCCGCCTGCTGGGAATTCATTATCCCTGGGCGCGGCATGGAAGTGGTGAATATTGGAGCGGTATCCTTTCCCGCCGCCGTCGACCACGCCATCCGGACAGGTTTGGTAAACCACTCGGATTTCAGCCAGATCCTCTCGTTGACAGCGGACGATATCCGCCTGCAGGTCAACAATCTGGCGGATGCATACAGCCGCCTGCTCCTGCCACCTGCGCCATATTATTCGATATTTATGCATGGATGCCTGGAACGAGGCCGGGACGTTTCGGAAGGCTTGAAATACAATAATTTTGGCATCCACGGAGCGGGCTCTGCCAATGCAGCCGATGCCCTGGCTGCTGTCAAACTCCTGGTATTCGATGAGCGCAGTCTTTCAGGTGACGATCTCCTGGCGGCACTGGAGTCGGATTTTGAAGGGTTCGAGGCGATCCGCCGGCAGCTTGTGGATACAGGTCCCAAGGTCGGAAGGAATGACGACCGGGCAGATACACAACTGGCCAATTTATTTAAAGATTTTTCCACGGCCTGCATGGAATACGGAAAAACCCCCAGGGACGGGACCTTGCGTCCGGGCAGTGGTTCCGCCATGTACTACATGTGGTTGGCGGGTGGACATGCAGGTATGCGTGAACCGATCGTGGGGTCAACTGCCGATGGTCGTTTGCGCGGGAAGCCGTTCAGCGCGAACCTTGCCCCTTCACCCGGAATCCCTGTGCGCGGTCCGATCAGCACACTGCAGTCGTTTTCCCGTATCGACTACACCAGCATTTTTACGGGGGTCCGATCACGATGGAACTATCGGATTTAGTATTTAGGGATCCGGAATCGATCCGCAAGGTTGCCATGCTCGTACGCATCTTCGCCCAGTTGGGATGTCAGCAGTTTCAATTGAACAGTCTGAACGCAGATATATTATTGGATGCCAGGGCTCACCCGGAAAAACATCGTGACCTGATCGTGCGCGGTCTGGGGCTGGAGCGGATACTTTTGCGAACTGGCGCCAGAATACCAGGATCACATTATTGCCCGCACATTGTATAACGCGGGATGAGAGTAAGTTAAAAGTCATAATTATTTATATAGGAGAATCGTCATGATCGATTTCAAGGAGTATGAAGTTTGGTTTGTAACCGGCAGCCAGAGTATGTATGGCGAAAAAACCCTCAAGCAAGTGGCCGAAGATTTACAGAAAATCGCCGCCGGGATGGACGCCTCCGGGAAACTACCCGTTAAATTGGTGTTCAAGCCAGTCGTCACCTCGTCCCAGGCGATCCTCGACATGTGCGTGGATGCCAATAATTCCCGCGAATGCATCGGACTGGTAACATGGATGCACACCTTCTCCCCCGCCCAGATGTGGATCGCCGGCCTGAAAGCCTTGCAGAAGCCTTTCCTCCATCTACATACACAATTCAATCGCGACCTGCCCTGGTCGACCATTGACATGGATTTCATGAACCTCAACCAGTCCGCGCATGGTGACCGGGAATTCGGTTTCATCGGCAGCCGGATGCGGCTGGACCGCAAAGTGGTCGTTGGTTTCTGGCAGGATGATGATGTACTGGCGAAAATCGCCTCCTGGATCAGGGCTGCTTGCGCCTGGCAGGATATGCAGGGTGCCAGGGTCGCCCGGTTCGGTGACAACATGCGTGATGTCGCCGTCACCGAGGGCGATAAGGTTGAAGCCCAGATCCGCCTGGGTTTCTCGGTCCTTGGTTATGGCGTTGGAGAACTCGTCAGGAGCACCAATGACATCCAGGACTTCGGAGATCAACAGTTTGACCGCAACGTATGAAGGACAATATGTAGTCGCTAAAGACCTTACAAAGGGTGGACCGAAACATCAATCTTTGCGAGACGCCGCAAGGATCGAATTGGGGTTGCGGACTTTCCTGGAAAAAGGGAATTTAAAGCATTCACAACCACGTTTGAGGACCTCAATGGTTTGTCCCAGTTGCCCGGCCTTGCAGTGCAGCGCTTGATGGCTGATGGATATGGCTTTGGGGCGGAAGGCGATTGGAAGACAGCTGCGCTTGTCCGCGCAATGAAAGTCATGGGCAGCGGTCTGGCTGGCGGCACCTCATTCATGGAAGACTACACCTATGACCTCGACGAGAGATCGCCCAAGGTATTGGGTGCCCACATGTTGGAAGTCTGCGAATCAATTGCGTCGAAAAAACCCTCCTTGGAGATCCATCCCCTCTCCATCGGTGGAAAGTCAGACCCGCCCCGGCTGGTTTTCGATGTCAGCAGCGGACCTGCGATCAACGCCACCCTGTTGGATATGGGCGAACCGGTTCCGGATGGTCGTGAACGAAGTGGATGTCGTCCGGCCGGATAAGCCTTTCACTAGATTACCCGTGGCGCGTGCCGTTTGGGTACCCCGCCCGGATCTCAAGATTGCCGCCGCAGCCTGGATCCTTGCGGGTGGTGCCCACCACACCGGGTTCAGCCAGGTCGTGACTGCTGAACACCTGGAAGATTTCGCCGACGATGGCAGGTATTGAGTTTATGTCTATTAACGAGAATACCAAATTACAGAGTTGAACAAGACATTGCGCTGGAATGACCTGTACTACCACCTGGCGCAGGGATTGTAAAAAAGACCATTATCCGTCGGGAAAAGGTAATACCGACCGAATGATTTTGGGAGATGAATATGGATACCCGCAAAGCAATTGAGAGCGGACAGACCGTCCTTGGTGTTGAATTCGGCTCAACGCGTATCAAAGCGGTGCTGATCGGCGAGGACCAGTTGCCGATTGCCTGGGGAAGCCACGAGTGGGAAAATCAGCTACGAAAATGGTATCTGGACGTACGATCTCGAGGATGTTTGGACCGGATTGCAAGAATTGTTATCAGCAAGCTGCAATTCCGCGTTGTTTGATAAGTACCACGCCCCCTCCAGATGATCAGCGCCATCGGTTTTAGCGCCATGATGCATGGCTATATGGCTTTTGATAATAGTGGCAATCTGCTGGTTCCGTTTCGAACATGGCGAAACACATCCACCGGACGGGCAGCAAAGCAACTAACCGAGCTGTTTCCAATTCAATATTCCCCAGCGTTGGAGCATTGCCCACCTCTATCAGGCAATCCTGAACGTGAGCGCCATGTCAGGGAAGTCAGCTACCTGACCACGTTGCCGGTTACGTTCACTGGAAATTGACTGGACAAAAGATACTGGGTGTTGGGGACGCCTCAGGCATGTTCCCGATCGATAGCGAAGACGTTCAATTACCACCAACGCTATTATCAAAACATTCAATAAAAAGCTAATAACTAAAAAAATTTCGTGGGAAACTCCAGGATATCCTCCCAAAAGTCCTTGTCGCAGGGGGAGCTGCGGGTGTTCTGACCGAAGAAGGTGCAGCGGCTGATCGATCCGACTGGAAATCTCAGGGCGGGTATCCCGCTCTGTCCACCTGAAGGCGACGCTGGCACAGGCATGGTAGCGACCAACAGTATTGTAGTGCGGACAGGCAACGTCTCCGCAGGTACCTCTGTCTTCGCCATGATCGTTTTGGAAAAGGCGTTGTCGAAGGTTCATCCTGAAATCGATATGGTGACAACGCCCACAGGCAGGCCGGTGGCGATGGTCCACAGTAACAACTGCACATCTGATCTCAATGCATGGGTGGATCTTTTCCATGAGTTCACCGGTGTACTGGGCGTGGAGGTTGGTAAAGGCAAGTTGTTCGATATTCTATTTAAAAAAGCTCTCACCGGTGATGCGGATGGAGGTGGGCTTCTGTCCTATAATTATTTTTCAGGAGAACCCATCACACATCTTGAACAGGGACGGCCGCTGTTTGTCCGCACACCCGAGAGCCGTTTCACCCTGGCGAATTTTATGCGTGTGCACCTGTTCTCGGCGCTCGGAGCCTTGAAGATCGGATTGGATATTCTCTTTGAACAAGAACAGGTAAAAGTTGATCAGTATCCTCGGTCATGGCGGTTTTTTCAAGACCCCGGAAGTGGGTCAAAAGATCATGGCAGCGGCAATGAATATACCTGTTTCTGTGATGGATACCGCTGGCGAGGGTGGCGCGTGGGGTATTGCCCTGCTTGCTTCCTATATGCTGTATAAGAAACGGATCAATCGCTTGAAACCTATCTGGCTGAAAGGGTGTTTGCAGGCGAAAATGGAACCACGATCGCACCCGATCAAAATGATGTCGCCGGATTTTTGGCATTCATGGGACGGTACAAAAAAGGCTTGGTCATCGAAAAGGCCGCGTTGGATGCGCTTAATTAGTTTTTCGTCTTAGCTCCATGATTTATAAGTCGCTTGAAGATATTTACCGGATACCTGCACAAATGGAATTACTTTGGTTTCAGCGAGTCCGATGAGATGAAGATCTTGATTAGATAAAAGCAGAGGGCTATTATGCTGGATGAGTTACGTATAGAGATCTGTCGCTTGCATGCCGAACTGCCTCGTAATAACTTGGTCGCCTGGACAAGCGGGAATGTCAGTGGGCGGGACCCCGCGAACCGGACTGGTCGTGATAAAACCGAGCGGCGTCCGCTATGAGCACCTGGTTCCCGCCAATATGGTGGTGGTGGACCTGGATGGGAAGCTGATCCAGGGGCAGCATAAACCTTCCTCCGATGCCCTTGCCCACCTGTATGTTTACCGCAACCGCCCGGAGGTGAACGGCATTGTACACACCCATTCGACATTTGCCACCGCCTGGGCTGCGGCTGGTAAACCCATCCCACCCGTCCTCACAGCCATTTGCGATGAGTTCGGCGGTCCGATCCCGGTTGGATCCTATGCGAAGATCGGTGGGGATGAGATTGGGAAGGAGATCATCCGCTCGATTGGGAAGAGCCCGGCTATTCTTATGAAGAACCATGGCGTCTTCACCATAGGCAGGACGCCCGAGGCGGCGGTGAAAGCCGCGGTCATGGTCGAGGATGTCGCCCGCACCGTTTATTATGCCTTTCAACTAGGTCAACCGCAGGAGATCCCGGCGGACGAGGTTGCCCGTGCCCATCGCCGGTATCTAGAGGAATACGGGCAATCTCACTGATTCAATATCATGGGGAACCGATGAATAAGATTGAAGTCCTTGCTAAGGTCAGGGAATTGGGTTTGCTGGCCGTCATTCGAGGCCCATCTCCGGAACTGACAGTTAAAATGGTGGATGCACTGGTTGCTGGTGGCGTTTTGGGTATCGAGATCACCTACAGCACACCCAGGGCCGGGGAAGTCGTCCATACCATCAGAGATAAATATGGCAGCAAAATCCTGCTTGGCATGGGCACGCTCACCAGACCCGAACAAGTCCTGGAGGCCAGTCAGGCCGGTGCGAGTTTCATTGTCAGCCCGGTATGCGAATCAGGTCTTGTCACCAGCATGGTCGCGAGCGGATTATTGGCCATGGCTGGCGCCCTTACCCCCACCGAGGTTTTCCAGGCATTCAACCTGGGAGTGGATGTGGTGAAGATATTTCCCGGGTCGTTGGGTGGGCCGGCTTACATTAAGGCGTTGAAAGGACCCTTCCCAAACATCCCGATGATGCCTACAGGCGGGGTTAATGCTGGTAATGTGGCAGAATGGTTTAAAACCGGTGCCGTTGCCGTCGGCGCTGGCAGCGAACTTTGCCCACCCCAACTCGCCCGGGATGGGAAATTCGATGAAATTACAAAACTGGCCGCGGATTTCGTGCAGGTCGTAAAGAAAGCCAGATCTTAGGAGAGTCTGCGATTTACCCGGATATAAAAAGGATGAGCATGGCAAATTCCAAAACGTCGGAGCAAGTTATACTGAAAAATGACCACCTCAGCCTGGAAGTGGCTCGCGACTTTGGTCCGCGCATCATCTCCTTGAAATATCGGGGCGGTACTAACCTGTTGGCGGAACTGCTGGATTTCGAGACCCGCCGCCCTGATGGAAAGATATACCGGTTTTACGGCGGTCACCGTCTCTGGATGGCGCCCGAAGACCCCATCCTATCGTACGCCCTCGATGACATGCCGGTGGAAATTACCCAATCAAGCGAAGATCTCCTTGTCAGGAAATCGGTCGAGCCGGAAACAGGGCTTGAAAAGTCGATGCACATCGTCCTTGAAGATGGTCAGGCAAAATTGACCATCACCCACCAGTTGACGAATTGGGGCTCACTTCCGATAAATTGCGCCCCTTGGACCATCACCCAATTAAGGAAGGGTGGTGTGGGGATCCTGCCACAGGCGTCGACCCAAACCGGTCTCCTGCCTAACCGCCTCTTGGCAATTTGGCCTTATACGAATGTTTCCTCCCCCACTTTAAATCTGGGTAACCGTTACATCCTGGTAAGCGCTGTGGAGCAGCCTAATTTAAAAATCGGATTCCCCAACCCGCACGGTTGGCTGGGATATTGGCTGGAAGGCACCTTGTTCCTGAAACAGGCTTCCTATGAAGCACAGGCTGATTACGTCGACTTTGGCTGTTCCAGTGAATGCTTCTGCAATGACCGCTTTATTGAGCTTGAAACTCTGGCCCCTCTCAGCACCCTGGCCCCAGGTGATTCGGTGACGCATACTGAAGTTTGGAGTCTGTACGGTGATGTTGCTTATCCAAAGGATGAAGACGCAGTACAGGCGATGGTCGATAAAATTGGATTGGAATAAAAAATGAAAAACTCCTCCGTCGCTGAACGGGGGAATTTTTGGATTTTTCCTCTGACCGGTAACATGGGGCAGTATTACAAAGGACGCGGCATTGGACGAATTACAACAACTTCATTATCTTAAAGTTGAGCGATCGGGTTATTTTATAACCGGCAGAAATTAATACGAGCGGATGTAGAGCCAGCGCGGTGCGCCTCAGGTTGCTTCGCAAAGGCTCGAATTCTATCCTTCTCGTAAATTATTATTATGAACGTGGAGGAATTTGAATCTTTAGCCCTCGCATCGACTCTCCGTGGGGGACTTCTGGAGCCACTTAATGAAAAGTCCTTCACATTGAGGACTTGAATGAGCGCGACAGAGATAATCCCAGTCACACCAATTCAGTCGATTACGAATAATACGCGCTACGCGACCGCGCCCTGGCGACCTTCGCCGGGTAAACACACCAGGCTTGCGCCGAGGAGGTAGTCTTTATCCCCGAAGGTGCCCCATACTGGTACCAGAACAACGGGGGGAGGAATTTTTAGTTTACGTGCATCGTTCTGAGCAAAAAAGACGATATCCGCCTCTCGAATAAAAAAAATCCTAAACACAATTCAAAAATTGCCGTTATGGGATATTCTTCCCCCCTAAAAAAAACGGATTGAAATTGTCAAAAAATGGTTATATACTGAATTAGGAATTCACGCTAATTGACACCTGCCTGGGCATCCCAGCGGCGCTGATCGCTGTCCTTCAAGAAATCCATTTCCCGGGCAGTTAAATATGGGGATATTACCATGAAGAATAAAAATACACTTTGCATCCTTTTAGCTGCATTCCTGGTCTTTTCCTCCACTCAAGCCTGTTTCTTTACAGCCACTCCACCACCAACTCCCCAGCCAGATGTTCTGCCAGCAACGCAGCCTGCTGCCTCCCCCCTTGCCACTTTTCCAGGCGGGACCTCACAGGTGTTGGGTGACCTCGGTTCGGTCACGGTCACCCTCGATACCGCCCGGCAGGTGAGTGGGACCTATGACATTAATTCAGCGGAAGGAGTTGTTCTAACGGTCGCCGATGCCAATGGGTATGGCTGGATGTTGTCGATCCCTGCGGGTGCTTTGTTATCGTCGACTGAAATAAAGATGACGCCTTTCGCCACGATCGATTTCTCCAAGTCTCAGGCCAGGATTATCAGCGGTGTTCAATTTGAACCGGATGGGCTTCAGTTTGTTGATTCAGCTCGGGTGTCTGTCACCGCTCCCATCAGCAATCCGGGGGTTGGTTTGATGTTCTCATTTCGACAGGATGGCTCGCATGTAGCCTTTGCGCCCACCACCAACACTGCCTCAGGCAAAACTGCCTTCGCTGAGATCTGGCATTTTAGCTCAGAAGGTTATGACAACGCCAATGATGCCGGGCAGAATGGTATGGATCAATATGGCAAAATGGCCGTGGAAGAGTATCGGTTGGCCTTGGATGCTGCTAAACAATTTATCAAAAATGGGCCTCCCCCTCCTCCCTTTCCGCCGTCCATCAGTATGTTTTGCCGCGGCACAGAAGTCAACCCGGAACAAAACGAAGCTTATGAATATATGCGCGAGTTTTTGGACCCATATGATGAATACGTTGAGGTGTTATTAGCGGCGATTAAAAATATCAAACTCCTTGGTTATGAAAATTACGACACCGCACCGGGTGCAGAGGCAGCCATTCAAATCCTGCAAATGGCTGAAAAAACCATGAAGGACTTGGGGGATCAGTATCAGAAGGATAAGCCGCCTGACCGGCTGATTGCGGTGATTGGAACCGGTTTACAAATCGAACGCCAGATTCTGTTGATCAACGGGCAAACGCCGCTACTGCTGATTCCTGAAAAAATATCTTCCTGGGCTTCGACAGTCCGCGATTATTACCTCAATGAGTTGAAAACCAAGCACGATTACCGCGCTTTCCCAAATTTGTTGACCCTCGAAAAGTGGGTGCAGCTGGTACGCGGAACCGATCGCCTTGCAGATATCATGTCGGCGATGACATTTGAAGTGACCATCGACGATAGTTTTGATGGCACCTGGCTCTCCAGTGGAAAGACTTATGCAACCGGACATGTGGAACAAAATGCGGACGTCCAGAATATAACCAATCAACATTTTTTGGTAATGTGGGGCGAATTGGACAACTTTAGTTTAAAGGTTACAAATGGAACCTATACCAATCCAACTGGAACTTATCCAGTAACCGGTCAAACATATATCGGTCAACTATGGTTGAAGAATTGGGATGCCTGTGTGACCAAAACCTTCGACGTAGTCTTGAGCGGTTTTTCAGGGGTTGAAGATGTGAAGAACAGGAATGCTGCCGGAGCTGCGTCCAGGGCTGGTTTACAACAGTATTGGTGGGATGCGGGCTTTTTTATGTTTACTGTTCCGATGCGTAATCTGAACCCGATCCTGGGTGACCAAAATTTTTCCGGCTCCGGTTCCGCGGCAGATGGTGCCTTTACGGGCAGTGGAAAAATCCATATCGTGATTAAACATACCCCCTAGAGGATGTTGTCCATCGGTAAATTGACAACGTCCCGTGAAGTGGATTCACGGGACGACTCTTATGCTAATTAATTTCAAGAATTGCAGACATACACGATCGGGAGGTATCACATTAAAAAGTCCTCCATATTGAGGACTTGTATGAGCGTGGAGAGGCTCGAACTCTCAACCAACGGCTTAAAAGGCCGATGCTCTGCCATTGAGCTACACGCCCGTAGCGGAATGCATTCTATCATGCCCCTATGCATGCGTCAATCGCCGCGCTGCTCCTGGCGCATCCAGCGCTTCACTGCGTCCGGGGCAGGCTCGAAGGCCAGCATGGCATCCAGTAACGCATCCGGGTCCGGCTTGCATAACAGCATTGCCCTATGTTCTGGGAAGAGGAATTTTTCCTCCACCGCCCGATCCAGCTGCGCGAGCAGTGCATCGTAATAGCTATACACGTTCAAAAGTCCCACCGGTTTGGTGTGTTCCCCGATCTGCGCCCAGGTCAGCGTCTCGAACAATTCGTCCAGCGTACCATATCCGCCAGGCAGGGCAATATATCCGTGCGCCAGTTCGTACATGCGCGCCTTGCGCTGCTGCATGCTGGGAGATACCTCCAGCCGGGTGAGATGGGTGTGGGCCAACTCGGGCGTATTCATGCCCTCCGTGATCACCCCGATCACTTCGCCCCCGCTTTCCAGTGTCCCGTCGGCGACCGCGCCCATCAGCCCGGTCTTGCCGCCGCCGTAAATGAGGGTCATGCCGCGCCTTGCCAGCGTCTCGCCCATGCTGCGAGCAATTCCGAAATATTTTTGCGAGGCCAGGCTGGCGACACCACAGTATACACAAATGGATTTCATCTTGAGTGCTCCCGGATTGGGTTCTAAAAAAAGGATGAATGCACCTCAATATTTAGATTTGCTAGTATATTCCAGAGTTGGACGTTCGCCAACCTCTGGGGTAAAACTCTTGTCGAAGTGGTGAATGCGTTGAATGCCCCTCCAAGGTTGGGGGAGGGGCAGGTGATGGGCAGGATTCGGCTTACCCCCTTCGAACCGGCAAGATATCCAAGGTACAACTCGTTCATAAACAATTCATCTTCATATACTATTATTACGCCATGCTGTTAACCTTTTTACGCCTTACGAGGGTTGATTTCACTGTTTTCGACCATGTTAGAGTTGTATTAGACCAACCGCCACTCGCTTGACCATACCCGCGGCGGGGTCTAGAATCCCTCCCGGGAGAATCTTATGGAATATCGGGATTACTACAAAATACTGGGCGTGGCCCGCTCAGCAAGTGCAGACGAGATTAAAAGCGCTTATCGTAAACTAGCCATGCAATATCATCCGGACCGCAACCCCGGCGATACGCAAGCCGAAAATCACTTTAAAGAGATCAATGAGGCTTACCAGGTTTTGTCCGATGCACAGAAGCGCACCCGTTACGACCAATTGGGTGATTCCTACTTCCAGGCGCAGCAGAACGGTCAGTCTGATAATTTCGATTGGAGTCGTTGGACCTCCGGGCAGGGTGCACAGGAAGTCAATCTCAATGATCTGTTCGGTGGTGAAGGCGGCTCGTTCTCGGATTTCTTTAATTCCATTTTCGGTGGAATGAATGTTGGCCAGTCGGTACGCAACCGCACTACGCGCCGCTCACCTGCCATGCAGCAGCCCGTCACCATCAGTCTCAAGGAAGCCTTTAATGGCACGACACGCACCCTGCAGATCGGGAAGCGCCGAGTAGAAGTACGCATTCCCGCAGGTGCTCGCACAGGGACGAAGATCCGCGTACCGGCGGTCGGAGCGCCCGGACCCGATGGCAGCCCGTCAGATCTGTATCTGATCATGGAAGTCAACGACGACCCGCTGTTCGAACGCGACGGTGAAGACCTTCACACGCATGTCACGATCGACATTTTTAAAGCCACCCTGGGTGGCGAGGTGGAAGTCAAAACTTTATCCGGCAAGGTTCTTCTCACCATCCCCGCCGGGACCCAGCCTGACCAGGCTTTTCGAGTAGCGGGGCGTGGCATGCCGATGTTGAAAAAGCCTGAAAGTAAAGGCGACCTGTATGTTCATGTCAAAGTCCAGATCCCGCGGCAGTTGAGCGCCCGACAGCGATCCTTACTGGAAGAAGCCGCAGGAAAATAAATACTGCATTATCAGGAGAGGTGTGGATATGAATAAGAAGATCACTTTATCGGTAATGGCTGGTATCCTTGCAGTTACCATGCTAGCCTGCCAATTGACCAGCCTGGTCGGCACTCCCACGGCAACCACCGTGCCGCCCCTGCCGGTTTCTTCATCCGGTCAAAACCTCACGACCCAGCAAGGCCAGTTTTCAGCGATCTATACCCAATTCGCCCCTGGTGTGGTATCCATCCGCACCAGCACTGCCGAGGGTTCAGGCTGGGTTTATAACGGCGATGGTTATATCGTGACCAATAATCACGTGGTGTCTGGTGAAACGCAGGTTGAGATTGATTTTTCAGATGGCTATAAGACTTTTGGGAATGTCGTTGGGACGGATGCCTATTCCGATCTGGCCGTGATCAAGGTCAACGTTGCGGCTTCAGAACTGCATCCATTACCATTGGGCGATTCAAGCACCCTGCAGGTCGGGCAGAACGTCGTCGCCATTGGCAACCCCTTTGGCTTGAGCGGTACCATGACCACCGGAATCATTTCTGCCCTGGGGCGCGCGTTGCCATCGAATACTCAGGCAGCTACCGGTGGATTTTTTTCCACCGCGGATATCATCCAGACTGACGCAGCCCTCAACCCCGGCAACTCCGGCGGTCCGCTCCTGGACTTGAATGGGCAGGTGATCGGAATAAACTCCGAGATCCAGACCTCCAGCAGCAGCACAACCGGTCAACCGACCAACTCGGGTATAGGCTTTGCTATCTCGATCAACACCATTAAACGGGTAATCCCCAGCTTGATCCAGTCCGGTAAATTTAATTACCCGTACCTGGGAGTATCGACCAGCGACAACTTGCCATTGGATGTAATTAATGCCCTCGGGCTGAAGAGTACCACCGGCGCCTACGTCACCAGCGTAGTTTCAGGTGGCCCGGCAGACAAGGCGGGGATCAAGGCTGGTAACACCCCGCTGACCGTTCAGGGCTTTACTGACCTCAACTCGGGCGGCGACCTGATCACAGCTATCGACGGTCAACCTGTCATTACATTTGACGATATGATCCGCTACCTGCTCCTGAACAAATCTCCCGGTGACACGGTGACCCTGAGCGTCCTCCGCGGCAGCCAGCAATTGGATATCCCGGTAGTCCTGGGTACCAGACCGTAAGGACAATACACCATGTAAATAAAAGACACGAGCATCTGTTGCTCGTGTCTTTTTTTGGCTTGTCCTTCGATTTCCGGAAAATGATCTGAAATCGGTCATCATCAGGCGAAGCGTTCTTCCTTCCAGATATCTGCACTGTTGCTGTAACCGTTTTGCTCCCAGAAGCCCAGGCGGTCGTGGTTCATGAACTCCAACCCGCGCAGCCACTTGGCTCCTTTCCACAGGTAGGGGCTCTTCAGGTTCTCCCGTCCAGGGATGGCGCCTACCACTCCTCTCAGCGGGGCGCCGTGTTCAGGTGTGATCGGCTCTCCGTTAAAGTGGGTCGCCAGCAGGAAGTTTTCTTGCAGCACCACATCCAGCGGCAGGTTAACCGTGAAACCATATTCAGCATGTTGCATGACAAACTGGGCTGTCGGTTTTACCTTTACCAGGCCCTGTTCCACCAACGTGCGCACGGATATACCCTCCCAGAGAGTATCCGCCTTGCTCCAGCGGGTCACGCAGTGTATATCCATCTGGACTTTTGTGTGTGGCAGATCGTTAAATTCCCGCCATTTCCAATGGACATCCCGCTCCACTTCACCCCAGATACGGAAATCCCAATTCGCTGGATCAAAGGGTGGCACTGGTCCGTAGTGCAGGACCGGGAATTTGAGTGTAAGTGACTGTCCGGGAGGCAGGCGGTTTTCGTTGCGGATGCGCTCCTGTTCTTTGCGGCGGTCGGCACCTTCAAATAGAAACATATAAGACAACTCCTGTCTTAATTATAACACCTCGCAATAATATTGAATAATCGCCGGGTACCCGTTACGGTATAATCTTCATTATGGCCCGTGACATTTACACTTCACTCGTCTATGCCCGTCGCTCCCCCCTTTTTGGGAAAATAGCTTATATCATTCTTAAATTACTTGGTGCCGAGATTCCCCGCCCGGTAAAGATCGGGCAGGATTTCCTGCTTGTTCATGGAGGATTTGGTGTGGTCATCCACCCGTGGACGATCATCCACGACCGGGTCCGAGTTTACCCGGGTGTCACGCTCGGGCGGGCTGATGTGCACCGTCCCATTGAAAAATCGGAGTTTAAGGGCCTGGAAGTGCAAGATGACGTGATACTTGCTTCGGGAGCCAAGATCCTCGGTAAGGAAGGCGTCCTGAAGGTTGGACGAGGTACGATCGTGGCAGCCAATGCCGTACTGCTGGAGTCCACAGGTGAAAACGAGATTTGGGGTGGCGTTCCAGCCCATTACATCGGCAAACGTGACGAATGATTAATTGCCTGGATGGACCGGATAAAGGTCAACCATGCGCATCTGCCTGATTCCAAAGGTGCAAGGCGTGGGGGGGATGGTCTCCTTCCAGGCTAAATTGAGCGCAGGGCTGAAGACGCGCGGCATCCAGGTCAGTGATGATCCCTCCGGTTCACACTGCGATGCAGTGCTCATCACCGGTGGTGCCCACAACCTGCTCGATCTTCTCCGTCTGCGCCGTCGCGGTATCCGCATCGTTCAACGCCTGGATGGGATCAATTGGCTGCACCGCCGTCTACATACTGGCATGCGTCATTTCCTACGCGCCGAGTATGGAAATCGTTTGTTGGCGCTGCTGCGGGCGCGCGTGGTCACCCACATCGTCTACCAATCCGATTTTGTACAAGCATGGTGGATTCGGCAGTATGGTCCCGAATGGGTCCCGACGGTGGTTATCCATAATGGGGTCGATCTGGGGGCATATTCCCCAACCGGTCCGCAAGAGAGACCAACCGATCGAACGAGGTTGCTTCTGGTTGAAGGCAGCCTTCAGGGCGGTTATGAGATCGGGTTGGTAACCGCCATCGACCTTGCCAGAAAACTTTCTGAAAAATTCCCGGTTGAATTGATGGTGGTGGGCAGTGTGGCAGCGGATCTGCAGGCAGCGTATCAAGTTAAAAGCAAGGTGCCCATTATCTGGGCTGGGTTGTTACCTCGTGACAGGATCCCGGCGATCGACCGTTCTGCTCACCTGCTCTATTCCGCGGACCTGAATGCAGCCTGTCCGAATTCGGTCATTGAAGCATTGGCGTGCGGGTTGCCTGTAGCGGGCTTTGCCACAGGTGCACTGCCAGAACTGGTCACAGCCGACTCTGGGCGCCTGGTTCCGTATGGCGGCGATCCATGGAAACTCGATCCGCCGGCAGTCCCCGCCCTGGCTGAAGCGGTAATAGAGATCATCAAAGATCAGCCCCGCTTCCGGTTCGCAGCGCGTCAGCGGGCTGAGACAGGCCTTGGACTGGACCAGATGGTGGATCGCTACGTGGATGTCTTGTTGGGATGATCATTACCTGGTTTATACGATTTGCCGCCCATGCGTAAATTTATTCTCTCCCTGGCAGCTTTCTTCGCTAAAATCCTTCCGGTTTCCATTCAGCGGACTATCTATAAGATCAAGCCGTTGGCGGGTTTTGTTCGCTCCGCTTTGAATCGGGCTGCTCCCACCGGTTTGACCCAGGTTAAGGTAGCTGCCGGCGACCTGGCGGGTTTTACCATCCTGCTGGATATGCAAGTGGATAAAGATTACTGGCTCGGTACATACGAGTCGGAGCTGCAGATTGCCATTCATAAACTGGTCCAACCTGGTGCGATCATTTATGATGTCGGTGCCAACATCGGATATGTTTCACTCTTGTTGGCGAAGGTTGCAGGAAAGGATGGACACGTTTATGCATTCGAGGCGCTCCCGGAAAATGCACAACGTTGGCTTGAAAACGTCAAACTTAATGGGATGGAGGCCAATCTGAGTTTTTTTCCGGAGCGGTAACGGAGGTGTCTGGTCCGGCAGTCTTCCTGGTCCATGAATCTGGGGGCATGGGCAAGGCTGCCGGTTCCGCAGGTCGGGACGACCGTTACCAGTCAGAGCTGACTGTACCCGGACTTTCGCTCGATGATTTCGTATATGGGCAGGGCAACCCTCCGCCGCAGGTGGTCAAAATGGATATCGAGGGTGGAGAAGTGCTGGCGCTGCCAGGCATGCGCAGGGTTTTACGTGAGGCGCGCCCGTTGATGCTGATGGAACTGCATGGACATGCGGCCAGTCAGGCTGCCTGGGTTATTCTGACCGGTGCCGGGTACGAGATCTGCTGGATGCGTCACGGCTTTCCGGTTGTCGATTTACTGGAAGCGTTGGGTTGGAAAGCTTATATTGTGGCCAGACCAAAATGAACACCAAACGGATTGAGACATCATCACTCATTTGGCTGGGGCTGGTATTAACCATTGCCCTGGCGATTGCATTCTTATCACCGGTCACGCCCCAGGATTATTGGTGGTACATGCGGATCGGCCGCGACACATTGACATTCGGAGCGATACCGCAGGTGGATACGCTTTCTTACACTCAGGCTGGGATGCCGGTAATCTATCATTCCTGGGGTGCTGCGGTGCTCTTCTGGCTGATCTATCAACTTGGTGGTCTTTCCCTGGCGGTCCTGGTTCACGGTATCCTGATTGCTGTTTGTTATGCGTTGATATGGACAACAGCCCGCTGGCTTGGATGCGGACGTGCCAGCGCAAGCCTGGTGACCCTGGCGGCTGTTTTATCCACCAGCAATAACTGGGCCATACGTCCCCAGATCTTCGCTTGTCCCCTCTTCGTATTGTCATTTTTCATATTGTATCGTTGGCATAAGGGTCGGAAGAGAATTATATGGTGGTTACCGCTTATCAGCCTGCTGTGGGTCAACCTGCACGGTTCGTTTGTCCTGCTCATCTTGCTGGTCGGTGCGGCTCTCATCTTTGGGGGTGGGGACCGGCGTGGGCTGGCACTAGCTGCGGGGGTAGTCCTGCTGGCTACATTTATTAATCCACGCGGATTTGGCTCCTGGGCTTACGTTTACGATTTACTCATGGCAGCACCGAGCCAGATCTTTTCCCGCGAATGGGGACCCCCGCTCAACCTGGGCTGGCAGATGAACATTTACTTCCTGTGGTTGCTGGGGTTTCCCCTGCTAGTGGCTCTTTCCCCCCGCAAACTTGACCGCTTGGAATGGGCGTGGTTCCTGGGTTTTGGATTTATGGCGTTTTGGGGTGTTCGTTATGTAATCTGGTTTGTTTTTATTTTGACCGTCTTGACAGCCTGCTTATTGGCTGATTGGGAAAAGCGATTTCTTGGTGAGCCCAAACCCGGGTCCCCGCTCCTCAATATCTTCCTCAGCCTGGCCTTTGTACTGGTGCCTTTATTACTGCTTCCGGGTGTCCGAAATACCTGGTGGTCGGCTTCCCCGCCGGTGACCATGAATACCCCCATTGCTGCGACGGATTGGCTGGCGGCTCATCCTGATCTGCCCGGACCTTTATGGAGTGAGATCGGCTTCTCCAGTTATCTCGAGTTCACCCTGCCCGAACGACCTACCTGGATCGATACCCGCTTCGAGGTGTTCCCGGTTGCCCAGTGGCAGCAGTACCGGGACATCACCCTCGCCAGTTACAATTGGGAAAGCCAACTGGATGCCACCGGCGCGAAGCTGGCAATGGTCTCGAACCAGTATTTGGATCTCTTGAAAGCATTATCAGGATCTTCTAGCTGGTGTGAACTCTATCATGATGATATTGCCTCCATCTATCAGCACAGCCCTTGCGGAAGTCGTTAATGGCTGAACCATCTTTCCATGGAAAACTGGCAATACAGCAGCGCGTCCTGACGCCTTATCGGGCAGCCTTCTTCGATAAACTGGCTGAAGCCTGTGATGGCGGTCTGAGCGTTTTCGCCGGATCAGCCAGCCTGACGGAAGGTATCACGCCTGGTGAGCTGAAAACCGCCAGCCATACTCCGGCAGCTAATTTGCACTTACCGGCTGGACCATTCACCCTGTACTGGCAAAAAGGGCTGCTTTCCTGGCTGGATGGTTGGAATCCGGATGCACTTATAATGGAGGCTAACCCGCGTTACCTTTCAACTCCCGGCGCGGTTCGATGGATGAAACGTCGCAAGCGGCCAGTCCTTGGCTGGGGGTTGGGCGCACCGGCTCTCACAGGAATATTGGCGGGTATTCGCGGAAACCGTCGTTTGGCATTTATCCGCCAATTTGATGCGTTCCTTACCTATAGCCGCCGGGGAGCGGATGAATACACTGCACTGGGAATTTCAAACGACAAGATAACGGTCGCGCCCAACGCGACCGCACCCCGTCCGACCCAACCAATACCAATCCGCCCGGCCAAACCAGATGGGAAAGCCACCGTGCTCTTTGTTGGTCGCCTGCAGGCACGCAAGCGGGTGGACTTGCTCCTGCACGCATGCGCGGGGCTGCCCGGTGACATTCAACCGCGCCTGATCATTGTTGGTGATGGTCCGGAGCGTGACGCTTTGGAAAAACTTGCAAAAAAGATCTACCCCTCGGCAGAATTTCCCGGTGCGAAACATGGTACTGAGCTTGCGGCGTATTTCAACCGGGCTGATTTGTTCGCCCTACCCGGTACCGGTGGTCTGGCTGTCCAGGAAGCAATGTCCTATGGGCTACCGGTTATCATGGGACAGGGTGATGGGACGAATGATGACCTCGTCCGGCCCGAGAACGGCTGGCAATTATCGGATCCTGAGTCGCTCCCATCCATTCTTCGAGAGGCGCTCATAGAACCTTCCCGTTTGCGGAAAATGGGAGCCGAATCATATCGCATCGTAGCCGAAGAGATTAACCTGGAGAAGATGGTTGAAATCTTTATACAGGCCGTCAACCAGGCGGTAGTCAGGGCAAAGCCTGCTCACATAAAATAAAAAAACTTCCCGGAATAACCCGGGAAGTTTTCAATCACGAATTGGAATTGACAGGTTTACGTCTCGCGCGCTTTGTCGCTTTCGGTGATGAATATTTTCGGCTCCCGCAGCATTGCACCGAGGATGATGCTGGCGGCCATCAACACGATCAGCACCAGCAGGGAGGTGGTCATCGACCCATCGGGTGCTTTAAATGCATCCATCGCGAAAATGAAGATGATCCCGGAGATTTGCCCCATCAGGATCAGCAACCCGTTGGAAGTACCCTCAGGGGTTGGGTGGGTGACCTCAGCCCCATACTGGAATCCGATCGGACCAGAGCTGAGCAGGAAGAACCCGAGCATGAAGGATGCCGTTAAGAGGAGCCAATAACTGGTTGCATAGGCAATACCAGTCAGCCCAACTGTAGCCCCGACCAGGGCCAGGATGATAAACGGAACGCGCTTGCGATAACGATCTGAGAGGGATGGGACAACCAGGGCGCCGACGATACCGCCGGCGATCATGATCCCACCGACGATCCCGGCTTGCGTGCTGGAGAATCCGCGCGGTGCGATGATATTTTCGATCCAGGTGGTGACCGCATTGAAGATCCCGAGCCCGACAAAGAAGATGGCCAACAGGAGGATAAAACTTCTCTGGCGGAACATCTGCTTGAAACCATCCAGAACCAGCGATCGTACTTCCATCCCTGGTGGGCAGGGAGGTGTCGCCGGTCGTTCCCGGGCAAATATAAAGAAGACCAACGCAGAAACCACTGAGACAACCCCGTAAGACATGAGCATACCGCCGATATTAAAGTGCAAAGTCAGGTAAGGAGTGAGCGCCAAGCCTAGGAAGATGCCAAGGTAGGTTGCCAACGAGCCAAGACCGGATGCAGTACCTCGTTCGCGGATTGGGAACCAGCGTGCTGCTACGGTGGTCACTGCATTAAGGATGAATGGTTGACCGATGGCGATCCCAATTTGGGCTACCAGTACCAGCGTGTAATTGGAGGCTGTGAGGCCACGCATCAGTCCAAAGATACCGGTCAGCGCTGCCCCAATTCCCACCGCTACCCGCAGGCCGTAGGTATCGATCACCCATGATGCGGGGATCGAGACTACGATGTAAACGATCATGAAGATCATGGAAAGCAGCCCGATGCTCAAATCAGAAACGCCATAGAATTTGACCGCGTCACCCGTAATGGATGCAAAGGTGATCCAGAGCAGTTGATTGACTGCCACAACAAACATAAAAACCAATAACATGACCCATCGGTAGCCGTAGACCTTAAAATTTTCTTCTTTCATCTCAGCGGACTCCTGAAAATAAGGGATGGTTGGTCATCTATCATCAAACAAACCCCCAATGACAACGGTAGTTACTTTGTCCTTTGCGGTATACTTCACTAATAATCCATTGATTTTGATGAAAAATGGCTTAAAAACCCCATGAAACAGCTTCTCCAGAATATGCGTGATGGTAAAACCGAGGTTGTCGAAGTACCCACGCCGGTTCCACAAGCCGGGCAGGCACTTGTCCGGGTGGCAGCGTCACTTGTTTCGGCCGGTACCGAACGGATGCTGGTTGAATTTGGTGAGAAATCACTGATCGCTAAAGCACGCTCGCGCCCCGATCTGGTCCGGCAGGTAGTTGATAAAGCCCGCAGAGAAGGTCTTGTTCCCTCTGTCAAAGCAGTATTCAATCGCCTGGACCAGCCGATGGCGCTGGGATACTCGTCCGCCGGGACGATTGTTGCTCTGGGCGATGACATGGATGGCTTCCAGGTGGGTCAACGCGTAGCCTGCGCAGGTGGTGGCTTTGCTGTACACGCAGAGTACAACGTTGTTCCCCGCAACCTGCTCACCCCGCTGCCGGATGGAGTGGGTTTTGAGTCGGCGGCTTTCACCACTTTGGGAGCGATCGCCTTGCATGGTTTCCGGTTGGCGGAGCCGCAAGTCGGTGAGTATGTGGCGGTCATCGGGATGGGTTTACTTGGTTTACTGGCAGGGCAGATCGCAGTAGCTGCCGGGTGCCGCTTGTTGGGCATTGATACCAATCCTGATCGTGTCAGCCTCGCGGCTTCTCTCGGTATGCAAGCAGTCCTGCGTGACCAGGCTGTTGATACTTCCCAGGCATTTACCAGCAATCATGGATTCGATGCGGTGCTGATCTGTGCGGATACTCCCTCCAACGATCCGGTCGAATTGGCAGGTGTGATTGCTAGGGACCGGGCGCGGGTCGTTGCAACCGGGGCTGTTGGTTTAACGTTCCCTAGAAAACTCTACTACGAGAAGGAAATTTCCTTCATTAATTCACGCTCATACGGACCCGGTCGTTATGATCCGACCTATGAGGAAAACGGTCATGATTATCCCAGCGGCTACATCCGCTGGACCGAGGGACGGAACTTCCAGGCGATCGTCAAGCTCCTTGAAGATGGGAAAATTAAGGTAGAACCGCTCATCACGCACCGATTTCCGATCGAGACTGCCACGAAAGCTTACCAGGTCATTACGGAAAAGAGGAAAGAACCCTATCTGGGTGTTTTATTGACCTATGGAGAGGAATTGGGGAATGTAAACGCGAAAGTGCATTTCCATCCACTCAGCACGGTGGCGAGTCCAGTTAAATTAGGTGTCCTTGGGGCGGGTTTGTTCGCAAATGCAACACTACTCCCTGCCATTAAAAAAAATAATGCCGTGGAATTGGTAGGCATTGCTTCTGCTGGTGGAATGCATGCAAGACACACAGCGCAGAAATTTGGCTTTGCCTATGCCGCCACAGGTGACGACCAGATACTGGATGACAACAGTATCAACACGGTCGCGATACTAACCCGGCACGACTCTCATGCCGGGCTGGTCATCCGGGCATTGCAGGCGCACAAGCACGTCTTCGTCGAGAAACCCCTGGCGGTCACACCACAGCAACTTACCGATATCGAAGAATCCATCACGATGCTTTCTTCCCATATCCTGGTGGTCGGGTATAACCGTCGTTTTGCCCCATTGGCCCTTGACTTGGCTGGTTTCCTTGCCGGGCGGAGTGAGCCATTGCATGCCCACTTCCGGATCAATGCAGGGTATATTCCCCTAAATCATTGGACACAGGACCCGGCCCAGGGCGGCGGGCGGATCATTGGTGAAGGGTGCCATTTTGTGGACTTCCTGACATTCCTAGTGGGAGCTGTACCGAGCGCAGTACATGCCTGCTCCCTGCCGGATCACAATAAGTATCACCAGGATAATGTCTCGATGACCTTCACCTTTCCGGATGGTTCTGTCGGCGTAGTCGATTACCTTGCCAGCGGTGATAAATCGTTTCCCAAGGAACGCGTGGAGGTATTCTGCGGTGGGCGGGTGGCAGTGCTGGAAGATTTTCGAGTTTTGGAAACAGTCTGGAATGGGAAACGGAAGACGATCAGGAAAACCCAGGATAAAGGTTGGTATGGTGAGTGGGTCGCATTTGCCAAATCCATACAAGAAGGCGGACAATCCCCAATCCCATACGATCAGCTGATTGGTGTTACGCGCGCCACGTTTGCCGCTGTTGAGTCGCTCAGGACCGGCAAAACCGAAAAAATCCTGGGATGATCGTTTTATCTGATAGTCCCTCTCTTGACAAGCATTGAATGCAGCCCCGAAGAAAATTATGGATGACTCCTCCCGGTGATATGAACTGATCGATGGATTACATCGCCAATCTACGCAAGTACATCGGGCACAGCCCTCTTTTGATGGTTGGGGTGGCGACATTGACCGTGGATGAGCAGGACCGTCTCCTGTTGCTAAAACGCAGCGATAGTGGCTGTTGGTGTCCGCCAGGCGGTGCCGTGGAATTGGGAGAAGAGGTCGAAGCTGCGGCAAAACGCGAGACACTTGAAGAAACTGGTCTGCAAGTCGGCGATATGGACCTGTTCGGCGTCTTTTCTGGTCCTGGGCTTTACTATAAATACCCTAATGGCGACGAGGTGTATAACGTTACAATAATCTTCAAAGTTCGCCAATTTCATGGCGAGATCCGTTTGAATGGGGAACACACCGCATCGAGTTGGTTTACGGTGAAATCCATGCCGAAGGATATCAGCCCACCAATCCAGCCGGTGATTGACCGGTTTATCGAGGAACATGTCTAGTCCAAATCGCCTGGTCATTACCTACAAAGTTATCGAGAAGTTGGGGATCAGGCCAGTGCTTTTAAATGCTTTCTACCGTTTTGGGCTTTTAACCGGGCATTATAGGCGGGTTACGGGGAAACCACCGACAGGGAGAACAGGTCCGTTAATTGCTGTTTTACCCATCCTGAAACGGAATGAACTTGAGCAGCTCTTGGGCGGGGAAGGTCAAAAAAACCTCCTGACCGAAGCAAATGAAATTTGTGGTGGAAATGTCCGGTTGTTTGGTGGTCCGCCGGTTCCACTGCAGCTTAGCATACCGGGTGAGCTTGACCATTGGACCGCTTATGAGACCGGCAAAAAATCATTATCGCAGAGCCGATTGGAAATCCCAGATATTAAATTCGTTTGGGAACCAGCCCGCTTCGGTTGGGCATTTGCATTGGGGCGGGCCTATCTTATCAGTAATGATGATCGATATGCACAATCTTTCTGGCAATACTTTGATATTTTTACCGATGCAAACCCGCCTTATATTGGTCCGAACTGGATGTCGGGGCAGGAAGTTGCTTTGCGTTTGATGGCCTTTGTATGGGCAACCCAGGTCTTTTTAACAGCACCGGCATCCACTCCTGATCGAAAAAACCGATTGGCAGCCTCAATAGCAGTACACGCACACCGAATACCACCCACCTTGGTCTATGCACGTTCCCAACAAAACAATCACCTCCTCAGCGAAGCTGCCGGCCTCCTGACAGCCGGCCTGGCACTGCCAGAGCATCCACAAGCCTCTCGCTGGTCAAGTATGGGCTGGAAGTGGCTCAATATTGGGATACTGTTCCCAGATCGATGGGTACGGGGAATATACCCAGCACAGCACAAATTACCAGCGCTTGATGCTTCAGATCGTTCTCTGGGTGGATGCAATGATCCGGTTCACCGGTCAGGCGAGCCAAATATCGGCGGAGATGAATTCCACTCGTTGGCCGCGTAATACAGGCGAGGCGATCGCGAGGGCTACCCACTGGTTATTGGCTTTACTCGATCCGATTTCAGGCAGAACTCCAAACCTTGGGGCAAATGATGGCGCCTATATCTTCCCGCTGACCACCTGCCCGTTCGAAGATTATCGGCCGGTGCTGCATGCTTCGGCTAGGGCTTTTCTGAATTATGACCTGCCGCGCGGACCCTGGGATGAGATGTCTGCCTGGTTCGGGATCCCGTCGGAGTCAAGGAAGTACATTCAACTACCGCGCTACATTGGCGATCAGATCTACGGCAGGGACTCCTGGGCCTATCTGCGGACGGCGCAGTTCGGTTCGCGTCCCTCCCATGCTGACCAGTTACACGTGGACCTGTGGTGGCACGGTATCAACATCGCTCGTGATGCCGGGACTTATCTCTACAACGCTGCCCCACCCTGGGATAATCGCATGACCGCCGCCCGTGTGCATAATACGGTAACCTTGAACAATCATGACCAATTCACTCGCGCGGGTCGATTCCTGTACGTGGATTGGTTCGATGCTTATCGCGACAATGCTATCGGAGGTGGACTGGAAGTTCTACAATGCTACTCTGCCCATTATCATGCTTATCGCAATCCGAAGAATCAGGCACACGCGTACGGTCACTGCATTCGCAGATGGGAGTTGGAAAATTGAGGATGAATTACTGGTTGTGCCATCAATATTTCACTTGAATGGACACAACATGGCAGAACGGCAGACATCGCGAAACCGGTTAATCCAGAAGACATCACGGCAGCAGGATTCCCCGCCTGTTTTCCGACTGCATTGGCTCCTTCCGGACTGGGAGTGGGAACTGGTTCCCTTGCCTTTGAATACCAAGGTGAACGGGTGTGAACTGCGCCTGCATTCCCCTGAAGGTTGGGCCAGTGTAAGGATTAAATCTGATCGGACGACCGGAATGACCGATGAGGATAAATTGAAAATCGGATTGGTCCGCTCCGGGGTATGCGTATATGGCATCGTTGAACCGTCCCAGGTGGATGGTTGGTTCTCCCCGACGTATGGAATCAGAATGCCGGCGCTGTCTTTATCCATGACACAGGCAACGCCCGGTTGCGCCAATTTTGTGACAGAATTTATCTTTCCGAAGTAATGTACGATTTTTATAAAGGCGTCCTTACTGATGAGTTATCGAGCGGCAGTCATCCTCATTCAAGATAATAAAATTGCGTTGATAGAACGGCATCGGGCAAACCTGCACTATTTCACTTTCCCGGGTGGTCATATCGAAGAGGGCGAATCCCCGCAGGCAGCTGCAGTTCGCGAGACCTTTGAAGAACTTGGTTTACAGGTAGTCATAAAGTCATGGGTGGCACTCATGGTTTGGATGGGAAAAATGCAATATTACTACCTGGTTGAATCCATCGGTGGTACCTTCGGGACAGGCAAGGGTGATGAGCTATCCACTCCCAACCTTGAACGAGGTAGTTATTTACCCGTTTGGATGGCTGTGCCCGATCTGCTCAAGGAACCAGTCCTGCCGTCCGAGCTGGCTGAATTGGTCACCCGCTTTGTTACAGACGGATGGCCGGATAAGCCGATCATCATCACCGGATCCAAATAATGCACATACTCCTGATTCACCAGGCATTTGCAGCACTCGATGAACCCGGAGGCACTCGTCACCATGAGTTCGCCCGAGCCCTGGCCGAGCGGGGTCACAAGGTGACAGTGATCGCTTCACCGGTCAGCTATCTAACCGGGCTTCGTTCCACGTCCCAGGAAACTTCAAATGAAAAAAAGGAAGAGGATGGAAGTGTTGTGATCCTTCGTACACACACAACACTTTTCTTGCACAAATCCTTTGTTCAGCGAATCCTGGCTTTCATCTCCTTTATGTTCTCATCGTATTTCATCGGCCTTGGCGTCAAAAACGTCGACCTGGTCTGGGGGACCTCACCACCCATTTTCCAGGGTGTCACCGCCTGGTTATTGGCTCGATTCAAAAGGGTGCCATTCATTCTTGAAGTGCGCGACTTGTGGCCGACATTCGCCATTGCGATTGGAGTATTGAAAAACCGTGCGCTTATCAATCTTTCCCTCTGGCTTGAACGATTCCTTAACCGCAGGGCTGACCTGGTAATGGTTAACAGCCCGGGATTTGTGGCGCATGTGACTGAAAGGGGAGCCAGGCTGGTAGAGCTCGTCCCGAATGGAGCAGATCCGGAAATGTTCGCGCCGTTGGATAATGGCGAAGCCTTTCGCGCTGCCAACCATCTGGAAGATAAATTTGTTGTCATCTATGCCGGGGCACATGGATTGTCGAACGATCTTGGGGTGGTGCTCGAAGCCGCCAGGATCCTGCAGGATCGATCAACCGATTCCGGAATAATGGTTATATTTATCGGGGATGGTAAGGATAAGGTCATGCTCCAGGAGCGAGCTGCCAAAATGGGGTTAACAAATGTGCTGTTCCTGCCCTCCCATCCCGAAAACAGGGATGGGCAGGGCGCTTGCTGGTGCAAACGCCTGTCTCGCCATTCTCAAACCGATTGAAGAATATAAAACAACCTATCCCAACAAGGTCTTTGATTACATGGCTGCCGGGCGCCCCATCGTGCTTGCGATTGATGGAGCCATTAAAGAAGTGATCGAGGCGGCAGGATGTGGAGTTTTCGTAAAACCCGGGGATCCCAACGCTCTGGCTGAAGCGATACTGTCATTGTCAGCGGACAGGGAAAGGTCAAAACGCATGGGCAGGGCGGGGCGGAAATATCTCGAAGAACACTTTAGTCGTGTTCAAATAGCCGATAAACTGTCCGGGATTTTCGAAAGGATGGCAAGGTGAGGCAGCGAGTAGATGCAAGCCTGTGGGTTGCGCGTCTTCTGATTGCCCTGGTCGTTTTTTTTAATTTACAAGCCGCAGTGGCTTTTTTACTTCACCCGGAAGCATACTCTCCAGGCTTTGAATTAAGCGGCATACCAGGTACAGCAGCTCTGCGAGGCATTGCAGTGCTGTTCATAATGTGGAACATTCCCTATCTGGTAGCCTTATCAGAACCGCGTCGGTACCGGCGATCTCTTTTTGAAGCACTGGCAATGCAGACTGTCGGGTTAGTCGGAGAAAGTGCGATCCTTTTCACGGTGCCAGTCGGGAATGCTTTATTGCATTCGTCCATCCTGCGTTTCGTCGAATTTGACTTGGGCGGACTAGTCGCCTTGGTACTGGCAGCAGTAATGATAAGTAAACAAAGATAATTATTTTTTATAAAATACATAAGTCAGTCCCTGAATTTAACTTAGCGAACTCCAATCGAGTTGAATAAAAAAAGGATGATCTTATGCCAATTGCCTCCTTTGATCGATATTACCGCTACGACGACCTTACCCGTCTGCTACATGAATATGCGACGGAATATCCCAACTTGATCAAGATCGAATTGATAGGTAAGAGTTACGAGCAACGGGATGTATGGCTGATCACCGTCACCAATGCAGCAACCGGTCCAGATACCGATAAACCCGCCTTATGGGTGGATGGTAACTTGCACGCATCAGAAGTGGCTGGCTCTTCTGCAGCATTGTATCTCATTCATTCCCTGGTCAACCGTTTTGGGAAGGACAAAACGGTAACGGAATGCCTGGATTCGCGCGCCATTTATATCGTACCGCGGGTCAACCCGGATGGGGCGGAGTGGGCACTGGCAGATAAACCGAAGATAGTCCGTTCGAACACCCGCCCATATCCGTATGATGAAGAGCCAGTCGAAGGTTTGCTGCAAGAGGATATCGACGGTGACGGGCGGATCCTGACCATGCGGACCCCTGATCCGAACGGCGCCTGGAAAGTCCATCCTGGTGATCCTCGCCTCATGATCCGCCGGGACCCGGTCGACTCCGGCGGGGTGTATTACCGTCTTCTGCCAGAAGGTTTCTTGCGGAATTTCGATGGTGTCACGATCCTACCCAGGGGACCAAAGGAAGGCTTGGACTTGAACCGCAACTTCCCATTCGGTTGGCGGCAGGAAAATGAGCAAGCTGGTGCGGGTCCATACCCGACCAGCGAACCCGAAGCCCGAAATATCGTGGATTTTATTGTCAGGCATCCAAATCTTACCGGTGTTGTCACCTTCCACACTTACAGCGGTGTTCTCTTGCGACCATACGATGATCGGTCAGATGACGAGTTCCCTGCCGAAGACCTTTGGACATATAAGAAAATTGGTGCAAAGGGGACCGAGTTGACCGGTTATCCGAATATCTCCTGTTTTCACGATTTCCGTTACCATCCAAAAACAGTCACCTCGGGTGCCTTCGACTCCTGGATGTATGAACACCGTGGTCTGTTCGCCTGGACAGTGGAGATCTGGAGTCCGATGCGGCAGGCTGGAATCAAGGATTACAAGTTCATAGATTGGTTCCGTGAGCACCCGCTGGAAGACGACCTCAAATTGATGAAATGGAATGATGACAATCTGAAGGGTAGCGGGTACCAGGATTGGCGTCCATTTGATCATCCACAATTGGGAAAGGTCGAATTGGGTGGCTGGGATGCCCAGAATTACTGGGTAAACCCACCAGTGGCTTTCCTGGAGAATGAGATCAAACATTTCCCGGATTGGATCATCTGGCATACGCTGATCTCGCCGAAACTTTCCTTGCGTGAAGTAAGCACGATTGCTCTCGGAGCCGGCACATACCGTGTCAGGTTGGTGGTTGAGAATACCGGTTGGCTGCCCAGTTATGTGACCAAGAAGGCAGTTGAGAAGAAGGTTACCCGTGGGGTCATCTGTGAGATCGAACTGTCGGCAGGTGCCTCCTTGCAGTCCGGAAAGCAACGCGAGGAATTGGTTCAATTGGAAGGGCGGGCGTATAAATCTGGCTTCGCAGATTCCTTTGAAGGAGGCTCAGATGACCGCCTGAAGGTCGAATGGGTGGTGAAAGCACCACAGGGTGGTATGGTGAAGTTGATGGCGCATCACGATCGGGCTGGTGTGGTGCGGACGGAAGTGGAATTAAAGTAGCCAGGACTACCCGCGAATAATCAAGATGTTTTTATAAGCCTGCGTACCCGCTATAAATACGGCACAGGGCTAGCGACAATCATTTGACGATATGCCAAAAGTCAATTGACGGACGTGCTTAAATTTTAAACCGGGAACCTCTAGAATAGTTTTACACAATCTTAACCTGCCATTAAAAAGATGACAATCTACAGGGTTTATTATGGTAATGGATTAATACTTATCCGTGAGATAGTTTTATAAGTAGAAAGGATTTAAAGATGATAACTACGTCAAAAATATTAGGACAACAGAATTCTAGTACGGACCACGAACAAGGTTGGGCGACCTATATACCCAGCCCATTACTTCTGTACATGCTCCTCGAAAATGGATGGAAGATAACTAGTGCGCTATTGGCTCCTTCGGAAGATCAGCAGGAATTCGTTTATATCGTTTCGCTGCAATCCGATTTTCGCCAGGACATGCAACAGTTGATCCTTCCCGCAACGACGTTGATCGAAAAAATGATCTATGAACATCAACCAATTTCCGTTACTGCCATGGGCACAATATCCACCGCAGAGAAGGTGCCGACATTATGATAATATATGTGCATGGCGGAATCTGTTTTAGTCGTCGAGGATGAACTTTCGCTCCAGGAAACACTGGTTTATAACCTGGAGAAACAGGGGTTTATTGTTCAAGCTGCCGGGGACGGTCGATCAGCCGTCGAGGCGGCTCGTCGTTTAAAACCAGATATTATTGTGCTGGATATCATGCTCCCTGAAATTGATGGCTTTGAGGTCTGTAAGATCCTGCGCAAGGAAATGTCCACTCCTATTTTGATGCTGACCGCTCGCGATGATGAGATCGATCGTGTCGTTGGTCTGGAGGTTGGCGCGGACGACTACTTGACCAAACCATTCTCAATGCGGGAATTCCTGGCGCGTGTCAAAGCCCAATTACGCCGCACACAAATGGTTCGCGAAGAACTCCAAAAATCCAGAAGCGATGAGACTCCAACCGCTCGAGAAACGCTGACCTTCGGCGACCTCGTCCTCAACCAGACCCGTCGGGAAGTTCTGCTGGATGGCAAGGTCATTGCTCTCAAGCCGCAGGAATATGACCTGCTGCTCTTTTTTGGCGAGCATAAAGGCCAAATGCTTAGTCGTGAATTTATCCTGGAACGTGTTTGGGGTTGGGATTACATTGGCGACAGCCGGACCGTGGACGTACACGTTCGCTGGTTGCGGCAAAAAATCGAAAAAGATGCATCCAATCCGGAACGGATCGTTACCGTACGGGGCGGCGGTTACCGGTTTGAAGGGTAATGGAGAGAGAAAGAAAGCACCTGATAGTTCCGATAGAGCAAAATTCAGGCATGAAAACCAAAATCGAGCGATTCATTATTGGAGTTTTACTGGCACCACCTGCACCGGTGGCCTTTTTCCTGCTCGGCTGGTGGGGAAGCTATGAATTCATACCAGAAAAATGGATACCATATGGAGCGATTGGGGGTTTTCTCCTGGGCGTCCTGATAGACATCTTTATCCTGAAAAGGCTGATTGACCGATTCGATAAACTGGGAATGGCATTCTGGTCGGTTGTCTACTTGTTTTACTCCATCGTTTTCTTTGGCTTCTCCATGGGAGTACCGGTCCTCAATGCTTTCCTATCACTCCCCGCGGGCTTGGTAATCGGCAGTATCCTCGCAGCGGAAAACGCCGACATCTACCGGGCTCATAGTACAGCTCGTCGAACAGCCTGGTTTTGTACAGCCGTGCTTCTGCTGGTTTGCATTGCCTCAGCTACCATCGCTTTATTGAGCGAATCAACCGCCAGCGACCTGCAGGGGATGCTTGGCTTGGGGTTTGAGGTAACGCCAGGGATGATCTTGGGTTTGATCGGGATCGGCGGCCTGGTACTCCTGGTAAGTGGCTGGTTGATGGCAAATACCGCGGTCCGGTTTACATTCAAATATTTCCACCGTCCAATATGAACTGGTTCATTTTCACTTTAATTGCCGCATTAGTCATCGTTCTGGTTGCGATGATCTGGAGCAATATTGCCTTTCGCCGCAGATTAGATCGGTTTTCCGAATCCATTCGAAAAGCCGCCGATGAAAACCTTCCCGTTTCTGGTCTGGAAGGTGATGTGAAAGGCTTGGATGAACTCTCCGCCGCGATCAAGTTCCTGGATCACCAGCAACAAACCCGGCTATCGAATATGGATATCGAGCGGGCAAAGCTGGCTGCTGTATTGGAACGCATGACCGATGGTGTTCTAATTGCGGATGGGGATGGAAGGATCCTGTTTACAAACCCCGCTGCAGAGAAGCTGTTTGATATAAAGGATGCCGTAGGTCGGACGGTGGTGGAAGTACTGCGGAACCATAAATTGGTGGAGGCCTGGCAGCGCAGCCGCGCGACCGGTGAACCCCAGGATGAATCATTGGAAATTCCCACCCAAAAGCAATTCCTGCAGTTGGTTGTCCTGCCTGATGAAGACACCGGCGGGAGCCTTTTGCTGGTGCAAAACCTGACTCGCATCCGCCGCCTGGAGACCATCCGGCGCGATTTTATATCCAATGTTTCGCATGAACTCCGTACACCCCTGGCATCTCTCAAAGCGTTAACCGAAACCCTGTGTGATGGTGCAATGGATGATCCCCAGGCTGCCCGGAAGTTCCTTGGGAGGATCGAAACCGAAGTGGATGCACTGGCACAGATGACCCAGGAACTGCTCGAATTGACCCGCATTGAATCCGGTCAGGTCCCATTGGAGATGAAGGAGATCATGGCTGAAGGACTCCTTCTATCCGCAGCCGATCGTATGCGGGCACAAGTCGAACGGGCCGGGTTGGTGATCCGGCTGGATTCATCATCGGTTCCGTTGGCTGCACGCGTTGATCCGACACGGCTGGAACAAGTACTCGTCAATCTCATCCATAATGCCGTCAAATTCACACAACCCGGAGGAGAAATTGTTTTATCCGCCCGGGCGGTGGATGATGCGGTCTGCTTCGCTGTCAAGGATACAGGCGTTGGCATTCCAGCCGACGACCTGGAACGCATCTTCGAGCGTTTTTACAAAGCCGACCGGGCCCGCTCGAGTGGCGGGACAGGCCTGGGTCTTTCGATAGCCAGGCACATCGTGGAGGCACACGGCGGAAAGATCTGGGCAGAAAGCGTGGAAGGCGAGGGCAGCACTTTCTATTTCAACATACCAATAAAAACCTGACAAGAACCAAAGTTTTTTCCATCTTAATAGAATAACATATCCGCCGGGAAGTCTGGCGGGTACTCGCTTTAACCCCCCACATTAAATTTAGACACATACCGGCAGGAGGAATCGTTAACCAAACGTTAAACATTTGTTCGTTGGGGGTTAAACACGTGCTGATATTATACCGGCATGAATACTACAGGAGAAAAGAAAATGTCGAAAAATTTATTTGTATCCTTTACCGCCCTTATGGTTGCTGCACTTATACTCAGCGCCTGCGGAACAAGTTCCACCCCAACTCCGATTGCCCCGATCAGCACCAGTGATGGGACAGGATCTACTCCCATACCGATTGAGGCTATGTCCACTCCCCTCCCGGCTGGTTCAGTTCAGGTCACCGGGTCCGGTGCCACGTTTCCCCTGCCGCTTTATACCCAGTGGACGTACGCCTACCAGTTTGTTGATCAATCAGTGGTGATCAATTACACCGGTGTTGGCTCCGGTGCCGGCAAGACCGCCATCCTCAACAACACAGTCGATTTCGCAGGGTCCGACTCGCTTTTGAGTGATCAGCAATATACAGACGGCAAAGACCTTCAGATGTATCCCATGGTTGCAGGTGCGGTGGTACCGGTTTACAACATCGCTTTCAAGCCAGTTCCAACCCCGGCTGCCGGAGCAACTGCTATCACGCTACCCAAGTTGATCCTTGGCAGGCAAACACTGGTGGATATCTATGATGGCAAGATCTCCATGTGGAATGATCCTGCCATCATCGCCCTCAATCCTGGGCTGGCAGATTATCTGCCTGCGGCTGCGATCACGACCGTTCATCGCTCGGATGGTTCCGGTACGACCGAGGTGTTCACCAAGGCGCTGACCTCGTTTAGCTCCGACTGGACTGCTGGTGGTGCCCAATCCGTTCAGTGGCCTGGTGCAGGCTTGGGAGGCCGGGGAAATGCGGGTGTGGCTGCCCAGGTCATCAATACACCTAACTCCATCGGCTACGTCGAGCTTGCATACGCACTCTCCAATAACATGAATGCAGCGCAGATGGTCAACAAAGCCGGTAAAACCGTCACAGCCAATGGTGCATCAGTTCAGGCTGATATGATTGATTTCGCAAGCGTTGTCGACCCGGTAAAATTGACAGCCACGATCGTCGATGGTAATGGTGATGGCTCTTGGCCGATCACGGGATATACCTATATCATCCTGCATACCAGCTCCATGACCGATTGCGTCAAGGCTCAGAAACTACTTGAGTTCCTGAAGTGGGCCCAGACTGACCCAACCGCTCAAAGTGGTGCGACTACTCTCGGTTACTCGGTGTTACCGGATGCAGTTCGTACTCTGGTCCTTGCTAAACTTGCCGAGGTTACCTGCAACAGCCAGCCGGTATTAAGATCAGTCCTCGAAATGCACTGCCTTCCAAAGGTGGGGAGCCTCCAGATGGAGACTCTCCACATGAAATTTTAAATTCGCGAATACAATTCATCTTAATCTGTACTCCTCAGGCCATGCAGCTACCGAAGAAATATCCGTGACTTTCATACGGAGAAGCCAATCACTCTATGTTGAAACAAGCAAAACCTCGTTCTGAAACTAAGTGGATCGCCAGCGTACGCAAGGCGCTCCATTATGGTGATCGCCCCTGGCAGGGACTTCTCATCGTCATCTCCGCTTTTGTGATCGTCCTAATGCTCGCCATCGGTGGATTACTGTGGGTCAGATCCGCACCGGCACGCTCTGCTTTTGGCTTATCTTTCCTGACCCCCAGTTCCACCCCAAATTGGGATCCGGTCAACGATCATTTTCAAGCTTGGCCGTTCTTATACGGCACGCTTTTGACTTCATTATTTGCCATCCTTTTTGCACTACCCATTGGGATTGGGATCGCGATCTTTCTGGCTGAGCTTTGCCCGTCCTGGTTACGCACACCGCTGACTTGGATGGTTGAATTGCTGGCAGCCATTCCCAGTGTTGTCTATGGATTGTGGGGGATTTTTGTGTTTTTACCCAAAGTCGTTACACCCATGGGAGTATTTCCTGGGCAATACTCTTGGGCATGTGCCGATCCTGGGCAGCCTGTTTCTTGGCCCGATTCCCGCCAGTGGATCATCCCGACTCGCTGCCAGCTTGATCCTGACCATTATGATCACGCCCACCATTGCAGCCGTAACCCGCGACGTTTTCCTGGCTATTCCCAACGCTCAACGCGAAGCTGCCAAATCACTGGGGGCTACGGATTGGGAAACCATCTGGCAAGTGCTCATCCCATTTGGCTTATCCGGGATCCTGGGAGCAGTGATCCTCGGATTAGGCCGCGCCTTGGGGGAAACAATGGCTGTTACCATGGTCATTGGTAACAGCATCGGAGGGGGTGCATCTTTGCTTAGCCCAGGCTACACAATGGCAAGTATCATCGCCAATGAATTTAATGATTCTGTCTCCCAATTGCACACGGATGCATTGATCGAGATCGGTTTGATCCTATTTATCATTACATTGTTATTGAATATTATCGCCCGTTTCCTGGTCTGGCGGGTTGCCCGTAAAACTCCGCAAGAAGTACGCGCATGAGCCTTTTCTCTGAGTTGATGAACCGCAATCGTGTGACCCGAGCCCGCCGGCGAAAGGCCACGAATGCAGTCATGCTGTCCCTTACCGTTGGTGTCACACTTATTGCCCTTATACCGTTGTTCTGGATCATCGGCTATGTGGTCATCCGAGGGGGCAAGAGTATTAACCTGGACTTCTTTTTGCATATGCCTACACCACTGGGGGTGGCTGGTGGCGGCGTACGTTCGGCAATCGAAGGTACCCTTGTTATCACAATCCTGTCAGCTCTCTTTTCCATCCCTCCCGGTGTGCTGGCAGCTTTCTATGCATCGCGTTACCCAAACACCCCACTCGGTATAGCCTTGCGCTTCGGAACAGATGTACTCTCAGGAGTTCCATCCATCGTCGTCGGTTTGTTTGCTTTCATTATTCTGGTTGTACCAAGCAGGCATTATTCTGCATTGGCAGGCGGAGCTGCATTAGCTATACTGATGCTTCCAACCATCATCCGGACGACTGAAGAAATGCTCAAACTGGTGCCATCCACTTTGCGGGAAGCTTCGCTTGGCCTTGGTGCGGCTGAATGGAAGACCTCGCTGTCGGTGCTCTTCCCAGCCGCGGCCAATGGGATCATCACTGGATTTTTACTTGCACTTGCCCGGGCGGCAGGTGAGACTGCTCCGTTGCTGATGACCGCCCTTGGGAACGAACGCTTTGATATCGGACAGATCGTCACCGGCGGTGTCCAGGGTCACCAGTCCATTTTCCAGATCATTGGGCGCATTATCAACCAGCCGGTTGATTCTCTGCCACTTTCGTTGTGGAAATATGCCCAGCAGCCGTACCCGGAGCGCGTGGAATTGGCCTGGTCTGTAGCATTGGTATTAATGCTTATTGTCCTGATCGTTAATGTAACCGTTCGGGTGTGGATTCAAAATCGCACCCGGAAAATGAAAGGTTAGTCCATGGCTATGGAAATTGCCGAAACAGTTTTTCAACCACCCTCAACCGTAGATACGTTGACCAAAGTGGATGTTAAGAACCTGTCAGTATATTATGCGAAGTTCCGTGCCTTGAAGGATATTTTTCTTAATATACAGGATAAGAAAATTACCGCCATCATCGGACCTTCCGGCTGCGGAAAATCCACCCTGCTGCGTTCCTTCAACCGGATGAACGACCTGACCCCTGGATGTCGGATGGAAGGTGAGATCATCCTGGATGGGGCGGATGTCCTTGCACCCAACGTGGATGTAGTGTCCGTTCGCCGCCGGGTTGGGATGGTCTTCCAGCGTCCAAATCCTTTCCCCAAGTCCATTTACGAAAATGTCGCCTATGGGCCGCGCCTTTATGGCATACACCGTCGTGGTGATCTGGATGAGATCGTCGAAACCAGTCTGAAATCCGCCGCGTTGTGGGATGAGATTAAGGACAAATTGCATCAATCCGGCCTGTCCATCTCCGGTGGGCAGCAGCAGCGATTGTGCATCGCTCGTGCTCTGGCGGTCGAACCGGAGGTAATTCTCATGGACGAGCCTGCATCAGCGCTTGACCCGATCTCCACGCTGCGAATCGAGGAATTGATGCAGGAGTTAAAAAAGAATTACACCATTATCATTGTCACGCATAATATGCAGCAGGCAGCGCGAAGTCTCGGATTTTACTGGCATGATGATGATCGACGAGGGGCGTGCCGGTCGGCTGATTGAATATAATCAAACAAATGTCATCTTTACCCGTCCAAAAGACAAGCGTACCGAAGATTATGTAACCGGACGGTTTGGTTAGGAAGGAGTGCTTGATGGATAAAACGAATGGTCAGGGACAAAAGATGAGGCCTCCGGTTCGTAAAACATTTGAAACCGAGATTCAGAAGTTGAAGGATGAGATGCTTCTATTGGGAAGCATGGTGGAGCAACAGATCCTTGGATCGGTTGAAGCACTTAAAAAACGGGATGTCCCGGCTTCTTTACGTATTAAGGAAACAGACTTGCAGGTCAACGCCAAACGCTACAGTATTGAAGAGCAGGTAATGATCGCGATCGCAACCCAGCAGCCCATGGCGCACGACTTGCGTCTTTTGGCATCGATTCTTGAAATTAGCGGTGAACTGGAGCGCATGGGAGATTATGCCAAGGGGATCGCTACGGTTAATATTCGCATGGGTGATCAGCCTTTGCTAAAACCCTTGATCGATATCCCGCGCATGGCCCAGATCAGCACTGAAATGCTCCACCGGGCATTGACAGCGTTTATAAATGAAGATGTGGAAACAGCCCGTGAAATTCCAAACCGGGATGATGAGGTGGATGGACTATACCAGCAGGTTTATCATGAACTGATGATGTTTGTCATCCAGGATCCGAAGACCATCGAACGGGCGAATTGGTTGTTATGGGCGGCACATAATCTCGAGCGCGTTGCCGACCGGGTGACCAATATATGCGAACGCACCATCTTCACCAGCACTGGAGAAATGAAGGAAATTGAATCGAATTCTGATTAAGGGTTGGTAAATCCTCCACGTAGAATAAAAAAAGCTGCCTTGCGATCCGCAAGGCAGCTTTTGCTATATCGGAATCATCGATGATTACAAAAGCCTGTCTCCGCCCGCTACAGAATCAACCCGGTAATGACAACCCCGACTTTGACGATTATGGCGGGCTGCCTGGGCAACGATTAACGCCACCTCGACAGCATTTCGAAGTCCGATCAGTCCATCGCTCAGCTTCGTCCTGCGATAGAAAGTCTCGGTCTCGTTCTGCAGGTGGCGCAATTCTCGGATCGCACGCGAGAGCAGCTCACCTGATCGGCATTAAACCCACGTAGTGCCACATGATGTTCTGGATGGTTTGCATATCTCCTTGAATCAAAGCCGGGTCGGAATCTTTTGTCAATCCGGATTCATCCCAGGCGGGGATATCGTCCCGGCCTGGGATCAGTGGTTTATGGTCCAAAGATAACCGAGAGTTGATATCATTTCCAGACCGGTTCCCCCAGACAAGACCCTCCAGCAGGGAAGTGGAAGCCAGGCGATTTGCCCCATGCAGTCCCGTACAGGATACTTCGCCGATCGCGTATAGGTTTTGAATACTGGTTCTTCCCCATTCGTCTACAGCCACCCCACCGCAAAAATAATGAGCCGCAGGTACCACTGGGATGGGCTCGCGGGTAATGTCAACACCCACCCGTTTACATTCCGCATAAATATTAGGGAAACGATGTTTTATTTTTACTGCTGTCATGTGTGATGCTACATCCAGCATGACATGGGAATAGCCGTGAGTTTCCATCTCAGTATGGATTGCACGGGCAACCACATCTCTTGGAGCTAAATCCTTCCATTCGGCAGAATAGTTTTCCATGAATGGACGACCATCGGGTGTAAGCAGAACACCACCTTCGCCTCGAACGGCTTCGCTAATAAGAAAACCTTCCGCCCCGGGCACGGAGAGGGCTGTTGGGTGGAATTGTATGTATTCGGCATTCACGATCCTTGCCCCGGCCCGGCTGGCCATCGCCAGTCCATCCCCGCGTGCGCCCGGTGGATTGGTGGTATTTCGGAAAATTCGTCCAATACCACCGGTAGCAAGAATGGTATAAGCAGCCAAAGTTCGGTGGATCGATTTCCCTTTATTGTCGAATACGTATGCTCCATGGCAGGAAATCGGATCATAGGCTGCCAGTGGATTGGGCGAATGGTGCGGGTACGTGATTAGGTCCACTGCTGTGGCTTCCGTTAATAATTCCACATTGGGATAGTTTTTCAAAACGCCGATCAGCCCTGTCATGATCGCGTTCCCCGTGCCGTCCCCCACGTGAAGAATGCGGCGGCGTGAATGTGCGCCTTCCTGTCCATACTCGATTTCACCATCTTCATTGTGGTCGAAGTTGATCCCCCCCAGCTTGACAAGGATCTGTTGCAGTAGATCAGGTCCCTCTTCAGCCAGGATCCGTGCTGCCGATGGAAGTGAAGCGCCGGCACCGGCAGCCAGTATATCTGCCACTAACAAATCCGCATTATCGTCCACACCCCGCCCAATGATCCTCCTTGGGCGTAACGTGAGTTCGATTCATGCGGGTCCGCAGCCCGGGTTATCAGGATGATTCGCCGGTGTGGATTTTCCGCCAGTTTAAGCGCAGCCGTCGCCCCGGCGATCCCTGAGCCAATGATCAATACGTCGGTAATTTTCATAGGTCGATTGGATGAAGATAAATGTTCGTTTTCACGATTAACCGATCTGGATCATTCTTTCCACGGCTCGGTATGCCTTGATCCGAATTTCTTCCGGTATTTCAATTACGTACTGGTTGAATTTCAAGGCATCCCGTGTATCTTCCATGGTGATCATATTCATGTGTGGACAGCGAACCATACATAACCGCAGCATATCCTTTTGCGGGTTGGCCGCGGCGATATTATCTCCCATGGCACACTCGGTCAGCAACAGGTAGTGAGGCGCCTGGGATTCCTGTACATAGCGGATCATCGCATTGGTCGAACCCGAAAAGTCCGCTGCGGCTGTGACCTCGGGACTGCACTCCGGGTGTGCCAGGATTGCGACATCGGGAAACTGGGCGCGCACCGTTTCTATATCCTTCACGGTAAACTTTTCATGGACCTCGCATCGGCCGCGCCAGCCGATCAACTGGTAGTCAAGACCATCGTCCGGATCTGTTTTCCCGCCTGAAACGGATGGAAAAATGATGTGTTTCCCGGTCTCACGGGCAACATTTTTCGCCAAATATTCATCCGGCAGGAAGATGACTGCCTGGGTATGAAGCGATTCCACTACTGCGATAGCATTGCTCGATGTGCAGCATATATCCGACTCGGCTTTGACATCGGCATAGGTATTGACGTAGGTCACGACCGGCACACCCGGAAATTTATTCTTGAGTGCGCGCACATCATCTGCTGTGATGCTGGCAGCCAGCGAGCAACCTGCTTTGGCAGAAGGTAAAAGCACGGTTTTGGATGGGTTCAAGATCTTGGCTGTCTCCGCCATGAAGCGAACCCCGCAAAAAACGATAACGTCCTTATCGGTACGGGCAGCTTTACGGCTCAGGTCAAGCGAATCGCCGGTGAAATCCGGTATCGAGTGGAATAGGGCGGGTTCCATGTAGTTGTGCCCCAGGATGACGGCGTTGCGCTGTTTCTTTTAATTCCTCGATTTCGACCGCGATCTCCGCTTTGAAGTGCAACTCCACATCGGGTACAACGCGCTCGAGTTTGGCCTTCATTTTTTCATACATTTCCTGTGAATTCATTCTTGCCTCTGCGATCAATCAAGCACACAGGTTTGCAAGCAGGAAAAAGCCGGCCTGCAATTTCGTGCGCCTGGTCAGGTTAAATAATCGAATGACACATCGAATACCTTTGGTGAATGGGTCAAAGCACCAATGGAAATATAGTCTACACCCGTAACGGCGATCTGGCGGATGGTTGCCATCGAGACATTGCCGCTGGCTTCAAGTTTGGCACGACCCTTGTTTATTTTCACCGCCTCGGCCATCATTTCCACCGGCATATTATCGAGCAGGACACGTTCAACCTTCATACCAAGTGCTTCACGCACGTCGTCCAAGGTGCGAGCTTCCACTTCCATTTCAATCCCGGTTTGGGTGGAGCGGGCGCGCCTCACGGCTTCCGAGATGGACCCAGCCTGGTCGATGTGGTTATCCTTGATCAGGATCATGTCGTACAGCCCAAATCGATGATTCTGGCCGCCCCCTCGCTTGACAGCCAGTTTATCGATCATCCGCAGACCCGGGGACGTTTTCCTTGTGTCGAGGATGACCGCTTTGGTACCCTCAACTGCCTCAACAAATTTGTGCGTCAAGGTGGCAATTCCAGACATGCGGCCGACGAAATTAAGTGCAGTCCGCTCGCCGGTCAACAGGCTGCGGGCCAGGCCTGAAACAAATGCCAGTACTTGGCGGTTCTTCACATGCGCGCCTTCCTTAACCTCTTGATTGAATTCCACCCCATCATCCAGTGATAAGTAGACTGCCTGTGCCACATCCAACCCGGCGATGATCCCATCCTGTTTGGCAATGATCTGACCATGCATTTTCACATCTGCGGGAAAAATGCTATCGGTAGTGACATCGCCGGTGCCGATATCTTCTGCCAGGGCACGCCGGATGGATTCGAGCATCTCGGAAGTTAGGTCAGGTTTGTTATTCATCGTAATTGGATATACTCGGAAGTGGTGATAATTCTATCTGCGTCCGGGTCCTTGTCAAGACTGCTTTGGCGAACACCCCCGGGGAAAGAAATTATGGTGGACCTGCTTGCGCCTGGACGAAAAAAATCATTTTGAGGTTGTTAATTAATTGTTGAGTTGTTTTTTATACTGTAAAATAGTCTACATAGAGTATATTGCTGAAATATCTCTTAATATCTCCGTTATTTCCAAGGAGGAAAGATGAGAAAAAAGCTTATTATCACGCCTGCCATCATTGGTTTACTAATTATGGCGTGCAGCACCACAACATTGGTCCCCACTGCAGCTGTGACCAACTCGGCTGGCGGCACTATCCTCTACCAGAATTCCCTTGCTGACCCCAAAGGCGGTTGGGTTGCGCATCAGACTACCAACAGCACCATGGATTATGCATCTGGCGGTTACCATATTAATGTGACCAGTCCGGATATCCTGGCATTCGTAACCGCCGGGCAGTCATTCCAGAGCGATGTAACTGTGGAAGTGGACGCCACCAAAACCGCCGGACCGGACGATAATTACCTGGGCGTCATTTGCAGGTACCAGGACACCGATAATTTTTATTTCTTCGTCATCAGCAGTGACGGTTATGCTGGCATTGCCATGTATAAAGCCAACCAAATGAGTATTCTATCGGGGACTGAATTTATCGCCTCACCCGCGATCAATCAGGGTGCGGCAACAAACCATCTTCGCGCCGATTGCCAGGGGAAATCGCTAACGCTTTCCGTGAATGGTAAACAAGTTGTATCAACTACTGACTCCACGTTCACCACCGGGGGGGATTCCGGTGTTCTGGCAAGAGCCAACAGCGTGGCGGGGGTTGACATCCTTTTCAAGAATTTCATGGTGAGCAAACCATAATAAGATCCGTTTCATACGCCGCCCGCGATCCAGCGGGCGGCTTTTTAATTCAGGATATTCAACCTGCCAAACGCCGCGCTTTGTTACTCCATCGGTTGTTTCATTCGGAGTATCATGAACTGAAACTCACACATAAGCGGAGGTCGTATGCAAGACTATACAAACGATATCGTGGAGCTCATCCGCCGAACATCCTCGGATCTTCCTGCCGATGTGGAAAGGCAATTGCGGTCCGCTGTCGAAAAGGAAGAACCTGGTTCAGCAGCTCGCGGCGCCCTGGAGACCATTCTCAAGAATGTGGAGCTTTCGCGCAAGAATTCGAGCCCCATCTGCCAGGATACCGGCACCCCCATTTTCAATGTCAAGCATCCCGCCGGCATGAGTACGCGTGTCCTAAAAAAGCAGATCCGCACCGCGCTTGCGGAGGCAACCCGGAAATCCTTTATGCGCCCCAACGCAGTGGATGCAGTCTATGACAAGAACACCGGCAACAACCTGGGCGGTGATGATTTTCCTTATATCCACTTTGAAGAGATCGAAGAAGATGTTTTATCCATTGAGCTGATGCTGAAAGGCGGCGGCTGTGAGAACGTCGGTTCACAGTATTCCCTGCCCGACAGTCGTATCGGCGCGGGTCGTGACCTTGCGGGTGTAAGGAAGGTCGTTTTGGATGCTGTCCACAAAGCCCAGGGACAAGGCTGCGCTCCCGGCATCCTGGGGGTTTCCATAGGTGGTGACCGAGGTACTGGTTATATTAAATCAAAGGAAGTTCTACTGGATACCATCGGCACACGCAATCAGGATCCAAAACTAGCCGAGTTGGAGGACCGACTGACCGGTGAAGCCAATCAATTGGGTATCGGCCCCATGGGTTTCGGTGGAAAGACCACGGTTATCGACACAAAGATTATCGGTTTAAGTCGTTTACCGGCTTCTTATTTTGTTACCATCTCATACATGTGCTGGGCATACCGCCGGCGCAAGATGACCGTCAAAAACAGCAAGGTCATTTACGATTAGTCGGAGGACGCCATGAAAACCATCAATATTCCCATCAGTGATGACATCGTTCGGGATCTCTTGGTTGGAGAACCAGTTTCCCTCAACGGCGTCATGATCACGGGCCGTGATACCGCCCACAAGTGGATGATCGAGACATTCATCCGCAAGACCCGCGAACCCAGCACGGAGGATTTACAGGTCTATGAGGCACTCAAACCGATCCTCAACGGAGGGATCATCTACCATTGCGGGCCGGTCGTCTCCGGGCTTGACACGAAGCAATATAAATTTGTAGCTGCCGGACCGACCACTTCCATCCGGGAAGAACCCTATCAAGCCGAGGTGATGAAGCATTTCAATCTTAAGGGCGTGATAGGCAAAGGTGGCATGGGTCCCAAGACACTAAAAGGCTGTGAGGATGTGCCTGCTGTTTACTTTCACGCCATTGGCGGGGCTGCCACTCTCATTGCCCAATCGGTGATAAAGGTTCTCGGTGTTTTCAAGTACGAATTTGGCGTACCGGAAGCGATCTGGGTGATCGATGTCAAAGATCTCCCCGTAGTGGTGACTATGGACGCACATGGCCACTCCCTGCATAAGGGGGTCGAAGAACAGTCGGCCAAGGTCCTGGCAGAGTTGCTGGCGAAATAAGGTAAATGTAAAGGCGGTAGGATCACTACCGCCTGATTTTTTTAATCAACATATATCGATGTTCAAAATTCACGCTTTCCGTTCCAACTCCCGATAAAGATACCAATGACCAAGGCGATCATCGACGTTTTTGATTTCGCGGTCGTAATAAAGGTCGAAATATTGTTCCGTATCGACTGACACCCTGAAGAAGAATCTGCCCACGCCCAGCGAGCCGCGTTCCGCAGCAACGGCGAGATGCGCCGGTTGCATATTGCGCGCCATCCTCCCCTTGCGGGTAAAGTCGGTCCACTCTGATATTTTTTCCGATATATGGTATTGGCAACCATTCCAAGTGAAACCATCCGGGCAAGGTGGTGTCTTCTGCCGCTGTGGTGGCTTGTCGAAGTGGACTTCAACTTCCTTATCTATAAAGTGGATGGGTAAAAAGGTGGACATGGAAAATCGTTTGGATATACCATTCGAGCTTGGTTAAAAATTCCCCCTTCAGGAACAAGGGAATTGGTTTATTACGCCTCAGATTTTAATTTATTCAGCATGGTTTGGTAGACCTGCGGATTGGGTGGATTCATGGCGACGATGGTTTCTGTGGCCTTGATCGCCCCGTCGCGGTCGCCGGCTTTCAACAATAGATCGCCCAGGCTTACTAGTTGAGCGACTGCATCCGGTATGCGCTTCGCCGTCCGAAATTCTTCCACCAGTGCTTGTCGCAGGAATATTTGATCGGGGTTGTTCTCGACCAGGCTTTCGAGGAACGGGATCGTCTCAGCCTGTTTTCCAGAACTATGCAAATGATCGAGATAGCTGCCAAGTTCTGCCACAGCCTGTGGTGCCTGGTTGAGACGGATATTCAAGTCGATCAGGCTTTTTCGGACCGAGCCGTCCTCCGGTTCGATGGTGCGGAGTTGTTCAAAAATGCGGATCGCCTGGCGCCAATCAAGTCGCTGCATGTCAATATCTGCCATCCGTTGCATGAGTTTAACGCTCCAGGCACTATCGGCACCCCCTTGTTGGGCAAGCCGCAAGGCGGTCGTGTAGGTCTTGCGAGCCATGTCGAGTTCAGCCAGGCGATAATAAATATCAGCCATATCGATATACTCAGAGACTGCCTCATTCACCCTGCCGCGTGTGGACAATTGATCGATGAGACGGGTGCGAACCACCAGGTCCATGGGCGCCACCTTGATGATACGCCGCAGCAGGTTTATGGCTTGGGACGCTTCACCGCGGACTGAATAAGCTTCCGCGACAACCGTGTATTTGGTGATCGCATCCTGTGTGCGGTCGTCCTGTAGAAGCAGGTCGCCGATCAAGGTATGCAGAGGCAGATATGTGGGAGCGAATTTTAATCCTTCAAACGCTTCGTCCATGGCAGAACGCAGTTGACCGGTTTGTGCCATGGCGCGTACCTTGCCGATCGATTCGATAACCTGTCCACTCTGTGCCTGGGCTAATATTTCCGCCAATGGGATGGGCGGGTTGCCTTCTTCGGGTTTAGGAAGCTGTTCGTGTGCCTGGACGATCTCAGCCCGCCAGTGCGGTTTTAGCAGGATATTCTTAATATTAAGACAGACCCGTTCCAGTGCCTTGGGATCCATCTGGTGTGCGGCGGCTTCAATTAAAGGTTCATACAACTGGCGCATGCCATCGGCTTGTTCTGCCGGTACCACCATCGAATCAGCGATCTTGAGCGCCTCCATATATTCTGTCACAGCTTCAGGCATTCGACCCAGTTGGTTTTGGATTTGTGCCAACAGCAGGCGAGCGCCCAGGGCATAGTCGTCGTGTTTGACCGCGTTCTGCAGGTGGCGTATGGCGCTTTCCACCCGCTCGGTTTTGGATCGCAGGTAGCCAAGGTCGAAAAACATTGCCGGGTCGTTGGAACCCGCACCCAGGGCTTTCTCAAGTTCCTCGGCAGCCCGTGCATCATCATCTTTGGTTTGGGCGTCAATGGCCTCCCCCAGGTGCAGCATCACCAGGGTCCGGTCATCCTTTTTTAAATTCAGTTCTCCGGTCGTGCGGACGAAAGACTGCATCCCGCGTTTTGACACCGTAGGAGCACCGGTCTCCTCGGACAGCTCAAACAGGACTTCTGCCAGCCTGGTGAGGGCTCTGTTCCGGGCCTCTGTTATCGGATCCAGCCCCGTATCGCCCAAGGCAGGCGCTTCCAGTTGTTTCGCCTTCGGTGAAGGCATTTGACTGGTGCCGGCTTCTGCCGCGATTGGTTTGGGCAGCAGTTGGCCTCCTTTGAGCAAGGTTTGCGCCTGGCGGGCTTCGGGACTGTGCGGGTTTAATCGAAGGGCACGCCCAACCATTTCCGCGGCTTTCTCGGCTTTGCCGCTGCGTTGGAGCAGGCTGGCAACGATCAGGTACTCGGCAACCGCTTTATCGACCTGGCTGAGTCGTTCGTGCACCATTGCCAGGTACGAGCGCGCGGTAATATTTTCAGAATCCAGTTGGGTGACTCTGGTCCAGTTTTCAAGAGCTTTATCTGCTTCCTGGTTCCTGATATACAGCTCGGCTGTTTTTAGATAGGCTTGGACTGCGCCGGTAATATTCCCAACCTGCTCGGAAAGTTGTCCCACCTTCTCCAGCGGGATCGGATCGGTGGCAGCCACCTGGGCTGCCTTCTGGTACACCTGGAGCGATTCTTCGTATCGTTGTAGTTCGAACAGGGCAAGACCAAGGCTTGAGAGAGCCTTGGGATGTTCCGGGAACTCCTCCAGCGCCTTACGATACGAGATGGCGGCTTTATCCCACTGCCGGTCCCAGGCTGCCGAATGACCCGTGCTCATCGCTTTTTGGAAGATGTCTTCGCGTCCTGCCATTATGCGCTTTCTACGGTGAATTTAAACCAGTGGTTTTAATTCATCCCAGTTCGTACCCCAGCGTGCTTCAGTTTTGAGCGGTATGCTCAGTGGATAGGAGCTTTCCATGATATCCTGCACCACTCTTGTCACTTCCTTCATTTCCGCGCGGGGACATTCAACCACTAGTTCGTCGTGGACTTGCAGGAGCATTTTGCCTTTCAGGTTCGCCTTTTTTAATGCGGGCGGGATCCTGATCATGGCGATTTTCATTATATCAGCAGCTGTGCCCTGGATGGGTGCATTTATCGCCTCACGTTCCTCGCGGTTTTTTATCACCTGGTTCGTTCCACTCTTCAGGTTTGGGAAATACCGTCGCCGGCCTAACATCGTTTCGACAAAACCGGTCTGGGCGGTTTCTTTTCGAATGCCGTCCAGGTATTCCTTTACTCCCGGGAATTGCCTGAAATAGGCTGCCACAAAGTCCTGAGATTCCGCCAGGGTCAATTCGGTGGAACGGGTCAAACCAAACGCTGACATTCCGTAGATGAGGCCGAAGTTGATCGCTTTGGCATGCCGCCGCATTTCCTTGGTGACCTTGTCGAGCTCGACATCGTAGATGGCTGCCGCGGTAGTGGCGTGGATGTCCTGCCCGGCGCGGAATGCATTCAGCATCGCTTCATCCCCGGCCATGTGAGCTACGATACGCAGTTCGATCTGGGAATAATCCACCGAGACGAGCACGTTCCCTGGCGCAGCCACAAAACCACGCCGGACACGCCGGCCTAGGTCGGTTCGAACCGGAATGTTCTGCAGGTTCGGGTCAGATGAAGAAAGCCGTCCGGTAACCGCGGTGGTCTGGCTGAAGGATGTATGCACCCGCCCGTCCTCTGGGTGGATCTGGGTTGGCAGGGCCTCCACGTAGGTGGAAAGGAGCTTTGAAATTTCCCGGTATTCCAGGATCATATCCACCACGGGGTTTTGTCCGCTTAACTCATCCAAAACGCCCGCTGCGGTGGAGTAATGACCGGAGGCGGTCTTCTTGCCCCGGTCGGGTGGAGTTAATTTGAGGGTGACGAACAGCACGTCCGATAACTGCTGGGTCGAATTGAGGTTGAATTTTTTGCCGGCTGCCTCATAAACCTGCTTTTCGAGGATTTGCATGCGGTCTTGTAATTCCACCGCAAAGGCGGCAAAGAATTTCTTATCAAGGGCGATGCCCTCCATCTCCATATCAGCAAGGACTGGAATGAGAGGCATCTCGATATTGAGGAACAGTTCCCATATTCTCGGGATGCGTTTTAGTTCCGGCTCGAGCATTGCCATCAGTCGCAGCGAGGTCTCGGCATCTGCGGTAGCATAGGGAGCCGCCTCTGCGATTGCCACTTCAGCCATTGAAAGCTGATCTTTTCCCTTGCCGATCAACTCCTCGATATGAGTCATACTGTCACCCAGCCGAACGGAGGCCAGGTTTTTTAATCCCAGGTTGCGCGAGCCCGGATCGATCACCCATTCGGCTATCATCGTGTCGAAAGCCAGCGGCGCGGTACGTATGCCGTTGCGCGCAAGCATGATGAAGTCGTATTTAAGGTTATGCCCGATCTTTGGGATATGCGGGTCGCTGAGCGGTTTTTGAAGGGCAGAAATGACCTTTTCAAGTGGGAGTTGTGTTCCAGACTGGTGCCCGACCGGGATGTACCAGCCCTGACCGGGCTTCACTGCAAGCGAGATGCCCACCAGGTTGGCGGTCATTTCATCGGTCGATGTGGTCTCCGTATCGAAGGAGATGTGGGTCGCACCTTTGAGTGCTTTAACGAGGCTTTCCAGCCCGGCTGTTGAATCCACGACGATGGTTTTTAACTTCGACTCGGTATGATACTCCTCAATCGTCTCCTTGACCTGTTTGGGTTTCTCATCGAACATGCTCATCTGCTGTGTTTCAGCGGCAGTATCTGGAGGCGCCGCCGGTTAATTTATGAAGCTTATCGACCAGGGTGCGAAATTCCAGTTCGCGGAACAACCCTTCCACTTTGGCTGGTTCAAAGACCTCGGTGCGGGCTTGCTCCAGGTCGATTTCCACTGGCAGGTCGGTTCGGATGGCTGCCAGTTTGTAACTCATATAGGCCGAATCTTTCCCGGCTTCGAGCTTGGTGCGCCAGCGTGGTTCGATCTCATCCAGGTGGGAGTAGATGCCGTCCAGCGTCCCATATTTTGCCAGCAGGTTCTCGGTCGTCTTTTCACCCACGCCTGGCACGCCGGGAATGTTATCGGATTTGTCGCCGACAAGTGCCTTGTAATCCACCACCTGTTCCGGTCGAACGTGGAGTTTGGCTAGTACATCTTCAGGTGTGATGTAGTTCTGGTCGTCGCCAGCCAGGTAAACGATGGTTCGTTCATTGACCAGTTGCAGCAGGTCGCGATCGCCAGTGATGATTTTGACGCCCAAACCCTGTTTGGCCGCCCAGCGCGCACCGGATCCAAGCACATCATCGGCCTCGAATCCCTCCATCTCGAGCCGTGGGATATTGAAGGCATCCACCATTTTACGGATGCGTTCGATCTGCGGGCGCAGATCATCCGGCATTTTGGCGCGGGTGCCCTTATAAGCAGGAAAGATCTTGTCGCGGAAGGTTTTACCGGTATCGAAAGCAACTGCCAGGTAATCCGGCTTTTCCTGCTCGAAAATGCGCAGTAGTTCGCGGGCAAAACCATAGGTACCGGCGGTCGGTTCCCCTTTCGAGGTTTGCCATCGCGTGCTGGAGCCGCCGGCAGTTAACGCAAAATACATGCGGTAAGCCAGGGCATGACCGTCAATTAAATAAAGGGTTTGGGGCATGGGGTCTATCCGATGGATGAATGACACCAAATCGAGGCGTGTCATCCGGAGAATTAATGCCGGCTTTGCACCGTAATCCCCTGTCGCTGGCGTGTTTGGGTGATGAAATCCCTGATCAACTGGGCTGGAGCAGGTTGCGAGCCCCCCATGATGAGATAACCTGGTGCCCAAAAATCGCCCGAGGGATTATCAGTTTAAACCTTGCGAATTCGTTGAATATCTTTTCAGAGGTGTGCTGCCGGAGCATGCGCATCAGGTAGGCGGGGGAGGTGGCTGGTGGAACGCTTGACGATCCACTGCAAATAATCGGGACGGACCGAAATATATTCCAACCGCCAGCCGTAAGCAATGCAAATTTGCGGTATCCATTCTCCCAGCCGTTCCAGCACCTCACCGGTCAGGTAGTGATGAGGGAAGCGCGGCAGGAGCAGGCAGGCGTAATCAAGGTTGTATAGCGAGGAAGACACCGGTTCGAGCACGATCCGATGCGTGCCCTGGTTGGTTGATCGTTGGCGGGTCTCATCGACCGACTCCTGTGCCGACCTGCGGTTATTGTTTCTGCGGGTGATGGCAGGAGGGGTGATCGCTTGTTCGATCGGATCGGGTGGGTATTCAGCCTGGTCCGTATCGGTGTTTGGATTTACTTGCATGGTCGGGAAAAACTCGTTGTTGAGCCGCAGCGGGATGGATTGTCCGCCTCCATCGAATGAACCCGGATCGGACACTTCAAAACTTCCCTGGCTGCCGGTCGTATAGTCCGGTGATGGGTTGGATTTCGGTAGGTCGGTGAACAGACCTGAAAGTGAGCCGAAACGCACCTCGGCGCCTGGTTGGTTTCCTTGAGGAAATTCATCCACGGGCGAAGAAGACAGCGAGTGGACGAGTTGTGTTGCCTGGGTGTGAATGGTGCTGAAGGGTGTCTCGGCATCGAAGACAAGCGCCAGGACCATGCCATCAGCCAGACGGGTGGCATACAGCATGTGTTCGGCGTTGGTGGATTCCAGCCGGACGAAGCGCACCAGGTCATTCTCTTCCTGGCGATCCCAATAACGGGCAACCGACTCTGCCAGTTCATGAGCCGCGTCCTGCGGCAATTGCCCTGCATAAGCCCACAACAGGTCATTGCGTGTGATAAGCGCAGCCTGCGCGGATGACTCGAGTGTCAGGCGCGTCAGATGCTGGGCAGCCCGGTTCACGTCGGTCAGCCAGGGTAAACCATCTTCAGGAGTGTTTTGAGTTGAAGGAGTCGGCAGTGGCAAGCAGCTTGGATGGTCGGAAATATTTATCCATCAACTCAAGCAGGTGGGTCAGCTCAAATGGTTTGGAAAGGTAATCGCTGGGAGATAATTCTTCGAAAGCGGTATGCCAACCCTGCTCTGATACAACCACGAAAATGATCTCGGGGTTGGCGCGGTTGAGTAGCTTGCCAATGCCCAGGATTTCTTTTTCGGTCAGGCTGGTATCCAGAAATGCCAGCGGGGGTTTCAATTCCCTGGCGAAGGCAACGGCTGCTTCCTGTTCCATTGTTACGCGTACAACGTACCGCCCGGTTTCTTCCAGGTTTTGGCGGATTAACTCCCCAAATGGGATGTCAGAAGTGAGTACCAGCAATGGTGTTGACATCTGTGCGTATAGTATAGCACTAGCGCAGCATGGAGGCAAGCGATTTTTCGAGGGTGGGGTGTTAAATGGGCGAGGATTGGGTCATTTTCTCCCCAATGAATTATGACATTTCGCTCATTTTTACTCGGACTCCCCATTACTGCCTGATTTTTGATTGTTAAACTGCTTTTCCTGGCCGGTTACTATATAGTTTCCACAAGACATTCATTACCTGCTCGAGCCGCATCCCCAAAGCCTCCCCGCGCCCGGTGGTTACATCGTCTTCGTTTTCAAAAACCGCATAGGGAACCTTCGTACCTTGGATGGTCAGGTAATTGCTATCGTTTTTGCAAATGTCATTCCAATCTGTTTCCTTGTATAGGCGCTCCAGTTTCGCATCTTCCAGGGAATGTTCCAGGATACTGTCAGGTTTTTCAGGATTGGAACGCTTTCTATTTTTCCTCAGTGATTCTTCCCAGCTCACATTGATATACAGCACTGCCATCTTTTCAATGATCTGGCGCGTCAGGTGTGAAAATGCCGACCGAAATCCGCCATGTTCCGAGCCGCGTGAAAACTCGATGATTGTTGTCCCACCCTCATCAGGCAGCGGGCGATCTCGCACTTTCTTCTGGTATTCCAATCCGATCCGATCGATTAAAAGATCCCAAAAATACCTTTTGGTGAAGTACCCTTCTTTATCGGTATGCAGTCGAGGATGCCCCATTTTCTCCAGGAGTGCGTCTTCCTCAAACCAGGTCCAGAGCATGGGGAAATCATCGATTTCAATAAAGCTGCCCACATGAAAGCGGCGAGTCCGGTCCTCCAGGGGTGTCCGTTTGAGATAATCGATGATCTCACTCTTGCCTGCGGCTGGTCTGGCAATCAGGAGGATGGTATCAAAGGTCTTCGCTTCCTTCATCGTTATTTGTTCTCCATTGGTAACTGGCGAAAGGATCAAAAGCCTGCAAAGTTATGGTGGGGAATTGTCTCAATCTTCAAATTGCGAACCATGGTTTATAACCTGTGGTCAAGAGACTGCCAAGAATTCAATTATACGATTCTAGTATTTATTCGGCAATTTTTTATCGAAGGCATTATGGGACTTGATATTATAGAACAATAGTTCTATAATAAGAGAGTTGTGCATACATTGAGAAAATGGGCGTCTTTTCGGTTCTTTTTGGATCAGCAGATCGTTCAACATATCCGTTTGTCAAGATTACCTGGATAAATAATTGTTCCTCTTCGACTCTCGAAACGCCTCCCGTCGTGATAGTTCTGATGAAGGAACATTACGAGTATATTCTAACCCTCAATTGAATTCTTGATCGGAGTCCCCACCCCGGCAAAAACCGCACTGGTTTGGAGGTCATCCTTTCAAAAAATCTACAACTCCTCTCCATTCGAAAATACGCCGATAAGCAGTGCTAAAATGAGTTCACCTGTGATGACTGTCCGATACTGGTAGCCCGGTCATGTGTGCCAATATCCACCCTTGGGAAGCAATTTTCAGGAATAACGATTGGCCTTTTAATGAGCCTTTCGCAGATTTTGGTAAGGTCGTTGAGAAATACCGCCTGCATTCCTGTCACTGGATCTCCTCGATCTTGGCTGTGGGACCGGCAGACATACTTTGAGTCTGGAAAAAGAAGGTTTCCGAACGGTGGGTGCCGATATTTCACCCACCGGGTTGGGGATAACGCAGCGAAGATTGGTTTCCGAAAACCTGAACGTGGAACTTGTCCTTCTTGACGCAAGATGCCCGCTACCATTCAAGAAGGATGCATTCGATGGCGTCTTCTCAACCCAGGTCATCCATCATGCTTTGACCGCCCAGGTTCGCCTGGCGATCCATGAAATTTACCGGGTGCTTATCCCGCAAGGCGTGGCATTTGTAACGATCGCCGGTAAGTTGAATGAAGAATATGATTACGAAGAGATCGAACCGGATACGTTCGTACCATTGAACGGAAGTGAAATGGGTTTACCGCATCATATTTTCACCGTTACACAGGTTCAAGCAGAGTTCGCCGATTTCATTCTTGAGGATGTCTCCATCGTAGCAGACGGGCATGTCATCAAGATCCTGGCAAGAAAACCGTAAAAATGATCATGCATCTTCAGTTAGTGCGTTGTCCATTTATACTTCTCGTTGTTTCATCAATGCCTGCAAATGCTTGTTCAAGCGGTGCTAAAATAAATACAAAGGATCATCAATGACCAGACATTATCGCGCCGGGCGATCCTATTTATTGGTTGCCGTAACGACCCTGCTCATGCTCGCAATACCCGCCTGCGGACCAGCTCTGCCCACATTGATTCCCACTTTGGTGGTTCCTACCGCCGCAGACACGCTTTCAGCGACCATTCCACCCACGCTGACCGCCGAAGATACATTAACCCCCTCCATCACACCCTCCATTACCCCCACATTTACAGAAACTTCAACTTTTACGGTCACCCCAACGTTTACGATCACCCCCACCTTCTCTCGCACGCCCACCATCACGCGTACCCCCAGTATTACGCCAACTCCCCTCCCGCCGGTCGCTGCCGTGATAGTAGAGAAAGCCTCCTGTAACTATGGGCCTGGGGGTGCTTACCAACCGATCTCCGTCTGGAATGAAACTTCCTGGATGTGGGTCATCGGGCGCATCCAGGATGGGTCCTGGTTGTTCATTCGCGAACTGTACATCAAGACCCCAAATCCCTGCTGGATTAAAACCAGTCTCGTGCGCTTCAATGATGGCGGAGATGTTAACTCCCACAATATCCCCGTCCTGGATCCTGATAATATCCTGCCATACCCAAGGAATCTGTACCCCCCGCCAACTGGTGTCGAAGCCCGTCGGTTTGGCGATAAAGTCGTGATCGATTGGAACGCAGTTTGGATGACAGAGGATGACTATCGCGGCTACCTGATCGAGGCCTGGGTCTGCCAGGGCGGACAACTGGTGTTTAAACCATTCAATTACCTCACTTCGGTAAAACAGAATTCCGGTACGTTATACTATCAATATATTGATGAGACCGGCTGTTCGGAACCATCCCATGCGAGAATTTACACATCTGAAAAACATGGGTACACCTGGTATGTCAATATCCCGTGGCCTCCCAATTATGGGTACACGGCAACACCAACTCGAACAGCCACCCCGTGAACGTAAAGGAGTCGTATGACCGATTACGCCGAATTCATCCGAAAATACCCGACGTATGATAAAACCCATGACCTGGACGAGTTGCGTGATCGCGACTACAGCCGTTTGGACCGCCAGGGTCAGGTTTACCTTGATTACACCGGGGCTGGTTTGTATGCTGAATCACAGCTCCGCGCCCACCAGCAGGTTCTGGCGGAGAACGTTTTTGGCAATCCACACTCATCCAATCCTACCTCCCTGGCTGCCACTCGTCTGATTGAAAATACGCGGGTGAGTATCCTGAAGTTCTTTAATGCTGATCCTGCGGAATATGTTGTTATTTTCACTCAAAATGCGAGCGGGGCGCTCAAACTTGTCGGTGAGTCCTATCCTTTTCAGCCGGGCGACCGTTACCTTCTGACCTTCGACAATCACAACTCGGTCAATGGCATCCGTGAATTTGCCCACGCCAAAGGCGCCGAAGTGACATACATCCCGGTTTGCCTGCCTGATATGCGGATCGATACGGATGCCCTGGAGGCAGGTCTTGAACAGGCCGTGGAAGGGAAAAACAACCTGTTCGCGTACCCGGCTCAATCCAACTTTTCCTCAGTCCAACATCCGCTCGAATGGATCGACCGTGCCCACGCCCGCGGCTGGGATGTGCTGCTGGATGCGGCAGCCTTTGCTCCGAGTAATCCGCTCGACCTGGGTAAATATCATGCTGATTACGTGCCGCTCTCGTTTTATAAGATTTTTGGTTACCCTTCCGGCATTGGTGCGCTGGTAGCCCGGCGTACCGCTCTGAAAAAATTACACCGACCCTGGTTCGCCGGAGGGACGATAACGGTGGCTTCCGTGCAAGGAGATAAGTACTATTTGGCTGAGGCTCCGGCAGCATTTGAAGATGGCACACTCGATTATCTGAACATCCCGGCCGTAGCGATCGGCCTGGAGCACATCCTCTCGATCGGTTACGACATGATTCACGAACGTGTTCATTGCCTTACCGGTTGGGCGCTTGAAAACCTCCAGGGGATGAAGCACAGTAATGGGGTGCCCCTGGTGCGTATATATGGGCCATTGGATACGGTAAAGCGCGGTGGTGCCATCACCGTCAATTTTTACGATCAGCAGGATAAACCGTTCGATATCCGCCTGGTTGAAAAGGCCGCTAATCAATACAATATTTCCCTGCGGACAGGTTGCTTCTGCAACCCTGGCGCGGGGGAGATCGCGTTGGGGATTTCCAAACCAGAGCTATCGGCTTGCTTTACCCGTTCCGGTGACGATCGCCTGACTTACGATGATTTCCGTCTGTGTATCGACAACAAAGCTTCCGGTGCCGTGCGCGTATCGGTGGGGCTGGTCAGTAATTTCAACGATGTGCAGGTGCTTTTGAAGTTTGCTCAGGGACTCTTGGATTAACAGAGTCCTATAGTTTACAGCTATTACGATGGTTAAATTCTCACTGTTCAGTACTGATTAGAGCGTTTACCTGGGAAAACCCATGCAGGGAAAGGAGACGATATGACGGAAGAAACTTTAAAACACCCCTATCTGAACAGGAAGAAGTACGAAATGATTTCAAGGTCTGGATCGTCGATGGGATATATATCCGCACCCACATGGATGAAGAATTTACGAACTTCGGCCAGCATTATCGTTTCCCTTACATTCCGAAAAATGAATTCTGGATTGACAAGGAAGCGCAGCATGACGAGCATCGATTTTTTGTCGATCACCTGCTGGTCGAGAACCGCCTGATGGCATCCGGGATGTCGTACGAAGAAGCTATCGTTAAGGCGGATCTAGCCGAGCGCGGAGAACGCCGCCGGGCCGGGGACTTGCGGCAGCGCCACCCATGCAGGTCAGACCCTGCCGGATCCAGCCAGTGTCCATGAACGTCTCTGGAAAAAACTGGAGGACGGTATCAGTGTGTGGATCGTCAATGGACGCATGGTACGCAGTGTCTATGATATCGATTACACCGAGGGCGGGCATGACTATGTATATGAATTCGTCCCCCAGAACGAAGTCTGGATCGATGATGCCGTTGTTGAAACGGAGCGCGGTTACGTATTACTTCATGAACTACATGAGCGCAACCTCATGGCGAAAGGTTGGCCTTACAGCAAGGCACATGCCGATTCGAGCCGAATAGAATATCGCTGCCGTAACCATCCGGATGAGTTGCACGACTCCCTGGCTGCGGAAGGTTGGGCATAGTTGGAAATAAATACAAGTAATAGCGGCAATACCCGCAACAACCTCAAGCGAGGCAGCCGCGTGAAGATCGTCCTCAAGCAGGACCAGCCCACCGGTAAACTGACCGAGGGCATTGTCAAGGATATTCTTACCAGCTCACCCAACCATCCGCATGGCATCAAGGTTCGACTGATGGATGGCACAGTCGGTCGCGTGAAGGAGATAATTGGCTGAGTTTAAAGAGTCAAACGGGAGCCGTTCGGAGCATCATGTTATAATCCGCCGCATGCCCACTCGTACCACCCATAAAAGAAGTGGCCTCTCCCCCTATACGTACCTGTTCATTCCAATCGCATTTATCATCGGCTTGGGAGCCGGTTACTTGCTGTGGGGGCAGGTCCCTACTGCTGTGTCAGAGAATACGAATGGGATCCAGCGGGTGACAGTTTCGACGAAAGGCGAGCCTTCGCTCGGACCTGCGGACGCCCCCATCACCATCGTTGAATTCAGTGATTACCAATGTCCTTATTGCCAAAAGTGGTACAAGGAAGTTTTTGCCCAGCTCCTCGCAAGCTATCCCAACCAGATCCGATTCGTCTACCGCGACCTGCCACTGCCGATGCACTCCGAAGCGGTCCCCGCAGCAGAAGCTGCCGATTGCGCCGGTGAACAAGGTGCATACTGGAAATTCCATGATGCCCTATTCAGCGGACAGGAAACCCTGGGCAGGAGCGCCTATGAACAATTTGCCGCCAACCTGGGGCTGGATACTGCTGCGTTCACAACCTGCCTGGACGATCACCGTTACCGGTCCCGCGTCGAAACTGATGCGAGCGATGCCGCCCACCTTGGATTGACCGGCACACCCAGTTTTTATATTAACGGACGTATCTTAATTGGGGCTTTGCCTTTGGAAAGTTTTAAGACCATTATCGATGAAGAATTGGCTCTGAAGAATTAGTTATTATTATTTCATGCTGGTATCAAGAGAGGGTATTATGAAGAAATTCGTTGCCGTGGCAGGCAATATTGGTGTGGGTAAATCAACGTTGGTCGAAATGTTATGTGAAAAACTGGCCTGGACACCTTTTTTTGAGCCGGTGGCGGAAAACCCATACCTGGCTGATTTTTATAAGGACATGCAGACCTGGGCTTTCCACTCGCAGATATTCTTCCTGACCCATCGCCTGCGGGCACATCATCAACTGGCATCCTTCCCCACTTCGGCCATCCAGGACCGTTCGGTCTACGAGGACGCCGAGATCTTTGCACACAACTTGTTCCTCCAGGGTCATATCCGCACTCGCGATTATCAAACCTACCGCGAACTTTACGAGACCCTGATCGAATTCCTGCCTCCCCCTGACCTGGTCATATACCTGCGTGCCTCGGTCCCCACCCTTATCCAGCGCATCAGCCGGCACGGGCGCGATTACGAACGTTCCATTCCGGATGATTACCTGTCAAGCTTGAATAATTTATACGAAACCTGGATCGCGGATTTCACACTCTGCCCTGTGCTCGCTGTCCCGGCAGATGATATCGATTATGTTGCCCATCCTGGTCATCTAAATTTGATTGCCAGCAAGGTTGAGGAAAAACTAACCGGGAAAGAGGAAGTTATTTTTGAACCCGAGGAAGTAGCACGAGCCACGCTGGACTAATAATTCTGGATTATCAATTTTTATTATAAAAATGGTCCGGCGCTGGTTTATGCCGGACCATTCCTTATCTTACTCAAAAATAACAGGCCATTTACCCTTGCCCACCAGCCAGAATTCTCCAGCGCCGGTGTTTTCCCAAATACTCGCTCCGGGGCTTTCACATTCTGCCGTGAGCACTGCCTGTGGAGCAGTATTCGCCAAACAGATCGGATCGACAGGGTGTACAACGGTTCCAGATGGGGAACCGGGCACGATGGTGCCGGCGCTGAGTTTTGCATTCGGTTTTCCCGGTGTCGGGAGACAAACGAAGCCCCAGGCACCCCTGCCATCCGGTAAACGACACCAGGTCACATCCACTGCTTCAACTAGCGGATAATTATTAATATCAGCCGTCCGTCCATCCGATTTTAACAGGCGGACGGTCCCGCCGCCGTCACTCAACCCGATTCCACTCGTGGAGTGGAAAAAGACAACGATTTGGTGTGGAAGGAGGGTCATATCCGGAAGTACGAAAGGTACGCTGGGACCACCAACCCCATTATCCAGCCGCCAATTTTTCAAGTTGATAGCAGCCGTGCCCATATTCATCAGTTCGATATATTCATCACCGGTATTCACCAAGCCGTCACCATTCCAATCGATGTTCGGGTGGGGGAGGAATTCGTTGATTACCACAGTGCCGGGAACTGTTGTGTTGGTGGGGGTAAACGTACGCGTGGGGGTTCTGGTGGGAGTCTTGGTCGGAGTAAAAACTGGCACGCCGGCGCACATGACTACTGGACTGGCTTTATTCAGGGGGGTGGCAGGCGAATGGAGGACGAAATCAGACACATTATTATTCAGGTCGTAACAGGCTGTACTTCCACCTGGCAAGCGTTCATAGCTTTGATCTGAAAACCCTGTTAAAGGTGATAAATTAATCCCCTCGCGGTACAAAGTTGATATGCACATTCCCACCTGGTCCACCACCACACTTGAAGCGTTGACCAATGCCAGACCGCCATCGTCTGATATACCGGGCGAGAATGCCTGGTCGGGGGCTGCTATATGTGAGGCGACAGTGGCAAGCAGGAAATGTTGCCCTGCCACCAAAATGGTTCCACTCAGGATTGTTACGAGATTACTGGTGGATGTCCCACATGAAGAGGAGCGTCTGACCACCCACCCCCCGATATTTATGGAAGCACCGGTAGGATTATAAAGTTCGACGAATTCATCATCCGCTCCATAAGGACCGCGTGTTCGGAACTCGCTGATGACCATTTGAGTGGGTGCGGAGGGAGTGGCTGTCTTTGAACCCAGGGGTGTTCCAACCTGGGTGGGTGTACCGGATGCAGTTGGAGTAAAAGTGGGCGTGTTGGTCGGCGTCCCGCTGGGTGTAAATGTTGCATTACTGGTATCGGACGGTGTAAAACTCGGCGTATCTGTGGGTGCAGCACATACGGTAAGTGGGCTGCCCAGGTTCCTGGGGTCGGGAACGGTTATCATTCCGAAGTCAGTTAAATTATTATTGGTATCATTGCAACTGCCCAGACTGCCACCCGGTAACCGTTCATAACTTTGAGTCGGATCGGGTAACGGGAGCAGGGGCGCTCCCTCGGCTGAAAAGAAATTGACCCCAGCCATATCAACGATGGTTTCATCAGGAAGTGTAATGGAGATCCCCCCATCAGGTGGAATGCCACCGCCAGAAAAGGTACCATTGACTGCACCACTAAATGCATTACCTGCAACCAGATAGTATTGTCCTGGAGATATTGATTGGCCAGCCGGGAAGGTATAGACCGTCGCATATACCCCGATATTATTAATCGAACGGATCAACCAACTCCCAACATTGAAAGCCGTATCGTGCGACCGGTTAAATATTTCTACAAATTCATCGTCCACAGAACTGCCAACCTTATGTGGACGGAATTCACTGATAACGATATTATCTTGTGCCAATGCTGGTCTGCCGGCGGCAAGAACAGCACTTCCAACCGACGCGCCGATCATACTCCCCACTAGTAGTAATACTGTCAAGACCCATAAAGGAAATAATCTGCCGCGCAGCATGCTTCGACCCATTTCTTTCAATGTCCAATTTTAATCTACTTTCGGTGCGCGGATGACACACCGGAGCGTCTAACCCCCTATTGGTTTGCAGGGATTTGATTATCTAGCGAGGTTCGACCACGATTTTAATCGCCGTTCGGATTTTATCCTCTATCTCCACATCCACAAATTCCGGAACAGCGACCACATTAATACCATCCCCTTTCAGGTAGCCAGTAGCCAGAACAAGAGCCTTTACCGCCTGATTTACCGCCCCAGCCCCAATGGCTTGGACTTCCGCCCGTTTGTGTTCGCGGACTACGCCCGCGATCGCTCCAGCAACAGCGGATGTACGGGAGGTTGCAGAAACCTTGATCATATCCATGTTGTGTCTCCCTGAAGATCATCGGTTAAGATGGGGCAAACTCTCTATATGGATTGTACAAGATTTACTGTCGCGATTCAAGCGGGTTGGGCATATTGTCTATACAACGTGAATAATTACTTTTGTGTCTTTGTACGCCAAACCCCCGGCACAGGCGTTCCACACTTCGGACAAGTACCATCTGGCTTGATGGAGTATTCCCTGATGGCATAACCAGACCGATGGACGAGTCTGGACCTGCAAATCGGGCAGTAAGTATTCTCATATTCGTCCACACGACCAGGAAGATTTCCCGCGTAAATAAAGTGCAGCCCGGCCTCACACCCGATCTCGGCAGCACGGAGCAGGGTCTGGGCAGGGGTGTTATTTTTATCCCGCATTTTATAGTCTGTGTGGAAAGCGGTTATATGCCAGGGAATATCAATAGATACTGAGGCTAGAAAACGGGCAGCCTCCCATAACTCTTCATTACTATCGTTGAATCCGGGCACAATCAGTGTCACTACTTCCAGCCAGAGACCCATTTCTATTACCCGTTTAATGGTGTCCAATACATTTTTCAATACTCCACCTAATTGACGGTAGTTCTTATCTTGCATGGATTTCAGGTCTATTTTCATGCCGGAAAGATAAGGCCTCAGGTATTCCAGGACTTCCGGGGTTGCATTTCCATTGGAAACATATGCGCATTTGATTCCGGCCTGTGTAGCTAATTTGAATACTGAAACCGCCCATTCGCTGGTAATAAGCGGCTCGTTGTAAGATGAAGCGATCACCTCGGCGCCATACCGTTGAGCCACATCCACCACCTGTTCAGGGCTGATCCGCTCAACGAAATTGACAGATTCATCCGATGCGGGATCGCGCAAGGTTTGAGAGGTCAACCAATTCTGACAGTAACCACAGTGAAAATCACAACCGAGCATGCCAAAAGTCAGGGCGATCGAACCCGGGAGTAAATGAAAGAAGGGTTTTTTCTCAACCGGGTCGGCATTAAGAGCTGCCACATAGCCCCACGGGACACGCATTGTTCCATTTTCATTAAACCGCACCTGGCATATGCCTCTTCTTCCTGGACGTACAAGGCAGCGATGTCCGCAGGCAGTACAGCGAACAGAACCATCCGCCTGCGGTATTACCAATTCGGCAGGGGAGGTTAATTTATCCAGTATGTTTGCCGTTGTTGTCATAAATTTAATCATACACCCAGGGGTTCCTGGCTTGAAGGGTTAACTAAACCATCCAATTACCCGCCTGACATCGCCGATTCGCTTGCCTGACTTGAAGGGCAAGATATAATCGGATGAAGGAGTCATTATGCCAACTGATAATTCATCAAAACTCGGGACCAACTTGAAACTTATCCGCGAACAATTCCCGGCCCTGAACCGCCCGGCTATTTTCTTCGATAATCCCGGCGGCACTCAAATCGCCGGGAGGTCCGCAGAACGCATCCAGCGCTATTTCATGGAGTGCAATGCCAATCATGAAGGCGCTTTTGCCACCAGCATCCAGTCTGATTCCATCCTGGCAGAGGCACATGCCGCCATGGCCGATTTCCTCAATGCTGCCGGACCCGATGAGATCGTCTTTGGCAACAACATGACCACCTTGACCTTGCATATCAGCCGGTCCCTGGCGCGCATGCTCAACCCGGGCGATGAGATCGTAGTGACTGGCCTCGATCACGATGCGAATATATCACCCTGGATACTCGTTGCCGCCGACCGCGGCTGCCGGGTATCGTGGATCGATTTCGATGTGGAAGACTGCACCTTGAAATTGGATGAGTTTGAGAAAGCCCTGGAACGAAAGCCAAAAATCGTCGCGTTTGGTTATGCCTCGAATGCGGTTGGGACGATTAACCCGGTCATGAAAATGACCCGCATGGCCCACGCTGCTGGAGCATTGGTATATGTGGATGCGGTACAGTATGCTCCGCACGGCCCGATCGATGTTCAGGAATTGGGTGTGGATTTCCTGGTATGCTCATCCTATAAATTCTTTGGTCCTCACGCGGGGGCGCTGTATGGGCGCTCTGAACTGCTCAATGAACTGAAAGCTTATAAAGTTCGTCCCGCCACAGACTCCCTGCCGGGTAAGTTCGAAACAGGGACTCGAGAATCACGAGGGCATTGCCGGCATTTTAGGCGCCATCGAGTATTTCGAGTGGTTGGGGAAGACGTTTGGAAGCGGGCTGGAAGAAGGCTTGCTGGAGCGTGGATTCTTTGGTCGGAAACTCGATCTCAAGAAAGCGATGACTGCCGTGCGAGCTTACGAGTTCGAGCTTAGCCGTGCAATCCTCTCCGTTTTGGAAGGAATACCCGGCTTGCGTTTATATGGTCTGGCTGATGCTCAAAAGGTCGATCAGCGAGTACCGACTTTTTCCTTCAGGTTGAAGGACAAGGATCCACGGGCTGTCGCGGAGGCATTAGCGAACGAAAATATCTATGTGTGGGATGGGAACTATTACGCCCTTGAAGTTACCACCCGACTTGGCGTGGAAGATAATGGGGGCATGGTGCGCGTCGGCGCCACGCATTACAACACGCTGGATGAAGTAGTGCGGTTGGGAGAAGTCTTAAAAAAGATCGCCTGATAAAAAAATGGGTTAAAAAATGGGCTGGAAGGAATGGTTATGAGACCATTCCTTCCAGCTTTTTAGATTTCGAGCGTATCACCAGGTTTCAACACATGGACCTGCGTCGTTGCCTCCTTGCGGACACGCTCTGCCCAGGCGTTCGCATCCTGTGCGATCAGTTCCCATGTCCCGTAGTGATATGGAACAACATGTTTGGGGTTCAATAGTTTTACTGCCCGGAGTGCATCGTCAGGACCCATGGTGTAATTATCCCCGATGGGGATGACTGCCAACTCGATACCTTCATCGCCGATCAATTTCATGTCACCAAACAGACCGGTATCACCGGCAATATATATCTTCTTTCCATCCGGGGCTGTGAGCAATAGACCGACCGGGTTACCACCGTTCGAACCGTCCGGCAATCCTGAGCCGTGCAAGGCAAGGGTCAATTTTAAATAGCCAAAGGGGTAAGAGTGACCACCCCCCAGGTGTTGCGCATGGGTTTTCAGTCCCTGTTTCCCAAGCCACGAAGATATTTCCGCGTTACTCACTACCATGGCCCCAGTACGTTGTGCGATCGCAACGGTATCACCAATGTGGTCCCCGTGGCCGTGAGTGATGAGGATGTAATCGGCTGTGACTTTCTCGGCAGTGACCGAGGCAGCCGGGTTGCCCGTGAAGTAGGGATCGATCAAAATTTTCTTACCCGCTATATCCAAGCCCAGCGCAGCATGTCCGTACCAGGTAAGTGTGGTCATAAACGCCTCCATCTCCTGAAATGGACGGGAATTCCGCCTGATCTTGTCAATTCTAATCGTTTAATGTCGCTAGATGCACCGGATTTTTTCTCTCGGTCAAACGAGATTTGATTGTGCCAAAAATCACGTTATAAGTCATATCCAGCCATGGATTTTGTCATATTGACTATGTAATAATTATCGAGTACCTTTAAAGGGAAAGAAATTTCCCTGGTGAAAATGCTTATGATGGACTGGTCAGACATAGCATGACATCGAGCGGGCACCCTGTCCGGGGTGCCCGCGTATATTTTCACCGCATTTCTAATCCCACAAGGAGATAATAATATGGCTGGACAGATCAATGCATTCGAAATGGCGCAAAAGCAATTTGACGGTGTCGCCAAGCAGCTCAAACTTGACCCGGAAGTCGCTGAAGTGTTGCGCTGGCCGATGCGCGAATATACATTCCGCATCCCGGTGCGAATGGACGATGGCACCCTGCGCATCTTCCAGGGCTACCGCGTACAGCATAACGATGCACGTGGTCCCAACAAAGGTGGCATCCGCTTTCACCCGGCTGAGACCCTGGATACGGTCCGAGCTCTTGCAACCTGGATGACATGGAAATGCGCCGTAGCTGACATCCCCTTAGGCGGCGGTAAAGGTGGCATCATTGTTGATCCCTCCACACTATCCGTGGGTGAGAAAGAACGCCTGTGTCGCGGTTGGGTACAGAAAATGTGGAAAAATATCGGTCCTCGCCAGGATGTCCCGGCTCCGGATGTTGGCACAACGGGTCAGATGATGGCATGGATGACGGATGAGTATTCCAAGCTCGTTGGCGTATATACCCCGGGCGTCTTCACCGGCAAGCCTCTGGGTGGCGGTGGTTCTGAGGGTCGCACTGAAGCTACCGGCTATGGTGTCGTTTTTACCATTCGGGAAGCCATGAAGCATCTCGGCATTGACCCGAAGAAATCATTGGCAGCTCTTGAAGGTTTCGGAAACGTCTCGCAGTATGCTGCGATCGGATTCATCGAAATCCTGGGCGGCAAGGTTGCCTGCGTCTCCTGCTGGGACCGCAACGATAAGACCTCCTACACGTACAGCCATAAAAATGGCGTCGATCCCCGCTTCCTGCTCACTATCGTTGACCAGTACGGCACAATCGACAAGAAGAAGGCCGAAGCAGCCGGTTATATCATCGAGGACGGCGAGAAGTGGATCGAGAAGGATTGCAATGTTTTGATCCCGGCTGCCATCGAAGGTCATGTCAACGCTGATACGGTAAAGAAAATGTCGAAAAACGTCAAGATCGTTGCCGAAGGCGCCAATGGACCCTGCACACCGGAAGCAGACGATTTCTTCAAGAAAAATAATATTTTTGACATCCCCGATTTCTTGTGCAACTCGGGTGGCGTGACATGCTCCTACTTTGAATCTGTCCAGAATGACGGCAATTACTACTGGACCAAGCAGGAAGTCCTGGAAAAACTGGATCTCAAGATGACCCAGGCTTTCCATGGTGTCCTGGACATGGCACTCAAACAGAAAGTTTATATGCGTGATGCAGCCTACATGGTTGCCATTGACCGTGTAGCCAAGGCGATGCAGTTGCGCGGCTGGATCTAACCAGGCAATTCGTGACAGTATGTATAAGGACGCCAGGACAACTTGGCGTCCTTCGTTGTTGTATAATACGTACATCCACTGAGGAGCGAGTTCAATGATGGACCAGACAGAAGAGACCCCAAATCCGGAAGAACCCATTCCCTCGGAAGAAACCCATCAAATAGAATCAGAACTACCAGAGGGCTTTATCCCAATTAGTGATCAAGGAAGCATGCCACGCGCGCGTCGCAGGCGTGCACAACGAATGCTGGTTCCACCGGGCACGGATGATCGCGGCGAGATGCTGGACAACCTGGCTCGACGGGCATTCCCATCTTTCGAATTCTTCTTATTTGCCTTCCTGAGTGGCATCGTGCTGGGTGCCGGGTTTCTCCTGGACGTGAAAATGAATTCCCAGGCTCTCCTCCTGCTTGGAGTGCTGCTGGCTCCGTCCTTGACTCCCTGGGTGGGAATGACCCTGGCTGCCATAACAGGTTCATGGCGATTCTTTTTCCTGACCCTTGGAGGATTAGTTGTTGCCGGCTTGTTGGTTTTTCTTACCGGAGCATTGGCCGGGTTGGTTGGCAGGTTATGGCTTCCAATGCCGGTTTTATTTCAGGCCGACGTCCGCTCGCACCTTTGGTGGCCAGATCTATTTATTGTGGCACTCGGAGCAGTTTTACTGGCAATTTCCTTCGTCCACTCTGAGCAAAAACCCATTCTGTCAGGCGTATTGCTTGCCTACGGTTTTTTTATGCCATTAAGCTCGGCAGGTTACGAACTTGGTATCGGTACGATCACGCCATGGTCGAATGGCCTGCTTATATTTATCATACATCTGTCATTGGCGACTTTGGTCGGTGGGATCGTACTGGTGGCATTACGCTTTAAACCGGCAAAACCGGGAGGTTATATTCTGCCTGCTGCAGTCGGGCTTCTTTCGGTTATTACTCTTTTCACTTATACCGGTTTGTTGACATTTATTCGAGACGGCATAACCGCCGTTCGTCGTGTTGAACCGACCCCTACACTGCCAGGTATGCCCTCGGCTTCTCCGACCAGTTTCCATACCTATACACCTGTTGTAACCCAAAATCCTAGTTCAACACCATTTCCCTCGCTGACGTCTGCCCCTCCGCCTGCTTATGCGTTGATCAAGGCTTCATCCTACGGGGGAGCCAACCTGCGGACTGAGCCGGGAGGTGGTGTTTTACTTTACACGATCAGTAATGATCTCATCGTACAGGTATTGCCTGAAATTCGAAATGTGGGCACAGTGAACTGGGTGCACGTGCGTTGGAATAATTTCGATGGCTGGGTATTGCAATCCGTCCTGACTGCCACCGACCTCACCCCAACTCTTGTTCCCACCCCAAGGTTCACTGCAACACCCTAAAATCTCATCCCAAACTCTGGAGTAATTCATGACGATTCATTTTGGCACGGACGGCTGGCGCGCCGTTATATCTGACACCTTTACTTTTAATAACCTTCGGATGCTGACACAGGCCATTGCAGATGCGGTTGCATCCGAAACCTGGGATAAATCTGGTAATGGTGGCGCGGTACCAGATCCGAAAAAGTTCGTGGTCGGATATGACACACGATTTCTTTCGGACAGATATGCCGGGGATGTCGCACGGGTCCTGGCGGCAAATGGTTTTACGGTATTTTTGGCGCAATCGGACGCGCCAACTCCTGCGATTTCATTTGCGGTAAAGTCCTTGAATGCTGTTGCAGGTGTGATGATCACAGCCTCTCACAATGCTCCGCGTTATAACGGTGTCAAACTTAAAGCTGCTTATGGTGGATCAGCCCTACCCGAACAATGCCACCGGGTTGAAGTTTATCTGAACGATAACGAGGAACGGGCTCGCGGTCCGAACCTGATCGATTTTGAGGTGGCACGCAAAAAAAAGCTCATCCAAAAGTTCAACCCCCTTCCAGCCTATTTTGAACAACTAAGAAAGATCATTGATTGTGATGTTATTGCTGAAAACCCGCAGCGTTTTGTGGTTGACTCAATGCATGGATCTGGACGAGGTGTCATTAAGGCTTTCCTGCAGGGTTCGGGGTGTGAGATCACTGAAATCCGCTCGGAAATGAATCCCGGTTTTGGTGGTGTCCACCCTGAACCGATCGCCAAAAACCTCGGCGCACTGGCAGGCGCGATTGGTGCGGGGATGGGCAATTTTGGAGTGGCCACGGACGGGGATGCTGACCGGATTGGCGCCATGGACGAACGTGGCAACTTTGTAGATCCGCATAAGATCATGGCTCTTGCGTTAAGTTATCTGGTGGAAAAACGTAAATGGAGCGGAGCGGTTGTTCGGACAGTATCGACCACGCGGATGATCGACCGGTTATGTAAACGTTATGGTTTGAAACTGATTGAGACTCCGGTAGGTTTCAACCACATCGCCGACTATATGATGAGTGAGGATGTTCTGATCGGCGGAGAGGAATCGGGAGGCATTTCGTTTAAAGGCCACATCCCTGAGGGTGATGGACCGGTTATGGGGTTATTGCTGGTCGAGATCCTCGCTGCGTCGAATAAAACATTATTCTCAATGGTAAATGAGTTATTATCCGAGGTCGGCCCTGCCGTCTATGAGCGTAAAGATTTGCGCCTGCTTCATCCGGTGGCCAAAACAGAGATGACGGATTTACTGATCAAGAAGGCCCCGGCAGCGATCGGTGGTCAAAAGGTATCGGAGATCGGGATTATCGATGGTGTTAAATACATCCTGGCCGATGATTCCTGGCTTCTCATTCGTCCTTCCGGTACTGAACCTGTCTTACGGGTATATGCCGAGGGTCGAAATAATGAGATGGTTAAGTCATTACTTGGATATGGTGAGACCGTAGCTGCAAGTGTGACTTGAGATCCCTCCTTAGAATAAAAAAAAACCGTGGGTCTGCAGGCAGACCCACGGTAAAAGCAAGTTAGAAGTAAAGCCGTTTCCCTCTCCTGCAGATTTATTTTGCGGGAGATTTTCTCATGCGCCGCGCAAGGAAGATGATGGCGATCAATGCTGCAGCCAGAATGAGAAGACCGGGGAGACCGATCTCATCAAAAAATCCGGTTTGTGGCATTCCCGCACCTGCCAGTAGTGTCGCTTCCGAGATGGAGGTGGCTGTCAATTGAGCAGATAGTTGGGTCTGCATGGCGACGAGAGTGGCGGGATCAATCGTTGCTGACGCAGTGGCTGTGTTTACTGCGATGACCGGTGTGGGGCTGGAAAGTGGCGTACTTGGGATTGACGTTTCAGTAGCAGTAGAAGTTGGAAGAGACGTGGGGGTCCACAGGGCTGCTTCAGCGGTGGAAGTCATTTGCTGAACAACCTGGGCATTGGCTGCTTCGATAGTTGCTTGGGCGGAAGTCTTCTGTGCGTTGAGGCGGGGCGCGATGACTAGAAAGTAAACAGCCATGCAGACCAGGGTCAGGAAAACCAGGCCTGCCATGATCCCACCTACGACCAGGAACGTTCGATTGTTTTTCTCCTCGGGCGGCGGGGCCTCGGGAGTATCCATCATATTGGGGTTATTGCCTTCATCCAACATCGCTGGTACCTCCTCCTCGTATAATTTATATTACCCTATGACTTCCAAATTGGCAAGCGGAACTATCAATTGCTCGCCTGAATCCAGCCGGATTTCAGCCGTAGCTGTCCTCAATCCACTCGGAATGGTCGTAAGACCGGGTTGTAGACCGGTCACGGTCCCTGCAGCGCCTGAGAAAGGTGCCCGCGTCAGGCGCACTTGTTGGCCGGGCGCAAATGTTTCCACCTCCCGCGGTGGAGGCGGTTCCTGGATCACCGGTAATGGAATAAAAATATCAGGGCGTTCACCGGTTTGGCGATTATATGGTTGAGCGTTTAATGTGGCTTCACGTTTTCCATTGGTAGTCAATAACTTATATGAGGCACTGTCCATCGGTCTCTGACAAAAGCCGTCCACAACAATGATTGGATAATTCACCTGCATTGCCATTGGGATTAATTCAGGTGACATACTCCCTAGAATGATACCCCGGGCTGGTAGTTCACCGGCGGCTTGAAATACTGCCGGATCCTTGCAATATCCCGCTAGCAGGACAGATCCGCGCAAACTGACATCGATCTGGTCGATGGTCAGGACATCGTCTGGTTTTGTCATTACCGGCAGCATTAAGCCCAAACCGATCTGGCTATTCCCCCAAACGCCCTGGACTAACGCGCCACTGAACATGATTTCCACGCCACGATCGGTTATCTCCTTTGTCACGATACCGGGGATGCCGGCGCGCAACTCGAACGTGTCATCTCCCAATTCCATCAATACCCGTCCACTGCCTATCAGGAGGACCCTCCCGGGTCTGGGAGCTCGCAGGATATGGGGGATGATGCTTATCCGTTGTGCTATAACCTCCCCGCGATTTACCTGTTGACCGACCTTTACCTGGATAAGACGTTGGGCGGCATCGGGGCTTACTCCAAGAGTTCCTGACACATCGATCATCAGGTGTTCCTGTCCAAAATTTGCCTCGGCAACCACATCCAGTGGAGTGACTTTTTGGTCCAATCGTGCTATTACCCGCCCGTTTACCGGGAGCAGGCGTTCACGACGGATGGTTGTCAGGGGAATGATATGAACGACAGATGCCAGCATAAAATATTTAGCTCCCCAAGGCCCACGACCATTTTTTAAGTGTTTCCCGGCGTTGGACTGAGTCAGTCGGTAATACCAATGGGCGACCCCGCCCATCAAAGACCAAACCGATTGCCGTTCCGCTGACCGGGATACCTTGCTCGCGCGTCTGTCCGGGGCCATAACCGAGATCGGCGTGGTGTAGCGGTTCCAGATAAAGTCGACCTGACTGACCTGCGAGCAGCGGCATGACTTCCAGAGACCCCTGCTTTAGCTCCAGGTGACTTTCATTGCCGTTCTGGAAAATAAGGCGTGCGCGCAGGATCGGTACACCGGGGCGTGCATTGACATATGGCGCCACAACCGTTGCCAGGCCAAGGAATGCTCCGGATTCCAACACCTGGATGGGTAGAATCGAGTTGCGGGTGGCAGCTGCACCCAGCGCGGGTAGCAGGTTATTCTGGTCCAGGATTACGGTAGTAATGCCCACCGGCTGTAAACCGTCAAGAAGGATCAGCAGACCCTGACCGAGGCTGGGTGCTCGCGTAAACACGCTTCCGGCGGCCAGGATCGGTTCGAAATAAGGAGTCAGTTTCAAAGCTGCCCGGCGGGTGGTAGCAGGAAAATCCTTTTCAGCGCTTTTTAATGCCACGGACAGGCATTGCCTGGCAATAGCTTGCTCAATTGCCAGGTCTTCAGGTGTGGCAGGCACACTAGCGGGATACAGGGATTTTTGGAAAAGATAGTCGCGTACCACTTCAGTTTCCAACTCCAGAGGTATCCAATTCATGATCTCATTCAAGCTGGTGTATCTCAACAGGTTGGCAAGGGATTCCCCAAGACCCAGTTGCGGGTATACACCCAGGCTCAATTCGCCTCCAAAAGAAGCTGCCACGGTGGTTGCCGATGCTCCCACATCGACACCAAGAATTCCTTTACTTAAATCGTAGACCTGGCTGAGGAACCGAATGATCCGCCCTTCAGCGGCTGCCGTTGGAATTAATGTATTCCCCGACCATGTGATGAGTTCATCCACACCGTTCATCTGGTTGCGACGTATGAGAGTGGATAGCTCAGCAAGGGCAGTTTGGGCAGGCTGGAGGTCTTCGGTCTCGATCCCGGGACGGAGGTTCGGACTGATGATTAATGCAGAGGTCAGGGGACCCAAACTGTCCTTGATCTCTTCAGCTAATTGTTGATTTCCGGCATACAGAAGGGCTGGATGTTTATCAGGCGGTAGCAGATAACATGCCAGGCCAACGGTTTCCATTAGATGCTGGACGGAGCGTGCTGCGCCTCCATCGGTCCCTCCAGCAATGAGGATCAAGTCCGGTCTTAGACGCAATAAACTATCGATCTGTTCTTCAGGCTTGCGGGAATCATTTAAACTGATGGTATCCACGACTTGTGCATATGTGCTTCGTGCCAGGCGCTGGATGCTTTCCAGCGAAACGTCATCCAACAAACCGACGACTACAGTCTTAAAAGCAGGACCCGCAGACAGTGTGGCTGCGAATGTATCCACTCCCGTGCCTTCGACGGCGGGCATGATTAAGTGGAGATCTGCCCCCAGGAATGAGCGACCTGTGATAGCTTGAAGATTCTCGATCGCCTGCCGTACACCCTCACCGATGTTGCGGAATGGGGCGGCTGCTGTCGATGGAGCCTGACCGCTTGCGATAAATCGATAATGACTTCCCACTAAATCAAAAAGAGCGGCGCGAGTGGTAACTGTGCCGACGTCTATCGCCAAAAGTGAATCAGCATCGACCAATGGTTCGGGCATAGAGTGTGATGGTTATCCCATTATTGTAGAACTATGGAGCGATGATCGACGATACGAAAATTCCTAAAAATGTCAGACGCTCGATGAGAGCGGTCATCGCCGCCATAAAAACCCCGGCAAAGATCACGCCAAAGGTGATTGCAATAAAAATCTGACCCACCCAGGCTAATACTCTTACCAAAGGTCCGCGTTGAGGACCGGTGGCTGTTGCTTTCGCTCCAAAATGGAAATAGACCAGGGTGGTTATCGTTCCGACCAACATGACAACACCTTCGCTCAATCGTTCAAACCATTGCTGACCTGCGCTGGAAAGATTGAATCCGCTCATGGCAGCGCTTGTCTGGGTAAATATTGTCCCCATGATTGCTCCGCCGATAGCGACAGCCGCACCAACACCCACCAGAAATGCCATCGATGGATTTCCAAATCGGGCGGTGCGCGGGGAAAGTTTGAACAGCAAGAGGATGCTCAATGCCAGGGGGATTAATAGTAGCAGTCGCTCGGCAAGGCTCCCTGTAAGCAATGGAACGATCAGTTTTGTGTAAAGGACTTGATTCCAGGCAACGGCCGCTGCATATCCTGCAGATACGCCAATAAATATGTACACTGCCACACGAAAGACCGGATTGTCCCCTATCAGGTAACTCAGCACCATTAACGTCAGAAGGAAACTAATCGCTCCGGTGATCAGATTGGTGGAAAGAACAGGCATGGTTACGCCGCTCCTTTACGTTTATTTCGGCGGGCGTTCCAACCAGCGAAGCTGGACCACAAGGCTCCCACGACAATCAATACTTCTGCTACCACGATCCCGGAACTAAAAGAGTTCCAGTAATTTTGCACGAATTCTTTCTGTCCATCAGGGCGGAGAAAGGTCTGAGAATATGCCTCGCCGCCTGCCAAACCCGTGACCATACCTTTTATCTGCCCTGACTCAAAATATGGCAGAAGCATGGGTTCCGCCTGGGCGGAAACCACCATGAGTAGCGGCGTTCCACCAATGGTCGTGGATGTTTGTTCAATCCAGACGCGGCCGCTTTCGGCATTATCTGTCAGGATCAGCACGGCAGAAAAATCACTTAACTTATTAATCCCCTGCAGGGGGGGTAACTGCCAGGCAGGTTGACCATTCAGTGTGTAAGGCGCCGCCTTACTGGGCGACGTGGAAAAGTACTGCACGCCGGATGCACCGCCAGCTAGGAACCCGAGGTTGACATACTGCTGACCTGCCAGGTAATTATGCCCGGCAACCAGTGGCGATACACTGGCATCATGCAGGAGTCTTTCAGCCAATGCTGGTCCTGTGGGCGATGTGGATATTATGGTCAAACGCGGTCCTTGGAAAAGCAAATGATCGATCAACGGTGAGGCAGCCGCCTCCAACTCTCCCGAGAGGGCAGCGTCGTAATCAAACACCATCAGGACGGGTGCGTTCGGAGGAAGATTGCCAATCAGTGTGAATGCGTTTAATAATTCCGGTGCTTTCAGTTGAGTGGCTGGGGTGATGGGTATTCCGGTAAACAGCGGAAAAGCAACTGCCAGGATCAAAAAGATCGAGATCAACCAACGCCATAGCCGGTTGGATACGATCCGGGTCGATTTGATCTCTCGAGGCTGGGTCTCGCTGGTTATCAGGCGTTCGAGGGCTGCCGCGTAACGCTGCTGACCATCGGATGCTTGGAGTTTCACTGCATAGGCAGGTGGTTTGCTAAGTTGCCCCAGGCCGGGTCCAACCGGTAAGACTCCGCTCAGACCTGTCAGTGGACCGACCTGTTCTGGTATCACATTAGTCTCCTGATGAGCCGGTCCGGCTTCACCAACCACTGCTTCCACCGGGCGCATCGCCTGGACCCAGGATGGTAATTCAGACACATCAGGATTGTCGGTTGTGGGACCATCGGCATCACCCTGGAATGGCTTCTCGCCGCTTTGTTCCGGGGTTATCTTGGAGAGCCAATCTGGAGTCTCCATTGAAAAAGCTTTATCGTTGCCATCTCCAGGAATATTGCTGTCCGAATTGGCAATGAGCGCCGGAGTCCCTTCAGATGGTTCCGCTGTTGATGGTTTTAATCCTGCAAGCCAATCTGGTATTGGTGCGCTACCCGTATTTTTTTCCGGCGATGCAGGTGCCGTTTCGAATTGTTCTTTTTTTGATTCCTGTTCCGCGGCAGTATTGATGTCTGCCTGGAATTGAGATAACCAATCGGGTAACTCTTTTCGTGCAGAACCAATGGGTGCCTGTTCACTACTGGCAGGTACAGCAGGTACCCCGGTCGCCGGTCCAGCCTTAGCTTCCAGACTCGACAACCAATCTGGAATATTTTCTCCAGCGGATATTTCTGAGGATGATCCAACATCCGAAAGCCAGTCCGGAGCGGCTACGTCATTGCTCTCCTGGTCATTGACTTCCGTAGGAGGTGTGTTCGCCTTTCCGACGCCCCGTTGATTGTTGTTCAACGAGTTCGAGCGGATTATCTACCGGTACCGCGCCCTCTACCGCAGACTTGGATGGTGAACTCTCGTCCAGGATACCTGGCAGGCCGGCGAGCCAATCTTGCGTCCCGACTTCAATTTGGTTGGCAGGCGGATTATCGCCGGTTTTACCTGTTGGAGTTTCTGAATTAAAGCTTTCCAGCCAATCAAGAGTTTCCTCTCCAGCCGGTATGGCAGCCGGATTTTCCTGCGACCCGACAGGCTGGGCTTGAGTTGAATTCATCCATCCGGACAGTCCCGTGGATAATTCATCCGGTGCAGGCTGTCCTGGAGCCTCCGCATGCGGAGTAGATGTGTCTTGTTCCTTACCAGGCGGTTCGATTCCGATACTGGACAATCTGCCGGTGAATCCAAAACCAGCGAAAGGATTTTTGTCTTCGTTGGCATCTACACCTGATGTTGGAGCTGTTTCCATTGAAGGGGGAGCGGTTTTATCCTCCCGTAAATCCGTAAGCCAATCTGGGATCTCGGACTCATCGTTCGTGGCAGCTTTTCCAAGACCTGACAACCAATCTGCAGATTCACCCTGACCAGAATCAATGGGCATGCCCTGATCAGAAGATTTGTTTTTTCCCGTTTCAACTGCATTGGAACTACTGGTTTCACGGACAGACCGCAGCCAGGAAGGTAGTTCTTTTTCCAAGTCACCGGTGTTCTTCGGAGTTGGAGCCTCACCCGGTTGAATTTTATCAACGCTGGTGGGTTTGCGATTTTCAAGCCTGGAATTGTCTTTCCTGACCGGTTCTTGTCCGACCGGGATCGATTTCGTATCTTCTAGTTTGAGGTTTGAATGACAGAATTGGCAGGTATCCGAATCTGTCGGGTTGGGCTTTCCGCAGATCGGGCACAGGATAAAATCGTCCATTATTTATTTCCCTCATATGGACGGTCGCCGCCAAGCAGAATTCTCAAACCGGTGGTCAGAGTGCCGAGCGCAACACCCAAAAGGATCCCTCGTGCACCTGAAGCTGCCAGGACTTGCGCGATTAATGGGCGCATCCATGTGCTGAGAATTGGAAAATCTCCAACAAAGGGTAATGGCGCAGTGCCCAGTAAGATCAGCAATGCAGTGACGAGAAAAATAATCGATAAGAGGTTGGAACGACGACGCAAAAGACGAATACTTGCATAGGTCAAAGTGATTGCCAGCAGAGCCATCAGGCTGGCTTCCACAGGAAGCTGGATTGTGGTGAAAATTATTACAGCCCGGTCGGGTTGGATAAGGCCGAAGATGAAAGTCCCTAACATGAACAGGATGAGCAATATGCTATAAAATGCCCCCTTCTTTTTTTCACGTATTTTTGTGAAATGGACAGTCAAAAGGTTTACAATACCGATCAAGATGGCAAACCCTGCCAGAATTATTGCCCAATTGAGCAACGTCAACCGAAAATCTGCAAGGAGCAGACTTCCACCATTTGTCCCCTGTGCGAAAAAGTAGCCTGCCAATACCAGTAGTCCACTGGCAATTGCTATGGCGGTTGTAAGGACTCCCCTGAGCTTCACAATACCCCCAACAAAGTGAGCAGCGACCCGATAAGAATGACTGCGACGATAACCCAGCGCAGGATGTCTTGCACTCCAAGACTGGCAATATGCAATGCGTTGGATTCCACATAAGCCCCGGCAGCAAAAGTTTCTTCACCGATGAGGGGTTCCTGGGCACTGGCAAAAATAACTGCCTGTGCCGACAAGTTGTCGCTGCCAGCCAATAGGAAGGTATTTTCCCGTTCGGCGGCGTCGGTCAATAAGCCTGCCTCAACGCCAAAATTGCCCATCAAGACATTAGCCGAAACTTTTTCATCCCGAATGATGGGTATTACACCGGCAGCATAAGAGAAAGGGGTCAAACCGGTTAATCTTCCGGCCGTAGGGTCGAAAGCAGATTGTTTGGAGGATTTTGATGCAGCTTGAAGGGTATCCTGGGCAAGGATTGCCAGTGAAGCATCGCCAGCAGAAGCGATTGGCGGTTGATCACCAGCGGAAGTCAGGTCAGCCAGGCGTCGTAAAAGAGCAAGGCCAGCCAGTGCGGATGCGGACTGGGGTGTCGTCAAGGCTCCACGCCCAAGGGAGAGGTGCAAACGGCTGCCATCCTCAACAACCCGCCCGATCGCATTGCGTAGATGGGTGAACGCTGGTATATCCCGGATGGTGGGATTTTTTTTGCGATTCAGGTAGGCTAATCCTAACAAGAGGGCAGTACTAAAGAAAACCACCCCAAACCCCACCAGTCCAAGAACAATGCTCATGGACGCTAAGCCTCCCGCAAAAAAGCAACGAAGGCTTGCGCCTCGCTGCTATCTTCCAATAAATTAGCGAGCGCAGCGACCTGTCCAGTAGAGAAAGTTGGACGTAAGAGTGGACTTCCCAGATATATTGCCTGCGCGCCGAGCACAGACAGCGGACCGGCAGCTTCCAAAACCCAGGCTACAATGCCATCCAGCCTGCGGCTGCGGAGATAATCTGCCCATTTTGGCCAGGAAGAACGCTCAATGATGGGGGATCCAGTCTGCATCTTGTACGAGTATAGCACAAGTTGTGAAACAATAGAACATACGAGCGTTTCCCATGCTGTGAAGTCACCTGTGCCCGCCTAAGCAGAGTATAATCGAATCGGTTTTTCCATCTTAATCTGCAACCAATCTAGGTAACCTTCTTCTTGCTTTCATGGAAGAGCGCAATAACAGGTCGATTACTCATAATTGATTACTGACAGTTCGATGTTGACAGGAAAAATGAGAGATGATCAATTCTGAGCGCATCCGTTTTCGTCGAGACGAGCGCGCCGATATCCAACTATTTACCAAATGGCTGAATGACCCGGACGTGCATCGATACCTTGGGACGGTGTATTTACCGCTGTCAATGGCCAATGAGGAACAGTGGTTCGACAGTATGCTCAAACGGCCTCTGGAAGAACAACCCTTTGCCATCGAAATCAAGGAGGGCGATGGTTGGCGTTTGGTGGGAAATTGTGGTTTTATGGACATACACTGGACAGCACGCAGTGCAGAGGTGGGCATCTTGATTGGTGATAAAACGTGTTGGAATAAAGGTTGTGGAACCGAGGTTATGCGAATGCTGCTCCAAGTGGGCTTTGGAACACTCAACCTTAACCGGATATTTCTGCAAGTGTATGATGGTAATTTAGGCGGGATCCGGGCTTATGAGAAAGCTGGTTTCACACACGAAGGCCGGTTTCGCCAGGGCGCCTTTCTAGCTGGAAAATATTGTGATATTCTTTTGATGAGCATCCTGCGCTCCGAGTGGTCCCCGGAAAAATAGGTGGCATTATGGCGCAATCCAATGAACTGCGTGTCTATGGTGGAATCAAACTCTATGCCGGAACGGCCAGCATGGCATTGGCTCAGCAGGTGGCCGAATACCTGGGTGAAAAATTATGCGGTCGGGATATTGTGGAATTTCCCAATGAAAACCTCTTCGTGAAATTGCACAGTAGCGTACGCGGTCAGGATGTCTATGTAGTCCAGCATACGGCGGCTCCAGTCCACCGCAATCTCATGGAATTATTGATACTGCTCCAGACCTTGCGACTTGATTCAGCCGCCCGAATCACGGCAGTAGTGCCTTATATTTGTTATGGTCGCTCAGATAAAAAAGATCAACCACGCGTCCCGATTACCTCGCGCCTTGTGGCAGATATGATCCAGATAGCAGGTGCGGACCGTTACATGACGCTTGACCCACATGCCTACCAGATCCAGGGCTTTTTCTCCATCCCTGGTGATGTGCTTAACGCTTCCACGATATTAAACGATTATGTGCGAGAGACATTGCGACCTTACTTAAAGGACCCGGTCGTTGTTACAGTGGATCTGGGTTTTGCCAAAAGAGGCAGGAATTTCGCCACATGTATTGACGCACCGATCGCCTTTATCGAGAAACGAAGGGTGTCCAATGATGCCCGGGCGGAGGCGCTTACGATCATCGGTGACGTAAAGGATCGAGATGTCGTTCTGGTGGATGACGAGGTTGATACCGGGCGGTCAATTGTCCAGGCAGTCAACCTGGTTAAGGATAAGGGGGCACAGCGGGTCTTCGTGACTTTTGTACACCCCATCTTTTCAGCAGATGCAGCCCAACGCCTGGCAGCCCTGCCGGTTACGGAGTACATTACCACCGACAGCGTACCCATCTCGCAGGAAAAAAAGGACGTGCTCGGTAAGCGTCTCACCGTCCTGACAGTATCCTCGCTGCTGGGAGAGGTGATCCGACGCGCACACGAGGGTCGCAGCGTGGGACAGATGTTCAATGAATAACGCAAGTCAGGTAACACTCTCCAACCCAAGACCGTAGAAGGAGGCTTTCCATGAAAGGAAATGAAAAGATCATAAGCAAATTAAATTTTCTTTTAGCCGATGAACTCACTGCCATTAGCCAATACATGGTGCAGTCTGAAATGTGCGCCAATTGGGGGTACAAGGAACTCGCCGAAGTCATCGAGAAGCGTGCCATCGCAGAAATGAAACATGCTGAAAAGCACATTGAACGAATAATTTTCCTTGAGGGCTTGCCGATCGTAAGTGAATTGAACAAAATGCACATTGGCGAGACGGTCGAAACATTCCATACAAATGACTGGAATGCAGAGGATGGAGCCATCAAAGCCTATAATGATTCCATCAAATTGGCACTGGAAGTCGGTGATAGTGGTACACGCGAAATGCTTGAAGATATTATTAAAGATGAAGAGGATCACATCGATTGGATCGAAGGCCAATTAGACCAGATCAAGCAGATGGGCATCCAGGTATACCTGGCAGAGCAAATCAGTTGACCCCCCCCGCCATTTTCGTCCACGCGCTTTAATCTACCAATATGCCCGAACTTCCTGAAGTCGAAACGATTGTCCGTAGTGTTCGCCCGGCATTAATTGGCAGGACGATTCTTTCGGCTGATCTACGATGGGCACGCACGCTGGCGGTACCCACCCCGGCAACTTTTAAAAAAAAGATCGCGGGACAGCAAATAAAGTCATTAGCCCGCCGGGCAAAGTTCCTCGACTTTGAACTGACAGATTTCCACCTCCTTATCCACTTGCGCATGAGTGGGGATCTGCTGGTGGTGCTGGGTGGCTACCAACCATCTGTACATGACCGGCTTATCATCCGCCTGTCAGAGGATGCCAGCCTGGTTTTTACCGATCCGCGCAAGTTCGGGCGCGTCTGGTTGGTAAACGATCCGAGCAGGGTGTTCCATGACCTGGGGCCGGAACCTCTCGCAGAGACATTTACATCCGCCTGGCTTTTCCAGGCTTTGCACTCCCGCCATCGTCAGTTGAAGCCCCTGCTTCTTGATCAGACCTTCATTGCCGGGATGGGGAATATCTATACAGACGAAGCCCTGTATCTTGCGAAGCTCCACCCGCTAACCCTTTCAAGATTCGGTCAGCCGAAAACAGGCTGAAAAACTTTTCCGGGCTATTGTCGATGTGCTCGAGGAAGGTATTCGTAATAACGGAGCCAGTATAGACTGGGTTTACCGTGGCGGTAATTTCCAGAACCATTTTAAAGTTTACGGATGCGCTGGTCAGCCGTGCCCCGTCTGTGGTACGAAAATCGTTAGGATAACCGTAGGTCAACGCGGAACACACATCTGCCCCCATTGTCAACCACGCGGAAAACCAAAAAATCCTGTAAAATAAATGATCATGAAGCTTGATTCGACCACCCTTTTCCTTTTCTTCGTAATTGCGTGCCTGGGAGTTGCCTTGGGCGCATTGATCCAGCGTATTGTAAGCCGGCGTATCGCTCCACCTCCAATACCTCCGCAGGAACCGATCCTTCCACCTCCCGCAAAGGTAAACCAGGGGGAGGAGAAACTTGCGTCAGAAGGCGACTCTGAGATTTTTCGGGTCTGGCAAAAGAGATCTGGTGGGATCTGGTTGGAAATGAACGGTACACGCTTGAACAAGCGCAAGTCATTGGCGCCCGAACAACGCAACCGGCTGGTCAACACACTGATCGAGCTGCGTCCCTGGCTCGATATCGCTCCGGTCGCGAGTGCCTCTATTGTTGACAAAGCTGAACCAGTGGTGAACTCAATCGCTCCCGGCAAGAAGGGTAAACCAGACAATAAAGAAGTCAAACCTCCGATTGTGATCAAGACCATCGTTCAGCAGATTGACGAGGTCTTGCAAGCCAAATTGCGAACCAGCAGCTTCGTCAACAGGGATATTTGCCTGGAGGAAGGTCCCGGAGGTGTGGTGTTGGTCAAGGATGGACTAAAAAAATATGAAGGTATCGATGCCGTACCCGATCCAGAGATCCAGTCTCTGATCCGTCAGGCTGTGGCAGATTGGGAAAAAGCTGGACGGTAAATGCCCTAGAGATTTTTTATAAGGTAAAGATCCCCCCGGTCAAACCCGCGTTCAAGATAATACTTACGTGTACCAACCGCCGCGATGACTGCCATCCGGCGGAATTTTTTATCCCTGGCGATTTGGTCGGCAGCCAGCAAGAGCCGGGTGCCAAGACCGCTGTGCTGGCTGGCACCACTTTGCACGCTCCCAATTGCAAGCGATTGTCCATAGACATGGACTTCGCGGACGATGGCAGCTTCCTGCAGGTCGACGAGTCCGTTATCAGGTGAGTCGGAGCTGGGAAGCGAGAGTCGTAAAAAACCTGCAATCTGGTCCCTGGGTGTGACATATGAGAGAAAATGTTCTTCAGACCCATCCGCCTGGTAAACCAGGTCATCCAACCTTAGGGACTCCGGGGTGACGTTTTCTCCGCGCACTTCCCGACAGCGGATACAGTTGCAGTGTGTACCGCGTCGCGTCAACTCGATAGTAACATCCTGGCGTAAACTGCTTCGTTTGTTGCCGGCGATAACGTGCGTGGATGGGATATCCCTGATGATACGATTTACCCGGCAGTATCGTGGGATGGAAGGTTTTACGTCGGCTATAAGTGCTACCAACTCATCTGTTGTGTAAGGCAGGTAATCTCCCCGCTGCCAAAAAACATTAAGAGGAGTATTTTCCAGCAATTGGGTCGGATAGATTTTGATCTCATCCGGGCAGAGGCCATCCCACAGACGAGAAAAATCCACACGGTCGGACTCTGGGCGTAGCACCTAGCAGGTTCGGCATCCAGTGCAGGACGACCTTAAACCCTGCTGATCGCAGCAATGCCACCGCGCGGTGTGCAACGGCAACCGTATGCCCGCGCTTGTTAAGTTCAAGGATCCGATCGTCCAGGCTCTGCACGCCCAACTGAATCTTGGTGACGCCCAATGACCGAAACCATTCTAATTCCTGAGGGGTAACTTCATCCGGTCGGGTTTCAATTGAAAGCCCCACATTTCGGTGGTGGGCAAACTCGTTTATTTCTTGGACAGTATTCATGGATACGCTATCGTTCGGGGTGCTGTTCCCAGATTGGATATTGGAATTTTCTCCTTGATCCCCCAACTCATCGCCAGGATTGGTTATGTTCATTGCTTCAAAGCAGCGTTTTATAAACCATTCCTGGTAATCCCTGCGGTAAGCTGAAAAGGTGCCACCCAGAATGAGCAGTTCGATCTTGTCGGTCGGGTGTCCCACTGCTTCAAGAGCCTCGATGCGTGATTTGACCTGCGAAAATGGGTCGAAATTATGCTCAAGTGCACGCATAGCGCCGGGCTCGTCTGGCAGGTAGGATTTTGGCATGCGCACATCATCCGGGCAAAATATACACTTACCTGGGCATGGATAAGGCTTTGTTAACACGGTGACTGTAGTCACCCCTGAAAGCGTTCGCATCGGTTTCAGGCGAATGGTCCGCAGGAGCGAGTCATCTGCATCCCATTCACCTGATTCAACCAACTGGCGGTAAGCTGCAACCAAAGCAGACTTATGCAGCGGCGCATTATTCCAGGTATGCTCCCTCAAAGCAGTTTCCACAGGCTTGCCCGATCTCACATCTTCGAGTGCGCGGACAGCCTGAATCATTTTTTCGGGGGATACGGAGCGCATCTCGCTCCAGTTCAGTTTCTTAACCATATGGGAAAGACAGCTATAATCAGAGCATGGATGCCGGGATTGTTGCACGGCTGCAATCATTGAACAAACAATTCTACCAGACCTTCGGGCGGGAATTCTCTTCCACGCGCCAAAGGCTTCAGCCAGGTGTGCTACGGGTGCTCGATACGCTGAATGGGGATGAATCTCTGCTCGATCTTGGTTGTGGAAACGGTGAACTTGCCCGTGAGCGGATGCGTCGTGGTCAACGAGGACCATATACGGGAACTCGATTTCAGCCAACCATTGCTGGATGTTGCCCGCCACGGATGGGAGGATGCACCTGCAACTTTCGTGCGGGCCGATCTGACCAAAGCGGGCTGGGATAAAACGGTCCTTGGCAAACAACCGCCTGGGGCTAAACGGTTCGATGTTATCGTTTGTTTTGCGGTGCTTCACCATGTTCCAGGTGCCGACTTGCGTCTCGCCATCCTTAAAAAATTGCGCACACTGCTGAAACCGGGTGGACGGTTTATTCATTCTGAATGGCAGTTCTTGAATAGTGAAAAACTTAAAAACCGCATTCAACCTTGGCAGGAGATCGGCCTTGCCAACTCGGATGTAGACCCTGGTGATTACCTCATTGATTGGCGTAGCGGCGGTCGCGGGTTGCGTTACGTTCATCACTTTTCTGAGGCGGAATTAGGGAGCATGGCTGAATCCATCCATTTCCGGGTTTCACAAACCTTTTATGCGGACGGTGAAAATGACCGTCTGGGGCTTTATCAGGTGTGGGAGGAGAAATGAAAACCAAGGAGGAAATAGTCCAAAATTGGCTGCCTCGTTACACTGGCACCCCGTTGGAGGATTTTGGGGAATACATTCTGTTGGTTAATTTTAGTAATTACGTTCATATGTTTGCAGATATGAACAACACTCGTGTTTGTTGTGAAGACAAACCGATGCCCAATGCAACTGCAAATGGCATAACCATCATAAATTTCGGTATGGGTCCATCCAATGCGGCAACTGTCATGGATCTGTTATCAGCCATTAAACCAAAGGCTGCACTGTTCCTGGGTAAGTGTGGTGGGTTGAAGGAAAAAAACCAACTTGGTGATCTTATCCTGCCGATAGCAGCAATCCGTGGTGATGGTGCTTCGAACGATTATTTTCCACCGGAAGTACCGGCACTTCCGGCTTTCAATCTGCAAAAGGCTGTATCGACAACGATCCGGAATTATGGATATGATTACTGGACCGGCACCGTCTATTCAACCAACCGTCGCGTTTGGGAGCATGATGAGGAGTTCAAGTCCTACCTGCGCCGTATCCGGGCGATGGCGGTCGATATGGAGACAGCCACGCTTTTCATCACCGGTTTTTATAATCGGATCCCCTCTGGTGCGCTTTTGCTCGTCTCTGACCAGCCGATGGAACCTGAAGGTATCAAAACCGCCAGTTCCGACGAAAAAGTGACCAAGAATTTTACCGAACTACACCTGCGGCTCGGGATCGACTCACTCAAAGAGATCATCAACGACGGTCTGACCGTAAAACACCTGAAAGTTTTAATCAAGAATTGAATGTTAAAAGCCATCACACGTGCTGTCAGCCCGGGAATAAATAATTGCCAGTTGACGCACTTGGAACGCGTCCCGATCGACTTTGAACGCGCCAGTTCACAGCACCGCGCCTATGAAATAATGCTGGAGTCCATTGGTATCGAAGTCCATTCACTGCCGGCTGAATCCCGACCTCCCTGATTCGGTATTTGTCGAAGACACTGCGATCGTTCTGGATGAATGTGCGATCATCACTCATATGGGAGCCGATTCACGCAAACCCGAGACCGACTCCATCGATTAACGCGCTGGCTCCTTACCGTCACCTGATGACCGTCGAATCTCCTGGCAGCGTGGATGGTGGTGATGTATTGGTCATCGGAAAGACAATCTATATTGGGCTCTCCAGCCGTTCAAACTGGTATGCTGTCGAGCAAATCCAGCGTTACCTCAGTCCTTTCGGTTACACGGTTCAGGGTATTCCGGTCAGCGGCTGTCTGCACCTGAAATCGGCTGCCACCCTGGCTGCGGAAGATCTGCTGGTTGTGAACCCGGCATGGGTGGAGGCAACTTACTTCACTGGCATGCAATTTATCAACGTGGATCTGACCGAGCCATACGGTGCCAATGTCTTGTATGTTGATCATCAATTGATCTGCCAGCCTGCTTACCCAAAAACGCTTGCACTCCTCCGAGCTGCAGGATTGGAACCTTTGCTTGTCGACCAGTCTGAACTAGGCAAGGCTGAGGGTGCTTTGACATGCTGTTCGCTTATCTTCAATGCTTGAATGTATCAATCATGGAAATGGCTGGGCATTTTAGAGTAGAATATATGTGAAATATTACACGAATACGAAAGGTGGAAGCCTGCTCGTGCTCAGTATCAAGATCCTTGGTCTCCATTATCCTGAACGGTACGCAGTCAGGCGACTGGTCATGGCTGGGCGCCAGGAATTACTTCCATGTTATCCGGATATGGAAATGGAGATCACCGAAGTGGCAGATCCCCGAGAAATTGGAAAATATGCATTTGTCCTGATCCTTCCTACGTTAGTCATCAATGAGAAGGTGGTTTGCAGTGGTCGTTTCCCGGCCAGGGAGGAAGTATCGGGTTGGCTGAGGGAAGCAGTAAAATAAATTATTCGTGATAAGGACTACTCAGATTGGAGTATTAATAAAATCACCCCGGAATGGATCCCGGGGTGAGATATTTATACCTTAACATTTTTCTTGCAAGCACCTTATCACTTTACTGGTCGGAGGGCTACGTCAAGGTGGTTGCTCGATTTACTTAACAATCCATCAGGCAGGGTAAAAGGTACATAGGTCGCACCGGTACCAATGGTCCCATATGGAACGTAGTACAACTTGGTTTTTGCATCGGCACCATCATTGATATTCTGGTATGCAAAAAACATGTAAGAACCATCCGGACTAAAACGAGCCTCGGTATAACAGCAAGATGTGATCATGGGGTCGAGTTTTTCGGCGTGGTTCGTTTCAGTGTTGTAGGCATATAGTGAACCAAATTCATAGCGGACGGCGCTGTTCAGAACGACCAGGGTATTCCCATCCCAATCAAAACTCGGAATGATGGGATTTTTCGTGTAATTTTCCATATTAAAACGATAGGAAGGCAAGTTGTCCAATGACTGAGGGTTGGTGCTGTCACACTTGGTAATGTCAAAGATCTTTATCTGGTCAACCTTCACTCCGGCTTCCACGCTGATGGTATTGAAAGCGATCTTCTTTCCATCGTTCGACCAATGAACAGTCTTTGGAGCCGGTTGTTTTGCGAGCCCACCGAAAGTGAAACAACCCTTCATATCTCTAAGCTGTGTCCACACGCGAGCTTTGGAAATGGCTTGCAGATCGAATGGCACCACATAAACCACCCGATTCAGGCTGATGGCGACCTGGGTACCGTCGGGTGAGATCTCGAATGCATCCAGGTACTCGGCGGCAGTGAAACAAGTGATCTGGGTGTTTTCTCCGCCGGGAAAGGTCACAACCTCGATACATTTACCGCTGATATAGAATAGTCTCTGCCCGTTCGGTCCCCATTGCAGATCGTGTTTATCTGCGCCATCCCTGGTGACTTGATGAAGATTGCTGCCATCAACGCCCACCACCCAGATATCGTTATTGCTCAGGAACACGATCAGGTCCGCCCCGCCTATAATGGTTGGACCGGATTTGGTTGGACTGGGACTTGGACTGGGATCCGGCGTAGTACTCGAAACAGCTACTGGTGAACCAACCGTATTAACGGAAGTAGTATTTGTCGGTTGGACGAATTGCGCTGTATTCAAGCCCTGGACGATGGCTATTGTTTGAGTTGGGGCAGCCAGGAAGGGGATCTTGTTCCTGAGAATCAACATACCACCGATTGCTACAACGCATATCATTAGAGTACCGCCTGCCAGACCTATCCATAAGCCGGTCTTCTTGCGCGGCTTGGCAGGTCCAGCTGCCTGGCTTCCTCTGGATAAAGCAGCCTGCGTTTCCTTTGATGGTTTCTTTGAGAATAGAGTCTTCTTGGAGGAGAGCATCGTTTTATCAGCGGTTCCCAGGTTGGGTGTTTCACCTCGGGCAACTGCATTCAATGCATCGGCCAGCGCTTTGACAGTGGAAAAACGATCATCCCGGTTTTTTGCCATCGCCTTTTCGATCACGGCTTCAACTGCAGGCGGTAGTTCGGGCTTGACATCCAGGATGTGGGGGACAGGTTCGGTGATATGTTTGACCACCACACTCATGGGAGTGTCGCCGTGATACGGCTGTTGACCGGTGAGTAATTCGAAGATGATCACACCCAGGCCGTAAATATCGGAGCGCCCATCAATTCCCTCACCCTGGGCTTGCTCTGGAGACATGTAAGCGGGCGTGCCCACAATGGCACTACCGGTGACATTTGTTTCACCTGAGGCGATTTTCGCTATGCCAAAATCTGATACGTAAGGTTCCCCATATTGATCGAACAAGATATTACCGGGTTTAAGGTCCCTGTGAATGATACCTTTGGCATGGGCTTCGTCAAGACCGGGCGCCAGGCGGTCAAAAAGGTGCGCAACTTCACCGATATTCATCGGTCCATTCTTCATACGGGTGGAGAGCGAGCCGCCGGTCATGTACCGCATCACAAAATACGGTTGACCATCCTCCTCACCAAAGTCATAAACCGGTACAATGACCGGGTGATCGAGCATGGCAACCGTTTTGGCTTCACGTTCGAAACGGGTACGGAAATGCGGATCGTGCAGCATCTCGCGGGGCAGTACCTTGAGTGCAACTTCGCGCTCAAACCGTGGATCGTAAGCGTGGTAAACGGTCGCCATACCACCCCGGCCGATTTCTTCCTTTATCAGATACCGTCCGAACTTCTGTGGCTCCATTGTTTGCGGCTCCATATAATCAAGTATCCCACAAAATTCAGGCAGGTGAAATCGGGTGTGCAGCGAACCTGCACACAAAACATCCGAGTACCCTTCTCCGCACTGTCCGGTAGTGGGGATGTATTAATATTCGGAACTTGGTCAAGTCTCCCCATAGTATAGCAATGGATAGGGGGAAACGCAAGAATTTGGTATAATTTCTTTCTCGCCCCAGTAGCTCAAATGGACAGAGCAGAGCACTCCTAAGGCTAAGGTTGTGGGTTCAATTCCCGCCTGGGGCATTCTATCTGTTTATCTTGTGTCAAATTAATTAACCCGCAGTTTCAGTCTGAATGAGCCTGACGTGATCTTAGTGGGCAATGGCGTAGATTTGAATAGGACCGATGTTCAATCGCTCATTTTCCGAAAACCAAAGAATTAACCCCCTTGCCAAAATATTGTTATTCAGGTATTATTTAAGCACGAACGTTTGGGTGCCCCCCTCACCCAGACGTTCGTGCTTAATCTGACCCCATCCCGCTTTGCGGGATTTTTTTTTCAAAGGAGGTATTGTGAATATCAAATTATATGTTGTCAGCTTGTTTGTTGAAGATGTTCAAGCGGCTGCTCGTTTTTTCCGGGAGGTGATCGGTCTTCCAGAACTAATGCACCATACCGGGGGCAGCCCTCATTTTGACCTGGGAGGCAGTATTCTTACGATCAGACGGGGCCGCTCAGCGCTCCCTTCGAAGGCGGAACCCCGGTTCCCGATCCTGGCTTTTTCTACTTCCAACCTGGACGCCGCCATGGATAGACTTCGGGTCCATGCCGTTGAGATTCCCTGGGGAGTGGAGAAAAACACTGCAAGCCGGTGGGTGATGTTCCACGACCCTGCTGGTAACCTGTTGGAACTCGTTGAATTTAACAATAAAGCGACAACCTGATATAGCACAATAAAAAAAGATTCGGTCATACCGAATCTTTTTTTCAACTGACAGGAGTTACTCGTCTCCCGACTCTTCCTCATTGCCAAAATCGAGTTCGATGCGCACTTTTTTCGGGTCAAGCTGCACCCAGAGCAGGAGCACAGCCCCATCATCAGTTTCAACCGAGCGGGCTGCGACGATTGGGGCTTTTTCTTCCAAACCCAGGTCGTTGCGATAGTGGAGATGGATTGTTTCCTGTATATTCCAACGCCGGTAGCAGCGTTCGACCAGTGCCGGGCCGTTAAACGTCCGCAAGCGGGTCATCAAGGTCAAAGGCAGGTAGGGACCTTCGCCGAGACCCAACGCCCAGCCATCCTGGACGGGTTCGAATACGGGGGGTGGACCTTCAATGATTGTGATTTTATCTTCCATGGGATACCTTTGAGGCGAAAATAATACCATAAAAAATCAGCGGATTATCTAATCGTTACGTTAGAATTATCTATGAATAAAAGGGTAATCCAAACTGCCCAAGCCATCACTCCAATTCTTCCCAACGCGTATAAAGGAGCTTCAATTCCTGCTCGATTTCCTTCAGGCGAGCGGCAACTCGGGTGATTTCAACGTTGTCCTGCTGATAAAAAACCGGATCTGCCATCCGGGCGGTGAGCTCGTGCTGTTCGGCTTCAAGTTGCTCAATGCGGTGCGGCAGACCGGCAAGCTCCTGTTCACGTGCCTCAAGAGCGCGCTGCTCTTTATAGGTTAATTTTCCCGACTCGCCGGAGCTGATTTTGTTTATTGTCGAAGTTGTTGATTTCCTGCGTTGCCTGGACGGTTCGGGTGATTGGACAGGAATGGTTTTTACCCAGTCCTGCCAATCATCGTAGCCGCCAACTGTTTCTGTGACCTTACCAGTCCCATCCAACGAAAGGGTGCTCGTGACCAGGTTGTTCAAAAAGGCACGGTCGTGGCTTACCAACAGCAGGGTGCCGCTATAGTCTAACAACAGGTCTTCCAGGATCTCCAATGTTTCAATGTCCAGATCGTTGGTCGGTTCGTCCAGTACCAGCAAGTTTGCCGGACGTGCGAGCAGGCGCGCAAGGAGCAAACGATTACGCTCACCACCGGACAGGGCGCTAATGGGAGCATGCACCCGCTCACGGGTGAAAAGGAAATCCTCCAAATAACCGATCAGGTTGCGGGAGCGTCCGTTGATGGTGATGGTATCACGACCCTCGCCGACGTTATCAAGGACGGATTTGGTCTCGTCCAGCTGCGTGCGGAGTTGATCAAAATAACCCAGTTCGACGTTCGCCCCAAGACGAACTTCCCCATGCTGGGGTTCCAAAACACCCATCAGTAGACGCAGCAGGGTGGTCTTGCCAGAACCATTTGGTCCGATGATCCCCACTTTATCGCCACGCTGTATGGTGGTGGAAAAATCCTTTACGATTACCGTTTTACCAAAAGAAAAACCAAGTCCTTCAGCCTCGATCACCAACCTGCCAGAGCGCCGTTCAGCTTGGATCTGCATGCGGACTTTGCCGGGCTGCTCGCGGCGCTCGCGGCGAATCTCACGTAGGTGGATAAGCGCACGCACCCGACCTTCGTTACGGGTCCGGCGCGCCTCGATCCCCTGGCGGATCCAGGCTTCCTCCTGCGCCAGCTTTTTATCGAACAGCGTGTTCTGCTCCTGCTCGGCTGCCAGCAGTGATTCCTTCCTTTTAATAAAGGTTTCATATGAACAGTTCCAGTCGAAAAGGCGGCCGCGATCCAACTCGACGATGCGGGTGGTCAGTTTTTGCAGGAATACCCGGTCATGGGTAACAAAGAGCAGCGTTCCGCCCCAACGTTTCAGAAAACCCTCCAACCAGTCGATGGAGGGGATATCCAGATGATTGGTCGGTTCATCCAGGAGCAGTAGGTCAGGGTTGCGAACAAGGCCGCGCGCAAGAAGAACCCGACGCTTGAGCCCTGCTGAGAGCTGCTCGAAGCGTGCATGGGGCTCCAGGCTCATTCGCCCAATGACCTGCTCCACCTGGAGTTGGCGCTGCCAGGGAGTATCATCCGTAGATTTGGGAGATTGCATTCCCGGTTCTTCCAACCCGGCAGCAATGATGGTACTGACTGTCCCTGCCAATATTTGCGGTACCTCCTGCGGCAGGTAGGCTACGGAAAAATTTTGCTGGCGCGCCACGACGCCGGACTCAGGTGAGAGGTCGCCGTTGATCAGCTTGAGCAGGCTGGACTTGCCAACACCGTTGCGACCCAGCAGACCCAAGCACTCGCCCCGTTCGATCTGCAGGTTGACCCGATCGAGGAGCAGAGGCCCGCCAAAACCCAGGCTAACCTCCTGAAAACTAACCAATGCCATTTGCGATCCATCCTTTGGATTGGAAATACTCTACGAAAATGCGCCGATCGAAATTTCCGGCGCAGAGTTATTTGGATAAGGGCACGATCTACGATGTCCTCGGTTCACTAATCTTCCTTTGGAGGACCCGCCTCACCATAATTCAACACCTCGCGCACACCGGTGCCATGTTCTGGCGAACCGACGATGCCTTTTTCCTCCATGGTCTCCATCAGGCGAGCGGCGCGTGTGTACCCGATGCGCATGCGGCGCTGCAGCATGGAAACCGAGGCGCGACCTTCGCGACGAACGGTGTCGATGGCATCGTTCAGCAACGGATCACCCGGAATGGCGGTTATGTTTTCGAACATGGGCACTTGCTTTAAGGGCGCGCCCGGAACCGGTGGTTCTGTTGCTAAACCAGGGGATCCAGCGGCTGCTGCATACGGACTTGAGGCAGCGACCTGCTGCTTCCAGTAATCAACCAACCGGGTGATCTCCATATCAGAGACAAAAACACCCTGTAATCGGACAGGAGCAGGGGCATCGGGTGCCTGGTAGAGCATATCACCCCGTCCCAGCAGCCGCTCCGCACCAGGCTGATCGAGGATCACGCGACTGTCGGTGTTGGATGCCACAGCGAAGGCGATGCGGGAGGGGAAGTTTGCTTTGATCAGCCCGGTAACGACATCCACAGACGGACGCTGGGTGGCAATGATCATGTGAATACCGGTGGCACGGGCAAGCTGCGCCAGGCGGGTGATGGTGCGTTCAGTCTCATCCGGGGCGATCATCATCAAGTCAGCCAGTTCGTCGATCACGACCAGCAGGTAGTGCATCTTTTTGCCACCCTGGGAGGTGATGCGGGCGTTGTAATCGGCGATATTTCGGGCGCCCATTTCAGCGAACTTGTGATAACGGTTGTCCATTTCCCGGGTCATCCACTGCAAGGCGGCCAATACGCGTTCAACCTCCACAACGACCGGTGCAAGCAGGTGAGGAATGCCGTTATAACCGGTTAATTCCACACGCTTGGGATCAACCAGGATCAGGCGTAAATCATCAGGTGTGTTATCTAACAGGAGACAACTCAGGATGGCATTCACACAGACCGATTTACCCGAGCCGGTCGTCCCGGCGATCAGTAAATGCGGCATGGCTTCCAGGTTGGCCACCTTGGGGTGCCCGGCAACGTCCTTGCCGAGCGCAAAACGCAGGAAGGCTTTATTGCGGGAGAAGACTTCGCTTTCCACCACCTCGCGCAGCGCCACCAACGCCATCTCATCGTTGGGTACTTCGATGCCTACGTATCCATGACCCGGCACCGGCGCCTGGATACGGATGCGAGGGGCGGCGAGCGCAAGGGCGAGGTCGTCTGCCAACGCGGCGATCTTGCCGACGCGCACACGGGTCTGCCCGCTGCGTGATTCAACGAAAAGCGGTTCCACGCCGAACATGGTGACAGTCGGACCACGACTGATCTCCACGACCTGGCTGGGGGCGCCAAAGGAAGCCAGGGTCTCCTCAATCAGGCGGGCTCGTTTCTCGATGAACTCCTCGTTAACCTTGGGGGCTTCGGGCGGTTCGAGGATCTCGGCTACCCTGGGCAGGGTCCAGGTGATGGCGGGGGTCGATGGCAGGTTGGTCCTGACCGTCACGCCGGGCGGATAGTTGGAGGCAGGCTGGGTGACCATCGGGCGTTCGAGCGGGGTGAAATCGTCCAAGGGCTGCCCGGGTTGCATCTGCGCGGCTTGCCTGGCAGGCTGTTTCGTGATCCATTGACTTACCAGCGCCCTGAGTTTTGTCCAAAGAGGTAGTGCCCATTTGAACATTTCTCCCATCGATAAGTCGAGGGTCATCGCCATGGAAATCACCAGCCAGGCGATCACAACGATGACCGTCCCGGCTGCACCGATCGCACCCACCAAACCAAATTGTAGATATGCCCCCACAAATCCACCGCCCTGACCGGCAGCACCACGCTGGACCGCTGAAGAAGCCGGACCATCCAAGGTGTGAAAAGCCACCAGCAGGCCGATGAATAAGAGCAGTATACCGATTATGCGCTCGATGGTGAGCTGAGGCAGGCGGTCGACATTACGCGCCACCAACCAGATGCCCAACACGATCAATCCCACCGGCAGGACGTAAACACCCCATCCAAAGCCCTGCCTCAGCAGCTTGATCCAACCGCCAGTCACCCCACTATTGTTGACCGAGAACAGGCTGAGCACGGTCAACAGACCGACAATCGCCATTACCACACCCAGGATATCCTTCTTGCGATCGTCCGAAATGCTACTTAATACCGAAAAGCGTTCAGGCGAGACCTGCTTAGGTTTAACCGATCGCCTGGGACGGGTAGTTGTTGGAACAGGGGAGGACTTACCCGGCAAAGGGGACTTGCCCGGCAGGCCGCTATTTCTGGAGCGACCGGTTGTATTCTTGGGGGCAGGCTTTGAGCGGGTTATCGGCATACGATGCGTGGGAAGGGTATTCGGGTAGCTGACGTTGAATCATTATAGCAGAAATGGTCTACGGCAATCATGACATGCCGAAGAAGGTACGGTAATTTGGCTGGAGGGCGAGCGGATCATCCCATTGTTCTTCGAGGCTATACGCTAACCCTGGCGGGCAGGGTGGGTTGAATTCGCGTATAAATTACATAAAAATGAGGAACGAATACGGCAATGAAAGGGTGGGAATTTGATCATCGTGGTATTCCGGGAAGCAAGCATCGAGAAGTCATTAAACGAAGATATGGTTGCATCACTTTCGATGGTGGTGAGGCAACGCATTTCAGCCAAGTAGATGAATGGCTGTTCACTCCAACGTCTACAGATAAAACCGCCCTTCGCTAAACCCAATTATAGAATAAATGTTCTATATCGTCAAATGCAATCTTACCGACTTAAATAAAGTACTGGAAAAAAGGAACAAGGAAATGAGACCGTTTGAGATGCCCTCGGTTTTTTAATCCATGATCGCCATGGAATGCGAGTAGAATTATTGAAGATCAAAATATTAGGGACTCACAAATAACCATCAGAGGATCTATGAATAAAATAGTCACGTTTGGCGAGATCATGCTGCGCCTCTCCCCACCCGCGAACCAGCGTTTTGGTCAGGCACGCAGCTTCGATGCGATCTATGGCGGAGGTGAGTCCAATGTTGCCGTAACACTTTCCAACTTTGGCTTCCAAACGGAGTTCGTCACACGCCTGCCTGAAAATGAGATCGGGGAAGCCTGCCTGCAGTACCTGCGCCAGTACCGGGTCGGAACCAGCCATATCCTGCGCGGCGGCGACCGACTCGGGATCTATTTCCTCGAAAATGGATCGGCGATGCGGGGCAGCCAGGTCATTTACGACCGGGCGAACTCGTCCTTTGCCACACTCAAAACAGGGATGGTGGACTGGAACGCTGTTTTCAAAGAGGCTGACTGGTTTCACTGGACCGGGATCACCCCGGCAGTATCGGAAGGATCAGCAGCAGTGTGCCTGGAAGCCCTCAAAGCCGCCCATGATCTCGGTCTTACAATTTCCTGCGACTTGAACTACCGGGAAAAATTATGGAAATGGGGCAAGACTGCCGGGGAAGTGATGGAACAGTTGGTGCCTTACTGCACGGTCGTAATCGGAAACGAAGAGGATGCAGAAAAGGTGTTTGGTATAAAGGCGCATAAAAGTAATGTGACGCAGGGTGAAGTATCAGGAGAAAAGTATTCATCCGTTTTCGAGGAATTGCATCAAAGGTTTCCCAATTTAAAGACCATCGCCATCACCCTGCGAGGATCGATCTCCGCCAGTCATAATACCTGGAGCGGGATGCTCTGGCAGGCTGGAAAACTATTCTCTGCACCGGTATACGATATAACCCCGATCGTCGATCGGGTGGGAGCCGGGGATGCATTTATGGACGGTTTGATCTACGGCTTAGTTTCATTTAAAAACGATCCGCAGAAAGCTCTGCAGTTCGCAACAGCGGCATCTGCCCTCAAACACAGCATCTTTGGCGATTTTAACCTGGCAAGCGTGGCTGAGGTAGAAAAACTAATGAACGGTGATGCCTCCGGCAGGGTAAGCCGGTGAGCGGGACGGGTTGGCTGTAAATAACTGACTATTGATGGAACAATAAGGCATCAAGCATCAGATCGTCAAGGGACGAGGGGGTTGTTGATGTATTTATGATTAAATAACTTCCATTCGAACCGCCACGGGTGCACCATCCGCTCGGACAGGCAAAGACCAGTCCAACGGATGAGGTCAAAATTGTCATATATAGATAGAATGAAAATGGAACCAGTTCGAACAAAATGGACACATTAAATCAAAAGTCGTCCAACAAACTATCAATGACTGAATGGACTATTGTGTTGCACCATGACCGCATAAGAGGGACTGGTTAAAAAGATCTTTATCAAGGGATCATTCAAGAGTCAGCGCAGATAAGAATCCCCATAAACCGATATCTCCCAGGAGGAGACAATGAATAGCATTCTTGAAGTCAAAGATCTTGTCATGAAATACGGCGATTTTACCGCCGTAAATGGGATCTCCTTTGATATCAAAGAAGGTGAAATCTTCAGCCTGCTTGGTCCTAACGGCGCTGGAAAAACCACGACCATATCGATGCTTTCGACGCTGTATACTCCGACTAGTGGCGATGCGACGATCGGCGGGCATTCGGTTACAAAGGAGCCGATGGCAGTACGCAACCTGATCGGCGTGGTTCCGCAGGACCTGGCACTTTACGAAGACCTGAGCGCGAAAGAGAACCTGTCTTTCTGGGGTCAAATGTACGGCCTCTCGGGTCAGACTTTGAAGTTGCGCGTGGCGGAAGTGCTGGATCAGATCGGGCTTGCTGATAAGGCGAGGAACCGGATAAAAACCTTTTCTGGTGGGATGAAACGGCGAGTCAATATTGGGGTGGGACTGCTGCACAAACCCAAACTGATCTTCATGGACGAACCGACTGTGGGCATCGATCCGCAATCCCGGCGCGCCATCCTCGACTCGGTTAAAGCTTCTTAACAAACAAGGCATGACCGTCCTGTATACAACTCATTATATGGAAGAGGCCGAGGAACTGTCCGACCGGGTCGGTATTATCGACCACGGTGAAATGATCGCACTGGGCACACAGTCCGAACTGACCCACCAGGTTGGCGAGAACGACAGCCTCATTCTCCACATCGATGACAGCCAGAGCGGCGCAGCCCTGGCAGAAGTGGTCCGCAAGATCCCGACGGTATTGAAAGCGGATGTTACCGACCACACCGTCGTGATCATTGCCCCTGAAGCTGAAGATATCATGGTTCCTGTCATTACAAAGGCGAATGAAATCGGAATAAAGATCCGCTCTGTCGACATCAAGGAACCAAACCTGGAAGCTGTGTTCCTGGCTCTGACAGGTCGGGCCTTGAGGGATTAGAGACTGGAGCATTGGTAGCATTGTCAGCCAGCCAATCTCCACTCTCCCATTAAGGAAGATCCTATGAAAAAACTGTTATTAATCGGATTTAAAGATTTCTTGATTGCCATCCGGGACCGGGCAGCGCTGATACTCATGCTCCTGGCTCCTTTTCTGCTGACACTCGGCCTGGGCTTTGTGACCGGGCGATTTTCCGGCAGCAGTTCCAGCGGCATCAGCCACATTCCGGTGATCTTGATCAACCAGGATGGGAAGCAACTCGGGAATGCACTGGTCGATGTGTTTCAATCCCAGGATTTAAGTGAATTGGTAGACCCAACCATTTCCATTGACACTGCCACGGCATTTAAAAATGTGGATGATAACAAGGCGGTGGCGGTGGTCGTCATCCCGCCCGGATTCACAGACAGCATCATCCCTGCGGCGGGTCAGAGCAGTCCCGGGAATGTCGTTCAGATCGAGATATATGCCAATCCCACCACACCAACCAGCGTCGGTGTAGTAAAAACCATCCTGGACCAATTCATCAGCCAGATGGAGGTTGGACGGGTCGGGGGCCAGGTGACCGTTACCCAACTGGTCACCAGCAACCGTATCCAAATACAGGATGCGCTGACTGTCGGCACTACGATCGGCACCAGCGAGGCAAACGCAGCCAACCAGAGCACATCCATCACCCTGAAAACCAGCTCCCCGAGCGGCGAAGCAGTCAGGTTCGATGTGCTTGCCCTGCTGGCACCCGGCATGGCGCTGATGTTCCTGATGTATACCGTCAGCCATGGGGGACGGACGCTGCTGACAGAGCGGAATTACGGCACTCTGCAACGCCTACTGGTCACGCCGACCAATAGCACCCAGATCCTGGGCGGGAAGATGATCGGTATTTTCCTGACCGGAGTGGCCCAGATGTATATTCTGATCGAAGGCACATCCTACCTGTTCCAATTACAGTGGGGCGATCCGTTGGGAGTTTATTGTCTCATGCTGGCGGCTGTCTTCGGCGCGGTGGGTTGGGGTTTGCTGCTAGCCGCGATCGCGAAAACCCCCGGCCAGGTCAACGCGATCGGTACCGCCCTCATGCTGACCTTCGGCATCCTGGGAGGTACTTTTATCAACATGAACGGCATGCCGGCCTGGTTCAGGGTTCTGACCAAGATCACTCCAAATGCCTGGGGTATCGATGGATTTACGACCCTTGCTTTGGGCGGAAATTTGCATGATGTCCTGACCCCCATCCTGGCCTTGCTGGCAATGGGGGTGATCCTGTTCGCCACTGCCGTGATCATGTTCAGGCGGCGCGGGCTGACAGCGAGATAGGATTTCAATATGAAAAAGATAATTGCCATTGTGTGGAAAGATACATTGATGCGATTTGACGGGTGGATCGAATGGGTATTCTTTATCGTCCTGCCGATCGTTTTTACGCTTGCATTGGCTGGCGGCACGGGCGGGAGTGCAGATAACCGCGTGCGGTTGGTGGTCGTGGACCAGGCAAAATCCCCGCTTTCTGCGGAGCTGATCACGGCTTTAGGCAATTCACAGGCGATCCGCCCCGACCTTTTGACACTAGCCCAGGCTGACAGCCAATTCTCACAACGCAGCGCCGCGGCAGTACTTGTGATCCCCCCGGAGTTCGACCTGGCACATCTCGAACAGGGCAGCATACCGCTGGAATTACGACAGCAGCCCAATAACATGGATGCGATGGTCGCCCAACGGGCGGTCGAATCCGTCATCAGCCGGGTCAGCAGCGCTGCAGATATTGCCAATCAAAGTACCGCCAAAGCCGAGCAGATCCGCCCCTTTGCTTCCGCGGCGGACAGGCAATCCTACTATACCGATGCTTTGAACCAGGCCCAATCCCTGTTATCAGACCGCCCCCGACCGGATCATCGAATCCCAGGGATCCACGCAAGATCCGATCCATTACAACCCGCGCACCAATTCATCCGCCGGACAGTTGATCACGTGGGTATTCATCCCGTTGATATCCATATCGAGCCTTTTTGCGTACGAACGACAGAAAGGTACCCTACGGCGTATATTGACCTCACCCACCCGGAAAAGCACCTACCTGCTTGGCACAATCATCGGGCAGGTCCTTATCGCGCTGGTACAGATGACCCTGTTGATCCTGTTCGGGATATTCATCATGAAGTTGAACTGGGGCAGCCAGCCGCTGGCATTGATAGTCATGATGATAAGCGGCGCGCTGGCAGCAGCAGCATTAGGCACCACGCTGGGCACGTTCGTCAAGACTGAAAGCCAGGCGAGCGGGTTGAGCATTATGACCGGCATGGTGATGGCATTGCTGGGAGGCTGCTGGTACCCGATGGAACTTTTCCCACAGGCTGTACAAAACATAGTCAAGATCCTGCCAACCACCTGGGCGATGCGCGGCCTGCTGGACATCGTCCTGCGCGGTCAGGGGCTGGCGACCATCCTGCCCGATGCCGGGATCCTGCTCGGATTTGCCGTGGTGTTCTTTGGGATCGGCATACTCAGGTTTAAATATGAATAACATAATGTAAGGATCTTGCCGGAACGAATATCCGGTTGTACTGTGTACATCAATGTATGATTACAAAGATTTGGCGGCGAGACAGCTGCCAAATCTTTATTTCAGAGGATGCCAAAAAGGTGCAGGGGGGATCAATGAATCCGGTGATGGCAGATGGAATACAAGTGGATAAAGACAGAACCCAGGGATAATGTCTACTCCTTACTCACTAAATAAAACGATGATAATGCATGCCTTCGTGAGCCCACCGGATTTGGCAGGGTATAATAACATTAATGTTTGAGATCATTTTCCTGGGTACATCGGCGTCGGCTCCCTCCGCAAAACGCGGCCTCTCTGCGCAGGTTATAAAGCATGACGAATACCGGTTCCTGGTCGACTGCGGCGAAGGCACCCAACGCCAGATCTTGCAGTCCGGCATCGGTTTCCGCAACTTGAGCAACATTTTCATCACGCACGGTCACCTCGACCACATACTGGGTCTGGCAGGGCTGTTATCCACTTTCATGCGCTGGGAGACGATCGACGAAATCAACATTTACGGCGGCAAGTGGGCGCTTGACCGCATCCACGACCTGCTCTTTGATGTTGTCTTGCGCGGTGGACAGGCTCCGATGACGCTCAACCTGCACGAAATCAAGCCAGGAGCCTTCTTCGAGGTGGATGATTTTACCGTTTCGGCTTTCCCTGTTTACCACCGTGGCTCAGACAGCCTGGGCTATAAATTTGAAGAACGCGCCCATCGCCCCTTCCTGCCCGAAAAAGCCGAAGCGCTCGGCCTACCTTTTGGACCGATTCGCAAGGACCTGGTCGATGGGAAAACCGTCAAGCTGGATAACGGTCATAAGGTGAAACCGGATGACGTGCTCGGACCACTCAAGCCCGGAGTTCGATTGGTCTACGTTGGCGACGCCGGGCGGACGGAAGACCTTGTGAAAACCTGTCAGGACGCCGATGCACTGGTGATCGAATCCACCTACCTCGAAGAGGAAGCCGAACTTGCGAAACAATTCTCTCACTTGACTGCCAGAATGGCTGCTGAACTTGCCGGCCGGGCAAATGTGCGCCAACTGGTGCTTACCCATCTATCACGGCGCTACCGGGACAAGGACGTGTTGGCCGAAGCCCAATCCGTTTTCCCGAATGTCACGGTGGCACGTGACTTCGATACATTTTCTTTTAAACAGGAAGGCTGAACATGCCTCGTTTTGAAATCGACTTGAACCCTCTCCAACATGTAACGGTGGATGCGATCGGACAACCTGGCCAAAGAGTCTTTTATATCCAGGGCTGGCGCGAGAGCGATCCCAAGCCGGTCACGATCATCATCGAAAAATTACAACTACAGGCACTTGCCCAGGGAGTGGATCAAATAATCGCTGAGCTCGCCAGCCAGAAGCCGGAACTTACCACCCCCCAAATTGAAGTGGACCCCGAAAAAATGCGTATCACCCCGCCGGTCGATCCACTCTTTCGGGCCGGGGAGCTTGGGCTGGGTTACGATGCTGAACATAATATGATCGTCATCCTGGCGCGGGAAGCGGTCATGGAAGGCGGCGACCTCGAACAGGCAGCCGAGGTACGCTACTGGTGCACTCCGATCCAGATCCGTAAGCTGGCAGAATGGGGCAGGCAGGTCATCAGCGCCGGTCGCCCGATCTGTCCCCAGTGCGGGCAACCGATGGAACCCGAGGGTCATTTTTGCCCCAAGAAGAACGGTCACAAGCATTAGGCATTTTTAGCCAATCCGGCGTGGCTGTAAGGATGCCGCCAGAAACCAACCATTGTTTCTAAAGTATTCCAGTTATGGTGCAAGCATCCCCCCAAACCATTCGTGTTGCTCTTGAATGCGGCGATATCGACCTGCAGGGTCAATTCATGCTGGGGTCGAATTATACCTTCCTGGTGAAAGTCAACCATGATGGCGACCAGTTCCCGGCGGTCTATAAACCGATGCGCGGCGAGCAACCATTGTGGGACTTTCCACCAGCCAGCCTGGCCGGTCGTGAAGTGGCCGCCTGGCTGGTCAGCGAAGCACTCGGATTTAACCTGGTCCCATTCACCATCCTGCGCGATGGACCTTTCGGACCGGGATCCCTGCAGCAGTACATCGAACACAACCCCAACCTGCATTATTTTAGTTTCAAACCCGCTGAGATCCAGCGCCTGCGCCCGGTGGCATTGTTCGACCTGTTGATCAATAATGCCGATCGAAAGGGCGGTCATATCCTGCTCGAGAAACGAACGCGGCGCATCTACCTGATCGACCACGGTCTTTGTTTTCACGTTGAAGACAAACTCAGGACCGTCTTATGGGATTTCGCCGGTGAGGCAATTCCAAGCGAACTATTGGAAGTACTACAACAGTTCCGCAGCGCCATGGATGGAAACCTATCCGCCGCGTTGGGGGAGTACCTGCTCCCACAAGAACTGGCAGCGCTTGAATCCAGGCTGGAGACCTTATTGCATAAAGGCGTGTTCCCCATGCCCCCGGAGGACCGGCGCGCCTGGCCATACCCACCTCTGTGATTTTCTGAGAGGAAGGAGAAACCCATGCCACACCATAATCTCGCCTTGCTCGGTTTTGGCAACGTTGGTCGTGCCTTCGCCCGACTGCTCGATCGCAAGCAGGCGGACCTGAAGGAGCGTTACGGTATCACCTTCTCGGTATCCGGCATTGCCACGGCTAAACATGGTTTCGCGATCGATCCGGACGGCTTGAAAGCAGTCCTAGCGGCTGACCTGGTCGAAGCCGGCGAATCGCTGGAAGTGCTGTCGAAGGTGGCGGTCAAGGATAATTTTGATTTCATCCTGCGTTGTGGAGCGGATGTGCTATTCGAGAACACACCCGTCAACGTCGAGACCGGGCAGCCAGCCATCGACCATTTACGCGCGGCTCTGGACCGCGGGATGCACATCATCACCGCCAATAAAGGTCCGGTCGTCCATGCTTACCGTGAATTGACCCAATTAGCAGAGGATAACGGTCGCAAGTTCTTTTTTGAGTCGACCGTGATGGATGGCGCGCCGATCTTCTCCCTGTTCCGGTCGGTGCTTCCGGCTGCCCGCCTGTTGTCCTTCAGGGGTATTTTCAACTCCACCACCAATCTGATATTTACCCGCATGGAAACAGGCGAGTCATTCGACCAGGCGGTCAAGTACGCCCAATCGATCGGACTGGCTGAGACCGACCCCTCCGGTGACGTGGATGGGTGGGATGCCTCCATCAAAGTGGCTGCGCTCGTCACGGTCCTGATGAACACCCCCTTCACGCCTCAACAGGTGGACCGCACCGGCATCCGCGACATATCTTCAGAGATGGTAAAAGCAGCCCGTGCGGATGGTAAACGTTGGAAACTTGTCTGCAGTGCAGAATGGAGCGGGGAAGTCGTCAGAGCACGAGTTGCTCCAGAACTGGTTACCTCTTCATCTCCATTCTTTAGCGTTGAAGGATCTTCATCCATTGCGGAGTTCCATACCGACACACTTTCCAGCCTGAGTATTGTGGAAGGTAATCCGGGTCCGGAGACCACGGCATACGGGCTTTTGGCGGACCTGATCAGTGCCGTCGGGGAACAATGATGCATGTCGTCTACATTGCGCTGGGGTCCAACCTTGGCAAGCGGAAGGCATCACTGCTAAAGGCAATAAACGACCTACCGCCCCAGGTTGTGGTCCGTCAGACTTCAACCATTTATGAGACAGCGCCTTGGGGTTTTACCAACCAGCCTGCATTCCTCAACATGGTGGTCGAAGGTGAGACGAGCCTCGATCCGCTCGAGCTGCTAAAACACCTGAAGTTCATTGAGACCCGCATGGGACGTGTGCCTGCGATCCGCTGGGGGCCGCGCAAGATCGATATGGACATCCTCTTATATGATGACCTGGTGCTCGACTCACCTGCACTGACCATTCCCCATCCGCACATGCCGGAGAGGGGTTTTGTGCTCGTCCCGCTGGCGAACCTGGCTGAAGACTACTGTCACCCCGTACTGCATAAGACGATCCGTGAACTGCTCTCGACTGTGGATCAATCAGGTGTGAAAAAATATGAATGATGTCATTGGCATGTTAACGAAGGAACCCAGCCTGGCGTGGAAAGTGACCGTCAACATCCTTGGGAAGCCGGCTAACTCAACGGAGGCCCGCCAGGCTGCTGAGCGCGTGCAAGGTTCGAAGCTGGTTATTGCGATGCTCGCTGCCCGTGACACCAGCGGGCATACTTACCGCAAATGGACGGGATCGCACTGGTTGCTTTCCCTGTTGGCGGACCTGGGCTACCCGGCGGGAGACGAGACCATTCGCCCACTGATGGAGGAAACCTTCCGCGTGCTGGTTGGGCGAGCCCCATAAAAAATATATCCGTGTGATCAACGGGAGAACCCGGCGCTGTGCATCGCAGGAAGGCAACGCGGTCTGGTCATCGATAAAGCTCGGTTTTGCAGATAATCGTACTGCCGAACTGGCATCCCGATTGATGCGCTGGCAGTGGGCGGATGGCGGCTGGAACTGTGACAAGGACCCGGAAGCGGACAAGTCTTCCTTCATGGAGACATTAATCCCGCTACGGGCACTGGCTTGTTACGCAAGCGTCTCGGGCGACCGGCAGGCACTTGTCGCTGCCGAGCGGGCTGCGGAGGTATTTTTAAAACGCCAGCTTTTCAAGCGGCTGCGGGATGGTGCGGTAATGGATAAACATTTTATCCGACTGCACTATCCTGCCTATTGGCACTATGACATCCTGTTTGGACTTACCGTGATGGCAGAGGCAGGATTTATATCCGATCCACGCTGCCGGGAAGCCCTCGACCTGCTTGAGTCAAAATGCCTGGCAGCGGGAGGTTATCCAGCGGAGGAATCTTTCTCAAGATCCACTCGACCGGAACTAAGCGGGTACACCCCCCTGGATTGGGGCGGCACCAGCCTGAAAAAGATGAACCCTTTTGTAACTGCCAATGCCCTATATGTACTGCGGGCTGCGGGCAGGCTACCGCCGGAATCATTGGCTGAGTTATAATCATCCGTACGGTAGAGGAGTTGGACCATGACTGACAGCAAACCATTAAACTGGAAACCTGCGCCTGGAATCGGCTTTACTGTCGTGCGCCGGTCGGATGGGGGCATGACACTTACTTTCACGGATGTGTCGGATGCCACCATCCAGAACTGGCGGGAGTTCGCCCTGGAGCACCTGCTTAGCTCGGACCGGCTAACCCGCAACCTGTACGACCTGCGCCAGGTGGCTGACATCCCCGAAAAAGCCATCCGCGCAGCGATCGAGGCGGACAGCGACCCGGGGGCACGCAATATCCGCCTGGCAGTTGTGGTCAATAACGAGAAGGTGGCGGATGCAATTCGTGAAATCTACTACACGGTTGTCGCTGAGACATCGGCGGCAATCAAGATCTTTACCGATATCACGCTTGCCGAAGAATGGCTCAGCCGACCGCTCGACCAGATGGTCTAGGTATTATTTCTCCGACCTTACTGCGATAAACCATGTCCTCCCTGAGCATCGGTAAGCACACTCTGACGTGGGGGGAACGAACTTATGTCATGGGGATCATGAATATCACCCCGGACAGCTTCTCGGGGGATGGACTTCTTTCGGATCGCTTGAATAATGACTCATTGGGGAAAGAAGCGCTCGCAATTGCCAGCAACTTTATCAACGCAGGCGCGGACATCCTGGACATTGGTGGTGAGTCCACCCGCCCCGGTTCCAACCCGGTGGATGCAGCCCAGGAACAGGCACACGTCATACCCGTCATCCGTGCGATCATGAAAGAGTTTCCGGATGCAATCGTTTCCATCGATACCAGCAAGGCATCCGTGGCTGGCAAGGCAATTGAGGCGGGCGCAAAAATCATCAATGACGTGTGGGGGCTGCGCGCCGATCCGGACCTGGCTGGCACAGCCGCAAGTCATCAAGTACCAGTGATCCTGATGCACAACCGCTCCAAGCCAACCAGTGTCGAAGTGAGGGAACGGCTCGGTAATGCTTATATCGGGGCGGAATATAATAATTTAATGGAGGATGTCAGCCGCGAACTGCTGGAATCCGTCAGCATCGCCCGTGCGGCAAATATCCCGGATGAGCACATCATCCTGGATCCGGGGATCGGATTTGGCAAGACGGTCAGTCAAAACCTTGAACTCATCGACAGACTTGCTGAGATCAAGGCGCTCGGTTTTCCGGTACTGCTGGGTCCATCGCGGAAATCCTTCATCGGTTATACGCTCGACCTGCCTGCCGATCAACGCCTGGAAGGTACGGCAGCGGCAGTGGCAGTCGGGATCACACGCGGGGCTGATATCATCCGTGTTCATGACGTGGCATATATGACCCGCATTGCACGAATGACCGACGCGCTGGTGCGCCGAAGGTAACATATGCCAGGTTATGAGTACGACAACGACTTATTGCGGGAGGGGTTGGTCCGTTTTCGGGTGAAAGAGTTCGATCGGGCACGACGATTTTTTTGAACGGGCCTTGAGCGTCGCGGACGATAACAATACCCGCTGCCTGGCAAATTACTACCTCAGTAAGTTGACCGATGACCCAATTCGAAAGCGGCAGTACCTCGAAGAAACCCTGGCGATCGATATGGCGTTTGCAGAGGCGCGGCGTGACCTGGCAGTCCTGGATGGCCGGCTTAGCCCGGAAGATATCGTCGACCCGGATCGTATCACGGCGCCGGAAGGCGGGGAAAGAACCGCCCAGTCTGACCGGTTTACCTGCCCAAAGTGCGGCGGGCGGATGGTCTTTAGTCCGAGCGGGGCTGCCCTGGTGTGTGAATATTGCAACCGCCAGCAGGTAATGAAGACTCCCCAACCCGGAAGCGAGCAGGATTTCTTCGTCGCCATGGCGAATGGGGCAGGTTTTCGTAAACCTGTTAGTGTGAAGACGTTCGAGTGCCAGGGATGTGGTGCCGGTTTCATTCTAGCACCGACAGAGATGTCGGTCAGTTGTGCATACTGTGGATCGGCACATGTAATTGCCCTCGAAAAAGAGCGTGAAATGATCGAGCCAGATGCCATCATCCCAATGGCATTCGACATGCCACAAGTTTTAAGTTTCATTAACAAGTGGGTTGAAGCACAAAAGCCAAAGTTGAAAGGATCCATACAGCCGCCGCGCGGGATGTACCTGCCAATTTGGTGCTTTGACCTGCTGGGTAACCTGCCCTGGAATGGACGGATCGTTAAGGATAAGCGGGTGGTACCCGTCTCCGGTGAATACCCGGCACAGTTCGTTGGAATATGTGTGCCAGGTTCGCATAAACTTGCTGACCTGCTAAGCCGGATCGTGGACGAATACAACCTGGATGGTGCCCCAACCTACTCCCCACGCTACCTGGCAGGTTGGCCAGCAGAAATCTATGACGTGGTTATGTCGGATGCCGCCCTGGACGCCCGCAAGATCGCGGTCGATCGCATCCGAATGGGAATCCATCAGGATCAAGGTGAAGTGTTGGATTTGAACTATTCCCCCGCGAACATTTCGATCAGCTCCTACCGCCTGATCCTCGTGCCGATCTGGATAGCGAACTTCAGTAGTGGTGATAAATTCGGTCGAGTGGTGATCAACGGGCAGACCGGCACGGTCCACTCTGAAATCCCAGGTCTTGGATTGAAAACCTGGAAACAGGACATGTCACGGGAAAGGGACAAGCGGGTAGTCCCAGCCTGCTACGATCGATATGCCGTCAACCATTACCATTATCCGCCAAAGACGACACCGCCGTGACCGGTCCCGTAACAGTGCGCAGCAGCGATCCCAGCGAACGGTTATCAGTTTTGGAATTGCCATCAGTGCGATATTGGTAGTGCTGATCCTGGTCAGCACCCTGACATATGCTTCCCTTACCCGCAGCCTGCCCCCGGTCGATGAATTGACCGTGTTGATGGACCCGTATAACGGCTTGCTGATGCAGCCAACACGTCTATATGACCGAACCGGACTGCAGTTGATCGCATCCCTTGCCCCAACAGATACGTCCCGGTTGTACATCCCGTTCCCTCTTTTCCCCCGGCGTTTGTTGAAGCCACCCTCGCACTGACCGAACCAAATTTTTGGAATTCTGCGGGTTATGTTCTTGGAGGCTGGCAGGAGGCGAATGTACACCCCACTCTGGCACAGACCCTGGTCTACAACCTGTTATTATGGGATGCACCAGCTTCTCCCTTGCGCGGCATCCAGGAAAGGATGCTGGCTGCGCAAGTAACAGCCCGTTACGGTAACCGGCAGGTCCTCGAATGGACCCTGAACAGTAACGATTATGGGCATTATGCGTACGGCGCAGAAGCTGCGGCTCAACTCTATCTCGGTAAATCCGTGACCCAGTTGGACCTGAGCGAAGCGGCCTTGCTGGCGGCAACCGGGCAGACGCCGGCACTTAATCCCTTCGATGCCCCTGCGACGGCTGAGCAACGCCGGGTGGATACATTGAGAGTCATGCAGGCTCTGGGAATCCTGACCAGCGATCAGGCTGCCGAAGCGATCTCAGAAATACCCTTGATCAGAGCGAAAACATCCGGGATCTCCAATGACAGTGCACCCGCGTTCGTCAGCCTGGTCCTCTCCCAACTGGATATCCATTTTGGAGCGGGACGTGTGGAGAGGGGCGGGTTGATCATCCGAACCAGCCTGGATTTCAACCTGCAGTTGCAATCAGCCTGCACAACCCAGATTTTCCTATTGCACCTAGCGGGGGAAAACGCCGATGTGCCCGCCCTGGATGGTTCAGTGTGTGAGGCCGCCCGCCTGCTTCCGGCACTCCAAGCGACTGACCTGGTTCCAGATGCAACAGCCAGTACCTTGCTGCTTGATCCACAAAGCGGTCAGATCCTGGCGGCAGTCGGTGACATGACCGGAGCCAACCAGGGTGCGCAGGTTGACCCTCACCCGGCTGGGACCAGCATCTCCCCATTCATTTATTTAACGGGCTTTGCGAGAGGACTCAATCCTGCGACGCTCGCCTGGGATATACCAAGCGCAACTCCAGCAGTCGGTCAAATTTATCATGGTCCGGTCCGATTGCGGATCGCCCTTGCGAACGACTACTTTCCACCTGCTCAAAACGTCCTGGGCGAAATGGGTGTGGAGAGTGTCCAAGGAATTGCTGCTCCATTCGGGTTGAATCTTCCCAAAACTATGCTCACAGACGATTTTGTCATTTCACCGCTCAGCCTCGCCGCAGCATATGGAATCTTTGCCGATGAGGGCAATCAAGTTGGGCAAAAGATCACCGGACGGGGGCTTCAACCTACTGCAGTCCTACAGGTAAGTGGGGTTGACCACTCGATCTGGGTCGATTGGACAAGTTCTCAAAGCCAATCCGTTGTCAGCCCACAATTGGCTTACCTGATGAACCAGGTTTTAAGCGATGAGATCGCCCGCTGGCCTTCACTCGGACATCCCAACCCACTCGAGATCGGACGACCGGTGGGTGCGAAAATTTCGCGGACACTCAACTCATCCGCTGGCTGGACCGTGGGCTACACCCCGCAACGATTGACCGTCGTATGGCTTGCATCCGGCTCAGGGGTGGCATCTCCGCTCCTCTCCGCCGACCTCTGGCATGCGTTGATGCAATACACCATGCGCGATCTGCCAACCGAAAGCTGGGATATGCCCCAAGGCATCGTGACGGTCTCTGTCTGCGACCCATCCGGCTTATTGCCTTCTGCTAACTGCCCGAACGTGGTGAATGAAGTATTCCTGGAGGGACGCCAGCCCGTACAGATCGATAACCTTTACCAGACCTTCCAGATCAACCTCGAGACCGGATTACTGGCGACCGTTTTCACTCCTCCCGAGTTGGTTGAAGCAAAAACCTACATGGTCGTACCGCCCCAGGCGCAAGCCTGGGCGAAAGCGAATGGTATTGCCATTCCACCCACGGCTTATGACACCCTGCAGACACCGCCAACCCTGCCAGGCGTACACATCAGCAAGCCGGATATGTTCGCCATTCAACACGGAATAATCGAGATCGATGGCAGTGCCACCGGGGCTGATTTCAATTCTTACCGGTTGGAATTCGGGCAGGGGTTGTACCCTGAGACCTGGACGCAGATCGGGACGACCAGCAGCACTCCGGTAACGGAAGGAATATTGGATAAATGGGATACATCCGGACTGGATGGGCTGTATGCACTCCGCCTGATGGTTGTCCAGAGCGATCAGCGCGTTGACCAGGCGGTCGTACAACTCACGCTGGACAATACCCCGCCCCAGGTCGCGATCAGCTACCCCCAAGCGGGACAGGTACTCAGCATAAGCGAAGAATCGAAAGTTGCCTTGCAGGCACAGGTCAATGAACCATTCCTGGCGAAGGTGGATTTCTTTGTGGATGGAAAATTAGTGGGGAGTACCGACGTAACACCCCTGGGTGTCATCTGGGATGCCAGCGCAGGGGTGCATCACTTGCGGGTGGTAGCGATGGATAAAGCTGGGAACTCTGCTGAAGCTGCGATCGATTTCTCTGTAAAATGAAACGTGGGGCGCCTGCTTCAGCCTGTACGAAGTAAATTATCCAGTACACCGAAGTCCACCCGGGAGGTTAAATCGAGGCTAAGCGGTGTAACCGATACTTCCCGTTTAACCCGCAGGACGTAAACGTCACTGTCATCGGGTTCATTATCCAGGATCGCCCCTTCCTTATAATTAACCGGTCCACGCTCCTCCCAAGATTTCCGTTGGGCGGCGACCGGTATAAAGTAGCGCTGGTGGGCGAGCCGGGTTACCTGCCAGGCTGTTTGAGGAGTTGCATCGGAGGGGACATCGATCTTGAGTAAATCAACGTCGAGGGGAAACTTCATTTCCAAAATCCGCCGTGCAAAAAACGCGGTGAAAAATGCGGCTGTTGAAAAATCTATTTCCGTTGAATACGAGAAGTGCATGGTTGGATTGGTCTGAAGTGAGGTTGCCAGGGCAGGGATCCCTTGCGAGGCAGCTTCCATTGCCGCCCCGACTGTCCCCGAAATTGTAATGCCGGTTGCAACGTTCTCACCATAATTAATCCCGGAAACTACCAGGTCCGGTTTTTTTGGCATGATCTCAAGAATGCCATGCAGAACGGCTTGAGCGGGGGAACCTCCAACCGCATAGACGGTCCAATCTTTTCCACGCACGCGCAGGCTCTCCGGACGGATGATGCCATCGGATGTCATCGGCAGGCTGCGACCTGTGCCCGAGGATTGGTCACGCGGCGCTGCCACGGTCACATATCCAAGGTCGGATAATGCTTCGGCAGCCGCCCAAAGCCCGGGTGAGTGTATCCCATCATCGTTGGTCAATAAGATCTGGCACTTTTCCATATAAATCCCAATCCTGTTGCATGAAAAGAAGCGGGTTGACCCGCTTCTGTGTGCCCCTTGTGCGATTTCGAACGCACGGCCTTTTGGTCCGCAACCAAACGCTCTAATCCGCTGAGCTAAAGGGGCATTTCTTAAGTGCAAAGGATTGTAATCGACATTTAGAAGAGGGTCAAGTATCCGCAAAACTTTATAGACCTGCTGGCTTATTTATTCGGAATTTGACCAAGATTCCATGCAAGAAGACGTACGACCAGCCTGCAGCCTGGTCACACTCGGATGAGCATTTCAATTGGATTTGTTGTAAAATTTTAATTGCAGATCCACCCTGGTCATAAAAATAATCGGAGGAGACAATGTCCAAGAATAATGTCATTAAAATTCTGGCAGAGACCAGCTTGCTTATCGTTCTACTAGCGAGCCTGGCGAGTTGCGGAAATCCGAATACTTCCACACCGGCGGGCTCTGGAAGCGGGCCGACCTCAGCAGCCCCTGTTTCCACCGCTCCGGGAGCTGCGCCGAGCAGCATCACCATCATCATCCCGGAGGAACCGCCGGACTTCAATGCCGTTATCAGTGACACCGGCTATGATGCTTTGGTGATGCATATGACCCTGCTGGGTATGACCGGCATCGACCCGGAAGGAAAGATTTTCCCGGTCCTGGCATCAGAACTGCCCAGCATCGATAACAAGGAAGTGGTCGTGAACGAGCAGACCAATGCAATGGATGTGACCTGGAAGATGCGGCAGGATGTCACCTGGGCGGACGGGACCCCGGTGACCGCGGATGATGTCTTATTTACCTATGAGGCAGTCAAAGACCCAACCAATGGATTCGCAATACCCGGCCTGGACCTGGTTACCGGTATCGATAAGATCGACAACTATTCTTTTGTAGTCCATTTCAGCAGCACCTATCCTGATTATCTCAGTTTCCTCGGCGGCCGGCAGATTGTCATCTGGCCCAAGCATTACTGTAAACTTGAACAGGGTTATACCGCCTGGGATTGCGGCCGGAACCCACTCAGCGACGGCCCATATACTCTTCAGGAATGGGTGACCGGCGACCACTTGATCTTCGTTCGCAATCCCAAATACTTTGAACCAGGTAAACCAAGCATCGACCAGATCATTGTCCGGGTGGTACCGGACGCATCCGTCCGTGAAACGATGATGAAACAGGGTGATGCGGACCTGCTTATGTGGGCAACCGAACAAGTCGCCAATGATCTGAAAACTGCAAGCAACGTCAACCTGAGTATCAGCCCGACCAGTCGCTGGGTCATGCGCCTGTTTATCAACCAGGCAGCCAAAGGGAGCACCGATCCAGTAGCAAGTCCCAACCCCTTCTTTGGAGATGTGCGGGTTCGTCAAGCCATTCGGATGGCGATCGATGTCGATAAGATAACCAGTTCCGTCTGGTATGGATATGCCCAGCCCGTGTGGACTGAATTCTTCCGTCCACCGTATAACACCTGCAACATTGCGCGGCCAAAATATGATGTCGAGGCTGCCAAGGCTCTGCTCGACCAGGCCGGGTGGATCGCGGGCAGCGACGGCATCCGGGTTTGCCAGGGCTGCAAATATGCCCACAATGGCGACCGGTTCCAATTCGACCTGCTAACTTATTCTGAATATGGCGAACCGTTAATCCTGACCCAGCAGTTGATCGGAGAGATGCTGAAAGCAGTAGGAATCCAGGCAAACCTGACACAGGCTGAAGGGAGTGTCATATGGGCGGACTCAACCAGTGGAGGCATTGAACAAAGCGGGAATTTCAACATGGACCTCTATGATGACGGCTATGCCGGCATAGATCCATCAGCCTTCCTCAGGTATTACTATTCTTCAGCCTCGGCAGTCCCAGACCAGGGCTGGAACGTAGTACGCTTCAAAAATGATGAATTCGACCAATTACTCGAAACCACCAACACTCTGAACATCCAGGACCGCCAGACCTCTTTCTGCAAGATGGCGCAAATCCTGGACCAGCAGTTACCGCAGATCCTGCTCTTCACCACGTTGAATGCAGAGGCATATTCGACACGCCTGACCAATATTCAGGCCAACATCAACAGTGTGGTGTCATGGAATGTCGCTGACTGGGCGATAGTCAAATAGTTTTTCATGGGTTGGGAGACGAGGAATTCCGTCTCCCAACCTCCACCTGCATTCTGCCGGAGCAAAAATTGGGCCAGTATATCTTACGGCGCTTATTACAAGGAGTGGGCATCCTGTTCGTACTGAGTATCCTGTTTTTTGCCCTCGTCAACCTGGCGCCAGGCGGACCCCTGGCAGGTTATGGCGGTGCCCGCCGTTTGGCGCCGGAACAAGCCGCCATCATTAAACGCCAACTCGGTCTGGATAAACCATTGCCAGTCCAATACGCCATCTGGTTGATCGGCAATGATTGGATGAAGGTCGAGACGAGTGCCGCAGCGAGTGGGACGAGTTACGGCACCCGCCGCGGCATCCTGCGTGGTGATTTTGGTTTTTCCTTCCAGACCCGCCAGCCAGTCCTGACCGTTATTATCGATCGCCTTCCGAACACGCTGTATCTCATGGCAGCGACCCTGCTGGTCGCCTTGCTGATCGCGATCCCGGCTGGCATCCTCTCCGCCGTCCGCCAGTATTCATTCTTTGACATAACTGTGACCACCTTTTCTTTTGCCGGGCAGGCTATCCCGGATTTTTGGCTTGGGTTGATCCTGATCATTGTTTTTTACGCCTGGCTAAAAAACCCAATAACCGGCGACTCCCTGCTACCCTCCGGGGGAATCCTGACGATCGGAGTTCCATTTACCTTGCTGGATGCTCTCCAGCATCTGATCCTGCCCGTGGCAACCGGCGCCCTGGGCTGGATCGCCTGGTACTCGCGCTTCCTTCGATCCAGTATGCTGGATGTGATCCATCAGGATTACCTGCGGACCGCACGGGCGAAAGGACTCTCGCAAAGGACCGTCATCTATAAACATGCACTGCGAAACGCCCTTATTCCCCTGGTGACCCTTTTTGCCCTGGACCTGCCGTATATCTTCAGCGGGGCAGTGTTCATTGAAACGATCTTTGCCTGGCCGGGCATGGGAAGACTTTACTACCAGGCTGCGCTCCAGCGTGATTATCCTGTCCTTTTGGCTGTCTTGATCATCGGCGCGGGATTTATCCTGCTGTCCAACCTACTAGCCGATATTCTATATGCCGTGCTCGATCCTCGAATCCGATATTGTTAATCGAGCCAATATGCTGCAAAAAGATCTCATTAAAGTCATGGAAAATAAAAAGAATGAAGAGAAGCTTCCGGAAGCGCGGGTCCAATCGAAAGTTTGGAAACGTTTTCGCAGGCATCCGGGAGCGATGGCCGGTTCGATCGTTCTAACCCTCCTGGTTCTGGCTGTGGTACTGGGACCATTTTCGCCATACAGCGCAGTTAACTCAAATATTACTGAGCGGCTGCAAGCTCCTTCCTGGCAGCATCCGATGGGCACGGATGCCCTTGGGCGCGATCTCCTGACACGCATCCTTTACGGTGGGCGCATTTCGCTGACGGTTGGGCTGCTGGTGGTTGGCATCACGCTGGTGGTTGGCGTGGCGGTGGGCGCAGTGGCCGGTTATGCCGGCGGTTGGATCGACAACGTTTTAATGCGCATCACAGATGCGGCGTTAACCCTGCCATCGCTGCTGGTCCTGATCCTGTTAAGTTCAATCCTGCGGGAAGTCGAAATGCCCTTTTTCGAAAGGGATAACGTGGTGACCATCGCTGTGGTGATCGGCATGCTTTCCTGGATGACATTTGCCCGGCTGGTCAGGGCAGCCTTCCTGACCTTGCGCGAGATGGACTACGTCACTGCAGCACGCGGCCTGGGCGCCTCACACCTGAGGGTCGTCATGGCGCACATCCTTCCGAATGCGATCGGTCCAATCATTGTCGAATCGACCCTGCAGTTGGGGTATGCGATCATCGAAGAATCGGGTTTAAGTTTTCTCGGCTTCGGCATCCAACAGCCCACCCCCAGTTGGGGAAATTTACTGAGCAATGCCCAGGAAAATTTTGTGAAGTACCCATGGTTGGCTATTTTTCCCGGCGTAATGATTTTCCTTGCCATCATTTCGGTAAATTACATCGGGGATGGTCTGCGAGATGCGTTTGACCCTTATAAAGTACTGGGAAAAATTGGCGAGTTATGAAACTCGAACCGTGCAATTCATCCATGTCCTGAAAAGGAGAGATCAACATGCCTGACAATCTTCAGCCACTTGAACCGCTCCAAACTCCCTACCGCCTCCGTTATCTGGACGATGAACAACTCGACCAACTCCAGTCTGCCACCTTTAACATACTCGAACGCACCGGCGTAAAATTCCCTTCTGATAAGGCGCTCAAAGTTCTTGCCGGACATGGCGCTCTTGTTGATGAGAAGACCCAGATCGTCAGGTTTCCACGGGATTTGGTAAAGAAGCATTTAGCCAGCCTGCCTCGCTATCTTTAATATGGGCGGACGGGATCCCATTTTCGATCTGCACCTGGATGAAGGGAAAACTTTCTTTACAACTGACGGCTGCGGTGTTGAGACCTTTGATTATGTCAGCAAAGCCATGCGACCCTCCTGCAAGGCAGATGTCGGCATGATGGCGCGGATCGCTGATTACCTGCCGTCGGTTGGCTTTTACTGGCCGATGGTCAGTGCACAGGAACACGGCACAACCGCGCCCTTTGCACGAACTGGATGCCGGTTATAACAACACCATCAAACACATCCAGAGTGAGACGATCATGGGCGAAGATCCCAGCCCGTTATGCCGTTGAAATGGCGACCGTTATCAATGGCAGCACAGAAGGGTTGCGTAAAAGACCGAGTTTTTCGCTGGTGGTTTGCACGATCGCCCCGCTGATCCAGGACAAGGATGGCATTGAAGGTGCCATGGTCCTGGCAGAGGCGGGCATCCCGGTTGGATTTTTAGCCATGCCCACCATGGGGACGACTGCACCAGCCACGCTGGCTGGTGCGCTTGCCATGGGTGATGCAGAGATAATCAGTGCAACAGTGCTCATGCAAATGGTTGCCCCCGGCGCACCTGTATTTCACTCCTTGATGCAAGCCTGGGCCGATCCAAGCTCCGGAAACTATGTCAGTTACCCTTTGGATGCCCGCGGCCGATATGCTCCGGTCGAAATGGCCCATCATTGGGGCATGCCTGCCCTGGGAGCATGTTACGGCACCGATTCACTGGAGACCGGCACCTGGCAGTCTGCGGCGGAACCTGCCCTCGACCCCTATATGGTTGGTCTGACCGGCGCGGAAATCGTGACCGGCATGGGCTTATGCCATACCTATACCCGGCTTTACCCCGAACAGTTGATCATGGATGCTGACATCTATCAACGGGCGCGCCACTACCTGATGACCATGGAAGTCAGCCCTGAAACCCTTGCCCTGGATACCATCCATGCAGTTGGGCCTGGCGGACATTTCCTTGCTCAGAAGCACACCCGCTTGCATATGCGTGAATCAATGAAGCGTGCCATCACCCACCAGGTTGGACCGGATGGCAAATACCGGGATGCACGCGAGGTGGCCAGAGAAAAGGTGAACTGGATCCTGGCGAACCATCACCCGGAACCACTGGAACCAGCCAAGAAGACCGAATTGGATCGCATCCTTGCTGCTGCAGATCGGGAATTGGGGTAATTACAGGATAAGCGGTCAGTTATGGAATACAACGAAACGCCTCGGCTCCAACCGATCATCCCGAATTACCATCTTCAGATCCTGGGCAACGACCAACTCGGTCAGCTCAAGGAAGCCACGCTGGCAATCCTGCAGGATACCGGTATCCATTGCCCATCCGATAAATGCCTGAAAATCTATGCAGACCATGGTGCGCAGGTAAACTTTACGACCCGGATTGTGAAGATCCCGCCGGATGTCGTTCTATCTGCCATGAAACATGCCCCACGCTTCTATACCATGGGGGCGCGTTCAGCGAGCCACGATCTTCGATTGGATGGCAAGTCGTTTTTCTGTGCGACCGACGGCTGCGGTGTAGAGGTAATCGATTTTGCGACGCGCAAACGTCGTCCTTCCTGTAAAAATGACATTGCCCAAACCGCTCGCATGGCAGATTATTTGCCGTCGATCGGGTTCTATTGGCCCATTGTCAGTGCACAGGATCACCCGGCCACAGCACCATTACACGAGCTGGACGCTTCGTTTAACAATACCGTGAAGCACATCCAGAGCGAGACAATCATGGGCGAGAGAATGGCGCGATTATGCTGTCGAAATGGCACGCGTAATCGCCGGGGATGAGGATACCTTACGCTCACGCCCTCCACTCTCACTGCTGGTTTGCTGTATCGCACCCTTGTCACAGGACCGGGATGGCATGGAATCGGCGTTGGTTATGGCTGAGGCAGGATTGCCGGTTGGTTTTATGTCGATGGCAAATACCGGGTCGACCGCCCCTGCCACCCTGGCTGGAACGGTTGTAAGCGGGGATGCGGAAATTGTCTCAGCAATGGTCCTGATACAGATGGCTCATCCGGGTGCACCAGTCTTCCATTCCCTGATGCCCGGTATCATGCATCCGCATAGCGGGGCGTACCTGGCTACAGCGATGGAAGGCACCTTACTCTATCCGATCGGTGTGGAATTGGCACACGCCTGGGGCGTCCCAACTCTCGCAGGCATATTTGCAACGGATGCTCCGGCGCCGGGTTGGCAATCAGCGGGTGATGCAGCCACATCCCTGATGCTGTGCGCCTTAACCGGTGCCGAGACCGGCAGTGGATTGGGCTTGCTTGAATCATGCACATTGCTCTATCCGGAGGAAATGATCCTGGACAGTGATATTTACAACCGGATGCAGATTCGAAACAACCGGGCTGGATACGAGCATCGAAGCATTGGCATTGGATGTCATCAAGGAAGTAGGCCCGCGTGGTCAGTATTTGCACCACCGGCACACACGCGACAATCTGCGTAAGCTTTCCTTTTCAGATATCACGACCCAGCCTTCCCCGACCGGAGGCTACCGCGACCCACTGGAAGTCGCACGAGAAAAAGCAGAGTGGATCTTGGAGAACCACCATCCCGAACCGCTCTCGCCGCTTCAACAAAAAGAGCTCAGATAAAATATTAAGTCTGGCAGATAATGAATTATGATAACCCGAGTTGCTCTATCGTGAGGAGTTAAATTATGAAGACGCAGATCGAAGTACTGTCTGCAGAAGAACGTAACCAGATCCATGAACGAAGCCTGAAGCTCCTGGCTACCACGGGGGTGCGGGTCCTGTCAAAACGTGGTCGTCAGATGCTTAAGAATGCCGGAGCCGATGGAGACGACAACTCCGATATAGTGCGCTTCCCGCGTGCGCTCGTTGAGGAAGTCATTGAAGCTTAGCCCCCGAAAATTCAAACTTGGCGGACGCCGTCCTGGATGGGACCTTGAAATGAACAGCGGGGTTTGCTCGTTGCTCGCAGATGGGGGCGCCGTTTCCGTTCTCGATTGGGAGTCGGGTGAATTACGCCCGGGAACCATCGATGATTGGTTGAAGGCTACACACTTGATCGATGCAATCGACGAGATCGGTATCTACTGGAACATGGTCGAGGGTGGTTTCAGCGGCAATTCAATGGGTGACTTCGTTTCTTATTGGCGCAATATCCTGAAAAATTGTTCCAAGCATATCCAGGACTCGACCGACAGCATTAAGAAATCAAAACTGCTCTTGGAAGTATTGCAAATTGGTTTTGGAAACAAAGAGATGATCCGGCAGACGCATCCATTTTCGTACCTGCTCTGTCCGATGTCACCACTCGTGATCGATGATGTGTATACGGAAGCGTACCTCGAAACCATCGGATATGACATCCCGGTCGCGATCATGCCGATGCCACTGATGGGTTCGACCGGTCCGGCCAGCCTGATTTCCACCATCCTGACCGCCAACTGTGAGGTCCTGGCAATGCTTTGCCTGGTTCAGGCTGCCGCGCCTGGCACGCCGGTCATCTATGCTCCCATCCCCCAAACTATTGAACCGCACACCTGGCGTTATACCGGCGGTGCCGTTGAGAACTCACTACTCGGTGCCGCTGTCACTGAAATCGGACGATACTATGGATTGCCGGTCGAGGGGTCTACCGGCGGGACCGATCAGTATTATCCCGGGGCTCAAGCCAGTTATGAGCGGGCGATCAACTGGGCTCTCCCTTCGATCGCCTGGCCGGATATCCTGGTAGGACCGGGCTTGCTGGGTGGTTCGACCATCCTGTGTCTCGAACAGATGGTGATGGATGTTGAAATCTTCCGGCGCTGCTCCATCCTCCACGAGGGAATTAATACACAAGAAAAGATGTGGTTGGAAAAGAGTATCACCAAGACGGGTCCCGGAGGTAACTTCCTTAAACAACCATCCACCCTAAACGCAGTGCGGGAAGGTATTTGGTATCTGAGCGAGATGGGTTTCCATGATACCTACGAAAAATGGAAGGCCTCTGGCATGCCGGATATTATCGACGTCATCCAGGATGTGGTGGAAAACATCCTTAAAGATTACCAACCCTTGCCCCTGGAGTCCCGGGCCGACCGCGAGCTGGAACGCCTCGAGCGCAAAGTAAGAGCATCTGAATAATACCGGATGTATCCAAGAGGCAAACATGAAATTTAATGCCCAAGTCTTATCCCAGGGAGAACAGGTACAGGTCCACGAAGAAAGTCTGCGGATCCTGTCGGAAGTGGGTGTTAAGTTCCTGGGGGAGAAAGCCCTGTCGATCCTGAAAAAAAATGGTGCGACAGTGGACGAAGCGACGAAAATCGCCCGTATCCCCGCAGAAATGGTTGCAGATGCACTCCAGTGGACGCCAAAAAATTTCATCCTGGGGGCACGTAACCCCAGGTATGACTACCCGGTGCCATCCCCGGTTACCCGGTATTGCATCGACGGGACGGCTTCATTTGCCTGTGACCACGACACCGGCGAACGTCGCTACGGCACACTCAAAGATATCGAGAATGGGCTGCGAGTTTTCCAGCAAATGGATATGGGAGTGATGGCCTGGGCTCCAACCACTGGTTCGGATTCGCCGGCACATTCAAGAGCACTGCATGAATTTTTCGCCATGATAAGGTTCTCATCCAAGCATGGGGAGCACGAGGTTCACTTCAGTAACCAGGTGCCATATCTTATCGCGGGATTAATGGCAGTTCAGGGGAGTGAGGCACAGATCAAAGCGCGCCATGAGTACTCTTTGATCTACTGCCCGGTGGCACCATTAATGCATGATGGAGAAATGCTAGATGCCTACCTGGCGCTCGGGCATCTGGATCTGCCGGTCATGATCATGCCCATGCCGGCCACAGGTTCCACAGGTCCAGCCAGCTTGATTGGAAATATCTGCCAGGCGAATGCGGAAGCGCTTTCTTCGATCGTCATTTATCAGATGGCACACCCCGGCCGCCCTCTGATCTTCAGCAATGCCACCGGAACAATGGATTTTCGCAATGGTGCCTATCTGGGCGGCTCCCCTGAAATGGGATTGATGGCGGCCGCCCTGGTGCAAATGGGCCGCTTTTACAACCTGCCGGTATCATCGGCCGGCTGCACTGCAGACGCCAAACAGCCGGGACCAGAAGCTGTGTTGGAAAAAATGATGACCACACTGCCGCCGGTCTGTGCAGGCGCTGATATCATTATCGGCTTTGGCGAGATCGAAAGCGACCAGGTGCTGGTCCTTGAACAGATCGTTGTGGATAACGAACTTGCACATTTTTGTGAGCGAATCCAATCCGGGGTTGATGCGAGTCCGGCCAAGTTTCTGTATGAAGATATTTTACAGGTAGGCCCGGGAGGAAATTACCTCAAATCACGTCACACCCGCCAAATTGCCCGCAGCGATGAATTCTTTTATCCAAACCTGACCGACCGCCATACATACGAGACCTGGTTGGACCTGGGCAAGCCAACTGTGTATACACGGGCAAGGGAAATCGTGGACAAGATCCTTGCTGAACCACTGGTGGATCCACTGCCTGATCCCATTTCGATCGAATTGGATGAGATCCTGCGATCTGCAGATAAGGAGCTGGGTGGAGGATCGTAGTGCTTGCCTGGCTTTCCCCCTTATTTGCATACAAATCGATGCTAAAAAAAAGACACCCGGACAAAATGGGTGTCTTTTTGAAATGCAGGTAGTCTCGAACCTGAACCTGGCGGATGAGATGTCATCACTTCGGAGGAAACGTCACTTCCACTGTCATTCCCCAGCGCAGGCTCGGATCGACCTTCTCCATATGTATATCCGCGGTGTACAGGATGTCGCCAGTCTGTAGCTTGGGAGCTCCGCTGATCGATTCGACGACCCCGGTCATTGTCACCCCAGGGAGGGCATCAGCAGTTACTGAGACTGTTTGGCCCAGCTTGATCTTGACCACGTCCAGTTCACCGAGGTCGCTCGTATCGACATACCAACTGCTGGTATCTGCCAATGCAAACGCCCAGGAATCCGGGGTTGCCAACTGATCCACCGCGATATTGATGTCCTCGACGATACCGTCAAAGGGTGCCTTGAGGCTGTAATTATCCAGACCCAGCTGAACCGCAGCGACCAGCGCCGTGGCATTATCCAGGCGAGCCTGTGCCAGGGACAGGGTGTCAGAATTGGGACCATCCTGAGAATTCTGGTACGTGCGGTTGGCCTCCGCTTCCGCGCCCAGGGCAGCTTGCAGTGCGGCATGGACGGAATCGCGCTGGTTGGTTAAATCCACCAGCTTATTCACTGCCTGGTCATAATTGATCTGGGCTGTACGCAACTTGTCCTCATAGGATTTACGGGTTGAGTTGTTGGCCGGCAGGTTGGTATATTTTGCGAGATCGGTCTTGGCTTTTTCCAGGTCCGTGAGCCGGGAGGAAACATCCGCCTGGGCATTATCGATATCGGTCTGAATGGCATTTTGGTCCAGCTTATCCCAGGCGAGCTGGGCAGCAGCCCTGGTTTTTTGGGCATTCAGGTATGCCTGCCAGGCCTGGGCACGAGCCAGATTCGCGGTTCGGACAAGGTTATCCAAGGCTTGCTGTGCTGAGACCAGCTCCAACTGCGCACTTGCCAACCCGGCTTGGGCTTGCTGGCTGTCACCGAGCTGTGCAAGTACCTGCCCCTGGGAAACCCGATCCCCTTTATGGACCAGGACGCTGGTCACGTGTCCTGATGCCAAAAATGACAGGTACAGATCCTGGTTAGGGATGAGATGACCCGCGGCAATCACGGCTGCCGCTTGCGGCGTCGGAGTCGGCTCGGAACCAGTACTCGCGGGTGTACCGCCACAGGCTGCAAGTAATAGAAATAATGTCAGAGTCATGAAGGGTAAAATCACAAGTTTTTTCATTCGAAATCTCCAAAACTTTCATGGTCACAACAACCCCGGTATGAATTTTCCTGAATGATTACGCGATGAAGTTAATATTACTCATATGCCAACACTTCCCTGATGGTCAAGCGGGCAGCATTTCGAGCGGGCAGGACGCTTGCCACTGCTGATAATGCCAATACAATCAGCAGCCATAGACCAAAGCCCTGGTAGGTGAAATGGACAGCTATTTGCGAATTAAAAACGGCTGAACTAATGATGTAGCTAAGCATGTAAGTGATCGGAAATGAGAGCAATGTTCCAAGGAACCAGGATATGCATCCGATCAGCACCCCCTCCACAATGACGGTGCGCATAATTTCCCGGTCCACTGCACCGATGGAGCGCATCACTCCAATCTCGCGGGTACGTTCCAGCACGTTCATGCCCATGGTACCTGCCAGGCCCATACTCCCAACCAGAGCCGTCAACAATGCCATGATGAGCAGAAAGGTTACCAGGATATCGAGACTTTCTGAAGCGGTTTTTAACGTGGATTGACCTGTCCTTACCTGGTTGACATGAAAGCCATGATCACGGAAATACAAGTCCAGGTTTTCAGCCATCTTTTGTTGGTCAGCCGGATCGTGCAGGTTGGTGACGATCCGGTAATCAAACGAGAGGTTGGTCGTATGTGTGAGCTTCGAGATGTACTCATATGTGCTGTACGCCACGGTCCCCTGCTGGGTGACAAATTTGAAGATTCCAACCACCAGCCAATCATCTTCCTTGCCATTCACCTTGAGCCGGAGAGTCTGACCCGGGCTGAGGCTCGGGAATTTTTCCAGGATCCCCTCGCTGACGGTGATCGCTTTCATATCACCAGGCTGGAGCCAGCGTCCGGAAATCAACATAGGCGATACCAGCTTGGAATTTACCGGCGGTGCCAGGATGGTGAGATTATCTGCAACGGTACCATCCGGATAAAGCGCATCAGCACTGGCATACGCCCATCCTTCAGCGGATATAACTCCTGGAACCTGCAGGGCGACATTCTCCACCTCGTGCATGCGGTAAAGATTATCGAAATCCAGGGTCACATCAGCCAGGAAATACTTGCCGATCTGGTTAATATAATCATGCAGGGTAACCCGCACGTTGAACACCGCAATAAAGATCGCCCCACCCATGGTCAGGGTAAAGAGAGTAAGAAGAAGGCGACCTTTACGCCGAAACGTGTTCCGCAATGAAATGAGCAGCGGGCGCGGTATGTGTATGCCTCGCCGTCCAAGGGATTTGTTGATGGACAATTGCACCCGCTCCAGAGCTGATTCCCGGTGCGGCCCACCCAGGTCCTGTTTCTTTTCACCCTGAAGGATGTCCCCACTGAGGGCGCGCACCACGGTGATGCGTGAACCGTTCAGTACCGGAATCAGACCCGCCAGCAGTGGTATTGCCAGCCCGACCACGACCTGGACGATGAATGCCAGTGGGACAATGCGGTAACTCAGAATGTTAAAATTGACTTTTTGGGCGATGAATTCCGACAGGGCGTAGGCGCCTTGACCGCCAAGGGGTATGGCGATGATTAAAGCGATCACTCCAAATGCCATGATCAAGGCGACATACATCCCAATGATCTGGTTGCGTCGTGCGCCCACCAACTTCATGACACCTATATGGCGCAAGTGCTGATTGAGCAGGGCATTCAGTGTATTTGCTATCAGGGAACTGCTCAGGAAAAGGATGAGAACTCCAAGCGCCAGCAGGATGCCTAACACAGCCTGGACGGTGGCAGCCAATGGGTGTTCATTTGTCTTGGTGTAACGCGTTCGCACAACAATCACACCGTTTTTTTCCACCTTATCCTTGAGATCGGCTGACATCTGGCGCAGGTGTACACTGTCATTCTGTCCCTGCGAGACTGTTACGTATAAACGATTAAAGGTCTCCGGCTGGCGCAGCGATGCGAGCGTGCTGGTGGTAATGTAGGCGAAGGGCTGGGCGAGGAAATCGCCCGCTCCGGTGCTGGGATCCTGAACAACCCCCACCACCGGCATAGCCAGGATGGCGCCGTTGCTCAGCTCGAATTCCAGATCAGTACCGAGCGGGACATGCAGGTCAGCCAGCGCCTTTTGCTCCAGTAAAACCTGGCCTTTCAAAGGTCGGTTACTGCCGCTGATGGTGCTCAGCAGGTTGATCTTACTCTTGGCAAAATCATCCATGGCGACCATATTCAGAGTTACCCACTGGCTGTTGCCAGGGATGCGTGCCCGAATGGTGAAGACACTCCGCCCTTCAGCTTGCTTGACCCCATTCATATTTTTAATGATCGTGAGCAGGGTATTATCAAAGGAGTCAACCCGCAGTTCAATATTCATGGGGTTATGGGCTGCGTAACTGGCGCTCATATCATTCGAGATGATCACGTACGCGCCGACGATCACGCCAATGGAAAAAACACCCACCGCGATGGAGACGACCACCAGGAGTGTGCGGGATAGATTGCCGATCAGATCATGAAATACCTTGCGCCAGCGCGGACGAATCATTATTGTTCAGCCTTTACCGTTTCAGGCCACGCCTGTCGGCGGAGCGGTTTTCTTCCAGTCGAAGTTGGACCAATTTTCCAAGTGATTCTTCCGTGAGGGATGATTTATTTAATAGCTCGACGAACGGGTCACGATGCAGGGCAACCAGCTCAACCGGATTGTCGGTCCCGGCGCGCACCGATGCAATGGATTTCCCGCCGCGCATCAACTCGATCTCACCAAAGAACTGTCCGGGACCGAGGCGGGCGACGGTGAACTCTTTCTTCTTTTTTCCAACGAGAGTTATTTCCACCGTTCCGCTGACGATCATGAAGAAGTAGTCCATATGCTGACCCTGTTGAATGATCAGACCCCCAGGCTGATGGGTGAATTGCTCCAACTGCCGGGACACATCCAACATTTGGCGATGGGCCAATAACGGCAGGCACAGCGCGACGGTCTCATTTATTAACTCACCATCTGAAATGATGATCGTGCGCGAAGTCCTGTCAGTCAACGATGGGTCATGTGTCACCATCGCAATGGTCTTTCCATTTTTTACCAGTTGATCGAAAAGCGCTATGATCATATCTGCCGAACGCGAATCCAGGTTACCGGTGGGTTCATCCGCGCAGATGACCGGTGGATCCGTAGCGAGTGCCCTGGCGATCGCTGCGCTCTGCTGTTGCCCGGTCGATACTGCAATGGGAAGTTTATGGGCTTGTTGCCCCAGACCGACCATATTTAACAGATCCATGGCTCGTTTTGGACGCTCGTCGAAATCGTACATACCAACGTAATCCATCGGCAGCATCACGTTTTCCAGCAATGTCAGCATAGGCAGTAGTTGGAAGAACTGGAATACCACGCCCAAGTTCTTGCCACGCCAGAGAGCCCGCCGGCTCTCATTCATACTGTAGATGTTCGTACCATTAACGATCACCTCTCCGCCGGTGGGATGATCTATTCCGGTGACCATGTTCAGCAGGGTGGATTTGCCGCTCCCTGATTTTCCGACGATGGCAACGAATTCGCCTCTGTTCAAGATCAGATCGATTCCCTTCAGGACCGTGAACTCCCCTGCGGCGTTCTTGAATTTCTTGACCACCTTCTGCAGTTGGATCATGGGTTCATTTTCTGATAACGCATAAACGAATCTGCGGCATGCTCATCTTTTCACCATGTCCATGGCGGGCTGCCCGTTGGATATAATTTCGCCATCCTGGATGGTGAGATGCCGGGAGAAGCGCGGCGCCAGACTGTTGTCATGCGTAACCATGATGATGGTTTTTCCCATAACTAATAGTTGTTCAAAAACTTGAAAGACGTGGTCAGCAGTGACTGAGTCGAGGCTGCCGGTCGGTTCGTCGGCAACCAGGATCGGCGGATCATTTGCCAGGGCGCGTGCGATTGCCACACGTTGTTGTTGACCGCCCGAGATGTAGTTTGGCAATTTGTTCGCGTGTTCCTCCAATTCGACCAACTGAAGAAGGAACAGCGCCCGCTCACGGCTTTCTGCGCGCTGGTAAAGACCACACAAGTCCATGGGCAACAAGATATTCTCGACCAGGGTAAGCATGGGTAGAAGTTGAAATGATTGGTAAACAACCCCCATGTTCCGTCCACGCCAAAGCGCCAGATCATTCTCGTTTAATGAATGGATCGATGTTACCCCGCTGTCTCCATGAACAACCACCTCACCCGAAGTAAGGTGGTCAACTCCGGTAATCATGTTCAGGAGAGTGGATTTTCCAGCTCCTGATTTACCGATGATACCCAGGAATTCACCGCGCTGGATATCCGCGTTTAATTCCGCGCAGCGCCTGGAAATCGCCCGCAGCGGTCTCATAAGTTTTGTATACCTGCCGTAATTGAACGAGTGGTTGGGATTGACTTTTCTGTGGCGTTACTGCTCGAAGACTCTTCTCGCGGGAGGATACTTTATTTTCTTTGGATAGAACCATGACACCTTTAAGAAAAGATTTTACTACATAATACCGGCTGAAATTCAAACACACGGCAAGAATTAATCCAGGTGGTTGCTGAAATGCAATGGAATGCTTCCACGAAACAGCCTGCCATTTACCGGCCTGGTGAGCAGCACTTCGATACTCACGATCGGACTCATGATCAAACGAGGGCAATAAAGATGGTTCACCCTGCGCGTCGGAAGTACTTTGGCTTGGCAAACTCAGCGATGGCAATTATTAAAAGGCTTGTAGCAAGTAACGACCCATACTCCCAGGCAGGGAGCAGGGCAAATTTCATTAGTGACCGTAGGAATGGTAGCAGTCATCGTCAAGGTCAAGAGGCCTGTTGCTCCGATAATGACCCACCAGAGCGCTTTGTTGGGCACTCGCAATAATTGAATTATCGAACGCTTCCATGAACGGTTGGTGAAGACCAGGGCGATGTCGGCGACCACCATGTTTAGAAAAGCTAGCATGCGTGCCTGTTCTTCACCATGACCGCCCAATAACATGAACGCATATACACCCACTACGACCAGCAATACTCCCAACCCCTGCAGCATACTGGTGCGGATCGTTTCCGCGCCAAATAAGGGTTCTTCCAACCTGCGCGGCTTGCGGTTCATGATATCCGCTTCATCCTGCTCCATTTCGAAAACCACCGAGCAGGATGGATCAATGATCAGTTCCAATAATACAATTTGAACCGGAAGCAAGGCCAGCGGCCATTTGAGCAGCACCGGGATAAGCGACATACCCGCAATGGGTATATGAATGGAAAAGATGAAGGCCATTGCCTTCTTAAGGTTGTCATAGATGCGGCGCCCCATCCGGACCGCAGCGACGATGGAAGCAAAATTGTCATCCAACAGAACCAGTGCGGCAGATTCACGGGCGACGTCGGTGCCACGCCCTCCCATGGCAATACCGATATCAGCGGCTTTTAATGCCGGAGCATCGTTGACCCCGTCGCCGGTCATTGCTACAACTTCATTATTTGCCTTCAAGGCAGTAACGATCCGCAGTTTCTGCTCTGGTACCGCGCGGGCGAAAATGGACGCAGTTTTAATTCTTCCGGTTAATTCGTCATCACTCATCCCATCCAATTCGGCACCGGTGATAACCTGGTCATCCGGTCGGAGACCGATCTGCCGGGCAATATTACGAGCTGTTCCGGGATAATCGCCGGTGATCATAATTACCCGGATGCCGGCTGTGTAGCACTCCTGCACCGCATCAGCAACACCGGGGCGGATCGGATCAGACAAGCCCAAAAGCCCGAGATACTCGAACTCGAAATCGTGCTGGATCGGAGGTAAATCGATCGGGTGGAAGGTGGCACGGGCGACCCCAATGACCCGCAATCCCTGGTCTGCCATCTGGTTGATCTGTACAAGCAAATTCCGGCTTTGATCTTCATTAAAATGACACAGGTCGGCAATCGCTTCAGGCGCGCCCTTGGCTGCAATGATGAATTCGTTTCCATCCGGTGAACGCCAAACGCGTGACATTGCCAGCAATTTTTCCGAAAGAGGGTATTCATGCACCAATGTCCAATCCTGGTGGAGATGTTCGGTATTCATCAACGTGCGACCACCCAAATCTTTCATTGCTTTTTCCATTGGATCAAATGGGTCGGCGGGGCTGGCCAGGATGCTGTATTCCGCTACTTCATGCAATTGCTCGGATAAGATTCCGCCTTTCGGATCGATATCATAGAGGCTGTCGCCTATCCCGATCTTAGTTACCGCCATGCGGTTCATGGTCAGTGTGCCGGTCTTGTCCACGCAAAGGACGGTTGCCGCCCCCAGCATTTCGACCGCCGGCATACGGCGGGTCAGAACGTGCCGTTTTGAGATCCGCCAGGCTCCAAGTGCCATGAAGATGGTCAAAACAACCGGAAATTCCTCCGGAAGGGTTGCCATGGCGAGGGTGATGCCGGCGAGGATACCTTCCAGCCAGTTTCCACGCATTAAACCAAAAACGACCACGACAATGACGCACAATGAAATGCCGACAATAGCAAAAGTTTTAACGATCTTGCTGGTCTGGCGCTGGAGGTTTGTTTCGCCTTGCTCCAATGTTTGCAAGGCTTTACCGATCTTTCCAATTTCCGTACCCGACCCGGTTGTCAGAACCCGGGCAATCCCCTGCCCTTTTACCATCATCGTACCGGAATAGATAAAGGGCAGATCTTCGCCACCTGGTCGGCTTAACTCTTGAACACCATCCCACTTGCGTTTGCGGACCGGGATTGATTCTCCGGTCAACAAGGACTCGTCGATGTTAACATTATTCCCTGTCAGGAGGACTGCATCAGCCGGCACACGGTCGCCTTCAGAGATCAGCACGATGTCATTACGAACCACTTCCCGACCGGCTATGCGTTGCTGGATCCCATTCCGGATAACGAGTGCACGCGGGCTGGAAAGGTCGCGCAAGGCTTCAAGAGCGCGCTCCGTTTTTTGCTCCTGGTAGAGAGTGATCCCCATCACAACAAAAACAAAACCCAGAAGCATGAGGGCTTCTTCCAGGTCACCCAGGAACAGGTAAAGCGTTCCGCACGCGATCAGCAGGAGGAACATGGGTTCACGAACTACCTCAAAGACAATTCGAAAAATGCTGCGTTTTTTTGATGAGGGCAGTTCGTTATACCCATCCTCTGCCAGTTGTTCGCGAGCCTCCTGGTCCGATAGACCTTGCAGGTTTGAAAAATCCATTTCGTTTTGCATGCCGATCAATTAATTCTCCAGATTCTGTAGTAATGTGGCAAAGCTGACTTTACCGGTATTCCGCCTGAAGGCGTGGGTAGTGCCATATCCGGTAACGAATAAGGACAAAGCTTATCAACCGGTATGATTTGGATCAGACTGATTTGGGTGGTGGAAGAAGTGGTCCAGAAGGGATGGAGGAAATACTGGTGGCTACATCCGTGGCGGCAAGTTTGGATGGGATCATTGCCGGGGTAACCCAGATTACCGGCGGCGTGAAGTCGTCTCCTTCGGAATCGATGGAGGAATCCGGACCGCGATCGTAAGCGGGAGACTCAATAGCGACTTGCATGTCGATCGCCTGGAGATTGTTCATGAAGTGAGTTATTTCCATGTCGAGGCAGATCGCAAGCGCGATCAGGCACAATGAACGGATGAAACACGGATCGGGCTTATCCATCCTGGATGTGTTTTACACCTTGATGAAAGAGGGCTTTGATATGTTCATCATCAACATGGTAAAAGACCTCTTTACCATTTCTGCGAGCCTGGACCAGACCCATCTGGCGCAAACTACGAAGGTGATGTGAGGTTGCAGATTCGCTGATTCCAACCAATTCAGCGAGCACATTGACATTCAGTTCGCATTCAGTCAAAACAGAAAGGATGCGAACTCGGCTGGTATCACTGAAGGCGCGGAATAATTCCGCTACATGTACGGCGGAATGTTCATCCAGGACATAGCGCTTTGGTTCGTTCATCAATAAACACCTGAGCATATGTTCATATGTTTAGTATATATGCCATTTACAAAAGTGTCAAGCGCGCAATGTCGCTTCATGGGATCATTTTGTTTTATTCGATATTATCTGTCGAAAACAGCATCCGATATAAAAATAATTCCCGAGATATTTTCGGGAATTATTTGTCGTTAACTGGTGGAGCAGTTCGCCCCGTTTGAAAGCCTATAAGGTGGTGAACAACCAGGTACCCCGTCCGGCGTCATAGATCAGATGGTAGCGGACTGTCTCCGAAGTGACCAGGCCACCGTTGTAATTGAAGACCAGCGTGATATCGACTATTGCGTCGGAACCAGTCTGGCTTACCAAGTTCAGGCTGGCGATATCCACCCGGGCAACGCTACCCCAAAAAGTCGCGTAATCGGTGAAACTGCCATGGTTTGCGACGGCCTTGAAACCATCCGTCAGAAAAGTCCAGGCCAGGCTGTAATTACCCGCATTGATGGTGGAGAAGTAATAATTCATGAATTGCTGGGGAGTTTGCGTACCTGGAAGGGGGGGTACTGAAGTGGGAATCGGGGTAAAGGAGTTGAATAACCAGGTTCCCCGACCAGCGTCATAGACAAGGTTGTATGTTTGCAGGTTGGACACGACATTGCCGTCCCGGTAGTTGTAGCGCATGTTAACGCTCACAACCGCGAAATTTCCAGTGTGGCTGGTGATGGTGACACCGAAGATATCCACCCGCAGGACGCTGTCCCAGAAATTGGCGTACCCCAGGAAGCCTCCCTCGCCGGCAGTATTATTGGCGAACTTAAAACTATCGGTCAGCAGCGACCAGGTGACTTGATAGTTTCGCTGGTTGATGTTGTTAAAGTAGTAATAGATAAACTGGTCCGCGTAGAGCGGTGAATACGCCGGAACCGGGTTCGGATATTGGATGATCGGGGTCGCATATGGTTGAGGGCTTGCCGGCGGTGTATCGGTTGGCGGAACGCCTGTGGGAGGAAGTATTTGTACGGTGGGGGTGGCAAGAACCACCACGCTGGTGGGAGTGACTACCGCAGGAACATTTGTTGGCGGCGGGAGAGTCGGCATGGCTGTCAGCGTTTGAAAGACGGAAGTCTCCAACTGGCTTGTACCGGGTGTACCGGGTGGTATCAGGTTGCAAGCCGTAATGAGAAGAAAGACAGACATTAATCCCAAAAGTTTTGATGCCATGTTCACACTCCATTTATATGAACAAACCGGTTGGATGCATGGTGAGTGGCACTATACATCCATAATGATTATATATCCGCTGTCAATAGCCTGCACGCGGATTTTGATGTAGATACTAGACGACCGGATTGCATGATTTGTGCCCGTAAATTTGGCGGATTATCGAAGTTCCTGGCTGAATTAGTTTGATGGTCTGTTGAGTATGAGTTGCCTCTGTCCAGCTATCTATCGTTTGGAATCTCCTGAACTTGATTTTTCTGAATATTAGCCATATACTATTAATGACCTGAATGCGCGAAATTTCACAAATTTATTAACATTCCACTTTTCACATCCCGAACAATCCCCTTTCAGCTCCCGGAGTTGACCGGGCAAAATCTGCAGTACAAAGGAGTTATCGATGAAGATCCTGGTAATAGGCGCCGCAGGGAAGATGGGCAGAGCTGTCTCCTGGTATCTGGGTAGAGACCCACACGTAAGCAAAGTCGGGTTATTGGATGCGAAGGAAAGCTCGCTGAAAGCGATTGCGACGGATCCGGATAAGTTCAACATCCACGCAGTAAGCATCGAAGACAGCGCCAAATTGCAATCTGTAATGAAGGAATACGACGCCGGTATCGTGGTATTACCAAACCGGCATCTCAGTTACCTTGCCATCGAAAATGCCATCACCGCCCATCTGAACCTGGTGGATATCCTAGAAGAATACCACCGCCGACCGGATGAGTACGAGATTGAAGGCCTGGTCATCCCACCGGGGATGAGCATCAGCGACTACGGCGAGAGCATACACCAGCGAGCGGTAAAAAATGACGTGCTGATCCTGGATGGAATGGGTTTTGCACCAGGCTTGAGCAACCTGACCACCGAGCACGGTATTGGTCTGCTGGACAGGGTCAAGACTGCGGTAGCACGTGTGGGCGGCATCCCGAATGCAGAAGCAGCTTGCCGTCACCCCCTCTGCTATATGACGACCTGGTCCATCGAGCATGTCCTGCGGGAATACAATGTCAAGACCTCCATGATCAAAGACGGGAAAATAACCGAGATCCAGGCGTTATCTGATATGGAATGCTTCGAATTCAACGAGTTTGGCAGGAATGCACAGTTGGAATGTGCCATAACACCCGGCATGCCTTCATTTGTCCATACTCACCCAGAATTGCAATACTTCGCTGAAAAAACGGTCCGCTGGCCGGGACACTACTCTGGAATACACACCTTGATCGAGTGCGGGTATGCTATCAAATGAGAAAGTGGACACTAGCTGGGGGAAGATTGCTCCGCGCGAATTCCTGCTGGGTATTCTTAATCCAAAGCTGATGCCTCTGCCCGAGGACAAGGACGCATGCGTGATGTACAACACGATCACCGGTGAGAAGGACGGCAGGGAAGCCAAGGTGGAATACTTCATGTGGGATGAGGCGCAGAAGGAATTTACCGGAATGCAGCGAGTCACAGGTTTTCCCGCGGCAATTGGCGGGAAATTGGTGGCAGGTAAAAAGATCAACCTGACCGGTGTGCGCGCGCCGGAAGAATGTGTGAAGGGCGAAAATTACAATTCCATGCTGGATGAGTTGAAATTGAGTGATATCCATATCCAGGAAAAGGTTTCCTGGCAGGCTTAATCAATTTTGGAACCATGAAAATCAGCTTGGGCAGGATCCTTCAGGAAATCCTGACCACTCAATAAGTTTTCAAGGGTAATAATTGTATTGAAAAGCCAGCAGGATGATGGTTCGGAAGAAGATATATTTGCAGCGATAAAAAATATGTGTGCGAATGGCCGGCAACCAGGGGCAGAGGAATGAACTGCACCCCGATAATGAAAGCAATTGGGGAGGGTCGGGGTACGGATAGGGTCATGGCTCAAGTTTGTGCGGGTTTATGTAGGTATCATCCTGGCGTACACTATCCCCACCTTTACGGGATATCATCCCCGACTGGGGACACAGTCCGCCGCGGCGTGCCAATCTCGCCCCTCCAAAGTAGTGTACCATAGGGACGAGAAACGTCTCGCCTTCTAAAAACTTCCTCCTCCCCGATCCTCCCCCCGAAATTAAAAATCCCCCGCCTAACTTTGGACGGGGGATGAGTTATTTCCGCAAGTTCTGCCTGTGTAATTCCCACTTAAGGCAGGCGGGGTAGCAATAGCTCGGCGATTGACTTTTCCAATGCCTGGCTGTTCGCTGGGGATGAAAGGGATTGATCTGCTGTGACGTTCCTCACCCCGAAGGAATACACGGTCGCGCCCTTTCGGACTAACAGTAATCTATATGCCGCAGAACCATGATAGAACGCCTCATCACCAAATCCCGGAACATCCACCGGTGCGTCGCCAATGTTGTTTGTCCGGGTCGCTTGCATGTATGTAACGCTGTCGGTGTAGCCTCCAAACTTATGAATGACCGAAAGCTCGAGGATCAAATTCTGGGTTTGGTAAACACACAGAGAGCCGTTTTTTACTGGATCCCTTAGATCTACAACAGCTTCCCCCAGGATCGTGCCAACCTCACCCTTCGAAAGCAGGGTACAGTTGTCTGCGCTGGCTGGTGCGGAATTCGCATTGGTCGATTGTGTGATCGCCGTTGTCGGCTGGGACAGTAGTGCGCCCGCTAGAGCACTTGGATTTGCGTTTTGTGCGGGGGCTTGACCGCACGCCGCCAGCAGGCTTGCGCCGATCAGAAATAATACAAAAAGATACAACCTTGTTTTATTCATTTATTGATTATTCCTTTTTTTATAATCGATGGATGTCTTGCTTTGGGCCGAGTATTTCCTTCGCATGGAAAATCTCGACAATCCACCCCATCTCCCAACTTCCATTCCCTTGTGGGATTGAAGATTGTGAGGGCGCGCGAATCTGTGACTTAAAATCACTATCTATTACATCCTATTTATATCACCTTTATCTAAATTATTCAATCCGTGAGAATCTACTGCCCTGATATTGCATATTAAAAAACGGGCGGGTAAATACCCGCCCGGGCGAATTGGCTTTCTACATTAACGGTCGATGAAATTTCCTCAAAAGAAGGCCTACCACCAGAACCAGGAGCAGGATCCCGACTGGGATTATCGCCCACAGGAGCAGGCTCCAGGAAATATCTAGCTCGGCTGCGATTTGAGGTTTGGGAGCAGGCGGTAGGATGGTCAGGTGGATGCTGTTCGTTCCAGTCACCCCCTCCGCATTCATCGCGCTCAGGGTGATAACGTGTTCTCCCACTCCGATTGAGGAGGTGACCAGTGTGTCGCCATCTCCCAATGCATTGTTATCCACGGACCAGTGCAGATCGGACCCGGAGATCGGGCCATCTTGGGCGTCAGTAACGGCTCCATCCAGGAAGACCGGATTTCCGCTCATGACCTGCGCGCCGTCCGCTGTCCAGCCGATGTGCACTTCCGGAGCCTTGTTGTCCACCATGAACGGGGTGGATACCGCTTCACCGGTGTTGAACCCATCTGATACATAGACTCTGATCTGGCCTTGCGTACCGCCGGCGACTAGTGCGGCATCAATGTCCAGAGTAGGCTGTGCCGAGTTGATCGTCAGAATCTGCCAGCTTTTCCCGCCGTCCCGGCTGTATTGGACCAGGTACTGCAGCGGATTACTGCCGGCGTAGACCGGTTGCCATGAAATGGAGATCGTGCCGGTATTCGGCCAATTGGCACCCCCAGTGGAGGTGATATTCTCCACACTGGGCGAATGGGTGTCAGCCGTCTGGCTCGCGATCACCGCCCCGTTATATTTGAACTGGTAGCCCCTGGCTGCCTCTACCCACGGGATGGTCAGGTGGAATGTGCCGATATCGCCGGGTATTTCGTTACTCTCTTCCTGCGGCTTGAATGGCAGGCTGGAAAGCACCTTGCCTTGGGCGTCAAGTAACTCGAATGTATATGGCCCGCTTTCCGGCACGATCGGAGCCACCGAGTTCGATCCCAGGAGGAAGAACCCTCTTTTCAGGTTGACATTCTGCGGAGTGATGGACCCCGAGCCGGTCAGATATAGCGAAGTCGAAGAGACCGGAGCCTGCGCCGCAGCCGGTTGGTTTGCGGTCAGGTTGACAGCCTGCGGTCCAGCCTTACCCGGCTGGTAGGATACAGGGACGGACAGCCCAAAGCCGGATGGAACCGATAGTTGAGCTACGGCGGAACCCTCACCGCCGGGCACATACACTCCGTTCGGTAGAAGGCTGGCAATGGCGCTGTATGTGTATAGCGAGGTCCATATGGAGTTTGGACCGCCGCAATAGCCCATGAAGTCGAAGGACAGATTCGGAACATATACCTGGTTGCGGACCACGTCCACACCGTATTCATCGATGCTCGCATCTGAATTGGGGTAGTTCGGATCGGGATTTCCGGCACCACAGCCGGGGGCGTGGTTGCGCTGCATGGTATGACCGATCTCTTGGGCTGCAACTTCCGCACCATAACGGTCGCCGGTATTGACTTCCCCCCCTGCCACTTTACCTGTAAATCGACCGCAGCCGCCATAGGGAGTTTTCTTCAAGGACGAGACATGAACCATGCCGTAGAATACTTGCGGATTACTTCCCCTGTACCAACTAAGATCGTCCAGCAAGGCCCCCCAGCCATCGCCGCAGCCGCCGCTGGTGTCATTCCAATTGTAGGTATCCGGTGTGTTATTCATGTAGCCCGACATCTGCCAGATTTGGATGTTCGCAGTCGGATAGGCGAGCATCAGCCAGTCGCGGATTGTCCAACGTTCACTCAGGTCGGCCAGGAAACCCCTGCTCTTAACCGGAACAAACATTACATCCAGCCGCTGCGAGGCGTATTCCTGGAAAGGTTGAGAAATGAAATTATCCTTCAAGTTGGTCTCAAGGGAATAATCCACGCCATTCATGTTCACATAGGCGGTGAAGTTTCCATAGGTCCAACTGGATGGAAGGATGAAGTTCAGCGTCCCGTTGATATTGGCACGAAAGTAGCTGACATCCAACGTCGACTTCATCTTCGTCACGGTGATGGTGTTGATCGAATGAATGGGATTGGAACATCCCTGCGCGTCATGGATGCCAGGACATAACTCGCCGCCGATCCCACTGACGGAGAAAAACGGACTGCCGGGCGTTAGGCGGACGTACAACCGGACCATGGTCGGTTTGCCAGTGAACAGCCGCACAGCGTTGTCCGGGCAGTTGGGATTACCCAGGCACTGGATCGCCTGGGTGATCTCCACTTTTACGGCTTCAAAATTAGGTCGTGGAGCCAGTGCAACCAGGAATGGGGGCGGCGGGGGAAGTTTCAACACCATCTGCGGGATAAACCCCGGCTTGGGTGTTGGCTTTGCGGTGGGGATAACGACAGGTGTGACAGTGGGTGCGACGGTTGGAGCAGAGGTAGGGGCAGAAGGCCTGGGTGGGAATGGGGTGAAGGTGGCAGTGGAGGTGGCAGTGGAGGTGACGTAGCTGACATGGGTGTGGCGGTGGTGGTCGGAATGGGCGGTCTGGTTGGGTAGATGATCACCGCTGTGGCTGTGTTTGCAGGCGGATTATTGCAGGGAGGCAACCCGGGCAGCCCGCAGCTGGGCGGGGTGTCGGTGCATTGCGCCCCTGTGAATGGGTCCACGCATCCGCTTTGCGCCACCACCGTCTGGACTGTCCCGAACTGGATGAGTAGGGCGGCAGCCAGAATGATAAAAATGACGATAATTAAATTGGATTTTGAAGATTGATTGCTCACTATTAAACTCCTCCCGAAATATATTATGGATTTATTTTACCACATTAGTCCATTTATCCCTCGATTGTTTCGATTTTCACTTTCGATGGATCCTTCTCCACCTCATACACCGCTCTCGCTTCAGTCCGTGGCGTCGGCCAGCGGACCGCAGTGCGCATCAAGGCTGGCCTGGCGCTCGGTCTGCAGTTGACAGAACCCATCGGTGAACGATCGGTGATCAATTCCCCGGCTGACGCCGTGGCAATTGGCGGGAAATTGGTGGCAGGTAAAAAGATCAACCTGACCGGAGTGCGCGCGGAAGAATGTGTGAAGGGCGAAAATTACAATTCCATGCTGGATGAGTTGAAATTGAGTGATATCCATATCCAGGAAAAGGTTTCCTGGCAGGCTTAATCATTTTGGAACCATGAAAATCAGCTTGGGCAGGATCCTTCAGGAAATCCTGACCACTCAATAAGTTTTCAAGGGTAATAATTGTATTGAAAAGCCAGCAGGATGATGGTTCGGAAGAAGATATATCTTCACCGATAAAAAATTGTTGTGCGAATGGCTGGCAACCAGGGGCGGAGATTCGCCCCGTCTTTTCCATTAACCAGCGTCACCAGTCCGTGCCGATGTCACCCCGGAACTACGTACCTATATTGATTGACATTTCAGGCCCCGGACATATAATACTTTAATACGTTCCTCCCATCCCAACCTTATTTTGCTCCACAGGAGGCTCCCCCCATGAACCAAAAACTAACCTTTGGCGTCAAATTCCGTTATGGCATGGCCGATATGGGCTTTGCCCTGCTCTCCGCTGCCCAGCAGTTCTTCCTGCTCTTTTACTATACAGACGTGGCGAAGATCAACCCGGCCCTGGCAGGCGCGGCGCTGATGGTGGCAAAGCTTACCTGGGACGCGGTCAATGACCCGTTATTCGGCTACTGGTCCGATCGCACCCGCTCCCGTTTCGGTCGACGGCGCATCTATATGTTGATCGCCGCAGTCCCGATCGGGTTCGCAGCCTTGATCATGTTCTCCATTCCCAAGGGTCTTACCGGTGTACCAGCCTTCCTGGCGGTGCTGCTCACATTCTGGTTGATCGACACATTCCAGACCATGGCAAATGTTCCGTACTCGTCCCTGACCCCCGAACTGACGCGGGATTACAGCGAACGTGCCAGTCTGACCTCCATTCGCATGGCGTTTAGTGTCTTCGGCTATATTCTTGGTGCAGCGTCGACCCCCATTTTGGCGGGTGTCTTCCAGGGAGCAGGTTTAAATCTGCAGCAGGCATGGAGCGCCACCGGGGCAGTGTTCGGAGTGATCACGACGACGATGGTACTGGTCACCGCTTTAACCGTCAAGGAAAAACCAGAACTGGCAGGCGAACCCTCCCGGATTCCGGCAGTCAAGGCCGTTTTCACCTGTTTCAAGAATAAACCCTTCAATATTCTCATGGTTGCATTCATCCTCAGCAGCTTCAGTTTCACGACATTGACCGCCCTGACACCCTACTTTATTCAATATCAGTTAGGCATGGGTGACCAGGTTTCCTTCATCCTGCTGGCGATGTTGTTGACCATTGGTATCTTCCTTATCCCTGCCAAGTTGGTCATGGACAAGATTAACAAGGGACCGACATATGCTCTGGGGCTGGGCATTGCCTCCCTGGCAGTGATCAGCAGCTTCTTCCTTCCGCACGCGCCCACGTCATTAATGTATGTCATCGCAATCATAGCCGGGATTGGATTTTCAACCCAGTTCGTCTGTCCCTGGTCCATGCTGCCGGATGTGCTGGAGTATGATGAAAAATTGACCGGTGAACGCCGCGAAGGTATCTATTACGGTCTTTGGAATTTCCTTTCCAAGTTCACCGGTGCCCTGGGCGTGGCAGTCAGCGGTTGGGCACTGGCTTTGTACGGTTATATACCCAACGTGGAGCAAACCGTGCGTGCCCTGTTCGGCATCCGTTTCTTTTTCGCACTGGTACCGGCGATCGTCATCCTGATCAGTCTCCCGTTCCTGATCTGGTATCCAATCACGCGAAAATCGCATGCTGCACTTTTGAAAGAATTGACAGACAAAAAAGCTGCCAGCGAAGTTCAAGCTTGATTTCCTGATCTTTTCCACGAGGCTTCCATGAAAGTAGTCATCATCGGCGCCGGTATGTCAGGGTTAAACAGCCGGGGCTTATCTTGCCAAGGCCGGGCATGCCGTTACCATCTATGAACAATTCCCTACTCCGGGAGGGGTCACTGCCACGGTCAAACAGGACGGATTCGGTTGGGATATCGGTCCGCTGCTCATGGAGGGATTTGCCACCGGTGACAAGGGTCGTCTCATCCTGGAAGAATTGGGAGTAAGCGGCGAGGTGAAGGCGGTTCATGAGGACCGGGGACTTTCCATGCCTGAGTTTGCATTATGGAAGCCGCAGGTTTATGCGGGACCGTACTGGCGCCGCGACCGGTTGAAGGAAATATATCCAAACGAAGCCCAGCATCTCGACCGTTACTATCGTTTCTATGACCGCATGATCAAGCTCATGTCGCTCGGACGAAAGGCTGAAACAGCTGGCGGCCTGACTGCCCTGTGGCTTAAATTACGCATGCTGCTTGCTTTCCAGGCGGTCAAGAAAATGGTTAAGTGGAACGGCGGAGAGTTGATGGATCACTTTTTTGACTCACCGGTCCTCAAGACGTTTTTCCTGGGAATCGTAGCCGATTTCGTAACGGCTCCCAGCGAATTCCCGGCACTGGGGGTACCATCCATTCACCTCGAAACCGCCTTCGACAAACGCATACCGGTCCAGCCCGGCAGCTGCAGTGCACAGACTGCATACACGTATATCATTGGCGGCTGCCAATCGCTGGTGAACGCGGTCATGGGAGTGGTGGAGAAGTATGCAGGTAAAGTGAAAACCGGGACGACCATTAAAAGGATCGTGATCGATGAAGGACAAGCGCGCGGTGTTGAATTGGCAGATGGGACGTTCGAGCCGGCCGACCTGGTTCTGGCATCGGGCGGGATGAAGGAGGTTTTCTTCGACCTGGTTGGCCGCGAAAACCTGCCCGGGGATTTGATCACTCAGATAGAAAATAACCGGCTGATGGAATCTGTCCTGATGGTTCAATTGGGGATCGATTTCGATCCAACCCCACACCAGCCTGCGGCCTTATGCTACTATTACAAAACCCAGGACCTGGAAGGCGCAGTGAAACGCCTGCGTACCGGGGATTATCACGAAGGCAAGGATGGATTCCTGATCTATGTTCCGTCCCTGCATTCACCATCCCTGGCTCCGTCAGGCAAGTACGCTGTGACGATCTATACGGTGGCTCCGGATACCCTGGTTGGCGGAAGCTGGTCCAGCCGGCGCGAGGAGCTTGCCGATAAATTGGTAGCGGTTGCTGAAGGTCATATCCCCGGCTTGCGCCAGCACACGCTGACGCGCCTCATCCTGACACCGGAAGATTTTCGCCAGCGAACGCACCAGAAACACCATTCATTTGGAGGCGTACCACCGGTCATTGGAAACAAGCCACCGGCACACAAAACTCCGATAAAAGGTCTGTGGTTCATCGGAGCCCAAAGCGAAAGCGGGGGTGGGGTGATGAATGTGATGCTCGGCGGCGAAAAAGTGGCAAAACAAATCCTGAAAGGTTGACGTTACATGAAGCATGGGGCTGTCCCAAATTTTGAACTGCACCCCAGAAGTTAGACACAAAACTAACTTTTGGAGGTGCAGTTTTTTATGAAGAAATATACGAAGGAGGAAAAGCTAGCAGCGGTGCTAGCAGTAGAAGCAGGCGAAGGAGTGAAGACTGTATCAAGGCGCTTGCAGATAAACAGAGAAGTGCTTCGGCATGCTGTTGGGATGTACCGAGAGCATGGCGAAGAAGGTCTATTCGGGAAATGGAGGCACTGGCCAGCCGGGGAAAAAATAGCCATTCTCGAAGATATGCACCAGAACCATTTATCCTGCAAACAGACTGGTATAAAATATGGAATAAAGGGATCACAAACAGTCTGGAAATGGGAGCAACGGTACTTGGAAAAAGGAACCAGTGGTCTGCAGCCAAAGAAAAAAGGGAGGCCGCCAAAAAGGCAAAAGCCAAAACAACCTCTCACGCGAGAGGAGCAGTTGTTGGCTGAGATTGAATATCTGCGGGCGGAGAATGAGTACCTAAAAAAATTGAACGCCTTGGTTGCGGAGCGGGAAGCTCGGGCAAAGCGCGGCGACACGACCGAGTAGCTATTATCTCCGAACTAAGGCAAAATTATCCCTTGGACCTGCTTCTGCAAATAGCTAATATCCCCCGAAGCAGCTATTATTATCACCGGAAACATCGTTCAGACACCGATCGACATACCGCTGCGCGGGTGGAGATCCGCAAAATCTGCCTGGAGCACAGGGGGCGTTATGGCTATCGCCGGGTAACCCTCACCCTCCATCGACTTGGGTATCAAACCAACCATAAATTGGTTATGAAGCTTATGGCTGAAGAGCACCTCACCTGCCTGTTGAGGAGAAAGAAATACCGCTCCTACCGTGGAGAGGTTGGGAAGGTAGCTCCCAATTTGCTAAAGCGCAACTTCAAAGCCGCCCAACCCAACCAGAAATGGACGACGGACATCACTGAATTCAGCCTGTTTGGGCAGAAACTCTATTTATCTCTCATCCTTGACCTTTTCAATGCTGAAATCGTCAGCTATACCGTATCCGGGAGTCCCACGTATCCGATCGTGGGGGAAATGCTGGAAAAAGCCTTTCGGACTTTATCCGATAAAGCCCCTTTGATTCTTCACTCGGACCAGGGATGGCAATACCAGATGCCTCTGTATCAGAGAACTCTCCGGGAAAAAGGGATCAGGCAAAGCATGTCGAGAAAGGGTAATTGCTACGACAACGCTGTGATCGAAAATTTCTTTGGTGTTCTCAAAACCGAGTTCTACCACAACCAATCCTTCTCATCTGTCGAAGACTTCAAGATCGAACTCGGTAAGTACATCGAATATTACAACCAGCGAAGAATTAAGGGTAAACTAAAAGGACTGAGCCCTGTTCAGTTCAGAGCCCAGTCCTTTTTCTCACCATAAATCTGTCCAACTTTTGGGGTGCATTGCAATTTTGCAAGGACAGCCCCATTTATTTTGGGGTAGCAGGTTTCTGGATATTCATCAAACGGACTTTTTACATTACATCATCGGGTCTAACTTCCTTCCCGGTCGCGGCGGATTGGAGCGCGGCCAGGGTGAACTGAAGCACAGCCTTGCCGGTTAAGCCGTCAAGACGCGGTCGACCGCCGGTTTTGAGTTTTTCGATAAAGTCCTGCGTAGTGGCAATGAAACTGTCATGCCATTCCACTCCCTCGACCGGTACGGGGGTGGTCTTGCCATCCTTGAAAAGCATCAGCTCAGGCAAGTCGATCGTCCGGGTGGTGTAACGGTTAATGAAAAGGATGCCTTTTTCGCCAATGACCTCGATCCGATCATCGTCGGCATAATAATCAGAATTGATGCGCATTTTAGGGGTGTGCTCAATATCGAGCATCCCATAACGGCGTGCAGATTTGTACTGAAACATGATGGCAGCCGGGGCGTCAATACTAACAATGCCGGCTGCCTGCGAAACCGGCGTTCTATCAATCCAGGCAAAAACCTTTTCCACCGGACCGCCCAGGTAGTAGCCAAGTGAGAATAGATGGTAGCCGTGATCGAAAACCAACGGTCCACCACCGCACTTCTTCTCGTTGAAGCGCCATAACCAGGCGGATAGCGGTACGTCCCAGGATGTATCCGCGGTCCCGGTTGAGACATGCATTCGGATAGCACGGATGTCACCGATCTCGCCAGCATCGATCATTTGTTTCGCGCGCATTGCGGGTGCATAAAAAACGAATGTTTCATAAACCCGTAGAGTAACTCCGGCTTTGTCAGCGGCGGCGATCATTTCATCAGCCTCGGCGGCAGTGAGCGCCATGGGCTTTTGCACCGAGACATGCTTGCCTGCCTGGCAAGCCTGAACCGTCATCGGACAATGCAAATCGTGGGGGGTCAGCAGTTCAACCACATCGACATCCTTGTCCTCCAGAAGCTGGTTGTAATCCGTATAAACCTTTTCGACTCCCCATTCTTTGGCTTTCCGTGAGGCGTGATTTTTATTTACATCGCAAACAGCGACTATTTTTGCATCTTCCCGGGCAATGTATCCCCGCTGGTGCAGGTCGGAAATGCGACCACACCCGACAATGGCGACACGGATCGGGTTCATGAATGCATTCTCCTTTGTTCCTGGGATGCTTGATAATTTAAAATGGCTCCCTGATCAGCCTGTGAGACGAGCTGGCGATAAAGATCCAAAAAACCGCCGGTGGTCGTTGCTTGAGGCGGTACCCAGGCAGCCCGCCGGCGTTCAAGTTCCTGATCGCTGACGAGTAGAGCCAGGCGCCGGCCCGGGATATCGATCTCGACCTGATCACCATCCTGGACAAGGGCGATCGTCCCGCCAACAAAAGCTTCCGGAGCGACATGCCCGATACAGGGTCCACGCGTAGCCCCGGAAAATCGGCCATCGGTGATGACCGCGACCGAATCATTCAGCCCCATGCCTGTCAGCAAGGCGGCTGGAATGGATAACTCACGCATACCAGGACTTCCACGCGGTCCCTCATTCCGGATGACAAGCACTTCACCTGCCTGCACACCCTGCACCTGAAGAATGGCCTCCAACTGCTCTTGACTTTCAAAAACCCTGGCAGGACCGGTATGGCGGAGCATGGTGGGAACGACCCCGCTTTGTTTAACCACCGCCCCGTCCGGCGCCAGGTTACCGCGCAGGATTGCCAGACCTCCCTCGGCAGCCAACGGTGATCCCAGGGGATGGAGAACTTCGGGACGCCGGGGAACAGCGCGGTCTGCACGCTGGCGGACTGTTTCACCGGTGACGGTGGGAAGATCGAGATGTAAAAGCGGGGTGAGGATGTTCAGCACCGCTTGAACTCCCCCGGCAGCATGCAAATCGCTGATCGTGTAAGCGCTGGCAGGACGAAATTTGCCGATCAAAGGCGTTTCCCGGCTCAGCCTGTCGAAGACATCCAAGCCGACCTGAATACCAGCATCATGCGCGATCGCTGGAAGATGGAGTACCGCGTTGGTGGAACCACCCAAAGCGAGGACGACCCGGATGGCATTCTCAAAATTTTCAAATGTCAGCATCGAACGGGCAGTGAGCCCGGAGCGAACGAGTTCCAGAATCCTTCTGCCGCTCTCCAGGCACAGTTCCTGACGAGCCGGGTCCAGGGCAGCCAGTGTTGCGCAACCTGGCAGGGTAAATCCCATCGCTTCCGTAACACAGGTCATTGTGCTGGCGGTACCCATGAAGGTACACGCACCCGCCCCGGGACAGGCAGCGGATTCTACGGCGTGGAACTCCTCCTCGGTGATCCTGCCTGCCTTGAACTGCCCCATCGCCTCTTTAACATCACTGGTTATCACTTCCCGCCCAGCGACCCAACCGGATGCCATCGGTCCGCCGGTCACGAAGATGGTCGGAAGATCCAAACGAGCCGCAGCCATCAACATCCCCGGCACTATTTTGTCACAACTACACAGCATGATCAGACCATCGAACTGGTTTGCAGCCGCCATCAGTTCGATGGAAGCCGCGATCACATCGCGCAACGGTAGGATGTTATGCATGCCTCTGCCCTGGGCGATCCCGTCACAGGGAGCGACTGTGTTAAATTCAACGGGCATCCCACCGGCCTCCCGCACGCCGTCCTTGACCCAACCTGCCAACTCTCGCAGGTGGAAATGACCAGGATTGGCTTCGGTCCAGGAATTGACGATCCCGATCAGAGGCTTGTGAAAATCATCCTCCTGATGACCCAGCGCCCTGTAAAGTGCCCGTGGATAGGCGCCATGCAATCCTTGGAAGATGACGGACATGTTCATTTTTCATAGACCGATCTCGTGCCGAAGTTTCTGCACATCCTCTGACCAGTTGCCCACGTTCCAGCGACCGAACACTCCCATCCCTCCCAGTTCGTTAGGACCGAAATAGACCGGGAGATGAACAAGAGCAAGACCTGGATGCTGCCAGGCCTTTTCCAAAGCCGCCTTGAGGGAGTCCGGAGAACGCCCGCCATCCAGAGCCAACAGACCCGGGATAGCACTTGCCCAGGCGACATAGTCCACTTGCAGGGTATTCCAGGTGGCAAACCCGGTACCATACTGGTCATTCTGCAGACCGGTGATGGCTGCCATGCGACCGTTATCCAACAACAGGATGCATCCACGGGCGCCGTGTTCCAATCCATCGATCAGGATCTGCGGGTTCATGGTGAACGACCCATCACCCGTGAGTGCCAGACCGTAAAAAGGTTGTGACGCCACCCCTGTGGCGAGTAAGGCCGAGACGGCAAAACCCATATAACTGGCGCCGGCCTCGGTAAAGGTCTGGTCCGGGCGGTCATCTTCCACGATCTGGAAACCGTTCGCCTGAACATCCCCGGCATCAAAAAAGCTGACGATACCGTTAGCTTTGGCCCAGTCGGTGGCGATTTTAATAGCTGCGGGCTGAGTCAGCACCGGAGCGTGCCAATATTCATCCTGCAGGACTGGGGTCAGGAAGCGGCGGGTTTTATGCGTTTGCCAGGCCATTTTCTGTTCGGCGCAAGTAGTCAGCCAATCGGTCTTCGGTCCGGGCAAGCGGTCCAGTGCCTTGTTCAATTTGGCAAGGGTGAGACGCACGTCTCCCAGGAGGGGAAGGCTGTTGTTGTAATGAAGCGCATCATCTACATCAGCATTGATGTTGATAACCTTTTTCACGAGTGGATAACCGGTACGGGAGCAGTCTGACTGGCAGACAGCACGTGTGCCGACCGCGATGAGCAAGTCGGCGTTTTCCATTGCGAAATTCCCGCAAAGCGAGCCTTTGGACCCACCAACGCCCATATTGTGGGGATCGCGGTACGGGATGCAGCCCGTCGCGATGGGCGTATGGACCAGGACTCCGCCGGACCTTTTCAATAGGGCTAGCAATTCTGGACCGGCTGAGCGCCCACCGCCTCCGACCTTCACCACGACCTGTGAGGCGGAAGAGATCCACCCGGCAGCCAGAGCGTAATCACCTTCCGCCCGGCCGACTTGCAGATTGGAAGTGATGGGAAGTTCGTCCAGATTAAAATCGGGCAACCATGAAGCCTGGGTGTTCATTGGCAGAAGCAGATAAAATGGCCCAGGGTGATAGGGATGATCCACGTGCGCAGCCCCTAAACGCAGGGCGGAAGCCAGGGCAAGCGGGGTATGCAAGCTGTACGCGCTTCCCATCGTGGACGCCAACTGAAGGAATAGACCCTGCTCATGGCGAGGAATCTGCTGCATATTAAAGCCCTCGTCCTCGGTGGTCTCGTCGCCAAACAGATACCAGACTCCGATGTTGTCCGAGGCGGGAGCAATGGAAGCAGCCAGGGCTTGCAATGCACCAGGTCCAATTGAGGTGACAACGGCAGCCTTTTCACCCCTCACCCAACGCAGTGCCGCCGCGGCATGCGAGGCTTCGATCTCATTCCGCACTCCGCAGACCTTGACCAACCCAGCTTGATGGTAGATCCGCAGCACTTCACCAATTTCTGTGGAGCCGTGACCGAAAACTGTGAAATACGTTTTTACATCCTGTTTGAGCAATCCGAGCACCAGCGCTTCGGAGAGGGTCAGGCTGAGTTGTTGGGGGAGCTGACCCTGGTCGCGGGCAGCTGAGAAGTTGCCAGCTTGTGCCAAAATACCGGCGTGTTCCTGGCGCTGGCGGGTCAATTCGTTTTGGGGAGGTCTGGTCAAGGATTCCATATCCACCTCATCACTTTAAATTAATGACCAATGATTGTCAGAAAGCGGAAAATCCATTCATTACTAAAACAAAATAAACGATAAAAAAACATATTCTTAAGATGACGTGGAAAATAAGAATTGTTGTTGGTCGAATACCTATAAATTATACAGTACGGCTGATAATGGGCGGGAGTATCACACATAAATTTTACTTGTTGCACAGGGCAAATGAATTAAAATTACGTTATATCCGGAAGCCCCATCAACTGGCGACGATGAATATGGAATTTACCCAAGAGTCCGCGAAAATCAAACCTGGCTATTCAATGACCAGCCCACTAAATGCCAATCCCGATCCGAAGCATTTCAGTTATAAAGTGTTAGGCATTTTCTCGTGGAGCGTGCTGATCTTTTGCCTGGTCGGGCTGTTTGCGGCGAGACGATACCTTTTGGATGTGGCGCGGATAGTAGCCATTTATATGATGATCCGCCTGATCGCCTTGACATTCTTTTACCTGGTGGGTCTGGTCAAAATCCGGAAGGCAGAAAAACAAGCCAAAGCCCGCCAAACAAACCGCGAAACTGGTATCACCCCTGATCTGGAAGTACATCACCTGGTAGTCATCCCAAATTATATGGAGCCGGCAGATATATTAAAGCTGACCCTGCAATCGTTGGCATTACAACCAGACGCCAGAGATCGAATGACGGTCGTCCTGGGAATGGAAGAGCGTGAGCAAGACGCCGTGGAAAAAGTCAGGGCGCTTATGGAGCAATTTAACGGCAGGTTCTATTGCATGCTGGCTACGTATCACCCATCCCATTTGCCGGGCGAAAACCCCGGAAAAGCGACCAACGAGAGCTGGGCGACCCATGTTGCGCAACAGGAACTGGTTGAGCGCCGGGGGATTGCAAAGGACAGGATCGTAGTGACCGTAGTCGACTTCAGATTCGATCGTCCACCCTTATTATTTTGGCGAGTTGAGGCACCAGTTTACCGCCGATTCCCGGCGATATTCACTGATCTGGCAGGCACCCATTCTTCTGGATAATGACATCTGGCAAACGAACGCTGCCATCCGGCTGGTCACCTTTTTCACCAACGCCATCTCCGCCGGGGATTATTTCAATCCATGGGAAGCCAAATTCCCGTACAGCACTTACTCGATCAGCTTGAGACTGCTGGAAGATGTAAATTACTGGGACCCAACCCTCATGGCTGAGGATGTGAGTATTTTCATGAGGTCTTTTTTTCAGAAAGGCGGAAAGGCTTTTATCCAACGCATTTTCCTGCCCGTCCACGGCAACCCGGTCCATGGGGCAAACATGTGGCACGCCATGAGCATTTTTTATAATCAAAAACTTCGCCAGGGTTGGGGCGGCACAGAGATCGGCAACCTGATCCAAAAGTGGAACTACGCCACGCGAGCGCCCTTCTGGTATAAGTTCGGGCGGCTTCTAAAGCTTATCCATGACCATCTATTCTTTTCGACTGCCGGTTTTATTGTCAGCCTGGGGACGGCGCTTTCGATCCTTCTTGATCATACCGCCGTCATCACCATTCCACCCGTCAGCTTCAGCCCACTGTTTTTTATACTACTCAACCTGGTGGGTGGTTCCACGCTGGTGGTGATCTGGTTTACCGAACGATTACGTTTGAGCAGGGGGAGGATGGATTGGAACATCAAAACACTTCTGCCCGAGGTCGTGTCTTGGGCGATATTTCCGGTACTCTTTTTCCTGCTGATGAACCTGCCGGGTTTACAAGCCCAGACCAGGATGCTGCTCGGACAATCCTTGCTTTTCAAGCGCACGCCAAAAGGTCCTGCCGCCAAGTTTGATGAATAACAACCGATAAGGATGAGCGGTGATCTGGATATAAGGGGGCAATTAGCTGTCTACTTTTCCTGGCAGGCGAGATCCTGGTTCCGAGTGGTATATTAGCCGGGATAAATCATGGGGTGGGAGTAGCCGCCACATCCAGGCATCCCTGGGGGAATACGATGTTGACTGGCTGATTGACTTGTTTCATCTCAATGGAAACTTCCACGTGAAGTACATCTGATTTGGCACTTTCGCTGGTTTCGACAACCAAATCGTACTTGACAATGTACTGCCCATCGATTGCCAGCCAGTAGTCACCCTGGTTGGTATTAACGACGGCACCTGAAGTGCTCCCCAACCCTGCAACTTTAAATTCGAAATGGTTGCTCTGGATGCCATTGATGGTCTCGGCGGTCACAAAAGACGGGTTGTCGATCAGCGGGGTTAGGCCGATCATGTTCGTGATCAACCCCTGCATTTCAGCCTGGGCTGGGGTACTGGCTGTCCAGGTCCAGCCGTCCGAATTACCGGAGCACTGGTCATTTCCGATCTGGTATATGTCAGAATCCGTGATATTCGGTTCTCCTCCACCCGGGTCAATGACAGTCATATTGAGATGGGTGTAGGAAGCGTTCGATTCGTTCGACCGCTCTCTTTCGATGGTGGTGGTGCTGGACTGGGTCGGGTCCGGTCCAACCGAACTAAAGATGATCGTCATCTGGTAACTGTTCAAACTGGCCAGTCCATCATTCAAACTGACCGGACGCGGGTCGGGAGTATTTATCGCAACCAATGAAGAAACTTGCCCGGTCGGGCTTGCGCCACCAAGCGCGGACACGTTACAGGCGATGACCAGCATCACCAGCAAAGACATTATCGAGATCAATTTCTTATCCATCGTTTTTCTCCTCGTCCGGCATTATTCTGAATGCAACAATTGAGCAAGATTTAAATGACCCAGCCACCAGGCCGGCAATAGGCTGCCAGCAATCATCAGGAGACCGATCCAGCCCAGCCCGGGAAGGAAGGTTTGAACATCCACGCGGGGGACAATCGTGAAACTGGAGACGGTCAGCCGGGTGCCCAGTGTGATGATAAGCGTAATCATACATCCCAGCAGGATACCCACCACAGCGATCCCGCCAGCCTGAACGAAGAGATAACCCACCAAAGCCGAATTTGAAAATCCCGTTGTGCGCAGGATGGCCAACTCTCGTCGTCGCAACCAGGCTAGTCGCCAGGTGACATTGGCAAGAGCCAACGATGCAGCCACCGCGAGTGCGAGGGATACGATATGCCACATGTTGAGGATGGGTTGGTATTGAGCATTGATCAAGCGCAAGTTTTCACCCTTATAACTAACAAATAAGCCTCCAGGCAGCGTATCCCCATCATGCAGGATGCCTTCGTCCGGGATGATGTATACGGAGACATCCTGACCCCACCCCAACAAGGTTTGTGCGTCGGCAAGCGATATCCATGCCTGGTTGTCCATGTATGTACCATTTTGGAAGATCCCGACGATATTGAAATCGCGTCCACGCAATGAAATCACATCGCCTGTTTTGAGTTTCTGCCTCGCAGCCAGCAGCTTGCCGACCATTGCCAGGCGGGAATGATCCCCTGTCTGCAAGCTGCGCCCTGAGATCATAGAAAATGATTCAAGGCGGGTGTACTGTGCCGGGTCAATGCCGCGAATAAGCGTTGCACTCTGGATGGAGGTGCCGGTTATGGCATGGATCTCGGGAATGATCATACTGGCCCCGAGCGCAGAGAGCGTTTTCCCGGCAGCGCTCGAGATCCGGCTGCCTGCGATATCGCCGACGTTCTGGTAATCGGATACAACGAGCAGGTTGGGAGTCTGTGTATAAAACTCTGCTGCCAACCCGGCGCGATAAGTTTCCAAAAAAGTGTACATGGCAACCGCGATGGCGATGGAAAACGACATAATCAATGCCAGGCGACGGTGGCTGAATAAATCGTGCAATCCAAGCTGAACAGTGACCCGTAATGTGGACATGCCTAATCGCCTTCTACCAGCGGATCCAGAGAGGTCAACCTTTTAGAAACAAACCATACTCCCAAAAAGGCAAAAATGATAGCCAGGACCAGACCGAGCAAGCTGAATAGCGGGGTCAACCTGAGATCATTAAAAATGAGGTCAACGGACGCGTGAAGCCGCTGTTCATTAATAAAAAAGAGGGCGGCTGCCCAGCCGAAACCGTATGCGACCAGTGTCAACACCAGGGTACGGGCGAGCAGGAAGAGACGAATCCTGACCTTGGTTAAAGCCAATTAATCGTAAAAGGCCGATCTCGCGGATACGCTCCGTTATATTCAGGCTGGTGGCATTGTATATCCCGAATGTAACGGCCAGCAACGAGACCAGTACCATCAGACTGCTGAGGATCAGTAAATTCGAATTGGACTGGTTAAAACTGTTGCTATAAGTGCTCTCCAGGTAGATGGTTACACCGGTTGACATGCGCGGGTCTGCCTGCAATAAGGCCTGTACCGTTTCAGGGTTAGCCAATGGGTCGAGCGAAAGGTAACCCACCTGGAAGCCATGTGAGTTCCCAAACAATGATTGACCTTCAGAATAAGGCATCCAGACGGACCCAAATGCATTTTCCGAGTTCCGAACCAGGCCGATTACCTGGAAGCTTGTGCCATAGATATTTATCTCTGGAACCTACCTGCCAGCCTGCCAATTGTGCCGCGCCTTCACTGACCACGACCTGATCCACACTGTCTGGCCAGATACCCTTGACCAGGACCAGAGCCAGGGAAGTGGACAATTCTTCCGGAGGCACGGCGCGGACCTGCAGGATGTGCCCGTCGATCGACAAGTGACGAAATATGATCGGGAAAGCGCGTTGGATCTGATGGGGAGCGATCTCCAGGGCGGTTTGAAGGACTCCAACATCCAGGGAGCTATCCTGCGGGTCGATAACGTCGGAAGCGACGATCAAAAGGTTATTTGTAACCTTGGCGCTGGCGGACAATATGACCAAAGCTTGCGAAAGCGAGGCGAGCAGCAGGTATCCAACCACGACCACTGACAGGCTGGTGATAGTCAGCAAGCTCCGCCAGCGGTCGTGCAGTAAGTCCTTATAAGTGAAATAGAACAAAGCTAGCACGATTCATCCTGAAGGTTGCATATTCAATAAGCCATCCACCAAGTGGAAAGAACGACCAGCCACCTTTAGCAGGTCAAGGTTGTGGGTGGCGACAATAAAGGTCACACCGAGGCGTTGGTTAAGATCGAGCATCAAATCAATGATGCCCCTGGCAGAAGCGCTATCAAGGTCACCGGTCGGTTCATCAGCCAGGACCATGCATGGCTGGGATACCAAAGCACGCGCGATGGCAACCCGCTGCTGTTCACCACCGGATAGCTGACCCGGGGTGTGATCCCGGCGGTGATCCAGGCCAACCTGTTCCAACATTTCAGCCCCGCGCAGCCGGGCAGGTTTCCAACCCAGACCTGGGCAAGAAGCGGCAATATGACATTATCGAGGGCATTCAGGGAAGGAAGCAGGTTGTAGAACTGGAAGACGAAACCCATATTGTCCCGCCTGAAACCGGTCAGATCGGCTTCGCTGGCTGCAACCAGGTCGAAGCCGTTGACAGACAGCGCTCCGCGGGTGGGCCGATCGATACCGCCCAGCAAATGTAAAAGCGTGGATTTGCCGCTGCCGGATGGCCCAATGATGACCAGAAATTCGCCTCTGCTTACCGAGAGCGTGGCATCTCGCAGGGCAACGACTTTTTCATTGCCATGCTCATAAGCCTTTTCCAACCCACGCGCTACGACCAAGGTCGATGATCCTGTTCCAGTGGGCAACTCAACCTCCAAATATAATAGTAAAAGCCAACTTGATTATATATCCAACGTTATGACCCAAATCCTAAGCCTCAAGATCGACAAAGATCATCATAATTTTGGGTCTTTTTTCAACGTTCGAACCAGCCGAATAATCAATTAATCCAGGCTGGTCACCTTCTCAGCACGCAGGAGCGGTTCCCCGCGATTGGCGTCCATTTCCACCAGCCCGGTTATCAGCAGAGGTGCAGAAGATCCGACTAACTCACGAGCCTGGCGGTAAACATCCGGGAGAAGGATCACATCCAGCATCCCGGATAAATCTTCCAAGGTGAGGAACATCATTGCCTCGCCCTTTGCGGTGCGCGTGCGGTGACCGCTCTGGTGCAGACCTGCCACGGTGACCCGCTCCCCGATCCGACCTGCGGCTTCAACGGTGGTTATTGCTCCCGCCGCCTGGACTTTTTCTGCCAGCAACTCCAGGGGATGAGCTTCCAGGCTGATCCCGAGCAGGTCCTGTTGGGCAGTTATCTTTTTTTCCTGAGACCAATCTTCGCCCTCGGACGGGTGCCATTCAAACAGACTGGGTTGATCAGCCTGCCAGCCTCCGCGTTCCACGCGGCCGCAGAATTTCCGGGATTGTTCCCAGCCCTTCCATTGCCCCGACCCGGGCAAGATCAGCAGCCTCCTGCGGGCGCGGGTCGACACGCGAAAAGGAAGTCATCCAGAGTGTGGAAGGGCCGGCCGCGTTCGATCCGCTCCATCGTCCGGCGGGTCAGGTCTTTGACCTGGTCGAGACCCATAAACAGCACTTTTTCTTGTTGAGGACCCGCCTTAAATACGAAATTCCGGCCTGAGAAGTTGATGTGCGGTGGACGAACAATCAATCCCAGCCGTCGCGCTTCACTCAGGTACACCCGCTGGCTGTAGTAGCCGCCCCAGTTAGCAAGTACCGCTGCCATGAACTCGCCCGGGAAATGGGTTTTACACCAGGCGGAACGCCAGGACACCCGGGCGTAGGAGGCTGCATGTGCCTTTGGAAATCCATAGCCTGCAAAAGCAGCCATCATTTCCCACACCCGTTCGCCAGTTTCTGGTGGAATTCCCACCCGTGCCTGGGCTTGTGCAATGAATTTCTTTTCCAACATTTGCATCTGTTTACCGGGATCGAAATGGCTCATTGCCCGGCGTAGCAGGTCCGCTTCAGTCAAACTGAAGCCGGCTAGCTCATGAGCGATCCGAAGCACCTGCTCCTGGTAGAGAATCACCCCAAAAGTTTCAGACAAAAGTGGCGCCAACGCCGGGTGGATATGCTCGACCGGTTCATCGCCTTTAAACCTGCGGACAAAGGCATCCTTCAAGCCACCGGATAGCGGTCCCGGGCGATACAGGGCAAGGGCAGCCATGATATCGTCCTCGCAGCGAGCATGGATCTCGCGCAAGGTCGCCCGCATCCCCGGGCTTTCGATCTGAAAGCAACCGATCGTCCCACCACTCTCCACCCTATCGGATGTTTGCGGATCGTCGGAGGGGGTAAACTCCAGCACCGCTAACGGATTGGCATATTCACCAGGACGGCTGTCATAAATGAACTCGGCGACATCACCCTGCACGGTCAAGCCGCGGGATTCCCAGTAAGTCGATCTTGACCAGACCAAAAGCTTCGACCGAATTAAAGATCAAACTGGGTGATGGTGACGCCCTTGCTGCCTGACCGTGTTACCGGTACCAGGTCAGTCAGCGCGGCGGGCGCCACGACGAGACCGCCGGCATGAACAGAGAGATGACGCGGAAGCTTGAGCAGCGCCTCGGCTTCATCGAAGATACGTTTGAATGCCTGGGAAGGAAAGTTGATCCTTAATTCTGCAAATGAAGAAGGCGGTTCCTTCCCTCTTCGGCTGATTCCATGCGAGCCCAAAAGCCGTAAGGCAACCGGTCGACCATTTCCCGGATCCTGTCATGAGCCATACCGTGTGCCTTGGCAACATCCCCGATGGCTGAACGTGGCCGGAAGCGGTTGACCGTTCCCACCATCGCGACCCGCTGTGTGCCGTAGGTATCAATGACGTGCTGGATGATGCCGTCGCGCTGCGGCGCGAGCACAGGTCGGTGTCGATATCCGGCGGGGTGGTACGGGCCGGGTTGAGAAATCGCTCGAAGAACAGGTCCAGCCGGATGGGATCGGGGCTGGTGATGCCGAGGCAATGCGCGACCAGTGAAGAAGCAGCAGAACCGCGCGAGGAAAAGGGGACACTGGTCTGGCGGGCGAAGTCCAGAATTTCCTCAACGATCAGGAAGATAGGCTCATAACCCATGCGAGCGATAACATCCAACTCGTGGTCGAGGCGTTCCCGCACCGCAGGGTTGATCTTTCCATATAACCGGTTGGCGCCTTCCTCCGCCTTGCGCCGCAACACATCCGCGGCTGTGAGCCCGGGAGGAAGCGGTACGGTAGGCATATGCGCCACCCCGAGAGGCAATTCGAATTTGCATCGTGCGGCGATCTCGGAACTTGCAGCCAATGCAGCCGGGAAATGAGGATAACGGGTTTCCATCTCGGCTGCGTTAACAAAATGAGCACCGCCTGGTGCGAATGCAGTCGCTGGAAGTTTATCAACCGGCTGATTCAGACGGATAGCTGCCAGGGTATGCTGGAGAGCAGACTGTTCCGGCTTCAGATAATAAACGGGGCAGGTTACGACGGTTGGCAAAGCCATTTTATACGCCAGCATTGAAATCCTGAAGGGCGCTGGATGGGTCTGAGATCGTCATGTACAGCCGGCCAGGGAATATCGACTTTAACAAACCAAGCGTGTGCCGGGCATTATCCCCGCGGTTGCTGCAAAGGGCGATCAAATCCCCGGAAAAAGATGAAAGCAGGTCTAACGGACAATTCGCCTCGGGCAGATCACGGAGTGCCAGTGCGCTGCTCAGGCGGCACAAGTTGGACCAACCCTCAAGGCTGGCTGCCAGGAGTGCAAGGGGACCAGACTCCAGATCGATTTCCAATCCCAGGATCGGCTGGACGCCCGCGGCTGTACAGGCATTCGTAAATTCAACCGACCCGGTGAGCAACCGGTGGTCGGTAAGTCCGATAGCAGTCATGCCTTCCGCTGCGGCAGCCTGCGCCAACTCGGCAGGTAGGAGTAGTCCCTCCTGCAGGGAGTAGGCAGAATGCGTGGTGAGATGGACAAACATTCTCCCTATTCTACTGCTTCCGGATAACGATTTAGTACCTTTCTTGAACCGTGTGTGTTCTAGCGAATGTCGAATGATTAAATCCATCCACCAAAGGAATGAATGCCATGAAAAAAAGTCACCTGTTCGTCATTGTTTATGCAATCCTATTTCTTTTCTTCATCCAAATGGGCGGCACCCTGGTCGCATCCATTTACACACTGGATCTGATGCATACTTCGCTGGATGCAAAGGCGCTGGGTGTGCTCTTCTTCTTTTCCCCCATTCTTCTGCTGCCGTTTCGCAAAATAGTTCCAAATAGACTCGCCTGGAGCATGCTTGGGTTATTATTCCTGGCACGCGGCGTGACCCCCTACCTGAATACCCTCGGTCGCATGTTGTCTTCCGGTATCGGGACAGGAACCGTTCTGATTTTGTTTATTCTTTTAACCGAAGCAAAACCGAAAGATGAAATCAAGATCGCAGGTGGATCTATGGGTATCGGCTGGTCTTGCTTTGGCTGTTGGCCTTTCGGTACTGCTACGCACGATAAACTTCAGCATTGATTATTCCCTGACACCAGGCGGAGGGTGGGTGGGATGGGTGCTTGGTGCCGCCTTGGGACTGCTGATCACCCAGGTTGAATGGGATGTTGAACAAGGCGCGGATAAAAATGCTAGCGGTTTTACCGGCGCGGCCATAGGGATCTTCCTGATATTGGCACTGGTCTATTTTTCATTCTCCGCTCCGGCTGTCATCTCCCGCTGGACGGAAGGCAATTATGTTCTGATCGTCATCGTGATCAGCCTGATGGTCGCTGGTTACGCCTGGCTCGCATTTGCAAAGCCGGGAATTTTCGGTCGTGTCAGCCGGAACGGACTGGCAGCCTGGAATGTCGTGTTCACGCTCAGCCTGGTGGGAACAATCCTGGCTCACCGCGTTTCCTTTCCACAAAAACCGGATAGCGCAGCAGTGGTGGTTGGTGTATCCACCTGGGTGCAACATATTCCTCTAGTATTGATGTTGATCCTCTTCCCTGTGATCCTGCTCGATATGCGGATTTTCGTCAGCCGGATCCGCCAGGCAAAACCGTCAATGCGCCAGCTTGTATCCGGCTTTCTCCTGGGAAGTGGCATGCTTGTCCTGCTCGTTTTTATGAATATTTTTACCAATGTATGGGGGTATATCGCACCGATCAGCACAATCTTCCGGAATTTATACTGGTTGCCTTTCCTGTTGATGGCGGGTGTGATAACCATCCTTGCTTCGACTCGTAAAAAGTCCGGAGCGGACGCCGCTCCCGTGGGTGGGAAATTCCAGTGGGGATGGGCTCTCCTGCTGGGAATTCGTATTCCTGGGGAGCGGGGCCGGCTCCCTGCGCAGCGTACGCCCCCTGCCTGCCGACCCACAGAAGACTACTTTACTGGTAATGACCTATAACATCCAGGCCGGTAATGACGTTTCAGGGGAACAATCCTATGACCGGCAACTGGCGCTCATCCGTAAAGTATCACCGGATATTCTGGCGTTACAGGAAACCGATACCGCAAGGATCTCGCTCAACAACAATGATCTTGTCCGCTATTTTGCCAGCCGGCTTGGCTATTATTCGTACTACGGACCGACAACCGTCGCAGGGACATTTGGGACGGCGATCCTATCGAAGTATCCATTGATGAATACCGATACGGTGTTTACGTTCAGTGACCAGGATGAGATCGGCACAGCCGAAGCAGAGATCGAAGTGTCAGGGCAAATATTCAATATCTATGATGTTCACCCGGATGGGAGCGACACTGCGAAAATGGTGTTTGCGCAGACACTGATCGAGAGGTCAAAAGGAAAAGCCAATGTGATCGCAATGGGTGATTACAACCTGCGGGATTACGAGGCGCCTTATCAATTGATCGCCAGCGTATACACGAATGCCTGGGTGAGCGTGTATCCCACCAAAATCAGTTCGGACGGAACCGATATGTCCGGCGATAACCGGATCGACCACATCTTTGTGTCCCCCTCACTCAGTGTCAGCAACCCGGTCTATTTACTACCCCCGGCTTCGGCGACCGATCACGCCGTCCATTGGGCTGAGATAACCTGGGGGAAGTAAGTATTCGTCGATTAAGTAATAGCATATATCGATTGAAGCGACCACTCTGATTATCGTCATTCAGCGCATCTCGAATAGAAGAAAATTCAGCCCGGGCGAACGCCCGGGCTGATCGATGTACCGATGATGATTGACAAATATCAGTAAACAAAATATTTAGAAAAGTCGATCAACCTCCGCCACCACCATCTCCGGGCGTGTTGCTGTTATGGCATTTAAGGCAGGTGGCAGTGGATAGGTTGACCGTATGGCAATCACGGCAGGTTGCCCCCTGGTGGTTCACACATGAACCTTCGCCACAGCCGCCCGGGTGGGAAAGATTGAAGGCCGCCGGTATCCAGGCGGTGGTGTTGTGGCACTGGTCGCAGCTCATACTCTTGAACAAACCAGCGTGAAAAGCCGGGTCAGAGTGACAGGAAGAACAGGCGGTAGAGAGGCCGATAAAAACATTATTTAGGTGGCATTTCGTGCAAGCCAATCCGATGTGGGCGCCAGTCAGTGGGAACTTCGACAACGAATGGTCAAATGTTGCCGGCAACCAACCAGTGGTGGTGTGACATGCACCGCAGTCACGACCGAACTGACCTTTATGCGGATCGTTCTTTTCGTGACAGGAAAAACATTCCTGGGCGGTCGCCTTAAGATCTGCGATGCTGCGGGCGCCGGTATGACAACCGCCGCAGTCAACCTGGGCATGCTTGCCGGTCAGTTGGAAAGTCACGGTGGCATGGTCGAATTTATGACCATACGAGTCGATCCCGTCATGGCAGGCGAGACAGGAGGTGCCGAAAGCTGCCAGATGAGTTTGCATGAAATCCGGCTTGATCGGTTGGTGGCAGGTTACGCAAACTGTCTGATCGAAAGTCGAATAGCCTTTGATATGGCAGGTGCTGCAAGAAAACGGAGAACCATCCGCCTGGCGCTGGTGGGCAACCAGGGCATATCCGAAGGCGTCATGCGAAAGGTCAGCCATGGACAGATCGGTAAGGGAAGCGGTAGGACCGCGGTGGTCGGGATGACATGAACGGCAGGTCATACCTGGCTTTTTCTTGAACTGGTCACCATGCAAGGTGGTCGGGTCAAGCTGCTGCGCAGCAACATCCGTATGGCACGTCATGCAGCGATCTGCCATTCTCCCGGGTTGCCAAAAGAATGCATGGCAGGCTGTGCACCTCGTGCTGAGGTCGGCATGGGAGGTTGCTCCTCCCAGGGCTGCGCCCGCCTGTGCGTTGAGGGGACCCGGACTGAAAAGGACGCCACCACGAACAAACCCAACAACAACTACGATGATAACGGTCAGAAGTGCAGTGAGAAAGCCTGGAACGGTCAGGCAGCCGAATGGTTTTTTAGCCATTATCGTCCCCTACCTGAGCAAGGTGGCATAACTGAGTGCAGCCCCAATATGGATGAAGGCAGCCACGAAAAGCGCCATACCGATCGGAATGTGGACTGCATGCCAGATGGCCATCAGACGCCTGGTACGGGCCAGCGACATAGCCTGGTTATGCCCATCGGGCAGGTCAATTTCCACGCCCTCCAGTGTACGGGGAATTCCGTGTATAGATATACCTCCCGATGAAGCCACTTATGACGATGATGATGGTCAAAAGCGTGGTTGCACCTGCCAACCCGTTGAACTTCCATGAAGTATGCAACAGCACCATATACGGACCAACCAGCCCTGTGAAAATGTGGAATTGAAGCCAGGCGGCCATGCTGCCCCAACGTCCCACCCGGGTGCGTTTACGGAATGAATAGAGGACTTCGGTCGCCAGCATCAGCAGGAACCCGATCACACCGATCAGGTGACCGAACAAGCTTCCTGCTGCGGGAATTGCACGAAACCAGTAAACAATGACCGCATAAATTGCAGTAATGATAACAATCCCCAGTACTGAAAGCCAAAGTTCTTTATTCCTGAACTGCATCCCACTCCTCCTAACTCACGCGCGGTTGCTCCTGTTTGTTTTTTGTCCAGAAATCAACCAGGGCTGTTCCCAACCTGCTTTCGGATTGCAGCAAATCGTTTCGTATGCTGGAAATGTCCACCCGGGCGCGGATCAAGTCACAAAGCGGCTTCGATATTTTTTGATCTCCCATGATGAGGGCACCCAGCAAAAACTTATCACTGACGATCAGACGCAAATGACTGTCACTTGTCCCGCTTTCCGTGGCGATAGTGTTGGGCAATTGCAGCCAGGATTTGCTGGAGCCGCGGATCGTATACGTGGGACCTTCATCCCGTCCTGTTCCCACAGCTCCGATGATCGTGGTCATGACCCCCGCCAGGCGAAGGACATTCATGGCGACCGTCTTCTTGTAGGCCAGTTTACGACCGGCCATATTATTGGCTGCCATCCCGCCCTGTTTCCGACCGGGGAACCAGAGATTATCGATCGATGAATTTCCAGTGAGGGGGTCGAAGACCTGGGCTGCATCACCGGCAGCGAAGACGTCCGGAACGCTGGATTCAAGGAATTCATCCACCAGGATGCCCCGGTCTGTTTTAAGACCAGCAGCCTGAGCCAGTTCCATGCGAGCTTTCACGCCAATGCCAACGGCAACCAAATCACAAGGCAGGACAATACCGTCTGAAGTCCGAACTCCCGTCACCTTGCCCCGCCTGCCGAGGATCTGTTCGACTTCCGTGTTGTGATGGATGCGGACGCCGTCATGGGTAAGATGATGCTCGACCAATTTTGCTTCGACTTCGCCGAGGACATTGGGCCAGAAGCGATCGCCTCGCAGCAGGTAATGGACTTTGACACCGTGTGCCACCAGACCTTCCACCAGTTCGATGCCAACCACGCCGCCGCCCACAACCACTGCGTTTTTACCATGCCGAACCAATGAAAGGATCCGCAGGGTATCTTCAAGGTCATCCAGTTTTACAATACCCTGCAGGTTCGAACCCGGGACATTCAGGGGAACCGAGCTTGCACCAGTAGCCAGGAGCAGGCGGTCATAAACCAGGCGGGCAGGCGAATCCAAATCGATCGTATGCGCGGCAGGATCGATGCCGGTAACGCGTGCCTTGATAAGCCGGATATCCAGGTTGATCCTGCCTTTTTTAGAGAATAGGAACAATTGTTTTTCGGGGATCTCACCGGTCAGAAAATACGCCAACCCGGGGCGAGAATAGAAACCATGAGGGTCCTCGCTGACCATTAATATTTCTGACTCAGGGTCAAGACCCTGCAGGGACCGGGCAGCCGAGAAACCAGTGATACCGGACCCAATGATTACGTAGCGGGTCATCCTTTCCCCTCCAAAGAGATTTCCGTCCTCTCCATGGACAATACACCACGCGGGCAGCGTTCGATACATTCACCACAAGTAAGGCAATTGGGATCTTCAATATTATCGCCATTCCAGGCATGCATGCGAACATCGATGCCGATCGGGCAATTATATGAACAGATCCCGCACTGAATGCAGCGTTCCTGTTCCGGGACGACATGCCCGGTAACCATTGTGTGAACATGATGGGATTCACTGCTGATTGGAGTTCTCATTTACGATAAAGGAAAGCAGAGATATAGTATGTTGAACGGACTACGGATCAATTTTCTATTACTTCTTATTACATCATCTGGTAATGACAGGATAAAATCGTGCAAAATATTTGCCGGCAAACTCAAACCTGTGATTTTTATCACCGGTCAATTGTAGCATACCCGGTAAAATACTAAGCGGAGGCGCCCGAATAACGCCTCAATCCCAACCGCCAGATGAGGCGAGCCAGTGCGAATAATATGACCGCCAGCCCGAGCGCCCCCCACAAGGTCGCACCGCTCAAGCGGCCGGTCAGCGCCTCTGCCGGGACGGTGGTGGCGAACGCCACAGGCACGATGAACGTCAGGCCAAAGCGAAGCCAGCCCGGATAAAGACTGATCGGCCAACGACCAGCCTGGAACATGCTCTGGAAGATCTCGAGTAGATTCTTCGACGCGCACCAGCCAAAAGGCAAGGCTGGCAAGGATCAGCCAGAAACTGTAAACGATGATGCAACCCGCTCCCAGCATACCGATGAAGGCAGCCGCCTGCCAGCCTCCGATGGCTTCCCTTAACCGGATCAGCGCTGCGATCAATACACCCAGACCCATCAATAGATCGATCAGACTAAAGACAGCCACACGTTGGATACTGACGAGAAGTTGCGCATCCTCCGGTTTGGTCAGGGTAAAATCGAGGGTCCCATCCCGCACCGAGTTGATCAGCGCCGACATACCAGGCTGGATCACCAGGCTGATGACCCCGCCAATCAGGAAATATACCCCCACCAATGCCAGCATCTCGTCCGGACGCCAACCACCGAGGGCAGTGGTATAGCTGAAAATAACCGCCAGCCCGGCCAACGCGGACCCCAGTTCCAATATGGATTGGAAGAGTTGGATGAAGAAATTAACCCGATAAGCGGTCTCGTTCAATACGCTAATGCGGAAAAAGGTGAAAAGCAACTTAAGCGTATTCATGCACCGACCGCCGTGTAAACGCGCACGCCCGCCCGCCAGACCAGCCGGATCAGTACCAGGCTGACGATCAACCAGGCTGCCTGGATGCCCAGTCCTTCCAGCGCCTGGATCGGATCAAGGCGTCCGAGAATCAATTCCACAGGATAGCCCAGCATCCAGCGGAAAGGGAGGACATCCGCGACGATCTGCAGCCATCGAGGAAAAAGTGAGAGTGGGGCAATCTGCCCCGCCAGGAAAAGCATCAGAAGGAAGTAAACCTGGTTGATGGCATTTACCCGCGTAGTCCAAAAAGCAGCGAGTGCAAGGGTCCATTCCAGCAGGAAACGAACCAGGAAAGCCATCCCAATGGCCGGCAGGAAAACCAATACCGCCCAGGGTTTGATCACGGCGGTCGGATGGAAGACAAACGCAAGCAGCCCGGCGACCACCACCAGGATCGGTAGGGTGATCACCTTGGAAGAAAGGTTGTCGGAAATATCGGAATGGATCGGATGAACCGGCTTGAGCAGCGCAATCGACAATGAGCCCTGCCGGACGCGGTATTCATATTCGAACATGATCCAGGTGTACGTCACCTGGTTTACAAGCATGAGCGCCAGATAATAGGCGGCGAATCCACTGGCAGTATAGCCACCGACGCTGCCTCCGCTGCCGTTCGATACCGTCGACCAGACGATCAAGTAGACCAGTGGTTCAAGTACCTGGGAGATCATCCAGATGAATAAGGAAGCGCGGTACTGGACCATGGTGGCGAACGTGGTCTTGAACTGCTGCAAATATATACTAGCGAGCTGACGCAGGTTAACGATGAACGTCATGCTGCCTCCTGCGTGAAGACCCGGTCGATGACCTCTTCGATGGGAGGGTCTTCCACCAGTAGATCTATCACCGGCAGGTCAGCCAATATCCGCTCGGTTACATTGGCCGTACTGGCTTTGGGGACTTGCAGAGTGGTGCGTCCATCTTCGCAACTGATCACTTGCCCGTATTCGCTCAAATCCGCCTGGCAGTCTTCCAGCTGGACGATGATGGTCTTATGGGCGGTGAATTTTTGGATCAGGTCCGACAGGTTGCCATCAAAGAGCAACCGTCCATGGTGAATGACGATCACTCTTTTGCATAGGGCTTCGACATCCGCCATGTAATGGCTGGTCAGCAAGACGGTTGCCCCCGACCTGCGGTTATATTCGGCTATGAAAGACCGGATGCGGCGCTGCATCGTCACGTCCAGACCGATGGTAGGTTCGTCCAGGAAGACCACCTGCGGTCGGTGCAACAAGGCCGCCGCGATTTCACACTTCATGCGTTCACCCAAGGAGAGGTTGCGAACCGGTTTCTTGAGCAATGACCCCAGGTCGAGCAGATCAACCAACTCATCGAGTGTGCGGCGGAAATCCGTAAACGGGAGGCGGTAGATGACCCTGTTCAATTCGAATGAATCAGCTGCCGGGATATCCCACACAAGTTGATTTCTCTGACCCATGACCAGTGTGATCTGGCGGAGAAAATTCCGGTCGCGTTTCCACGGGATGGCTCCCAGTACGCGGCATTCCCCGCCGGTCGGATGCAAGAGACCGGAAAGCATCTTCAGCGTGGTGGTCTTGCCAGCGCCGTTCGGACCCAGGAAGCCAACTACTTCACCGGGCGCCAGATCAAATGTCAGTTCATCCACTGCGGGAATCTCCTGCATCCGCCTGTGGAACAGGGATCGAATTGCAGCACCCATTCCAGTTTCGCGTTCAGGGACACGGTATGTTTTACATAACGCATCAAGGTGTACAACGGGTCCGGTCATATTGTTATTCATTTCATGCATGTTTTCCTGCGATTAAATTTACAATAACCCCTCTGATTTTACTCCTCAAAATTCATGACCCAAATGGTGGCTGACCGTACAAATTTTATTTATTCAGTTATTTGATAAATGACACAGGACTCGCGGAATGAGCGAGTCCTGTTCACTGTTTACGGGTTTTGTCAGCCTAATTACAGGCGGTTGGAAGCAAAGTGTTTACATCGATGCTGTTGCTTACCTGGTTGAATTTTCCGGATACGATTCCCATTGATTGGAAGGGAGGATTGGTCTGGTTTGCCGGCTGGGCGAGACGTAGTGTGAAGCAGCCGACAAAGGTCAATTTGGTGTTCGTTGTGGTAACCACTTTCTGAGCCAGCGGTACCTTGTAATATGTACTCCCGGCGGCTCCCTCGCTTTGAACGGTGCCAAAGGTGGCAGCGATGGTATCCGTGTTCGTGAATCCTGCCGCCCATGGGTCATATGCGCCCGGATAGGTGGCGGGAACCTGGAAGTACGAATAGGCCCGCGCATACTGTTTAAGGTTGAGGGCATTCAGGAACGAGCTGACGGTTTCGATCGCCCCGCTGCGGTTGTCGACAAAATTGGATTGATCGATGTTAAGGTTATTGCTGGAGGCAGGGAAGGGCTGATACCCACCGGTCGGATAGTTGTCGCAAGCGGTAGCCAGGAGATTGGCATCGCTGGCACCCAGGCTGGCTTGGACTGCCGAACCGTTGTATATGGTCATCGGGTCGACAGGCGGTCCGCCATAGACATCCGGATTCGTTTCATGGACCACATAGCAGGCTGCATAAGTGGTATGGGTGCTGTTACTGGCGGTGACTTTCAGGATGACCGGGATGGTGTAATAAACCTGGCTCATGCCAGGATCGCCATTGATCGCCCCAAAAACAAGGTCAACTGAGGCAGTTGTGGAATAGCCACTGGCAAAGGTGCTGAAATCGCCCAGGTCAGTGGCCGGGTCTGAATAGTAACCATAGGCTCGTGAATACTGCTGGCGATTAATGGCATCATAGAATGAAACGATAACCTGCGAGGCTGTACTGCGGTCATCGATATAACTTGTCGAGGCGGGCACAGAAACGGCTGGGGACGGCAACGGTCGGCTCCTGCGTGGGTGTAAGTGTATCGGCTGGTGCAGGTGGAGTGACGGTCGATATTGTAGTATTTGTGGCGAGCGGTGTGGAAGGTAAAGGAGTGATCGTGGGTACGACGGGGGTATTTGACGGGGCTGGAGGGGGAGTTGTTGCGATATTTAGATTGCATGCAGAAACGAGCAGGGTAAGGATTATTAGGACTGGAATAATAAATTTTCGTGCCATGGGGCGATACCCCTCCTTCCTTGATAAAACCCAGGTGGATCTTTTTCTTGCGCATTATACTGCGACGTCCTTAAAAATATATGACAGCCGGAAATTTATCCCGAGAACCAACGGTGTATCCCCTGACTGGATCCAACCACCGGGCATGGATCACAATTGATGGTCATTTCTAGACATACAAGTAATATTGAAATGGTTGGCTTACCGATAGTTATAGAATCACCCAGCCTCGGCGTGCCCCGGATCGCACAGCCTCCGTACGATTGGTAACCCCCAATTTAGAATACAAGGATGATACGTGGAACTTGACCGTATTTTCACTGATGTTAAGGGCTGCTGAGATCTGTTTATTTGCCAAACCTTCGGCGATCAATTGAAGAATCTGGTGCTCCCTGCCCGTCAGCAGATCGACCACCAATTCTGCTTCATCTATCGAGGCGACGGTTTTTTGTTCAAGCAGACCGTGGATCAACGTTGGCGAACCAGCCAATAAACCTTCTGAAAGGGCATGTACGGTCGCTGATAGTTCCTCCGGGCTTGCTTCAACCGGCAGGATCCCCCAAACGGCAAAGCCAGCCAAACGATTGACGTCCTCGGGATCGTTGGTCAGCAGGAGCACGGCAGGCGCATCTTCGTTCAGGTCAGCGAGGAGATCTGCGGAGCTTAACACAAGCACGTCCACTGCCGGTAAACCTTCCAGGCTGGCAGCCGCGGCAGTTACCTGAATGTCCGGCAGGCTGCCAAACACCTCCACGAGTCCAATCCGCAAGGTGTGCCCGGGTGCGACAATGCCCACTTGAATCAAAGTGTGCCCTCCGATGGATGCTTGCCCTGAATTTCCTTTTTTGCAGTTTCCAGGAATCCCTGGATAATACTGGTCGGGATAGCCACACTCTGGTCGCCGCCAAAGATCATTGCATTCAGACCGATCACTTCTCCGGCCGCGTTCAAGAGCGGGCCTCCAGAATTGCCAGGTGCCAGCTGGACATCCACGCGCAGCACCGGGAGGTCGCCATGCCGTCCGTGCAAATTTGTTACCGCCGAAAGGACGCCGCCGGTCAGGACATTGCGCTCGCCCCAGGGATGACCGAACGCAAAAACCATTTCACCGGGACGTGGAGTTTCCTTCGAGAAAACAGCGCTTCCGCGGTCATTGGCGGGAATTTTCAGCAAAGCGAGGTCAACATCGGCATCACTCGCCACAATGCGGGCGTCGAAGGTTTCATTACCAGCCAGCACTACCTGCAAGGAGTGGGCGCGCCCGACCACGTGCCGGTTGGTCAGGACCAGTCCATCTCCAACCAGGATACCTGCCCCGGCGCCCCGGCGTTTATCCCAAACGATTGCCAATAGCGGGCGAATACGGTCAAGTAACTCATCCAGAGCGGAATTGAGGAGGGTCAAAACGTTCATGGTCGTGCCCCGATCTTGATCTTTACCTGTACCGGCTGCCCGCCGCGTAATATTTCCAGCGGCACGGATTTGCCGACCACATCACCGGATAAGCCCGCGAAAAGGGCATCGTGGTCACTTACCGGTTGACCATTGATACCAACCAGGATATCACCAACCATCAGTTCTCCAGCTTCCGCAGGGCTGTCATGCTCCACTCCCATTACCAGGAGACCGGTGGTCTGTTGGCGTTTAAGCGTTTTCTGAGCGGCTGCGGAGAGTTCCACACCTTGGCTGCGGATGCCCAGGTACCCGCGCTTCACCGATCCGTTCTTTACCAACTGATCAGCCACTTTCCAGGCATAATCCGCCGGGATGGTCAGGGCGAACTCCACGACCAAAACCGGAGGTATTGACGCCGACCACCCGACCCTCCGCGTCCACCAGCGGTCCACCCGAAAAGCCGGGGAAGGGGGTCGTGTCGGTTCGAATGTAACGGTCGATGCTGCCGCGTGGAGTGCGAACAGGTCCACCCATGGCACTAACCACGCCCAGGCTTACCTCGATGCCTTCCGGTGAAGGACGTCCAAGGGCTAATACCAACTCCCCGATCTTAACTACCGTGGCAAGTAGAGCAGGGATTAAATTACCTTTATCCAATCTTAAGACTGCCAGATCCGAGCCGGGGTCACGACCCGCTATTTTTGCCCCATTCTCTTTACCATCCGGCAGTAAAACCGTGATGCCATCTTCCTGCTCGATGATGTGATCGGCTGTCAGGACCAGGTCCGGTCCAAAGGCGATACCACTGGCAGGCATACGCCGGCGGGCGCTAACCAAAACGGTGGAGGCTCCGGCTTTTTCGGCTGAGGATGCCATGGCATTCGATAGTTCTACCAATACATTGGACATGATTTTTCTCCTTGTTGTGATCCGCAGTATACACCGTCGTCTGCTGGCAGGCATCCTCCAAACGGGTGGTAACTACCCGGAAAAAAGGGTAGGTAAAACCCATGAAGTCCAAACTAAAAGTCGAATGAGATAGAATATATCTCATCCGCCCAAATTTAAAACAATATCCATCCGTACGAAACTCAAAGGATATTATTATGGAAGAATCTCGACCAGCCAGTATTCTGAATGACGTTTTGGGACCCGTAATGACCGGGCCTTCGAGCTCGCATACTGCCGGACCGGCACGCCTGGGGCGGATGGTTTCAGACCTGTGCGGCGGAGTAAGACAGGCCGATATTTATTTTTCCAAAAGCGGGTCGTATGCTGCCACGATGGAGGGGCAGGCATCGAACCGCGGTTTTACTGCCGGTTTACTTGGTTGGGACTGTGCTGACCCACGCCTGCCGGATTCATTGGAATATGCGAATCGGGCAGGCATACCGATTTGTTTTCACGGGGTGGATAAATCCTATGATCACCCCAACCGGGCGGTCATTGTATGTTGTGGTCCGGACGAAAACCCGATCACTGTTCATACATTATCGATCGGAGGGGGTAATGTGCGCATCACGGGGATTAATAATGTACCGGTATGGTTGGATGGGAGTCGGGATGAGCACATCATCATCGATGAGACGGTCAGGATCGTCCCTCGAGCGGAGGAAGGTCAATCCCGCCTGGTGCGTGCGGTCGTTCCGGCCAGCAGGGATGTTACGCGTAAGCCGGGTTTTATGAATGCCCAACAATTGGAATCCCAATTTTCCACTAAGAAGACCCTCTCTGAAGCTGGGCTGTTGTATGAAGAGTCAATCACCGGGTGGGCTGAAGAGAAGATCCTATCTTCCATGTCCGATCTGCTGCGGGTGATGGAGCAGGCTGCCAGTGCTGGTGTAAAGCTATCCACCAATCAGCATTTCCGGGTAGTGAAGCCCACTGCAAAAGACCTGGAGCATAATCGCGCCAGTTTTATTGACTCCGGGATCCTATCGGATGGGATCATTATAGCCACCGCCACCATGGAAATAAATCGGAATATGGGCGTGATCGTGGCAGCGCCCACGGCAGGTTCGGCGGGTGTGATCCCGGCCGTACTCCTGCCTCTTCTTCGACAGGGTCGCCATAAACCAGGCTGTTTGGAAAGGGCCTTGCTCGCGGGTGGATTGGTGGGCGCCTTTATCTTTAACCAGGCGACCTTCGCGGCTGAGGAAGCCGGTTGCCAGGCGGAGAACGGCGCGGCCTCAGCCATGGCTGCGGCAGCCCTGGTCGAGTGGAGCGGTGGAAATGTCCAAACCGGACTGCGAGCGGCTGCCCTGGCCCTCTCCAACCTGCTGGGTCTTGTTTGCGATCCGGTGGCGGCAAGTGTCGAGATCCCCTGTATCAGCCGCAATGCGATGGCGGCTGCCAATGCCGTTATCTCCGCCAACATGGTGCTGGGCGGGTTTGATCCGTTCATTCCATTTGATGAAGTTATCATGGCAATGAAGGATATTGGACGGGCAATGCCGGCTGAATTGCGTTGTACGGCGCATGGTGGTCTGGCTGCCACACCGTCTGCACGACGCATTTCGCCAGATTCGATCAGGGTCCGGTGATTCACCAGATCGTCAACATTTGCTAGGATCGTGGATCATGGGTTAGATATCAAAAAGCCCATCGAAGAGGGGCTTTTTGATAGTACCGGGTGTAAAGAAATTGAGAGGATGGATCGCAGATTTCTTGTTTTAAGTTATCGAAGGCTTACAGCCGTCAGAGAACCAGGACGATTCGCCCGGTTACTTCTCCGGTAGCCAATTTCGTCAATGCTTCATTGACCTGTTCCAGGTGGTAAGTTCCTGCGATCAATGGATGCAGTTGCTGCCGGGCGACCAGCCTGACAACCTCTGCCAACTCCTGGCGGGTGTTGCCACGTGCTCCGACCAGGCGAATTTCCATGCCCTGAATGAAGCGCTGGTCAGGGTTGAATGGTTTGCCGATATCGATGTAAGCTACCATGACCACGATCCCGCCGGTCTTGACGCATTTGAGCGCCGGTTCGATAACCTCTGCATGCGGACGGAAGATCACAACCGCATCCGCACCCTTGCCACCGGTCAGATCGCGAGCTTCCTGGACAAAGTCACCCGAGCCCGCGTTGACCGTATGAGTTGCGCCGTTCTCTTTAGCCATATCCAGCTTGGATTGAACTGAATCGATTGCGATGACTTCCGCTCCGCAAGCTCGCCCGCATTGGACTGCATGCAGCCCCAATCCACCCAGACCGACCACCATGAGGGTCTGCGCCGATTTGAGCTGCGCCTGGGTGCTCACCGCATGCCAGCTCGTTGCCACGGCATCGCCCAGGATCGCCGCCTGCTCGAAGGGAATCGAGTCTGGTATGGGTACCAGGTTGGCTTCAGGCACGAGCACGTAATCAGAGAATCCGCCGTCACGATCGAAACCAAAAAAGCCGCGCCGGTTGAGACACAGGTTCTCACGCCCGGTCAGGCAGGGCTCGCATTGTCCGCAGGTCATATACATATAAACGACTGCCCGGTCGCCAACCTTTCGCTGCCGCACGTCAGGTCCGATGGCTGAGACTTCGCCGGCAAATTCATGACCGAGGACGAGTGGTAATTTCAGCCGAGGATTCTTGCCACGAAAAAGTTTGAGGTCCGTCCCGCATACCCCGGCTGCGCGCACGCGCAGCAGGACTTCCGACCCGACCGGGTCGCGCGCAGTTCGTTCTTCGAGGACTAGAGGTTTTTCGCACTCGCGTAAAACTAACGATCGCATGGTTGTA
>CAWJML010000003.1:0-82137 GCA_963843925.1 uncultured Chloroflexia bacterium | reverse complement strand
ATCAGGCAGACCAGCAGGGCAACCAGCACCGTGATGGTGATGGGTATGCCGAGACCAGCCGTCTGTACGCTGTAGAGCGAGTAAGGCAGCAGGGTCGCGCATACGATCAGGAAGATCAGGGTAAAGCCAGCCAGCAGGATGTCCAGGGCGATCTCGTTGGGAGTCTTCTGACGCTTGGCGCCTTCCACCAGGCTGATCATGCGATCCAGGAAACCTTCACCGGGGTCGGCAGTGACGCGCACCACCAGCCAGTCAGAGAGCAGGCGCGTGCCACCGGTTACCGCACTGCGGTCCCCGCCCGCCTCGCGGATGACCGGGGCGCTTTCGCCGGTGACGGCGCTCTCGTCCACAGAGGCGATGCCTTCGATGATCTCGCCATCAACCGGCAGGATGTCTCCGACCTCTACCAGGAAGACATCGTTCTTGTGCAGGTCCGACGAGGCGACCATTTCGAATTTCGCTTTTTGATCCTGACGGTGCAGTCTCTTGGCCTGGGTGGTCTGGCGGGTCTTGCGCAGCGCCTCGGCCTGGGCTTTACCACGCCCTTCGGCAACTGCTTCCGAGAAATTGGCGAACAGGACAGTGAACCACAGCCATAGAGCCACCCCACCGATGAAACCAGCCGGTGCCTCGCCCTTCCCGGTGAGCGCCTGGATCCATAAGGCTGTGGTGAGCAGGCTGCCCACTTCCACCACGAACATGACGGGATTGCGTATCATCTTACGCGGATTGAGCTTTACGCAAGAATCGAGGGACAGCACGCTGATACAGCTCATACCGGAATGTGGATCGTTTTTTTAGTTGAGTGTTCATTTATGGCTACCTTGCTTAATGAAAAATCATTAAATGTTCAACGATCGGCCCCAAAGCCAGGGCGGGCAAGAAGCCCAGTGCCCCGACGATGATGACGACCGCAATCAGCCAGGCGATGAAGAGCGGTGTATGGGTCGCTAGCGTGCCTGCGCCTGCAACGGGGACCTTCTTCTTGAGCGCCAGCGAGCCGCCGATCGCCAAGGCGGGGATCGCCAGCCAGTAGCGTGCAAAGAACATGATGACACCGAGAGCGGTGTTATAAAAAGGCGTGTTTGCGTTCAACCCGGCAAAGGCGCTGCCGTTGTTGCCTGTGGCGGATGAGAAGGCATATAACACTTCCGTGAAGCCATGCGGGCCAGGGTTGAGTACGCTAGCCTTGCCGGCGGCTGTCATGACCCCGATGGCAGTGCCTACCAGGGCAGTGAAGACTGGGATCAGCAGGATCAGCGAGGCCATCTTCATTTCATAAGCTTCGATCTTCTTACCCAGGTACTCGGGGGTGCGTCCGACCATCAGACCGGCGACGAAAACCGCCACGATGACGAAGGCCAACATGCCGTATAAGCCGGAGCCCACCCCGCCGTAGATGACCTCACCCAGATGCATAAGCCATAGTGGAATCATGCCGCCCAGGGGCATGTTGGAGTCATGCATCGAGTTGACCGAGCCATTAGAAGCAGCGGTCGTGGCAGTGGCCCACAGGGCGGAGTTAGCCACCCCGAAGCGCACTTCCTTGCCTTCCATGTTCCCGCCCGGGTTGATGTTGCTCTGCTGGGTGTCCACACCCAGCGAGGCGATAGCCGGGTTGGCGGTGTTCTCGGCCCAGACCGTTCCCGCCAATAGCAATACAAAGATGATGGTCATGGCTGCCAGGATCGCCCAACCCTGCCGGGTATCAGCAACCATTTTCCCGAATGTGTAGCATAATGCGGCCGGGATCAACAAGATGGACAACATCTCGAGGAAATTCGAGAGGGGAGTCGGATTTTCAAATGGGTGCGCCGAGTTGGCGTTGAAGAAGCCGCCGCCATTGGTGCCTAACTGCTTGATGGCGATCTGCGAAGCCGCCGGCCCGACTGCCAGCAGCTGGCTGGTCTGCTGAACGGTGACCATCACCGGGTTGCCGGAAGCGTCCATGACCGGGTTGCCGCTGGCATCCGTCTGAGCCTGCTGGTAACTCGTGGCCTGCAGCAATGGGATGGACTTGTACTGGCTGAAGGTCTGCACAACTCCCTGGGAAACAAGGACTAAGGCCAGAACGAATGACATCGGCAGCAGTATATACAACACTGAGCGGGTCAGGTCCACCCAAAAGTTGCCGATGGTTTTGGCCGTATGGCGAACCAAGCCCCGGATCATGGCGATGACGATGGCCATGCCGGTGGCTGCCGAGACGAAGTTCTGAACGGTCATACCCAGCATCTGGGTAAGGTAACTCATGGTCGTTTCTCCACCATAACCCTGCCAGTTGGTATTGGTGGCAAAGCTGACGGCGGTGTTCCAGGATGAATCCGGGGTGACAGCGCCGAAGCCCTGCGGGTTGAGTGGCAGGAATCCCTGCAGCCGCTGCAGGGCATATACGACCAGCAGCCCAAGCACGTTGAAGAGCATCATGGCAACCGCATAAACCTTCCAGTTCATCTCATCATCCGGGTGCACACCGCACAGCCGGTAGATCAATTTCTCGACCGGCCGCAGGACCGGATCCAGGAAGGTGCGTTCGCCCTGGTAAACCTTGGACATGAACAAGCCGATCGGCTTGGCCAGGCGCGATCAAAACGATCATGTATAAGATAAGTTGAAGCCAACTGGAGCTGGTCATTCGAACTTCTCCGGCTTCAGCAGGGCGATCACAAGATAAATGAACAGGGCCAGCGTGATCAGGCCGGCGATGAGATAAAGTACGTTCATTTCTTATTCTCCATTAATTTTTCGCAGACCACGATGAACCCCCACGATGCGGCCAGAAAAATGATTGTGATACCTGCGTACAGAATGTCCATCATAGGTGCCCTTCCAATCAAACCCCGGAGTTAATTAGATTATCTTAGAGGCAATATCGACTATAACCATAAATTAATCAAGCAATTCGCAAGAAGCGCATGCAAACCATCAAGAAGGTATCAAAATAAGAAAAAAATACCATGACCTGCAATATTGCATGTCATGGTATTGTGGTTGAACAATGAACGGTTATCCGGTCAGTTCCCGTAATCTTTGCAGCATCAGCGATGCGCCCATGACCACCAGCGCAGTCACAATGATCCATTTCCAGAAATGGATGAACAGGATAACCGTAGCGATCATCGCCAGGATCAGCGTGATGCGTCCCACTGTCTCGACGAAGGCGCCCCGTAAAAATGCCTCTGCCACGACGAACAGGATCAGGATGATCACCAGCCCAGCCCAGATATATTTGGGAGCAAAGAAAATAAGTACCGCGATCGCAAACATCAATAAACTCAGGCTGATGGCTGCCCAGGTTTCAGCGGCACGATCAAAACGGAGTACCTGCGTCGGGTCATCCGGTACCGCCAGGTGTCTGATGTGGGCGCGCGGATTATCCTGAACGCCCCCTTTTATCCGTTCCAATTTCTGTACCAGGCTCTGAAGAATGGCGGAATTCTCCGAACTCTTCACGCCGCAGGCTGCGTACTTCACCCGCAAGGCTGGTGATTGTTTTTTCCAGGGCTGCATACTCCTTCGCCAGGTGCGGATTCTCTTCCATCCCCTTCAGCCTGGTACCCAGGACAAGCAAGTCATTGGCTTTTTGGGTGACCAGGTTTGTTAATTCAGTCTGTCTCCCGGAAATTTCTTCACAGTTGGCAGTAAGCATTTTCAAAGCGACGGGGGGTGGAGCGATCTTATCAAGCCCGGAAAAGCCGAGTGGGTCGTACCATGAACCCCGCGGCGATCCATCCCGGTTGTACATGGGTCCTGCGGGGGCATTTTCACCAGAAATGGGATCACGGGCAAAAAGACCCCACAACCCCCGATATTGACCGACCCAGGGTGTAGTTTCGTCGATAAGCACCGGTTGCCAGGCTTGTTGCTCACCAGGTCCGATGGATAAACCATCCCCGCGCGCAAAATCAACGAACGGGATATGGATTGCATTGATAGCCGGTTGACCAAGAGTCCCCGTCCATAATTGGTTCCATGCCCGGAAGAGACCTGAGATCCAGTCGGGCAGTTTCAGGTTGACCTCCGCCTGGTATTCGCCGCGCCGGAAATACGAGGCATGCGATCCGGCACCGGCAAATATGACCGGATGATCTAGATTGACTTTCTGGAGTTCTTCATCATCGTCCCAGCGCCGGCGCAGGTCATCCCCCTGAAAATCATGAGAAGCGAATCCAGCCCACTCGGGAAAGAGCATCCCATTGTCTTCATATAAATAGATGGTAGCCATCTCCCAATCTGATTCATGGTCGTTTACCCCGTGAAAACCGGACCGCCAACTGTTGAAACAGAAGAAAAACCAATACTGCAGGATGGTCCAACCATTTTGGTGGGTCACCCTGCCGTAATACGTATACTTTGGATGATCTTCTAGAATGGAATGATAATCAAGTTCTGCGGCTGCCACGCTCGCTGCGGAAACCTTACCCCGCAGCAATAACGATAGAGAGAACAGACCGTCCAGCAACCTGGGCAGGATGCCGCCGCGTGCAAGGCGTCCAATCCCTGACTGGAAATGGTTTCCAAGTTTACGGCGGAGGATAACCTGATCAGTTAAAACCTGGGCTGTCTCAGCCAGGCTGAGGCTTTCAACGAACCGCATATAGCGAACCGAACCAAATTTAGCCGGTCGCGATTCGACCAGCTTATCCATTGTAAGTTCACCATGCCTGACCAGCAGGTCATCACGGCCCTCCGGGGTGTGCTCCCACAATGAACAATCACGGACATAATTCTCCACCTCGGTTGGAAAAAACTGTTCACCCCGCGTGTATCGGACCACCGGTTCGAATCTACGCAACAGCTCCAGGTCTGACGCATTGGCTGGAATGCTCGGACGGTCAGAGTGTGGTGCCATTGCTCCTCCTGATCCCGAAGATCCTCTGAACATCAACAATATTTAATGCAAAAGCGATGATCACATTGGAGGCCATCACCGCATAATTGGTTCGGGAGTAAAAATAATCCACCAGGGAAATAACTAGTGATAAACCTGTCCAGGCCATCAGTAAAACCCAACTCCAGCGACGAAGGCGCAAGAAACCGATCAGGGTGATGATCCCAGCTATCGATAAAAACAGGTAGACTGCCATCGTGAGCAGTGCGCTGCCCAGAACGGTAAGCCTGAACCCGATGAGAAGCGGTCCATTTATTCCGCTCCGGAATAATTGCTGGCGGATCAGAGGGTCATAAGCCTGGTAAAGACGGATAAGAAAAAGCACTACGATTGCCACGGCGATCACGCTGACGGCGATCGGTCTTTTCTTTTTATCAGTTTTGATCCTTCTTGCCATTGTGATCCTCTTCGTATGCATAGTGCAGACTGAGAGCAGTGTGGGAATAGTTCCTTCCTAGATTTTACCCCAGCCCGTCTTTTTAATTAAGAAAATCGATCCGCTGGTGATTGGCGGATCGAATAGTATCGACCGGTCGCACGGATTGAAACCAGCCGGAAATCGATCTAGATTGCGAGACCTTTAAACTGGCTGAGGTAAAGGTGGTGGTAAAAACCACCCAGATCCAACAATTGCTGGTGCGTGCCCTGCTCGACAATTTCACCATCGTTGATCACAATCACTTTATCGGCATCCCGGATGGTACTCAACCGGTGAGCGATCACAAAACTGGTGCGGCCGTGCATCAGCCGTAGCAATGCTTTCTGGATGCGTGCCTCTGTACGGGTGTCCACGCTGCTGGTGGCTTCATCGAGGATCAGGATACCCGGGTCAGCCAGGATGGCCCGCGCGATCGCAAGCAATTGACGCTGCCCCTGGCTGAGGTTGCTGGCACGTTCCGACAAAGCGGTCTGGTAGCCTTGCGGAAGTTGGCGGATAAAATGGTCGGCGTCTGCCATCCTGGCAGCCTCGATGACTTCCTCATCGGACGCCTCCAGCCGCCCGTAGCGGATGTTCTCCATCACAGAATCGGAAAAGAGGAATGTATCCTGAAGCACCAGTCCAAGCATGCGGCGCAGGTCACCTTTTTTGATGTCACGGATATCTTTCCCATCGATGCTTATCTGACCCCCATTGATCTCATAAAAACGGGTCAACAAGTTGATGATGGTGGTTTTTCCAGCACCGGTCGGACCGACCAGGGCAACTATCTGACCGGCTTTGACATCCAGCGACATATCCTTGATGATCGGTGTGCCTGGGTTGTATCCAAAATTTACTTTTTCCAAGCGGACGTCGCCATAGACTGCTTCCAAAGGCTGGGCGTTTTTGGCATCATCGATTTCAGCAGGAGTGTCCAGGACCTCAAATACCCTTTCCGCGCCTGCCAGTGCCGCCTGGATCGAATTGTACAAATTCGCCAACTGGCGCAGCGGGTTGATGAAGTTTTGTCCATAGTTGATGAATGTCGCAATAAGGCCGACACTGACAAGGTCCCGTAATGCCAGCCAGCCGCCCAGTCCAGCCAGGACAATGACAAAAAAGTTTCCCAACACATTTGTGAGCGGCATTAAAAGCAACGCGTAACTGTTGGCATACACACCCGCCTTGAAAACCTGTTGATTCCGTTCACGGAAGCTGGCGATGGCAGTGTCATTGCGACGGAAAGCGTTGATCACCTTTTGGCCGCTGATGGTTTCTTCCATCACGCCATTCAGTTCACCCAGGTGTTTTTGCAGCTCGCGGAAACCCTTGCGGGTATACCTGGCTACAAATTGGGTGAACCAGAACATGATCGGGATGACCAGTAAAGTGGAGAGTGCCAGCCAGCGATCAAGTATGAACATAGCGATGAGAATGCCGACCATCGAAAGTACACTGGCAATGAGCGATGTTACGTTCTGAGAGACAGCCTGGTTTATCGCATCGATATCATTGGTCAGGCGACTCATTAATTCACCGGAAGGGTTTCGGTCAAAAAAACGAATTGGGAGCATTTGCAGATGGGAAAAGAGATCTCTCCGCATCAGTTTCAATGCGCGTTGGGAGATGTTCGCCATCAACCAGTTCGCAATGACCTGACCCAGGTTGTTCAACAGGTAGACAGCCAGCATCCAGAGTGCGATGGCTGCCAACCCTGCAGCTTGCTTGGTCGATATGAACCGGTCAATCGCTTGTCCCATCAGGTAAGGTCCGATCAGCCCTAGGATGGTATAGATCAATACGAAAACGAACACGACGATCATGCCGGTCTTGAATGGTTCGAGGTAACGCAAAAGTCCCTTCAATGCCCGCTGCGGATCACGCGCTTTTTCGATTTTTCCGGGCTCGGCTGGGCGGCGGGGCTGCATAACCGAACGGATGTTACCGGAAACCTGGCCCGTGGAAGGAATGCTCATTTTTCTTCGCTCCGCATGCCATCGATACTGGCTGGTTCTTCAAGAAATCCATTCCCCAATTGTGAGTCGTAGATCTCCCGGTAGATCGGGCTGGTTTGCATTAGTTCCTGATGTGTTCCCTCGGCGACGATTCGCCCCTTATCCACAACTATGATCTTGTCGGCTTTTAGAACTGTACTGATGCGTTGGGCGACGATAAAACTGGTGTGACTGTGCGTATGCCCTTCCAGGGCATCTTGGATCCTGATCTCAGTCTCAACATCGATGGAACTTGTACTGTCATCCAGGATAAGGATTTTGGGATGCATCAACAGCGCCCGGGCAATGGCTAAGCGTTGCTTTTGCCCACCGGAAAGATTGGCGCCACGCGCTTCCACATGGCTGTCGTAACCCTTTGACATCTCCATAATAAAATCATGTGCCTGGGCAGCTTGTGCAGAGGCAATGACCTCATCATCACTGGCATCCGGGCAACCGTAGCGGATGTTGTCTTGCACCGTTCCGGAAAAAAGGATGGTTTCTTGAGGAACTATACCAATATGCGATAATAACGAATCCTGTTGTATCTGCTTTACATCGATCCCGTCGATCAGGATGCGACCATTGGTGACATCATAAAAACGAGGGATCAGATTGATCAGCGAGGATTTTCCGGCTCCCGTTGCGCCAAGGATGGCAACGGTTTCCCCTGGCTCTGCCACCAGATTGATCCCCTCCAAAACTGCAGCATCCCTGGTTCCATTGAAATAAAAATCAACATTCTCGATGGCGACCCTGCCGGTTATATGCTCAGGCAGTACCACTGCGTCAGCGGCATCCTGCACTTCAGGAACGGTATCAAAAATCTCGTTCACTCGCTTGGCCGAGGCCAATCCATTCGCCCATGTATTCGATAGCATGGTCATCATTGTCAGCGGGGTCATGGTAGTTAATAGGTAGTTGGTAAATGCTACGATCTGACCAATTGAAAGGTTTCCCCGGATGGATTGCAGACCGCCGCTGTAGATCACCCACACCATACCCAGATTGACAAAGACGGTCAGTACCGGGGACATGCTCGACATGAACTGCATCACCCGGACAGAATGATCGGTGAATTCTTCGTTGGCAGCTTCAAAGCGCTCGCCTTCGAAATCTGCCCGGACGAAAGCCTTCACCAGGCGGGCACCGGCAATATTTTCCTGTAATACGGTATTAAGACGATCCAATTTTTTCTGAACGGACCTGAACAATGGTTCCATTTTCAAGATGAAGAAAACAATCACTACTGACGTGACCAACAACAAGGGCAGCATGGTTAATGCCAGGTCCGGGCTGGTATTAACCATCAGTATCAGGCTGCCGACCATTAAAAGCGGAGCCCGTGTTCCGATCCGCAGCGATATTTGAACCAGGCGCTGTACCGCACTTGAGTTGCTGGTCAGGCGGACCATTAATTGACCGGTCTGCTGCTGGTCGAGATTTCCGAAGGAGTATTTTTGTATCTTCAGGAAGAGCGCTTCACGCAGGTCCCGTGCCACGCTTTCCCCCACCTGGACTGACAGGATACTGTTACCGACTGCAATAACTGTGCTGACGATCGATATGGCGATCATGATCAGCGAGGTCTGGGTTACGACGGATTGGTTTTTAGGGGTGATGCCGTGGTCGATAAGTTGTTGGATCAGCCGGGGTATCGCCAGGTCCATAAAAACCAGGGAGGTCAATAAAACCAGCGCAAGAGCGGAACGTTTCCAGTAAGGTTTAATTAATGGGAGAAGTTTTCGGATGGCATCCATGGTCAGTCTTGATCTTTTCGAGGCGTCTCACCAGCAAGTTGAACTGCAGAGCGCCCGTATTATAACCGATTTTAGTATATAATTAGATTTCCTAATAATTAGGTAGGCAAATAATATGAATGAATTGACTGTATCAACCGATAGTATTGCACGCGAAGTCTTGGACGTGATCCCTTTGATAATGCACGTGATCCGTACCGAAATGCGCAGCCAGCGTTCTCCCGACCTGACTGTTCCACAATTCCGGGCGTTATTATTCCTCAGCCGCAGCCCGGGTTGTTCGCTCTTCTCCCTGGCTGAACATCTCGGCTTGACCTCACCCACCGTTTGCAAGATGGTGGACGGGTTGGTACTAAATAACCTTGTTAATCGTGAATCCTCGGTCGCGGATCGTCGGAAAGTTACCCTATCTTTGACTGCCCGCGGGCGGGCAAGTCTTGAAAGGGCTCGCCTTGGAGCCCAGGCACGGTTGGCTGGCATATTATCGCCGCTTGGTCAGGAGGAAAAGTATGCCATCTGGCAGGCGTTGAAATTACTACAGCCTCTTTTTCTGCAACATATCGACTCGATAAAACCTGTCCCGGTCGAAGAAAGTAAAATATGATGCACGGTGGCGGTAGATTCGGTTTTTCCATCAACCAGCCAGACGAACGTCCGAAGGTCACGCTCAGCCTATTAAAACGGGTACTCCGTTATGCCCGTCCCTATCGCCTGTTGATTTTTGGTATGCTGATGCTCACATTGTTGACATCGGCATTTTCCCTTTTGACACCTTTGATCTTGCGTGAACTGATCGACCACACCCTCCCGGCTCACGATCTACACAGCCTGGGCTGGCTGATCGTGGCAATGCTGGCGATCCCCCTTGCGACCGGCGGGGTAAACGTGATGCTCCGCCAGCTCAATGCACGCGTTGGTGAAGGGGTTGTCTATGACCTGCGGCTGGCCTTGTTCTCTCATTTGCAAAGAATGTCACTCGGGTTTTTCACCCACACCAAGGTGGGCGAGCTGATGAGCCGCTTGAATAATGATGTGGTCGGCGCGCAGAATGCCATCAGCAATACTTTCGTCAGTATCGTAACCAGCCTCATCCAGGCAGTTGCTGTCCTGGTCGTAATGTTGACACTCGAATGGCGCTTGACATTGATCAGCATCGCCATCCTGCCCTTTTTCCTGCTGGCGGCGTCGAAGTTGGGCAACCGCCTGCGTGACATTGCACGGCTGCAGTTGGACCTCAACGCCAGGATGAATGCCATAATGAACGAGCTACTGAATATAAGTGGAGCCTTGCTCGTCAAGCTGTTCGGACGCACTGCCGCGGAGGACGAGCGATTTCAGGACCGCGCATGCTGATGTCCGTGACAGCGGTGTCAGGCGGGCGGTCACAGGGACTCTTTTTTTCGTCAGTATTGGTTTGCTGAGTTCCATTGGTATGGCGCTGGTCTACGGTGTGGGTGGTTATCTCGTTATCCGCCAGGCACTGACCATCGGCACGATTGTCGCCCTGGGCGCCTATCTGGGCAATCTTTATGGATCACTTCAAAGCCTGACGAATGCTCCTGTGGATTTCGCCACCTCCATGGTCAGTTTTGAGCGCGTTTTCGAAGTCCTGGACTTATCATTGGAGATCCAGGAAAAACCGGATGCCCTTGTTCTAAAAACAACAAATGGCATTCTTGAAATTTGAAGATGTCTCCTTCCGATATACACTGAACGAGAATGGGTTGCTTAAAGGCGTCCGGCGTTTTGGCCAGATACAGGATGTCAAAGCCGTGTTCTCCGATGATGATCGGGAAAAACACCCGGTCGTTCCAAACGGCAGCGAGGACGATAAACTTGTCACGATCAGCCAGGCACGCGATGAAGTCCTTGAACATATTTCATTTCTTGCCGAACCCGGAAACCTTGTGGCGCTCGTTGGTCCCAGTGGTGCCGGGAAGACCACCTTGACATACCTTATCCCTCGCCTGTACGACCCCAGCGCTGGTCGCATCCTCATCGATGGTCACGATCTGCGGGATGTCACACTGGCATCCCTGACAGATCAAATTGGCATGGTAACCCAGGAGACCTATTTATTCCATGACACCGTTCGGGTGAACCTGACCTATGCCCGGGAAAACGCTACCCAGGCGGAAGTGGAAGCCGCGGCCCGTGCGGCGAATATCCATGATTTTGTCATGGGGTTACCCGATCGTTATGAGACCATTGTCGGTGAGCGTGGCTACCGATTAAGTGGTGGTGAGAAACAGCGCTTAGCCCTGGCGCGGGTCATCCTGAAAGATCCGCGCATACTGGTGCTCGATGAAGCCACCAGTTCTCTGGACAGCGAATCAGAAGCGTTGATCCAGGATGCGCTCAAGCGTGTAATGGCAGGACGTACCAGCATTGTCATCGCCCACCGCCTGAGCACCATACTGGCTGCAGACCTGATCCTGGTTATGGATCGCGGTCATATCGTTGAACGCGGCACACATGCCAGCTTATTGACTGAGAATGGGTTGTACTCCCGCCTGTATGAGACCCAGTTCAGGGCAAACCTAAATCTGGAAGTTTAATAAATAAAAGGACGGTGCCAGGTCTGGCACCGTCCTTTATTTATCAATTCGCCGCATGTCGCTTTGAAGATGCCAACAAAGCCGCTGCGCGCTCTTTTTGTGCCTGCTCCGTCTTGCGCAACCAAAGTAATACCAGCCAGAAGACTGTCAGGAAGATCACGACCAGGCTGGTACCTTTATACAGCCATTGCACCATTGTTAGCGGAGTGTCGGTCCCCGCGTAAACGCCGTGAAGGGTCGCACCTACGTAACTCAGCAGGCTCAACACGTGAATCCAGCGAAAGGCTTTCATCCCGATCTTTTTTCGGAGGTAGAACGTCACGGTTACCAGCAATACCAGGTAGAAACCGATCACGCCTACTCCCACCCAGAAAGGACGATAAGTGGAAATAAATGGGATCAGGACTTGCCAGATCGAGTAAGGTAGATACCGGTCAAATAACAATACGATGACATGTAATAGAACAAAGGCAATTGATAACAGGGAGATAAATTGGTGGAAATCATATGTGAACACACGGTCGAGTACTGCATCCATATACTTGCTGGATACTGCCAACCCTAAAACCATGGAAAACCAAAGCAGCATATAGGCGACCAGCCCGCTGGCACGTGTCACGTACCACCAGAGCTGGACGCTATCCAGACCGAATAACCATGTAAGCCATTTTCCAACCGTCTGCCCGGAAGGTGTCAGGGCAAAGATGGCTCCCGCAAAGAGACATCCAATTACCAGCAGGGTAATTAAGATCGAGGTGATCGCTTTCCATAATGGAAGGGTTTCCGAAGCCCCCGATTGTTTTGGTTTTTCATTGGGCATATACGAACTCCAGACTTTTTTGTGTCCCCCAAAGCTTACCGGTCGGGTCCACTGCCAGATAGAACAATTGGATTCCACTGGCTCGTGCGATGTCTTCGCATTCTTTCGCTCCACCGATTAATAAAGCCTTTGCATACACTTCTGCTTCATATGAATGTGGGGCAATCACCGTCATGCTCAACCAGTCCGTTATGGCAGGTTCACGCGTACGCGGGTCGATCAGGTGGTGGCGTAGCTTTTCACCTTGCTTCCAGGTTCGCTTTGCCACGGACGATGTCGCGATCGCGCCAGGGTCAACCTTGAGGGTTGTTAGGGTTAATTCCGGTTGCAGGGGATCTTCGAGAGCTACCGACCATTGTTCCTCCCCTTTCGGTAGCCCAACCAGAAACATATCCCCGCCCGCATCAACAGCGCAGGCTTCGGAATAATCAGCCAGGATCAGCGCGGCTTGCTCTGCTATCCAACCTTTGGCCAATCCTCCCAGGTCTATGGACATACCGGTTGGGAGTAGGATCATATTTCTCGCATCGTCCAATTCCATTTCACTGAACGAGGGATGTTCCCCATCCAGGATTGTCTCCAACATGGGTTTGCTCCCTGTCTGTCTCAACAGATCCATACTCCGGTCATACCCGATCCGTTTCAGGTCAGGCAGAATGGATGGATCGAACAGACCGCGTGTCTGGTGAAAAAATTTTTGAGCCAGGGATACCACCGTGAATAGGTCAGCAGAAGCTTTAAAGGGTGTACCGGCTGAGCGGTTTAATTCGGATAGTTCACTCTCTTCATGAAAGCGGGTGAATCGATCTTCACTTGCCTGGATGAATTGCACTGTTCGCTGCAAATCCCTTCTCGATCTTGTCAAGAGTACCTTGGGCAGCCAGCAGGATATCCGTGTTCATGGCACGGAAGGCAAACGTTTCCATAAGAGACAATCCTAGGATCCACGTGTTCGAAGCATCGGGAATCCGCTGTTGGATTGAATATTGGGTGTTATCAGATTCAAACCCCCGTTGCTCGTATTCCCAGCGCCAAAAGCTTGTATGGGAGGTAATTGTGGTAATGCAGCAGTATTCACAACTGCTCCCTGGGCGGGTTGGATTGGCTTCAACGAATGGGCTAACATCCCCCATCCGGCCAGGAAGCTTAATATACTTACAATCACGAACCAGTAATGAGTCAATTTTTTAGTGCTTTTCATGCCACCCTCCTAGCGACCGCCAGTCACGAAGATTTGACCATTACTATCGATCTGGATCAAGCCTCTTTGTTGGAGGAACGCCAGAAGCTGTTGTACCATCTGAATTTCGGAGGTCGCCTGGGCGAGTTGAGTGTTATCGCTGTTCAGGGCTGCCTGGTATTGCTGATCGCGAGCCTGGTATTGGGCAAGTTGGGCTTGTAATTGAGCAATCTGCGCCTGCGTCGAGGCAGACGAGCTTACTCCTGATGATGAAGCGACTGCTGCCGTAGCAGGAGAATTTGAAGCTGCCGTGCCGTTTTGGTTGGCAAGAGCATTTGTGCCAACAACGAACATTGACATGGCGATCGTTCCGGTAATCAAGATAGCGGCAATAGCTGCCAGTATTTGTTTTCGCATAATATCCATCTCCTCAATAGGTTGTAGCGAGTATATAAAATCAAGATGAACACCAGATTAATTATCCAATTTAATGCTGCAGTCTCATCCATTTATCACAAAGAGCCTGTTTATTGCTGTCCGTTCATCCTGCGGTCATATTTGCGTGCTACAATTTAGTCGAAAATTATCTCCTTGGAGGGACGAAGTGCGCATCTTATTAGTCGAAGATAACCGTCGTTTAAGCGATTCTCTCCGTTTAACCCTTGAAGAGGACGGATATGCTGTCGATACGGCATATGATGGCATCGACGGTGAGGAGATGGGTTTGATCCCTACATATGACATCCTCATTCTCGACATCATGCTACCGGGCAAGGATGGACTGGCGGTTTGCAGGGAGCTTCGCAACCAACACATTACGACCCCCATTCTAATGTTGACCGCCCGGGATGCATTGGATGATCGTGTCCACGGTTTGGACAGCGGTGCGGATGATTATCTTATCAAACCGTTCGAGGTGGACGAACTTCGGGCACGTATCCGTGCCTTGCTGCGGCGTGATTCGTCCAGCAAGTCTGGCGACCTCATCGTCGCGGATCTGATCCTCGACCCTGCCACCCACACGGTCAGGCGAGCTGACCAGCCAATTGAACTGACAGCCAAAGAATTTTCCCTGCTCGAATACCTGATGCGTCACCCCAACCATCTCATCACGCGCGAAATGGCTGAAGAGCACCTATGGAGTTACGATCATGTAGTTGCCTCAAATGTAGTGGATGTGTACATCCGCCGTTTACGAAGCAAGATCGATGACCCGAACGAGGTTAAAATTACTCGAAACCGTGCGGGGTGCCGGCTACCGCCTGCGAGTGCCGGAGAAGAAATGAGCAGGAAGAAATTAATTTTTCCCAGGGAAAGAATATCAGGGATCTTTCGGAGCATCCGTTTCCGGCTCGTTTTATGGTTCACCGTAATCCTGGCGATCGTACTTTGCGCATTCAGCACTTTTCTTTTTTTCACACAATCCCGCAACCTGCAGGATGATGCCATCCGGAACTTTGACCGCCGGGCAAGCAGCCTGGCAGAACTTGTCCAAAATGCAATGAGGCAGGGTTCCAGCCAGATCACAGTACCGAATGGTCTTCTACAGGATACCGATGTCTTTGTATTAATAAGTCCCGAAGGACAGGTGATCGCCAATCAGGGACCCATATCGGCTCAGGAAGCCATCCAGGTCGTGTCGGCTGGATTACAACTCATCGGCCGGACCGGCGAAGGGGCACCCATTTACTGGACAAGTCCCAATTCCCAAAATTATGTTTTTATTACATCGCCTGTCCAGGGACCACTGGGTGTAACCCTCCTGATCATTTTTGGCGGTGTCCTCGACCCCACTGCACTGGTCAGCCGCTTCCTCTTCACCCTTGTAGCAGGCAGTTTACTGACTCTTGCCATAGCCCTGCTCGGCGGCTTTTGGCTGGCTGATCGGGCGATGCGCCCGGTAAAAACCATTACCCTGGCCGCCCGGTCCATCAGTGAGACCGACTTGAGTCATCGCTTGAATATGAAAAGCAAGGACGAGCTCGGAGAGCTGGCAAATACGTTTGATAACATGATCGAGCGATTGCAGTCCGCATTCGAGCGCCAGCGCCAGTTTGTTGCGGATGCCAGCCATGAGTTACGGACTCCGTTGACCATCGTAAACCTTGAATCCAGCCGTGCATTGGCCGCCCACCGCTCACTACCCGAGTATCAGCATGCGCTCAAGATCATCCATAGCGAAAATGATTTCATGACCAGCCTGGTCAATAATTTGTTGATCCTGGCTCGCATGGATGCCGGACAAACGAGCATGTCGAAGACGCCGCTGGATCTCAGCGACCTGGCCGTAGATACCCTGGAACGGCTGACGCCTTTGGCAAAACGGTACGAGATCACGCTTGAAGCCGGCAGCCTGCCGGAAACTCGCATCCTCGGCGACCGTCAATACCTGTTACAAATGCTCAGCAACCTGGTCGAAAATGCGATCAAATATACAAGCGGGGAAAATAAACGGGTCTGTGTGGAAACAGGGACGAATGACGGTATCTGTTGGTTGCGTGTCTCAGATAACGGTCCGGGCATCGCGCCCGAACACCTGCCTCACATCTTCGACCGTTTCTACCGGGTGGATAAAGCCCGTACGCCGCAACGCAAATGACGAAGTCGATACCGGTTTGCCTACTGGCAGCGGTCTGGGACTCTCCATCGTTCAGTGGATCGTCCAGGCCCACGACGGTGAAATCCGGGTGGAAAGCACACTCGGGAAGGGGACGACATTCGAAGCTCGCTTTAAAGCCGCCTGAAAGCTTCTGATCAAATTATCGCACCCGGCGAAAACTGCCGGGTGCTTTTAATTTAATTGGTTCCTGCTTGTATTTTTTTCATCACAGGTTCATCTTACAGTTCTAGAATTGCAAGCAGAAAAGAAATATTATGCATCCAGGTAAGGATGCGGGAGGTTGATATGACAAAAAATCGTTTTCTCTATCTGCTCTTGGTGCTGGTCCTGGCCGGTGTTGCTGCAGTCTCCGGTGCTGGGGTGGGCGGATTCGTCGTTTATCGAACCATGGGACAGATCTCTCCAGCCAATCCGGTCGTCTCCGTGCCGGTGGTCCAGCCCATCCAGGCTAACAGTAATACTTCCACGAACACTCCTTCGCAGCAGACACTGGTGATCAATACCAGCAATGTAGAAACGACCATTACCCAGGCCGCGAAGACGGTGGGACCGGCAGTGGTAACCGTTACCGGTACCATTCCAGGACAGGCATCACCCTTCGGTCCGTCCGGCAGCGCTACCGTTAGTGGCAGTGGCTTTTTTATATCCGACCAGGGATACGTTCTGACCAACAATCACGTCATTGATGGAGCCCAAAACATAATGGTCATCCTTGCAGACGGTACCCAGGAGAGTGCAACAGTGGTGGGATCGGATCTGTACTCGGATATCGCAGTCCTGAAGATATCCGGAAAGGTGCCTGCGGTGGTCAGTCTGGGTAATTCGGATGCGCTAAATCCGGGTGAGACTGCCATTGCCATTGGCTCGCCCCTGGGCGACTTCAAGAATACTGTGACCGTTGGTGTGGTAAGCGCGACCGGGCGTTCGATCGATACCGGCAATGGCTATACAATGGATAACTTGATCCAGACCGATGCTGCCATCAACCAGGGCAATTCCGGTGGTCCATTGGTGGATCTTGCCGGCCAGGTCATTGCCATCAATACCCTGATCGTTCGCAATAGTGGCTCAGGGACCGTTGCTGAGGGACTCGGGTTTGCCATCCCGATCAATACCGCCGAAGCGGTTGCCCAACAGATTATTCAACAGGGCTATTTCTCCCGCCCGTATATGGGGATAACTTTCCAGCCGATCACACCTGATATCGCCAATGCCTATAACCTGCCTGTCCAGTATGGTGCGTACCTGACAGGTGTTTCCGGCAATAGCCCGGCCAGCGCCGGCGGTCTACAGATGGGCGATATTATTACCAAGATGAATAACGTGGCAATCGATGCAAGCCATGACTATGTCAACCTTCTCTTTACTTACAAACCGGGTGATACGATCACGGTGGACTACGTTCGGAATGGACAGACCCAGCAGACCCAGGTTACACTGGGGCAGGCAAAACATTGATCTAGCTCCCGGATTGGGTCAGTAAATAAAAATATGGAACTGCCTATGGAAGGCAGTTCCATATTTTTAACTTGTACGTGCTGCGGGATACACAACTTAAGCCATACTGGCGCCCAGATCTTTTAATGTCTTGACTATGTCGTCTGGCAACAGTGCCGGTTCAATGCCCATCAGGCGGCAGGTGAGCAGCTTATGGGCGGTAACCTCGATGATATCGGTCATATCAGCAGCCCGGCGTAGGCTGCTGCCAGCCACCACCAATCCGTGATTCTGCATGATCACAGCAATGCCGTTCTTCAGCATCGCCTTGGCTACCTCATCGCCCAGTTCGTCCGTGCCGGGCATGATGAACGGCACCACTGGGATATCTCCAAAGAAAGCGGCATCCGAAGAGATCGGTTGGAATTTTGTACCGGTCAGCGCCATCAGGGTGGACTGCAGCGCATGGGTATGGATCACGGCGGTGATATCCGGCTGGTTCTTGTAGATGGCACAATGGACCCGTCGTTCGCTGGAGGCGGTGTAGTCGGTATCGCTGATGATCTTCCCGTCCAGGTCTGATCCGCACCATCATGTTCGGTCGCAGGTCACCTTTGAAGATGGCGCTGGGGGTGATCCAGATCTCGTTCGGATTGTCATCGCAGCGGGCGCTGATATTCCCGCCGGTGGCTGTGATCATACCTTTGGCGAATAGTTCATTGGTGATCTGCAGGATCTCGTCACGCACGTCACCAGTCTTTACTGATGACGGGTGCAGCGACCTGATTTACTGCTGTTGAGTGTTGAGCGGTCGTTGCTGCAGATGTGAACCGGCGCAACAGCAGACGCCGAACCGAGCTGCCAAGATCGCCCGGGTCGCCGATCTTTGCGCGTGGCCAGCAGTATAAAGTTTTCCCATATCACCCTGGATACGGATGAACGACATCGCCTTGCCAGTATCGCCGCTGAACGACAGCTTGCCGCTCGTGGCCGCTTTGGTGGCATTGACCCGCCCGGTAAACATGCCATCCAGGGTATCGGCGCTCATTTTGAGTTTCACATCCGGTTCACGAGGAGGATTGTCCAGCCCGGCATCAACCTTGCCATCCACGAAACTCATAAAGAAGGTCTGGTCCAAATCCTTCACGGTGAACGTGAAGACCACATTCTTGCCCTTGGCAAAGTCAGCCATCTCCTTATCGCGAGCGATGGCAGTAGTGAATTCCTTTAAGGATCTGCGCCATTTTTTCACGTGCTGGGCTGTTGTCCATAACTATCCACCTTTCCATTCGAGTAGCATTCTCGGTCACCGGCGGTTTCAAAGTTGGGCTTTTTCCTCTCCGGTTTGCGTTTTTTTCGGCAGCGACATCCAGGTCGGTCGCGCCCGGACCCGGGTGCCGATACCCGCTCGCGCAGGGTTATTTCGTCGGTCTTTCGCTGGGCCGGTCCAGGTAAATGACTTGAGCGTTGTTGAGTTAAGGATATATTTTGGGCGTTTCCGCGCCAGCAAGAGTTTGAGTTCGGTGGTGATGATCTCGCCCTGGTGGGCAGCCACCTCAAGCGTATTTCCACCCATGTGTGGTGTGGCAATAACATTTGGGAAACCCAGCAAGGGATCGTCTGCCGCGGGCGGCTCGACCGGGAACACGTCGAATGCGGCGCCGCCCAATCTACCGAGCGTAAGGAGTCAATCAAAGCAGCCTGATCCACAAGAGCTGCCCGGGCGGTATTAACAAGGAAGGCGCCGGGCTTCATCATGTTGAAGGCACGTCCATCCATCATGTTGCGGGTGTCGTCTGTGACAGGCGCGTGCAAGCTGATAAAGTCGCTTTCAGCCAGCAGGCGCTCGAATGAGACTTTCTCAGCCCCCATGAGTATGGCTTGTTCGTTGGTCAGGAAGGGGTCAAAGAGCAGCAAACGCGTTCCGAAGGACAGCAGCCTTTGGATGACCTTGCGACCGATGGCCCCACCGCCGACCACTCCGATTGTTTTATGCCAGAGTTCAACACCCAGGAATTCCTCATGCGCCTGACCCATGCGACCCATATCTCCGGCTTCACCGCCGGGCTGGTGAAGGAACCCGACCGCACCTTGAAGCCTGCGCGCCAGCATGAGCATGAAACTAACCGCCAGGTCGGCGACTGCATCGGCGTTCCGTGCCGGTGTATTGGTGACCGGTACACTGGCAGCCGTACAAGCGGGTATATCTATGTTGACCGGATTACCCCGGCAAACAATTACCATTCGCAGGTCTGGGAGTTTGAGCAGGCATTCGGCATCTACAATATCCACTTCGGTGACAAACACCTGGTATCCGTTCAGCGTCTGTACAAGGTCGTCACCGGTCAGTAAGATGCCTTCCAGACGATAAGGGGCATACTTGACATCGCCGATCTCACGAAGGTTTTGGAGGGCAGTTTCATCGACTTCCGCACTGATATAGATTTTAGGGCGGAAGGAAACCGACTCCGCCGCACTGTCGCTGGCAGCAGGGCCGGTCAACATCGCGCTCGTGATCTGGCTGGCTGCCACCATATCAGCCGGGCGCCGTTCCTGGCGCAGGGATTGCCAATCTGCATAAAGTCCCTGGTACATGCTTGAAATCTTCCCCTGGTTGATGGTCGCGCTGTGTACGTCCCAGTGACTTTGCTGCCACCGTGAGATTTTCGTAAAGACCGGCGCCAACACCAGCGCACATTGCAGCACCCAGTGCAGTCGCCTCCGTTGACGCACAGACATGAACCGGGCAAGCCATCACTTCGCTGATGATCCTTGTCCACATAGAACTGCGGGTGATCCCACCTCCCAGCCACAGGTCTCCCTGTTTCTCGCCGGAAATCTTTTGCACCTGTTCGACATTTGCCCGGACGGCATAGGCCATTCCTTCGAATACAGCCCGAGCCACATCAGCCCGACCTTCCTCACCCGGTCGTGTCATCACCGACGAGAAAGTCAGATTATCGACCGGCGGTTCGAGCGCAGAGGCATTGAATACCGACGCACCGATGGATGATTGGATGCCGTGGGCACCCGGGATGGAAGTTTCCGCTTCCGCAGCCAGCATACCGATCGGGTTGGGCGAATCGGCATGGAATACTCTTGCGGTCCATTCAAGGGTGGAGCCCATCTGCCCGGCATTGCTTTCAAGCACATATAGTCCTGGGATGACATGCAACCCGGTCCAGGTGCGCATATCAGCATCGATGACTGGTTTCCCAATGACCATTTGGATGGGAGTGGTAGTTCCGGCAATCACGCCGATCTGTCCGGATGAGACAACGCCAGCACCCAGGAGTCCCAGTTGTGTATCGGGTCCACCGACTGCTACGGCAATTCCTTCCGCAAGACCGAGGTTTGCAGAAGCTTGTCGGGTGAGTTTTCCCAGTTTTGTCCCGGCATTTTTTAATGCAGGCAAAATCTTTTCGGGCAAGCCATAAGATTTAATTAGGCTCGTAGCCCATTTACGGGTCTGCAAGTCGAATAGCAGGCTCTCGGCTGCCTGGGCGGGTTCGGCTGCAAGTTCACCGCTAAGTAAATATCCGACCCAATCGCTAATGGAGAGAGCTGCATAAACCGATTTAAATAGATCGGGCTGTTTCTCCTTCATCCAAAGTAGCCGGGCAGCCATGAAAATGGGACTGGGAGCGTGGCCGGTGAGTTGATAAAGTTCCTCGCCGCGTTCCATTGCCAGCCCCATGCCCTGTTCCACGGCACGCGAATCCTTGTTCGGCGCGGCCAGGAGAACGTTGCCTTTTTTATCGATCGCCACCGTGCCGTGCCGCATACTCGTCGCAGCAATCCCCACCACAGCATCGGGGGAGATACCAGCCTTAGCAAGAACCTCCCGGGATGTCTCACCCAGTACATGCCAGATATTGCCGCGTGTCGAGATTGAATGCAAAACTGCCTGCTTCCGGTGCAGGCGGGTGAACCCAGGCACGGTATGCGCTGATAGTATTTCCCGTCGCAGTATCAACCAGCAGACAGCGCCCCCCGCCACCGCCCACGTCTAGACCCATCAGATATTTCGCAGTCATTGCTTCGGTTGCCTCCTTGGAAGGTATCCGGGATCAGTTCGGTGTGCTAGCATCGATAGTTTTAATCAACGATACGGATTCGCCGATTAACCCTTTCAGTCTTCTGCTTTGATCTGTCCATTTGCCAGTGCCGAATGGAAAATATCCAGGGTTTCTGCAACACCGCTGGCAAGTGAAGTGAAGGATAACGGTCCAATCGCATCGACCAGGGCTTTATTATCCACCTCTTCCGGGAACGGGAGTGGTTTGTCAACAAATGTTATCCGGCCGCGTGCGGATGGTTCTGCCTTTTCAATAGCCTGGATGATTTCAGCCGTGCTGACTGATTTGCCGCCGATATTAAAAACGCCAGCTCCGCTGAATTCTGCCCTGGCAGATTGGATGAATGCTTTAGCGGTATCATCGCCGTATTGAAAGCAGTACCGACCTCCAAAACTGATATGGTACGGTTTACCTGCCGCTGCTGCCAGGATGGCTTTGGTGGGTGTAGAAGTCATCCCTTGGTCTCGCCCTGCCCCATAAACCACGTATGGTCTTAAACCGATGCTGGATACACCTTCATCCTGGTAATAAACCCAGGCATTGCCTTCATTGGCTTGCTTGTAGAAACCATAATGCGAACGTGGTTTGAGGGCGGCATCATTCGGCAGCGGTTCCTGCGGGTATTCCTCGCTGGTGCCGTACACGGCAGTGCTCGATGCATACACGACTGTCTTAATACCCAGGCGCTTTGCCGCCTCAAAGATGTTAACCGTCCCGACCACGTTCACCCGTGCGCCTGCCACGGGGTCCGCTTTACAGAAGGGCAACTGCAGGGCTGCCAAATGAATAATCCGGGTAGCCCCACTTAGTTGGATGGCACTCTCGACGGCCGGATAATCTGATACGTCTCCCTGGATGAAGCGGATTCTGGCAATCTCATCCTCGTTTAGAACCAACGGCAACCGGTGCCGGTGTTGATCCAGGTCAAGCACCGCTACTCTGGTCCCCTCCCTGACAAGGTTTCGCAGCACCCATACGCCGATACAGCCGGCAGCGCCAGTCACAAGAAATTGTTCGTCGCCCATTAAGACTCCTTATTTCGCAACCCAACCACAGTCCACCAGCCAATCTGAGCCGGTAACAAAGGAAGCCTCATCGCTGGCAAGGAAGAAGATGGGCGCTGCGATCTCAGCCGGGTCTGCCCAGCGTTTGAAAGCCTGCTCGCCCTCGCGTTCCTTTTTGACCACCTCGAAGGGGATGCCAGTCCGGTTCGACTCAAGGGTAATATCCCCCCGAAGCATGGGGGTATCAACAGAGCCAGGGCTGATCGAATTAACTCGGATATTCCAAGGGGCGAGTTCCCAAGCCAGGGCACGCGTCATCGCGATGATGGCACCCTTGGTCGCTCCATACATGACATGATCCATTTGTCCCACATGACCCGATACGGAGCCCATATTGATGATGACGCCTTTTTTTTGCGCCTTCATATATGGAAGGACGTATTTACACAATAGGAAATGTCCTCCCAGGTTGATATCGACGGTACGCTTGAATTCTTCCCAGGTGATCTGATCGAAAGGTTTGACCAGCACCACTCCGGCATTGTTGACCAACACATCCACACGCCCATACTGGTCCCCAACCTTCTTGATGCAAGTCTTGACTTGCATTTCATCAGATACATCGCAGGTGATAAAAAGGCTCTCGGCTCCCATTTTATTGACCGCCGCAGCAACCTGCTCACCTTCCGGCAGCAGATCAAGTCCGATTGCAACGTACCCTTGTTGGGCAAATTTCTTCAGGCAGGCTGCGCCGATACCACGCGCACTGCCGGTAATGATGCATACTTTCTTCGCGTACATTCTGATCTCCTGGGGTTGTGGATATTCAAAGTCATGAATGTCTTCAGGTTTCAGGAAGTGGGGAATGGATGCAATAAATAATTCTACTCGAATTCAAGCGATTCTGCAGCTCATGGCGGAGGCAGAGGCAAGCAAAATATTCTATCCTTATCGGTTTGTGTATTCCGATTATTTTGATGTACAATAATTGCTAACAAACATCCATTCTTATGAGGAGAATACGATGAACCCGACCAAAAAATTACTGCTTACAGTTTTTTGTGCTGTCCTGGTTTTCGCAATCATTGCCTGCTCGTGCAGTTCGCTGATTCCTACTGGTGGCGGCTCAACCACGGAAGCCATCCCCGGCCTGGCAGGAAAATGGCAGGACCCGGAAACCAAGGATGTCCACACTATCGTTTGGCAGAATAACGGCTACGTTGTCACTTCCACCATCAGCCCGGATGGAACCAACTACCCTGTCACCTCTCAGAGCTGGTCAAACAATGTCTTGACCTGGACCTATTCCGTACCTGGCGGTGCCAAAGTCTCCTTCACGGTTGTATCCGTCAGCGGAGATAGTCTTTCCACTACATGGTCGAACGATCAAAATAGTTCCGGGACCGAGACATTAAGTCGCGTGCCATAATTTTTCCCAACCACTAAAACACATCGAACTTCACTGATTTAAGTTCACGAGGATTTGGCTGGACAGCAGCCAAATCCTCGTTTATTCATCCATAAGCCCGCAGGAGATTATAACCCGACCATCTTGCGCGCCTGCTTGATCGTCGCCAGTGGGCGGCCAAAAGCGCGCGCCATCTCAGCCGTCTCATGCACCAGGTCGTGCGTGGTGACCTGGTTCCCGGCATGGTCGAACGGATAGTCCTCCGTACCGACCCGCACGTGGTCACCGTTCATGATGGCAGCGCTGATGATGTCGCGCTGTCCTTCCCCCATGATGCTTACCGCGCAGACGCATCCGTCCGGCATCATGCGGCGGCGATACCGATATTCATCCACGGTCGCAGGCGACCACGTCCCGCCCGGCCAACCAAAGAAAAGCGTGGTCAGATACGGGGGCTTGAGCAGTTTTTTCCCGATCAAATAATTCAGGTTCCAGATCGAGCCGGTATGCCACACCTCGAATTCAGGCAGGATGTGGGATTTTTTGCACAGGCTGGCATACTCGACCAGTTCCTGCTTGGTATGAAGGACATTAAAATCGGCCTGGACAAAAGCCTCATCGTGATGGTTCAGGATGATCGAAATCATGTCGGGCTGGTTGCGAAAGATCTCCATGCGTTCAGGGATTTGCTGGCTTGACATGCCGCATTGGATCAGCAAGTTACAACTGTTTCGCACCGCGGTGATCGTTTCCTTCCAATTCCCTTCAGCATGGGTGTGAAGGATGGTTGCGCCATTCTCCTCACACAGACGCGCTTCCTTGGCGATGGTCTCAGGCGTCCGGGGATAATCCACATCCGGGTGCAACCAAGATATGTTGGGAGTAGCTACGATGACAAGCGGTTTCATAACACGTCCTTTATGTAAATTTCCACACCGGTACGGACAATATAAGCATATCACAAATTTATCGGATCGATATCGGCTTGCGAAGTAGATGCAGGGGATCGGGAATGTGGAATATCCCGGACTGGTCTCAAACCCATTGCGCTCCATTTTTCTTTATGCTATAGTCCAGACACATCGCGAAAGGAGTCGTATGGCTGCCAATAAAGTTCGTGTTGGAGTGATCGGCTTGGGGAGCATCTCGTTCGCTCATGAAGCGGGTTATAGTGAACTGGGGGATACTTGTCAGATCATCGCAATGTGCGATATCAATGAAGATGAAGTCACCAACCGGCTTGGGATGTACGAAGGAGCCAAAGGCTACACCCGTTACCAGGAATTGCTGGACAACCCCGATGTGGATATGGTCGACATCATCGTTCCACACGTGCTCCACTATGAGATTCGCGAAGGCTGCTATCCAAAAAGGCAAACACGTTCTGGTTGAGAAACCGATCACGGTTAAATCCGAACAAGGTGAAGAGCTGATCCGGCTCGCAAAGAAAGCCGGGGTCAAGTTGAGCGTGGCAGAAAACACTCATTTTGTTACGGCTTATCTGAAGGCGGAAGAGATCCTAAAGCAAGGCATCCTGGGAGATATCTGGACCGTTCGCACGCTGATCGCCGGGAGTGAAGTCCACCGCATCAAAGATCCGAACCTTTGGCATGGCAAAGCACCCTTTGGCGGAGTCATCCTGGATTCATCGGTTCATAATTTCTACTTGTTCAAATGGCTGTTCGGCGGTGTTAAGGATGTGATGGGATTCGCCTCGAAGATCGTTCCGGAGGGTGAAGTGGAGGATAACGGTCTGATCCTGGGACACCTGGTAAACGGGGCTGAGTTCCAATTGATGACCTCCTGCACATATGAGATCCCATGGACGGAGAGGGTGGAGATATATGGCAGCAAGGGCGGTATGATCATTGACCAGCTAGCCGATCCGGTCGTCCGATATTACTTGGGTTCAGGAGACATCGACGGCACGGTCGTCGAAGGTGTGCCGTTCGATCCGCTTGGTTGGAAATTCATGTCGATGGTTGCCGAGATCAAGGACTTCGTCACTGCAGTGAAAGAAGATCGGCCTCCGCGTATCGATGCAGCAGATGCCTTGTACGCACTGAAGGCTGCCGAGGCTGTGGAAAAGTCTATCAAAGCTGGAAAATCCATGCCGTTATAAGGTAGGGGTAATTTCCTCTGCGATGTAACCGCCTCACATATGACCTAATTCCTTGCCGGAGAAACCTATGTCCGAAGTTTCCTTCAAACCAGTTGGCTTCGACCCTGTCCGCCTGGCTGCTTTGCTGAAAGTGCAAAACCTCGACGGTATATTCCTGGCTTCACCAGAGAATGTTTTTTATGCTACAGGATATCCCTGTCTGCCGGGCAGCGGCAACCCGATCATCCATGCCCTCCGTAATCAGGATCCGTATTTTGTGTTTCTGGGCGCTGATGGGGGTATCAGTCTGCTCTGCTGGGGTCCGGCAGCGATGGGTATCGAGTACGGCACCGAGGATGTGCGCATGTCCTTTACGCCCCAAATGGCTTTGGATGACCTGGGCGCCCTGATGGAAGAAAAACTCAAGGCAGGTTGCACGGTGGGGATCGAATCGTCCTTCCCATATTATGCAACCCGCTTGCTTGAAGAAAAAGCAAAACCAGCGAAGATCCTCTTGGTGGATGACTTACTGCTCCGCCTGCGCCTGATCAAGTCACCCGCCGAGGTGGAGCGCATTCGCAAGTCCACCCAGATCATCGACAAGACGGTCATGGAACTGGCGCAGAGCCTGCGTTTGGGAATGGGTCGCCTGGAGTTAACCCAGGAAGCCAAGTACCGCATGATCCGGAACGGTGCCGAAGGTGTGGATCATATCACCATGGCCTTCGGGACAGCCAACCCGGAAATCGCGCTCGACGAACCGCTGGAGAAAGACCAGATCGTGACCCTTGACCTGGGAGCAGTCTACCAAGGGTATGTCTCTGATAATCGTCGCTTGGTTTTTACTGGAAGCATTCCGCCGGCGCTGAAGGAACTTCATAAAAAATTATGCTGGATTGTTGCTGAGATGGGCAAGGCACTCCGCCCAGGAAAAACGTTCGCAGAAGTGCATGCCTATGCGGCTGAGCTTTACGCCAAAATGGGGATCGATCCGATGTACCTGCACGTCGGACACAGCCTCGGCCTCCAGGTGGAGGAACGTTGGATCATGTCAGACGACCCAACCCCGATCGAGCCGGGTATGGTCCTTAACATTGAACTATACTCCCCAAGCGATGAGGGGGTCATGATCGGTGATGAGGAGACATTTCTGGTCACCAGCGGCGAACCTGAGAAACTCAGCAGCCTGCCGGTGGAGATCATCGAGAGGAAGTTCTGATGTCCGCTGAGAAATTACATGTGGGCATAATTGGGGCGGGTCTGATCGCCCCCAACCATGCTGCCGGGTTCCAGGAAGTACCGGAATTGGCAGAAGTGGTTGCGGTTTGTGATACCGATCGGGAGAATGCTGAAAACCTGGCAGCTATGTTCGACGCCCGCATCTATACCGATTATCGTGAGATGATATCCGATCCAAAAGTCGACCTTTTGGATGTGCTCTTACCTCATCACCTGCATTATCCGGTTGCAATGGAGGTCATTACCGCCAGGAAAAATCTTCTGCTCGAAAAACCGGTTGCGGTCAGCTACCGCCAATCCCTCGAGATCGCTGAAGCAGCGACGAAAGCTGGCATCCATTTTGGAGTTGCGGAAAATACTCGCTTCATCCGCGCTTACATTGAGGCTGAAAAAATAATCCGGGCGGGCAGGTTGGGTGATATCAACCTGGTGCGTACCTTCCTGCCTGCCAATGAACGAATGCGTTTGAGCTCGGATGATTTCTGGGGAAAGAAGGCCGGCTTTGGCGGCGGCACGTTAATCGACTCGGGACCACATAGCTTTTACCTGTTAAAATGGCTGTTCGGGGAAATAAGCCAGTTGAACGCATTCACCTCCCAACTGTACAGCGTTGATAGCGAGGTGGAAGACAACGCTGATGTGCGTGGGAAACTTGCAAGCGGCGCTGACTTTTTATGCAGCTTCACTTTTACTGCCGAGGTGCCGCACAGTGAGCGTTTGGAAGTTTATGGAACGCGTGGATCACTGATCGTTGACCAGTTGTCCAATCCCCCCGTCAAGTTCTATGCAGAACCAACGGATTTTGACGGCAGTCCGGTCGAAGGACCGGAGTATGACCCGATGGGCTGGCATTATTTCTCCATTGTCGAGGAAGTCAAGGATTTCGTCCGCACCACCTGTGCGGGTGAACCCCCTACGGTGAATGTGCAGGATTGTTGTTATGCCATCCACGTGATCGAAAAAGCATATGAATCTGTACGGAATGGAAACAAGCTGGTTATGGTTTGATTTGCCTGTTCACCAATCATCTCTATCCCCTATCCCACCAATGCGGGAAAAACCGGAAACAAGGAGAACACAGCATGGACATTAAGCCGTATCTTCAAAAAATGGTTGATCGATTCGCCAATCCAAGTGTGCAAGCCTCATTGAAGGGCTTCACCAAGAACCTGCAGTTCAGGTTTACTGATACGAAAGAGGACTGGGTGCTCCGGGCAGTCAATGGTAATTCAGCCACTTTCAACCAAGAAACCTTGGAAAAGCCGGATATCCTTGTCACGATATCGACGGAAATTCTTGCCGGTATCATGGATAAGAAAGTCAACGGCACCACGGCGTATATGCAGCGCAAGATCCAGGTTAAGGGCGCCATGGAAGACCTGATGAAACTGCAGAAGATCATGATGTAAGGCAGTCATCAAAGTCTTTGACCAAGCCTGTAAATTGAATTCCTGGTCGACCCAAAATCGAAACTGCAAGAGGACTGTGCACGGAAATGCATTGGCGCTGAGCATACGCCTGCAAGCGCATGGGTCATCCGGTATTTTTGATATTTTAGTCAGGAGGTCGCATGACAACCATACCCACCACAACACCCACTATCATTTCGAAAGCCGTGCCGACGCGCTCGATCGGATTTCTGCTCGGAATGAGTTCGTTGATGTTGGGAGCAAACCTAGTCTGGGTGGCGTATAACAGCATCCTGCTGCCTACCCTGGTCGAGAACGTCGTTGTACAAAGCAAGGGATTGATCGTTGGCTTGATCGGGTTTTTCGGAACGCTGCTAGCCATCACCGTCAGCATCCTGGCGGGCATCATCAGTGACCATACTTCCAGTAAATGGGGGCGGCGGACACCGTCCATCCTGATCGGTGCGCTGCTCGCCCTGCCGCTCATCGGCCTGCCCTCGCTTTTCCTGGCACCCACTTTGAGGGCTTCCCTGCTGCCCGTAGCGCTGCCTATAATCATTGTCAGTTTTTGCGGGATGCAGTTCTTTACCAATGTCGGCAATGGTGCCTGGTGGCCCCTGCTGGTGGATGTGGTACCCGAGAACCAACGCGGCCTCACCTCTGGTATTCAGGGCTTCCTGACCCTGATCGGGGCAGCCATCGGCATCCTGGTGGTCACAACAATGGTTGAGAACGGCTTGACCAGCGCGGCTTTGTGGCTGGTGGGTGGGATTTTTGCCGTAACTGGAATTGTTAATTCAATCGTAATCCGCGGCAAGGACACCCCCGCCGACTCCGCCGATCGCATCAGCCTATGGAAGGCAATACGCGACATGTTCAAGGTACGCACACGGGTGGCGGTTTTCTTTTGGCTGGTACTGGCAGTTCTGCTGGCTTATTTGGGGATCAACAGCCTTCAGTTCTTTGCACTATATTTCTTCCAGGTCTATTTTCCGACTATCAATCCAGAGGCAGGATTCCGGACCATGGGCGGGATCAGTCTGGTGGTGACCATGGCAGCCGCGGTCGGATCAGGATTGCTTTCGGACCGGATCGGTCGGCGAAAGTTGATCCTGTGGGCCATGTTCATCTGTGCCATTACCACCCTGTTTATGGGTTTCGCCAGCAACTACATCCTCTTCCTGGTAATGGCTGCCATCCGCTCCGCCGCGACCGGACCGATCATTGCCATCGCACCGGCATTGGCAAGCGACCTGGCACCCAGGGATGAGGCTGGGCAGTATATGGCTTATAACAACCTGTCTACCGGGCTTTCTGGTGCGCTGGCTTCCCTGCTCTTTGGTGTGATCCTCATCACGATGACAAAAACCACATTCATGTACCTTTTCATTGTGTCAGCTTTCATGTTCCTGATTGGTGGCATCGTTTTCCTGAGAAAAGTGCCTCAGAAGGAGCTGGATGCCAGGATCAAGGCGCCGGAAAAATGAAGAAATGGATCTTCCTTTCCACCCATTTCGATGATGTCGTCCTTTCGGCAGGCGGGCTGGTTTGGGAGCTTACCAACCTTGGCGACGATGTCGAGATCTGGACCATCTGCGCCGGCGACCCACCTGCAGGTAAACCACTTCCTGAATATGCAAAACTTCTGCATGGTTTTTGGGACATCGGTGAAGACGTTCCTCTAAAACGCAGCCGTGAAGATGCAGCCTGTTGCCGGGTGTTGGGAGCTTCAGCATACCGGCGTTATACCGTGCCGGATAACATTTACCGGTACCTGCCAGAGACTGACGAGCCGGTGATCAAGGAAAACGAGGACCAGATGAAACCACTGGAACCGGAAGAATCCCATCTCATCCCACCGGTGACCGATTTCCTGCGAAAAAATCTTCCAGGGTCATGTGAACTTGTCGCGCCGCTGGCAATTGGCAACCACCGCGACCATGTTCTTACACGTAAAGCTGCTGAAAAACTCGGGATTCCGCTCTGGCACTACGCAGATTACCCATACCTCATTTATGGTCAACACAACCTGGCTGATTTTCTGCCGGTCAAAAATGAGAGCTTCTCATTGGAGATTTCCCCGGCAGGATTGAAAGCTTGGCAGGATGGTTTTGCCTGTCAACGCTCACAGATTCCTTTGTTATGGGTTGATGAAGATGATATGCGTGCTTCGATCGAAAAATACCTGAAATCGGGTTTCGGTTTTACCCTTTGGAAGTTTTAGACTTTATTTCTTTCAAGCGGAACCGTTTACAACGACCGGCAGCATGGATGGGCCGGTTTATTTTTATTATCTTGGCTCTCCGCAGATATTACACTTTTCCACCGATTTTCTCTCGGGTGAATGTTAATCGACCAATTTTGATATGCAACCTAGGGGCAATAGTTCGCCTGGTGCTGTGCGAAAGTCTCGCTGAAATTGTGCAATCCGGAGCCATCACACTTCGCCTGGAAGAAATAATAGCCAGTCGTGGCGGGATTTGCGACCGCCTCCAGGGCGGCAGTACCGGGGTTTGAGATCGGTCCGGGTGGCAAGTTTGGGTATAGATAGGTGTTATAGGGGGAATCGAATGTCATATCCGCTGCAGAGAGTGGATTGGTCCACCAGATTCCCTGGGCTGTGTTGTAACCGGTTGAATACTGGACCGTTGGATCGCTTTGTAACGGCATACCGATTGCCAGCCGGTTATAAAACACCGAAGCGATCGTTGGCATCTCTTCCGCAACCATGGCCTCCCGCTGGACAATCGACGCCAGTGTCACAGCTTGGAATATGGTCAGCCCATGGCTGGTAAACCCAGTTTGCATCTCAACCGTCAGTTCAGAACTAAACCGACCGAGCAACGCTGAAACCAACCCATCGGCGGTTGTTTCACGCGGCAGGCTGTATGCGCCCGGAGCAAGGAAACCCTCGGATGTGGCGCCGACTGGTATAAAAGCAGGTGGGGAGATCGGATGTCCGGCAGATCGGAGAAAATCTACCGGTTGGATATCCAATCCCGAGCTCGGCAGCGAAGCGCCAATTTCCTCCATCCGCCACCCCGGCAGCACATTAAAGGTCACATCTGTGAGGGTTGCTGACCTTAGCATACCGGCGATCTCCCGCCCGGTTTGCCCAGGGCTAAGGTGGAAAGTTCCGGGTTGAATGTTCGTATCGATGCCGGTCCAGACCAGGTAAGTTCGGAAGATTCGTCCATTACGGATAAGGCCACTTTGCTCCAATCGTCCGGAGATCGAGTCGACACTTTCGCCCTGGTCGATCGTGAAGACTTGCGGCACACCTGTGGAATCGACCGGCTGTGTAAGGTCATCAGTGTTCAGGACCAGTTCAAAACTGTAAAGGAAACCCTGCCATGGGCCGATCGTGTGGTCAGGATTTCCAAATGAGAGCCGGGCTGATACCGGAACAAAGATCAGTAGAGTGAGCAGCCCAAGAAGTGCGACCAGCAAGAACGACCAGGGCAGGCAGGCGTTGCGTCGTTTATTTCGCTTCATCAGGTGATTATTTCGATTTCCCTGCATCCAGGTAGGATTGCAGTAAGATGGCGGCTGCCAGGCTGTCGAGGTGACCAGAACGGTTTTTACGCGGGGCGCCCATCCGAAGACGGGTCGCGCGCGCATCTGATGTCGTAAAAGCTTCGTCCCAAAAGACGATCGGGATGGGAGTCAAGAGCTCTTAGGGTCTCAGCAAAACGCCCGGCGCGGCGACCCTCATAAGACGGCTGCCCATCATCGTTATAGGACTGTCCGATCACGATCAAGCCGGCATCATTCGATGTTGCTAGGTCTGCCACAGCCGAGGCATCAACGATTCGAGAAACATGATCAAGTACCTTCAATGATGTTGCGATGGTACCAGTTAAATCGCTAATTGCCAGACCGATGCGTTTGGAACCGGGGTCGACCGCAAGGATTCTCATATTATCAGTGGGGTTCGACTCAACGGATTGAAATTCAACCGCCCATACCGACATGAATGTTGAATGGGACGAGAGGTAACCAGGGCCACCAGCTAGGCTTGACCTGGACTAGCGGTGAAGATGCAAGCGGCAATACCCGGCTCAACTGCTGCTCTGCTGTACCCGGGCGGTGACCGAGAGAGAGTTCGATAACCGCCAATGGGTCTATATATGCCTGAAGTAATGATTGTGCCTTGATACTCCAGCGCGTGACACCCTGCTCATCCGTGGCAGGAGTGCTATCAGCCTCCACTGCCAGACCCCCGGACACGGGAAAATAGCCTGCCGGTAAACTGGTGGTCAGCAGCATCTCTGCCAGGTCTTTGACATCTGCAGCCGAGGCGTATTGTGCCTGGCACTGCAGACGCAGTGTCAGTGAAAGTGCATCCCCGGGCTGACCCTCGGCGGGAAAATAAATCTCGGTCAGCGTCTGTGATATGACGAGGCTGCCTGGGAACCAGGTATCCCCCGCGGCCAGTGAATCTTGCAGGTTGGTTTTACATTCATTCAGTATTTCGCCCGCCACGGCCGCCCGTAATTGGATCCGATCCACAGAAATTGGCATGGTCGTCTTGCGGTCCGTACCGCCGCTCATTGCCTTGGGATTGGTTACAGACAGGCCGGCACCCAGGTTTGCCTGCATGGCTACCAGCGAATCGGGCGGTAGGTTGCCAGCGGAACCAGGCTGCTCCGCCATCACCGGAACATTGATGGTTTTATCCAATCCGGCGGGAAGGTCGGCACTGGCAGTAGTTTTGAAGCTTATCGGAGGAATGGATTGTGTCGTGACCACTGTCCCGACAGGAATGTTGACCGCCATGGCCGTCAGGTTACGGAAACGGACCTGTCCGGAGGCGCGGGCGAATGGGATCGCGACTGAGCCCGTCGCCGGTATCGTTTTACTCCGCTCGATGATGATCGATGTCGAGCGTGCAGGAAGACTGCCTTCCGCTTGTACTGCACTGATTTCCGTGGACGCTGAAACGGGAATGGTAATACTTTGAAGGCGTGTGGCAGGAGCCAGCCGGATCGATGCCGAGGGGATAAAGATCACCAGGACGACCAGCAGTGCCAGAACGGCTAGGCTGAAGAATCCGAAACGGACATCATCCCTCGTCTGCCAGGCTTTCGCGTTTGGGAACGCTGCCCGGCGCAAGCTCAGCAGGTCGGGTGGAGCGGTATGCTTGATTTCCTGCGGGCGATCTTTGGCAGTCTGCCATGTTTTCTTTTTTGCGGTTGATAACTTGGTGAATAATGGAATGCCCAATTCCCCGGCTATTTGTTGTATATCCTCCACACCCGTTACAATCGCCAATTGTGCTCCCAACGTTGAAGCATGCCGCTGGAGGTGAAGCAAATCAAGGCGGCGGGAGTGCAGATGGGTCTGGCGGGGAATGACAAGGATGATGCGCTCAGTCTTGGCCCAAGCCATCTTATCGCGAACGGAGATCACGTCGTCATGGGGTTCCAACTCGATGACCTGTGTCTTCATGTTCTCCCATTATAACGGATGGTCGAAAGTCGTAAAACTGGAACCGGGCTGGGGTATCTTGCGATCAGTGTTATACGAGAAGGGCTTCCCCCGATTTATTTCCACCCACGGACTTACCACAGGTTTATGATAATCATGCAATGAGATCAAACCCTGTCCATATTTGACAATTTCAATGTTCGCGTATTTTCATTGAAAAACTCGAATCGCAAAAACATGTCATGACTACTGGCTTTGAATGATCAAATCTCAATCTGCCTCATTTTTCTTTGTGGTTCTTGAGTTCATCTCCAAGTGAAAGTGATGGAGGAAACGGTGAAAGAGTGGGGCGAAGAGTACTCCTGCCACCAGCAGGAAGACCAGTCCTGCGTAGAGCGCATACACACCTGCAAAGAGTTTACCAGCTACGGTATGCAGGGTGTTGACTGGTCCCATGCCGCCCAGTATCATGGCTGCATTAACGAAAGAATCCGTCCACCCCAAGCCTTCGAAAAGGTGATATCCGACCATGCCGATAAAAAGTGAACCGAGAATGATCAAAAGCGCGGCAGCGGTATAACGAGCCATCCGGCGTAAAAAAGCTTTCCGCGGGAGCAAGGGTTCATGACGATGCTCGAACATGACGTTTTCTTTCCTCCTGGCTGGTGGTAACAGAATTATTCGGTTGTCACGGATACTTTGATATGACCACGATCACATGACTGGTGTCATTATCAAACGATGTGACGAAAAGAGAAAGGTTAAAGGAAGTATATGCGCTGAAATGATTGGCATTAGATCCTGTTCCAGCGGAACCTGATCCTGTATGTGTCGGAATGCCCAGTGAACTGGCATGGCTGTCGTAATACTGGATTGCCTGGGTGAGCGTGGCGGTTGCAACGTAGCTGTACACATACTTGCTGAATTCCTGTCCGGAAGTGGCTTGCGACATGACCGGCACCCCATTCCAGGTCGTCACCGGTGTGCCAACCGGATGGAGATATTCACCTACTCCCTCCAGGTAACCTGCAGACCCTGCCATAGCCGCCATGGCGATGCGGTATGCATCCATAGTAGCATTGGCCGAATTGGTGGTGGCAGTTGACGTTGGAGGGACTGGAGTAGCACTAGGAGCCAGCGTGGGTGTCATTGTTGATGTCGGGGACGCTGAGGGTTCCAACGTCACGGTGTCTGCAGGGATTATTATCGGGAGGGAAGTCTGGGTTGCTGGACTGAGGCCTGCAATGCCAGAGCAGGCTGCCAGGAAAAGAGTTGGTGCTAACAGTAAAAACAGCTTAAGGCGTGACATGCTTCTCCTTTCGATAGAACAGCAATAAAAAAACCTTGCCTTGTACTCTAATACCAAATGGCAGATTTTTCAATGAGTAAACAGTCCTATCAGATAAACTTTATCTATTTTACTATTTTGGTTGTCTGGGTGTGCTGCTGCTGGTTCATGTTAACAAACTCCCGGAATTGATTCCGGTGAGCCTCTGGATTTTTGTTTATTCGGTAACAACCTCCATTGCCATCCTGCTCCATTCCCAAAGGCGTTGGGGCTTATAGCGAACAGTACTGATGTCCTTCATGATGATCTCCACCACACACCCGCGAGTTTTTTCCAGTAATTGGCGTAACGACCACCGGCTAGATTCCAGGTCCCAATGATCGGAAGCAAATATGACCGGGTTGGGCTTAATGGATAGGACGTATCGGTCATCCACATCATCAACCGCTTCATCCAGGTTTACCCAGGGACTTATCGAGATCTTACGCAGATTGGGTATGGTCTTCAGGATGTCCAACTTTTTATGTAATGGTTCACAACAACCATAATAAGACAGCCCGAACCTCTCCAACCAGCGCCGTTCATACTGTAAAGAAAAAGTCTCGTGCATCGCTGGTGAAACCGAACCGAAGATCTGTGCCGCAGAAGAACCCCACAGGTCGCGGGTGCGCACGTGTGCCGGCTCAAAACCCGCTACCGGCAGGTCAGCTTCGAAGCCCAAACCCCCGGTACCAACCCGCATATTCGTGTTGTTCAGAGAGAGCAGACCCAAATGTTCATATTGGTCGAGACGGAATAAAAAAGCCGCGAGAAGGCGCTCCATGGCAAGCTTCACCAACTCCGGACGATCGATCAAGTCCGTCAGTGCCTCCTGGACTCCCCACCAGGTCACGAGCAGATCCCAGGGTGCGAACCAAAAATCCCGAACTCCGCACTTCTCTATCGGGAGCAGGTCGCCGAACAGATCCACTAATCGCTCGTAGTTCGCATTGGTCTGTTCTTCATCCAGGGTAATTTCAGGTAGTTGGATCTTGCTTATATCCGCCTCAGAATGGATCTGTGGGATAAAATGCTGCGAGACGATATCGCTCGTCTTATCGGTTATGCTGGTGAGTTTCTTTTCGGTGATACCTAAACCAGTATCTCGAATGACCAGGGGGCAATGGAACTTTGGTTCCACTACCATGTCACAGCGCATATGGTTCCATTGGTAGATGGTCCTGCGAAGTTCTTCCTCCACGCCGCGGCAGAATCCATCGCTTGTTTGGAGGGTCAGTTCGTCATTAGTCTCCATTTCGTGCCATGGAATCTCGTTGATCCAGACCATGGGCCGGCCTTTGCCTAACCGGTTCAGGTGGTCCCAGGCGAGGCTGGTTGACCGGTGAACCAGCAATGCTGCAATATTAGCCTGTTGATCGGCAAGCCGGCGAAGAATGTCACGATCTTTCTCCAATTTGGTCATCAACAATGTCCCAAAAAAACGCTCCCGTAATGTCGAATTTCCATACGGGAGAGATAATTAACGAATATAAATTTATAAAGACCGCATCCCTACTTGTTTTTTTCAGCGATCCAGTCTTTCACGCTGGCGAGAGCATCGGGTAGCTTTGTCGCATCCCGGCCGCCTCCATATGCAAGGTGAGGAGCTCCTCCACCACCGGCGCCAAGCTGACGGGAAACATGCCCAACCAGGTCGCCCGCTTTAATTCCCTTTTTGATCAAATCCTGGGTTACTGCCGCCATGACGATCACCTGCCCCTCAGGCGAGACCGTTCCAATTACGCACACTCCCGCTTGGGGGTATTTCTGCCGGAAGCTATCCGCCAACTTCCCAAGCGTTTCCCTGTCAGTTCCGGGCAAGTAGGCTGCCACGAGCTGGACAGTACCGATTTTTTCCGGGTTCTCCAGCTCGACGTTGAAACCGTCCAGAGCTTTTTCTGTCCTGAGCGAGGTTACTTGTTTTCGGGCTGCAGCCATTTCATCAACAAGCTCCCCGGTTTTTTGTGGCACTTCATCAAGACCGGATTTGAGCTGAGCAGCCGCTTGCTTGAGCAGCTTGAAACGCTGGGCGATCAGTTCGTATGCCCCGCGTCCGGTCACCGCTTCAATCCTACGCACTCCGGCGGCTGCCGAGCCCTCAGATAAGATAATGAATGCGCCTACGTCGGAGGTCCTGTCCAGGTGCGTACCGCCGCACAACTCGTACGAATAATTGTCACCAATGGTAATGGTACGGACCACATCGCCGTATTTCTCGCCGAATAACGCCATGGCTCCTTCCGCTACTGCCAGGTCACGTGATTTGCTGACCGCCATCACGGGGTAATCTGCAGCAACTGCATCATTGACCAGTTTTTCCACACGCTCCACCTGCTCAGGACTTATACCCTCGGGGTGATTGAAATCAAAACGGAAACGGTCGGGAGCCACCAGTGAACCTGCCTGCCGGGCTTTATCTCCCAATACCTGGTGCAGGGCTGCATGCAGGAGATGGGTAGCGGTGTGATTACGGCGGATATCATGCCGGCGGACCTCATCCACTTCAGCAATAGCCATATCCCCGGCTTTGGGATGCCCGAATAGCACCTCACCCTGGTGGATGATGATCCCAGGGGCAGGCTTGCGCATCCCATCCACTTCGATCTCCCATGAACCATCTTTCGCCCGGATGATCCCGCAGTCTGAGACCTGGCCGCCTGATTCGACATAGAAGCCAGTCTGCGGCAACAACACTTCGACCCGGTCACCGGCTCCTGCTTCGGTCAACAACTGACCTTCATTAGCCAGCGCCAGCAACTTACCTTCGACCCGCAGAAGATCGTATGGGTTGTATTCCACACCATTCTTGCCTAGGGTATTATTTTTTTGGAGATCCTTAAAGATCTTCGAGTAAAACTCAGCGTCCTCGCCGCCCATGCGGCCCATGGCCTTCCCGCCGCCGGAGGCAATGCGGTGTTCACCCATGGCAGCTTGGAATCCGGTTTCGTCAACGTCCAGGTCCTGTTCGCGGGCAATGTCACGCAAGATCTCGAAAGGCAGACCGTATGTGGCGTACAACTCAAAAGCTGAACGACCATCCAGCACCTTTTTTCCGGACTTCTTAAGTTCATCCAGCATTCCCTGCAAATAAGCCGTGCCGGATTCAACTGTGCGGGCAAAGCGGACCTCCTCACGGGTCAGGTTATCGAGGATCGTCTCGCGGTTCCTGACCAGTTCAGGATAGAAGTCACCGTATGCCGAAATGAAAGCCTCCGCAACCCTGGCGAGGAACGGTTCATGCAGACCCAGCTTCGTGCCGAAGCGGGCTGCCCTGCGAATGATCATCCTGCAAACATAGTTCCGCCCGATATTTCCCGGCACAACCCCGTCGGCGATCAGGAAGGCTGCCGCCCGCCCGTGGTCAGCGATGACCCGGTAGGGCGTAAAGTTTGCGTACATTTTTTCCACCGAGTTGCCGGTCAATGACCGGACGGCGTCAAGCGCCCCGCTGAAAAGGTCGATCTTGTAATCGGAGTCCACGTCCTGGATGACTGAGACGATCCTCTCAAATCCCATCCCGGTATCCACGTGCTTCGCGGGCAACAACTCGAGGGTATCCTTGTCGATGCGGTTATATTGAATGAAAACGTTATTCCACAGCTCGAGGTAACGCTGGCACTCGCCGTTGACTCCACAGCGGTGCGGTTTACCAGCCAGGTTGTCAAACCGCTCGCCCCGGTCAAAATGGATCTCAGAGCATGGTCCGCATGGACCGGTTTCGGCCATTTCCCAAAAGTTTTCCTTTCGCCCAAAGTAGAGGATGTGGGCTGGGTCCATTCCGGGTTGATCCTTCCAGATCTCAGCCGCTTCGCTGTCGGTGGGGATGTTGCCCTTATCATCCTTGAAACAGGTTGCATATAATCGTTCGCGGGCAGCCCCCACACATCGGTCAACAATTGCCACGACCAGGCAATAGCCTCCTTCTTATAATAATCGCCGAACGACCAGTTCCCGAGCATTTCAAAGAAGGTATGGTGAATATCGTCACGGCCGACCTCGTCAAGGTCATTGTGTTTGCCGGCTACGCGCAACACTTTTTGGGAATCAACCGCACGCGTATAAGGTCGCTTGTCGGTGCCCAGGAAGACATCCTTGAACTGAACCATACCGGCATTCGTGAAGAGCAGGGTGGCATCCCCTCCTGGGACCAGTGAGGCAGATGGAACGAAGGTATGCTTGTTTTCGACAAAAAAGTCAATAAAAGTCTGGCGAATCTGTGTGCCGGTGAGTTTCTTGATCATGCAGGGCTCCGATAGGAAATTGAATGGGGGAATTATACCTAACTTTGAAAGGTGAACAAAAGAATCCCCGCAGGATTGCGTTGAAATCAATAAAAACCGGTAAATTTGATTGAAACAGGATCGATAATACTGCGTATACTGGTTTAACTACCCGGAATCCGTCATTGCGGGTATTAGCCAGCCGATATGTTATACTCTGCTCATCGGAAAGGTGGAGATTATGTTTAAATCACCAACCCAGCCGCGCAATCCACTAACCGCAGCTATCCTCCCAGCTTATAACGAAGAAAGAAATATTGCTGAAGTCATCCAGGTGCTGCACGGGACGGAAATCTTGGATGAGATCATCCTGGTGGACGACGGCTCGCACGACACAACAATTGAGATCATGCGCACAATGGCTGCAAGCGACAAGCGCATGCGCGTGATTCAGCACGACACCAATCATGGTAAGGGACAGGCCATATTAACCGGGTTTGCCGCCACGAGCGCCCGATTCATCCTTCTGCTCGATGCTGATCTTAAGAACCTGACGCCAGGTCACCTGCGGGCATTGATGGTACCGGTTCTCGATAATCGCGCCGACATGACCCTGGGACTTTTTTGGGGCGGGCATTTCAACACTGATCTCTCTCACTGGTTAACCCCCTTCCTGACCGGTCAACGTGGGCTGCGCGCCGATCTTTTCAAATATATTTCCGAGCAAGCAGCCGCCGGATATGGTTTCGAAGTAGCTTTGAGTATCGCTGCCCACCAGGCAGGTTATCGCACTCGCAAGGTACCGTTGAAAGGGGTTTGGCATCCCTCCAGTGAGATCCGTCCGGAACGCGGTGGATATTGGCCGGGAAAGATCTGGAAGTTGCGGATGTACGGGCAGATCATCGTCGCCTGGATCATCGCCTCCCGCCAACGGGTACCGAAGGCGAAACCTTTTCTTTCTACAGATTTGAAAGGCTAATATAATAACATGGCACTCCGCCATCACGAAATAATCGTGATGGCGTTTTTTCTATAATACATGGGAGAATATAATGACCCTGCAGATTTTAGTAGTGGAAACAAATTAGCCCTTATTGACGTCGAAAGGATAGAACGAAAAACATTCAATTATTTTCCACATAGGGCGATAAGATGCGAAAATTGTATTCACTGCTCATGGTACTGGTGCTTGTTTCCTGTAAATATCAACGCTTTTCCCCCACCGCTACTCCAGATGCGAGCGATACCCCGGACACACTACCGTGTTATTTTAATTGGGCCACCCAACCCTTGCCAGACCTTACCTCCCAGGTGCAAGCTGCCATGGAATCCGCCGGTTTATCCGGCATCAATGCCAGGGCTGAAGCATATGGAGAAAATTGTTATTCCGCCTTGACCAACCAGGCAGATTCTTTTGCAACCCTGGAAACAGATTTCTCGGTAACGGTGGATGTAACTGACCTGAAGAACAAAGAATTGTTAGGCAATTTACTCGAACGTATCCTGGTCGTTTTGGATCGTTTCCCGCCGGGGAATGTACCTGGTCAGCAGCCTGGATATATCGGCGTAGTTTTCCAAAAAGGGGAGGAGGAATTACGCCTTTGGTTTCTCGTGACCCAGGGAAGGGAAGCACGGAATAATGGGTTACACGGTGCAGCCTTGCTGGATCAATTACAAACCAAGTAGAATGCCAGCTATAATATCTCCATGTTCTTGCAGATTTTTCCAATCTTTGGCCTGGTGGGAACCGGGCTGGTTGTCTTGGCAATCGGGACTTCCTCTTTATGGTATCAAGGTCGGCAGGGAGAGCGTTTATCCCTGCTGAACCATTTCATCTCTGAGTTGGGGGAAGTGGGTGTATCACCAGCAGCCAGGTTATTCAACGTCGGATTTGTTATTGGCGGACTGGTGCTGTTGCCATACATGGTCGGATTGGGACTGCTTTTCAAAAGCTTGCCGGGCTGGTTGGGGGCAACCACCGGTATCATTGCCTCTTTGGCGGTGAGCGCTGTTGGGATCTTTCCGATGAACAACATGCAGGCTCATTCCTGGGCTGCCATGTCCTTTTTCCGAGCCGGATTGGTCATGGTCGTGTTTTTCGGTCTGGCGATCGTATTCCAGCCTGAAGGAAATAAGCTGGTGCCTCAGGCTGCTAACCTGCTCAGCCTGTTGAGCTTTGGGGCCTATGCTGCATTTCTACTTTTGCTGACGATCAGGCAACGGAAGCATAGATCGGATGAATCGCTCGATCCTCAAGTGACGCCGGAACGGCCTCACATCTGGCTGCTGCCGATCCTGGAGTGGGTCGTATTTTTTACAACGATTATTTGGTTGTTTGGAATGACTTTTTTTATCTAGATATTCCCCAGTCACCTTTGATCAATTTTTCAAGAAGCGCCTTCTCGTCCCGGGCTGTTTCCAAACTCCCGTCCAGCCAGCCGTTGCGCAGGCGTCGTAAGATGGTCTGGAAATGCGGACCAGGTGGAAGTCCCATAGCCAGTAAATCGTCCCCGCTCGTCCTGGGCTTGACGTGGCGCCAGGTTTCGATATAGTTTTTCAAATTCTCCCGCCGGATATCTGCTGGCAATGAAAGAAAGACAGCCCGGATCGCAGCAATGGGATATTTATCCAGCTTTGCCACAATGCGGCTCGGGGTTTTTCCAGAAAATGAATCAATTTCAGCATATAAGGCTGAAGCAGCCAATAAAACATCTCGCGTACGAGCCTCAAAATGCAGGCGTTTATCGATGCTCGTCAGTCGGCTGCGGGAAACGTCCATCAACCAAAGCACCCAGGCTAGCACGCGGGGAGAGATGGGTGTCGTATTCCTGTATAGCCGCAGCCGCGGTCCGAAATCGATCCTGGGTATGCGCATTCCAACCCAGCGAAGGGTGAACAGCCGCCAGGATTTCCAACTTTGCCAGGCGCGTGAGCATCGCCGGTGCCAGCTGCTCTTCCACGACCAGGTCCAACTCGTGACGGACACGTTCTGCAGACAGCCGTTTTATCCCCCGCAGAGCTCCAGATATAAGCGTCTCGGTTTGCGGATCAATGTGGAAGCCATAGCGTTGCTCGTATCTAACGGCGCGGAAGAGGCGTGTCGGGTCATCGACGAACGAACGTGGGTGAAGTGTGCGTATGATCCCCTTCCGCAGGTCCTCCAAGCCTCCGTGCTCATTCAGGATTTCGCCGTCTCCATCCACGTCAAGTCGAATCGCCAGGGTGTTAATAGTAAAGTCACGGCGCATGAGATCATCGGAAATATTTCCCTCCGCACGGACGGCAGGGCCCCGGGATGCGGATAAGTTTCTGAGCGGGTCGAGGTCAGATCCAGGATCGCAAAGCGGGAACCGGGATCCGCCAGTGCGACCGGCAGGAACCACTGCGCAGTACCAAAGCGGGAATGGATGGTCAGCTTGCCACCATATTTTTTCACCAGCTTACGCGCCAACCCAATGGCATCCCCCTCAACGACCAGGTCCAGATCCGTGGCCGGTCGTCCGAGTAAGATGTCACGCACGACGCCACCAACCAGGTAAAGCGGGAGATGCATGTGGGATGCTTCGCCAGCCACACGACGGAGCAAAGTCTTCTGGTCCGTGGTCAGCGATTTTAGTAAGCTGAAAGGCAGGTTGGATGGTTGCGGGTGCAAATTAGTCATGGCTGAATCCCAACAATCGATATAATTGTAGCACATGGCCCTAGCTGCCCTCAGCATGGCAAAATAACGGACGTGCGGAAAATAAAAATGATCCTTGTCTTTAAATTAATTGTCACGCCGTTTTTCATCGGCGCAGTCACCTTGGCGGGTCGCAGGTGGGGACCGACCGTCAGCGGAATGCTGATGGGTTTACCACTGACATCCGGTCCGATCTCTGTCTTCCTTGCACTGCAATACGGGGCTGGATTTGCCATCCGGTCAGCCACCGGCAACCTGGCAGGACAGGTATCCGTTTGCATCTTCTGCCTGATATATAGCCTGGCGGCGCGGCGCACTAATTGGCTTGGAAGCCTGCTGATGGCTCTTGGCGCTTTCATGGTCGCCACATTCATTTGGAATCAATTCACCCTGACGCTTCTGTCGGCTGTCTTGCTGCTGGGAGTCGCCATTCCGTTCACCCTGTTGCTTATGCCCAAAGGAAAAGTTGGCGATGAGACGTTCATCCCACCAGCCTGGGATCTGCCTGCCCGGATGATCCTTGCCACGACATTCCTGCTGGTCTTGACAACGTTTGCAGACAGCCTTGGTCCACACCTGAGCGGCCTGATTGCACCTTTACCTATCTACGGTTCTGTGTTTGCAGCCTTTACCCACCGCCAGCAAGGAGCAGACGCGGTTGCGCAATTGCTGCGTGGAGTGGTGGCCGGTTCACTGGCGTATGCTGCCTTTTTTCTGGTAGCTGGAGGTTTGCTTGCAGACCATTCGATAGGCTGGACATACCTGGTGGCATCAATGGCTGCCGTCTGCATAAGCGGGCTCGTCTTCTATCTACCGCGGTGGCTGCATCCGGAAAAAATCCCGCCGAAAAAACTTTCTTCCAGTGATGATAATGAATGAAAATGGCACCATGGAGAAGGATAAAATTTCGGGGTTGGCATGGCAAATCCTAGCTTCCAGCCCGGACCTGACCGTCAGGCTCAGGTTGCTCCGTGATGTCATAATACTGGATAAGGCTGACCCGCAACTTATCCCACTGAACTCGGGGTTGACAGAAAACCGCTGGGTCCTGGAATTGGCCCATGAGCAGCATCCTGATGGTTCATGGGGACGGTTCCATTCACAAAACTCCCGGATCAAAACCAAAATCCCCACAACCGAGGCCGCCATCCGCCGGGCACTCGCCCTTGGATTGGATAAAGACGCCCCGATCTTGACCCACGCGATCAGCTATATACAAGACATCCTGGATGGAAAAGCACAGTGGTCCGACCGGCAGGAGAGATCAGAGGGCTGGCCAATCTTGGTGGAGGCAATCAGCGCGGGAACGCTTGCCCAGGTGGATCCATCCCACCCTGCGCTGACCAGGGTGCGGAATTACTGGATGGAAATCGCACAAAGATCTTTCGTGGATGGGATCTACGACCAACAGAGAGAAATCCGCGCACACAAGGAAACGAGTGGATTGAAAATCGTTTACCTACGGAGCCGCTACGTTCTTACACTGCTCGGTGCAAGGCGCGATCTGATCCCGGTAACACTCGACCGGCAGATTGTGGACTGGATCTGGAACAACGAAAACGGAATCGGATACCTTGGCGCAAATATTCGTCACCCTGACCGATTCCACATAAACCAGTGGCTAAAGTCTTTGGAAATCTTATCCCAATTCCGAAGCTGGCAGTTCCTGGCGGATAATGCCATCAAGTGGCTGTGGGGCCAGTGTGATGATGAAGGATTATGGGATTTCGGACCGAGGACCAGTCGTACGGTTTATTTCCCGCTTTCAAGCACCTGGCGAAAACCAGGAAACCGTAGGATGGACCATTCCACCCGGGTGCTGGCACTACTTCGAAAATATATTGAATAGGTTTTCAACCTTTTTTCTAATCCCCCGGTTGCTGGCAAGGCTTCTTTACATTAATGGTTGTGGAAACTTCAAGAGATAGTCGAGATATTGGCGGTAAGTAATAAACAAGACTTGCAATCCGAATAAAAAGGTCATCGATTATACGGATCCAATAATTCGCCCAAGCCATCTCCAAACAGATTCCATGTTATTCCAAAAAGAATTACCGCCAGGGTCGCGGGGATAAAAACCCACCAGTACGTGAAGATGCTTCCCCCTGGGCCAAGGATCCAGTTACGTCCATTCGCAAGCAGAGACCCCCACAATGAGCCACCGCCCAACCCAATAAAAGTCAATGTAGCCTGGAAGATCACAAAACTGCCTACGTCCCGGGTCAGGAGAACGACGGCTGGTGTTACCGCATTGGGTAGTACATGCCGGTAAAGTATTCTCCCGGGTCTCACGCCGATTGAACGTGCAGCAAGGATGAAATCAGTTTGTTTGAGCTCGATCACCAGGGTGTTCACCAGACGGGCATAAGGCATCCAGGAGAAAAAAACCAAACAGATGATCAGGGGATCGATATGTGATAAGACAGCCTGGATCAGGATCCCCGGATTCATATTGAACACATTATTGGAAAGTCCGATTACCGCCCCCCCTGGCGACAGGGAAGTTCCCCCCACTCCAGGCACTATCGAACCACCGCTGGTAACCAAAGCATTAAGCCATAATTGGTTCAATAAAACCACACCAGCGATAACCGGAAAAGTTAAAAACGCATCGGTTACTTGCATGAAGAAGCGGTTGACAACACCCCCGGCATAACCAGCGGTCGCTCCGATAAGAATCCCCAGCACGGCTGCGCTGATGGCAACGATCAACCCAAATTCCATGGCACCTCGCGTCCCCCAGATCAGTAAATGGTACACGCTGATCTGGTTTCGCAGAGTCCCCAGGGGAGCGTTCGCACTGGGAGGTTTGGGTTCCAGGTCGCTCACCCTCCCGACAACTTTATAGGGTCCCGGTCTTAAAGGGTCGTCGTGAGAGAGTAGTGGAGCCGCAATGGAAACAAACACGAATATCAACACGAGAATCGTGGCAAGCCAGTTCCGCCATTTAGAAAAAAAGCGCCGGTAGCGGGTCTTCACTTGATGATCTCCTCCTGCACACGCGGATCGAAAGCTGCCTGCAGGATATCCAGGATAAACATCAGTGTTAAAACGATCAAGATACTGAACAAACTAAATCCCAACGCAGACGGCGCATCCGGCACTAATTGCATCGCCTTGACCATGATATCTGAAACACCCTGGATGTTAAAAATGATTTCGACTACGAATACCCCGGTAATCAGCGACGCCACGGATAAAGCCACGCTTGTGAACGAAGGTGCCAGAGTATTCCAAAAAACGTGTCCCCATAACACCCTCCGTTCTGTCAGACCATGAGATTGCGCCGCAATAATGTATTCTTTATGACGTTCCATGATGATGGTCGACCGCGTGATGCGCCCCAGGGTAGCCCAATGGAATAGGCTCAATGTAAAGACCGGCATAGCCAAATGCTGCAATGAATTGAGAAATATGTCGGTACGCCCATTCAGTAAAGAGTTCGATCGTAAGCAAGCCCGTAAACGTTCGAAATCCGGAATCAATCATTTGGAAGTGAAACATCATGTCGATCCGCCCTGGAGCGAACCAGTGTAAATTTACATAAAAGATGGCTAAAAGGAGGATCGCCAGGATGAACGGTGGGAAAGATGTCGCCACGAACGCGAAAAATCGGAAGGTATTATCGAACGCACGGTTCTGCTTCCAACCAGCGAGGACGCCACTCACCAGTCCTACCGTTACAAAGAAAAGTATGGAATAAATGGTTAATTCGGCAGTGGCTGGCATCCGTTGGATCAAAGCCGGTAAAACATTCTGAGCCAGTGTCGGACTGTAACCCCATTCACCTTGAAAAATCGATTTTAACCAGAGCGCGTATTGGATCGGGTACGGATCGCGCAAGTGATACTTTACGATGATGTTTTGGATAATATGGGCGCGTTGAATATCTGTAAGTGGTGCATTTGTGTTTGGGAAATACAATTCTGCACGTAATTCGGGTGGTGTCATCATCACGCCGGCATACAGCAGCATGGTGATGATGAGAAACGAGATGGGGATCGCCAGCAGTCTGCAAATCAGGAATTGAAGAAAGGGTGGCATAGGATTTCCGCAATACTTTATCAATTCTACTTTACTTTTATCATACATAATTTTGGGTTATAAAAAAGGCGAAAAAACTCCGGTTGTGTTGTGTAGGGTCTTCATATCGGGGATAAAGATCAGGGCATCCTTGGCTCTATTCGACTGGTTGCCGGGTATGGAAAAGATTGAATGTAAAATGTATTCCACCCCGCTTTTAATCAGGTATAATCACGCCATGAAATTGAACCCGCTCCCGTCCCCTCGCATTGGTAAACCTGACTGGTCTGGATAGGTTCAGTTCGTCATATTCATCGGCGGCTCCCAGACCTGGCGAGCCGTTTTTGTTTACAGTATCCAATCGATCAAAACTTGTTGCTGAGGTAAATATGGATATTCAAAACCTTACCGACAAAATGAATGATTTCGTCCGCTCAAAGGGATGGTATTTACCGGGCAGCAAACGTCCCCAAATCCCCCGTAACCTGGCAATCTCACTGAGCCTGGAAGCAAATGAAGTCCTCGAACACTTCCAATGGAGTGATAAATTAAAAGATATGGATGAACTGGGAGAGGAGCTGGCAGATGTGGCTCTGTACCTCTTTCAACTGGCTTCGGTCACCGGGATCGATCTTGAAAAGGCTGTTCTGAAGAAATTGGAAAAAAACGCCTCCCGAAATTGGGATGAATAAAATGAGATCGACAGGTTCTTAAATGAATATCACTGTTTTCGGCGGTTCTCTCCCCCAACCCGGTTCCACTGATTACCAGGAAGCCATTGAGCTTGGCTGCCTGCTTGCAAAAGCCGGGCATACCGTGTTGACCGGCGGTTATATTGGAACTATGGAAGCAGTCAGCCGCGGGGCAAATGAAGCAGGTGGACACGTCATCGGAGTAACCTGTGAAGAGATCGAGAGATGGCGTTCCATAAAACCCAACCGCTGGGTTCGGGAAGAACGCCGTTTCGCCACCATGCAGGAACGCCTGAACGAGCTAATACGCGGCTGTGATGCAGCCATTGCATTACCGGGCGGTCCCGGCACTCTGACCGAGATTTCCCTGACCTGGAATTTGATGATTGTCCGCTCTCTGCCAATCAAACCGCTGATCTTATTGGGAGCCGGTTGGAAATCAGTGATGGAATCGTTATTTAATTCCTTTAATGAATATATTCCTGCCAACCAGCGCCAACTGCTGCGATATGCGGACACCAACCGCGAAGCAATCGAACAGATCCAAGTCAAAATGACTTGATGCAACGAACTTTTTATTCAAAGTCCACCATTCCTTATCCAGAGGTCCTTATGTCAGAAGAAAAACTCACCCCACGCAATGAAGATTTTTCCGAGTGGTACAACCAGATCGTTCTCCGGTCCGAATTGGCAGATTATGCTCCGGTGCGCGGCTGCATGGTCGTGCGTCCGTACGGCTGGTCGCTCTGGGAAAATATGCAGGCAGCGCTCGACAGCCGTTTCAAAGCGACCGGTCATGTCAACGCCGCATTTCCACTCTTTATTCCTATGTCCTTCCTTGAAAAGGAGAAGGAACACGTGGAAGGTTTTTCTCCCGAACTGGCGATAGTCACCATCGGCGGCGGAGAAAAACTCGAAGAGCCGCTCGTTGTGCGCCCGACCTCCGAGACCATCATCGGTTCGATGTACTCGAAGTGGGTCAAGTCATACCGCGACCTGCCGGTTTTGATAAACCAATGGGGCAATGTGGTTCGTTGGGAGTTGCGCACACGCTTATTTCTGCGCACACTCGAATTCTACTGGCAGGAAGGTCATACCGCCCATGCGACGGAACAGGAAGCCCGCGAAGAAACCATGCGCATGCTCGGGGTGTATGCCGATTTCGCCATTAAAGAAGCCGCCTTACCTGTTATCGCTGGTATAAAATCGCAGGCTGAGAAATTTGCCGGTGCAAGCATGTCAACCACCATCGAAGCCATGATGGGCGATACGCGTGCCTTGCAGTCGGGAACCTCCCACTTCCTCGGGCAGAACTTTGCCAGGGCATTCAACATCCAATTCCTGGATGAGAATAACACGCTGCAATACGCCTGGACCACCTCCTGGGGACTTAGCATGCGTGTCATCGGCGCCGTCATCATGACCCACGGAGATGACCAGGGTCTGATCCTGCCGCCCCGGCTCGCCCCCATCCAGGCGGTCATCGTGCCAATCTTTAAGTCTGATGCTGAAACAGCTGCGGTGAAGGAGGCGGTTGATCGCATCGAGTCCGAATGTAAAGCATCCGGCATTCGAATAAAAGTGGATGACCGTACCGAGGTCACCCCCGGTTTCAAGTTCAACGATTGGGAAATGCGCGGAGTGCCGCTGCGCATCGAGATCGGACCCAAGGATGTGGAGAAGGGCACAGTCGCCATCGCCCGCCGGGACAAACCCGGCAGAGAAGGCAAGTCCTTTGTCCCACAGGCGGGGCTGGGGTCGACGATTAATGATCTTCTGGTCGATATCCAGAAATCTCTTCTGGACCGCGCGACCGCCTTCCGGGATAGCCACATCTTCGATCCGAAGGATTACAACGAATTGAAGGAAGCCCTCCTGAAGGGCTGGGCTTACTCGTACTGGTGCGAGTCTGCCGAGTGTGAGGCGAAGGTCAAGGAAGACACGAAGGCTACCACCCGTTGCATGCCATTGGACCAGGAAGATGCAAAAGGTAAATGCATCGTTTGCGGTGAGGATGCCAGGAAAAAAGTCTATTTCGCACGGGCTTATTAACACAAGGCTGGCACGATAGTCCCATACAGGCTGGATGTCAAGTGAAGGAAAATATTATTAGAAAGTTCGTTACGGGAGGAAGCACATGAAAATGAGCCAGCTGTTCGGGCAAACCTTGCGGGAAGCCCCGACTGATGCAGAAGTGGTAAGCCATAATCTGCTCTTAAGGCCGGGTTGATTCGTCCTCTTGGAGCTGGGATCTTTTCATATCTGCACCTTGCCAAGCGCTCCATGTTAAAAATTGAAGCCATCCTCCGTACGGAGATGGACAAAATCGGTGGGCAGGAGATTTACCATGCCGGTAGTCCAACCGGCAGAACTTTGGAAAGAAACCGGGCGCTGGTTCCAGATCGGTTCCGAAATGGGGCGCTTTAAGGACAAGAACGATCACGACATGGTACTCGCCATGACTCACGAGGAAGTGGTGGCAGACCTGGTCAGTCGGGAAATCCAATCCTACAAACAACTGCCCAGGCTTGTCTACCACATCCAGACCAAGTGGCGGGATGACCCACGTCCAGCGCGCCGGATTGATCCGGGTCCGTGAGTTCACGATGAAAGACAGTTACAGTCTGGATGCAGATTTTGACGGCTTGGATGCCCAATACCGCGCTCATTACCAGGCATACTTTAACATCTACCATCGCTGCGGTCTGGATGTGACCACGGTCAAGTCCGACAGTGGCATGATGGGCGGTAAACTGGCGCACGAGTTCATGTACCTGACACCGATCGGCGAGGATACACTTTTATTATGCCCCAGGGGTGATTACACTGCCAACCGCCAGGTTGCCCGTTTCCAAAAGAATCCGGCTGCATCCGAAGAACTCAAACCTGTTGAAAAAGTGAAAACGCCCGAGTGCAAGTCCATTGATGATCTGGCATTATTCCTCGGAGTGCCCAAGGCTAAAACTGCCAAAGCTGTTTTCTTTATGGCTACCATCCCAAACGGAGAAGAATTGCAGGAGAAGTTCATTTTTGCAGTGGTGCGCGGCGATATGGAACTGAATGAGACCAAGCTCGCCAATGCCATCACCGCACGAGACTTGCGACCTGCAACCGCAGATGAAATAGTGGCAGTTGGCGCAGTTCCCGGGTATGCCTCCCCGGTCGGTTTAAAGAACGTCCTTGTCGTCGTGGATGATGTGATCCCCGTCTCCCCCAACCTGGTGGCGGGAGCCAACATCGATGGCTACCACTTGCTCAATACCAACTATCCGCGTGATTACCAGGCTGAGATCGTCACCGATATCTCTGCGGCGGAAGAGGGTCATGCTTGCCCGGTATGTGGCTCGCCTCTACGGATGGAACGCGGGGTGGAGGTCGGTAATATATTCAAACTAGGCACCCGTTACTCGGAAGCGCTCGGCTGCACTTTTCTGGATAAGGACGGGCAGCAAAAACCGGTCATCATGGGATCCTACGGAATTGGTGTCGGTCGCCTGCTGGCGTGCGTTGCCGAAGAACATCACGACGAACATGGCCTGATCTGGCCAGTGACGCTTGCGCCGTTCCAAGTCCACATGGTCCTGCTGCGTGGCAAAGGTTCGAGCCAACCGGAAGAGACAGCCGAAAAACTGTACACCGATCTGCAAGCAGCAGGGATCGATGTGTTGTTCGATGACCGGGATGAAAGTCCGGGAGTAAAGTTTAATGACGCCGACCTGATCGGGTTACCGGTCCGCATTACGATCAGCGAGAGGGCACTGGCCCAGAGCGGTGTTGAATTTAAAATTGCGAACCAGTGCGGAAAAGTCGATCATCCCGCTTAAGGAAACAGTTGCAACCGTACAAAATAAATTAGGTGCTTTATACCGGGAGATCGATTCGAAGGTTACGACTGTCGATTACAATGAGTAAGTTGATAGCCGCGTATTGATCCTGGTAATTAACTGCCATGCCAGCCATTAACCTTGCCCGATTAAAAACCCAGGCTGCCCGTCTGTCCGATAAATTCGGGGAACCTGAGGCTTTTCTTCATGACCTCAACGAGGTGTTGGACTACTATACCAACCGGACGATCCGTTCCACACAGACCGTAAAACGATTATCCCTCCCAACCTACCACACACCAGCTCCGGTTCTACGGCAGATCCAATTCGAACTCGACCCCCTGGCTCAGTCCCGTCCGACGGAGGCGGTCGTGCTGGTGAAGGCTATGTGGAAAGCAAAAAGCCTTAAGTCTAGACTGCTGGCAGACGCGTTTACTTGGTTGCATCCCCACATCCGATGCAATACCAGTCCTTTCTCATTTACCGGAATGGCTCTCACAATCGACAGACAAGGAAATTCGTGAAGCCCTGCTGATGGACGCACTTGCCCGACTACGACGTGAGAACCCCGAAGGTATTTTCCTGATCCTGGAAGATTGGCTCAGATCTCCTCTTTGGTTCGGTGCAAGCCTGGGCTATGCATGCGCTTATACCTATCCTTGAAGATCCTCATTTCGAAAACCTGCCCGGAGTATTCCGCATCCTTCGTCCAGCCATCCAATCAGCAGGACCACTTACACAACTGGAATTGAAAGCGGTTCTGGCAAGTCTTGAAAATGTCTCCCGAACCGAAACCTTAACCTTCCTCCATGAAACCTTATCCAACAATCCCACGCCATTGATGAAAAGGACCTTGCACAGGATCCTGCCCGGTCTCTCGCCGGAATTGCAAAACAGGCTGGTTGGGATGTTGCGAGATGGAGAACCCAAATGACCATTTCTCATCGTGAACGGCTTAAAGCCTGTCTACAGGATGACCCTGCCATGGATCGTCTGCCAATCGCCCTCTGGCGCCATTTCCCCGTGGACGACCAGACGCCGGAAACCCTTGCAGCCGCTACCCTCGCTTTCCAGCTACAGTACGATTTCGATCTGGTAAAAGTCACTCCGGCTTCATCCTTCAGCCTTCTGGATTGGGGCGCGGAAGATGTCTGGGAGGGCAACACCGAAGGTACTCGCCGTTATACCCGACGTGTGGTCGAAAAACCGCAGGACTGGGAACGGTTGCGGGTGCTAGACCCGCGCAAAGCCAAGCACCTCGCAGGTCAAATAAATTGTCTCAAGTTCATAAAGAATAAACTGGATCCGGAGACACCTTTCATACAGACGGTCTTCAATCCTCTCGCTCAAGCCAAAAACCTGGCGGGCGGAGATACGCTCATCGTTCACATTCGAAAATACCCGGAGGCGGTTTTAAAAGGATTAGCAACCATCGCGCAGACCACCCGGCAGTTCGTGGAAGCTTGTCTTGAAACTGGAATTGACGGCGTATTTTTTGCCAATCAGCATGCCCAATCCGGACTGCTGAATTTGGAGGAGTACATTAAATTCGGTTTACCGAACGACCTGTATATCCTGGAACCTACCCATGAACTCTGGTGCAACATGCTTCACCTACATGGCAGCTCCATTTATTTTGAGCTTGCCCGGAAAATGCCTTGCCAGATCGTTAATTGGCACGATCGCGAAACCGGACCTCGTTGGCGGATGCGCAGAACAATTTTACGGGTGCGTTATGCGGCGGATTGAGTGTAGAGACAATGGTCTTCGGCAGTCCGTCTGAAGTTCTGAAAGAATCAAAGGATGCTCGCGCGTCAGCGCGCCGACACAGGACCATTCTTGGCACAGGCTGTGTGATCCCGGTCATTACACCGTATGGGAATATTATGGCAGCCCGACAAAGCGTGGAGGGAACAGGATGAGTTTGCGTGTCATTTCAGGTCTCGCAAAAGGTCGCAAGCTGAAGGACGTGGCAGGCGACACAACCCGTCCTGTTACGGATAAGGTAAAGGAAGCCCTGTTCAATATCCTGGCTGGTGACGTTCAGGATTCGAATTGGTGGGATGTTTTTGGTGGGACGGGTGCGATCGGCATCGAAGCTCTTAGCCGTGGGGCTACCTTCGTCCGTTTCTCGGAAATAAACCGTCTTCCCATCGAGACGATCAAAGCTAACCTGCAAACCACGGGGTTTCGAAAGACAGGCCGAAATCCGCCGAGGCGACGCCTTAAACATGCTGGCAGCAACTCCCGACCGGGCTTTCGAATATGCTTATATTGCCCCTCCTCAATACAAGGAAATGTGGTCAAAAGCCATTCTGGCGCTGGACAATAACCCCGGCTGGTTGAGCGACGAGGGTGCCTGGGTGATCGTTCAAATCCACCCGCGCGAGTACCAAGAATTGGTCTTGAAGAACCTTGAGGAATTCGACCGGCGCAAATACGGGAGTACGCTGCTGGTTTTTTACGAAAAGAAATGATCGAATGTTAGTAGGATTGCCTTTTAATATTTCATGTCCGTATGATATCAATCAGTCGATCTGCCGGGAGGAATATATGGAGATAAAACAAATCAATATAGATAAACCAGAAGAAGTCAATTTTATCCTCGGTCAAAGTCATTTCATAAAAACCGTCGAGGATGTACATGAAGCCTTGGTAAATGCCGTGCCGGGTATTAAATTCGGAGTAGCCTTTTGTGAGGCGTCCGGGAAATGCCTGGTGCGCTGGTCGGGGACAGACGAGACAATGATGGATTTGGCAAAGAAGAATGCCCTGGCAATCGGCGCCGGACATTCTTTCATCGTCTTTCTGGCCAATGGATTTTTCCCGATTAACGTTCTGAAGGCGATCCAGAATACGCCGGAAGTTTGCAATATCTTTTGCGCAACCGCCAATGCGACCGAAGTCCTTGTTGCCAGAGTCGGACCTTGGTCGCGGTATCCTCGGCGTAATTGATGGCTCTGCGCCCAAGGGTATCGAGACTGAGGATGACATCGCCTGGCGTAAAGGATTCTTGCGGAAGATCGGTTATAAGATCGGATAACCCCCGGAAGGGAAGCGAATTCGATATGTTAAATATCATTCACTACATCGTTCAGGCACTGGTCTGTGTGGTTGAAATTGTCGGCATCATCGGTGGGATCATCGCATTAACCCGTGGAAAAAAGATGCTGGGAGGCTTCGCAATCGTCGGTTTCCTGTTCCTGGGGCTGAACTTGGCGGTCAATTTTTTCATGGAACAATTCAGGTTGTTTGCAGCCAGGAACTTTATCAATACACTATGGGTCACACCCTGTGTCGCAGCTCCACTGGCATTCCTGGGCGTGGTCTGCCTGGTCATTGCAGTATTTTCATCGGCATCCTCCAAAAAGGTAGAAACGGAAGAGCCGCCGAGCGAATAAGGCTGAAATATCGATTGACAGTTGTCAGAAGAAATTTATTCCAGATTATCGATAACGCTCGGATCAGTGTGGCGGTGAGTTACCTCTAAAAACAAACAAAAATCCCCGGGCACCAGATAAAGCCGGGGATTTAATTTAGGAATTCTACGATCAAACGCTCCTTATCATCATAAAAAGAACGTGCAGAGAATGGTGGATCGCCAGTTTTCATCGCCCGGATATGATCCAGTAAGACCGGTCAGATCTTCTACAACGGGTAATTCCTTCAACTTTGAAAGCGATACCCATTCGAGGTCTCCCTCCTCCGATGGTACCGGTTCTCCATGGGGGCATGCTCCGGTGAAAACGTAGATCCCGACGTCGGGATTTCGCCCGGTTTCGACTACGATCACACCGCATAACCATAAATCTGCGGTTAAACCAGTCTCCTCGAGGAATTCTCGCCGGGCAGCAGTAAGGATATCCTCCCCCTTTTCCACATGCCCACCAATGCCGTTATATTTATTCGCCCACAAGCGTTTGTCAGGTGCACCTTTTATTTAACAGAAAATGGCGCCCACGTGTCACAAAAATAAGCACACGCGGGATGAGCATGTAACGCTCCCGGGTAATTCCCTGGTCAGATACAGGCATGATAGATTAAATAAAGGGACACGGTCTTCCCATTCGGGAATGATAGATCGTGTCCTTTCATTTCCAGGATCAGGCTTTCTTAACAAGTTTTCGAACGGATTCGAGTTGACCGGCGCTGCCCAATTTCTCATTTTTGTGGGCAATGAACTTGGCATATTCGCCCATGAATATCTTGCCGGGATCGCGCAGGTCGAACTTCTCGGGGAAATCCCTGAAGAATTCACGATGGACTCGCGTCCAGACCAGACGACCGTCTGTATCGATGTTGATCTTGGTGACGCCCAGTTCAGCTGCACGTTTGAACTGGTTTTCATCAACTCCCTTGGCACCCTTAAGGTTCCAGCCGGCGGCATTGATCCGGGCGACTTCCTCCTGCGGAACCGATGAGGAACCATGCATCACCAATGGGAATCCTGGCAGGCGTTTCTGGATCTCCTCCAATACGTCAAAATGTAATCCTTGCGACCCCGGTAAATTTAAACGCCCCGTGGCTGGTTCCAATGGCACAAGCCAGTAAGTCGACGCCGGTCTTTTTGACGAATTCCTTCGCCTGGTCCGGGTCGGTCAGTTTGGCATTGGCCTCCTCCACCTTGACATGTTCCTCAACCCCGCCCAATTGGCCAAGCTCGGCCTCTACGACGATACCCTTGGCATGAGCCGCATTCACAATGCGTTTGGTTATGACCACATTTTGATCGAAGGATTCGCTGCTGGCATCGATCATTACCGATGAATAAAAGCCACTGGCAATGCAATCCAGGCAGCTGGTCTCATCACCATGATCCAAATGAACGGCGAAGATTGCATCTGGAAATACCTGGTCAGCAGCCCGGATCAAACCCTCCAGCATGGTTTTATGCGTAAAGGAGCGTGCCCCTTTGCTGATCTGGATAATGAATGGAGCGTGGCTGTCCATGTTGCCGCGGAACAATCCCATTGTCTGTTCCAGGTTGTTGATGTTATAAGCCCCAATGGCGTACTTGCCATATGCGGCTTCAAAGAGTTGCTTGGTGGTGACGATCATGTTTTTCTCCTCTGCAGATTATTTATTCTGGTCAATATTCCGCACAATTATACAACTTTCTCTTTCAAAAGTCGTATTTCTAGTTGTAAAGAAGATAATCCATGTCAATTGGCAGTATAATGAAATACCGTTATCTGCCGTTATTCCTTCAGGAGGAAACATGACTGATCTATTTGATACCGTCAAAGGTGGACAGGATATTTTTAAGAAACTTCTTTCCTACATCCCCGGCTTTAGCGGCTACATCGAACGCACCAACCGCCGTGCCGCCGACAAGTTGCTGCGTGAGCAGGTTGCTCTAAAGTACAGCGAGCTCGCAGCGCGCACCTCACGCTTGCAAAAAGACATCGCCGAAGCGGGTCAGATCGACATGCTTGATGATATTGACTCGGTTGGTTTGAAACTTCGCACCTTTACCGACCGCATAAAGAATGCCTCCTATGGTTACTCGGGTTTCTTCGATGCCGTCAAGATCAATGAGGCGGAACTAACAAAGATCTATACTTTCGATACGGCTTTCTTTGTCCTTGCGGATCAGATCTCCAGCGGGCTCGATAATGTCGAAACCGCCATCGCGGGCGATGGTTTGAAGGCTGCCATCCGGGCAGTGAACGACCTAGCCCGGCAGGCCGGAGAGACCTACGATCATCGCTACGAAACGATAACCGGCAGCGGCGCGCAGCAATAAAATATAACCTATTAAAAGTAGCGCAAGATGGCATCTTGCGCTACTTTGTGGTTTAATAACGACATGTGGAAAAAATTACATCACACCCGCTTCGGTTGAAGAAACCCTCCAGATCCTTGCAGAAAAACGGGAAAAGGCCCGCTTGATCGCTGGCGGCACCGATCTGATGCTCGAACTCGAACGCGGAGTTCGCAAAGGCATCGATACAGTGGTGGATATTACCCGCTTGCCCGGGTTTGATCGCATCACCGAAGATAATGACGGAACCATCCATATCGGCCCGCTGGTAACGCATAACGACGGTGGTTGCCAGTAAACTCCTGCGAGAAAAGGCTTTCCCGCTGGTCAGCGCCGCCTGGCAGGTCGGAGCGCCCTCAGATCCGCAACCGTGCAACTGTGGCAGGCAACCTGATCACTGCCAGCCCCGCCAACGATACCATCACCCCGCTGATGGCCCTGGGAGCCTATCTGACCCTCGCTTCGCAAAAAGGGAAACGGCAGGTATCCCTGCAGGAATTCTACACAGGCGTACGCAGGACAGTGATGCTGCCTGATGAAATGCTGGTGGATATCTCATTCACGGCGTTGAAGACAACCCGGCGCGGTACGTTTATAAAACTTGGCACTACGACGCGCCCAGGCAATCTCCCTGGTTAACACCGCAGTCATCCTGGACCTCTGGATGCGTCATATCAAATCAGCAGTCATTACGCTGGGTGCCGTCGCACCTATCATCATCCACGCCGCCGATGCAGAAGCATACCTGGCCGGAAAGGAATTTTCGAACGAAGTCATTACCCATGCTGCCGAACTTGCAGGGTTGGCAGCCAAACCCATCGACGATATTCGAGGCTCGGCAGCCTATCGCCGCGCAATGACCCGTATATTGGTCCTGCGCGCCATGCGTACTCTTCGAGAGGGACAGGAGCAGATGGACGTCCCCCAGAAACCTGTTCTGTTATCGGGGGAAGGCTCGGCGGAGGATCCGACAAAACCTTCCCTGGCGCCTCTTATCAGGATGGTTCGCCCATCCATACCACCATCAATGGCAAAGAATATACATTCACGAGCGGTCACGAAAAGTCTTTATTAAGGCTCATCCGTGAAGAAGGCGTGCTTACCGGGACAAAAGAAGGCTGTGCGGAAGGTGAATGCGGCGCATGCACCGTTTTCCTGGACGGCAAAGCAGTGATGGCTTGCCTCGTTCCGGCTCCGAGAGCTGATGGGGCTGATATCGTCACAATCGAAGGTTTGGAAAAAACAGCTGCCGGAGCGACCAAAAAGCAAGGTAAAAAACTTCACCCGGTGCAGGCAGCCTTTGTAGAAGATGGAGCGGTTCAGTGCGGATATTGCACGCCCGGGTTCATCATGTCAGCGGCAAAATTACTGGAAGAACGGCCACACCCCGTTAGAGATGAGATCACCCAGGCGATCTCAGGGAACCTGTGCAGGTGCACGGGTTATTATAAGATCGTGCAGGCAGTTGAAGATGCCTCCAAATTGTAGGAGCATGGGCAAGCCTTGAAGTGAAAGATCCTGCCGATTAGGAGTGAGATCATGGGAAAATACGCAAAGTACCATATGAAAACACCCGGTAAGCACGGAGATGAATCCGATCTGGCGCGGTATTGGTTGCCTGTTGATCGTTATAGTACCTTTGATCTCATACGGTTTGATGCTGGTTGTTACGCCCGCAGTCATCAAAACAGGCTTGGTGCCTTACCAATTACAAGGGTATGCCCATTTCCCCGTTTGGGCTTTTCGGTACAAGATGACCAGTTCAATCGCTCTCTTCATCGGAAGCTTTAATAATATGTGGTGTTCGATTATCGTTTTCTTCGTGATATTGCTGTTATTGGCTGGCATTATCGCTCTCATCTATACATCTTTATACCAGGTCCTGGGACCGGCACGCTATACCGCCTTGGACGCACCACCCACAAAATACAGCGGGAAAAGATACAAACGGTAACCCAAAGGTATCCTTTCACCCAACGAAATGAACGGAGTTCATAAAATTCAATGTCGATCATCGGTCAATCCGTCGCACGCCTTGATGCTCGTGACAAGGTCACTGGTGCCGCCCTCTATTCCGGCGACCTGGTTATGCCGGATATGCTGCATATGAAGATCCTGTTCGCAGGGCGACCGCACGCGAGGGTTGTTAATATTGATTGCTCTGATGCAGCTTAAAGTTTCCGGGGTGGTGGCAATTTTCACCGCTGCCGATGTTCCGGTGAACGAATATGGATTGCAAAAACCAGACCAGCCTGTCTTATGCGGACCAGGTTCTGCTCCGGCGCCAGCTGGCGTGGCTGGTGATGTCGTTCGGTGTGAAGGCGACCAGGTCGCAGCCGTTGTGGCTGAATCAGAAGCCATTGCTTCGAAGGCACGTGCCTTGATAAAAGTTAAATTCGAAGATCTGCCGGCTGTCTTCGATGCTGCCGAAGCCATGAAACCCGGCGCACCCAGTATTCACCCTGAGATCAGCGAATCCAATATTTGCGTGCTGGATAAAATCCGTAAGGGGCAGGTGGTTGAAGCTTTTTCCCGCTCCGATGTCATTGTAGAAGGTGAATACCACACGCCTTACCAGGAACACGCCTATCTGCAACCGGAAGCCGGACTGGCATATTTCGATGAACAGGATCGGCTGACCGTGGCTTGCGCCGGTCAGTGGACGCATGCCGACCGGGATTCGATCGCACATGCCCTTGGACTGACTGCCGAGCAGGTCCGTGTAATATATCCCGCTATTGGTGGCGCATTTGGAGGGCGTGAAGATATTTCGGTGCAGATCGTGCTTGGCCTGGCAGTGATCAGGTTGCGTAGACCGGTCAAGATCATCTGGAGCAGGCAGGAATCCATCATCGGGCACGGTAAGCGCCACCCAATGACAATTAAAACAAAATGGGGAGCCAGCCGGGATGGTAAGCTCCTGGCAGCGGAGACAACGGTGATCGCAGATGCCGGAGCTTACATGTACACCAGCAATAAAGTGCTCGGGAACTGTACCATTACTGCCACGGGGCCATATTTTATCCCGAACGTTAAAGAAGATGTTTATGGAGTTTATACCAATAACGTGCCAACGGCTGCGTTCCGCGGCTTTGGGGCGCCCCAGGCTTTATGGATGGCCGAACTCCAGATGGATAAGCTGGCTGAAAAATTGGGAATGGATCCGGTCGAATTCCGCCACCTTAACGCATTACGGGATGGTGATACCTTGAACGTTGGCACCCCTGCCCCGGGACCCGTTACCATCGTCCGTTGTATCGAAGCTGCGCGCGACCGGTTTGGTTGGACTCAAACACGACCGGCTGATCAGACTCACATAAAAGGGCAAGGGAATATTTCCCATCCTACGAAAGTTCATGGACGTGGTTTCGCCTGTGGATTTAAAGCGTCGGCTTCAGCTTCGGATACCAGGAAAACTCATGGGCACATGTTGAGATCCATGGAAAGTCGGAGATCGATCATGTTGTTGTATGGCATGCCGGAGCGGAAGTCGGGCAGGGCGCACACACGGTGATGGCACAATTTGCCGCCGAAGCGGTCGGGGTTCCTTTTGAAAAAGTGACCATGGTCACATCAAACTCTGCCACCATGGGTAACCCTGGCAGCGCCTCTGCTTCCAGGTTAACATTCATGTCAGGCAATGCAATTAAAGGTGCTGCGAAAGCCGCGCTGGTAAAGTGGGAGGCTGAGGAAAGGCCGGCAGTCGCCGAATTTACTTACCTGGCTCCCAAGACCCAGCCTTTCGACAAGGAAACCGGTTACTCCATGCCCAATCTGTCGTATGCCTACGCTGCCCAGGCGGTTGAGATCGAAGTGGACATCGAAACAGGTTTTATTAAAATCCTTCGTCTCGTCTCTGCTGATGATGTTGGACAGGCTATCAATCCAGCCCTGGTCCAGGGGCAGATCGAGGGCGCAGTAGTCCAGGCTGAAGGTTATGCGCTGACCGAGAACTTGATCTCCAGGAATGGTCACATCCTTACAGACCAGCTTAGCACCTATCTCATTCCAAGCGTTTTGGATATCCCCGATGCGGTCGAATCTAGTCATCATCGAGGTGGCAGAACCCAACGGTCCCTATCGGGCGCGCGGCCTCGGTGAGTTGCCCTTCCTTCCCGTAGCCCCTGCAATATCAGCTGCACTCCATGACGCGACTGGCGTATGGTTCGATGATTTCCCATTAACCCCTGAACGAGTATTGCGCGGCCTCGGGAAAATCTAATATTATTGGACCGATCGAGCCGCAGCGATCCCTCTGGTTCCCTGCGGTCTCTGTTATTTAATCGGCGGATTATGATCCCACTTGACTACCACATTCATACCACATACTCGTGCGATAGTTCCTGCGTCCCGGAAGATGTTTGCAAAAAAGCCATCCAACTGGGCATACCCGAAATTGGATTTAGCGAGCACTGGGATGTCGGTCCGTACGAAGATCATCCTCGTTTCCTGCAAGTCGAAGCCTGGTGGGACGAATTACAACGCTTGAGGCATGTATATCAGGGTCGGCTTATTATTCGCTCCGGTATCGAAATAGCCCAACCACACCTTTATCCTGAAGAGACCGCGGAAGTCCTGTCGCGCTGCCCATTTGATTATGTGCTGGGATCGGTCCATTTTGTCGGTTCGCATTTTATGTTTGACGAATCTTATTTTCGTGCCCATACGCCCGACGAAGTATATGAAAGTTATTTCAATGAGGTCGAAAAGATGCTTGTCTCAGCTGATATTGATATCGTTGCGCATCTTGATATCCCTGCCCGAACCGCCATCCCCATCTTTGGCTTTGATCCGTATCGATATGAGAAACAGATCCGGCACATCCTTGGCATGATAATTGACCGTGGCATAGCCCTCGATATTAATACAGCCGGTTTTCGGTTCAAATCTGGAAATTTAATGCCCGATCCAACTATCCTGGGATGGTTTGCGAGAGATGGATGGGGGATGTGTTACACTCGGTTCTGATGCCCACAAAATTAACCAGGTCGGCTTGCACCTGGATAAAGGACTGGCTGCGATCAAGGAGGCAGGTATCTCGCATATCAGTCAATTCGAACACAGGCAGTCCCGACCCCTGCCAATCGAGTAAACCATGTTAATTCTTATCCGTGGCGGCGGCGATCTGGCCACAGGTGTTGCACTCCGGCTGATTCGATCCGGCCTGCGTGTCGCGATCACCGAGCTTCCCGAGCCGTTGGCGGTTCGTAGGACCGTGTCATTCGCCGAGGCGATCTATTCGAACGAAGTGACCATCGAAGGTATACCCGCCCAGGCTGTCTCCGATCCGACCGACAGTCTTCGGATCCTGACCATCTTTGGTAAACAAAAAGTACCAGTTCTTGTCGACCCGGGTTGTATTTCAGCTAAAACTTTGCGACCGACGGTCATCGTGGATGCACGCATGACCAAACTTCCCCCTGAACAAATCGGTTATGAACCACGCTTGTACATCGGCCTCGGTCCCGGGTTTGTCGCCGGTGAAAACTGCCAGGTTGTTATCGAGACCCGCCGGGGGCCTATGCTTGGACGGGTATTTTGGAGCGGTGGCTCGGACAAAGACACAGGCAAACCCGAGGGGGATGCAGCGCGAGTATTGCGTGCTCCTACGGATGGAGAATTTATCGCCCATGCCAGTATTTGCGACCATGTTGAAAAAGGTCAGACCATCGCCGAGATTTCTGGCAATATTATTACTTCTCCCTTCCCGGGAGTTTTGCGTGGATTGATCCATTCAGGCTTGCAGGTCAAACAGGGAATAAAAATCGGCGACATCGACCCGGCGATGACCCTGAGATCTGTCACAAAGTATCTGATAAAGCATTATCGATTGGTGGTGGCGTTTTGGAGGCCATCCTCTCGAAACCCGAACTGCGCCCGCAGATGTGGTCATAAGTAATTAAGCATGACGACTTTGTAATTTTCATCCAGCCAAAATATCGTAAAGTCGTGAATATTTCCCAAGCTTTACGCTTCAATCAGGCAACAAGCCTGGCACTGGTAGGCTCGGGCGGAAAAACAACCGCTCTCTTCCAACTGGCGCGCCAACTTTCCCCACCTGTGATCGTTTCTGCCACCTCCCACCTGCACATCACCCAGATCGATCTGGCTGATAGGCAATTGATAGCATCTACACCCGATGATCTGACCGAGCTCGATCACAACCTTCAGGGGGTTATCCTGGTAACCGGTCCAATTGAGGGCGAGCGCACCCAGGGTTTGAAATGCAAAAACGATTTCATGGCTGGGGGAGTTTTGCCGTCAACGGTCCCTGCCCTCTCCTGATCGAAGCAGATGGTTCACGGTTGCATCCACTCAAAGCTCCAGCAATTCAAGAACCGCCCATTCCGGATTTTGCACAGATGGTGGTAGTTACTGCCGGTCTCTCCGGGCTCGGGAAACCGCTTTCAGCAGAAACCGTGCACCACCCCGAGATATTCGGTTCGCTAAGCGGGCTTCAGTTGGGAGAAGTGATAACCCCCGATGCGATAGTTCGCGTCTTCACTCATCCTCAAGGTGGTTTGAAAAATATCCCGCCACAGGCACAGCGGATTGCTCTGCTAAACCAGGCTGATTCGCCGGATTTGATGTCGTTTGCAAGTTCGATCGCCGAAAAATTGCTGGATGATTATCACTCGGTCCTGGTTGCCCTCCCTGCAACAAAAACAGGTTCATAACGTTTACGAAAGGACCGCCGGGATCATCCTGGCTGCCGGAAAAGCCGGACGATTTAGGCGCCCAAAACAATTGGCAGAATACAACGGTCATTCTTTTGTTCGGAACTCCGCGATGACAGCACTATCCGGAGGATTATCGCCGGTCGTAGTGGTAACCGGATCCTATGCTGAACAAGTTGAAACAGAAGTGAAGGACTTGCCGGTGAAAATTGTACGCAATAATGATTGGCTTGAAGGACAGGGTTCATCCATTTGTGCCGGGATGGATCAACTCCCTGCTGATACCGGAGCAGTAATATTCATGCTGGTCGACCAGCCTCAGGTGAATCCTTCTCCTCCTGCGCTCGCTGATCGATTTGCATACGAAGGATTTGGCACCTATCATCGCTCCTCTGGTCCGGGATCAGCGCGCCAACCCTGTACTCTTCGATCGAAGCACCTTCGATGATCTCAAAACCATAAAAGGGGATATGGGAGGCAGGGTATTATTCCAGAAATACCAGGTAAAATACCTGCCCTGGCACGATGAAGGTTTATTGATCGACGTGGACACCCCCGACGACCTTGAAAAATTGGTGAACAATGAGTAAGGTGAATGATTTCGATAACATCGCCGCGATTGTCCTGGCTGCCGGTAATTCCAGCAGGATGGGAAGACCAAAGCTTTCCTTGCCCTGGGGGAATACTACTGTGCTGGGTCGGGTTGTCGCGACCTTCTCCGAGGCGGGCATCAAGGACATTATCGTTGTGACTGGAGGAGCACAGGGAATTGATCGAGGGATTGGTATATGCCCTGGCGAGGGAATATACCAGTCCGCGCCGTATATAATCCGGATCACTTGGATGGCGGCATGTTAAGTTCCATCAAGGTTGGGCTGAGGGCCGTTGATTTCAGACACAAGCGCAGTTTTAATTGCCTTGGGAGACCAGCCCCAGGTGTGGGGAAAAACAATCACTACGATTTGTAGCACCTTCTTCACTTCCCGGGCATCGCTGGTCGTACCAAGTTTTGAAAACCAGCGCGGTCATCCATGGTTGGCGGAAAGATCAATCTGGGGGGAGATCCTGGATTTACCGCTCTCAGCCTCAGCCCGCGAGTTCTTGAGCAGCCATTCCGATAAAGTGAAGTATGTCTCGGCAGATGAAACTATTCTGCAGGATCTTGATACACCAGAAGACTACAGCAAGTCAATGCCATGAGACCCTTGCCATATATTTCATCTTGTGCTATTTTTCCGCTCAATGTTCGTTCATCCTGCTCTTCTGCTGCTCGATCAGGAGAACCCAGATTCTCGCTCGGCTGCTGTTTCATCCAGGTGTATACCAACAGAAATCCAATCAGGTGTGATATAGGTGCATCCTTCTACCTGGCAGACCCGATCAATTGGTTCGACTTAAAAAATGATATGGAGAGAGTGCCCAGAGCATGAATTTACGATCATTCATCGCAGTTGAGATACCCGCTGATATTCAGCGAACAATTTCGCAGAGCACCAGCTTCATGCGAAATTCCTTTCAGAAACCATTGATCCGCTGGGTCCAGCCGGATAACATCCATTTGACTCTGAAATTTCTGGGGGATGTCTCTCCCGAGAAACTCGAAAGTATTGCGGCTGCTTTGAAAGATGAGATAAAATCTTGTGAACGATTCAGCATGACCGTAAAAGGTCTTGGTGCGTTTCCAAATTCAAACCATCCGAGGATCATCTGGATCGGGTTGAACGCACCGCCAGCGCTTACTGAACTTCAACGGATTGTTGAACATATCGCCTCACTGATGGGATACTCGCCGGAGGAACGACCGTTCTCACCGCACCTGACTATCGGTAGGATCGGTCAGGCTGCCACACAGGCAGGTCTTGCTGCAATCAAGACTGCTCTTGATTCACGCCCGATCGGTGACCTCGGCATCGTCCTGGTCGAACTCGCTTAACATATTCAAGTCCGACTTGCAAGCTGGCGGTCCAGTTTATACCCGTCTTTACCGTATCCCGATGAAGAATGACTAATCCTGATCACAACAAGCGGGATGTACGATAACCTTATCCATTTATAACAAGAGGTGAACCCTGAATACTCTGGATCTTGCGCACACCATAATTGACGCTCTCGAAGACAAGAAGGGCGAAAATATACTCCTTCTGGATATTAAGGATATTGCTTCCTTCACCGATTATTTTATTATTTGTACTGCCACCAGCAATCGAATGTTGAATGCCCTGGCAGACGGTGTGTTGGAAAAAGTCCGCCTCGAAGAGAATAAAAAAGGTCGGAAAGAGGGGTCACCGGAAACCGGTTGGATTATCATCGATTACGGTGATATTGTCGTTCATATCTTTGATTCCGACCTGCGTAAATATTACAAACTCGAAGAACTTTGGGACAAAGGCAAAGTATTGCTCAGGGTTCAATAAGGTATGCAGGTTCGATCGTAATAAAAAAAGTCCCGCAGAGATTTCTGCGGGACTTTTATCTGAATGGGTTTGTCAGGGTTGGGCGGACACGCCCTGGGCACTGTCGATCGCCTTTAAGGCGAAATATGCATCCATCACCGATTTTACGGTTGGCGCCGCTACACGCCCACCTTCACCGGCATTATAAAAGAATGCCAGGATGGCGATTTCCGGATTATCGTAAGGGGCATATGCCACGGTCCAGCCATGAGCCGGCCAATCACCTGGTTTGCATAACCCGGCTACATTGGCAACATCATCACAATATTCTGCTGTACCGGTCTTGCCGGCTATGGCGATTGGATAGTTCGCGAACGAAGTGAATGGAGTGAACTGGTGGTTTAATGTACCGCGTGGATCGGTTGCGGCCAGGCGCATCCCTGCTTGAACTTCCTGTACGGCGGTGGGGCTAATGGTTTTCATCTGACCGGTATCCGTGCATTCACCGTTCACGCAATTGAAGTTCTTGATCAGCGGATCCGTCGTGACATCCCAGCGTAAACGCGGGGTGAAGGGTTGGATGACATTCCCTTCACTGTCCAGGATTTCATGGATGATGGTTGGCTGCATCAGGCGTCCGTCGTTCGCAATCGTCGCAGCTGATAGGAGCACCTGCAGCGGTGTAGCATCCACGTAGCCCTGACCTACACTGGCAAGATAGGTGTCACCTGTGGACCAGTTTTCACCTTTATAAATACGCTTCCAGGTTGGGTCAGGGATGAGCCCGGATAATTCACCCGGTAATTCGATCCCTGTTGGCTGGTTATACCCCAGTGCCTGGGCGTACTGTTGAAGTCGGTATATACCCAACCCCTGCGGTACCTCCCCGGGATACCCGCCGCCGACTTTATAAAAACACACGTCGCTGGATAGCGCAATACACTTCACGAAGGGCAGGATTCCAAGGCCGCTTGTTTCCCCGTAGAAAGTATACGTCCAGTCGTAATAATATTGGATCTGGCCTGGATCCGTTGGCGAGAAGGTGGTCTGTAAACCGATCATCGCCGGCGCCTGAATTTGAGTGGATGGAGTAACGACGCCCTCGTTCAACGCCCCCAGAGCCGTGGACAATTTAAATGTAGAGCCCGGTGGGTAAGCCGTCTGGATCGCAAAATTAAGCAGCGGATGAGCCGGGTCCTGTGTTAATTGTTTAAAATAGTATGAGGGGATGATCCTTGCCATACGATTATTCTCGTAGGTTGGATATTGCACCATCGCCAGAATTTCGCCGGTTTTGGGATTCATCGCAATGACTAATCCGCTGGATACCCGGTAGTAGTGGTTAAAGTCATTGTTCCAATAATCAATGTCACGTTTAAGAATTGCCGCAGCCGCTTGTTGCAGACGGGTGTCGATCGTCAGAACAATGTTGTTTCCTGGCACTGCTGCGACCGGCGGCTTAAGGTTACCCAAAACCTGCCCAGCCACATCCACTTCAACCGCACACGATCCGGGCTTTCCCATCAGTGTGTCGTTCATGGAATACTCCACACCGTAATACCCAACTTTATCCCGGTTTGGCAAAAATCCCTGGGCACGGTATTCCTGTTCCAGTATCGCCGGGATGGGTCCTAAAAAGCCAATGATCGTTGAAGTTAGCGATCCTGTCGGATAATCCCGCACAGGTTGGATCTCCACGCTAACACCAGGCCAATCCATGGCATGCTCACGAACGGTCATGGCAGTTTTTTCATCTACGTAACACTGGATCTCCACAGGATCATAGGGTGCATTCGATATACCCAGGTCCACAAATTGAGTAATTCCCGGACCAGGGGTGCAAGCCTGGATCAGTTTTGCGTCTTCCACCGTACCTTGACTGACCGGTACGCCGGTTAACGCTGATAATTCGCGGTAAATTCGTTGAATATCACCGTCATCATCGGGCAAGTACGCTGGTGTGATCACGATATTGTATGACGCGGTGTTGCGTGCCAGGATGATATTATTCCGGTCGTAGATGATCCCGCGCGGTGCTGCTACGCTGATAACCTGGGTGCGGTTACTTTCTGCTTGCGCGGAATATGATTTTCCGTTCAGTATTTGTAAGTTTAGCAAACGGGCGACAAAGATGACCATCACGCCGACCAGGATTGCATAAACGACCCAGTTGCGCCAATTTTGGAAATGTGGCAGGCTTGTTCTGGCGGTCATGAGGCAGCCTCAATTGAATACATTCAATTCGCCAATCCGCGCAGCATGGCATGCACCGGGATCGCCAGGAGCATATTCAGCAGGATACTGGGCAGGATCACCCGCACAAAGGACAGGTTGAAAGAAAGTGAGACTTGTTCAAGTATGGATCTCTCTGCGTAAGTTAGCATAAGCAATAACACTGTACCTGTAAATGTGATGGTAAACATGGCAAGAAGCGGCGCCTGCCACACGCGGTGTGCGAGCAACCGTGCCATGCCGACAATACCAAGGTAACTGATCAGATAAATATACCAGGGCACACCCGAAATAAATCCTAAAAGTAAACCCGCTGCGCTACCCCATACCCAGGCACTTCGAACACGCTCCTGTAAACTCCAGGCAGCCACAATGAGCAACACGATATCAGCCCTTCCGTTGAGCAAGTTCATGCGACCGATAATGGCGGTTTGCAATAATACCGCCACTCCGAGAACAGGAATGGCAACAAGGATGTCTCTGCGCATATTACGGACCCGGAGTGACGATCAGCGGGGTTATATCCACCGGAGAAAAATTGGTAATGACCAGCACGAATCCCAATTGGTTGAAATCCACATTCGGCTGGATGGCAGCCTGCTGAAATAGTTCAAAATCTAATTTACGGACGCTTGCAACCTGTCCTATCAACAGGTTGGGCGGGTAGCTGCCACCCAGCCCTGAGGTCAGTACCACGTCCCCGACCGTGACCGTGGCATCCTGCGATATCATGTCAAGCGACAGGTCTCCAGTGACGGACCCGACCAGCATCGCCTCGATGTTGGAGGATTGCAGGCGGACATCAACGGCAGAGAGAGGGTCCGTAACCAATTGAACCCGTGCGGCTTCAGCTATGACGGCATCCACTCGCCCCACCAAACCCTTGTCTGTCACCACCGGCATTCCAGCCAGGAGACCCTGGTTTGAGCCTATGTTAATGATGACATAGCTGAGGAAAGGGCTGGGGTCACGCCCGATAACAGCCGCGGCTTTGTAAGAATACTCAGGATTAGCTCTTGCAAAGTCTACCAGGGCTGAGAGGATTTTTGTTTCGGTTACCTGTTGTTGAAGGTTGATGACCTGGGTCTGCAACTGGGCAACTTCAGCTTCCAGTTCTGCATTACGCTGGCGCAGGGAAGCTACATCCCGTGGAACGGTCAGAAAATCGGAAATCGCCAGATAGCGGGTGGAGATCCAGGTTTGCGTATCAACCACCAACCGTGAAAACCAGGAAGATACGGGGTTGAAAAAACCTCCCAAGGCCAAAGCCAACAAACCTATTGCCACCAATGCAATAATCACGGTTTGGAGAGTGCGGGAAATTTTAGTATTCATAGGTGATGGGGGACCGCGCTGGAAAATTCGCGGCAGCGCGATCAGGAGTGACGCGTACTACCTCGTTCCAACCCGACCAGGAAATGGCTGGAAGTGGAGAAATTATCCAAAACGATGCCGGCGCCGCGTACCACGCAGGTAAGCGGGTCTTCGGCCACCCAAACACGCAGTTTTAACTCATCCGAAAGACGGTCCGCAAGACCATGTAATAGTGCGCCTCCACCTGCCAGGCAGATACCGATATCCATCAGGTCGGCTACTATTTCCGGAGGGACTTCATCGAGCGCATCTTTAATGGTATCGATGATCACTTGTACCGACTGGGATAACGCTTCGCGGATCTCGATGGACGATATTTCGATCGATTCTGGTAGTCCGGTAACCAGATTACGGCCGCGCATTTCTACAGTCTTCTCGACCGGCAGCGGGAAGGCGGAACCGATGCTCCACTTGATTTGCTCAGCAATTCTTTCACCAATGAGAACGTTATATTTATTGCGAACATACTGTACGATACTCTGATCGAGTTCATCCCCCGCCACTCGTAATGACCTCGACACGACCACTCCAGACATGGATAATACTGCCACTTCGGTGGTGCCACCACCGATATCAACGATCATCGAACCGCGCGCCTCAGCAATCGGCAGACCCGCCCCAAGGGCGGCGGACGTTGGTTCTTCGATCAGATATGTTTCCCGGGCTCCGGCAGACATGGATGCATCGTAAACCGCCCGTTTTTCGACCTCAGTTACCCCTGACGGTATCCCGATCACCACCCGTGGACGGGGAAGTGGTACAACACTTTGTTCATGCACTTTACCGATAAAGTATTCCAACATAGCCTCAGTGATCTCGAACTCCGAAATAACACCATCCCGCAAAGGCCGAACGACTGCGATATTTCCAGATGTCCGTCCGACCATTTCCTTGGCTTGTAACCCGATTGCCAGCGGTTTACGGGTTCGCTTGTCAATCGCCACCCAGGATGGTTCGTTGATAACAATCCCCTTGCCCCGGACGTGTACCAATGTGTTGGCTGTACCCAGGTCGATGCCTATATCCAGAGAAAAGAGACCCAGAAGCCAGTTGAGGGGATTGAAAGCCAAATCGGTATTCTCCTATACGAATTTTTTGCCAATTAATTATACCATGAGGAAAAATCAGCCTTTATGAGAGAGGAATCTCCCTCAAAATAAGGTAATCCCATGGGAATGAAGTCGTTGGTAAACCGGCTACTTGACCAGGAATGGGAAAGTCATATTCGCATGACCCCCATCATGGTTAGATCATCTGCGGGAGGATTGGTTCCCATGAACTGTCGCGCCGACTCTTCAACCGCATCGAGTACCTCCCTGGCAGCATCGCCTTCAGTTGTCAAAAGCACTTGTCGCAGTCGTTCATCGCCGTAGATCTCACCGTCCGGTGAGAAGGCTTCTGTCAGCCCATCCGTATATAGAAGGAGGAAATCCTCTGGTCCCAGGGTGATACTACTGTCTTCCATTGGCACATTCTCGATAATACCCAATGCCGCTCCCGTCCGGGTGAGAGATTTCATGGTCCGGTTTGTTCCGCTCATCCAGATGGGTGGGTTGTGACCGGCGTTGGCGTAGACAAGTTCCCCTGTGTTTAATGTTAACACCCCGTACACTGCCGTGACGAACATGCCTTGCTGGTTGTCGGGAATGATAAGAGCATTAACCCGGCGCATAACATCAGCCGGTGATGGTGTATCAAATACGACTGCCCTTACCAGGGTCCTTGTGAGAGCCATAAATAACGCCGCCGGGATGCCTTTATCGGAAACATCTGCAATAAATATCCCCAGTCGGTTTCCCGGTAATTCGAATACATCATAGAAATCGCCGCCAACCTGCCTGGCTGTTATCCATGTTGCAGCCAGATTCCAACCAGGAATCTCAGGCAGGTGATCAGGAAGGAAGGTCTTCTGGATCTGGCGGGCAAGTTGAATTTCGTGCTCGAAACGTTCACGCGAGACCATCTCCTGTTGGAGGTGCTCATTTTGAACGCTGAGAGCCACCTGCTGCGAAATACTATTGATAATTTCCACTCGCTTCGCTCGGAAGCGTCTGGCATCTGATTCTTCGTCAACCAACATCACGCCAAAAAGATCGTTCTTGACCATGATCGGAAAGCCGATCAAGAGGTGATCGCCAGTCTGAAGGGCACTTTCCGTTTCTTCGTCAGACAGGGCAAGTTCGGGGTACAGCCAGCCCTCGGGTATCTCCGCAGGCAGGAGACCAACTACTATCCTGGCATTCTCACGGACGGCATCCAGTAATGGAAAGGCGCCTGGAACAAAATCATTTTTTCCAAGAAATGCTTGAACGTTTTCGGGGAATCCGTAGGAACCGGCAGTGTGAAACTGGTCTGTATCCAAAAGATAAATCGCACATGCTTTCACGCCGACCAGGATGGGTGTAATGCGGACGATACTGCCGATGGTCTCATCCAGATTATTTGAATTGGCAACCGCCTGCGCTACCTGTAACAAGGCTGCGGAAGCGTATGCCTGTTCCTGGGCAAAGTCATACAGGCGAGCGTTTTGGATGGCTACAGCAGCATAATTGGCAAATGTGGCAGTCATATCCTGGGCTTCATGACCGTAACGCCCGGAGGTATGGTGAGCCAGAGTCAGGATTCCCAGGGGTTGGTTACCGGCGCGCAGGCCGGTGGAAATGGATGAATAATCTGCAGAGAAACCCATCGCCAAACCCGTCGGGCCGATCGGATCGTCGGGTTTGCGGACTACCGGTTCATTGAAAGAGAGTGCGCTCGCCAGGAAATTATATGCTTCGGGCCATCTGCGGGCTGCGGCGCTGATTTCCATCGGGTCCGCGCCTCTTGCCTGGGCGAGGATGAGATTCTCACCTTCCAACAACCAGATGGTGGAAACCTCACACGGCAGGTTGCGTTCCAGTTCACGCAGGATGGTATCAAGAACGTCTTCCAACCGCACATCGGATGAGATCAGCCCGGCTACTTCACGTAGGCTGTCAGCCACCTGTCGTCGCCAGCGTTCCGTTCGATACAGATCCGCATTATGGATGGCAACCGCCACATTATCCGCCAGAGCCTCGCACAGAAAGCGGTCATCATCCGTGAACACTCCAGCTTGGTCGCTCTGCAGGTCAAGCACGCCTACAACACTATTATCGTAGATCAAAGGAATGGTCAATTCCGCCCGGGTATCTTCAGGAGGAAATGGGGATGGCTGATAACGCGGTTCCTTGGTCACATCGTTCGCGAGCAAGGTTTTACCCTCTCGCGCCACCCACGAAACGATACCGGTATCATTATCCAGATCCAGTACGAACCCCTTAAGCGATGGGTTTAGGGCACCGCTGCCTGCTTCGTAAATAATCTGTCGCCGGTTGGGATGGACAGTAAACAGGTGAACGTATGGGAATTTTAATCTTTCGTGGATGAGTGCAGCTACCCGGGTAAAGAGTTCGTCAAGATCAAGGGTGGAGGTGATATCATCGCTTACTTCTGCCACCATCGCCAGGTGCTCGATCCGCATCTGTAGCTCGCCGTAAAGAATGGCGCCATTTATCGCAATCGCGATCGTATCAGACATTGCCCGCAAAACGAGAAGATCGTTTGGATGAAATGCATCGAGTCGGTCAGATTGGACATCCAGGACCCCCAGGACCCGGTCTTCAATCTTCAGTGGTAAGACGGCTTCGGACTTGGTTTCAGATAGGAATGGCAGGAATTTATAGCGTGGGTCAGAGCTGACATCGTTGGTGACGGAACTCCTCGCCTGTCTTTGCTGCAATGCCGATCAAGCCTTCACCCAGGTGGGATTTGACACGCTTGTTGCTGCCCCGGGCAGGGCCCGCACTTGAACGGAAGTCAAGGTTATCCATGCCGGGCTCGATGGTGAAGATAGCTACATAGTAATAATGGAATGTTCTTTGGATGAGTTTTGTGACACGCCGGGTCAACTCGTCCATATCAAAAACGTTGGCGATCTGCGCGCTTACCCGGCGAACCAGGGTCAATTGTTCTATACGCCACTGCTCGATTTCAAACCTATGCGCAGCGACGAGTGCGAGCGCGACATGACCCGCCAACCCATCCAAAACATCCATCTCTTTTTTTCGGATCGATCCTTCCTGCCTTTCGAACTGCAGCACCCCCATGGTGGTATCACCGTTTTTTAACGGGACAGCCAGCAGCGATTTTTGTCCCCTTGCATACGCCATCCGCCCTGTGGATAATGCCTCTTTCATTGCTTGGGAACCTGGCTGATCAGGGAAGAGAGATGTTTGCTCCACACCGGGCAACCGGAAGAGTTTGGTATCCAGCCAAAGATCCGCACGACCTCCAAGCAATTTCACCGTCCTGTCCACGATCAAATCCCGCCGGCCGGATAAGGAATCTGCCTGGATGATGTCCTCCCCCAAAAGAACGATTTGTCTCCAATTGGAGACTGGACGAACGAGTTCCTGTTGACCTGCAGGAGTTTTACAGTACTTAACCAGGGTCAGTACATTTCCCGATGTTCCAAGGGGTTCAAAGAGCACCTCATCCATCAATTTTTTAATCAGGAAAACGCCCAGCCCACCAACTGACCGGGATTGAAGATCTGCATCGATATTCGGTTCTGGTACCTTGGAAGGGTCAAACGGTTTGCCATGATCGCGAATGATTATCGTCAACGCTCTTTCATGGGAATTGCAGGTGATTTCGATATCCCCATCATCGGTCTCTTCATATGCATGTTCAATGATGTTGGTACAGGCTTCATCAACGCTCAGTTCAACGGCATAAGTGTCGGAATCGTCCATGCCCGCATCACGGGCTGCCTGCGCGGCGAACTCCCGGATGGTATCTAATTGACCGACCTTGGCGGGAAATATTGCTGTTCGCATTGCTAATGAAGAGACCGCCTCACGTTAAAAAAGGAGGCGGCCTGGATGTAAATCGGACAGGATAATGGTTTAGAAATACCCAACCGCCGGAGTGACGTCATCAAATACCTTAAACAGCGGTACAAAGCCAGTTAATTCAAGGGCGTCCATAATTCTCTTTGGCACGGAAGCCAGGATGATCTCACCACGATTATAGCGTTTGCAATTGCGTTGACCCAGCAGGAGGGCACGGAAACCGGCACTGGACATGTATTCTACTTTGCTCATATTGAGGATGAGCTTATAACGACCTTCAGAATTAAGTGCTTCGATAGCTTTCGTCAGGTCAGGTGCGGTGAAACTATCAACTTTACCCTGGATGCTGAGCATGTCACAATGCTTGTACTGTTGGGTGGTTATTTCCATATTTCCTCCGTTCCAAATTTCTTGTATGGTAAAGAAATTATATCATGTGCTGATTAGCCGCCTATTTAACCAGGTAAAGGAACATTTTTATATTTTGATGAAATCAATTTCAGCGCCCCGCCCCGAAAATTTCACCGCCCAATTTAAAACCTGATGCTTCGAGGCGTGGGTTGAACAATGGCCTCATCCCGGTTGGGCGCAATTGACCGATGACTTTCCCGTCTGGTGTCATACCTGTCTGGTCGAATTTGAATATATCTGTCAGCGTGACAATTTCGCCTTCCATCCCGGATAATTCGGTGATGTGAGTCATTTTGCGGGATCCATCCGATAACCGCGCCAAGTGGACGATCAAATTCACTGCCGCTGCGATCTGCTTGCGGATCGCCAGTAACGGCATATCCAGGCCTGCCATCATGCACATTGTCTCCAGCCGGGCTGTTCCGTCGCGCGGGGAATTGGCATGCAAGGTCGTCAAGGATCCGGTATGCCCGGTATTCATGGCTTGCAACATATCCATGGCTTCACCGCCGCGAACCTCCCCTACGACGATCCTGTCGGGTCGCATGCGTAGTGCATTCCGGACAAGTTCACGTACGCTGACCGTACCGCCACCATCCACGTTCGGCAGTTTTGTTTCCAGGCGGACTACATGCCGCTGTTTTAAGTTTTAATTCAACCGCATCCTCGATCGTCACGATGCGCTCTTTTTCCGGGATGAACCCTGATAACGCATTCAGTACGGTAGTTTTACCTGAACTGGTATTCCCGGTTACCAGTATATTCAATCGAGTGATGACACACGCTTCAAGGAATTTAGCCATGTATGGAGTCATTGCCCCCATCGCAACCAGGTCATCCATCGTAATTTTGGTCTGGAGGAACTTGCGGATGGTCAGGTGTGGACCATCAACTGCTACGGGTGGGATGATCACGTTCACTCGTGAGCCATCTGGCAGACGGGCATCGGCGGTCGGGTTGTCAGTATCGACTCGACGACCGAGCGGGCTGACGATCCGGTCGATGATGCGCATCAGGTGAGCGTCATCCTCGAATTTCACATCCGTTTCGATTAACTCACCATTTCGTTCGATATATACCTGTTTTGCGCCGTTGACCATGATCTCGCTAATATCCGGATCAGGCAAAAGCAATTCGAGCGGACCGTAACCTACCAGGTCGGCAATGGCGGCGTCCAGGACCTTCTTGCGAGCTTCGGGTTTAAGTTCAGCCCCGGTTTGCTGGAGGGTATCCTGCAATAATTGGTAGACTGCCTCCCGGTCCTGGCTTTTTCCTGTTGATCGATCCTGCATTTCGGTGGAGACGGTGGTAATTAAGAATTCCTTCAACCGCGATAAGCGAGGATCCGATACTAAACTATTGGTATGAAGGTAATCTGGCATAAGCTTTTCCTTGCCTCTCAGTATAGCATAGGGATCTTCCTATCAACACCAAAACTGGACGGGGGCCTGCAAGATAAGATACAATATTTTTATTCTTATGGAGGAGAGCTGAATGTCAAAGAAGACCTTGCTATGGATTTTGGTTGCTGTGCTTGTCGTAGGATTACTCATCCAATTGATCCCACTATCTGGGCGTGGCAACAATCCACCGGTAGTGACTGAGCCACCCTGGGATAGCCCCCAGACCCGTGCATTAGCCGTGCGTGCCTGTTTCGATTGCCATAGCAATGAAACTGTCTGGCCTTGGTATAGCTATGTCGCGCCAGTCTCCTGGCTGGTTTATAGCGATACCATGCGCGGCCGGGAAAGATTGAATTTTTCTGAATGGTCGACCACCCAATTACGGCGTGCGGATGAGGTGGCCGGGGTGCTGCAGGAAGGCGAAATGCCACCGGCAATATACCTGCCCATGCACCCGCTTGCTGTGTTGACTTCTGCCGAGAAACAACAATTGATAACGGGCTTAACTAATTCATTAAAATAGGTGAATATCAATTATCAGGGCGACCATCAATTTGACGGAATCAATGCGTCATATTCCTTATTGCATTGTTATACTCACGAAAAGCGATTAATGATAATTTGGTCAGCAGTAGCACCGTTGTCCGCTGAGGATTCGTAAAATCTAAGATAAAATTCTTGCAGATCACTTACATTTGCCGTAACCATTCCACTGTCCCAGATAACTTACCCAAGGGTTATCGGTAAAAATTTTAATCCTATTTTTATATTCATCCAGACTTCGATAAGTGATGTAAACAATTGCATTAGTTGGCTCAAGATCACATTGCATCAATTCTCTGTCCCGTCAATTCCAATTCCATATGAAGCTCATCATAAAATAAATAGTAAATATTCTGGTGGGCCTTTCCGTATTACAACAAGGCATATCTATTACCAGATTTGGTGGGCCATATTTCTCGATCGCATCGTGAAGCGTGATTGTTTTACCAGGAATAAAGTGAATGGAATTAACAATCTGCCCATTTGGCGGAAATCCAAATGCTACATAACCCCGTGAATTGCAGATAATACCGTGATCACCGGATTCATCAATATTTGTGGAGCATTCGCTGGAAATCCCTTTGGCTTTTAGAGTTTCCCTTACACCGTCCTCGGTCGTTTGATCTATGGTAATTCCCCATAAGCAAGGCGCTCCACAAGGAATCCCGGAAAGAAATCCATCATCTCCAAATTTTGGATTAGGTTTTTCTCGTTCGGCTAAATCGAGTAATCCCGTGATAATAAAGAATGCCAGTATAAGAATAAAGCCTATTAGAACGAATTTATTGGCTGATTTGAACAATTTATCCTTTCCTCTTATTTTGAATATTCCGATTAGCCAACCAGTGTTGCCGTCTTTAGGGAGGCATAGAGCTTAATTGGCTTCTTGCAGAAATGACCATAAACTTAAACCAGTATAGCAATTTCCCGAAGGTAATACAATCTCTGATCACTCGAATTGACTAATTTATCCTGATATAATTCCGCACAGTTCAACCTAGTTCGTTGACTAAGGAGGTAGCACGACTGACGGTTATTCGATAGAGTATCAGTACGACCCTTCACAGGATGCAAAAGAACGACTTGCCCAGGCGCGGGAAGTCATTCTTGATCTAATCCTTGAAGATGTAAAAAACGAACAGCAAGAAAAGCATGAACCGGGGGGTGAAACATGCTAGACACAATTCGTGTGAAATATCCAATCTCCCCTGATCCAGAACAGTTGCAATACTGGACTCACAAGACAACCACCACCGAGACAGGCGGTAGAAGAGAATACTTATATCTATAACCCCAAAGTTATCAGAAGACGAAGTCATGCTCAAATATACCTATTACCCTCTTGGCTATGACTATAAACCATTGCTTAACCCTGGAACTTTCCTTACCAAAATTACTTTATGGCAACAATTACCAAATGCTTGGAAGCATGGATAGAACAATTAATCTAGCCAATATGTATTTTGCTCACATTCCCCATGCTCCCATTCTTGACCTTGCGGAAGGGATATTGATCCGCCTTGATATGTGCTACAACCACCAGGTAGGGGAAGCGGTTGATGATTACGTCAAGGCAATTGGAAATTTGGATTACCCTCACCGAAGAACGAAGTATCACCGCTATGAAGGGGTTGAATTTCAAGCAAAGCATATCACCACCAAGTTTTATAACAAACAGAGAGAAACCAGGATGCAGGAAGCTTTTGGTATCCTTCGCCAGGAAATCACTATACTAGAGCCGAAAGACATTCAAAAACTTCTTGGGTAAAAGAAGACCAACCCTATTAGATGTTCCCCGTGATATTGTCGTAGATTATTTGAAAGACGACCTTAAAAAACTCGCCTTTCTAGATAACTCAATTGCTACTCGTGATACCGCCTTGAAAATGCTTTGTGATGCTCACGGAGAAATGGCAGGTTTTTATTATTACGGATTGCTTGTCTCTAAAATGGATAAATCAAGAAAAAGTATTGCCAGTGAAACTCACACCCACCCAAGAAGTTTGGATCGTAAGCTAAGAAAAATAGTTGATACTGGAATTCCCCTTACTCTTACAGATCGAGAAGAACCATTACCACCTTTAACTATTAACCTATGATTATCACAACTTTCTTTTTTTCTGTCTCTATTGTCTCAAAGTCCCTACTAATAGTCTTGGGGACTTTCCCGCTTTCCTGCCAATTGTACTGATACGCAATTTGCCCTTGTCACGGCTCAACCTTTCATAGTCTTGCCCACATCCATGACTTCCAATTGCGCGATATGGTTTTGCCTCCATTTGGCGAGCCTTGACACTCAGCCGCTGTGCCCCGGTGCAAGATTTTGGCAACTCAGCGGCAATAACTTGTCCTGTTGGAAGTGGAAAGATGGCAAAGGTCATTTGCTCCAGGATCGGGCGCACGGGTCACCCGGCGGTGCTCGTCACCTGCGCTCCGTGCGGGCCGACCCTTTGCGCCGCGAATTCAGCTAGTGATAAAATCCGCGTCATTCATCCATCAGTGAAAGGGAATATCCGATGAACATAGCCATTTATGCCCGTGTCAGTTCAGAAACGCAAGCCAAAGACGGAACGATTAGATTCTCAGATTGAAGCCTTGCGAGAGTATGCAAAGACGCACAACTCTGACCATTGTTCAAGAATGTATTGATGATGGTTATAGCGGTGCAGACCTAAACCGCCCTGGCTTGGATCGTCTTCAGAGATTTAGCCCAGGAAGGTTTAATCGAAGGTGTATTGTTCTTTCCCCTGACCGCCTATCCCGAAAGCAGGCGCATCAAATTATCTTGCTGGAAGAATTTCAGAAGCGCAATATTCAAGTTATCTTTACAAACCAGCAATTCGGAGATACTCCCAGAAGATCGTCTGATGCTTCAAATTCAAGGCTCAATATCCGAATATGAACGAACCAAAATTTCTGACCGAACCAGAAGAGGGACTAAAACATTCAGTAAAAAAGGTGATGGTATTAGGTAGCTAATGCGCCCTTATGGTTATCGCTTTGTTCGAAAAACTGATAATGCTCTTGCTCATTGGGAAGTTGATCCCCAGGAAGCCGAAATTGTCCGCATGATTTTAGATTTATATGTAAATAAACGGATTGACAGGAAAGCACAATTGCTAAAACACCTTGAAAGCAGAAGGTATTCCGAGCCGTTCCAGTTATAACAAATGGTGGACAAGTCAATTTATTCCAGTACTGAAAAATAAACTTATACAGGTACCGCCCAAATGTATAAGACCACAAGTGTCGAACCGAAGAAAAGCCCGAAACTAAAGAAGTATCGTCGTCGCAAAAATTCAGGAAAAGCAGACCGCCCGCGGGAAGATTGGATTGCTATCCCCGTGACTCCGATTCTTGAAAAGGAAACTTGGGAAGCTGCTCAGAGATTGCTAAAACAAAACGCCAAGCAATCACGGCGAAATAACAGTAAAGAATAATTATCTTTTCCGTGGTTTGGTTTTATGTGGTTTATGCGGCAGTTCTGCTTATGGCAATGTTAGCAATAAAAAAACATATTACAGTTGTGCCGCAAATCGAAATAAAAATCTAACTACCAAACCCCACGATGAAAAAGTACGTGTTGATCATTCCATGTTTGACTCTAAAATTTGGGCTGGTTTGGTTGAATTGCTGGATGACCCAAAGGAGATAAAAAATCAATTCGATAAACGTCTTGAAAGAACGTCAGCCCGTGCGCGCACTGACCATCCCGCCATCAATGATAACGATAAAGAGTTAGAGAAACTTACTATTCAAGAAAGCAGGTTGATTGATGCTTTCAGGGAAGGGATAATTACCCTGGCCGAGTTGAAAGAGCAAAAAGCCAAGATTGCCACAAAGCGCAAATTGCTGGAAGCCAAGAAAAAGGCCGCCCCAGGTCAACCAGAGAACCCAGGACAGCCGGAAATCACCATGGAGATGCTAGGAGATGTCTCAGCCCGTTATCACCGAATTATTGCAAAGGCTGATTTTTCTACTCGTGAAAAGCTAGTCAATCTACTGGTTAATTCTGTTTCCTTGTATCCAGATAGGGCAGTTGTTCAAGGGAATATACCTATCATTCAGGGCGACGTATTGATTCCAGCGAACCTCTGGTCGCCCTGATAATTTTTTACTTCACAGTAACAAGGACTGCCCTCACCAGCACCCGGTATTTATATGTGTTACTGGTGGCATCGAATCCCCGACAGGTTGCTAAAGTTATCCATGAACGATCTTCATGCTTAAGCATGGTGCTCACGCTGTCAGGTCCTACCTGCAGCACTTCCCTCACCTCATAGACATACTCCACTCCCGAAGCGTGGATGATCACCTGGTTGCCATACCACAGTTTATTAATGGTAC
>CAWJML010000002.1:0-81944 GCA_963843925.1 uncultured Chloroflexia bacterium | reverse complement strand
TGCGGAATTTTTCCTCGTTCAGTGGACAAGAAGAAGGTTCATGGGTCGGTCCGGTGGAAGGAATTCCACTTTGGATCCATTTCCGTTTTCCTCAATTTTATACCAGAATGAGCCAGTTCACAAATGAAATGGCTGCCCGGTGGTTCAATCTGAGCTGGGCAGTGCGGGAGCCGCACGCCCGCCGACGTCAAAGTGTCACTGCTGCGAAGCGAAAGGGAAGGCGGTCAGATAGAGCTGGTGTTAGGCCATAAAACCAATTTCATCAACTGATGCCGTGCTGTTCGTACGCCCCGGGTAGCTGAGCCACTTCATCGCATTGTTCAACTCAAGGATAATATCGGATGCTTCGATGATGGCGCCGTTCTCAAACTCTATCGTAGTGGTAGTATGGGCATCTTTGATGAGCGTGAGATCGTAGCCTCGATCCAGGGCAGCGTATGCCGTAGCCCGAATGCACCAGTTTGTTTCTGCGCCGGCCAGAACGATATGAGTTGCGCCGAGCCCAGCCAACGTTTCTTCCAGCGAAGTTTGCTCAAATGACGAATTGAATTGTTTGTGTATGTGTATCTCACCTTCTGCGGGTGACAATTCTGGCACTAATTGCCAATCAGGGCTGCCATAGATCAGGTCATTATCCGAGTGTTGCACCCAAATAACCTTTATGTCCTGGCTGTGTACTTTTTCAACTGCGAGATTGATGTTCTTGATGAATCGGGAAGTATCCGAGGTGATTTTGCATTACTCCGACCTGGACATCAACCGCCAAAAAAACAGACTTATTGCCTTCACGAATGGTTGCCATGCTATTTTCTCCAACTCGATAACGTCATTGGTTCTTTGAACGCCTTGTAACTTGCTTGTGACCCAATGGTTTGGCTCTGCTGTCCGACTGGAGCCGGTGTTACTAGAATGTAACTGGGTTGGGGCGTGGCGGGTGGTATCCTGAGTGGTGACACTAGCACCGGGGATGCCATCCGGGGCAGGAGCATCTGGGCAGACCGACGCCGCCTATGGGAGAGAGTCAGAATCTCAGCCCGTGGTGTTACTTGGTCGCCCGGTGGATTCTCGTCTGGGCTTCGAGCCCGAATCGGTGTGTACAACTCTCTGCCCGAAAATCCACGCCCCAACCACAAACCCAAGGAGAGTGTAGCATGGAAGAAGAAGAAAATGCAAGTCCCTGTCGATATATTGCGTTGGATATTCACAAGTATTATTCGGTGGTGGCGGGGGTGGATCGGGAAGGGGAAGAGATCCTGCCAGCCTGCCGGGTGGAGCACGTGGATCTGGAGAATTGGCTGAAGAAGCATCTCCTGCCAACGGATCGGGTGGTGATCGAATCGACCACGAATGCCTGGCACGTGTATGATCTGCTGGAGCCGCTGGTGGCGGAAGTGCTGGTGGCCAATCCGATCAAGGTGAAGCAAATCGCCTGTGCGCGGGTGAAGACGGACAAGAAGGATACGTTGATCCTGGCACGCCTGCTGGCAGCGAACCTGGTACCGACGGTGTGGGTGCCGCCGAAGCATGTGCGGGAACTGCGGCAGTTGATCTCGCACCGGCGGCGGATGGCGGGGATGCACACGCAGGTGGTGAACCGGATGCACAGTGTGGCGCATCGGCATCATCTCAATCATCCGAAAGGGAAGGATTTTCAGCCGAAGAACACGGGCTGGCAGCAGGATGAGAGCCTGTCCAGGCTGGAGAAGATGCAGCTGGAACTGGACATGGAGACGCGTGAGCACCTGGAGAAGCAGATCGAGCGCATGACACGGGAGTTGGGGCGAATGAGCCACGAGGAACCCTGGGCGAGCGACATGCTGTATTTGATGCAGGTGCCTGGCTGTGGGGTGGTGACGGGGATGACGATCCTGGCTGCCATCGGCGATATCACCCGCTTCGAGACACCGAAAGCATTGGCGAGCTATTCTGGGCTGACGCCTGGGCTGGAGCAGAGCGGAGTGAAGCTGCGCGGCAAAGGGCATCACGAAGGAAGGGCGGCGGGAACTGCGCTGGGTGATGGTGGAAGTGGCCTGGCGGGCGGTGAAAGCCGACCCGCACTGGAAGAAGTACTTTGAAGAACTCAAGAAGCGCATGCACCCCAACCAGGCCATCGTGGCCATTGCCCGTCATCTGCTGACCATGGTCTGGTATGTGCTGACCCGGCATGAACCCTACAGCCATTACTCGCCTGAGCGGATCGCCTACAAATATCTGACCTGGTCATGGGCATTGGACGAGGAACAACGGCAGGGCATGACCCGCCCACAGTTTGCACGCTACTACCTGATGCGGCTGGGGATCGGGAATGAGTTGAAACGTGTGGCCTTGAACCCGAAGTTCCCGTACAAGCTGGCTTCCGTGGAGGAAGTCCTGGCGCTCAGGCCGGAACTCCGACCACCCGAATAGCGAACGTACTTTCCCTTTGAGAAAACAGAACCCCGCTACGAAGATGGCTGGCGGGGGTGGCGAAGCATTGCCCAAACAAAGAAAAAACCTCCCTGGAAAGAAAAAACCGGCCGCATAGCAAGGCCGGTTTGCTCAGTATCGACACCACTTTCAATCTCTTTTCTCTTCTCCCCTTGACACGGAGGTTAATCGGTGGGCAGCCTTCCTGTATGTCAACCGCTTAATGAACGTGCCTGCATAATGCGTGCAGATGCGAGATCGGCGCAATATGCCAGGACAATACCCAGGCTGTTAGCTAGATAGTCGAATGGGTCGTATACATTCGTTATTATGCCGAAACCGTTAGTCAGCTCGAATGCTTCTACAATAGTCAGGGCAATAACGGCGATCAAAATACGATGCAGCTTGGGGACCGCTCCGAGAGAGACCAAGAAGAAGACTGCGAAGGAGGTCGACACATTTCCAAGATATGCATATGCAAGGTTGCCAATGGAGTTGCGGAACCAGCTTTTACTGAAGTAGGCGAGTGACTTCAACGAGAACCATAAGGATATTGCGAATGCGAAGCTGAGTGTTCATCGGTCGATGTTATTGAGTAAAGAAGGGCGGTAGTGCTCCCATGTCTCCGGTATGCTGCCTATTGGTTTGCGTTACCTGCGTGTGAGCGGGCGTGGACTCTGCTTGGGGAGCAGGAAAAACTTGAAGCCAGAAAAATAGTTGAAAACCGCGTAAAATCCCCAGCGTCCAATGCACGCTTTGTTAGGCGGCGATGCTTGACTATTATTTAAGAGCGGTGAAGACAATTTCTTCATGGTCGGCAGTTGCCAGCTCTTCTGTGTAATCACCGCAGATAGTAATATCATGAAAACCCACGACTTTCAACATGAGCAGCAACTCATTTTTGAAATAGATATTGCCACGCAAAGTATATTCTTCAACCCTATCCAGTTTTCCCTTCGACCCACTTTTCAAGACGAACTTCACGGACATAACTTTGATTCAGTGGATCAAACGCAGTGAGACGGAACTGACAAAAGTGCTCGCTGCCATCCGATGCAATCCGACCATCTCCTTTTTCCGGGTAAGGTGTTGGAAGTAAATTACGGTTTTCCCTTAGCCACATACTCCACCAATCAGGGTCAGAATAATCTGCCTGAATGTTGACCACCAACGCTCCGCCATCTTCCAAATGCAAGTGGCAACGACGAGAGTTCGAGCTCACCATCTCTGCCGCCGCTCAAACCAAATAAGTCACAAATATAGATTAATTTGTATTTACGAGGAATGTCAAAAACATGCATTGAAGACTGGTAAAGGTTGGGATTGAAACCCACCTGGTTTGCCTTTTGACGGCAGAACTTCAGCATATCATCTGAGAAGTCACATCCATCAATGTCAACACCTTTCCCTAATAACGGTAGGAGAACGCGTCCAGTTCCCACATCCCAAGTCAAGAACAGGTTGCCCGTACTGCTCGATTTTGCCAAGGAAATATGGCACTTTTCACGGGCTTCGTTATTAATCAGCCCAGCGTTCCGCCATCAAACCATAGTGCCAAACAAGTGGATTTTCGCCATGATGAGAATATCTCCATTATAAGTGTAGTGACTTCACGCCGCCTCAGGGAGTCGCCCCAGCGGCAGCGGCGGTACCGGCGAGACTTATATCAATTAAGCATCATTTCTGTCAGTTGTGCCTGTGCGGAGCGGCGCAACTGCTGTCGCCTGGAGCCGGTGTTGGGTGGCATTCTTTAGGCTTAGCCCATTAATTATGCTTGGCTTTGTTTCGAAACGGTAAGAATCATATCAATCGACAGAGATTGGAGCGACCAGCTCTGGCATACCTTCATAACGAACGAGACCCCGATTTTGCCGCTAAGCATAAAACTCCAATTCCGGTGGTCACGCTCATCCAGTCCTATCCGGCGAAATACATCTGCCCACGTTTTAAATTTACCGTATTCAGATACGATCGCGCTGTCAACAAATTGGGTTTCCAAGACTGGCTGTTCTGCAACAACCTGTGCATATGAATGCTCGGCGTGATCTTCAAATTCAGCATTGAATAAAGTAGCTCGCTGCAGGCTGATCGTTGCCAGCAGCCGCGCAAAACCACATAACCCCATACTACCAGCCATGGAATGGGTGGAATGAGATACCAGGCATCCGAAATCTTGTCCGCCTTCATCTTATCTGCGACCACCAAGAGGTGCATATATTCATTGTCCTGCGCTTCCCGGCTCCAACTCACGATTTGACTTGCTCGTTCATGCAAGATAAATTTTTATAGTAGCGTGTCATCCGTCCATAGTTGAAAATCTCCCACTCTCGATAGGGGATGCTTGCTAATATTTCAAGAAGTTTTATTTTGGACAGAGTGTTTTTGCGCCCAGCCACAAAATCCAAGGAAAGAAGAAGAAACGCGCTGCGAGAGAGTACTTATACGGTGGTCGTGATATTGACGCCTGCTGTTCTCGTTTGAGATCAATCAGATTTTGTTCCATTTCTCTCCTTCTTATAATAAATTCTCATTTTTTTTGACGCCCAACGGAATGGCTCACCTGCCGCCGATTATAACAAGACAACTGATTCTCAAATTCACTATTACTTCCAAAGTGGTCGCCGCGTACCTGCGCCGACTGCGAAGCGGACCCGTAATGAACCGAAGGGTCAGGCGGTCAGGTTAAGCCGATGTTGGCTGGCTTTTTGTTTTGCAATGCTTTATTTGCTCTTAAGAACAGCTGCACGTTCGTAATTCGCGATAATGACGCCTTTCGAACTGACCAGGCTTTCCGTCACTTTGTACGCCAGCGGGATCGTGCCATCAGCAAACAACCGCTTACCAACGCCCAATGTTATCGGATATATCATCAGCCAGAACGCATCGATCAAATTATGCTTGATAAGCGTTTGAAGGAGATTACCACTTCCCCAAATGTGCAAATCCGGACCTTGCTGTTGCTTGATCCTGGTGACTTTTTCTGCAATATCCCCGTTTAAAAACACAGAGGGCTGCCATTCGCTGGAAGTCCTGGTATTCGATGCAACATACTTGGTCGCCGCGTTAACGCCGGGCCATGCGTCCCCATGTTGCGGCCAGTAAGGCGCCCAAATATCAAAGGTTTTACGACCCAGCAACAAGTCAAACTGCAAGTTCATTTGCCTTCTCACAGCCGTTCCAAGAATCTCGTCAGAATATTTTGTTATCCACCCACCAAACGTGAAGCCGCCGCTGGTGTCTTCGTCTGGTCCGCCCGGGGCTTGTATGACACCGTCGATGGAAATATGCTCAAGAACAATAACTTTTCTCATAACTGAGTTCCTCCAATATCTGGATTTGTCGAAGCCAGCCAGAAGTTTGGCTCACCTGAGGTCGAATATAGCAAGACAACTGTTTCTAAATTATCAAATTATGCCAAATGGACGCCGTTTAACTGCGGCGACTGCGAAGCGTCCCCATCGTGAATCGTAGGGGGAATTCGGTCAGGTGGAGCCGGTGATTGTCAGACTCCGATTTGCAGGGCAATCCCTGCTACGATAATGATCCAGGTGATATATGTAACCACATCGAATCTATTCGGCCAACCCATATAGACGGGGGGATGACCAGCTTCGCCAGCTTTGGGATCTTTGACCCTGGAGATGATAATGGTTGCGAAATAAACAATCACGCCAATCCATGCAAGGACTGTTCCGAATATCAGCAAGCCTCGATAGGCTGACCACAGAGGAGTATGGAGCAAACTGCGGACTGCCAGCGTCGCGGCTATGGGGAATGTGAGAATGACGATCGTTCCGCAAATTTTATGAATGATATTGATCCAACTACCGGTATCCGCAGTAATTGGATCGGTCTTAAAGATCCCGGCGCCGAACAGGGCGATACCGATCAAGATGAACCACCAGCGGCTGACGGTACCACTATTTGGCAGTAAATAAGACCAGATGGTGACCAGCAGGGCAAGAACACTGCCACCCCAACAAAAGAATGCCAACCTCATCAACCACCCGAAATGCCCGATCTCATATTCACTGATCATTCGCCAGGATGGGTCGAGTTCCCGCTTCAGGAAGTGAAGCAGGATCAGAATGGCGAGGAAGACAGCTGCAAAACCGATTGATATATATGCGGAAATCATGATTTGTCGATTCCTTTCTGATCCAAGGCTGCCCAACGGAATGGTTCAGCGGTAGAGGCGGGAAGGCGAGACTCCTTCTCGATTATGCACCATTTCTGGCAAATCGCGCTGGTTTCGAGCGACGGAGCCGCTGTCCGCTGGAGCCGGTGTTACTAGAATGTAACTGGGTTGGGGCGTGGCAGGTGGTATCCTGAATGTGACGTAGCACCGGGGATGCCATCCGGGGCAAGGAGCATCTGGGCAGACCGACGCCGCCTATGGGAGAGAGTTAGGATCTCAGCCCGTGGTGTTACTTGGTTGCCCGGTGGATTCTCGTCTGGGCCTTGAGCCCGAAATCGGTGTGTGCAACTCTCTGCCCGAAAATCCACGCCCCAACCACAAACTCAAGGAGAGTGTAGCATGGAAGATAATCCAAGTGCAAGTCCCTGCCGCTACATTGCGTTGGACATCCACAAGTATTATTCGGTGGTGGCGGGGGTGGATCGGGAGGGGAAAGAGATCCTGTCAGCCTGCCGGGTGGAGCATCTGGACCTGGAGAATTGGGCGATCAATCATCTCCTGCCGATGGACCGGGTAGTGATCGAATCGACAACGAATGCATGGCACGTGTACGACCTATTAGAGCCGCTAGTGGGGGAAGTGCTGGTGGCTAATCCGATAAAAGTCAAACAAATAGCTTGTGCCCGGGTAAAGACGGACAAGAAGGATACCTTTATCCTGGCGCGGCTTTTGGCAGCCAACTTGGTGCCGACGGTGTGGGTGCCGCCGAAGTATGTGCGGGAGCTGAGGCAGTTGATCTCACATCGGCGGCGGATGGCGGGGATGCACACCCAGGTGGTGAACCGAATGCACAGTGTGGCGCATCGGCATCATCTCAACCACCCGAAAGGGAAGGACTTTCAGCCGAAAAATACCCTCTGGCAGCAGGATGCGAGCCTGTCCAGGTTGGAGAAGATGCAGCTGGAACTGGATATGGAGACGCGCGAGCACTTGGAAAAGCAGATCGGGCGTATGACACGGGAACTAGGCAAGATGAGTCACGAGGAGCCCTGGGCAAGCGATATGCTGTATTTGATGCAGATCCCCGGGTGTGGGGTGGTGACGGGGATGACGATCCTGGCGGCCATAGGAGATATCACTCGCTTCGAGACACCGAAAGCATTGGCAAGCTATTCCGGGCTGGTGCCAGGTCTTGAGCAGAGTGGTGTGAAGCTGCGCGGGAAAGGAATCACCAAAGAAGGGCGGCGGGAGTTGCGCTGGGTAATGGTGGAGATCACCTGGCGTGCGGTGAAAGCCGACCCACACTGGAAGAAGTACTTTGAATCTTTACAGAAGCGCATGCATAAGAATCAGGCGATTGTGGCAATCGCCCGGCATCTGCTGACCATGGTCTGGTATGTTCTGACCCGGCATGAACCCTACAGCCACTACACCCCTGAGCGGATTGCCTACAAGTATCTGACCTGGGCGTGGGCATTGGACAAGGAACAAAGGCAGGGTATGACCCGTCCACAGTTTGCTCGCCACTACTTGATGCGGTTGGGAATCGGGGACGAGCTGGAACGGGTGGCCTTGAACCCGAAGTTCCCGTACCGGTTGGCTTCGACAGAGGAAGTTCTGGCACTCAGACCGGAACTTCTTCCACCCAAATAGAGAACGTATTTCCCTTTAAGAAACCAGAACCCGGCAACGAAGATGGCTGCGGGGCTGGCGAAGCTTACCCAGACAAAGAAAAAATCCCCATGAAAGATAAAACCGGCCCTGCAATAAGGCCGGTTTGCTTAAAATCACTCCACTTTCAATCTCTTTTTTCCTCTCCTCTTGACGTGGAGGTTAATCGGTAGCCCGCATTCTCAGAACGCAATACTTTGTTATATTTTCTTCACATTCACCTGGTCCATATGCTGGTGCAATCCATAGGCAATTCAATCTCACCTAAGTCTTGTGCTATGTTTTCTTCAACAGTTATTGAAGGTACCGTATAAGAGGCAGAAATTTGAGGTCCAGCAACACCAAATAATAAACTATATACACCGGGATCAATATTATTGAATAATACTCGGCTTTCTGTATCTGTTACAGCATCTGCTACAGGTGCATATGTCATACTTTGATAATTAGCCAGGATTAGTGTAATGGGATACATACCACCCACTGGCATATATATAGAAATCTCTTGAAAGGTATCCATGAAACAGGAAACTTGTAGGGAGATACTGCCTTTGCCCCGCAATGGAGTAGGAAGTGGTGTCATTGCTGGAGTTCCAGTAGGTTCAGGCGTAAAAGTTGTTGTGGTAGCTGTTGGAGTGTTCGCTGCAGACGGAAAGACGTTTGAACATGAAACCAAGAACAAGGAAACTGTGATGGAAAGAAAAAGATAAATTATAGTTTTCATTTCATCCTTCTTACTACACTTGGATACAGGCTTGCCGTTTGCGATCCAACTATGATTCTATAAGCGATAATTATATATCGGGCATATTGAATATAGTATATGATCGTTCCCGGAGTTGGTCAACGCGATGATGGAAAAACCACAAAAGAACGCTCCCGGATTGCTCGAGGACATTTGAAACGCCCTCGAAACGGAGCGGTTCAAGCGGCGTCATTCGGATCGCCCCCACCCTTCGAACCAAATAAACCATTTCATCCCGACCGGAATGCTTTATACTATGCCACAAGGAATCATGGCTTGCTGAAGATCTTTCCCAGGCCGGAGGAAATTGCACATGTGGGAACCATTCAAGTTTTTCGTCGGCTCGTGGCAAGGAACGGGGGAGGGGCACCCGGGCAAGTGCCTGGTCGAGCGCACCTACGGCTTCGTGCTGAACGGCAATTACCTGCTGGTCCGGAGCCGGTCGACCTACCCGCCTCAGGAAAAGAATCCCAGCGGGGAGGTGCATGAAGATTGGGGTTTCTACAGTTATATGAAAGCCCGCAAGACCTACGCGTTCCGGCAATTCCACATGGAAAATTTCATCACGACCTATGAACTGCAATCCATGACACCCGACGGGGATACGATCATATTCCTGTCGGAAGCGATCGAGAACATCCCGGCGGGCTACCGCGCCCGCGAATCGTATATCGCCGTCAACCCGGATGAGTTCATCGAGGTGTTCGAGCTGGCAGCGCCCGGGCAAGATTTTACGGTCTATTCGGAGACCCAGTTGAAGCGTAAATGATACCGTTCACCGGCAACCTGATGATCACGCAAGGGGATTAATATGAAACTGGAAAAGATCGAAGGCGGGATAAGGCTCGTCATGGCGTTTAATGAAGCCTGCAACCGGCACGACGTGGCGGGCATGATGGCGATGATGAGCGCGGACTGCCTGTTCGAGAACACGACGCCGGCTCCCGATGGGACCGCTTATCGCGGCAAGGCAGCCGTGACCCGGTTCTGGCAGGACTTCTTCCAGGCGTCACCGCAGGCGCACTTCGAGACCGAAGACATCTTCGGGCTGGGTTTCCGGGTCGTCACGCGCTGGAGGTACGATTGGGTGGATGCCTCCGGAACGAAGGGGCACGTGCGCGGGGCGGACATCTACAGGGTAAAGGACGGGCTCATCACCGAAAAACTGTCGTACGTGAAAGGCTAGATGAGTCGGGTAAAAAAAGGAGCGCAAGCATGATCACCGGTGCACACTCGATCATTTACAGCACGGACCCGGAGGCGGACCGGGCATTCCTGCGGGATGTGCTTGAATTCCCATCGGTCGACGCCGGCGACGGCTGGCTGATCTTCGCCCTGCCGCCGTCGGAGGTAGCCGTCCATCCGTCCGAGAGCAACCACGTCCATGAACTGTTCCTGATGTGCGACGACGTGCGCAAACTGGTCGCGAGCCTGAAGAAGCGGCATGTGGTTTGCGAAAAGGTGCGCGATGTGCGCTGGGGTTTGCTGACGTACGTCACCCTGCCCGGGGGCGGAAAACTTGGCATCTACCAGCCGCGGCATGCCCATCCGTGATGACCATGGATAACCTGATCCGGCAGGCGCCGCTTACCGGTCCTACCGTGCTGACGAATAAAAATGCGCTACCGGATGCCCGGGGAGGATGTTCATGCCCAATGTTCTCGCTGCGCTGACGATCGTTTTATTGATCATCATGGTCCTGACGCGTGTCATGATCTTGAGGAGAAGGGGGGTGGCGGCGATGAACTTTGGCATGCTGGACAAGACGGATTTCATCATCCCGCCGTTCGCTCTACTGTATTTCTACCTGATCTTCGCACGCGCCTTTAACCTGCCCACACTCAGCCTGCAGGTGTTCTTCCAATCCACGGTGGTCGCCTGGGTGGGGGTTGGGTTTTGCCTGGCAGGCGTGCTGCTGATGGCATGGAGCCTGGTCTCGTTCGGGCAAAGTTTCCGAGTCGGCATCGACACGCAGCATCCGGATGAACTGGTGACGACCGGGATTTACGCCTACAGCCGAAATCCGATCTACGTGGCTTTTGCGTTCGTACTACTCGGGCAGTGGCTGGTCTTCCCGAACTGGATCGTACTGATTTTCTCTGCTGGCGGGTGCCTGGTTGTTCAACCGCCAGGTCAGGCGTGAGGAAGGGTTTTTAAGGGTACATTACGGCGAGCAATACGCGGAGTACTGCAGCCGGGTGAGAAGGTATCTGTGAGAGTTGCCATCGCGATCGCGCTCGGCAGCACCAACTCGATGTACTGGCTGGTGCTGGTGATCGCAGCCCTGCTGGTCAGCGCCTGCTGGAATGCCTGGCTGCTGCTGATGGTGGAGTGAAGAGGGCGGACAATTTGGTGAGGTTCCTCGGATGAGATCCAGGTTTTTTCCCGCTCTGCAAGCCCTGCTGGCCGCTGTATTGTTTGGCGCCTCAGCTCCGCTTTCCAAACTCTTGCTCGGTGAAGTGCAACCGATCCCCCTGGCCGCATTACTTTACCTGGGAAGCGGCACCGGGGCTGTCCTGATCCTTCTATACCAACGCATCCGGACCAGGGGACAGAGGGTGGAGGCCCGGCTAAGTCTTCCTGACCTGCCGTGGCTGGCAGGAGCGCTGATCGCCGGCGGTGTTGCTGCGCCCATCATCCTGCTCCTGGGGCTGAAGAGCACTCCCGCCTCCACCGCATCCCTGCTGCTCAATTTTGAGAGTGTGGCCACCACGTTGATCGCAGCGCTCTTTTTTAAAGAATCGATCGACCGCCGGATCGGATGGGCGATCGGGTTGGTGACGCTGGCCAGTGTCCTGCTCACGTGGACCGGCAGCAAGTGGGGTATATCATTCGCCGCGTTGGGCGTGATCGGTGCTTGTTTTCTATGGGGCCTGGATAACAACTTAACACGGCGTATTTCTGCCAGGGACCCGCTCATGATCGTGGGCGTCAAGGGGCTGGGGGCTGGGACGTTTTCGCTGGTTCTTTGCATTCTTTTGCGACAATCTCTCCCTGCGTTGAATATTGGCTTATTGGCGATGTTGTTGGGATCGATCAGTTATGGGATCAGCATACAGTTATTTATCATTTCCATGCGTGCCATGGGAGCTGCGCGGACCAGCACCCTGTTTGGAACCGCACCTTTTGCCGGCGTAATCCTTTCCCTTATCCTTCTGCGCGATGCGCCGTCCATTCTGTTCTGGGTATCCCTGCCTGTCATGCTGGCGGGAGCCTGGTTGATGCTGACCGAAAACCATGCACACCAGCATATTCACGAGCTGTTGGAACACAACCATCGCCACGCACATCCTGATGAGCACCATCTCCATGCGCACCCGGAAAATTCCCCGCTGGTGAACGGCTCTCACACCCACATGCATCGTCATGAGGCTTTGGTCCACGATCACCCGCATACCCCGGATTTACACCACCAACACAGGCACAAATCCCAGCACTGAACAGCAACATTTCGAACAAGAGCCGGCTGCTGCGATCCATGGACGGAACTGAAGATAGACACCCTGCCGTGTGCCTCCTGACCGCGACCTGCTGGTCGCGGTGCGGCTTGGTTCGGGAAGACGATTGAAGGAGATAAATACGGGTGCGGCGCGCGACGCCCGGAGGCCCTTATTTCTGCAAGCCTGCCGGGGTGATCACGAACCAGACTCCCTGCACGTTTTCGCCGGTGGTGTCGCCGGGCTTGACATCCTTTTGGTAATAGTACAGCGGCCAGTTGTTATACGTCACCTGGATGGTTCCGTCCGTGCGGGTAATGGTGCCCAGCATAGCGTTGTTAACACCCGTCCCGGCTACCGGCGCGCCGCTCGTCAGGAGCGGAGGCCACAGCACCGCGCAACTGCCGTAGCAGGTGGATGTGCCGGGCGAATCGGTCGTGAACAGGTAGAGCGTCATTCCTTTCGAATCGGTCAGGAAGGATCCCAGGCTTGCATTCTGTCCGACCGCCAGATGGGCCGGGCCGGAAACCAGTGGGGCAGCCGTGGGCGTCGCCGGCGATCCGCAAGCCGATAAGAGCAGTGTAATGCCCAGGAAAATTAAAAAGGAAATGTTCTTCTTCATTCAAACCTCCATTGAAAAAAAGTGGAACTCACGTCCCGCCATCATTCTACCTTTTCGACATGAAGGCAGGATTAATCAACGGAACCGCCTACTTTTTTCCGGTTTCGTGCGATAATTCAGCCGTTATGGAAATCCATTACTGTTGTGAAGGAAAATTATGGCATCGAAGATCAGACTGATCCTTCTTTATTGTAAAGACCTGCAGGATTGGTGCAACTCGTCCGCGCCGGTCTGGAGCGTGAACGGGATCGAATATGACGGCGAGCAACTGGACGCCGTCCTGCGCCCGGTCATTGAAAAGAAGATCGAGAACTTGACCCGTGAGCCAGGCATGGAGATGTGGTATTCCTATTACGGCATCATCCACGAGGGGAAGATCGTCGGGCTGATCGGACCCAAGGGCAGGCATGACCCGCCCGACCAGGTGGAGATCGGCTACGGGATCGGCGAGAAGTACCGCAACCTGGGGCTGGCAACCGAGTCCGTGCGCGCCATCTGTTGGTTGTATGCCGGCGAGGACCTGCGGCTGATCACCGCCCGCACCGATCACAGCAATATCGCCTCCCAGCGGGTGCTGTCGAAGGCGGGTTTCCAGCAGGTCTCACAGGATCAGAACGAAGTGTACTGGCAGTTCGACCTGAAATCGCTGCGCCAGGGCAGGTAGAAAAATGACAAAGATAAAAGTATGCATGGCGGGCGCCACCGGTTGGGCTGGATCGGAACTATCGAAAGGGATATTTCGCTCGGCAGACCTGGACCTGGTGGCAGCGGTCTCTCCCAGCAAGGCGGGGCGGGTACTCGGGGAGGTCATCGGAGTTAAAGAAATCATGACACCGGTCTTCGGGAACATAGAAGACGCGCTAAAGACCAAACCGGATGTTTTCATGGACTATACCAAGCCGGAAGCGGCGAAGAGTAACGTGTTGGCGGCGTTAAGGTCCGGCGCACATGCCGTGATCGGCACGTCCGGGTTGAGCGGGGAGGATTATGACGAGATCGACCGGGTTGCACGTGAAAGCGGACGCGGTGTGCTGGCGGTGGGTAACTTTGCCCTGACGGTCGTGCTGTTGCAGAAGTTCGCCGAGATGGCTGCCCGCTACATCCCGCATTGGGAGATCATCGATTACGCCCATTCCGAAAAACGGGATGCGCCCAGCGGCACCGCCCGCGAACTGGCGAACCGCCTTTCGAAGGTCCACGCTGCGCAATTGGATGTGCCACTCGAACAGGTGGACGGATTGCGCGAGAGCCGCGGCGTGCGGCTGCAGGGAACACAGGTCCATTCGATCCGCCTGCCGGGTTACGTCATTTCGGTGGATGTCCTGTTCGGGATGCCGGATCAGAAGCTGATCTTGCGGCACGAATTGGGGACGAGCGCGGCACCTTACGTGGACGGCGCCCTGCTGGCGATCCGTGAAGTGGGCAAGCTGGTCGGCGTCCACCGCGGGCTCGACAGCGTGATGAAATTCTAGGCCGCGCTCGCTGATGGCACTGCATCGCCGAAACGCAGCGAACAGGGACAACAGCAAGCCAAATAATGATAGAAGGTGCCTGACATGGATGAAGGACAGGAACATTTTCTGAAGTATTGGTTCTCAGGTTTCGAGAACGGTCTCGGGCAGGTCGACGCCGCGGCGCAGGAGACCATCCTGCGCGCCTGCGGACTGGCTTGTGCGCATTCATTCACCGCGCAGGCATTCCAGGAAGCCTGGCAGCAGAGCACTGACTTGGATACGTTCCTGGTCAACCTGGCTGGAAAATTCCGCGCGGTCGTATTCGAGAAGGTCGACGAACGGAACATTGCGATCACATACACACAATGTTTCTGCGACCTGGTCAGGCTGGGCTGGGTGAAAGCGCCGGTGCTGTGCAAGTGTTCGGCTACAAATCTAAAAGAGAATTTTGAATCTTCCCTCGGGCGACCGGTCCAGGTAGAGATGAAATCATCCATCCTGGGCGGGGCGGAGAAATGTCTGTTCGAGGTCGAACTGTTGGATGGCAAGGAATAACGACCGGAACCTTTTGTCAGGATCGTGGCGATGACGAAAAAAACAACGCTGTCTGCAACCGATGCAACCGATGACCTGCTGGCATTTGCCCAGGGGCTGGTGCGTATTAAAAGTTATTCCGGGCAGGAAGAGCAGGCTGCCAGGTTCATCGAATCAAAAATGAGATCGCTGGACTACGATGAGGTCCGCATCGACCGCTATGGGAATGTGATCGGGAAAGTTGGCAGCGGTCCGCAGGTGATCCTGTTCGATGCCCACATGGATACGGTCAGGGTGGATGACGAGTCGTCCTGGGCGGTGCCGCCTTTTAGCGGGGAAGTCAAGGATGGCTGGTTGTGGGGACGCGGTTCGGTCGATATGAAATCCGGGCTGGCAGCGGCGGTCAATGCTGCCGGGCTGGCGAAGCGCCGCTGGTGCGTTATCCGGGAAGACCGTGTACGTGACCTGCACGGTGATCGAAGAGGACTGCGATGGGGAGGGGCTCAGGCTGATATTAAAAGACAACCATCCCAAGCCTGATTACGCGGTCATCTGCGAGCCGAGTTCCAATACCATCGTCACCGGTCACAAAGGCAAAGCACAGGTGATCGTCAAGACGCGCGGCCGCTCGGCGCACGGGTCCGCGCCGGAAAAAGGGGTCAACGCGATCTACGCGATGGACGGCATCATCCAGCGGGTCGAGCAGGCGAATCTCGAATTGGCGAAAAAGGAAGGCCGGCGTGCCAGCCTGGCAATGACCAGCATCGCCAGCCAGGGGGTATCGCTCAACGCGGTGCCAGCCCAGTGCGAGGCGTATCTCGACCGGCGGATGGTGGTGGGTGAAACGGAGCAGGATATCCGTGACGAGATGCAGCGGCTGGTGGAGGGCAAGGATGCCAGTTGGGAATTCGACACGGTCCGCCGCACGACCTGGACCGGCGAGCAACTGGTTTACGAACCATTTCACCTGGCGTGGGAAACCACCCGCGAGCATCCCATCATAAAAGCTATCATGCAAGCTTACCAGGATGTGTTCGGTGAAGCCCCGGATAAATTCGATTACTGGGATTTCAGCACCGATGCGGTGGCGGTCGTTGACCTGGGAGTCCCCACGCTCGGTTTCGGACCCGGCGAGTATAAACTGGCCCACATGCGTGATGAGCGCTGTGAGACCCGCCAGATTAGCGAGGCTTGCGCGGTCTATCGCGCGCTGATCGAACGGTTATAAAAAGTTGCCGGTCGTTCCTGACCGGGAGGATATTGAAGCATGTCAATGGGTTGGACTGCAGCAGAGCACGCGCAATATTATCCGATCATCCAGCAGGCGTATGATGACAGCCGGAGCAGTTCGGTTGATTTGTTCCGGACCATCCTGTCTATTGCAAGCGTGGCTGGAATGGATAATGCCCTGGCATGCCTGCAGGAATGCGTCACCGAACGCAGGCTGGCATGGTGGGAGCGGACCGGCAGGAACATGGTCAGAACAAATAACCCTCTCATGGATGGGTACAAGTTGTTCTATGAAAATTATTTAGGACTATCGCTGCCAAAAGACGGGGAGATCATCGAATCAAATGACCGCCGAATGATGAGCCGGTGGAGCAATCCCTGCCCTACGCTGGAAGCCTGTAAAATTCTGGGTCTGGATACACGGGAGATCTGCAAAAAGGTCTATCACCAACCTGTTCAGGCACTCCTGGTCGAAGATCGATCCCCGCTTGAAGTTCGACCGGAATTATTCTTCATTAAGACCGTACACGCCCTATTGCGAGGAGATCATCTCACTGATTATTAATGGCTGACGCAAGAACAGTCTTCATGACTCTTTGATGGGCAGCCTGATAATAAATAAAACAGCCTGCCGCAGGTAGCCGTAGACTATGGCTACTTGCCTCAGGCTTTATGATTTTAGAATTATCCTATTTTGTGCTAGGCGGGTGACCAGCCGGGATTTTCCTGCTTGCGTTTGCGCGGTAGTTCCTGCACGAATTCGACCTGGCTATCCGGGTTGCGTTTACTGGCAGGCTTCTTCAGGATGGGGTGGCGCCGGGAGGCAAGCTGCACCAGCAGGCTGCCGAGCTGACCGTGGGAAAAGCCGGCTTCTTCCGCGGCCATTGCCAGGCTGGTATCCGTGCTGATGTCCGCGTTCGGGTTGACGTCGAGGACGTAGAACACACCGTCCCGCAGGCGGATGTCGAGTCGGGCATAGTCGCGACAGTCGACGGCACGATACGCATCCAGGGCGATGGCGTCCAGGTCTTTTCTGCCCGCCTCGCTCAGTTCGGCAGGCAGGTGCAGTTTGATCATGTTATAGGGGCGGGAGAGCGGATCGAATTTTGACTCGTAGGTGCACAGACGGTCGCGGAGGTCTTCGAATTCAGAAAAATCCATTTCCGCCGGCGGGAACACTTCCAGTTTTCCGTTGCCGACGATCGTGACGTGAAATTCGCGACCGTCGATGAACTCCTCCACCAACGCGGGCTGGTCGAAGGTTTCTTTCACATAGCGGACGCGTTCCATCAGTTCCGGCGCGGACCAGACCACCGCATCGCGCGTCACGCCAAAACTGCAATGCTCCAGGACCGGTTTGACAATGGCGGGATAATGTTCCCAGCCATCCTCGCATGCATCCGAATAAATTTTCCAACGTGGGCTGCTGATGTGGCGGGCTTCCAGTCTTTGCTTCACCAGGCGCTTGTCCTGGCTGAAAGCCAGCGCATTCGAATTGGCACCCGTAAAGGTATAGCCGAGTTCTTCGAGCGTGCGGGCGATCATGTCGTAACTGTTGGGAAAGCCGGGGATCTCTTCGCACCAGTTGAAGACGACGTAGTCGTCCGGCGAATACTTTCGCAGCAATCCTGCCAGGTCTTTATTTTTGAGACATGCCACCGTTACCGGATGACCTTCGGTCTGCAGTTCGCCACGAAAAGCCTGGGCTGCTGAATTTGCCGCATCGATGTCTTCCGGCGGCCAATCCTTGTTGATATTGTATAGCAGAAGGACTGGCAGGGATTTATTGCTGGTGCGAATTTTCATCGGTTGATTTAAAAAAGACGATCTCTAAACCTTTCGAAAGAATGAATAAAATTCTAATGAGATTATATACCACACAACAATCTTAAAAAATCCCAATTTTATTTTTGAACGAAAATAATTTTTATGCGCGATAATGGATGAGCGCTGATAAATCAAGATCCATTACCAGAAAAAAAATTTAACGAGACTCGCTAATCATGATGCCAAAAGAATCAGCCCTCGTTGTCCTGTCCCGGAAGCGGAGCAACTGGTCGAAGATTTTCGCAAGCGCTTCGACCCATCCGCAGCCTGGGGTGTGCCGGCGCACGTGACGATCCTCTATCCATTCAAACCGCCGGATGAACTGACCTGCTCGATAATCGGGATCTTGAAAGACATCCTTAAGAAAGAACCCGCATTTAGCGTTTCGTTTCGCGAGCTGAGAGATTTCCTGGCACACTTTACCTCGCGCCGCAGCCCGCCGCGCCGTTCCTGCGCCTGATCGATCTTATCTGCCAGCGCTTTCCCGATACACCACCCTATGGTGGAGAATTCGCGGAGACGATCCCTCATTTGACCGTCGCGCAAGCTGACGATGTGGGACAACTGGATGCGATCGCGGCGGAGTTCAAGCAGGCTGCGAAAAAACAATTACCGGTGCGTGCCCGGGTGGAGGACATTGCCCTGATCGATAATGCGCTGGATCAGTGGCAGGTGCGCGAACGGTTTCCTTTAAGATCGGCGGGAAAATAATTTAGATCAATCATTTCTGATTGTTCACAGCTCGATTGGCGCGCGGGCTGCAACAGGTTCACAAACCTGGTCCTGATAAAAGAGGAGGTGACAAATGGCAGGAATGGATCAACTCGATACGGTTTTCGTCATCACCGCATTTCTTTTTCAACTTGTTTTGATCGTTCACTTTTCACTTCGTAAATGGTTTTTCAACACTGCCATGCGCTATGGACTGATCGTGTACGCGCTGGCGGTCCCCGCCGCGCTGATCAGCGTCTGGATCCTGCGAGGAGGCAAGACCTGGTCGTTTTGGCTGGGTGGATTCCTTTACCTCATTTGGGCGGTCTTCGGATACGTAGTCGAATATGTTAAGAAGATCGAATGGAGGAATTCGATCCGCTGGTCAGTCTTAGGACCGTACGTACTCCTGTACCTTGCCACGTGCATGTTCTACTGGTTCCCGCTGGCGCTGATCTTCAAGCCGTTCTGGTACGTTTATGGATTGCTGTTCGTCCTTGCTACAACACTTAACGTCACGAGCCATAAAAATCCAAATCAGGAAAGCCGCCCGGCATAGACTGGTGACCGGACGAGATCGCGCCATGGAATATTCCCTGCAACCTGCCACGCTCGTGGACCTCGAAACCGTTCTGACCTGGGTGACGACAGCCGCGGCGCTTCAAATGTGGGCCGGTCCGAAAGTGACCTTCCCGCCGCTCCTCGAGCAGACCTGGCTTGAGATCGGTGCCAGCGAGAAGAATACGTTCGCACTGCTCGATGCTAACGAGCATGTCTGTGGGTTTGGTCAACTGCTGCTGCGGGAACCCGGCTGCGTGCACCTGGCGCGCATCATCGTCTCGCCGGCGGAACGCGGCAAAGGCCTCGGCAGGCTGCTGGTCACAGAGCTGATACGGGCGGGCAGCGAACTCCACCATCCGCTCATGTTCACGTTGAATGTTTACAAGGATAACGCACCCGTGCGGTTTGTACACTTCCCTGGGTTTTACCTGAAACGCTGCCTTATATCCCCTGCGCTGTAGTGGTGGGGATATAAGGCCCAAATCTTGACATTATTTGAGGTAAACTTGTATAATAGAACATATGAGCGATAAAAGGGTTTTCAAGAGCAATCATCATGTTTGATATTCCAGCAAATATCATGTTGTTGTTTGCCCGAAGTACCGCCGCAAGGTGCTTGTTGGAGGTGTTGAAAAACGTCTGAAAGAGATCATCGATCAGGTTTCCGAAGAACAGGCTTACGAAGAATTGGAATTTGAAGTATTGCACGATCATGTTCACGGTCGCAGTTCTCGACTGCTTCGTCAAGAGTTTCCCCAACTGAAAAGTAGATTGCCAATGTAGTGGACGCATTCGTATATTGTTTCTACAGTTGGCGGCGCTCCCATTGCTACCTTGAAACAATACATCGAAAACCAAAAAACAGTCTGAATGAAAACTTTCAAGTACCGTCTGCAACCATCGAAGAGCCAACGGTCAAAACTTCTGCAAACATTGGAAGTCTGTCGTTGGGTCTATAATGAGACGCTTGCTACCCGCAATAAGGCCTGGGAGCAGGAGCAGAAAACTCTTTCACTGTACGATACCCATAAGCTGCTCACTCTCTGGAAAGGCGAACACCCTGAATTGAAATGTGTTTTCTCTCAAGTTTTGCAGAATGTTCAATGGCGCGTTGATCTGGCGTTCAAGGCATTCTTTCGCAGAGTGAAGGCGGGCGAGAAGCCAGGCCATCCACGTTTTCGCGGGTATGGTAGGTACGATAGCTTCACCTTCAAACAGTTTGGTTTTAAATTGTTGGATAATGGGGTGTTTCTCTCCAAAATTGGCGTAGTGAAAGTCATCCTTCATCGTCCTGTTGAAGGACGGATTAAAACCCTCACCATTCAAAGGGATTCGGTTGGCAATTGGTACGCCAGCTTCTCTTGCGAAGTGGCACCGGTTTTTTTGCCATTCAACGAGTTGGCCGCTGGAGTGGATGTCGGGCTTGAAAGTTTCGCTACCCTCTCGAATGGTATCAAGATTGAAAACCCACGTTTCTTCCGCAAGGGGGAGAAAGAACTTGCAAAGGCACAGCGCAAGCTCTCGAAGGCGGAGAAGGGAACACCCGAACGAGCGAAAAGGATCAAGGCAGTCCAGCATATCCATCTGCGCATTGCCAACCGTCGCAAGGACTTTGGCTCATCAAGCGAGTCGTGAATTGGTGAATAATTTTGGAATGCTTGCTTTTGAAAAGTTGAACAGCAAGAACATGCTCCAAAACCACTATTTGGCGAAAAGTATCATCGGATGCGGCCTGGAACCAACTGATACGATTTAGCACATACAAAGCTGAGAATGCTGGTCGGGTGGTCGTATTGGTTGATCCATGCAACACATCCAAGATATGCTCTTGCTGCGGAACGTTGGTAGAGAAGTCTTTATCCGATCGAGTTCATGCCTGTCCTGCCTGTGGTCTCGTAATGGATCGAGACCAAAATGCAGCCATCAATATTTTGGGATTGGGGCTACAATCCCTGGCTTATAGTCGAGAAGCCCCCGCCATTAGGTGTGGGGAATAGTCACGATCCTGTCCGAAGACCTGGAAAAAAATATGGTAAAAATGGGATTGCAAGGCAACCCGTAGGTTGCAGCCAGCCAGCGATGGCGTTATAAATAAATGCCGACGGATGACCATCGTCTGACCCGGCATCATCAGGACCGGTATCCATTTTAGCGAGGCAGCCATGCAGATCAAATTCGTCAGCATCCTGGTCGATGACCAGCACAAGGCATTGAGTTTCTACACCACTGTTCTCGGTTTCGAGAAGATGGCGGACATCCCGATGGGAGAGTACCGCTGGCTCACGGTCAAATCGCCGGACGGGATCGCGGGGGTCGAGCTGGTCCTGGAAGCGATGGCGTTCCCACCGGCGCGCACCTACCAGAAAGCATTATTCGATGCTGGAATGCCAGCGACCGCCTTCAGCACGAAAGACATCCGGGCAGAAGTGACCCGTCTCAAATCCCTGGGTGTTAAATTCCGTGGGGAACCGGTCGATCAGGGGCCGGTCATTACGGTGTTATTTGAAGATACCTGTGGAAACCTGGTCAACCTGGTCCAGCCGCTGGTTTTACCTTAACGACCCGTATAAGGAGTGGAGGAGGATGCCATGTTCATTATCTGGTTGATACTGGGGGTCGCAATGATCGCGGCGGGGATATTCGACCGGCAGATCTTGCGGGCAGTTGGTTTTAAAGTGCAGAGCAGCCTGATCACCAGCCCCGGGATAAGGAAATTCGCCGTACTGCGGGAGCAACTGGCGCGCTGGGTCATCATCGTTCTGGGTGCAAGTTTTATCATCCAGGGTCTGGGCAGGTTGCTGCCGGCGAATCTCAGCCTGGTGATCTCGACCATTTTATTCGGGGCAGCCTGGTTGATGCTGCTGGTCATGATCGTCACCACCATTGTCGTTCGCAAGCCGCGTCCGAGCATGCCAGCACGGGATAGTGATGAATGACACGCATGGGGTTTAAGGAATTGAACCGATGAGATGGTATTTTCTGAGGCACGGCGATAAGGAAGCCGGGGATTTTTACAACCCGCATTTGCGCCACCAGGATCGGCCTTTAAGCGAAAAGGGCTGGCAAGCTGCCGCGTGCATTGACCGGCTATTTTACCGACAAGGCGGTCACCGAAATATATGTGAGCGGTTACCAGCGTACCCGGCAGACGATCCAGCCGCTGGCGGACATTCTTCAGGTGGTACCCGTGCTGGACGAACGTCTGAACGAGATCGATAACGGTCTGGTCGACGAAATGACCGGTGAGGAGTTCCGACAGGCATACCCGGTCGAATGGGAGAGCTTCAGGTCCCGCAAGGTGGATTATTCGTTATCCCGGTGGGGAGACCGGGCTGGAGGCGCAACGCCGGATCGTTGATTTCGTGGACGAAAAGATCCGCCAGCACCCGAGTGGGAATATCCTGGTCGCAAGTCATGACGGCTTGATCCGCCTGTGGATGTGCCACGTGCTGGGACTGCCAGTTTCCGGCGGATGGATCTCCAGGTGGACCTGTGCGGGTTGACCGAGATGGACTACCTCGAAGACGAGCAGCGCTGGAAACTGGTGCGCTTCAACCAGGCAATTCGTTGACCGCAGGCAGACCCGATGCGGCAATATTGATATCATTCAGGAGTAAAAGATGGCAATGAAAAAGTTCAGCGATGCCGCGGCTGGGATCAACGGACTGGCGCCGGCAGGCTGGAGCAGGCAGGGTCAGGGTGAATGGATGCGCAAGAAAGACCTGGCCTGGTTGCTGCAGCGCGGTCTGCCGAATACGACCATCCAACAGGTCAAGCTGGGATTTCTCCGCCAGTATGGTTTACCGGAACTGAAGGAACGAACGGGGCGCCGTACAACTGCAGCATTCAAGTGGGACTTGTTCCACGTCGAGGCTGGTGACAAGGCGAAGGAGACCCGGATCATCGATACCGCCTTGGCGCAGGTGGGGAAGTGGACCTATATCGTCCTGCTGGTTTGCAAGTCGGCAGTGCACGCTGACCTGCATGCGCAGGTCTTCCTGCTGGCCCTGGATGCGCTGGAACCGACTATACGACAAGGCGGAAGCCGGAAGGCTCGCTAAGAGTCTGGCAAGTGGATATGTAAACGCGGTAAAAACCCATCGGGATTTTATGAAAGCCGACCTGGTGGAGCAAAAAGGCTGGGTATCGGACCAGATGAAAGGATTGGCAAAACCCGCCTGGCAAAAAGCAGTCGATCCGATCCGCCAGGTTGGTCAACCTGCCTGTTCCGACCGACGCCGATCCTAAAAAAACCGGACATACGTGAATGCATCGCCGGGCGAAAGAGCCGCCGGAAATTCAATGAAACGGACCTAAGCCTGGGTGAACTTTCCTACCTGCTGTGGGCAACCCAGGGCGTGCGGATGGCCTCCCCGTCCGGTTACCATTACCGGACCGTCCCCTCGGCGGGTTCCCGGCACTCCTTCGAAACCTATCTCGTCATCCAGCACGTGCAGGGACTGGAGCCCGGGGTTTACCGCTACCTGCCGTTCGACAATAAACTCGTCCATCTTTTTTCGACGGATAATCTCTCCGGAAAGATGACCGCGCCTGGCTTCCGACCAGCCGTTCGTTGGAAATTGCGCGGCGTGCTTCATCTGGAGTACGACCCCGTACCGGATGGAATGGCGCTACGGCGTCAATTCGGAACGGGTCATCCTGATGGATGTCGGTCATGTCTGCCAGAATTTGTACCTGGCATGCGAATCGATCGGATGCGGTACGTGCGGCGTGGCTGCCTACGAACAGAAGGACCTGGATAAATTTCTCGGGCTGGATGGCAGGGATGAATTTGTGATCTACCTCGCCCCGGTCGGGAGGGTGGGCACGGACCGGTCGGAGGCTGCCTAGGGGCGGAGCGCAACGGGTGGGGTTCGCTATGATCCCGGTGGGGGGCATTAGTGGCTGACTATTTACTGTTAATAATTCACTTGGCAAAAGGGATGTATTATGATATATAGGACAAACTTTATCCTATTTACCCCATGGAGGCACAACCTATGAAAACGTTCGTATTCCTCTACAGCGGTGGTGCAATGGCAGACGGTGAAGAAGCGCAGAAAAAAGCCTTGAAAGAGTGGGATACGCTATTTCAAGAAGGTTGGAAAAGGGATGGTCGACCAGGGTAATCCATTCAGCATGGACCGGCGCACGATCACCAGTGACGGCAAGGTCATGAGCATGGCGGATTGCCCGGAGGCATCCGGATACTCGATCATCCGGGCGGATTCACTCGATGCTGCCGTGGCGATCGCGAAGAGCAACCCGATCCTGCATGATGGTGCCAGGATCTCCGTTTACGAAACATTCAATGCGGCAGGGATGTAAGCCGTACTCTGACAATTACCGTGGATATTGATCATATCCCCCGAGGTTCGATCCGAACCCCGGGGGTTTTCATTTAATTGGTGACTTGCTAAGAGTCCGGTATGCCTGTTGCATGGAATGGGACGTATTTCGTATAGTAGTTACTGCAATGGGATAACCCTGCACAGCGATAACCAAAATATGCGATAATCAGGAGGCGTTTAAAACATATACCCTCAATCATTTATTCTTGTTAACCACGATTAAGACCGCGACAGAGGAAACTTTCATGCTGGCGATCCTGCCAATCCTTGCATACCTGGGCGTCTACCTTGTGCTGTTGAACCTCCAGCCCGAGCTGGATTGGCGCAGGCGGGTATTGCGTGCCGCGCTGCTGTGGGGCATCTACCTGGTCGCCAGCACCGAACTGATCAGCCTGGTCCATGGCGTAACACAACTGGGTCTGACGCTGACCTGGCTGGCGGTCGTGCTCGCGACGACCGCCTGGCTCGTACGTCGCAGAATATTACAGAAAGCTACTGATCCTGCCGCGCCCGGCATTCCCCAAAGCGTGGGCGAGCGGGCATCTGCTGCTGGTGATCGTCCTGGTCTGCCTGGTCACCGCCCTGATCGCCTGGGTGGCGCCCTCCAACGCGATCGACTCGCTCCGCTATCACCTGCCCAAGGTGGCGCATTGGGCGCAGAACCGCTCGGTCGGTTTCTACACGACCGGCACGTTCGGCCAGAACGATTATCCGCCCGGGTCGGAAATGATCGTGCTGCAGGATTATGTGCTGGCACACAGCGACCGGCTGGCGAATTTCGTGCAATGGTCGGCGATGCTTGGCAGCCTGATCGGCGTTTCATATTTGGCATCCCGGCTGGGTGCCAAACCGGTCGGTCAGTGGCTGGCGGTGGTCTTTGCCGTCACGCTGCCGATCGGGATCGCGCAATCGTCGAGTACCAACACGGATTATGTCGTGGCATTCTGGGCGGTATGTGCGGCTTGCGAAGTGTTGGCAGCCTGGTCGCAGGGAGTGGACAGACAGATCCCGCTGTTTGCCAGCCTGGCAGCCGGGCTGGGGTTGCTGGCGAAACCGACCGCGGCGGTATACCTGCTTCCATTGGGCTTGATGCTGGCAGTGAAGATGCTGCAGGAGCTGAAGATCAAAAAGACGCTGGCACTGGGCGCCGTTGCCGTCGCACTGGTGATGCTGGTCAACCTGGGACCCATCACCCGCAACTATGTGACCTACGGAAATCCCATCAGTGACCCAACCCAGATCACCGACCAGGGCAATACCTTGTTCACGCCGGCGGCTATCATTTCCAATATCGTCCGCAATGCCGCCTGGCAAACCGGCACGCCCTGGCCCGCGGTGAACCTGCAGATCGAACGGCTTGTCCTGGCAGTGCATGTCAAGCTGGGATTGGATTGGAACGACCCGCGCACGACCTCGATCGGACCATATGGACTCGTTACCATTCATTACGACGAGATCACCGGCAACCCTGTCCATGCGGTCTTGATCCTGGTTGGTTTCCTGCTTGTCATCCTATTCTGGAAACGCTTTGGATCCCTGGCACTCATCTATAACCTGGCAGTTGCCAGCACATTCCTAATCTTCAGCGCCTTGTTCAAATGGCAGATATTTGGAACCAGGCTCACGCTGTCATTCTTTGTTCTGTTCGCGCCGCTGGTGGGGCTGCTGTTCTCCCGCTTCCTGCCAACCTGGGGGGTCGTCCTGGCGGGAGTCGTGCTGTTCGTGCTCTCATGGACCTGGTTGTTCAAACTGGAAGAAAGACCGTTGATCTCCAGCGATCCGGCTTATCCCAGCATACTGCAACAAACGCGCAGGGATCTTTATTTTGCCCCATCGGCGCGCTATCTCAAACCGGTCTATGACGACCTGATGGGCAGGATCGTCCAGAGCGGCTGCACCCGGATCGGGGTGGCGATCTCGGGCGCGTCTTTTGAATACCCGATCTGGGTGTATATGAACGCTCCCCGCAATGACCTGCAGATCGAATGGATCGTTTCCGGACCGACCCAGCGCTACATGGATCCAAACTTTAGCGCTGTGCGCAGTCATCTGCCAGGAGTGTACCTACCGGCTGGAGTGTTGTGCGCAATTTACCCGTTGTATATGATTCCAGCGACGGGTTTAAATTGTTCCTTGCGCAGCCTAATCCATAGTCTTCATAAAAAAACGGGATGTGCGATCGCGGTCGCCTTCATTTTGCGCTGAGCCTATCCTCACGGGGCAGGGGGATGATATTTATTTGTCAACTATATCTTGACAAATAATATCTAAATTGTATATAATACAGATACTTAGGAAGGGCGCACCTGCATACCACCAGCCGTGGTGCAACTTGTACTGGTGCCCTCATTCAATGCAAAGGAGAATGACCATGTTATCATCTTCGCAAATGAGTACCTGGGCGGATCCGACCAAGGTGGCGGGCGATGTCTACACCCTGCTGATGGAAAACAAGAAAGTGCGCGTCTTCGATGTGCGATTCAAGCCGGGGCAAAAAGCGGTCATGCATGGACATCCCAACCACGTCATCTACGTGCTGTCCGATTACACCCTCAACTTGATGCTGCCGGACGGCAGCAGCCGCGAGGTCCCGCTGAAGGCCGGACAGACCATGTGGATGGAAGCCGGCGAGCACGCCGCCCAGAATATCGGCAAGACCGAGGGTCATGCCCTGGTGGTCGAATTGAAGGACATGATGATGTAGGCTTTTTAAGAATTTTGTCAGCAGCGGAAGGTTCCAGCCATCTCAAACAGGACGAGGGAATGAAGAGAGCATAGACCTGCCGGGCCGAGCCGTAGTTGTCCTCACCGGATGACCGCGGCTTTATTGTTGCCAGCCGGGGGGAAATCCCGGCGAAACTGAAAGGATGTGGGAAATGGAATATCGTGATCTGGGACGCACCGGCTGGAAGGTATCTGCCATCAGCCTGGGTACCTGGGCAATGGGCAGCCTGTGGGGCGCGACCGATACGCGTGAAAGTCTCGCCACCCTCAACCGGGCTTTGGACATGGGCGTCAATTTCTTCGACACTGCCGACGCCTACGGCAGCGAACCCCTGCTGGGCACGCTCCGCCGCCAGCGGAAAGAGACTTTCTATATTGCCACCAAGATGGGTATGGGCGTGAACCCGGACCCGCGCGGCTATAACCGCCGCAACCTGTCCGCCTTCGTGGAGAACAGTCTGCGGGCGCTGGGGACCGACACGATCGACCTGATGCAGTTGCACTGCCCGCCCATCCAGGCTTATAACGCCGAGACCTTTGGCATCCTCGACGATCTGGTCAGCCAGGGCAAGCTCCGTTTTTACGGGGTGAGCGTGGAACGCATCGACGAGGCGCGCGCAGCCGTCCAGTTCCCGGGTGTGCAGTCGGTGATGATCGTCTTCAACCTGTTCCGCCAGCGCCCGATCGAGGATTTCTTTCCGGAAGCGGTGAAACGGAAGGTGGGCATCATCGCGCGTGTGCCGATGGCGTCGGGCTTGCTGACCGGTAAAATGACGCGCGATACCAAATTCGAGCGCGACGACCACCGGACCTTCAACCGACAGGGTGCCGCCTTTGACAAGGGTGAAACGTTTTCCGGTATTGATTTCAACAAGGGGCTGGCAGCGGTCGAGGAACTGCGTCCGCTGGTGCCAACAGGAATGAGCATGGCACAACTGGCGCTGCGCTGGATCCTGATGCACCCGGCGGTCTCGTGCGCGGTACCCGGGGGCAGGAGTCCCGCCCAGGTGGAGGATACCCTGCGGGCTGCCGACCTGCCGCCGCTCACGGATGCGACCATGCAGGGCATCCGCGGCATCTACGATAAAAGGATCCGCCCCGACGTGCACGCCTTGTGGTAGGGGGGGACATCCTGCCTGTCTTAAAATAAATTTATGGGAGAGATATCATGACCGTTATCAGGACGATACCCGAAGACCAGGCGGAAGGTCTTGTCCGGGATCTCTATGAATCCGCCCGCCAGACCAATGGATACGTTCCCAATTTCGTTAAAGCGTTGAGCATTCATCCGGAAGTGTACGATGCCTGGTTGAAATTGATCGGTGCGATCCGCGGTAATATGCGGCTGCGCCGGTACGAACTGGTCACCCTGGCCTCTGCCATGGAACTCGGCTGCACATACTGCATGCTGGCACACGGCGCGGTACTGCGCAAGAATTTCTTCAACGCGGCGGAATTGGCGGCGATCGTCAGGGATTTTCGCAATGCCGGGCTGACCCCCGAAGAGGTGGCTTTGATGGCATTTGCGCAGAAGGTCACCCGCCAGGCTGGCAGTGTGGACGAGCAGGATATTGCCGGGCTGCGCAGCTTTGGTCTCAGCGACGAGGACCTGCTCAACGTCGTGCTGGCATGCACCGCGCGGAATTTCTTCAGCAAGACCCTCGACGCGCTGGATGTGCCGCCTGACGATGCCTATCTACAGCTCGAACCAGAACTGATCGAAGCGCTCGCAATTGGCAGACCATTTCCACGGCAGCCAATGAAGGAGTCTTAAAACCACGCGCGCTGGTAGATCGATCATCGTCGCCTGGAGCCGGTGTCAGCCGCCGGTTTTCTTGAATAACCGGCGCAGTAATAATATTCCACCGATACCGATACCAACCAGGGCAAGCGTATAAAGAATTAGTGAGCAAAGAACAAGTATCCATTGCCAACCGTCCGGCTTGGTCGCTCCGGTTGTCAAACCGGTGGCAACAGCCAGTGCTTGTCCTCCGACCAGAAAGGCGATCGCCAAGCCGAGACCCCAGCCTACAACCTTGTAGTTCGAACGAGCCTGTAGAGCAGCCCATAAAAGCAATCCTCCCCCGATTAAAGCAACCGGGAAGAGCTCGGCGGGGATGAGATAGTCGAATCTGAACATGTGGTCGGAAATGAGGGAGGCTAACAATAATAAGACCGGTGCCAGAATTGGAAACCATACGAGGACTGTGCCAACCACTGCAAGAATTTCTTGGTAAAGACATTTTTCATTTCCATAATTCGTATCCTCCTTGATCCGGACAAAGACGGCTGGCGATGGATCTTGAGTGAAATTAAGTATTATTTTCCCGCTTTCAGTTCTTTTTCATACCTCACATATTCGGCTGCAACGTACATGCCGGCTCGTTGATAAAGTCGCGTTGCGCCGGTGAGGTTGGCAGAATCGACTCCGAGCCCGATGGTGGTCGTTCCGCGGCGGTAAAACTCACCGAAAGTGTGACGTAACAGGGCGATACCGAGTCCCTTTCCGCGCCACGGACGCCGGACTGCTATGGTCCCGACCCAGCCGATCCCTTGACGGTAGCGGTTTTGCGAGAACCCCGCTACTTCATTCCCGTCCCAGGCTACCATCCATAGAGTGGGATCGAAATTTGGGTTGCCAAACCTGCCATGGGCCCATTTTTCATATGAATTGCCATGGCTGCCCCAATGGTCACGAAAAGCCTCATTATCAGCCTGCCAGACTGCGACGGCATGTTCATCCTTGATGAATGGTCGTAATTCGATGCCGTCCGGGAAGATCACCGGAGTTGGGGCTTCGTGTAATTTGATCTCCATGCGCCAAAAATAACGAACGGGGGAGTATCCATTATTCCGAAGCAGGTCATGCCCGGCTTTGTCCTTGTTGTTGATCGAACTTTGGATGAATACCCGCCGATCAGGGGCAGCGAGTTGCAATTCTTCCTGTGCGCGCCCAGCTGCTTTTTCCAGCAGGGATGAACCGATCCCCAATCCCATGAATTCGGGATGGACGTAGCCGTCTGCTTTAAGTTTATAATGCCCGCTCTCGTTAACAAACTCTTCACTTCCGACCAGGCGCCCATCCCGGGTTTCAACGACAAAAACGTCCTGCTCCACTTCGAACCCTTCATTTTTCCACTCGTTTGCCAGTTCTTCAGGGGTAAGCTCAAAAAGTGTATCGCCTCCCACTTCTGCGACATAATGAGCAAGTTTTGCTACGGCGTCGAGATCGGTCCAGCGGGCATGACGCAGGGTCAGGCGGGAGTCAAGGGTTGTTCTTCCATTCATCGGTATCTCAATTTCCTCTACCAGGTGTCTTCGCCAAAATAAAAGGGAATGCTCTCGAACGTCGACCTGCTCTTTTTACCATGTTCGCTGATGAACCGCATCATCAACAATTCGGTACTGATGAGCGGATCTTCTTTAGGACCCACGAGGGTAACGGCTGTTTCCATTGGGATCCAACCACTGCGCATGTAAAACTCTTTCAGACTATTATCGCAATGGAACATGGCAATATCCGCGTCAGTCGTATCGATATAAGCCGTTCCTTTATCAACAATTCGCTTACCATATCCCTGTTTGCGGAAGTCCGGATAGGTAAGCACCCCTGACAGGCCGTACGCTTTGTTCGTCTCCCCGGCATGCTCCAGGTATTTCCACACGACTTGCGTGTGACTGATCAGGATTTCGTTCTCAACGAGCAGCATGGAAATGGAATGGTCTTGTTCGCTTGAGATCCACTCGCGTGATCTGTTCGGTCCCATGAAACCTTCCGGCCACATCATCCGCAGGAAGGATAAGACCTGCCATTTCAGGTGAGGCGGTAGCTCATTACTCGGATAGATGAGTTCCTGGATCATGGCTGTTTCAATCTTTTTTTATATTACCCAAAGATGATTGATGGAGAGTAATTTATTTATCCTGGAAGTTTATATTCCGATTCGGGTCTTTGTCAGCTTCCAACTTTTGAATGCGAGATTCAAGGTTTTTCAACCGACGGAGTAGGACAAGAACCGCCAGGATAATGACTACCGGTATTCCGATGACCAGTATCCCATTGACGAGCAGAACAAGGATCTCACCCATTCCAATGTTCACAGCTTCATACTCCTTTGACGATCATGTAGCTAGTTATTTTTAATTGGATTATGACTTAACGGTTTGGTACACTTGACTCAGGGTCAGGCAAGCCGCCCCAATAATTATCGCGTCTGCATCTGGGACGGTGCAACCGGTTCCACCAGAACCGCCGGGTACGTTTACGCAGATTGGCGCGATAATTGGAGCAGGTTTTTAAACATTCCGCTCACGGCTGCACAGCAGATATAATTGAGCCAGTCATTTATCCTTTCATTTTCACAAGGGAAGAGGGCGATCTAGCGAGGAGGCAATGCATCATGGAATTTTCAAAAAAGGAACTCTACGACCTGATCAACCGACCCAGCCCGTTGTGGCTGGCGGGGGCGGACCTGAGCGGCGCGAACCTGAGCGGAGCCGTCCTGCGCAAAGCCAACCTGTACGGTTCCAATTTCAGCGGCGCCGACCTGCGCTGGACCGTGCTGGAGGATGCCGTCCTGAATGCCGCCAACCTGGACCAGGCCGACCTGCGCGAGGCACAACTGGGCGCCGCCAAGCTGATCGGCGCCTCCCTGCGTTCAGCCAAGCTGCGGCGGGCGGACCTGGGCTCGGCTGACCTGCGCCGGGCTGACTTTGAGGGCGCCAACCTGGAGAACGCCAACCTGGCAGGCGCCGACTTCAGGGAAGCCAGCCTGAAAGGCGCCGACCTGAAAGGTGCCATCACCGGCGGCGTCGCCTACACCAGCGAGCCAAATTTCACCGGCGCAAAATATAACGATCAGACCGTCTGGCCGGAAGGGTTCGACCCGGTCAAATTTGGGATGGTATATTCATCATAATTCAATCGCCCTGGATCGGACGGTGAGAAGGTGTTCAGATAGGTACATATAGAGAAAAAAGAAGAGCGGTGCCTGCGAACTTGACCCTCACGGGGGAGGCACCCTGCGGTCAAATGTGCGCGATAATGATTAATGGAACAAAGTACGGGTGCAGAGTGAAGTCGATAGGGCACGGACTTTGCACTACTTCAGGAGGATGGAAATGATCAGCGATCTTGACAGGCTGTATATCGACAAGCAAATCAACAAGCTCCTGAGCCCGAGTTTCGATAAACGCTACGAAGCCTGCGAGAATTTGCGCCTGGCCGCCACCATCACGCCCGAGGCGGTTAGCGCGCTCAAGGTCGCCGTTAACGATACCAACGAGGCGGTGGCGAAAGCCGCCCGCGCCGTGCTCGAAACACACCTGGCGCCGGTCCAACCCAAGCTGGAGCAGGCGGCAGATTTTCAGAAACTCACCCCGCCCGGACCCGCCACCCAGGAATATGCCCGGAAGGCGTTGAAAGAACTTTTCGCTTCGGTGGAACCGCGTGAAGATCCGATCCCGCCGGTTCAACCGTCAGAAGCGTCGATGGTCCCGGAAGCGCCGTTAATTCCGGTCGAACCGGATCAGGTGGATGACGAACTGCCAGCCTGGGCAAAAGGCGCATACGAAGAGCAACCTGCAGCGGAGCGATCGCTGTTATACCAGATCCCGGATGTACAGCCGCCGGATCCCAGCGTAGAATCGGCAGCGGAAAAGCCTGCCTGGCTCTTCAACGGGCTGCCGGCAGGCACCCAGCCGGAGGATGCCGGGCTGGAGCAAATTCCCCCGCTCGAACCCCCGCTGCCGGAACCTCCTGAGACTCCCACCAAGGACCTGAAGAAAACATTCAGCGTATACAGACCGCCGGAACCACCCATGGAAGAACCGGCGCACACCAGCCCGCCGGAGTTGCCGTTCGTGCCCGATGATAAGGTGGGAGTTTCCTTTAAAAGGCCTTTCGAACCTTTAGCTCCCGCTGAGTCTCCCGCCGAATCTCACGTGGAACCCTGGTTGGAGCAGGCTATCGCACCCGCCCGGCAGAAACCTGCCATCGTGAAATCCCCGACAAAATCCAGGCAAAAAGTGCTGGCAGATCGTGCCGCCCAAGTGCAGACCGCTCAGGAAAATGCCCCCCAGCCTCCGGTCGAACCGGCACCGTCCGCGCAAAGCGCGCCGGTCGCCGAACAATCGCCTGCCGTTCATGGAACGCCTTCCGAGTCAGCCATCCTGGATGCGCTCGAGAAGCAGAACCGCACACTGGCAACCATCCAGACCCTGCTGGTGCGCAGCGTGGAACGCAGCGATCGGCTGTACCAGATCCGCTCCAAGGTGATCGACATGGACATGCCGCTGTTGTCCATGCTGCTCTTCAGTTTAAAATGGTTCATCGCATCGCTGCCGGTCCTGATCGTGCTGGGACTGCTGTTGTATTTCATGCGCGGCTGCGGCGTGTGAAAACACCTGCTGGCGGTTAGCGATCCATCTCGCCTGCCCATCCGTACCGATCTGGAGGCTACATGCAGCTCAGGCACATTTTCATCGTCAACGCCTTCATTGCGCTTTTCTTAGGTGTGACTTCCACCATCTTCCCCGAATTTGTCTACCGGCTCTACGGTGTGATCCCGGATGCAGCCGCGATCTGGATCGCCCGCTGCATGGGCGGCGCCATGCTCGCCTTCTTCACGTTGATGTGGTACGGGTCGCGCAGCATGTCAGCCGAAGCACGCCGGGCGATCGCCTTTGCGCTCCTGATCCAGGATGTGATCGCCGGGATCGCTTCCATCCTGTTCCAACTGTCCGGCAGGTTGAACACCTTCGGTTGGGCGACCATCGGCGTGTATTTTGCGTTCGCCCTGTTGTACGTGTGGTTCCTGTATTTTCGACCCATGGCAGCCTGATGCCCTCTCCGTGGGCGGCTGCCATCTGTTAACGATCATGATTTGGATGGGGTTGATCCATTGCCGTTGGAACGACAAATGTGCCTCAGCACAGGCAATGGATCCGTCAGGTTCTCAAGCAGACGATCTGCACGCTAACAGGAGGACGCCATGACCCATGATGTGATCGTGACCGGCGCCACCGGCAACCTGGGAAAGCAAGTCCTGGCTTTCCTGCTCGAAAAACTTCCGGCTTCCCAACTGGCGGGGCTCGTCCGCAGCGAGGAGAAAGCCCGCGAGCTCAGCGAGCAGGGTATCACCCTCAAGACCGGCAACTATAACGATCCTGCCTCGCTGGTGAACGCCTTCCGGGAGGTCGACAAGCTCTACCTGGTGCCCGGGGTCGAGATCGGCAACCGGCTGCAGCAGCAGCTCAACGCGGTCAATGCTGCACGCGAAGCGGGGGTCAGGCAATTGTTCTTCGTCAGTTTTCAACGGACGACCGAGGATCCCAACGCGCCCGGCGCGGTCCTTGCCCGGGATTATATCGGCACGGAGCAGGCGATCAAAAAATCCGGGATGACCTTCACCATCCTGAAACACCCGCTATATATGGAAGGGATATTGTCGCTGTGCGATAAAGCCATGAAGACCGGGACGCTCTACACCCCGGCGGGAGAGGGTCGCATCTCGTTCGCCGCCCGCACCGACCTGGCGGAAGCCGGCGCGTTCGTGCTGACTAGTTTCGGGCACGAGAACGAGACCTATGAATTTGGCGGACCCAAGTCTTATTCGTACCGCGAGATCGCCGAGATATTGAGCGGGCTGTGCGGCAAGAAGATCAATTACGTTTCCCCCAGCCCGGACGATTACCAGCGTGAACAACTCAAGGCGGGCATCCCGGTCGAGCGCAGCAAGTTCGGCGTGATCTTCGGGAATGCCATCCAGCGCGGCGAGTTCGATCACCCCGACACGACCCTGCAGGAGTTCCTGCGACACGAGCCGCTGCATCCATACGACCTGATTAAGACCGCCTTCAACTTTTAAGGACGATAGATTCCCACCTTGCTTCTTCACGCGGCGTATCGGTTGCGTCTGCGGGCATTATAATATCCTTACCACTCCCTGTTCAGGATATACAATGAAAACCAGTCATCGAAGAGAAATCAACACGCCAACATTGATCGCGACCAATCCTCCTGGGAGCGGTCCTTTCAGGCTGCCTGCCAGGTAGCACTATCATTCCTACCCAGGTGGTCATCCCGACTTCCATTCCGACCTCCATCCCTAGCTCCGCACCGACTTCCATCCCGACCCCGCTATTCACGGTGCGGGTGATGACGTTCAACACGCTGTTCGGTGCCGGCGTGGAGCCGGGTCACGCCGAGCGCGGCAATAGCGGCAGCCGTCTGGCGGACCTGATCGTGCTGGTTAAGCAGGCAAACCCCGACCTGCTCGGCTTGCAGGAATTGAGCGGCTGGCAGAATGGCACGCCTGCGGTCATCAAGCAATTCGCCGATGCCCTGGGCATGCAGTACTATCTTGCGCAGACCTGGCGCGGCATGAACATCGCGCTATTTTCAAAATACCCCATCCTCGAGAGCGAGAACCTCTCGACCTACATCGGCAACAACGGAGCCCTGCGGGCGGTGGTGCAAAGCCCGGACGGCGGCAAGCTGAACGTGGTGGTCGCCCACCTCGACCCGAACAACCCGCTGTTGCGCGCCTGTGAATACGACAAACTCCGGCGGGTGATGGAAGCTTATTCGGACAACCCATCCATCCTGATGGGGGATATGAACAGTTATGCCACCGGTGCGGATACCGCCTTCCTGACCCAGGGCGGCTGGGAATTCGTGCAGGGCAGGACCATCGACAACATTTTCGTGCTCACCCGCCGCTCCTGGAGCCGGACCGCCATGTGCTTTTCGCACGGCACAAACATACCGGACTGCATGTCGGATGGGCTGATCTCCGATCATGCCCCGGTCGGCGCGGCGATCACATTCTTTAGTTCGGACAATCCCGTCACGCCTGTCACCGAACCCACCAAGCTGCCCGTCGCCAATTGCAGCTTTGACAAGTCGTCCACCCTGATGACCAGCGACAGTTTTGACGATTCGCAGATCGACCAGGCTAAATGGAAGATCGCCAATAGCGGCGGGAATGCCAGTCAGGCTGGCAGGCTGATACTTTCCGTGGACGGCGTTACGGCGAGTTAAAGTGCCATGTTGTTCGCCAACCGCGAACTGCCCGGCGACTTTGATATCCAAGTTGATTTCCAGATCGGGGAGGGCCGGGGGCAGCCCAAACAGGAGCACCTGGATGGGGCGACGCTGGGTGTCTCCATCGAGGGGCAGATGTACCACATCACCCGCCTGCGCGACACATCGCAGGACATCGTCTTCGCCTGGAGCAACCAGGGCAACCTGTCGGTCGGGCAGCCTGACTTCCGCTGCTGTCCGGGAAGTTCCGCCTGGTCCGGACCGGCACCAACCTGGACCTGTTCTTCGATACCGGCAGTGGCTGGCAGAAACTGGCAAACGTAAGCGTCCCAAGCGGTCCGGCGCAACCATACCTATCGATGGCCAGTGTCAATGCCTCGCAGGGGTTCACCACGACTTTCGACAATTTCCTGGTCAACCCGCTGCCGGTTGCGACCGCCACGCCGTGAAGGGACTAATGACGGTGGCTGGGTCAGCCCCGGAATAAAATGAGCACAAAATTTATCATCCCATCTTCAGACCCTGTTCTATTAGAGCAAGCCACGCGAGTCGCCAGGGAATTTGCTCAAAAATATGTTCATTCCGATATGGTTGGGATCGTCTTCCTGGGTGGAGTTGCACGCGGGTATTTTGACCGCTCAGCCGACATTGATATTGCGCTTTTCAAAAAACATGAGGCAGAGATCCCATCACCTGCCAAGTTTCTCATGATCGATGATTTTCTCGTCCAGATCTGGTTGGAAGACTATGAGAGCGAAAAAACCAGCGCATGGGATATGCCTAAAAGATGGACCTATTCGCAGGGACAGATCTACTTCGATCCACTGGGTCAGATCGCTCAATTACTGAAAGAAAAGGTTCCGTTACGGGCTGATGAGAAGAAATGGCTGCTGATGTCCGGGTTGACCCTTTCGGAGTGGTATGTCAAAGATTTGACCCATTTATGGATCGAGCGCGGCAATCTCGTCAGTGCCCACCACATGTTCCTGCACGGATTGAACTTTTTCTTTGATATGTTGTTCGGACTGAATAACGAACTCGTGCCGGATATGAAGTGGCGATATTATTGTGTGGAACAATTGGAACGCTTACCCCGCAATTTTCAGGAACGGGTTAAAGACACTATGACGATGCATTCCGCTTCGCTGGAGGAACTCGAACGGCGGAAAGAAGCGTTCATGGAGATGTGGGAGGAAATGAAGCCAGTTATTGAACAGGAAGTGCAACTGTCTTTCGACGAAATGGTTCAGCTTGTATAAAGACCAGCTTACCAAAAATATGTTGGGGGAAAATTATTCGATAATTGATCGGACCGGCTTCTATTCACCACCATCTTTGAAAGCATTCATTTTGTAATTCATTTGTCAGGAATCATCGGGAAAAGGTGGGATATACTGTGTCGGTTTCGCACATCAGGCGCTCCAACGCAGTCAGCAACATTTACGATGATCATTGCGACTTTGGGCGATACCGATTTAATCATTGGCCCTATTTACATTAATCTTATTCAAGGAGGATCGGATGAAAGCAAGGAAATTCTTATTGATCGGAATGGCGGGGATGCTCTTTATGGCCTGCAGTATCTTCAGCAAGGCGGGCATGCCGGTGCCGAACGGCGGCGCAACGGAATCGGTACCTTTGTACGGGAAAGCCACCACGCTCAACGTGGCGGGAAATAATCTTCGCAATCTGATAACTGATATGATCGGTTATGACAATCTGTTATCCGCAACCCTCACTTCAAACGTTGCCTGGACCACGGATGCAGCCAGCACCATCACCAAGCAACTCGAAACCGACCTGTCCAACGCAAAATGGAGTCTTCAAAGGAATTGGCAGCAGGTGGCGGGATCCAATCAAACCCAGTCCAGCGATTGGACGAAGGGGAATCTGAAACTGGTGGTTGGCATCCGGGAGAACCTGAGCAGCCAGGATATCAACGACCTCACCATGAACTACGGGATAAGTGGTCCGAAACAGGGCTCGACACTCATCCTGACCCACGTCATGGATACGACCCAGCCTCTGCCCAATGCTACAGCCACAAGGGCAATGGAATTCCAGCAAGCCACCAGCACCGCGCAGGCTCTGTCCTATGCCGCGACCGCGACTGCGCAAGCCTCCAATTTCATCCCCGGGTTGGAAGGGGCATGGCAGGACCCGGAGACCAATGACGTCCACACCATCACCTGGACGAACGATCAATACTTCGTCACCTCCACCATTGCCCCGGATGGCACCAATTACCCGGTCACCCGCCAGGATTGGAGTAACGGTGTCCTGACCTGGACCTATTCCGTGCCGGGCGGGGCGGTCGTCACGTTCATCGTCCAGTCCGTTTCCGGCGACAACCTCTACACCATCTGGTCAAACGAGTCGAACTCCGGGACCGAGACCCTGTTCCGGGTCACCGGCAATAGCAACCCGGGCGTCAATCCGGGTGTCAACCCAAGTAACGGCAATGAAGCTGTGCCCGGTCTGGCGGGTAAATGGCAGGATCCGGAAACGAACGATGTACATACCGTCGTATGGACGGGAGACTCCTATAATGTCGTCTCGACCATCTCTCCCAGCGGCGCCAATTATCAGGTCACCGCACAGGATTGGTCGAACGGCGTGCTGACCTGGACCTATTCCGTGCCGGGTGGGTCGGTTGTCACGTTCGTCGTCCAGAGCGTTTCGGGCGATAACCTGTACACCACCTGGTCGAACCAGTCGAACTCCGGGACCGAGACTCTGCACCGGGTTCCGTAAAACATTAAGTTCTGACATAACGCCTTACCAGGTCCCCTCCGGGCTGCAACGTCCGGGGGGGACGCTGTTTATCCAATTTGCTCCGGTCATTCGCCGGGTTTGGTGCGATAATTAACGGGATGGTTGAGCGTACCGATCAGGAGCATGGGGTCATGGAAGAGTGGTGGAAGGATCGTAAACTACGGCGGGCGCTGGACAAGGCGCTGATATCAGCTGGCTGGGGCGGGCTTTCGGTGGGACCCTTCGGCGTGCGGATCGCCAACGCCGATGACGGCGGGAAGCCCATCCGCATCTTGTGTGCCGAGAACATCAGTTGCGTGCGCCTGGACGGCAACGGTTACACAGTGCTGATGAACAGCCCGGCGGGCTCGCTCGAGTTCATCGTGCGCGGCTACGAGGCGGTCTTCCTGCCCGCCGACGGCCGCGACCTGGAGGGCATCCGCGACCAGATCCGCCTGTTCGGTGAACACCTGCGGCAGGGTTTGCTGGGGGATCCGGCGCAGAAAAAACCGGAACCACCCGCAGGATAAGCCAATATCCAAAAGAAGAGGCAATATGTCCGTCAAGCATTCAGCCGAGATCGAAGCACGACCCGTTAAGAATGGATTGAAGACCACCATCCAGGTCCTCATTTCTGCACAAGAAGGACCCAACTTCGCCATGCGGCGCTTCGTCATCAAGCGCGGCGGGACCATGCCCGAGCACACCAACACGGTTGAGCACGAACAGTACGTGCTGCGCGGGCGCGCCAGTATCAGCATCAACTCGAAAACCTACACGGTCAAGACCGGCGACGTGGTATTCATCCCGGCCGGCGCGCCGCATTGGTACGTGAACAATGGGGACGAAGACTTCGAGTTCCTGTGCATGATCCCCAACCAGGAAGACGTGGTGACGATGATCAACGGGGATAACAACTGCTAAGCGCGGTCAGATCATCAGCCCCCAATAAATAGCTTACCCGACCGCGCCGGTACTCGCACCTGGCGCTCGCAACGATCGCTGTAACATCGCCTTGAGTGTATTCAGATCAATATCAGCCAACCGGTTGACATACAGGCAGCCCTTGCCGGTTTTGAACTTGCCCAGTTTCGCGAGCAGGTCAGCCTGTTGTTGGAACCCGCTCAACAGATAAATTGTCAGGTTCTGCTTGCGCGGTGAAAAGCCGATCGGGAACCAATCCAGCTCGCGGCCGCTTTCATATTTCAGATGGATATTGCCAAAGCCGATGATGGCGCTGCCCCACATTCTTGGAGGCGCCTTGACGACCGCCTTCATCAGGTCGATCAGCGTCCGGCAGTCCTGCCGCTTCTGCTCATCCGCCACAGACTGGAGGAACTTATCCACGCTTGCAGCGGTCTGTTTGGTTTTGAGTTCTGCCATGGCTTGCTCCTTTTGGGATCGGGTGGATAGACGGATGGCCGCATGGATCGATGGATGAATTGATGTGCACAGTATAATCCCGCATCCGTTTTACCATTTGGTTTGATCAATTCCCAGTCATTTTCCATCCCGGTTTGTAGCCTGAATGTTCCTGCGAACCTCCCCCAATTGGCGTAGGGAAATACTCCCCGGTTAGCGGATATCGCCCGGGAGTATTTGTTGTACCATGGATGCAATGCTGTCTGGAAATATTTAATAAATACCAGGAGGAATAAAGAATGACAGAACCGATGGATGCAGTCCTGGCGATCCACAACGCCTTCCGGGCGGATATGAATATCATCGACGCGGCTGCGCTTGCCGCTGCGCTCGGTAAACCAGGCATGGCGCCGACCGTTGAGCGCTTCCGGTTTTTCAACGAAGTTCTGGTCTGGCATGCCCATGGCGAGGAACTGGCCATCTTCCCGATGGTTGAAACCGTCGCACCGTTAGTCGCTGAAGCCTACGAGCGGGATCATCGCGGCCTGGATGCAGCCTTCGACGCCATGAACGCGGCGGTGGCTGCCGGCGACGGTCTGGAAACGGCGCGCGCCTCGGCAGCGTTCAAGTTTCACCTCATCATTCACCTGGCAAAGGAAGATGCGCACCTGTACCGGATCGTACGGGAGCGCGTGTCCATGCCCGAGCAGGGCAAGGCAGCCGGTCTCATGTCGAGCACCGTACCGCAGGAGCGTTTCCCGGAAGCGATCGCCTGGATGTTCCCCTTGATCGGCAACGACGACCGCGAGAACATGACCCGCATCTGGCAAAGCGTGATGCCCGCTCCGGTGTTCGCGGGGGTCAAAACGCTCATCCAAAAGGCGGTCGGGAATGACTGGGCGGAGCTGACCAGGCGCATTCCAACACTCATGTAAAAAATTCAGATTCTCCTCTGAAAAGTGGCAGTCACTCGGGAAGTGACTGCCACTTGCATTATTTCAGATCAGCGACCAGATCGTGCCTTTTGGTTCTAATAATTCCCTCCCATTTTGCAGTCCGGTTTGCAGCCTGCCCCGCCCTATAGTTTATATAGTGTTCATTTTCACGGATGAAACCTCGCCAGGAAAACAAAGAGAGGGCTTTTCATCGCGGCTGCACGGAATTGGCGAAAAATATGTACGACATCTTTTGTGACGAAACCTGGACCCCCTCCACCGGCAGGATCAATGAGGCCTACCGCGTATATTACGGGGTGACGGCAGATCCTGCCCACGAAGCGGAACTGTTGAGCGAAATATCCGCCTTCATGCGGGCGAAGGACCTGGCACTGGCTGACACCGATTCCCGCGCAATAAATTGGGAACGGGTGGAGAGCGAGTTGGTGAATGCCGCTCTCGCCGGGCGCCCGGACCGCTACAAGGAAATGCTCGACATCTTCTTCGCCGCCCTTTCCGCTCACCGCCTGTCGTTTGGTTATATGTTCATCAAGTCGTCCGATTACGTTCGCATCGTGATGGAGTGCCAGGCGCCCCATCCGGATGGCAAGCCCGATCTCTTCTACCTACTCTACTTCCAATTCCTGTACCGCTGCTTCAGGCAGACCCAGTCAAAACGCGTGCCGAGCCACGTGTACATCGACTACCGGCACCTGGACGGGCAGGGCAGCCAGCCTGAACTCGGTCGGTTGAGCCTGGCGCTGGAGCAAAGGCTGGCAGGCGTCCCGCAGCCGTTCGGGCAGATGGCATTGCCGCCGGCTTACCGTCAAAAACTGGCGCGCTCGATCGCCATCGCCGACCTGGCGGCTTCGAAGCAGTCTGCCCTCATCCAATTGGCGGACCTGTGCGCCGGCTGTGTCAGGTATGTGCTGGAGCACCAGTTCAAGGTCCCGCGCCCTGCCGGGCAGTTGACCCTCTTCGACGAGTTGATGACTCAGGACCTGACCTCGCCCGGACGGCGCGCGCTGGCGGAATACTTCTACCGTAAACTGCGCTCGCTCGATCCGTACCGGGAGATCAACCTGCTGGGTGCCTCGGACGACCCGCACTTCAACATTTTCCCGTTCCAACCCAAAGCTTGAACCGGTGTGCGAGATAACAAACCTGTAAAGGAAATGAATACCATTCCGGGCGATTTTGCGCGAGAATCAAGGGGTAGCTGGTAGAAGATCCCATCCTGCTGCGGGAGCGGCTATTCCGGTCAGACCGGTTTTTTGCACAGCATCATTTTCATTATTTGCTCCTGCAGCCTTTGGTGCGATAATTAATGCTGCGAGGTTGACATGGATGATGCATCCAGGAAAAACGAAGCGAGCGCGCTGGAAATGCTGGACAGCCCGGAGGCTTATGTACGGGTCACGGGCTGTGAATCGCTGCGCAGCGCCGACGAGCTCAGCCCGAAGGCTGTCAATGCGCTCAAGGAGGCCGTCCGCGATCCGGACGAGCACGTGCGCACGGCTGCCCTGGCTGCGTTGAAAAGGCACCGTATCGCGCCACCGCAGGGTCCGTACATCTCCCAGACCGTCAGGAAAAGCCGCCGTTCCAGCAATGGCTGGATCTGGATCCTCCTGTCTGCATTCTTGGTGATGGGGGGGCTGGTTGCCGCCGTCTATTTCACCGGCTTTAAATTTGACTCCATCAAATCCATCACAGCCCTGATCCCGCCAGCGCTGGGAGGCCTCGCGCACACCGCCGTCCCAGAGGAAACTGCCACTCCGCAGTTCACACAGATCACCTGGCTGGATCTAACCGCTTATCTCGAAGCCGACAATTCCAACCTGACCAAGTGCAGCAATGACCGCTACACCTGCCTGAATTCCTCGATCAGCATGGCAGCCAAGGCAAACCGGGATGGGCTGGAGGCCTGGGTGATCGGCATGAAGATCGAGAACTCCCTGTACGGGCATGCCTACGTCGCATTCCGAACCTCCGACCTGGGTGTGGTCTATATCGACCCGCAGAACGACGTGCGCTATTTCACCCCGCAGGAGGGCAAACCGCTGTGCGACGTATTCGGCTGGTATTCGTGCATGGGCAAGGTCAGCCAGGTCACGCGCCTGGAATGTCGTTCAGTAAGTGACTGCGACGAGAGCCCGTATAAACCGTGAGGCGGACGGGCAGTCCTGACCGTACGCGATAAGAACGAAAACCAAATGACCGGCGCACTTTTTCAAGGGCGCCGGTCGTTTATCGGTATTTGAGCAGCATTTAGAACGTGCCGGTCTTCACCTCACCCGCTCGGATGAAATTGGCGATGATGACCCCTTTCGGGGAGCTGCGCGTGCTGACCAGCCCGAACACGGCTGGGATGGTGCCTTTGTCGAACAGGCGCTTTCCGCCGCCCAGCACGACCGGGAAGATCTTGAGCCACAGTTCGTCGACCAGGTCGTTCTTCAAAAGCGTCTGGATGAAATTGGCGCTGCCATGCACCTGCAGGTCGGGACCCTGCTCTGCTTTCAATTTCCCGATCTGCTCCGGGACATTCCCCTTCAAAAAGACCGACTTGTTCCAGCCGTGCGAGGTCAGTGTGTTGGATGCGACGTACTTGGTCGCCTTGTTGATGCCGGGACCTTCCTCCACGTGCTGCGGCCAGTAGGATGCAAATATCTCGAATGTCTTGCGACCCAGCAGCAGGTCGAACGGCATGCCCATCTGCTCGCCCATCACCTGCCCGAGAAAGTCGTCGAAATACGGCACGGTCCAACCGCCGTGCTGGAAATTATTGCTGGTATCCTCCTGCGGTCCGCCGGGCGCCTGCATCACGCCGTCCAGCGATACAAATGACAGCACAATGATCTTCTTCATATCAACCTCCCAATTTGAATCAAAAAAATGGTTTAGCCCCGGAAGGCTTTTTGTAAAATAGCGATATCCAGTTTTTTCATCGGCAGGAACGCCTGCGTCACACGGTCGATCCTTGCCTGGTCATTGCCTTGCAGCATGCGGGTCATGACCGCCGGTACCACCTGCCAGGAAAAACCGTAGCGGTCCTTGAGCCAGCCGCACTGCTCCGCCTCCGGCACTGCGGATAGTTTCGTCCAGTACTCGTCGATCTCCGCCTGGGTGTCGCACAGGACGATAAGAGAAATGGCTTCATTGAACCCGAACGCATGCGGCTGCGCGCTGTCCATTGCCCCGAAACCCTGCCCGAACAACGAAAAATCCCCGTACTTTAAGGTGCCCTCCTTATCGGGCGCCTCACCCTTACCGTAGCGCTGTTCGGCTTCGATATGCGACGGGCGCAGGACGGAGCCCCAGAAATTTACGGCTTCCTCCGCCTTGCCGCACACCCCGCCCACGAACATAACCACCGGTGTGATCTTCTGCTTGATGTGCGCACCCTTGGTGTAAACGAGCTGCCAGGACAAACCGTAGCGATCCTGCAGCCAGCCGTAGCGCTCGCTGAACGGGTAGGCGCCCAGTTCCATCAGCACCTGTCCGCCCTGCGTGAGCTTCGCCCACAGAGTATCGACCTCCTCCTTCGTTCCGCATTTGACGTGGAAGGAGACGGACGGGTTGAGCTTGAAGAACGGTCCGGCGCTGATCGCCTGGAACTCCTGCCCCGCCAGGTCGAATGTCACGCTCTCGGTGTCGCCGGATGGAGTATTGTGGAGCACCGTAGTGCTGGTGATGCTGGAATGGGGGAACGTGGCGGTATAGAATTCGGCGGCTTCCTTCGCCTGCGTGTCATACCATAAATGGGGGATGATCTTTTGCATAATTTTTTTCTCCCGGTCCGGATGGCGATATCCATCCGTCTTTATTGCGCCCAAATTATATCTTAATTATCGCATTTATGACTGCTGCAGTTCGTCGCGTAAATACACCAATGAATGCCATAGTCCTCGGGTGGCTGAACAGAGCCGGCTGGTTTATACTTTTTATGGAGGCAGGCATGTTCGATAAGAGCTACGTATTTTTCACTGAAGCGGACGCAATCGAACTGGCGCACATGTACAAGGTCGCCGTGGAAAATGGCTTTGCCTTCAACCAGGGCGCGCTGGAGCTCGGCATCAGCCCGGCGGAGATCCGCCGGCTGTACGACAAGGCGGTCAAATTTGTCGAGACACCCGGCTCGCTGCAGCAGGCGCACGTGGACTCGCTGATCAACAAGCCCGGCATGCCGCGCATGCCCAAGAAGCACACCTGGGGCAGCAACTCCATCTGAAGCTTGAATACAGAACAAATAACCCCCTCGGTTTAAACCGAGGGGGGCTTTTATTTACCGGATGAAGCTTGCTTGCCGGCGGTGGCTGTCGATCAGAATGTTACGGCTGGACCTTGATGCTTGCGACCAGTGCATCCAGCGTTGACAGGTCCGGTGTGAAACTGGCGGCGCTTTCGTTGAACTTCGCCTTCAGGTCGCTCATGTAAGTCTGGTAGCCGGCGGTGAACTGGTCCATGCTCATGCCGTTCGGCGGGTTCTTCGCGTCTGCCATCACCAGCGGGCTGGAGATCGGCAGGATGGCGGAGACCCAGTACTTGCCGTCACTGCTCAAGCCTTGGAAGGTGTAGAACATCGCCTGGTTGTTGACCGGCACGATGCCCGAGTTGGACTGGGTGATGAAGCGGATCCCATTACCGCTGCCGAACGGGACGACCTGGTAGCGGGCAATAAAAGCCTGGATGCCGCTCATCACCGGCAGGAACGGCAGCCCGCGCTCGGGGGCGGAGCCGCCGCCGATCAATGCCTGCAGGGCGCTGACCATGGGCGGCACCACGTCCGGCAGCAGGGCGTTGTAGTCCTGCAGCGGGTAGATATAGACCGTGGCGGTGTACTGGTTGTCGGCGAAGATGTACCCGGTGGAGAGTCAGCTCGGTGTGAGCCGGGCTGATCGCCGAGGCAGGCCCGCCGGCGGAAACGGCGGCTACACTCTGGCAGCCGTAACCGGTAGCCAGCGGCGGGTCCAGGTTAAGGGTCAGTTCGTGGCAGACGGCCGAAGTCTCCGCTCGCGGTGTCGTTGCGGATGGGGGCACAGCCGTGGCAGGGGCGGGCGTCGGGGTGGTTGCCCCGCCGCAGGCGGTAAGCAGGATGCCCAGGGTGACAAGGGTGACGATGAAGATGTTTGTGCGATTCATTTTTATTCTCCTTGATATTAATTTGTTACCGATTAAAATCCCTACGTCCGCAGTGTACGCCCGGGCGGGCAATTGCACACCTGCCTGCCGACGGGTTTTTCCCTAGCCGTTTGGATAGGAGCGGGTTCCTGCCTGCACCTTCGTGTCCGCTGAAATCGACCAGCCCGACAGGGATTGCGTTTATAATTTTAAAGTTCGTCAGCGCACGGATCAGCGGGAAATGGATGGAATGAACCGGTTCAAAACCTACCTGGAAGTACGTCGCAATCTCGCAATTCTTCGGAACCGCCAGCCGGCTGGACCCAACACTGCCGCGCAGATCGCCGCCCGCGCGCTGGGCGACCTGGGTGATAAAAGGGCGGTGCCCGAGCTGATCCGCGCGCTGGAGGCGGACAACCTGCACATCCAGTTCCACGCGGTGGTGGCACTCGGAAAACTGGCTGATCGGCGGGCGATCGAACCGCTCAAAACCATTTCCCGCTACGGGCATCCCGCGCTGGAAGCCGGGCGGGAGAACGCCATCAAAGCTATCATCGAGATCGAAACGGAAACGAACGGCTCGCCGGAGCCGTATCTAAAAGACCCCGATCCACGCCTGCGCGCCAGCGCGATCAGCTTCCTGACGGAAATAAAGGGTCCGGCTGTGCTGGAGAACCTGGAGCGTATGAGCCGCGACGATCAGCGCACGGTGCGCATGACGGTTGCCTCCTGCCTGGGTCGCATCTACACCCCGGGAGCCGTGTTCATCCTGCAGACGCTCATCACCGACCCGGATGGACAGGTGCGCGCCGCGGCGGCCGCCGCGCTGGGGGAGTGCGGCGACCCGTCTGCGGTCGATGCGCTTGTTAATGCGCTAAAGGACACGGATATCAGCGTGTGTGAGAAGGCGGCAGGATCGCTTGGCAAACTCGGATCCAGGTCCGCGGCGGGAGCCCTGCAGGCAGCCTGGATCGGGCTGGACGACCGCAAGGAATTCGGCGCCGATCACGCCCGGGCGGTACTGTGGGAGGCCTGGCAGAAATGCAAGCACTCCGTCCGATAGGAAGCCCAACTGCACGGTTTTCGTAAATCGGGTTTTGGGGTGATGTCGGGCGTATCCTTACAGATATCAACCTTATATGATATTATTAGTCTAGTTAATTGAATCTTTTGCTTGAGAGATTTCGAATGGATGAACTGGTAAGCCTGGTCATCGAAAAAACCAGCCTGACGCCTGCGCAGGCGCGCACTGTCGTAAAGATCGTCGTCGATTTCCTCAAGCGGAAACTGCCCGCTCCAACCTCCTCGCTGATCGACGCTGCGCTCGGCAACAACACCGGAGCACCGCTCACCGGGAGAACTGGTGACATCAGCTCGAAATGGGGCGGGAAATCGTAACATTGCGTCGCATCTGCCTCCTGCCGGAAAGCAACTCCAGGAGGCAGTTTTTTATGGACATGAAAAGGAGATAGTCATGAAGATCATCGATATCGAAGGAATTGGACCTGCCTATGCCGCCAAACTGACCAAAGCCGGCATCCGCTCCACCGACGCGCTGCTCAAACGCGGCGCCAATCAGCGCGGCCGCGAGGAAGTTGCCCGCACTGCCGGCGTCACCCGCAACCAGGTGCTGGAATGGGTCAACCGCGCCGACCTGTACCGCGTCAAGGGCGTCGGCAGGCAGTACTCCGACCTGCTCGAAAAATCCGGTGTGGATACGGTGGTGGAACTGTCCAACCGGGTGGCAGAGAACCTCTACAAGAAGATGATGGAGGTCAATAAGGCGAAGAACCTGGTCAACCAGATGCCAGGCGTCAAGCAGGTCAAAAAATGGATCGCCCAGGCGAAAAAACTGCCGCGGTTGTCAGCTATTAAAATCGCTTTCCTGTAGGGGACTGCATATCCAAAGACCTGGAGTCACACGGCTCCAGGGATTTTTATTATTTACCAATTTCATAATGCATTTGCCCAAAGAGCTCGCAGTGCCCGGGCGAAACGGTCCGGCTCAACACGCTGTGGTGGGTCAAAGTGATGGCGTCCTTTGTAGATTTCAACTTGAACTTTGGAGAAGTAGTTTGCCAGCAAGGCAGCTTTACGTTCCTCGATCGCATCGGACAGGCTGCCATACGAGAGGTAAACCGGGGCTTGAACCTGCCTGAGTTTGTCCAGCTCAAAATCGTACGTATCAAATGCTTTGCTAAGCGCTCGCAGCCCAGCGGTGCGGCGAGCCATCCAGGCTGGGGGCTCGCCTTGAGGGGGTGGTGGAGGCGGTACGCCTGGGCGTAGATGAGCCCGCACAAACTCTCTCATCTGTTCGGCAGGCGGAAGGGTCATCACGCGGTCAAATTCGGCCTGCTTTTCCGCTTCTTGATGGCGATATACCTGGCAAGGGATCGTTGCGGGCTCAAATATTGCCAGGCTTTTCAACCAGTTTGGGTAGGCTGCCGCAAATGCAATGGCGATGGCGCCGCCGCCTGAATATGAGACCACGTGGAAGCTCTGCAGGCCGGCGGTATCTGCTGTTTTTTTCAGGCCTTCGATCTCCAGGTTGAGGTTGTAGCCATCGGGAGGCGTTTCTTTTTCATAGAGCTCCAGGTCCTTCAATAGCGGCCGGATCTCATCCTTCTGGAAGCAATTCAGCAAAGGCCCATATTGAATTGCGGCTGGCTGGATTCCGCCCGGGATAAATATGACTGGAATAGCTGACATAATTTTGCCCCTTTTCTGATTTCAAGGGATATAAGATTGTGTTGGGTGCCGGCTTCTCTATCATCGATCCGTTTCACGGGAATGGAAGGTCAGAAAGTTAGAGGGGGATTGGTTGTCCCGTTCAGGCAACCTTCATCAACTCCGGGTTTTCCGCGTCATAGCCATAAAGCCAGGCGCCGGCCTGCGGGGAAAAACCTGTACCGTTTTTCGCCATCTCGGCATCCCGTGCTTGCTGGGCAGGTCCATCGGGCAAATTATGTCGGGTCCGATTATCCTGCGCCTCCTGCTGGACGCGCGACACGTGTGCGACACGAATGGCCTCATACTTTTCCAACGCCGCCGGAACATCTGATTTGCCTGCCTGCGAGAGGCAGAGTGCCAGGGTGGCTCCGTCCTCGATCGCCTGCGCGGAACCTTGCGCCCGGGTGGGCAGCATCGGATGACAGGCATCACCCAGCAGGGTGACCCGTCCAACCGACCAGCGTGGCATGGGCGGGCGGTCAAAAAGCGCCCACAGGAAAGTTTCGTCCACTGCCTTCAGAATGCTGAGTACCTGGGGATGCCAGCCCTCATACGCAGCCAGCACATCTCCCACTTCGCCGCGATCCGTCCAGGATTCCTTCATCCAGTTTTCCTGGTCGATCAAGGCTACAAAGTTGACGAGTTGCTGGCCTCGCACGAAGTAATGCACAAAATGTCTGCCGGGTCCCATCCAGATCTGGGCGGTCGGTTCGAGCTCGAGATGCTTCAGGCGGTCGGATGGCACCAGCCCTCGATAAGCCACACTTCCGGTAAAACGCGGCTGCTCGGGTCCGAAGAGCGATTGGCGCACCATAGACCGGATCCCATCTGCACCGACCAGCGTGTCCGCATGAAAGCGCGCCCCGTTCTCGAACTCGGCTTCCACCTGATCGCCATGATCGACAAAGCCAACACAATGATGTCCAAAATGCAGGCGTTCGGGGGGAAGCGCCTGCACCATACCCGTTACAAGGTCGGCGCGATGCATGTGATAGAGCGGGAATCCAAACGAAGTCTCCATGACATTGGCAAGTGGAGATCGGTACAGCGAGCGCCCATCGGACCAGCGGTGGTAATCCCAGGCCAGGGTCTTCACACCCCCCTGTTCCAGCGTTCCTGCCAGCCCATTCCGGTATAAGATGCGCACGGCATTCGGACTGACCGCGATCCCCGCACCCACTTCGTGGACGACATGCGACCTTTCAAAAACGTGGACATCCACGCCGGCCCGCAGGAGTGACAGTGCTGCGTTCAAGCCTCCAATACCGCCGCCAATGATAGCAACTGACAATTGTTTTTTATTCATTGGTCGCCTCGCCTGGTTTATTTTATCGGTCACGGCTTCTTCCGGAACATTCGAAACGTTCGATCCGGGGGTTCCTACCGAAAGGTTCCAACAAGGGTAATCATCAATTCGGACACATTTTATCATATTAGCGTGAGTTTTGTGAACACAGCGAAAAAAACTACCGCGAGCGGTAAGCTATTAAGTTCGCCATTCCAGCAGGGAAGTGCAGAACCAAAAACCTGGAGTCACACGACTCCAGGGATTTTTTTATTTACCACCGAGGTATCTCACGTGCTGGTGCGGGGCTGATCCAGGTAAAGGGTTTGGATATCCATCGGTCGCAAATGAAAAAAGTCCATTGAAGGAATGAAACATCAGCTTGTCTCTGCCATAACATTCCTGTACAATGAAGTTGGTTCCATTCTCATACACCAATCTCTTTGGACGTCTTCCAGAAAGACCGGACTTCTCTTTCCGATAGGCTGGCAAGGAGAACAAGTGTCAAAGTCTGTACCCGCTGTAACCTCGGGGGAAAAGGAAAATGATCAATCTGTCCCTGGAGCAGGGCAAGCACCTGCTTGGGACAAAGTTTTACGTTCCTCCCATTCGCTCCAAACAGATCGCGCGCCCCCGTCTTTCCGACCTGATCGATGGCGGTCTGGACCGGGCACTCATCCTGGTTTCCGCCCCTGCCGGCTATGGAAAAACCACCCTGGTCAGCAGCTGGCTGAAAGAATCAGAAGATCCCATCCGCCTGGCTCTCCCTGGATGGCGGCGATAATGACCCGATCCGTTTCCTGCAGTACCTGCTGGCGGCCCTCGTGCCGATTCGCGCCGGGCATCGAGGACGACCTGTCCGGCATGCTCCAGGGGATCCAGCCGGCTCAATTTGAAAATGTGATCAACCTGCTGGCCAATGAACTGGCTTCAGTTCCCGATCCATTCGTACTCGTTCTGGACGATTTCCATGTCATCCATTCTGAAGCCGTACTAAAAATATTCTCTTACCTCCTGGAGCACATGCCGCCCCGGATGCACCTGGCGATCCTGACCCGCACCGATCCCCCGCTCCCGCTTGCCCGCCTGCGGGTCCGCAACCAGCTCCTGGATATCCGGGCCGATCATTTGCGCTTTACGCAAGACGAGATCGCCGCTTTTCTGAACGATGCGATGGGGTTACGCCTGTCTGCCAGCGATCTTTCCGCCATGGAGAAGCGGACGGAGGGCTGGATCGCCAGCCTGCAACTGGCAGCCCTTTCCATGCAGGGCAGCCAGGACATCCATGCTTTCGTCTCGGCGTTCACCGGCAGCCATCACTATGTCATGGACTACCTGGTCGAAGAAGTTCTCAAGCTTCAGCCGAAGGAAGGTGAGCAATTTTCTCCTGCAGACCTCGATCCTGGACCGCTTATGCGGACCGCTGTGCGAGGCCGTCCTCGAGACGGATGGTGACCGAGCCCGTTGATGGGCAGGCGATGCTGGAATCCCTGGAAGAGATGAACCTCTTTACCATCCCGCTGGACGATGAGCGGCACTGGTACCGCTATCACCATCTCTTCTCCGATGTGCTCAGGAAGCGGCTGGAACACCAATCCCGACAGCTGCTGCCCGAGCTGCACCGCCGCGCCTCCCAATGGTACGAAAAGAACGGGTTCATCTCCGAATCGATCCAGCAGGCCATCTACGGCAGGCGACCAGGAGCGGGCTGCGCAGCTGATCGAGGATAACGGTTGTTTGCTGCTCATGAGCGGCGAGGTGGCGACCCTGCTGAACTGGGCCGACGCCATCGATTTTCAATCGGAAACCCGTCCCTGGCTGGCGATCCAGAAAGCCTGGGCGCTCGCCCTGACCGGGGAGCTGGAGCGCGTCGAACCGACCCTGCAAGGTACCCGAAAAGCTGCTCGCCCCGCTCGAAGCCACCGACGAGGTCAGGACGATGCAGGGGACCATCGCCGCAGCCCGGGCGCATTGTGCCAACACGCGCGGCGACACGCAAACCGCCGCAAAATACGCACGCCAGGCGCTGGACCTGCTGCCCGATTGCAGTTCCATCTCCCGCAGCATACGCAGTGTGACCGTTTCGATCCTCGGGGATGCCAGCCGGATCAATGGGAACCTGGACGATGCGATCCAGGCTTATACCGAAGCCATGACGATCGGCAAGGAAGCCAATAACCTCAACATGGTCATCATCGCCAACTCGAGCATCGCCGATATCCTGGTGGAGCAGGGACAGCTTCACCGGGCAGCGGACATCTATGCCCGGGCTTTGCAAATAGCCGTCCGCCCGGACGGGCAAAGATCGCCACTGGCTGCAGGTATCTTTGACGATATGGCAAGATTAGCTTATGAGTGGGACCGGTTGGATGATGCAGAGCAAAACATCCGCCAGTGCATGGAGCAGAGCCGCATCTGGGGGGATATCGGACAGTTGGCTCACGCCTGGTCGATGCAGGCGCGGCTGGAGCAGGCCCGCAGCGATCCGCTGAAAGCCAGGGAAGCCATGCGTGAGGCGGAGCGATTGCTCGGGGAGCGTCCACTTTCTCCCCATTGGTCCATCCAGGTGAGGGACGACCTGGCACGTGTATTGATTGCCCATGGAAATTTGGATGGTCTTTCCAATCGTATTCAAAAGAGGGGATTAAAGCTCAAAGACGAAATCCCCTACCAGCGGGAGAGTGAATATGTCATCCTGCTGCGAGTGCTCGTTGCCCGCGGCGATCATGAGGCCGCCATCACCCTTTCCAGGCGGTTGCTACAACAGGCAGAGACGTGCGGGCAGACGGGATTGATGATCAACAGCCCTGATCCTCCAGGCGCTGGCCCTTCAGGGAAAGAAGGAGAGCGAGCAGGCTTTGGCTGCCCTGGAAAAAGCGCTTGCCCTGGCCCAGCCGGAGGGGTACGTGCGATCCTTCCTGGATGAGGGCGAAGCAATGACGAGATTGCTTTGCCAGGCCCAGGCTCACCAGGTCGGGAGCGGTTATGCGGCTGTGCTGCTGTCCCGGATCGGCAAGATCTCCAGCTATGACCCAGCCCTCCATGCGGCTGCTGGCTGAACCGCTGACGGCGCGTGAGGTGGAGGTCCTGAAGCTCATCAAAGCCGGCTGTTCCAACCAGGATATCGCCGGGCAACTGGTCATCTCCACTCCCGACCGTGAAGCGTCATATCAGCAATATTTATACCAAGCTGGGGGTGGAGAGCAGGACACAGGCGGTCGCCATCGGGAAAGAGCTCAAAATATTCGAATGAGCGGTTGAAGATAGTTGCTTTCAACAGCCGGCAGTGGACATAATTCCACGGCCGGCTTTTTTGTTGCCTGGATTTAAGGAAAACCGGGGGGATGGCTCTCTTTTTTTGCAGGAAAAGATACAACCCCATCTACAACCTTCAGACGATGAGGCTCAGCGGGGAAACTGATAAATTAGGACCAAGAGGAAACATGACCAACAAGAAGAACGAACACAACAAAGAGAATCAAGGCACACTTTCCACCGGCACTCTGCAGGCTGCTCCTACGAGATCCACGTCAAAGGTCAACTCGATGAGAGCTGGTCGGATTGGTTGGAAGGACTGGAGGTGAAGCTATTGGATAACGGTGAAATGATCCTTTCCGGTTACATCGGAGACCAGGCTGCCCTGATGGGCGTCCTGAACAAACTGTACGGGCTGAACCTGGCTCTTGCTCTCGGTGAGCGAAGTCGGGCAAAAGAAATGATCTCAAAAACCATTCAATCAAAAAGGAGAATACGAAATGGAAAACACAATCAAGTTCAACCCCGATCTCGGAAACATCGCAATGAGCGCATTCATCATCGAGAAGATCCACCACTGCGAAGATTGCCCCATCCGGCAAATTGGCGATCAAGCAGCCCCAGTCGATATTCGCTCGCATTCACATGTGGCACAAGACCTGGTGGCCGGGCTGGAAGGCCCATCAAGCCAGGAGAACCTGCGCCTTACGCCGCCAGGGCAGGCATGCAGGCCTGAATCAACCGGGTCATTGAGAACCAATGACCCGGATCATATCAAAACCTAAAAGGAGAAAATAAAATGGAAAACACACGCAAGTTCAACCTTCGATCTTGAAGCGATCGCCTGGGGCGCCCTCTTCATCCTGTGGGGGATCACAGAATTGTTCCCCTCCCTGCCGAAAGGCACGGGCGCGATCGGCATCGGCGCTGATCCTGGTCGGTCTCAATCTGGCCCGGTCATTGACAGGGCAGTCCACCAGCGGCTTCACGACCACGATCGGCATCCTGGCCCTCCTGCTGGGCGGACTGGAACTGGCACGCCCGTTCCTGCACCTGTCCTTTGAACTGCCGATCTTTGCCATCCTGCTGCTCGCCCTGGGATTGATGACACTGGTGCGCGCGATGAAGAAGTAAGATCGACACAAGCGGGATGGTTTTCGACTGGACAGGATCGGAAACCATCCCTTCCCAGGCATGAGAACATCAAACACGCAATTATTCAGGACAAATTGATTGAAAGGAGACAGAAATGGAAAAACAATGTCAGGCTTAATTGCAAGAACAGGCCCCATCCTTGGCGCACGGCTTTCGCGGCGGTGTGGTTCGGGCAGGTGATTTCGTTCATCGGCTCAGGCTTGACCAGCTTCGCGCTGGGGGTCTGGGTCCTGCAAAAGACCGGGGAGATCACCCAGTATGCGCTCATTTCGATGTTCTTCGTGCTGCCGGGAGTCCTGCTGGGACCGCTGGCAGGCACCCTGGTCGACCGCTGGGACCGCCGCAAGACGATGCTCATCAGCGACCTCGGGGCTGGCATCAGCACCCTGTCGATCGCCGTGGTGTATCTGCTGGGCGGGCTGCAGGTCTGGTACATCTACCTGGCCGTGTTCATGAGCGGGGCTTTTGGCAGCCTGCGGATGCCCTCCATGCAGGCAGCCATGACCCAGATGATCCCCCGGAAGAACTTCGGCCGCGCCAGCGGCATGATGGAGATCGTGCAGATCGGGCAATTTCTCATCGCCCCCGCAGTGGCGGGCGGACTGATGGGAAAGATCGGTCTTGCAGGTGTGATCATGATCGATTTCACATCGTTCCTCTTCGCCATCTCCATACTGTTCTTCGTCCGCATTCCCCGGGCGGAGGCAACGGCCGAGGGGCGAGCCGGTTCCGGCTCGATGCTGCAGGAGACCGCTTTACGGCTGGAAGTACATCATGGCGCGACCCGGCCTGGCAGCCCTGATGCTGTTGTTTGCCCTCTCCAACTTCACGACCGAGATGACCGTTGTGCTCTTCACACCGCTCATCCTGTCTTTCGGCACGACAGCCCAGCTGGGCCTGGCGATGTCGTTGAGCGCCAGCGGTTTCCTGGCGGGAGGGCTCCTCATGAGCATCTGGGGAGGACCCAAACGCCGCCTCAGGGTAGTGATCATTTTCATGATCCTGCTGGGATTGTTCTCGGCGCTGATCGGGCTGCGCGCTTCCGTGGGTCTCATCATCATCAGTGGTTTCCTTGCGACCCTGTGCGTGCCCATCATCTCCAGTTCCAACCAGGTGATCTGGCAGAAGAAAGTTGCCGCGGATGTCCAGGGGCGGGTGTTCGCCATCCGGCGGACGATCACCCTGGCGACCCCGCTGCTGACGTACGTGGTCGCCGGTCCGCTGGCTGATCGTGTATTCGAGCCGATGATGGCGGTCAATGGCCCCCTGGCTGGAAGCATCGGGCAGATCCTCGGCATGGGACCGGGGCGCGGCATCGGCTTGTTGTTTGTCGCCATGGGCTTGCTGCTTGTCCTGATCACAGCGATCAGCTGCCTGTCTCCCGCACCTGCGCCGGGTGGAAGATGAACTGCCGGACGCGGTGACTGGTCAACCGATCCATGCTGAAGCGGACACCAAAGGCGTTGATGCCATTACCCGCCACAGATTAATGACATAAGAAGGAGACATGAACATGGAAAAGACACTTGAAGGTACTTCGCACGTGAATCATCCGTACCACTTCCAATAGCTTCAGCAAGCGGCTTGGGATGGGGATTTCTCGGCGGCCTGGCCGGCACGCTGGTCATGGACCTCCTGCTCATGGGAGCCCTGCTGGCGCTCGGGCAACCGGCAGTGACTGTGCTTTTCCATCGTCGGAGATACGGTTGTCACGTTTCCTGGCGCTGTTCGGCAGCGCAGATCGCAGGCGGCATTCCACCGGCGTGGTGACGCATTATGTGGTCGGTCCGCTGTTCGGCATCCTCTTTGGAGCAGTCGTGACGAGCCTGCCCGCTTTGCGAGAGGGCAGCCTGAAGAAGATCACGCTCGCAGCATTCGTGTACGTGGAACTCCTCAGCCAGCCGATCCTGGCGACAACTCCCATCCTGCTGAAAATGAAGGCGCCTGCGACCTTGCAGTGGTTCGGCGGATCCTTCGTCATGCACCTGATCCTGAGCATTGTCCTGGGCGTCATCGTGGGGTACGGACTGCGCTCGGGACAGCGGGTGACTGAAAAACAAGACCCAATGAAAGACCTGATGTTAAAGGAGAAACCTTTGCAATACGAGCTGGTTACGAAAACGAAACCCGCCTACCGGGCACGCGGCCTGGACAACCTTTTACGCATGGGACATTGCGCCCCGGCCGTGATGAAAACCGTGCTGGATATCAACCATACCCAACGGGAAGACCTTGTCAAGCTGATGGCCGGCATGCCCGGTGGCATCGGCAATACCGGCTTTGAATGCGGCGGCATCACTTCGCCTCTGGTGCTCCTGGGTCTGCGCTTCGGTCTGAGGGAGATGCAGGATGGGCTGCCGCGGATCTTCGACCTGGGTCACCGCCTATTATCAGCGGTTTTGCGAGGTGAACGCCGCTCCGTTCTGCAAGACCATCCAGAACCCGCGTTTTCCGGTGCGACTGCATCCACGCCGTGCGCCATTCACCGGAACTGCTGGCTGAAACCCTCGAAAGCGATCATCGCCAGGGCATCCCTGCAGATCAAAGGTCCGCCTTCTGCCGGTTGTACGCCCACCTGGACAGGAATGATTTCCACTGCGCCCATGCGGTGCTCGAAAACCTGGGTGACCGCGTACCGGTCGACCAGGAACTGCTGGATGCCGCTTCCGCTTTTATCGGCGGAACGCTGTTCAAGGGTTTGACCTGCAGCGCTTATACCGCCGGTGTGATGGCGATCGGGCTGAAGATCGGCGAGATCGAAAACAGTTACCTGCGGGTAACGCGCATGCTGGCGTTGATGGTCAGCGGTGGAAATGCATTCGGCGATGAATTGAACAAATTCAACCGGGCGCTCAACACCGCCCACCGCCTTGCGAAATGGTTTCGCGCCGAATTCGGCAGCACCCAATGCCAGGCGATCACGCAGTGCGATTTCTCCTGTCAAGCCGGCGTAAAAAAATACATCGACGGTGATGGCGTGACCAGATGCCGTGGGATCGCCAAAATGACGGCAGAAAAGGTGCAACAGATGATGCAGTGATCCCGGGAATCCTGGCTACAATATGGGTAAACATAAGGTGCGGTTTTAAACTTTTGCCGTTCGTATATCAGATTAAAAACTGGAGACACCATGTTTTCACGACGTTTGGGACGCAGTGATCTTGAAGTAAGCGCGTTGGGATTGGGCTGCTGGGCAATGGGCGGAGCATGGAGTTATGATGACGAACCGGCCGGCTGGGGTGGGGTGGAGGATGCCGAGTCGATCCGTGCGATCCATTTTGCGCTCGAGGCGGGCGTTAACTTCTTCGATACCGCCGCCAACTACGGGTGCGGTCACAGCGAGAAAATCCTCGGGCGGGCAATCGCGGGCCGGCGCGATAAGGTCATCCTGGCAACCAAGTTTGGGTATGTGATCGATGAAGAGACCCGCATTGTCACCCGGGACGACACGGATCTGGTCAAGTCGCATCCGCACCGACTGCGAAGGCAGCTTGCGGCGCCTGAACACCGACCATATTGACCTGTATCAATTCCATAGGGATGATTACGAGCCTGAAAAAGCGGCTGAGGTCCGGGAAGCATTGGAAGGACTGGTCGCGGAAGGGAAAATTCGCTGGTACGGCTGGAGCACCATCAATCCGGTCGGGGCGCGCATCTTTGCGGAGGGACGGCACTGCACGGCGATCCAGCACTGGATGAATATGGGAACCGACATGCCCGAACTGCTGGCAGTCTGCGACCAGACCGACCAGGCCAGCATCATCCGCTCTCCACTCGGGAGCGGCAACATGACAGGTAAATTCAACAGTGAGACCGTATTTCCAAAAGACGATTGGCGCAGCACATGGGATCTACGCTCCGAGTGGTCAGTACAACGCCGCCAGCGCATCGAGGCTGTGCGAAATACTTCGCTGACTCCGGCGATGCACGAACGCAGGCCCAGATCGCCCTGGCCTGGATCTGGACGCGCAGCCAGCGGACGATTCCCATCCCCGGCTTCAAGACCGTCGCGCAGGTGCAGGAAAATATCCAGGCAATGGAGTTCGGCCTGTTGAGCAGGGAACAAATGAAGAAGATCGACGAGATATTTGAGCGCGCGCCGGTGCTCTCATAGCCCTATAATGTAGGTGCAAAACGTTCAAGCCGCGAAAGAGGATCCGATGAAAAAGGAAGCATATCCAATACTGGAATTTGATGAAACCCGGGCCGCAAAAATTGAGCCCTCTTTTTCCCACAAAAAAACCGAGGGATATGAATATTGTGTAATTACTTTTTTTAATGATGTCCTGGAGGCGATGGAAAAAGAGGGACGGATAAAAGCAGTCAAATTCTTGAACTGTGAGACGGTGGATATTCCCATCTACGAGATGGATTACATGGGGAAAAAGGTGCATCTATCCCTGGGGTATGTCGGCGCGGCCGGATCGGCTGCCTTCCTGGAAGAGTTGATCGCCCTGGGGTTCACCAAGTTCATTGTCTGCGGCGGTGCGGGTGTCCTGAGAAAAGATATCGCCGTCGGGCACCTGGTCATCCCAACTTCAGCGGTACGGGATGAAGGCGTTTCCTATCACTATCTCGCTCCCTCCAGGGAGGTCGAATGCGATCCCGAAGTGGTTGCAAAGATCGAAGAAGATTTCAATAAACACGGGATCGCTTATATCAAGGCTAAAACCTGGACTACCGATGCATTTTATCGGGAGACTGAGAAAAAAGTGGAATTGAGAAAAGCGGAGGGCTGCGTCACGGTGGAGATGGAAGCGGCAGCTTTTTTTGCCGTGGCGAAGTTCAGAAACGTAAAACTGGGGCAGATAATATACGGTGGCGATGACCTGAGCGGCGTCGATTGGGATAGTCGATTATGGCATAAGCGGGACGATATTCGTAAGAACCTGGTGGACATCTCCATCAGGATCTGTAGTTCATTGTGATGAGGGCTTATCATGGAACGCACATTGCTTAAGGATATTGATAAACTGATTGGTCACGAAATCAAGATCCAGGGTTTTGTCAGCAAAGTCCGCGATCAAAAGAAAATGCAGTTTGTCATCGTCCGTGACCACAGCGGGGTTATTCAAGCTGCTTTGGAAAAAACAGAGACGAACCGGTCTTTGAACCTGGTCATATCTACGCTGACGTCAGAATCCGCAGTCGAAGTGACCGGCTTGCTGGTGAAGGATCCTGCCATTAAATTTGGCGGGGTTGAAATCCAGGTCAAGGACCTGAAAGTGGTTTCGCTCTCAGAATCCATCCTGCCGATCGATATCACCACCAATACCGATACGGAACGGGACAAACGCCTGGACTGGCGGTTCCTGGACCTGCGCCGCCCTGAAAATCATTTAATCTTCCAGATCCAAACAACTGCAGAAATGGCGATGCGGGAATTTTGGCTGGCGGAGGGATTTGTCGAGATTCACTCCCCAAAATTCCTGGGAACACCCAGCGAGTCTGGAGCGGAGCTTTTTGCCTTGGATTATTTTGGAAAGACGGCTTACCTGGCACAATCCCCTCAATTCTATAAACAAATGGGTATGGCGGCCGGCTTCAACAAGGTTTTCGAGATCGGGCCGGTTTTCAGGGCCAATCCATCCTTTACAACCAGGCATGATACGGAATTTACGAGCGTCGACGTCGAAATATCCTGGATCGACTCGCATAACGATGTGATGGCATTTGAGGAACGCTGGCTGCAGCATGTTCTCCAGGTAGTCAAAGAAAAATACGGTCAAAAGATCAAAGAGACCTTCGGCAATGACATTGTGATCCCCGCCATCCCTTTCCCAAAAATAAGCATGGAAGAGGCACAAAAGATCCTCAAGAACCTCGGACATGTCCCGCCGGCAGAAACGAAAGAGGGCGACCTGGATCCACTGGCGGAAAAATTATTGTGTGAGTATGGACGCGAACAATTCCATGGTCACGAGTTCGTATTCGTGATCGATTACCCGATCTCGGTTCGACCTTTTTACCATATGCGATACGAAAAAGAACCTGCAAAAACAAAGAGCTACGATCTTTTGTGGAAAGGAATTGAAGTCACGACCGGAGCACAACGGGAACACCGATACGACGTTCTGTGCAGGCAGGCACTGGAAAAGGGGCTGCGGCTTGAGCCGATCCAGTTCTACCTGGATTTCTTCAAGTACGGCTGCCCGCCTCATGGAGGCTTTGGTTTGGGTCTTACCCGCTTGCTGATGGTGATGCTGGATCGAAGCAATGTCCGTGATGTAACCTACCTGTATCGAGGACCGAATCGATTAACTCCCTGATATCTTGTAGGTACTTCGATCAGGATTTGTTCTTCATCGTGATGAGATCGGATATCTTCCTGGCGGCAGGAAGCCCGAGCGAGGAGGTCGAAAAATGAACGAACAAGCCCCACAACGCAGCCGGGAATTGTTTCAGTCCGGTTTCTTTTGTGCCGAAAGTGTCCTGCAGGCGATCGCGGAAAGCCGGGGCATCCGATCGGATCTTATCCCCAGCATCGCGACCGGGTTCTGCAGCGGCGTTTCCCGCACGGGCGGCATGTGCGGAGCGCTTAGCGGGGCGATCATGGGCATCGGTCTCGTTGCGGGCAGGAATAAACCCGTCGAATCGCTCGAACCAGCCTATACCCTGGTCCAAAAATTGATCGACCGCTTTGAAAAGCAATATGGTTCCATCAATTGCTGCCAGTTGCTCGGCTGCGACCTGGGCGCCGATGCCGGACAGCGCTATTTCATGGAAAATCAACTGATCGAGAAATGCTGGCAATATGCTGAGGCGTGCAACCAGGATCGCACTTTCACTGATCGCTGAGTCCCATTCATAAGCCATTATGCGATCTGCTTATCCACGAAATGGACCGCCCAGACAGGGATACCTGACAGGAGTGAAATATGGACGAATATCGATTTAGGATACCCATCGGATGGCGACTGGGCATGGATAACCGAGCGGTATGTCGAGACTGCCTGGGACAGCCTGACCGAAAAGCGTCAACAAAAAACTTCAAAGCAGGTTGTACGGGATTGCACCGTCGAGCAAATCACCAGGTTGATCGAAAAACATGGCACGGACAATCAAGTGTTTATTGCCCGGGATAATAATGGTGAGCAGGTCGGCTTTATTTGGGTAGGTCAATCCCGCAGCGGTTTTACGGGTATGGTCCAGGCATACATTCTCAGCGTGTATGTGACGGATGCTAGCCGCGGTCAAGGATTAGGTCGCCGGCTGATGTTACGAGCGGAAGACTGGGCACGCGAACGCAATTTCACGAGTATCGGGCTGGGCGTCGCAGCTCATAATGCATCGGCAATAACGTTGTATGAGAAATTAGGCTACCAGGCGGAGACAATGCGATTTTCCAAGGATCTTGATGGACCAATGGCAACGTAAGCACAAGACATAACCAAGAATGGGTCGTGTCATCAATTCGTTCAAATCCTACGGCTGGATCTTGATGCTCGCCACCAGCCCGTCCAGCAGGTCAAGAAATGGATCGCCCAGGCGAAAAAACTACCGTGGGCGGTCAGCTATTAAGTTCACTTTCCTTTGGGAGATTGCATATCCAAAAACCTGGAGTCGCACGGCTCCAGGGATATTTTATTATTTACCACCGAGGATCCCTCCTGCCGGCAGGGTTCCCTGTTTATCAGAAAAACAATTTTATTTAGTTATTTATATCTAATTCGAACATCTGATAGTTAAGTTTACTGTTACTAGCTGAATAAATGAGAAATTGAAGCCTAATCGGAATTGAGCCTGAATACGCTTGGTCGTTGGTTCGAAATCCACCAGGCCTTCAAATCTCCATCCGTCTATAGGACGGAGAACGTCACCGAAACTTTTTCTTCTCCATTCTCAATATCGAGCTGAACAAATGGAAAGCATGGGCTGTGCCGGATCCTTGAGCAAATCCGTTGCAATAAGGATCAGCGGTGAACGGCAAATACAGACTGCCCGTTTCCAGGCAGTCAAAAAAGCCTAATGGTCAGATCAATTTATATCTGCAAAGAATTACAGGGTATAGGCATCCTCCCCAAACTCTCCTTCATCTAGGCCTTTTGTTTCGATCTCTTCGGGCACCCGCACGGGCGAGAAATGGTTCATGATCTTCAGAACGACCCAGGTGACCCCAAAACCAAACCCCGCGGCGATGACCGCCGCAAATACCTGGACGCCAAACTGGCGGACATTTCCTTCGATCAAACCACTCACCTTGTTCACGGACGCCATTGCAAAGACGCCTGTTAGGATGGTACCAAGGAGCCCGCCAACCCCATGACAGGCCCAAACGTCCAGGGCGTCGTCCCAACTCATTTTGGCCCGGAACTGGATGGCTGAATAACATACGAAAGCGGCCAACACGCCGATGATCGCTGCTGCCCAGGGTTGTACATAACCGGCCGCAGGGGTGATGCAAGCCAGACCCGCCACCGCACCCGTCAGGGCGCCGGTCATACTGGGTTTCCCCTCATGAATCCACGTGATAAGCAGCCAGGTGATCATGGCCAACGAGCCGGCAACGTCCGTGTTGACGAACGCAATGGCTGCCAGGCCGTTGGCAGCCAAGGCGGACCCGCCATTGAAGCCAAACCAGCCAAACCACAATAGACCGGCACCCAACGCTACATACGTGATATTGTGAGGCTGTGTTTTTTCACCAGGTTGTATCTTCCGCTTGCCGACGATAAAGACTGTAGCCAGGGCGGCAAACCCGGCGCTGGTGTGCACAACAGTCCCACCCGCAAAATCAGCTACCCCCATCTGCGCCAGGAAACCACCGCCCCACACCCAGTGGACGAGCGGAATATAAATCAGAATGCTCCAAAAGATAAGGAATATCAGGTAGCTCTTGAAGTTCACCCGGTCTGCAAAAGCACCGGTGATCAAGGCTGGGGTGATGATCGCGAACATCTCCTGGTAAACGAAGAACGCCAGCAAGGGGATCGTCTGGCCGCTCATCGGCGCGAACCCGACACCGTTCAACCCAAAATATCGCAGGTCGCCGATAACACCACCGAGGTCCTTTCCGAAGGCCAGGCTGAATCCACCGAAGACCCAAATGGCGGTCACAATTCCCATCGAGACGAAACTTTGCATCATGATGGACAGCACGTTCTTACGGCGGACCAGGCCGCCATAAAAGAACGCCAGGCCGGGGGTCATAATGAAAACCAAGGCTGAACTGATCAGCACCAGCGCAGTTGCAGCAGGATCAATGGTTGGCATATTTACTCCTCAATTTATCAGGATTGGGTCGTGGATTAATTCTACGTTAGTGAATTCCGTAACACATCCACCAATTGGTGTAGCCTGTATACCTGATTTAAGGTATCCCCGGCTACCCCGTTTCCTGCCTCTGTGATACGATAATATTAATGAAGATAAAAGTATTATTAGCCGAAGACCATAAGATCGTACGCGAAGGCACACGCCAACTTCTGGAACAATCGGCAGATATGGAGATCATTGGGGAAGTCGCGGATGGACTGGAAGCGATTCGCCTGGCCGGTGAGCTGCATCCGGACGTGGTTGTGATGGATGTGCGCCTGCCCAGGCTCAACGGCATCGAGGCCACCCGCACGATCGCCAGCCGTTACCCCGCCATCCGCATACTGATTCTCTCCGCCTATGACGACGATAGCTATGTCTTCCCGCTCCTGGAAGCCGGCGCCAGGGGATACCTGCTCAAGACTGCCAGTGGATCTGAGCTGGCCGAGGCCATCCGCCAGGTGATCGCAGGCGAAACCGTCCTTTCCCCCCGCATTACTGCCAAGCTTGTCGGTCGCCTGGGGAAGCATAGCTCTCACCGGGCGGTGGAAATGCAGCAAAGCATGACTGAACGCGAAATGGAAGTCCTTAGGGCAGCTGCCTCCGGGCAACCCAACAAGACCATCGCCGCCGTTCTTGCCATCAGTCCACAGACCGTCCAGGTCCATTTGCGCAATATCTTTTCCAAGCTGGGGGTAGGCAGCCGCTCAGAAGCCGTGGCCTATGCCATTCGGCACGGCCTGATCAGCCTCGAGGAAAATGATGAGTGAACCAACATCTGCGACTGCCAACCATTCCCCCAGGCTGGCAGCCCTCAACCACGTCCCCTCGCTGCGCACCCAGTTATTCTGGGCATTCGCTCTTCCCACTGGCGATGTTCGTACTGATTTCCATTCTGGTGGCGACCGTCGCATTTCGCCAGTTGAGCCTCAACCTGGTCCTGCAACGCGGATACGGCCCGGGTCCAGGCAGCGGCGGGGGATCTGGCCTTGGTCCTACCTTCCGACCAGACATTAATTGGGGAGGGCAACCTGCCTGCCTTGACTACTGAGCTTTCCACCCAGGGCATCCGGCAATTCCTGGTCAATGCGACCGGCGAGGTCCTGGCACATTCCGGACCGGGGATGGTCAGCTTGGACTGGAAAACCAGGTGCTCAGCGGCCTCATCCAGGGTCAAAAACCGGCCAGTGTCCTGACTCAGAACACTGCCGACGGAGAAGAGATCATTGCCGCGTATGCACAGCTTCCGGGGCGGGATGTGGGCTTGATCCAGGAGGAACCGTGGAGCGCGATCATGGCCCCGGCTTTCTATTACCAGGTGGTCCTGATCGGGTTATTGGTCCTTGGAACGATCTTTACCCTATACATACTCTCCCTGAGCGTCAGCCGGGTGACCGGCTCCATTGCAGCGCTGGCGGATAATGCAGCCCATGCGGTCCCCGGCAGCCTCTTTCGTCCCATGGTCGAGCAGGGTCCGATTGAGCTGCGCCTATTGATCAAGGCATTCAACCAAATGGTCGTCCAGCTTGCCGAGCAACAGGCCAGCCTGCGACAGTATGCCCACAAAGCCCTGCTCAGCCAGGAAGAGGAACGCCAGCGCCTTTCACATGAGTTGCATGACGGCACCTTGCAGGACCTGATCGGCCTGGTCCAACGTGTCGAGCTCTGCCGCAACGAAATGGAGGTCGACCCGCTTCTGGTGCGACAACGACTCGACGAGCTTCAAATCCTGATCAATCAAACCCTGGGCGAGGTGCGCCGGATCAGCAACGCCCTTCGCCCATCGATCCTTGAAGACCTGGGCCTGTCCGTCGCATTACATGCCCTTTGCAACGACCTGGAACTGCAGATGCCATCCATCCGCTGCCGGTATATTGTGACCGGCGAAGGGCGGCGCCTGTCCCCCGACCTCGAATTGGCCATTTTTCGCGTCATCCAGGAGGCCCTCGCGAACATCCGTAAACATGCCAGTCAGGCAACACGGGTGGATGTGGAAATATCATTCGGAGAGGCTGAACTCTTTGTGCAGGTCCATAATGATGGGATGACCTTTGCCAACCCTGATGTGCGCTTGCTGGTCCGGGAGGGGCATCTCGGCCTGGCCGGCATGTATGAGCGCGCCCGCCTTTTCCATGGTGAATTGAATATCACCTCCGATCTGGTTGACGGGACCGCTGTCAGGTTGCGCATACCATATCCACCTGATTTTATTCTTGAAAAAGAAATTGAAGCTTGAACCGCAAGGTTCACAGTTGTTATCGACAGACAGGTAAATTGTAGTTGAATGGGATTTGAGTCTGATTACACCTGGTCGCGGATAAAACTCCGCCTCAACGAGGAGTTAACAATGGCAACAACTATAACAATTATCCACACCCAAGACTTTGTGAGGGCAACACCTGACGGACTGCTCGATTTAGAAACGTCCAAGAAAAGTCTCTTGGATATCGCAACAGCATCAGGGCCTTTGACCAACTACAGAATACTTATAGATACCCGACGTGCTCAAGTGACAATGTCCATAGCAGACCTTTGGTATCTGGCTGCAGAACTCAGCAACCTTGGTAAGGCTTTTATGCAAAAGACCGCCGTTCTTTGTCCGATTGAGAAATTTGACCAGGCAGGATTTTTCGCACTCTGTGCCAAAAACAAAGGCTACCCGGTCAACGCATATACATCTTTCGAAGATGCAATTGAATGGCTGATTGCCAAGTAAACCTGGCACCGCGCGCATCTTGCAGCGGATGGCGTGACCGGCAGCTACCATGCCCGATATGGATGTTGGTACCTCATTCGTTTCAATAGAAAGTCAAAATGCAAAACAAAACGCGATTATTTCTCCTTGGTGGTAGTCCTGTTGCATATGAAGTCTATGCAGATGAATTTGTTGCCGCTGCGGGCGGACGCCAGGCTGCCATGGCTGTTTTAGCTCAATCCAATTATGGTTGGAAAAAATACAAGGCTGAAATAACCCGACCCTGGAAGGAGAGGGGAGTTACTCGCTTTGTTGCAATAACACCTGATAAGAATGGAAAGCTTAACCAACGAACAGCCTCAGATGCATTGGCTGCCGCGACCGGAATTCTTATCTGCGGAGGGAATACACCTACCTATCATCGCTTATTTGCATCTGAACCGATCCGAACCATCATCCGCACTAAATATCTGACGGGAGTACCGGTTGCCGGAATTTCAGCCGGAGCCTTGATCTCCCTTGAAATTTGCCAATTGACTAAAGAAGAAACCGGAGAAAGTGAACTTAGAGTAGTGCAGGGCTTAAGCCTGGCAAGTGGTTTTGTAGCTGGTGTACATTACTCAGAATGGAATGCCTTGTCTGAAGTGCTGGAGGTCATGGCTAAAACAAGGACGCGGGTAGGTTACGGTATTGACGAGCCCGCCTGTCTTGTTTGCGAAAATGGCAAGGTTGCACGAACGTTGGGAAAATCCGTTTTCCGGATCGAAATGACCGATTTTAAAAAACAGTTGTACCAAGTATCCCCTTTATCGTAGGCAGAAGCACAAAATTTACGTACAGTCGTTCCGCCAGTTCAGAAACCAGCACATTTTGCAGGGAATATACGACGATTAAACCTGGCGGAAAATCTTACGGCTGGATCTTGATGCTCGCTACCAGCCCATCCAGCAGGTCGATGTCGGGGGCAAAATTCGAGGCGGGCAGCCCGTTCAGTTGGGTGGTGATGTCGGCAATGTAGGAGTCGAAGCTGGCGGTGAACTGCTCCGGGCTCACCCCGCCGGGCATGGTTTTCGCGTCCGGCGCCAGCCCCGGGTTGGAATCCGGCAGGATGGCGGAGACCCAGAACGCGCCGTCACTGGATCATCCCCTGGAAGGTGTAGATCATCTCCAGGTTGTTGATCGGGGTCGGCGTTGGATCGAACTGGGTGAGATAGCGGATGCCCGTCCCGCTGCCGAATGCGATGACCTTGAACTGGGCGGCGAACAACTGGGGTGAATCCGGCACCGGCAGGAACGGCAATCCCTGGTCGCTGCCGCCGAAGGTCCCGCTCGCGGGAAGGCTGCCGCTGACCAGTCCCTGCAGCGTCGTCACGGCGGGTTGGACCGCGTCCGGCTGTAACTGGCTGAAACGGTCCAGCGGATAAACGTCCACCTTGGCGGTATAGGTGCTGTCATTGACCAGCCGGGCTGAAAAGGACAATTCAATATGGGCGGGGATGCCCTGCGTGCTGTCTTCGGGGATGCTCAGGCAGGTGAACCCGGGTGCCAGTGCCGGCTCCAGGAAGAGCTGCACCTTTTGGCAGCCGATATTGGTCTGCAGGGTGGGGGTCGCCGAGAAACCGCTAGAGGCCTGCAGCCCCAGGGGACCGCAAGCAGATAAAAGCATGGTCAAGACCGCCAGGCTGGTTATCCGATTTCTCATCCATTACTCCCGGTCATGCATGGCAGGCAAAGCCCGCCATGGGATTTATTTTACCGCAAATAATGTGATTGTGGACAATTTATATCCTATTTTAATAAAGTGAGGCTGGGATTTAAGGGTAAAATCAAACAAATTCATCATCCCGGGGAGGGTTTCATGGATACCATCGATTATTTCCGTCAATTCATTGCCGCCGCGCATGGACAGGTGGACGACGCCCTGACCGACATCACGCTCGAAGAATTCAACTGGACGCCGCCCGGCACCGCCAGTCCCATCAGCGCGGTGCTGGTGCACCTGCTGACCTCCGAAGATTTCTTCCTGCAGTCCGTCCTGCAGGGCACGGACCAGGTCTGGGACAAGGGCGGCTGGCAGGCACGGACGGGCGTGAAGAACACGCCCGGTTACGGCGGCAACTGGGATGAGTTCAAGCACATGAAAGTGGCGCTCGAACCCGTGCTGGAGTACCAGCAAGCCGTGCGGGCAGCCACGGATGCCTACCTGCAGAACTTGAGATTGGACATGCTGCCGAAAAGGGTGGAACTGGGCGGCGAGCAGACCTGTGTGGCGGATGTGCTCGTCCTGCTCACCCGCCACGTCCTGTGCCATGCGGGCGAGATTGCCGTGTTGAAGGGCATCCAGGGCAGCCGCGGGTTTGCCGTACTGACAGAGTACAGAGGGGCGGGAGGAGAGTAGAGCGTAATGCGGAAAATATCCCTTGTTTTCATCTTGTTGTTGTTCACGCTGGCATGTAACTTGAGCAGTGTCCCGCAGGCGACACCTTCAGTCTGCGCCAGCGGCGACCGTGCCGGCCCCTCCGACGGAATCCCGACGTGCCTCCGGTCAGCCCGACACTCCCGCCGACGCTCCCGCCCACCGTTGTAGCGACTCCCGCCAACCGCAGAGATCGTCCCCGTCCCTGCCAGTGACATTACGATCGGGGGCGTGGCGTACACCGCCTACCAGCTCCCGGGCGACCCGTTCCGCTTCGTCTGCCCGGCACAGTGCCCGCTCGATAAGCAGTACATTTATGCAGAATATGCCGGCTTCCGGCTCGCGCACGCCCGGCTGGTCGAAATGACCGGGATCGACACGCTGCCCGAGCTGCAGCCGGTGGACATGCACCTGGACCTCACCGACAGCACCTGCAAGTCGAATCCGTATGGGCATGCGTACATCTATCCGGACAAGCACCAGGCGTATACCTGCTCCGAAGGACCCGGATATTATCCGACCCTTGATGAGCAGATCGCCCATGCCGCCCGGGTCGACGGTCAGTATTTCCCGCTGCACGAGTACATGCATACGTTCTTCTTTGGGAGGCTCTCCGGCAAGGCAGGCAGTTTCAACGATTACAAGGCAGCCTTCTTCCACGATTTTGTGGTGCCGGTGCCCTCGTTCGCCATCGGGATACTCGACCCGTCCGTGTTCTGCAGCTACCGTGATCTGCCCCCCGGCGATTACAACGGATTCCTGATCAATGAATTATGCAAACAAAACGGGTTTAACCTGGCGCAATTGAAAGCCAGCCTGGTCGAGTTGGATAAGATCTATACCTCCGGCGGGGGAAAGGTCCAGCAGGCAAACTTCCTGCATCCGGCTGCGACCATCGCACAATACCGTGACATCCTCAACAACTTGCTGGGCGGGGATACGACTCCCGCCTTCGCGGCAGCCTGCTGGCCTGCGCAGTTGTTCGGGAACGCTTACAGTCCCGTCGCGGGCTGCGCGGTCGTCGACACATCCGCCACGGCAACCACGGTAAAATAGATCGAGTCCCCTACAAAAAATTCATTTACTGCTTGAGATGGTCAACTAATGGATTCATTCGCTATTGAAGCAAACGCACTGAATAAGACTTTCAAGACCAGGCTGGGGCTTTGGAAGACAAGGACAAAGTCCACGACTGCGGTTGATGATATTTCATTCAACGTGAAGCGCGGCGAGTTATTCGGCTTGCTCGGACCAAACGGCGCCGGGAAAACCACCACCGTCAAGATGCTGACGACTTTGTTGTTGCCTACCAGTGGGAGTGCCAGCATTTTGGGATTGGACGTGGTGCACCAAACCGCAGAGGTGCGTAAACACATCGGTTTTGCCTTCAGCGGTAACCGCGGCCTCTACAACCGCCTGACTGCCAACCAAAACCTGAAATATTTTGCCGAGCTGTACGCGTTGGAGCCGGCGGTCGCACGTAAACGCATCCCCGCGCTTCTGGAACTGGTTGGGTTGGGTACCCGCGGCGACGACCGGGTGGAGACCTATTCCAGCGGCATGACCCAGCGCCTGCACCTGGCGCGCGCCCTGCTGCACGATCCCGAAGTGCTGTTCCTGGATGAACCCACGGTCGGCATCGACCCGATCGGTGCACGTGAATTACGCCAGACCATCAAGAACCTGATCTCCCTGGGCAAGACCGTCCTGTTGACCACTCATTACATGGCTGAAGCCGAGGAACTGTGCCAGCGGATCGCCATCATTAATAAAGGTCGTTTCGTAGCCCTGGACAGTCCGGATTCATTGAAACGTCAGATCAGCGGAGATTCGGTGATCGAAGCCAGCGTCAATGAAACCCATGCACCTGAAATCCTCGATCATCTGCGCGTTCTGGATCATAAAACGGTTGTTGAACAAGATAAATCGAGCGAACCGCAAAGATTGAGTATTCGCACATCCGAACCGGCGCGCGTGCTCGAGCTGCTTTCGCCCTATCTAAACCCCGAATATATCCTGGGGCTGGAAGTACGCAATCAAACCCTTGAAGATGTTTACGTAACGATCATTAACGGAGACAATGAATGAAGCTCCCGGGCTGGGGTTTGATCAAACGACAGATGGCAGTGCAGTTTCAAGTGCGTACCCTGAATATATTATCGCTGGGCCTTTTTGTGATCCAGCCGGCTGTCTTCAGCGCGGTAGGGATGCTGCTTTCGCGTGCGGCCGGGAATGCCATGCCGGACCTGGTCTACACCGTCATCGGCGGCGGCATCATGGGCATGTGGAGCGGGCTGGTCTTTACCTCCACCTACGATATCGTCGGCGACCGGCGTAACGGCATGTTGGAATTGATCGTTGGCAGTCCAACTTCGCTGTTCACCGTCGTGGCGGTCCGCACCTTGACCAATGTGTTTTCCGGGCTCATCAGCCTGGGCCTGGCTTTCATCGCCGCCATGGCGATCTTTGGCTATTCGCTCAAGGATGTGAACTTCTGGGGCGTTGGCATATCCATGCTCCTGCTATTATTTGCCATGTGGTGTATCGGGATCTTTCTGGCCAATTTTCTCGCCTGGTCCCGCCTTTCCGGTACGTTCGTGGATTATTTGGAAATGCCGATCGCCTTTTTATGCGGTTTTATGTACCCGATCCGGGTGCTTCCGGGCTGGTTGCAAACCCTTTCGGGCGTAATCCCCATCCGCTGGGCGTTGCAAGCCATGAACGAAAGCTTGCTCGGCAATCGTGACCTGGGCTTTATGTTCTCGCATTGGGTGATCACCATCGCGATATCCCTGGTCTTTTTGGTCATCACGTACTGGCTGCAGATCAAAGTGCATGACAGCATCCGCATCAGTGGGGAATTGAGCTCGATATGATCAGGTCGCTGTTCCATACATTGCGTTTATACCTGGTCCAGGCCTGGCTCGCATACCACGGACGTTTTGCCATCACACATCCTTTCGGTTATATTGCCGCCAAGCTGGGTTTTCCCTTTTTCCTGATGCTCTTTTTCATTTTCATGGGTAAATTTGTGGGGTTCACCAATCCGCTGTATATCGTGATCGGCAACATTTTACTCATCCCAGCTTCCAGCAGCATGAGCGGTGTGACGCTCGCCATTGCCGAGGAGCGCGGCTGGGGCACACTATCCTATATTTTGGGCAGCCCGGCGGCGCGTGCGCCGATCTTCCTGGGACGGGCTCTCTTTTATATTTTGGATGGTTTTGTAACTGCCCTGCTTGGTTTTGCCATCGCAGCCGGTATTTTCCATCTGAATTTGGCGAACATCAATTTTGCCTTGCTGATGTTATGTGTCTTTTTGCTTGCGATCACCTCCAGTGGTCTTGGCTTTCTCTTTGGCAGCATTTCGCTGGTCTCACGGGATGGCTGGGTGATCCTGAACACATTTTTATCAGCCTTGTATATCCTGGTTGGTGTTAACTTCCCGATCGAGTCACTGCCGCCTGTACTCCAGACGGTTGCTTATGGCTTGCCATTGACCCGCGGAATTATGGCTGCCCGCCTGGTCATGGATGGTGCCGGATGGAACGCCATCAGCGGACTGGTCGCAGGTGAAGTCGTGGTGGGTGTTATTTACATGCTGGCGGGTTACCTGTGCTTCCGCATCATCGAGAAGCGCAGCATGATCTCCGGAACATTGGATGCAGTGTAAATGTGTTGGATCCAGGGCACCATTAAATCGGGGCGGGGATACGAAAGCGGCCTTCGCAGCAGGCCGCTACGTCCTCTTTGTCAACTATTTATTCGCCAGAGCCGTAAGATCACTATGCATCAAAGGAGACGCCTCTTGAACATCTTTTTCCGTGAGCTGAAAGCCAATCTGAAATCGCTGCTCATTTGGAGCGGATTCATGCTGCTGTTCGTCTTCCTTAGCTCGGCTAAATTCTCTGCCTTTTACAACAACCCCTCGATGCTGAATATGATGGCTGCCTTACCCAAAGCGATGATCGATGGCATGAGCCTGCGCGCTTTTAACCTGACCACCTTGAGCGGGTTCTTCGGCGTAATGCTCGTTTATTTTGCATTGATGGGAGGCATCGCGGCGGCTATGTGGGCCTCCGACAGCATCTCCAAGGAGGAACGTGACAAGACGGTCGAGTTTTCGCTCGTTCTGCCGGTCTCCCGCAACAGGGTCATCACCGCCAAGGTACTGGCAGCCGTAGTTAACTGCATCGTCTTTGTGCTGGTTACCTGGGTGGGTTCCATTGCGGCCGCGCAGTCCTTTAAGCCCGACCAGGCCTTCTACAAATTCCTGGCCCTTGAAATGGGGGCCATGTTCATGATCGAATTGATCTTCCTGGCGGTCGGTCTGCTGCTGGGTTGCGCCATGAAGCAATACAAGCTCTCGGGCTCGACCACGGTGGGCATCATCCTGGTGACTTACATCCTGTCCGTCATGTCGGCCTTGCAGTCGAACCTGGATTTCCTCAAGTACTTCACCCCTTTCAAATATTTTGACGCGGCTGTCCTCTTACGGGACGGCAGACTTAGCGGCGGCTATCTGCTTCTGTCCGGGATCATCATCGTCGTCTGCGTGGCGGCGGCGTACTTCACCTATAACAGGCGCGACTTATACATATAAATAAAAAATCATTTGTTCGGTCACCCAATAGGGACTAAAAGAATTGGGCAAGTCTTTTCGGTAGGAAATAACCAATGGTCACACAAATGCTGGTGATCCTCAGGAAGGAATGGAAGGATATTGAGTCTTCCTTTTTTTCCTATCACAATCTATTCGTGGGTATCTGGCCTGTTTTCCTTTTCTGCGCTGCCTTTGGTGTGTACGAGCCGTTAAGGCTGGGGGTGGATTGGTTACGATCCCCTCTGATGGTCTTTTCGATCTCCGTCCTGATACCGTTCATCACTATTGGATATATCAGCCCTTATTCATTCGTCGGGGAGCGTTTGCGGGGAACGCTGGAACCTCTGCTGGCTACCCCGATTTCGGACCAGGCGCTCATGTTCGGCAAGATCGGCATGGCAGTGCTGTATGGACTGGGGGTATCGGTGGCGAGCCTTATCCTCGGAACGATGACGATCAACATTTACTTTTCTAGTGGGGGGATGCTGCTTTCTCCCCCGGGTATTTTATTAACCACCATCCTTTTGAGCCTGTTCTTTTCGATCCTGGTCGCTACCATAGGGACAGACTCTTCGCTTTACTCTAAAACGATCAATGCAGCCCAAAGGAAACTGGTGATGACCCTCTTTATTCCCATCCTGCTGCCGGCTGTTTTTATTGGTCCATTAATGCCGGAAGCCTGGAAAGGGTTCCTGGTCCAGATGATCGCTCATTTCGGTGTGATTGATCCGCTCCTGCTGCTCATCTTGCTGTTGTTAATAGTTGATTGCCTGTTCATCATTCTCGCTCTCACCCACTTTCATCGAAAACAATTGTTGCTTGGGTAAGATCCCGGGCGGAGATATGAGAATACCGCGGTCGGCACTGTCGTTGACACCTCCGCCCCGACAACGATGGTGAAATAGACGGAAAACCAGTCAATTGTTTCCAATAAACTATCATTAATCCGAAATGTTTATTACTATTATAATTAGCCTGTTATTTTGTTTTTCCATCAGGCAGGTTTGAAGGTCAACTAATTAAACCTGTCATCCAATACAAGAAAGGCGCTGCTATGAGAAAAAAGAGACTTGCAATAGCCGCTCGTGGTTTCATTGCTACTGGCATTGGTTGTTTTTGGTTTCGTGACGGCTCACACGACGGTCACCAATGGACCCTACAATGTAGAGATCGGCTGGCTGGATGAGCCACCCATTGTGGGGCAAATGAACGCTATCGTCATGAACCTTTCCACCAGCGATGGAAAATCCACACCGGTGACAGATTCTATCTCCGGGCTGACCCTAACCGTTTCATACGGCGGGCAGAGCAAGGTGCTGACCCTGCAGCCGCTCGGGGAAGATACCCCCGGACAATATGTTGCCCCCATCCTGCCGATGGTTGCGGGTCTCTACACCGTGGATGTAAGCGGTACGCTCGGGACGACAGCCGTAAGCGTACAGGTCCAACCGGAGGAGGTCCAGGCGCCTGACTCGGTCCAATTCCCGACGGTTTCCCGTCTCGACAACGGGAACCGGCCTCGGCCTGGCGGGCTGGCTGGCGCTCGCCGCGCTGGTCGTTGCCCTGGCTGCGCTGATCCTGGCGGTGCTTCGACTGAATAAATCTCGCTGACCCGCCCATGCCATCCAGCATGAAACCTGCCCGGCTGTTACTTATCCTTTCGCATCCTTCTGGTCTGTGTCGTAACGGTCGTCCCTGTTTCTGCACATGCACTGCTGCTGCGTTCCAACCCGGCCGCAAATGCAATCCTGGCGACCTCCCCGGCCCAGGTGGAACTGTATTTCAGCGAGTCGGTCGCCCAGGGACTGAGCAGCCTGATCGTGTTCGACCAGCACGGCCTGCAGGCAGATCAAAAAGACATGCGGGTCGACCCATCCGACCCGACGCGCATGACCGTCTCGCTGCCTGCGCTCGAGACGGGGGTCTATACCGTCAGTTGGAAGGCCGTCTCAGCCACGGACGGTCACCAGACCAAGGGTGCCTTTACTTTCAGCGTTGGGACCGGTACTGCCCCCACCACCGCGCCTGTCCAGCAAACTTCCAGTTCGAGCCTGCCAGCCAGCGCACTCTTTTCCAAATGGCTTTTGCTGATCTCACTGGCTCTGCTCGCCGGGCGTGTACCTTTCCTGTGGCTGGTCTGGAAGCCCGCACTCAAATCGGACGCCGGGAACCTGCCTGGGACTGTCGTACAGCCGCCGATCTGGGACCGCCTGACGTGGTTCGGGCTGGCAGGTGCCCTGGCGGCGATCATGCTCGGCTTGCTGGCACAGGCCGGCCAGGTGACCGGAGCCGAACTGGCGCCTCCGTGGTCGCCAGCGATGGTCGTGCTCCTCTCGACCACCCGGCTGGGGCTGATCTGGTTGGCACGCTTGGTGCTGGCTTTACTGGCAACCTGGTTCAGCATGGGTCGTCCGGCGCCCTGGAAGGTCTGGTTGCGGCATGCCACGGTCCTCGCGCTGTTGCTCAGCGTCAGCCTGACCAGCCATGCCGCGACCGAGGCGCAGCCGCTGCTACCCATAACCGATGACTGGATCCACATGGTCAGTATGACCATCTGGCTGGGTGGATTGGCATACCTGCTGACCGGACTGCGCGCACTTGCCAGCCTGGAAGCACGCCTGCGAGCCCGCCTGACATCCCTGTCCATGGAACGTTTTTCGGGCATGGCGGTGGTTGCCGTGGGGGTACTGGTTTTCACCGGCCTGTACTCGGCCAGTCTGCGAGTTGGAACGCTGCAATTGCTCCTGACCTCGATCTACGGTCATGCCCTGTTGTTGAAACTTACCTTCGTGGCATTACTTTTGACCCTGGCTGGGATCAACCTGCTGATCATTTCCCCGCGCCTCAAACACAGCCGGCTGCAGGGGGAGGCCAATGCCTCCTTGGTGAACCGCTTTGTAAAAATTGTCCTGGCAGAGGCTTCCCTGGGTGTGCTGCTGCTCATGGCCGTCAGCCTGCTGACCTATCTACCTCCGGCACGCATCAACCCGCCCGCCATCCAGAAGCTGCACGCCTCCGCCGTGGTGGATGACTTGAAGATGGACCTGAGTATCTCACCCGGGGAAGTAGGCGTGAACGTATTTCAACTGCAGTTGGTCTCCAACGGCGCACCTGTGACGACCGTCAAACAGGCGCTGCTGCGCTTCACCATGCTATCGACCAATATGGCGCCATCCGAAGGCGAGCTGATCAGCCAGGGGAACGGCAGTTACTACCGCCAAGGGTACCTATTTCGGTATGCCGGGCAGTTGGCAGGTACAGGCGGTGGTGCGAAGAGATAACAAGTTCGATGCGTATGCCAACTTCAATTTCACGTTGCACAATCCCGGCGAGACCAATCCGGCAGCAGCCACGCCGCGCATCAGCGGCGTGTTGTTCCTGCTGATGGGGCTGAGCGTGCTACTGATCGCCATGTCGTTGAACGTCCGGCCGGTGCTCCGTGTGGCCGCCGGCATGCTCCCATTCCTTTTAACGCTTTACCTGGGTGTCTATTTCCTGACCCTGCCGGTGCAGGCGACATCCAGCCAGGCCAACCCGATCGTGCCCAACAGCCAATCCATTGCGGCTGGACAGGCAGTCTACTTGAAGAACTGCTCGCGCTGCCACGGTGTCTCCGGCAAAGGCGACGGACCGGACGGGTTATTGCTCAACCCGCGCCCGGCCGACCTGACCAAGCATGGCCTTCCGGGGGTGCATACGGATGCCCAGCTCTTCGACTGGATCACGAACGGTTTGCCGGGTACGCGCATGCCGGCCTGGAAAAACAAGCTCTCCGACACCGACCGCTGGAACCTGGTCAACTACCTGCGCTACCTGGCTCAAAGCTCACAGTAGCTTTTGAAGAGGCACACTTGCCTGGAAAAAAAATCTCCCTGTCGTTCCTGGCAACAGCCGTGCTGATATCCGGGTGCGCTGTCAAGCTGGCCCAGCCGGTCCTCCCGACCCCTGCCGCCCCGCCCGCCGCCTCCGGCCCTGTTTTACCGACCACACGCATCCCGCTGACCTGGTCCGGGCTGAACCTGAGCGGGCAACTGGTTTTTCTGAGTGGCACAACGCAGGACAACGATCCATTGATGGTATTGGAAAAGCTGGACCTGGCAACCGTGGAACATCGCCCCGCTCTTTGCCACACCTCCGCTCGGTGTAATTTATGCTGCCTCGGTCTCGCCAGACAATAGAGAGATCGTGCTTTCTTATGCCGCCCCATCGAATTTCCCGGCTCTCTACAGCATGCCGGTGGACGGCTCCCATCCACCGGAATTGCTGTTCACACCGCCCTCAGCGGTGGACCAGTACACCGAACCAGCCTGGTCGCCGGATCGGGAGTTATATTTACTTTGTGCATGTCAACTTCGGGGCATGGACCGTGAGCCAGAAATTCCCGCTGTACGAGATCTGGAGGATGGGCTATCCCGGAGGAGTTCCCAGCCTGCTTGTGAAGAATGCATACTGGCCGCGCCTCTCCCCCGACGGCTCCCGGTTGGTTTACGTCGCCCAGGATCCAAACGATGGGACCAACCAGTTATTCATGTCCGCACCAGACGGGAGCAACCCGCAGGAAGTAATGCTGAGCGGACCGGTCATCCCCACCATCATCGATGCACCGCTGATGCTGCCGGACGGTCGGACGATCCTGTTCAGCGCTCCGCCCCCGGCACATGCAACCGCACCCGGGTGGCTAGATTGGCTCATGGGCGTACAGGTTGCCTCCGCCCATAACGTCATTTCGGAGTGGTGGTCGGTCCCGGTTTCCGGGGGTGTGCCCGCCCAACTGACGCATATCCAGGCATCCAGCCTGTATGGCTCCATTTCCGCGGATCAGCATGTGTATAGCTTCAGCGGCGATGGGATTTTTGTCATGCAGCCGGACGGTACCGGCCTGACCTCCATCGTCAGCGATGTTGGCGGGGTGGCAGGAACGGTCAACTGGATCCCTTAATACCTTCCTTACCTATCCACCTTATAATCATCGTTCGATGCTTGACTTGAAACCGGGAGATCGCATGCAAAAAAGGCATTTCGTTATATTTTCATTGGCAATGGGATTGGTCCTGAGCAGTTGTTCGGTATCGATAAGCCAGCCGCCAACCGGAACATCCAACCCACAGGCTCAAAGTAATCCTACCCCCCCTGCTTCGACGGGTCCCAGCACCACACAGCAGAACAGCCTGCCGGGGATCCCCACACCCTTTAGCATACCGGTCATCTGGTCCAACTTGAACCTGACCGGTAAGTTGATCTACCCCGCCTCCACGTCGGATGGTGCTAACAATTATATGGATATACAGGAACTTGACCTGGTTACCGGAGGCATCCGGACGGTATTCCATTCGGTCCCGGATGGATGGATCGACAGCGCCGTGATCTCACCGGATCACAAAATCATCATCATGTCCTATTCCACGCCTGATTTACAGCAGGGGGCGAACTTCAGACCGCTGGCGCTGTTCTCGATCCCCGCGGATGGATCGCAGCCTCCCCAACAATTGTTCCCCCTGCCTTTGAAAGACGATCAAACCATCGAGCCGGTATGGTCTCCGGATGGCAGGTACATTTATTTTGTACTCGTCAACAATGGAATCCCGCCTGCAGAGCCCAATCAACGCTACCCGATCTACCAGATATTCCGTGCAACTTACCCGAATGGCCAGCCGGAAATGATCCTGGACAAGGCGTACTGGCCGCGGTTGTCTGCCGATGGGTCCCGCCTTATCTATGTATCCGAGAATCCGGACGACGGGACGAACAAACTGTTCGTGGCGAACAGCGATGGGAGCGATCCACAGCAAATCATCCTTACGGGCACCAATGCGCCTACCATAATCGACGCGCCGATGTTCTTACCGGATGGGAAAACCATCCTCTTCAGCGCACCAACCCCGGTGCAATCTTCGATCTCCCCCTGGCTGGACTGGCTCATGGGTGTAACCGTCGCTTCAGCTCACACCATCCCTTCAGATTGGTGGTCGGTGCCGATAGGTGGCGGGACGGTCACCCAGTTGACCCAGATCCAGGCTGCCAGCCTTTACGCCAGCATTTCACCAGACAACCGGTATATTGCCAGTTACAGTGGTGACGGTGTCTTTGTGATGAACCCGGACGGTTCAAATCTGACGATGTTAATCGGTAACATCGGTGGCAATCCCGGGACTGTCAACTGGATGCCCTGATCCTGGAATCGCCACCCATCTTGAGCATTTTCGCCAGGCCTTGTTTATTGGGTCTGAGAGCCTGCGGGGAGATGGTTACCAGATCGTAATTAGACGATATAGTGGCAGGCTGTCAAGAATAGATGGCGATGGAGGCGAGGCTCGACGTGCGATGCGTTCAGGCTTTTTGACGCGGCCCCATATAGACGATCTCGAACAAGATACGGTCGGGCGATTCGAACATCACCTGGTAATAGGTGTATTCCTCGTTCATGGCAAACTCCGGGCGGTGGCGAGGGGTATCGAATAAAGGTTTCAAATTTCGTTCATGCAGGTAGGCGACCATTTCATCGACCTCACCCTGGGTTTGCACATAAAGACCTACATGATTCATTCCAGCGCCATCATGATCATTGCGCGCCTCATTCGCGCCGGTGGAGAACCAAAAGCTGTTATAGCCATCCGGACCAACACCGAACACGGCTGGGGTATCTTCGAGAGTCCGCCAACCCATAAAGGCGAACAGGTCTTTGTAGAAGCCCAAGTTTTGTGGATGGATATTGATCTGGACATGTCCGAAGCGGGAGTTAAATCATGGAAGCCTCTTTGTAGAAGGAAGATCAATCATCTGAGAGCGATAGGATTATTTTACCTGCTTAACGACACAGGAGGTTGCGCCGGCAGGCGTCCCAACTGATAATAGACCGGGTCGGAGGCAAGGTAGAGCAGGTCCGAGTTTGCACGGGTGGTTAGCAGCAGCAGGCTGCCGGAGGTGATCCTTGGGGGAGATCGTGCTGATCGCATTATTCGGGTGAAAGAAGAGCGACCGATGAGTGCCGAAGGAGGCTCGAATCCCTGCGCAGATTTTGTTTGTACCTGATATCGTTTTGTTCTCGTATGCTCGTGGCAATTCGTTTAACGATTCCGATAATACGATTAGAAATACCCACTGAGTTCCGCTGTTAATCCCCTGGAATAAAAATTACCATGAATCTAGCTGAAGAATTCTTCTTTTTCCTCTTTTTGACTGCTTCACAACCCTTGCGAAGGATTTCAAGCCCATTGGAAGCCTCAGGTGACGCTACCGCCGTGATCCGCAGGTGGGCTTCCAGGCGAGTGTCGGCCTTTGGGACCCATTCTCGTTTTCCGTCCGAACAACGCACAAGAATACACCCTGCGGGAAGGCCAAGGGACCGAACTCAACTCCCGCAAAAGGGGCATCCATTTGCACGGTGAAGTCAACAACCATAGGCTTTTCCAGGAGCAATTTATTTCCCCTCGTTTCAGAATAACATTCCAAAAAAAGCCTCGTAGATGGGCAGATCTTTTAGGAATTCCGCTACTGCGTAAGCGCAGAAGCATGCCACCAAAAGGGGCAGCATCTGTGAATAATTTCCTGTCATTTCAATAATCAGCATAATCCCAGTAAGGGGAGCGCGCACAATTGCGGCGAAGTAAGCCGCCATCCCAACTACTGCGAAAACTGCCGGGACTGGTTACCACGCCGGGTGCGAGAGTGTGCGCAATTTGTCCGGTCGCCAGTCCTATCAATGCCCCCAGGACAAGCAAAGGTGCAAATATCCCGCCCGGTGCCCGGTGCCATAACTCGTAGTAGTAAACAGAAATCGAATTACTATAATTAGTGGGATCGCAGCGAGAAGCAGATCACCTCGCGATCTGAGACTCTACCAATGTATGGCCACTCCCCAACATCAGAGGAGAAAACCATCCGACCAATCCTATCAATCCACCGGTGATTGCAGCTGCCGGTGTGA
>CAWJML010000001.1:0-419989 GCA_963843925.1 uncultured Chloroflexia bacterium | reverse complement strand
CGTCTGCACGAAGCGCGCACCCCGATCGACATGCTGACCGTCTCTGAAGACCTGGAACGGAACGGGCAGCTGATCGAAGTAGGCGGTGCTGCCTATCTGACCGCGCTTTTGAACCAGGTTCCGACCACCCTCCACGCCGAGGCCTATGGACGGATGATCGAGTCCCGGCCCTCCATCCGCCGCAAGATGCTGACCGCCGCGAACCAGATCGCCACGCTCGCCTACGACGAGAGCGAAAAAATCGACACAGTGATGGGCGAAGCTGAGAAAGCGATCTTCAATGTTTCAGAGCGCAAACTGCGCCACGACGTGCTTCCCATTCGCACCGTGCTGAGCGAATATTACGACCGCATGGGCGAGCTGGCAGGGCGGACCGATGAAGAGATCTTCGGCGTCCCGACCGGCTTTATTGACCTCGACCGGTTACTCGGCGGTTTACAGAACTCCGACCTGCTGATTCTCGCCGGGCGCCCCGGCACAGGCAAGTCTGCCATGCTGCTGACCATCGCGCATAATGCAGCCCTCATCCACAAGAAACGCGTGGCGCTCATTCTCGCTGGAAATGTCCAACGAGCAGGTCGTCCAGCGTATGATCTCCCAGGAGACCGGCATCGATTCGCACCGCCTGCGCACCGGCAAACTCAACGAAGACGATTGGTCGGTGTTCACGCACGCCATCGAAGTCCTCTCGGACACCAATATCCATCTGGACGACACACCTGCCCTGACCCCGCTTCAACTGCGCACCAAATGCCGCCGCCTGCAAATGGAGTACGGGATCGACCTGATCATTCTAGATTATCTGCAGTTGATGTCAGGCGAGACACGCACGGACAACCGTGTGCAGGAGGTGTCGTATATCTCCCGCTCGCTCAAGGCGCTGGCCCGCGAGCTCAACGTTCCCCTCCTTTCGGCCGCCCAGCTCTCCCGTGCAGTCGAACAGCGTTCCGATAAGGGACCGGTGCTCTCCGATCTCAGGGAATTGGGGTCGCTCGAACAGGATGCCGACATCGTCATGTTCATCCATCGCCCTGACGATAAGGATCCTGCCATGCAAAGCGTGACCCATCTTAAGATCGCCAAGCACGCAATGGACCGGTCGGGCAGCGTGGACCTCATCTTCCGCAGCAATCTGACCAAATTCGAAAACGCCGCCACCCGCCAGGTGGATTGAACGAGTAAGGGGCTTTTTACGACATCACCAGGTTAACAATCATGACTGATGCAATAAAACTGGCTCAGGATTTTCTGATAAATTCTCATCTCTCCGGCACGGGATGGGGATATGCTGCCTAAATCAACAGCCTTTTCCGGAGCCTACCTGTTACAGTCTGCTGGCATTGGATGGCACATCTTTTTCAGCCAGCGAAACCTTATCATGGCTTGCAGGGTTGGTGCAGGAAAACGGCCAGCTTTTATTGCCGGGCGATGATATGCCCAATTGGGCGACCTCACTCCTGATCATCACCCTGATACGATTGGATCAATTGCCTGAGGTGCGCACATCCAGCATAAACTGGCTGTTGGAGTGGAAGAGCCGTACAGGTCAAGATACGGATTTTACTCGGTTGAATCCGAGCCTGGTTGGCTGGCCATGGATTAGCGACACCTTTAGTTGGGTGCATCCGACTGGTTATGGCGCGTTAGCGCTAAAACTATCCGGGTTGAAAACGCACCAACGTGTGAAGGAAGCCGAAATCTTTATTGCTGGACAGAATGTGCCGGCAGGGCGGCTGGAATTATGGCAACCCCGCCGTCCTGGGCTCGGAATTACCTCCCGCAGTGGTCGATACAGCGATAGCGCTGTACGGCTTGCAGGATTTGCCGGAAGCCACTGACGCGATTGAAAAGGGATTGGCTGTGCTGAAGAATTAACCCTTGAACGTCCTTCAGCCCTGGCATTGGCGCTAAGTATATTATGCTTGGATATTTTCGATCGTCCAACCGGAAAGTTTGTTGACCTTTTGCTTAAACGCCAGGAGTCTGATGGCAGTTGGCGGCAAATCCATACAGGCTGTACGGAGGCAAAAATGCCTTCAAAGTCTAAAAAATAAGCCGCCGCGACTTTATAAAGCTGTCAGCTGCAGGGATTGCAGGCATTTTCCTGGGGGCTGCTATTGGTCCTTGGGTCAAGCGATTACAACAGCCGCTCACAGATGTAATGATCGCCAAGGAAAATTCCTATAACAATGATCTAATCAGTACCATCCGCCGAGGTATCAGCTACTATAGTGGTGTTCTCGAAAAAGTGAAGGGTGGCACGGTCGTGCTAAAGCCCAACCTGATCGATTACGATCCCGGCCGCCCGCTGAATACACACACTGCCATGATCGCCGCCGCGATTTCAGCCCTGCGCCAGTTGGGTGCGCAGGAAGTGATTGTAGCTGAGGGATCGGGACATAACCGCGACATGGAAATGATCCTTGAGCAAACTGGCATTGACCAGGTCCTGCGCGATGAAAAAGTGCGCTTTGTCGACTTGAACTCGAACTCAATCAGCCCGGTGTCGCTTGTATCGAACTACACCAAACTATCGCAATTCTTTTTTCCGAACACCATTTTGGGCGCAGACCTTGTGGTATCCATGCCAAAACTTAAAACTCATCATTGGGCTGGAGCAACACTCTCGTTGAAAAATTTGTTCGGTACAATTCCCGGAGTTAAATATGGCTGGCCCAAGAATTACCTGCACTGGTATGGCATCTCCCAAAGCATTGCAGATATTTCGACAACCATTAATCCTGGTTTTGCCATTGTAGATGGGATCGTTGGCATGGAAGGCGATGGTCCCTTGAACGGCACCGCGGTAAATTCTAATGTAATCGTTATGGGAAACAACCTCACCGCTGTCAATTCCACTGCGGCGCGTATAATGAACATTTACCCGGAGAATTTGTCTTACCTGTCGCTGATGCTGCCATACGGCGGCACGATCAACGAATCTCTCATCCACCAGGTTGGGGAGCAAATAGTGGATGTGCAATCGGATTTTCAGGTGCTACCGCACTTGGCTCAATCAAAGAAAAACCGCCTTTGTGGAAACGGGCAATCATCAGCGGCTGGTAAATAGTTAGCACATTCAGCCTGGATGAAACGAAAAGGCTTCAAGGTTAATTTTTACTCTTTAGTAAGGCTTTTATTACTTCACTTTGACCCTTACACCGGTCATCTCCCCTGAGGGAGAGAGAAAATGGTATATGTTTAAAGGTTTTACTGATTGCGAAACATTCACTCAAGTCCCGGATTCGTTCTTTCGCGAGTTGCTGAGAGAGATCGACGACCTCGACGAGCTGAAGGTGACGCTTTATATTCTTTGGCGCATCGAGCACATGGAAAGCCAGTTTCGTTGCCTGTGCCGCAGCGAAATTCGCGAGGACACGGCTTTCATGAAGGGTATGTCCGCGGCAGGAGCTTGACTCGGGACTGGAGAAAGCGTCCAGCGTGGCAGCCTGCTGCGGGTGGAGAATCCCGAAGGCGGCTTCTATTTCCTGAACTCGCCACGCGGCAGGGCAAATGCCGAGGCGATGAAAAAAGGCGACTGGCGCGCATCCGCCCGTTCCACGCCTCCGCTCCACCGCTCGAACGCCCGAACATCTACAAACTCTACGAGGAAAACATCGGACCGCTGACACCGCTGATCGCGGACGCGCTCAAGGATGCCGAGGCGGAATATCCGCCTGAATGGATCGAAGAGGCGCTGGGCGAAGCTGTCAAGCGCAACAAACGGAACTGGAAATATGTGGAAGCCATTTTGCGTGGCTGGAAGGAAGAAGGACGTGGCAAAGAGCAAAATAGACAAAACGCTGAAGAACTTCGCGGACGGGACGTCGAAAAACTAGTCGAAGAGTTCCGCAAGCGCCCCGGCAAGTGATCTGCCCGGCGACCCGAACTGCCCGTTGTGCGGCGGTGTAGGCTACCTGCGCCGCGACCTTCCGCTTGGTCACCCCGATTTCGGGCGCATCGAAGTCTGCGACTGCCGCCGCCGGGATGTGGCGATCCAGGTGCGCGAGCGTTTGTTCTCGCTCAGCCACCTCGACGAACTGAGCGATCTGACCTTCGAGACCTTCAACCCGCGCGGTCGCAAGGGATTGGGCGAACTGCAATCCGCATCGCTGGAACGCGCCTTCAACCAGGCACAGCATTTTGCAGGCAAACTCAACGGCTGGCTGCTGCTGCATGGGCGGCTATGGCTGCGGCAAGACCCACCTGGCGGCCGCCATTGCCAACTATGCCGTGGAGATGGGCGTGCCGACCCTTTTCCTCACTGTCCCCGACCTGCTCGACACCCTGCGCTTCGCCTATGACAGCGATGACACCACCTTCGAACAGCGCTTCGAACAAATCCGAACTGCCGAGCTTCTGGTGCTGGACGATTTCGGCACGCAGAATGCCACCCCCTGGGCGCAGGAAAAACTCTTCCAGATCATCAACTACCGTTACATCAACCGCCTGCCGCTGGTGGTGACCACCAACCTGTCGCTGGACGAGATCGAAGCGCGCATCCGTTCCCGCCTGCAGGACCCGGAACTGGTGACCTGTGTCCGGATGGCTGCGCCCGACTATCGCCGTCCCGCCACCGACTTGGGCGGTTCGGAACTTTCGTCCCTCGACCTGCTGGCCGGCGAAATCGTTCGGCACCTTCACAGACAGGCGCGACGAAGGGCTGGCGTCCGATGAGATCAAATCGCTCGAGAAGGCGGTCAAGGCTGCCCATGAATTTGCCGGAAAACCGCGCGGCTGGATCATCTTCACCGGGACCTACGGTTGCGGGAAAACCCACCTTGCCGCGGCCATTGCCAACTACCGGGCGGAATTGGGCGACCCGCCTCTGTTCGTCATGACTCCCGATCTGCTCGATCACCTGCGCGCCGCCTTCAGTCCATCCAGCGGGACGACCTATGACCGCCGCTTCGACGAGATCCGCACTGCCCCTCTGCTGATCCTCGACGACCTGGGTGCCCAATCCACCACGCCATGGGCCAAGGAAAAACTGCACCAGTTGTTCAACTATCGCTACAATGCTGAACTGCCGACTGTGATCACCGTGGCGGCGGAGATGATGAAGGACATCGATGAGCGCCTGAGGACGAGATTATTGGACGAGCGCATTTGTACGATGTACGCCATCACCGCTCCGGCATTCCATGGAGCGAAAGGGAGGAAGAAGAACAAGTAATCAAGAGAGGTGGACCTGATAGTCCACCTCTCTTGATTATTCACCACGTGACGAGCAGTCGCCCATTATGGCGCGGTCACATCCACCGGTTTGTTATTCTCAGTCACGACGAAATTATCGAACATAACCGCCGCATTGGGATCCTGAGAGGTGCCAACGGTCAGCCCGACCATGCCGGTTGAAAAATCATCATCCGTTGCCGTGGCGACCAGCTGGCCGTTGACATACAGCGCAAAGGTATTATCCACGCAATCCGCGCGGATATGGTTGAGTTCCTGGCCTTGCTTAATGGCGGAAGATGCAAGCCACTCTTTGCTGGAGAGATTCTGGTAAGTGCCATCTTTGAATTTGCCGATCACCGAGTAACCATCGGCGGAAATTAGGAAGAGCATATGGTTGTCGCCATCCAACCCGCGGCAAATAATTCCGAAATCGTTATCCGAAGACGCGCCTGAGCTGGTGGCATCCACATCGATGGTCACATTTGTCTGATCCTCCAGGTTTGACGTCGACCAATAGCCGCTTTTTGCATCCTTGACGGTGATCTCGTAACCGCCATCCTTGTAATCGGCGGAGCCGAATTCGTCGGAAATGGACGGCCATCCACTGTCCGGGTTGGAGAAATCGTCCGAGAACAGGACTTTTGCCTTGGGAGTGGTCGCCGATGATCCCTGCCCTGTCAACGTGCAGGCGAGACTGGATAACATCAAGACGATTAGAACAAGAACAGCTTTTTTCATATTGTAATTCTCCTATTAATGCCATGTTGAGTTTGTACAAATATACAATACTTGGTAATGCAAAGTCAATAAAGAAAATTTATTACCTTCAAACTCAGAAGTCCATTAATTCCAAAAAACCTGAATTTCGGCTGCAGCTGCGTGAAACCCTCTTCAACAGGTATAATCGCGCCATGATTCATCTGCGGTCTGCAGTTGTACGCCCCTTCAAAGAAACCCGCTTCCCGTTCAACCTGCCAATTTTACGTGGAATGAGTGAATTGAACTTCACATCAGCGGTCACGTTTTTCGTAGGCGAAAACGGCACAGGGAAATCAACCCTGCTCGAGACCCTTGCCTGCGCAGCGGAACTGGTCACAGTCGGCAGCGAGAGCACCCGGACAGACAGAACCCTTTCCGCGCAGCGCGAACTGGCAAAATACTTCAAACTGGCATGGACGAAGCGCACCAAGAAAGGCTTCTTCCTGCGCGCTGAAGATTTCTTCGGTTACGCCAAACGCCTCAACCAAATGCGCACCGAGATGGAGGATGACCTTCGCGAGATCGATGATGAATTCAAGGGACGCTCGGATTACGCCAAAGGGCTGGCAAAAATGAGCACCTCCGGTCAGCTCAACGACCTCCAGCGTCGTTATGGGGAAGGGTTGGATGCCCGCTCGCACGGGGAGAGTTTCCTGGTCCTGTTCCAGAGCCGCTTCGTACCGGGCGGTTTGTATCTGCTCGACGAGCCGGAAGCGCCTCTTTCACCCCTGCGTCAGCTGGCGCTTTTATCCGCGCTCAAGGAAATGGTGACTCAGGACGCACAGTTCATCATCGCCACGCACTCACCCATTCTGATGGCGTTTCCCGACGCGCAGATCCTGTTATTCGATGACGGTAAAATTCATAAAGTGGAATATAACCAGCTTGAACATGTCACCCTCACTCGCGCGTTCCTGGAAGACCCAGGCGCATTTGTCGAGCGCTTGTAATTAAATAATCTCCGTATATTTATAAAACCCGCCCGGTGAATGGGCGGGTTTTATTTCATGCATGTTCTCCTCTTTCAGCAAATACCAGCCTTGCTGACGGATAACCAAGTGTCACTGCTTTTCCCTGGATCAAAAGAGTCAAAGTCTGGTTGAACGGCAGGACCTCCTCCACTGTCGCTTTTGCGCCGGGTGTCATCCCGTTCTCGATGAAGAATTTCAACAGTTCGATGTTGTCCTCCGCAAACTCATGAATACGACGGAGCGTGACCTGCTCGCCCACCGAGAGCTCCGTCAACGGGATCCACTTGCTGACCGCCTGTTCGAAGCCGGGAAAGGGGTTGCCATGCGGGCAGACTTTCGGGTCGCCTAGGATTTCCCGCATGCGGTCTTCCAATTGAGGGGAAATGGCATGCTCAAGATTGTGCGCTTCGTCATGAGTCTGCCCCAGCGGGGTCTTCAGGATTTTTACCAGAAGCCATTCGGTGAGCATGTGGCGGCGGATGACCGACGAGGCGGCTTCGAGTCCGGTGCTTGTCAGATGCACTCCACCGCGTCCCTTGCCTGCTATCCACTTGTCGCGCTCCATGCGCTTGAGGGTCATCGCAACCGTGGCGGGAGCGACATTCAGCATTTCGGCCAGGCGTGCAGCGACGATTTCGCCGTGGTCGCGTTCCAGGGCATACATGGTCATCAGGTAATCTTCGATGGTATGGGAAGGACGGGTGTCTGTCGCCGGCTCAACATGATGTGACATAGGTCACCTTTGAATCATAACATTTGATATACTAGACTAATTATAATAATTAGCATATACTAACTATCAATGTTGTAGTTCGCTGAAATCATTCTATCATTTTTACCTTCCCTGTCAAGCTTAGGGAAAAGCAGATGGACTGATCAATTTCCAACCATTAGGAGAACTCACATGCTGGCCAGCTTTCTCTTATCCCTGCGCGAAGGACTCGAAGCAGCTTTAATTATCGGTATCGTGCTTGGCGCCCTGCAAAAACTGCATCGCTCAGACCTGGCACCCACTGTCTGGGCAGGAGCCATCTCGGCCATCGTCGTCAGTATCGCCACCGGTGTTGGCCTTTACTATATCGGCTTTGAACTTGAAGGAAGAGCCGAAATGATATTCGAGGGCATCACCATGTTCCTGGCAGCCGGAGTTCTGACCTGGATGATCTTCTGGATGAACAGGCAATCGCGCAATATCAAAGGGGAATTGGAAGCCGGTGTGGCTAAAAAAGTGACCACCACCGATAAACGAGGATTGTTTTGGCTGGCCTTCCTGGCTGTCGTTCGGGAAGGAATTGAACTGGCGTTGTTCCTCACTGCGGCTGCTTTTGCGTCAACGACACAATCCACCGTGATCGGGGCTCTGCTGGGAGTGGGCACTGCCGCGCTGCTGGGATGGTCCCTGTTTGCCAGCATCCTGCGCCTGGACCTGCGTCGTTTCTTCCAGGTAACAGGCGTTTTGCTGATCCTGTTCGCTGCCGGCCTGGTGGCGCATGGCGTCCATGAACTGAACGAAGCCGCGATCATCCCGGTGATTGTTGACCATATCTGGGATTTAAAAAATTTCATCCCGGAGACCTCCTTTATTGGCGCGATATTAAAGACACTTTTCGGATACAGCCCCAACCCATCCTTAACTGAAATGCTGGCTTACTTCGGTTACCTGGCCGCGGTCATGATCGGTCTCCGCATGGCAAACAAACGGGCGGAGAGAACCGGAGCATTGGCAACCCGTTCCCAGGCTTAGTCCATTTCCAGTCTCCGGAGGATATACCCCCGGAGACTTTTTTCATCATCCTTCAGACCTCAGCCACACCTTGACAAATCAGCAACTCAAACTAAAATATCCGTAATAACAAGCGGGGAGCACCCGCTTTCATTTGTCAGTCCATTAAGTGTAATTATTACACTATACGGAGCAGTGTGGAAGAATTACATCCCGAAATTATCGAAGCCATCCAACGTGCGCTGTCCGAAGATATCGGCTCCGGCGATGCGACCAGCAACTGCATCATCCCCTCTGAATCGACCATGCACGGGCAGATTATTGCCAAGCAGGATGGCATCATCGCCGGGCTGGACGTGGCGCAGGCTGTATATACGCTGTTCGACCCGCAGGTGGAATTCAGCGCACAGGCAGCGGAAGGTGCTCAAGTTGGGAATCGTCAAATTGTGGCGTTGGTCTCCGGACCCGCCCGAAGCCTGCTGACCGCTGAACGGACAGCGCTCAACTTCCTGGGACGGATGTCCGGCATTGCCACGCTCACCCATTTTTTTGTCGAAGCCGTGGCCGGGACAAAAGCAGTGATCCTCGACACGCGCAAGACCGCGCCCGGGCTGCGCAGAGTGGACAAACTTGCCGTCTTGCGCGGCGGCGGCCAGAACCACCGCAATGGGCTGTATGACATGATCCTGATCAAAGACAACCACATCGACTTCGCCGGGTCATTGGGAGAAGCCGTGATACGCTCCCGTTCCGCCCACAGCGGTCTGGAGATCGAAGTGGAGGCGCGCACGCTGGACCATGTCGAAACGGCACTCAGTCTTCGGGTGGAACGCATCCTGCTGGATAACATGTCCACGGAGATGATGGCCGAAGCTGTCCGCATAACGGACGGTCGCGCAAAATTGGAGGCATCAGGCAACGTGAGCCTGGAAAATGTGCGCCGGATCGCCGAAACCGGCGTGGACTATATTTCCATCGGCGCGCTTACCCATTCAGTGAAAGTATTCGACGTCAGCTTCGACGCCCTTATCGGTTAGGAGAGAAAATGAACCCTGAAGCTCAAAAACTTTACGAAGAAATGAAAATTCACCTTGGCAAAGTGGTGCCGGATTTCGAGCTGGCATACAAAGCCGAGATTGCCGTGGAGATCAACGCGCTGAAGAAAGAGAAGAATGCCGTCATCCTGGGACATAACTACATGGAGCCGGTACTGTTCTACTCCATTCCCGATTTCAAAGGAGATTCACTCGATCTGAGCCGCAAAGCCGCGCAGACGCGACAAGGATATCATCGTTTTCTGCGGTGTCAGGTTCATGGCAGAGACCGCAAAAATCCTGAATCCCACCAAGACCGTGCTCCTGCCCGCCGAAAAGGCGGGCTGCTCGCTGGCGGAGAGCATCACCGCCGAGGATGTCCGTGCGCTTAAACGCAAATACCCCGGCGTGCCGGTGGTGACCTATGTCAACACCTACGCCGATGTGAAAGCCGAAAGCGACATCTGTTGCACGTCCAGCAACGCCGTGGCAGTGGTGAATTCACTCAAGAGCGATACGGTCATCTTCCTGCCGGACCAGTACCTTGCCGGGAATGTAGCGCGTGAGTCGGGCAAACATATCATATTCCCCACATCCGGAATAGATGCGATGCCGGATTCCCTGCTGGATGTACAGATGGTCGGCTGGTCAGGAAAATGCGAAGTGCATGAGAAGTTCACTGTGGAGGATATCCGCGCAGTACGGGAACAATTCCCCGATGTGGTGGTGCTGTCACACCCGGAATGTTCACCCGAGGTCGTACAGGCCTCCGATTATTCAGGAAGCACGAATGCCATGATTCGGTATGTCCAACAGACCAAAGCTCCGCATTTCCTGGTGCTTACCGAATGTGCGATGGGAGATAACATCGCTGCTGCAAACCCGGACAAGGAAATGCTGCGCCTGTGCATGGTCCGTTGCCCACATATGAATACCATCACCATGGAAGACACCCGTGATGCGCTCAAGTACAATCAGTACGTGATCGAGGTTCCCGAAGACATCCGCCAACGGGCTTTCAAAGCAGTAGAGCGGATGATCCAGATCGGATAATCACTTTCCAGTCATTCCCATCACCATGTCGCGGGAATGACGGAGAAACCCATGAAAACCACAGACGTCCTCATCATCGGTTCTGGCATTGCAGGTGCAACCGCCGCCCTCAGGCTCGCGCAGAATCCTGACCGAAAGATCATCCTGATCACCCGCGAGCCTGATCCCCAGGAATCGAACACACGCTATGCGCAAGGTGGGATCATCCACCGTGGACCTGACGATAGCGCAAGCCAGCTCGTCCAGGACATTCTCGCTGCCGGAGCGGGCGCTTCCCTTCCCTCCGCGGCAGAGATCCTTGCCAACGAAGGACCAGGACTTCTGCAGAAGGTATTGATCGAATCTGCAGGCGTGGAATTTGACCACTCTTCGGATGGCGAACTGGATTACGGCAAGGAGGCCGCACACTCCAAAAGACGGATATTGCACGTCGGGGATGGGACCGGTTCCGCGATCAGCCAAAGATTGATCGCCGCGCTCATCCAGAATCCGAACATAGAATTGATTCCCAACGCCACTGCCGTGGACCTGATCACGTATCCACATCATTCGCGCGATCCGCTGGATACCTATAGACCCATTACCTGCCATGGAGCATATGTTTTTGACCGTAACGGGAAGGCAATCCATCGCACACTGGCGGCAAAGACGGTGCTCGCCACCGGTGGGCTGGGACGACTTTATCGGAACACCACCAATCCAGCCGGGGCACGCGGTGACGGATTGGCCATGGCTTCACGTACCGGCGCACGAATCGTAAACGCTGAATATGTGCAATTTCACCCAACTGCGCTGGCTGTACCCGGCGCGGAAGGATTCCTGATCAGCGAAGCGGTCCGCGGCGAGGGCGGTAAGCTGCTCACCCCTGACGGAAAACCCTTCATGGAGAAATATGCTCCCGACTGGGGAGACCTCGCACCTCGCGACGTGGTCGCCCGTGCCATCCACCAGGAAATGGAAGCCCACAATTATTCGTATGTCCTTCTGGACATCGCTTCACATATGTCTGCTGATGCGATCAGGAACCGCTTCCCGAACATCCATGCAGAATGCCAGCGAGTCGGGCTCGACATCACGCGCGAACCCATTCCGGTCGTCCCGGCGGCGCATTATTTCTGCGGGGGAGTCGCCGTGGATGAATGGGGACGCTCCAGCATCAACAACCTGTACGCCATCGGGGAAGTCTCCTGCACCGGCCTGCACGGCGCGAACCGGCTGGCGTCCACCTCCCTGCTGGAGGGATTGGTGTGGGGTGACCGTGCCGCCCGTCATATCGAGGAAACCCTTCGCACGAAACCCCCCGATATCCCTGCCATGGAAAGCGTTCCAGCCTGGGACGAATCAGGTCTGACACAGGACTCCGACCCTGCATTAATCCAGGGCGACATGCAGACCATCCAGAATATCATGTGGCACTATGTGGGATTAATCCGTTCCGGTGACCGTCTCTCGCGCGCCATCCGCGAACTGAGACACATGCAGAACGAAATCGAGACTTTCTATCGGGTCACAAAACTAAGCGATGGCCTGATCGGGTTGCGTAATGCCGTCGAAGTGGCACTGGTCATCGCCCAGGCGGCACGCCACAACCGCCAGAGCCGCGGCTGCCATTATCGCACAGATGCTGTCGAGATCGGCGACAGGTTGTTGTAAGTTTTCCCTTCCAAATAATTTGCGAAGAATAACGGACCTCCGCTCAACTGTGGAGGTCCGTTGTCATTTTGACCGGTTAAGAATAGAGACCATCAACCATCATGCAATTCCAATTCGTCAGTAGCAGAGGCTATTTCCCCCAGTTCGCCAGTGGCGATGAAAATGGTCCTTTCGCAGATGTTGGCAACGCGATCGGAGAACCGTTCGAGATTATGAGCCACCCAGAGCAGCCAATTGGCCCGTTCAATGTTTCTTGGATCCTGAATGATGTAAGTGATCAGTTCGCGATAGACCTGGGTATATAGTTCGTCCACGCGATCATCCTCCTTGGGGATCTCCCTCGCAGAGTCAACATCTTCATTTATAAAAGCTGTCAGAGCGCGATGGAGCGTATCCGCACAGAATTGGGCCATCCGCGGCACATCCACCAGGGGCTTGAGCAAAGGTTCATTCCCCATGCGAAGATTAATGACCGCGATGCCCTTGGCATAATCGCCCATCCGTTCAATTTCGCTGGCCACTTCAAGAATGGAAGCAAGCAAACGCAGGTCGTGTGCCATGGGTTGTTGAGTCGCGATGGCGATCATTACCTGATTCTCAATGGCAAACCGCTTCTGGTTAATCTCATTATCCCGTCTTACAATTTTCCTTGCCGAGTCCAAATCGCGTTTCTTCAATGCTTCAACAGACTCAAGCAGGGATTGTTCCACCATGCTGCCCAGGATAAGGATGTCATCCTTGAGTTGCTGGATTTCCTGTCCAAATGTTTTTCTAAGCATAAAACACCTCAATTGGCGATGGCCATATTATAGATGGATTGGATTTACAATCCCTACTTTCCCAATTCCACCAGCTGGAAGGGATGCAGCAGCCACTCCAGGGTGGCACAGCGGTCGTAGGCGAGGGAGTCGATATTCAGGCGGCAAAGTCCCCCTTTCTTCATGGTGATGGAAAGGGTGGAATCGCCTGATAACAATTTAGAGATCAATGAACTGAGCGATGGTTCATGCCCAACCAGCAGAATATTGTTCTTCTGCGGGTAACGCTTGGTGATCTCTGCAATGATCTTTCCTTCCGGCGCGCCAGGCACCAGAGCGCTGTTGACGTGGAATTCACTCTTCAGCTTGAATTCGTTCGCGACGATTTCCGCCGTCTGCCGGGCGCGGACATAAGGACTGGATAGGATCAGGTCCAATTGCAGATCCAATTTTCGCATGCCGCGTGCGATGCTCCGCATTTTGACCGCCCCTTCCTGGGTAAGAGGGCGCTGAGAATCGGTTTCTATTCCAGGTGTGCCGGCGTCGGCCGCAATGGCATGTCTCAGAATATATAGATTCATTCGCTTTCCATTTCAATTATCTGATGGGGTGATTTTTCAGAGGAGGTGGATCTCCACGGGAATCGCACTGCCGGTGTTTTGCGCCAGAACCGGTTGAGCCGGTTGATGCGGGCAATAAAATATGTCATCCGCTGGTTACATTTTTCGGTTGCAAGAACGCGGACCGGAGTAATGTCGAATTGAGGATTATCGTTGGCGAACTGGTCGATGAACCGAAGCAGAACAACCATATCCTGAATGTCGCCCATCATGGCCTGATAACGCTGCAATGTTCGCGCACGGGTGGCGGGCATGGCTGGGATCAGCGGTTCAGCGATTTCGATCATGTAGCGAAATTTTTTATAAGCGATCCGCATCGCATGGACGGTGGACAGGTCATCCGGATTAATATTGACTCGCCGCCATTGGACTTCCGCAAAAGCTTCATCCACCGCCGCCAGGATTTGCCCTTTCACGCCCGTCCCGGTGAGCGACTGCTCTATGAATGCCCTGACCGTGTTGACCATTTCTGCCATCTGTTCAGGATTAATCAAACCGACATCATAGCCAACCTGCCGGATTAAGTGTGTCTCCTGCATGTTGAGGAAAGCAATCAGCGGGGCGGCGGCAGCATTACTGCGAAAATATCTCCTCAGGAAAAGAAGCATCACCTGAGCGTCACGCAATCCATCCAGACTGTCGAGGTGGAATTTAAGTTCCCGTCTCAGATTTTTTGTTTTTAAAGTCGGGAGAACTGCACGGCACAGGACAAGGATCGCCATCAGGCGGCGCATGGACACCCGCAGATCGTGGACGTTTTCCTCGGTAAACTCCGATTGGCAGCGGCGCAGACGAAGGGCGAATTTATCCCAACGTTGAGTCAGCCCGTCGCGCAGGAGGCTTGCTTCTGGCGATAACGCCATCGTCGCGAATGGCTCGAGGGGAGTCATCACGACAGGTTCCGAAGGGGATTCAACCATGATGATAATTGTATCGCTTTTTGGGAGTCAATTCACAAATTATCCAAATCGCCCCGTCACATAATCCTCCGTCTGCTTGTTGTTCGGACGGGTGAAAATAGTGTTCGTCTTGTCATATTCGATGACCGTGCCCGATCGATCCCCCCCTCCATTTTGAGCATCATCATGGCGGTGTAATCCGAGACGCGCGCCGCCTGCTGCATGTTGTGAGTGACAATGACTATGGTGAACTGTTTCTTCAACTCGTGCATAAGTTCTTCAATCTTCAGCGTTGCGATCGGATCAAGGGCGGAGGCAGGTTCGTCCATCAGGATGACCTCCGGCTCGACAGCCAGAGCCCGGGCGATGCACAACCGCTGCTGTTGACCACCCGACAAGGCCATTCCCGATTGATTGAGCTTGTCCTTCACCTCATCCCACAGCGCCGCCTGATTGAGGGATTTTTCCACAATTTCGTCCAGCTGGCTCCGTTTCCGAACCCCATACAGGCGCGGACCGTAGGCGACGTTCTCGTAGATAGTCTTTGGAAACGGGTTGGGCCGCTGGAATACCATCCCGACGCGCCGGCGAACGTCCACCACGTCCACATTCGGACCATAGAGCGGCCGATCATCGAGGTAAACCTGGCCATCCATGTGCGAACCGGGCACCAGGTCGTTCATGCGGTTGAGCGCGCGCAGCAGGGTAGACTTGCCACAGCCAGACGGGCCGATAATCGCGGAGATTTTCTGCGCGTAAACGGGCAGGGTAACTCCGGATATGGCACGAAAATTGCGGTAATAGACAGAGAGGTCCTCAAGGCGCATCTTGGTCTCAGAGGGCAAGCTAGCCTCGGCCTCGCCAAGCGTAGTTATAATTTGGATTGACATGTCTAACATCATCTCCTCCTCGAGCTACTGGGTTACGCTGCCGAGGCGGCGCACCCGCCACCAGACAAACAATCGCGACATTACGTTGAGCAGCAGCACGAGCACGATCAGCACGAGCGCTGTTCCCCAAGCCTTGGCGTGCCAGTCTGCATACGGTGAGACTGCGTAAACGTAAATCAGGTGCGGCAGGGTGGAAACAGGTTGATTGAAGTCGGTATTCATGAAAGGATTGCCGAATGCGGTGAAGAGCATGGGAGCAGCCTCCCCGGCCGCGCGGGCGATGGCCAACATCAATCCAGTCAGCACACCGGCCAACGCTGCCGGTAGAACCACCGTCATGGACGCCTTCCATTCCGGCGCGCCCAGGGCGAGGGAGGCTTCGCGCTGGCTGGCTGGCACCAAGCGCAGCATCTCCTCAGTGGTTCGGATGATGATAGGCAGCATGATGAAGGCCAGAACCATTGCGCCCGAGAACGCCGAGAAATGGCGTTGCGGTAGCACCACCAGGGTGTAGGCGAAGATCCCCATGACGATGGACGGCACACCTGAGATGACATCGGTGCCGAAGCGGATCAACAAGCCCAGGGGGCTCTCTGTATGGGAAGCAGAATAGAGTGCCGTCAGGATGCCAATCGGAGCCGCGATAAGCGAGGCCAGCCCTACAGTCATGAGCGAGCCGACCAGGGCGTTTGCAATACCGCCCCCCGGGACGCCAACAGGTGTAGGAAGCTGAGTAAAAAATGACACGTTGATAGCCTGGAGACCCTGGCTGATGACGTAGGCTAGAATCCACACCAGGAGGGCGACGACCAAGGCGGTACCGATGGCAGTCAGAGTCAGCATGAGGCCGTTGACAATCTTGCGCCGGATTTGCAGACCTCGCTGAGACCTTCATGCACGTACCTCCCCCTTTGTCCGTTGTGAGACGCGCCAAATGAGCAGGCGGGCAATGAAATTTATTATCAGAGTTAAGATAAACAGAATCAGGCCGATCTCGATCAACGCGTGAATATACAAATCATAGGTGGCTTCGGTAAATTCGTTGGCGATGATGCTCGCCATGGTATAGCCCGGATGCAACAGGGACGCAGAGAGGTCGAGGTTGTTGCCGATCACCATCGTGACTGCAATCGTCTCGCCCAAGGCGCGTCCCAAGGCCAGGATGATGGCACCGACGAAACCCGAAGTGCCGTAGGGGATGAGCACGCGCCAGATTGTTTCCCAGTGGGTAGCGCCGATTGCCAACGAGGCCTCGCGCTGCGCCCGCGGAATGGCATGGAAGACGTCCCGCCCCACAGCGCTGATGGTCGGCAGAACCATGATGGAGAGCAATAAGCCCGCAGCCAAACGGCTGGGACCGAATACAGGCCCTGTGAAGAATGGCAGGAAGCCCAAGCTTTTGTTAAGCGCCTCGGAGGTGGGTCGCACAAACAACGGAATGAAAGCAAACAGCCCCCATAATCCGTAAATCACGCTGGGAATGGCCGCCAGTAGTTCCACCAGGAAGCCCAATGGTTGGCGCAGCCAGTCCGGGGACAGTTCGGCCAGAAAAATAGCGGTCCCCATGCCGAGCGGTATGGCGACAATCAGGGCGATGACCGAGGTGACCAACGTGCCAAGGATGAACGGGAGCGCCCCAAAACTCTTGTCGAGGGCCGGGTCCCAAGTGGTGGTGGTAAGAAACCTCCAGCCAAAGGCCTGGCGCGATAAGGCAGAGTTGGTCCAGAGTTCGTAGCCGATCGCCAGCACCAGGAGTATCGCCGTCAGCGACGCGACCAGCAATAGGACGTGGTACAGAGCGTCCCCGTGCTGCCAGCTTTGTCTCAGGCGCTCAAAGGGACTGAGCTTGGGAAGTTCAATTTGCGAATGAATCGTAGCCATTGTTGTTTAATGCAATGAAACGAATTATCCTCCCCAAGCTAGAGATCTCAGCCAGGGGAGGAGTGATGTGGCTTAACCGGCTGAGGGGCTATTGCCCAAGCGGCTGGCCGTTGCAGGTGATCTGCGCCAGTTTGTCGGTGACCTGCTGCTTGACCGCGTCCGGCAGCGGAACGTAGGCAAGATCAGTGGCATCTTTGGTGCCATCCTGCCCATAGGCCCAGTGGACGAAGTCCACCAGCTTCTGCGCCTTCACGCAATCCTGCTGGTCCATGTACATAAGCAGATAGGTGTAGCCGGCGATCGGGTAGGAGCCTGCACCTGGGCCGTTCACAATCGAGAGCGCCAGTTTATCACCGAGTTGTGTGCCAAAGTCGTCCATCGCAGCCTGGGTCGAATCGGCGGAGGGGGCCACGTACTGCCCGGACTGGTTCTGCAGCTCATTGATGACGGCCTTGTTCTGAAGGGCGTAGGCCAGCTCGACGTAGCCGATGGCGCCATCGTTCTGGCTCACGGTCCCGTAGACGCCCTCGTTGCCCTTGCCACCCAGTCCGACCGGCCACTGGACCGAGGTCGCATTGCCGACCGTGTCCTTCCACTCCTGGCTGATCTTGGAAAGATAATCGGTGAAGATGATAGGTCGTTCCCGAACCGTCCGAGCGGTGGACCACAATGATGTCCTTATTGGGCAGCTTGATATCAGGGTTGGCCGCCGTCAGGACCGGGTCGTTCCACTTGGTGATCTTGCCCAGGTAGATGTCGGCCACGGACCCGTCTGGGAACTTGATCGGCGCCGTGATGGGCATTGCCATCCGCGTCCTTGAGATTGACGACGATGGCTTCAGCGCCGGCGACCGTCGGGAACATCTGGATGCCAGGCGCGGCTGTGTACTGGTCAGCATTCAGGATGGCATCCGAGGCGCCGAAATCCACCGTCTTCTCGGTGATCTGCTTGATGCCGCCGCCGGAGCCGATGGACTGGTAATTGAACTTTACCGCCGGGTCGACGAAGGCATAGTCGTAGAACCACTTGCTGTACAGCGGGAACGGGAACGTCGCGCCCGCGCCAGTGATCGGGACGGAGCCAGCCGGCAGGGGGGTTGGAGCGGACATATCGGGCGTGGAGGTGATTTCCACCACCTGAGTCTGTACCTGCACCTGTACGACGGGGGTTGGTGCGACAGGGCTTCCGCAGGCGCTTAACAACAGGCTGGCAGCCAGCAGAACGAAAAGTGAAACAAACAAATTCTTACGCATTTTCTTTTCTCCTTTTTATTTTTTTTACTGGCTAATCTTACCAAGCCATGTTTAAGGCACCAAAAACACCAGATTAACGTTTTGTTAAAGATTCGATTCCCATATCTCCATCCATGAAACAGGCGGTCGGATTTTTCGGCCGCCAGTTCCATGGAAATTTCTGTGAAATTGAACGAAGGGAGGAGTTGATCATGCCTTCGGCAGCAGGAAAGCAGGAAGTTGCAATGCTTCCTTGTGTGCCTGCTCGGGCAACTGCCAGGAATTCAAATCGGTCAACACATGATAGGCTGTCATATCCAGCTGGAGAGGAGTGATCGAAATAAACCCTTCAACCAGCGCTCCGATGTCACTGCCTCGTTCGGGTACACCGGTCGGGGCATCTCCGCCAATCCAGTAATAAGGCCGGCCTCGCGGGTCTGTGCGCTCGTCAAGCCGGCTGTGGTAAACCCGCTGACCCTGGCGCGTGAGGTGAAACCCCTGGATTTCGTCATCCTTCAAGAACGGTACATTGACATTTAAAAGGATTTCCGCCGGCAGGCCATTTTCGACAACGCACTGAACGATCTGGCGGGCAGCCCTCGCCGCAGGACCGTAGTCGATGACATCAATATGCCCGTAAGGGATGTCAAGCGAAACTGCAACGCCGGGAACGCCGGCGATGACAGCCTCCATCGCTGCCGTGACCGTCCCGGAGTAAGTTACGTCATGGCCGAAATTCGCCCCATTGTTGATGCCGGAAACAACCAGGTCGACCGGTTCTTTAAAATAACCCAACGTTCCCAGCGCGACACAATCGGACGGTGCGCCGTCGCTGGCGAAGGCCTGACTTCCATCCGCCAGACGCACCTCACGCACTCGCAAGGCACGTTCAAGCGTTTTGACGTGCCCGCCAGCCGACCAATTGTGGTCCGGAGCCAGGACGCTTACTTTTCCCAACTGGCGCATCTCCTCGACCAGAGCCAACAGCCCAGGAGCGGAGACGCCATCATCGTTCGTGACCAATATATGTTTAATGTCGCTCATTTTTGTTTACTTGATGAGATCCCGTTATCGTGACATTGCTAACAAATCCCATCGTATTCTCCTTTGTAGAATTATCTTGTGAACGAAGGCAGGACGCGCGACGGTGTGCTGAGCAGGTAGTTCCATGCCCAGTCACCCACGATGCGCGCAGAACTCCAGGATGCGTTCCTTTTAACGACCGTGGTTCCTTCCCGCAGGGTATGCATCAGGTCTTCAATCGTCCTGCCGGGGAATTCGGTTGCTCCCAGACCGATCGCCCCCAGGACATGTGCATCGCTGTTGCCGGTACGGGCAAGGCCTGTGTGAAAGGCAAGTTCTTCCGCATACAATCGGCTGGAGCGGTCCAGCACGGTGGCATTGTGTGTTTCAATCCCCGCCAGAATGCGCCCGGCTACGGAGTGACGCATCGCCTTGAGGACTGAAAAGAAATTCAGGCTTTTCATACCCATCCCACCCGCCATGAGATGTGGAACGATACAGAAACCGCCAAGTTGCCCAACCCGAATAAGTGTTTCGATCAGCGAAAGATCGGCGGGAACCAGCTCACGGATGCCCAATGCCAGTAAATCGCCTTCCTTCGTGGTGATTTCCACTCCCGGGATAACCTGGAGGCCGAATTGTGGAGCTAGCTGCTCCGCCAGTAATGCGCCGCGAATCTCGTCATGGTCGGTGATGGCGATTACATCCAGTCCGACCTGTTTGGCACGGTCGAGCACAGCGGGGACAGTGGCTGTGCCGTCATAGCTGAAAATAGTGTGCATATGTAAATCAGCGAGTCCCATTTTTTCTCCTCTTTTGTCACCTTGAGTTTATCTTTAAACGGTTAACGCCCCTAAAACGGGGCGTTAACATTGGGTAAAGAGTTTGATTTTAGAGTACCGGGATGGTGAAATAAAAGGTGCTGCCGCGCCCTTCCTCGCTTTCAGCCCAGATACGCCCGCCATGCGCTTCAACGATGTGCCGGGCAATCGACAGCCCCAAGCCTGTCCCACCCCCGGATCGCGATCGATCGACCCGGTAGAAACGTTCAAAGATGCGCAATAGTTCGTCTGCAGGGATGCCCACCCCGGTATCCCGAACTGCAAAACGGACATAATCGCCGTCATTGGCAGCAAGGAGAGTTACAACACCTCCCGGTGAAGTAAACTTGACCGAGTTATGGATCAGGTTAACCAGCACCTGCTCAAGACGGGGGATATCGGCACGGACATTGGCCAGCCCGGGCGGACACTCGACCTGCAATGTTATGCCGGCGCGTTCGGCCTGTGCACGCATGCGATCCGCGACAGACCCGAGCAGGGATTCGGGGGCAGCGGTGGTGAATTCGAGCGGTACCTGCCCTGAACTCGATGCGGGTCAGTTCGAGCAGTTCTGTCGCCATCTGGGAGAGGGCATCCACTTCGGTCTGGATCCTGCCGAGGAAACGAACGGCAGCTTTCGGGTCATCCAGCGCGCCGTCCTGCAGGGTTTCGGTCAACGCACGGAGGGAGGCGAGTGGAGTCCGCAACTCATGAGAGACGTTGGAGATGAAATCCCGGCGCACAGTTTCGAGACGGCGCACACGGGTCAAATCCTGAACGAGTAAAAGACTGCCTCCTCCATGCTGGTCGGGAATAACAATGAGCTGCAGGAATTGGCGGCGGGAGGGTACTTCAACAGATTCAGTCTGAGGCGTCCCGGTCTGTTGACAGCGGCGCCAGGCTTCGACCAACTGGTGGTGGCGAACAACCTCCGCCACGGTATGATCAATCACCGCGTTTGTCTCAAACAGCCTTGCAATTGCCGGGTTGGCAAACTGGATTAAGCCCTGTGAATCGGCAATCATCACCCCGTCGGTCATCTGTTCAAGCACTGCCGAGAGGCGGGTGCGTTCATCGTCGAGGGATGAGATTTGCAGGTTTAAAGCAGACACCAATGCATGCACCGCATTGGAGAGTTCTTCAAGCCCGGGAACATCAAGATTTAATGTCGCAGGCGGCAATCCGCCTTCCGCCGCCAGGCGCACGGAAGCCGTGTAATCTCGCATCGCTCGCCGAAGCCTGGCAAGGCGATAAACAACCCAGCCGAGGGCAACAAATGCTACAACAAGGACTCCGATTAGGAAGGAATTCATTTCCAGGTAATCAGCCTTCGAATCTATATCCTCCGCCCCGCACGGTCACAATGCGGGTCGGGTTGCCGGGATCACTTTCGATCTTCTGCCGAAGCCAGCGTACGTGAACATCCACAGTCCGGCTGTCGCCGATGTATTCCCAGCCCCATACGCGCTCGAGGATAAACTCACGTGAAAGCATTTGACCGCGATGCTCGGCAAAGAAGACCAGCAGATCATATTCCTTTGGTTTGAGCGGCAGCGGCTCATCACCCAATGTGGCCTCGCGGCGGGTGAGATTGATGCTCAGGTTTTCGAAAGTCAGGATTTCCGGGATAATCTCAGCCGTCTTCAGTTTTCCCAATTCGTCGCGTAACAGCTGTGTGCGACGCAACTGGGCTTTTACTCTCGCGATCAACTCGCGCATAGAAAATGGCTTCGAGAGATAATCGTCGGCGCCGACTTCCAACCCGACCACGCGGTCAATCTCGTCATCCCGGGCAGTCAGCATGATGATGGGGACATTCATTTCCCGCCGCAGAACCTTGCAGACCTCAAAACCGTCCATCCCGGGCAGCATGAGGTCAAGCAGAATCAGGTCGGGTTTTATTTTTCTGGCTGCCTCGACCGCCAGTTTGCCATCTCCGACCGCTTCAACGGAATAACCCTGCTTTTCAAGGTTATAGGCCAGGGTTTCCTGCAATGCGGGTTCATCTTCAACCACGAGTATTTTTTCAGCCATTTTCACTCTTACGAAATGGCCAGGGTATGCCATGGATCAGCCAAACCGACCCGTAATGTAATCTTCAGTGCGCTTTTCTTTGGGTGACGTAAAAATTTCCTTGCCTTCTTCAAACTCGACCAGTTCGCCTTGAAGGAAGAAAGCGGCATGGTCGGCGATGCGGGCAGCCTGCTGGATGGAATGCGGCACCAGGACCACCGTGTAATCCTTTTTCAAGCTCCTGCAAACTGGCCTCCACTTTCCCCGTTGAAAGCGGATCGAGTCCGGAGGTCGGTTCATCCAGCAGGATCACCTCCGGTTCCAACGCCAGTGAACGGGCAAGGCACAAACGCTGCTGCTGCCCTCCGGAGAGAGTAATAACCGGATCGTTGAGGCGGGATTTGACTTCCTCCCAAAGGGCGGCCTGTTTAAGCGAGCGCTCCACAGCCTCGTCCAGTCTGGACTTGCGCTTCTCACCCATCACCTCCAGCCCGTAGACGAGATTGGTGCGAATGGTACCCGGCAGGACCACCGGGCGGGCAAAAACCATCCCGACTTTCCGGCGCAGGGCGATGACATCCGTCTTCGGGTCGAGGATATTTTCGCCGTCCAGCAAAATCCGCCCGCTGACAGTTTTTACCTCCGCGAGATCATTCAGCCGGTTCATGCATCGTAGAAGGGATGATTTTCCGCCTCCAGCCGGCCCGAACATCACCGTAATGGCGTTCTCTCGAATCCCCATGGTCACATTCCGCAGGGATTCGGTGCCGTCAGAATATTGCAGGCTCAGGTTTTCAATGACGATTTTATCCATTTATCCCTGTCACCACTGTCTTCTTGCCCGCGCCCGGGAACGGATGATCGTGGCGATCAGGTTCAATCCGAGAACGAAAACCAGCAGGACGAGGGCTGTCCCGTACTGGATTTCAAGCGGCATCTCAGGCACCTGGGTGGCGATAACATACAGGTGATAGGGCAATGCCATCGTCGGGCTGAGCAGCGAGGTCGGCAGACCGGGCAGGGAGAAGACTGCTCCGGTAAAAAGGATGGGTGCAGTTTCGCCCGCCGCCCGTTCAAGCCCGAGGATGACTCCGGTCAGGATTCCGGGAAGCGCTTCAGGCAGGACGATGCGGCGGATGGTTTTCCAGCTGGTGGCACCCAATGAAGTACTGACAGTGCGAAATGCCTGCGGCACAGAACGCATCGACTTCCTCGGCGGTGGTGATCACCACTGGCAGAGTCATAATGGCAAGTGTAAGCGATGCAGCCAGAATGCTGGTCCCCATCTGAAAGAAGATGACGAACATCCCCAGACCGAACAGGCCATAAACCACCGACGGGATTCCGGCCAGCGTGATCAATGCCAGACGGATCGAACGTGTAAACCTGTTCTCAGTGGCATACTCTGAAAGATAAATGGCAGCGGCGATACCCAGCGGAACACACAGGATGGTGGTCACGAAGGTCAAGAATGACAGTACCAACAATCGCCGGCATGATCCCGCCCGAACGCATTCCATTGGTGGGAAATTGGGTCAGGAATTCCCAGGAGATTGCGGACCATCCCATGTAAAAAATATAGGCGACAACCGCCACGATCGGAATGACGGTCAAATACTGCAATCAATGTCAGGAGTGCAAAACCGAGATCGTTGGGTGAGATTGCGGTAATTTTTTTTGCGTTTCATGCAATACCTTTCACGACAATATCCGCTCCGAGCGTTTACGCTGACGGAAAATGAGAGCTGATGCCGTGAAATTGACCACCAGCGATACCACGAAGAGTACGATCCCGATGAAAAACAGGACGTGATAATGTACGCTGCCTGTGGCAACTTCACCCATTTCGGCGGCAATGGTGGCAGTCATGGTTCGAACGGGTGAGAATAGCGCCCCAAGATAAACCGCCATGATCGGCGCATTCCCCGTGACCATCATCACCGTCATCGTTTCGCCGATGGCACGACCAATCCCCAGCATCACACCAGTCAGGACACCGGAACTGGCTGCGGGAAGTGTCACCCGCCAGATGGTCTGCCAGCGGGTTGCACCCAGCGCCCAGGCTCCCTCCCGGTAGGCACGAGGGATGGCATCCAGCGCATCTTCGGATACCGAGACAACCGTCGGGATGGCAATTGCACCGAGCAAGAGCGAACCGGTCAGTGCGGAAAGACCGGTCGGCAGCGAAAGGATAACGCGCAGGTATGGCGCAAAAATCAAAATGCCAAGGAAGCCAAGCATGACCGATGGAAGACCGCCCAGTATCTCGACCACAGGCTTGAGAATCTCCCGCATCCAACGCGGAGAAATTTCCGAGATAAAAATCGCCGTCCCGATCCCAAAAGGGACAGCCACCATGGCAGCGCCCAGGGTCACAATCAGTGATCCGGTAATAAGCGGCAGAAGTCCAAAAAACCCTTCGGTGGGATACCAGCGGGTGGTAAGTAAATCAATGACTGTGACTTCGGTCAAAGCTGGTAATCCTTCGCGCAGGAGGAAGAAGAAAATCAACAGCACAAAACCAATGGCGGAATAACCTGCCACTTTGATGACGCGTGTGATGGTGAATTCACGCCAGCCTGTATTGTTTTCCATGCACGCTCCAAAACTATAAGGGGGTTGACCTGATTAAGGGCCAGGTTTGATCGGGACGAATCCCTGTTCGGCAACGATCGCCTGCGCTTCTCCAGCCAGGATCCAATCAAGATAATCCTTTACTGCACCGGATGGCTGGTTGGGAGTATACATATAAAGATCGCGCGCGATTGGGTAGGATCTTATCATTAACAGTCGCAATGGAAGGCAGGACATACGGTTCGCCGGGATTCTTGGCGACAGCGATGATCTTCAAATCCTCCGGGATATATCCAAGCCCATCGTAGCCGATTGCATTGGGGTTTTGACGGACCTCGCTGATGATCCCTTCCGAGGACGGTAACAGCAGGGTATCCGCCGAAAACAAAGTCTTGTTTTTTGATTCCCCCAGGCGAACTACCTGTTCCAGGAAGTATACATGTGTCCCGGAGTTGGATTCCCGGGAAAGGCGTACAATCGGGCGGTCCTCCCCACCCAATTCCTTCCAGTTGTTCAATTTTTCCGCTATAAATATCCGACAGCTGCTGGCGGGTAAGCTGGGAAACGGGGTTGTCCGGATGGACGATGATCCCGATCGCATCCCGCGCCACGATAAACTCCACCGGAGTTACCCCCTTCTTTTCCGCATCCGCGATTTCTTCCTTCTTTATTGCACGCGAAGCATTGGCAATATCCACACTATTGTTTATAAGCGCGGCGATCCCGGTTCCCGAGCCGCCACCGGTAACTGCGATCTCGACATCCGGATGGTCCTCCTGGTATTGCTCCGCCCACGCCAGAGCGAGATTGACCATCGTATCAGAACCTTTGTTTTGAATGGTCTCCCGCGATTGTTGCCTGCCGCTCTCGCCTCCGAAATTGCACGAATTAACACCAATCATCAGGAAGATCAACACCACGAGAGTGAAGGGATAAGAACCGTTTCATCGCCTGAATTATAGCCGCAATCGGGCAACTCCTGTAGCAACCAATGATAAAATTCAGGTATGGCAGAATCGAACATCTTCACAGTCCGCAACCTGGATTTTTACTACGGGGAAAAGATCGCTCTTTCAAAGATTAACATGGATGTCCAGCCCAACCTGGTCACCGCTCTGATCGGACCTTCAGGCTGCGGTAAATCAACCTTCCTGCGCTGTCTTAACCGGATGAATGACACCATCGCAGGCGCGCGAGTGGAAGGGCAAATTCTCCTCAACGGACAGGATATCTATGCCGCAGACGTGGATGTGGTCGAATTGCGCCAGAGGGTGGGGATGGTGTTCCAGAAACCCAATCCCTTCCCGCAATCCATTTACGATAACGTCGCTTTTGGTCCGCGCGTGCTTGGGATTGCCGGCAAGAAACCGGAGCTGGATGAAACCATTCATAAAAGCCTCACCGCCGCCGCACTGTGGGATGATGTGAAAGACAAACTCAATCAGGATGCATTAAGTCTTTCCCTCGGTCAACAGCAGACGTTTATGCATCGCCCGCGTCCTGGCTGTGGAGCCGGAAGTCATTTTGATGGATGAGTCCACCTCGGCGCTCGACCCGATCGCGACATTGAAAATCGAAGAACTGATCGCCGAACTCAAGAAAAAATACACCATCGTGATCGTCACGCATAATATGCAGCAAGCCGCGCGCGTTTCAGATTATTCAGGCCTGTTCTGGCTGGGCGAACTGGTCGAGTTCTCCCCGACCACTGACATGTTCCTGCATCCCGAAGTGGAATTGACCGAGGCATATATCACCGGTCGTATGGGCTGATGCAGGCCGAGAAAAGAGAGACGTACTAAAGAAGACCGAGGATCTTCCCTCGGTCTTCCTGTTATCCTTTATGTAGCGGAGGAATTAGTCCCCTCTTCTTCTTACCGATCCGGCATGGTCGCGACTGATTTTCAGTATGCCTTAACCATCCCTTCGAGCAATTCCAGCAGCTTTCCAGCGATTGCAGCCCGGTTGAAATTTTCCTTTAAGATATCGGCATCCCGCCAGCCCCATTTCCCTGCTGCGCCCGGGATTGCCTGCCAGAGTCTCGATCGCTTGCGCCACTGCCCCTGCGTCACCCGGCGGACAAAAAATCCCGCAGCCGGCTGCCTCCACCACCTCCCGGATCACCCCGTCAATCGCCAGCACCACCGGCCGCCCTGCAGCCATGTAATCAAACACCTTATTCGGATAGGTTGTCTTATACGCATCCAGTGGTTTTAGGATCGCGATGCAAGCGTCCGTCCCCGCCAGCGCATCCGCCATGCCGGATTTGGCGACGGGAGGCAGGAAGGTCACATTCTCCAATCCCATTTCAGCTGACTGAGCCTGCAGCCTGGCTTTTTCCATGCCATCGCCGAGGAACACAATCTGGATTTCGGGCTTCGCAATCAACAATTTTGCCGCTTCGAGCACAACACCCAGATCATTGGACAAGCCGTGCGCGCCTGCATACAAGGCTACAAATTTGTTCTGAAGATGATGCTCTTCCCGGAAATAAATCTCCGCCATCCGCCGGGTCGAACATCTCAGGGTCGGCACCGTTCGGGATGAGTTCCACGGAACGTGCGCCACGACTCGTCACATGGTCGATAAAGCCCGGGCTGTTGACAACGACCCTGTCTGCATGACGGTAGAGAAATCCTTCCAGCCAGAGCGACATCTTGATCAAAGTGGGATTCCTGAGCACACCTACCGCGATGGCAAACTCCGGCCACAAGTCGCGCACCTCGAAGAGAAACGGCACCCGCTTCAATCGCGCCAGCATCCACGCTGTCCAGCCCTGAAAGATCGGCGGTGAGGTACCCCAGACGAGATCCACATGCCTGACGCGCAAACCGATGAAAAATGATGAGACCATAAACGAGAAAAATGCAAATACGCGATGAACAAAGGATTTGTGCAACCCCTGGTAGGTATACGCTCGCAGGATCGTGACTTCCACTCCGTCCATTTTCTGGGATGCTGGGGCACATTGGAGTGAGATGGCAGCATCACCCGTCAAATAGCTCACCGGGCTGGCGATCACTGTCACACGATGACCCTGACTGGCCAGATAACGTGCAACTCGTGATGACGGGTTCCGCCTGGTTCATCGATTGCAGCAAAGGCCTGGTGAATGAGAAGTATATGCATGATCAAGGTTGAGGAAAAATAAACTCAGTTACGAAACTTGACCGTACCTGCACCGGAGATTTCCACGGCAAAAGACAGTGCCGGTTCTTTCTGTGCATAAGTCGGAGAATTCCACCCAGTAACCGGAGAGACTAAACCCTTCGCCATGGATTCGTTCCCCAGCTCGGGCAAGTGTCACTTTTGCATTTTCTAGGCTTGAGGTCACAGACAGCATTCACCCAACCATACGGAGATTTTAATTGTAACTCAATCCGCGACCCATTTTGGTCCAACTTCCACTCCCAGTCAGGTAACAGCCAATGTAGCCTGAAGTTATTAACGCTGTCGGTTTGACCTTTTTCATCATCAATTCATCTTCAACCTGCCAGCGATCTCCGGCAAATGCTGTCACGGTCCGTTGGTGGACGATTCCCAGTGACCTGTAACCATGCTGACGTGCCACCGTACGCTGGGCATCCTCTTTACTCTCATTCTCGATAATCCCCGCCAGCGCCCAATCGAGATACAGAAATCTCCCGGCACGGGTCATTTGCTCCCGCCCGTTCACTGTCACCGTATTATGAATTTGGGTCGCGGTGAGCGAATTATCCCAGGGCGCATCCGCATTATATAAATAAGTGCCGGCATCACGGGTGATATTAAATCCACGCCACCACATGTCCAGATTCAGCTGATCGGCGTGCGACGGGCGGGATTTGAACTTGACAGCACGAAAATAAGCCCAGCTGTTTTGGGATCGCAACACGAATTTCTGGGGTTGGCTTTTGATCTGGGAATAGCGCTCGATCATATTTGTTTTTTGCCCGAACCACAAAGCCATTTCATTCCAGGCACCATCCCGAAACGGTTTTTCACCCGCGAATGTCAGTGAAGCGGCCTGCACGACGGGACGATAATCAGTAAACGGGCAGCCGGTCAATGGAAAAATATAAGCCCCGTCATTTGCCCCAAGATTTGCCGTTTGTCCCGTATCCTTGTCTGTCACGGCAACCAACCACCTCGCCGCAGTCGCCAGCGTACTTTCCACATTTTGAGGCGTCCCGCCGCGCCTTTCCGGCGACAAATTGGCCAGTGCCCAGACCCACAAGGCCACCTGCAGCATCAGGCGGTGATAATTGGTGCTGTGCTGGACATAGGAGCCGTCCTTATAGATTTGTTTGGCAAACGCCCATGCCAGCCACTTCCAGCCTTCTCCGCGCCAGGCTTCAGAACGCGGATGGTCGGGCAGCGCCAGACCTGCCGTATATAATCCTGCTGCCTCACTGATCACATGGTTGTTGTTCTGGGAGCGTGCATAAACCAGCGTGGGCGGAATCCTTTCCGCGTGGTCGGCGATTGCCGTAGCGAGGCATTCCATCCGCTGAGGAGTGGACTCCGTTCGAGGAGGCAAACACCTGCCCTGCCCAAATCAGTGCCATGAGCCGGATCGCCACCTCCTGTCCCGAGGTCCACTGCGGACCAAGGTATGGTGGATTCAATTCGATGAATTGTTCGGTATTGCTCCCAAAAAGCCCGGGCGTACCGTTCATCCCCGCTGATGAGATAGGCTCTCCCCAATGTAAACGCCCAACCAAACCGGGCAGGCTCCCAGATAAACTTGACATCATTGAATTCAGTCGTGGGAAGGGACTTCTTGCCGGTCTCATAATCCGTCCAGTGAGCCAGTTCGCCATCGCTGGCAAGCAGCAACGGAACCGGCTCTCCACCAAAGAGACGCACTTTCCCGCCGACAATTTCCTCGGCTTCAGTGAGTACCCGAGCTTTGCCCTCCTCCCCAATCCCCTTTCAGATTTCCTCCCGGGGTGGGAGCGGCAGGATCGGTCTTTAAGAGGACAATTTCCAGTAGGGAAGGTTTTTGTGTCAGCCTGCGGTAATGCCCGGTAATCAATCCAAGTCTGTAAACAGCGTATAGCGTGAGAGATCTGGGTCCCAACTCGCGCAATGATTTGAAGAATATTGGAAATCGTTTCATACTTCAAGCTTTACTACCAATATATAAGATATGTTCCGATGCCCCTATTGCTGATGGGTCTTTGCCAATTCGGTAATTGAGATCAGCCCAAATTTCAAAATCCTTCCCTATCAACGAGTTGACATACGTCTCATGCCCACCGACCACCCCCTCACAGCCAAGGCGTAGGAGGGTTTTGAATCCGGCAGCCTCGCACAGCGGAATCACCTCCTCAGGATGGGCAAAATAAGCGTCAGTGAAACCGTCCGTTAATCCAACATTGATGCCCGTAGTCAGTAGTTTTTCATTTAGCTCCGGTTTTTCCAGAATCCAGGAAAAACCGTTCGCGGCTCCATCTTGAAAGGCAGCAAAACGCGAAATGAAGGATGCAAAAATCGCCCCTCTTGGTTTAAGCAGCCTGTACGCCTCGCGCAAAGCCAGCAAACGCTCGCTTTCATTCCACAAGTGATAGAGTGGCCCCATCAACAATGCGGCATCAAATGATTCGGAGGCAAAAGCCGATAAATCAACGGCGTTGTTCTGAAAAACGCCCTCCAAACTGACGCCAATTTCGCTAGCCCTTTCCCGAGCGAATACTAGGTTACTCTCCGACAGATCAACAAGTGTAACCTGGTAACCCTTACAAGTTAAAGCGATAGAATATCGCCCCGGACCTCCTCCGATATCGATCACCTTGGCCGGAGCGGGCGGTAAAAACTCGCTCAACGCCCGCAAGGTTACGGCGAACTCGGTGCGGTGCCGGACCCCTAGCCGTTCCCACTCATTCTGGACATTTTCATCGTAAAAATTTTGTATGTGAGACATGCTTATTGTCTTATGAACTGCTCAATGACCGGAATAATCGGAGGGCTGAGATATTCTGGCACGGGGATTTCGTCCTTGTAAAACCAACGGAATTCTGTGTGCTCATCGTTGATAGTAACTTCGCCATTGAAATCGCGTGAGAGATAAACAATCGTGACATTGAAGACTTCGTCTCCGTTGGGGTAAATGTAATGGAGCTCTTCGCCAGAGAAAACGCCGAACAGAGTCATCCTACCAATTTGCAAGCCGGTCTCTTCAAGCGTTTCACGTTTTGCAGCTTCTTCAACCTCTTCACCTAGTTCGACTGAACCACCAGGCGGACCCCAGCAACCGCTATCTGTACGTTTCATCAGCAATAATCGATTTTCAACGTCAACAATCAGGATAGCTGCGCCTACCATAAGGATGGGACGATGACCTACTATTTGCCGGAGTTGTTGGATGTAATCCATAATATACCGTTTGTCTGAATTACTTACATTTTCTATAATGTGGTGTAATATCAATAATAATTAAGGCGATCACTATACCAGCGCAGAACCCATTCCCAACTGTATGTTATTATATTGACAATCGTCCGCTTTCACAACGGATAAAACGGTTCGGTAAATTGATTCTTCCGACTATTTCGGAACATTTCCTGAGTAATGAGCACCCGCCAGAAATTAATCCTGATTTTCCTGTCCATGGGCCTGGTCGGGATATTGGCGGTCTTTGCTCTACTCTTCCTGCATAACCCTGCACCTACTATATCACTCGGACTTGTCAATCCGGTGTGCGGCACACCGGGTGAAAACGGGGGAAACTGTGACCTGGAGATAAGCAATGACCTTCCTGAGTATTCCCCCATCCCCGAGACAGCCATCGCCATCGTCCCTTCCCTGGATAATCGAGCCGTTGACCCTTCCCTCAGCCATACCGACTCTGGTCGCATCCAGCACTGAAATTTCATCGCCCATTGCCTTATCGCCAACTCCCCCACCCTGTCCGGTGAGCGCTTCAGGGGGATTGGTCACCGAGATGCGGGCGATCATCGCGGCCATGCCACCAGCAGGGTCGAACGGTTTTGTTCCGCCGACCGACGCTCAAATAAGCAGTTGGGAATCGATGGTCAAGGCGATCATGAATGAAGACTTCCCAACAGCATGCTCCATCCTCCAAACTAATGGATTTCCATATGAACTTGTCCAATTCACCGACACTTTCAATGAAAACCAGCAATATGTGATGCTCCGCGAAATCACGCCCGTGCAGGTCGGTTGGGGGACCTACGTATTTCGTACTGGCTCGGATGCCACCCCGCTGGTGATGGAGGTCCCACATCCCAAGGCGGATTGGAACACTGAAATCGAGGGCGTGGAGATCTTTCGCAAGGTGAATGCCCGTGCATTGCTGGTCGCCGGCGCCCACCGCTGTGCCAATGATGCCTTCTCCCCGTGCGCCGGGACGACCATTGCCTGCGGGCAGGTCGAACCCTACCGAATTTCGGATGTGGACCACGGCGTGCAGAATATGTTCCACACCACCCACCAAGCTCTGGTGGAATGCCGGACCAAGACCGTCGCCATCCAACTTCACGGCAACAGCGTGAGCAACTGCCCGGACGTGTTCGTGAGCAACGGGACGACCTACCCAGGCAAAATAGCTGGGAAAATCTACAATGCCATTACTTCAAGCTGCAAGGATTACAACGTCGATCTGGCGGACGGTGAGCCGGGAGAATGTGCCTTCACCGGTGGCGGGTCCCCTCAGGCCGTGTTGACCAACAGCTGCAGCTGGTCAAATCCACCGGATGCCTGCACCGGCTACGTCCTGCGCCCCTCCGGACCTGACCAGTTCATATCCATCGAGCAATCCCTCAAGGTAAGGCAAAACTTCGACTGTCTGGTGAAGGCGCTGAGCGATATTTTTATTCCTTGAATTTATTTCTCCGCCGGAGGAGTTTCAGTGGATGGAATGACCATCTCAGGCTGACCTGTCCTCATGGACTGGATGGCTGCAAATGTGGCTTGCGTCACACCGATCAACTGATCGTAAGGAATGGGAGGCTGGCCGCCCGAGCGGATGGCATGCGTAAAAGCCTGCATCTCGCCGAAGTGACCTTTATCCTGCCTGTTGAGTTTGATCGTTTTCTTTTTCCCATCCCTGACCATTTCCAGCACGCGGAAATCATCCAGCACCGCTACAGCCCCCCCGCAGAAGACTTCAACCCGCTCCTTGGGGAAGGACTTGTCGCCGTTGGCAAGATAATCCACCACGCCGATGGACCCATCCGGGAAGGTGAATGTCATCGAGATATTGTCCTCGTGATATTTTCCGATATCCGGCAGAGCATGTGCGCTGACGGAAACCGGGGTTGCGCCAACCAGAAAAGTAATGAAGTCCACAAAATGACAGCCTTCACCGATGATACGTCCGCCGCCCTGAAACGGGTCATGCACCCAGTGGTTGGGAGGGATGTAACCGGCGTTGACACGAAAATGTGCGTAGAGCGGTTCAGTTCGACTGGATAAAAAACTGGAAAGCTCAATCGCCAGCGGTGCAAAGCGGCGATTGAACCCGACTGTGAATATTTGCCGCGTGGAAGTCGTCAACTGTTCGATGACTGCATTTAACTGATCTGCGTCCACCGCCAATGGCTTCTCGACAAAAACATGCTTGCCGGCTTTGAGTGCCTTGACGACCAAATCAGCATGCGAATCGTGGCGCGTGAGAATAGCTACGGCATTGATACTGGAAGTCATTCAGGATTTGCTCATCGTCTGATGTGGCGTAAGCAAAACCAAACTTGTTGCCCGAATGCTGGGCATGCAGCCCACCTGCAGATGCGATTCCGACCAGTTCGACTTCCTTCAGCTTTTTCAGTTCGGGGAGCAGCGTGGCATTGGCGTAAAGTCCTGCTCCAATCACGCCCAGACGGACATCTGCGGGCTTAACGTTGGGAGCACGGAATTCCACTTTTCTGCCTTCTGATTCCAATTTCTCTTCGTAAGTTAGGATTACCCCCAGGAAAGATTCTTTCTTTTTGCCGGTGATAATCTCGTAGGCAACAGGCGCCTGTTCGATGGGAAAGCGATGCGTGATGAGCGGCTTGACGTTCAGTTTGCCGCTCCCCAGCAACTCCACCACCGCTTCGAGGTTGCGGCCTTCCGTCCAGCGTACATAACCGATCGGGTAATCCGCACCTGCTTCTTCGTACATTGGGTCATATCGGCCCGGGCCATATGAACGGGAGTTGATAAAGTTGAGTTCCTTCTCATAATAAACTTTGCGTGGCAGGGTCAGGCCGACCGCGCCGGTCGCTACCACCCTTGCCCGGTCGCGGGCGATGGCGCCGGCCAATTCGACCGGGTCAGACGAGGGCGTGTCCGCGCAGATGATGACGCTGTCGAAGCCGCGCTGGGAAGGTAAAAGCCGGTGCCTGTTCAACGGCGGTCTCGCGGTGACAAGCGGTGATCCCGAATTGTCCCGCCAGTTCGGTCCGTTCCGGGTTGGTGTCGATGCCGAGGACCTGGCATCCGGCGGCAGAGGCAATCTGAGCCGTGACAGATCCAGCAGTCCCAACCCGATGACGGCTACACGCTCCCCCACTTGAGGTTCAGCGAGGCGGAAGCCATGCAGGGCAATCGCGCCCAGGGTGGTGAAAGCGGCCGATTCGAAATCGACCGTATCGGGCAGGGGGTGAGCAAATTGCGCGGCACGAGGTTGTATTCGGCATGGACGGCGTAACCCCCGCCGGCACAGGCCACACGCTGGCCGACCTTGAATCCATCCATTCCCGCACCCAGGTCGACAATCGTCCCGGCGGAAGAATATCCAAGCGCCATGGGCTGGTCGAGGCGGTTGAAGGCGGATTGAAGCGTGGAAATCACGCCATCCCGTTTCATTTTGTCGAGCACCTGCCGGAACAGGTCGGGGCGGGAGCGGGCCTTGCCGATCAGGGATTTTTCGGCAAACTCGACCAGCATCCGTTCGGTGCCGGCCGAAACGAGCGAAGCGGACACCCGCACCAAAGCCTGACCGGCGCGCGGCGTGGGGACCGGGACCTCGGTGACGAGGGTCTTTCCATCGCGCATGTTCTGAAGGAGTTGTTTCATGGAAGAATTGTTAATGGTTTTTTTGTAGATTTCCGACATGAGGGGCCGGTCAGTGAAAGTATACCGCAAGTTGAAAAAGACCTTGCAAAACCGTTATGCTTACAGCCATCCATCATAAATAATCCAAAAACCCTCGTGATATAATTCACAGGTTGAATTTACTGTGGTAAGGAGCATAGCCTTGTCTGACGCACGCATCGATAAATTTGCCAGAATCCTGGTGGATTATGCCGCCCAGATCAAACCGGGAGACCGCGTTTTAATCGAAGCCACCACTGCCGCCGAACCGCTTGTACGCGCGCTCTACAGCCGCATCATGGAGGTGGGAGGCCATCCCGTCCCCCTGCTTGAATTGCCGGACCAGGAGGAAATCTTCTTCGCAAATGCCAACGATAATCAACTCGACTATCCTCCCACTTTCCGGAAGATTGCCTACGACCAGTTCGAATTGCGCATCCGGGTTGCTTCCCTGCTGAACACACGCGCCTTGACCGGTGTCGAACCCAAGAAACTTGCCCGGCGCCAGAAAGCCGTATCGCAGGTCATTGAGGCGCAGATGCGCCGCGGCGCGACCGGCGAATTCAAATGGGTGACCACGCTGTTCCCCACCGCCGGATATGCGATGGAGGCAGAGATGAGCCTGAAAGACTATGAGGATTTCGTCTACCGCGCCTGTCATGCCGATCAGTGCGGACCCGGTCGCTTACTGGAAATCTGTTGAGGACGAACAAGCCAAGATGATCGCGCGGATTGCCGGTAAACAGCAAGTCAGCCTGCGCGGTCCCAATGTGGACCTGACCCTTTCGATCAAAGGGGAGAAAGTTCATCAACTCCTGCGGCACGCATAACATGCCGGATGGTGAGATCTACACCGGACCGGTGGAGGATTTGGTCAATGGCTGGGTCAAGTTCACCTATCCTGCCATCTATAATGGCGTGGCAGTCGAAGGAATTGAGCTTAACTTTTCAAGCGGCAAGGTGACCTCCGCCAAGGCAGCCCACAACGAAGCCTATCTCCTTGAAATGCTGAACAGCGACGCCGGCTCACGCTACCTGGGTGAGTTTGCCATCGGCACGAATTTTGAGATAGACCGCTTCACCCGCAACATCCTTTTCGATGAGAAGATCGGCGGCACCTTCCACATGGCGCTCGGTGCAGGCTATCCCGAAACCGGTTCGAAGAACAAGAGCGTCATCCACTGGGATATGATCTGCGACTTGCGCAAGGACGCAGAGATCGAAGTGGATGGTGATGTCATCTACCGAAATGGAGCATTTGTCCAGTAAATTAATAAGGGCGACCGATGGTCGCCCTTATGCTTGATTTTTTCATTGAGGTGGCTATCAAACCACCTTTTTTGTTTAATACCATCCCACCGATTTATCGACATCAGACGCATAAGCCGCGATGCCGCCCTCAAGCGAACGGGTGTTTTTCCATCCCTGCTTGACCAGCCAGCGGGTCACGTCTGCGCTGCGGATGCCGTGATGGCACATGACGACGATCTCCGCATCGCCATTGGATATCATCGACTCCGGCAGAGCGGCTTCGCGCGAATGAGCGAGCTGCGATAGGGGCAGAATGACCAGCCGCGGGTCGTCAATTCTGGCATAACTCAATTCCCACAGTTCACGCACGTCCAGCAGAACAAAGCTGCTCTCTGATTTGAGCTTGTCTGCCAGATCGCGGGGAGAAATGACTGGGATGCTCATGGGGACTTCCAATAACTATTTTTTCCTGGGCATCGCCGGCAGGTACAGCCGTTCGGTATATTCCTTGACCATGCGTCGCGTGGAAAATTGCGGAGTGATCGTTCGTAGATGATTCTTTCATCATCTCAATCCATTTACGAGGCACATCATCGCCATTGCGTTCGCCGTAATAGAGCGGAATGATCCTGTTCTCCAGCAGGTCGTACAGCGAATCGGCGTCCGCCTGGTCCTGGACTTCCGCGTCCAGACCGGCATCCTCGCCAATAGCCCAGCCGTTGCGACCATTATAAGCCTCACGCCACCAGCCATCGAGCACCGAGAAATTGAGGACGCCATTGGCGGCAGCCTTCATTCCTGATGTGCCGCTGGCTTCGTTCGGACGGCGCGGGGTGTTCATCCACACATCCACGCCCTGGACAAGATAGCGGGCAAGGTTCATGTCATAATCTTCGAGGAAGACCATCCGGCCGCCGTTCTCAGCTTTTTTTACGGCGCGATAAACCTCCTGGATCAGCATTTTTCCGGGTTCATCCGCGGGATGCGCTTTCCCGGCAAAGATGATCTGCACGGGGCGATTGGGCTGGTTGATGATCCTGATCAGGCGGTCGAGGTCGCTCAGGATGAGATCCGCGCGTTTATAGGTGGCAAAACGACGGGCGAAACAGATGGTCAGCGCATAAGGGTCGAGCAGCACACCGGAACCAATGACCTGTACCGGATGAAAATCACCCTTCATCCAGCGATCACGGGCGCGATACATGATGTAAATCATCAATTTCCGCTTGAGATGGTTGCGTACCGCCCATAATTCCTGCGGAGGGATGTGGTCCATCTTCTCCCAGGCTGCCGGATCATCAAGATTTTCCAGCCAGTCCTTGCCCAGATGTTTATCGTACAGAAGCCGGATGCGGCGCGCCATCCAGGTGTTCGTATGGACGCCATTGGTGATGTACGTGATCGGTACGTCGTCCTCTCCGACGGTCCGGCCACAGATCATGCCACATACGGCGGGCAAACCCGTCCGTGCAGTTCCGAGACCGCATTGCGGCCTTCGGAAAACTTCAATGCCAGGATCGGCATGCTGAAGGTCTCACCCCAGGTCTGCTTGTGACGCGCCAGGTCAATGAACTCGTCCCGTGTGATTCCCAGCTCGCTCCACACATTCGAAAGATATTTATCCATCAGCCACAGCGGGAATTCATCATTCCCGGCCGGGACTGGAGTATGGGTGGTGAATATATTCGTCTTGCGGACCTGCGCGGCTGCTTCGCTGAATTTCATGCCCTGTGCGATATATTCACGCATTCGTTCCATCGTCAGGAAGGCGGCATGTCCTTCGTTCATATGCCAGACCGTCGGGTTATATCCCAGCGCGCGCAGTGCGCGTACGCCGCCCACGCCCAACAGCATCTCCTGCATAATACGCAGGTTGATATCGCTATAGTACAGGCGGGTTGTGAGCTGGCGGCCGACCGGGTTGTTGATGTCGATATTCGAGTCGAGCAGGTAAAGGGGAGTCCGCCCGATGCGCAATTCCCAGATGCGGGCCTGCACTGGTCCGTCCGGGAAATCCACGGTGATCGTCAGTTCCTTCCCATCATCCTTCAAAACGGGCAGCATCGGCAGTTCGTCGAATTTGATCGGGTTATTGACCGCATCCTGCCAGCCGTCCTCTGAAATATGCTGGGTGAAATAACCTTCGGTATAGAGCAGTCCCAGCCCGACCAGCGGCAGGCCGAGGTCGGAGGATTCTTTCAGATGATCGCCCGCCAGCACGCCCAGACCGCCGGAGTAAATGGGCAGCATCTCATGCAGACCGAATTCCATCGAAAAATAGGCTATGGATTGGTCTTTGCGGTCGCCATTAATGGTGGAGAACCAGGTATCTTTGCGTTCCAGATAGGTGTCAAAATCCGCAAAAACACGGTCGTAGATTTCAAGGTAGGCAGGGTTTTGGGCAGCCTCGTTCAGAACTGGTCGCTCAAGCTGGCGCAGGAAACGAAAGGGATTGTGATTGACCCGTTCCCAAAGCGCATTGTCGATGCGGTTGAACAGGCGCTGGGCGTAGGGATTCCACGTCCACCAAAGATTGTAGGAAAGTTCGCCGAGACGGGAAATGCGGCGCGGCAAGTCGAGGTGGTTGGTATATTTGGTCCTGAAGGGGGTCATAAATTCCTTATGAATTAAAAGTTAAGCGGCACAATCATACCACAGCGCACCTCAGATTTTTGTAGAAATTGGCCATTGAAATGTGGTTCTAAGCCGGATAGCCACCCACCCTGATTTGCCCATGGACCGGTTAATTCAGATTCCCCGCACACTGTTTCCGTTATACAATGGATGGTATGCCCGCCGTCCAACTTTTTATCACCTGCCTGGTGGATACCTTCTTCCCCGAAACAGGGGAAGCGATGGTCAGTGTCCTGCGCCGCTGCGGTGTGAGCGTGGACTTCCCGCACGGACAGACATGCTGCGGTCAGCCGCCTTACAATGCAGGCTTGCGGACCGATGCCCGCCCGATCGCCGAGCACACCATCCGGGTCTTTGAGTCCGCTCCGGGAGACGTCGTCATCCCCTCCGGTTCGTGCACGACGATGGTGCGCCAGAGTTATCTCGAGCTGTTCGAAGGCGACAAGGTCTGGTATCCGCGCGCAAAAGCCCTTGCAGCCCGCACTTATGAATTCACAGAATATCTGGTTGATGTGCTGGGGATCACCGATGTGGGTGCACACTGGGAAGGCAAACTGGCCTATCACGCCTCCTGCCACCTGAACCGCCATCTCGGCGTGGACCGCCAGCCGCGGACCCTGCTTGCCGCAGTCAAAGGTGCTGAGATTGTGGAGCTTCCCGCCAGCGACGAATGCTGCGGGTTTGGCGGCATCTTCTCGGTGGAGCACCCTGAACTCTCGACGGAAATGTTGAAACGCAAAGTGAGCAACCTCGAGACCAGCGGCTCCCCCACTCTGGTCCTGGCGGATGCCGGATGTCGCATGCACATTGCCGGCGGACTTCGACGCATGCGGAAACCGCAGCGCGTCGTCCATATTGCAGAAGTATTGAACAGCCGTTAAGGAGAAACATGTTTTCCAAATCAGCGAAACTGTACGATACCATTTACCTGAGCAGGGGAAAGAATTATGCCGCTGAGGCGCATTCCGTCCATGAACTGGTACAAAAGCAGCTCAAATCGGGCGGGAATACCTTGCTGGATGTCGCCTGTGGAACCGGCATTCATACCGGCTATCTGCGCGAGCACTATCAGGTCGAGGGGCTTGATCTTGATGAACGAATGCTGGAAGTTGCGCGGGAGAAATTGCCGGAAGTCACCTTTCATCAGGGTGATATGCTTGACTTTGACCTGCACAAGCAGTTTGATGTCATTACCTGCCTCTTCAGTTCCATTGGCTATGTCAAAACCGTCGCGAATTTGGACCAGGCAATAGCCAACATGGCAAAACATCTCAAGCCGGGTGGCGTACTGGTCATCGAACCCTGGTTTACCCCGGAAGACTGGCATCCGGGTCATGTCCATGCCACCTTCGTGGATCAACCAGACCTGAAGATTGCCCGCATGAACCTGAGCGGACAGGACGGCAATTTATCCTACTTCGTTTTTCACTACATGGTCGGAACGCCGGAGGATATCGCCACCTTCGACGAGCGTCACGAACTTGGCCTGTTCACCGTTGACGAGTATCTGTCCGCTTTCCGCGCCTGCGGGTTGGATGTCGATCACGACCCTGTCTGGCTGAACGAGCGCGGACTCTACACCGGATTCAAGCCTGTATAAAAGCAACGACAGGTACAACCTGAAAAACCATGACCCTCTTTAAAGAAAAGATTCGCGAAAAGATTGCCGATAGCGCCCTGCAGGCTGCCCTCGACGGGAATGCCGAGCGTCGGGTCAGGAGCCGCATCAACGCGTTTGCCTCCCTCCCTGACTCGCGTGAGCGCCGCCGGAAAGCACATGCCATCCGCGCCGATGTGATCGCAAACCTCGACGATTACCTTGACCGGTTCATGGCGAAGGTGCAGGAAAACGGCATGCAAGTCCATCGCGCCGCTACCGGCGATGAAGCGGTGAAGATCATCCTGAGTATCGCGCATGACCATAACGCCCGGCTGGTTGCCAAATCAAAATCCATGGCGTCCGAAGAGATCGGCCTGAACCATGCCCTTGAAGCTGAAGGCATCCGCGCGGTGGAGACAGACCTGGGCGAATACATTGTCCAGCTGCGGGGCGAGCGTCCCAGTCACATCATCACCCCGGCTGTGCATCTCCGCCGCCACGAAGTGGCACAGCTTTTTACCGAAAAATTGGGCATCCCCTACACTGAAGACATCCCCACTCTCACCGCCACCGCTCGTTCCGTCATGCGGGAAATCTTCCTCACCGCCGATATCGGGCTCTCGGGAGTCAATTTCGGCGTTGCCGAGACCGGCACAATTTCCATTGTCACCAACGAAGGCAACGGGCGCATGGTCACCACCCTGCCCCCGGTTCATATCGCGTTGATGGGCATGGAACGCCTGCTCCCCACACTTGACGACCTGGCATTGTTCCTCTCATTGCTGCCGCGCTCCGCCACCGGGCAGAAGCTGAGTGTGTATACACAGTTGATCCACGGTCCGGAGGACCCCTCCTCATCGTTCAGGTCCGTCCTTCAGGAAAAACATCTCATTATCCTGGATAACGGGAGGAGCCGGCTTCGGGCATCGCCTTTACGCGAAAGCCTCTATTGCATCCGCTGCGGCGCCTGCCTCAATGCCTGCCCCATTTTCCGGGAGATCGGCGGACATGGCTATCTGGGTACCGATGGAAGCATAGCCCCTTATTCCGGTCCGATCGGGTCGGTGGTCTCGCCGGGCCTCTTCGGGCTGGAACAATTTGGTCATCTGGCGCAGGCTTCGACACTGTGCGGCGCATGCAAGGACGCCTGTCCGGTGGATATCGACCTGCCGGGCATGCTGTCCCGCATTCGAGCCGGACAAGGTTCCCAACAGGAAGCGGAAGGGGTTGGGATTCCATCCCCGGTCAAGATGGGACTTCGCGGGTTCAAATGGGCAGCGACTCACCCCTGGTTGTTTTCCACAGGTCAGCGGATTCTTGGCTGGCTGGCGCTCCCATTCCCCTCGTTACATTCGCATCCCCGCCTTCACGGGTTGGGGCTACAGCAAGGATTTCCCGCGGCCGGTCAAACCGTTCCGCGCCCGGTGGCAGAAGATCGATCGAAGTGCGCTGTCAGATGAAAAAATTTCATCTCAGCCGAATGTCGTTTCGATGGATGAGCAGCCCGTTGAGATTTCCCGGAAGCCATTGACTCTCCAATTCATCGAAGAATTGGAACTGGTGGGCGGTCATGCCTATCAATTAAAGTCAGATGAATTGCCAGCGCGACTCGTGGATTTTATGAAATCGCGCGGCATCGACCGTGTCCAGAGTTGGGATAAGATTCCGGCATTGGAGCCTGCTCGCTTGACCGAAGCAGGAATCCAGGTGGAGCACAAGGCTGATCCGTCTATCAAGGCAGGCATTACATCCGCTCTGACCGCTGTCGCAGACACGGGCACGCTGGTTGTTACTTGCGGCGAGGGTTTCCCAATGACCGCTTCGCTCCTGCCGGAAATCCATATAGCGGTAATACACGCATCACAAATCCTGCCCTCTCTGCCCGAGGCTTTCCGCTTGCCCGAAGTCAGGACATCCGCTGCGACGGTACTCATCACCGGCCCCAGCCGTACCGCGGACATCGAGATGACCCTGACCATCGGTGTCCACGGACCGAAGGAGCTGCACGTGTTCATTGTTGACGACTCACAGACCGGATGATAAAATACAGCCCGCTCGGTGAAGGCGGCATCACGCCGCCATTCGCCACACCGTTGACACGAGTCAACGGCGAACGCCCTTGCTGACATCGCAAGGACAAGCCCCCATCGTCTAGTGGCCCAGGACGGGGCCCTCTCAAGGCCCAAACAGCGGTTCGAGTCCGCTTGGGGGCACTGGAACATATAGTCCATATTTTCCATATGGTATTCTCTTTCTAATACGCTCTGAAATCAGGGCGTATTACTTTTACTCTAGTACGATTTGCATACTATGGTCCGCACCCTGTCGATCTACGAGATCATCCACACCTACGAATAAGCTGCTCCCATCCAAGCCACAGCAGCAATCAATCCAAGGCACCCGCAAACCTACCAACTGCATCGCGATGAAAAGAAAGACTTTCCGTGAATTGTCGGATAGTTTTTTTCCGAAATCAGATGTGGGGAATTTGCACGATGGTGCGTGTATAGAGAAGAAAAGAACGCCTAATCTACATGTCTACTAAAGTAAGTTGCACCGTTTTATTGTCCTGCGGTAACTCGATTTCATACCCAAGCGCCTTATAACCGGCTCGCCGCTTACCATGCATCCTGGCTAACACAGGCACTTCAAAATCCACATAGTCGTAGATAATCACTTCTTTCTTGGCTGCGTTCAAGCGGTGCAAACGACCGGCATACTGAGTCAGCGTGCCGCGCCAGGAAATCGGTAAAGCCAGGAATAAAGTATCCAACCGTTCGTCATCAAAACCTTCACCCAAATAACGCCCTGTTGCTAAAATCACACGCGACTGATCAGCTGGAAGATTGGCAATTTGGTCTTTCAGTTCCTGACGCTGCTTCTTGCCCATTCCCCCTTTCATCACAAAGACATGAGCAACTCGTTTGTTCAATAACTCTGCCAAAGTTTCCAAATGTTCCCTGCGCTCGGTTAGCAGTACCGGAAAACGATTTGCCTGAATAGCAGCTACCACATCATCAACGATCATCTGGTTCCGGTCATCATCTTTTTCCAAAGATGAGTACACTTCCTGAATAGATTGGGCGGCGATATTTTGAAGATGGGATGGCAACTGGAACTTTGTTGGGCGCACGATAACCTTATGGTCAAAGGGCCGTTTATCTGCCTGATCTCGATCATTCACCTTGTAACGTACTGGACCGCACTGCATGAAAATAATCGGCTGGTGCCCATCCTTGCGTGTCACGGTCGCAGACAAACCGGTAAGATATTTGGCCTTGCTCTGGCGAACCACCTGCTCAAAGCTGACCGCAGAAATATGGTGGCACTCGTCAACAATCAGGTAGCCGTAATTGCCAACGATGTCACTGACAACTCCTTTCTGGATCAGGCTTTGGATCATAGCGACATCGAGATTCCCATTTGATTTGTGTTTACCGCCGCCAAACTGACCGATATCTTTTGATGAGATGCCAAGAAACTGGCTCAAGGCCTGCACCCATTGATCGAGTAATTGTCGGCGGTGCACAACCACCAGCGTATTCACCTGACGTTGCGCAATCAAATAAGCAGCCACGACGGTTTTCCCGAAGGCTGTCGAGGCTGCCAGCACACCCGTTTCATGTTGCAGCAAGCTGTCGGCGGCTTGCTGCTGTTCGCCGCGTAAAGCACCTTGAAATTGAACATTCAATCGGGTACCTGCGAAGCGTTCGTCAGTCAGGTTTATCTTGATCTGCAGCGATTCGAGCAAGGCGTTGAGTTCATCCATACAGCCGCGTGGCATTCCCAAGTGTTGGGGAAAATCCTCGCAACAACTGATAATGCGCGGCTTCCCATAAGTGGACAGTCGCATACCTTGCGCCTGATAAAAATCTGGATTTTGAAAAGCAGCCAGACGGATCAGGCGATTCCGCAAAGAAGGCGTCAATTCTGCTTTTGGTATATAGATTTGGTTCCCAATAACCAGATCAAGACACTCAGGCAGCGGCCCAATCACTGGCGGTTCCTTATGTTTTCTGGATGGCGGCGCAGCCCAGGGACGGTCGCTATCTTCATCCGTTACGGGGAGCCGAATACCCAGAAATTCACCCTGTTTCTCAGCATGCCTGGCGACAGCCTGTACTTCTGCGCGGGTCATCCTGTGTAGGGATGCAAGAAAGGCCCATTGATCTTCATAAGGAATGAAATGCTCATTTACAAAGACGCTGTTGCCGTTCTCGCGTGGTTTCTTTTGAAGTGGCAATGCAATCAGGTTGCCAAAGCCACCTCTCGGTAGCGTATCCTGACTGGGGAAAAAGCGATCATAAGAGTCCAACCCAATCTCTGGCCGGTGCTCCATTGTTTGAGAAAGTAGGAAAGTACCCATCTGGCGCGCCTGGGCCGCTGGAACAGGCTCGGTAAAGAACATCCAAACATGCCCTCCGTTACCAGAACGCGACCGCTCAAGAGCAGCAGGAACATTAAACATCGAACAAGTTTCCAAGAAAGCGCGGGCATCATCCTGCCAGGAGGCCTTATCGAAGTCTGCTGCCAAAAACCAGCAGGTCTCATCCGGCAACATAGGATAAACGCCAATCGTAAAGTTGCGCCCTGGTCTGTCCTGTGGATCGAAACCTTGTAAGTGATTGCGCATCACCTGGTCTGTCACTGGAAGGAATTTGCGCTGTCCGCAATCCTCACAGCGAATTTTCGGTTTTTCGCAAACCCCACGGATCCACTCATTTTGACAAACTGGCTGGTAGCCTTGCTTACCGGTTTTCATGCTTTCGAAACGCCGGGGATAAACATCCTCGCGTCCGCGAAACAAGCTTTGAAAGAGGGTAATCTTTTCATCCTGGGACGATTGATTGGTCACAGTTTGATTGTGATTGACATCGGAGGCGCCTGGCGATTGGAGCAAAGCTGCTTTATCACGCTGCAACTCTGCAAGACGCGACAGCAATTTAGAACGGCTGCTTTCCAGTTCTGCCAATTCTGCTTCAGTTGAAGCGATCAAGCGATTAATTTCATCCAAGGTTTTCATAAAGGTGTTTTTAAAAGAGCGAGTAAAGTTTTTCGCGACGTGTAATTCACAAAGCTGTGTCAAGCAGTATCCCATCACGTATCAGTAAGGATGCCCCATGATTTGATTTTACAGCCCGGCGCGACTGAATCTTTCCATCAAGGTCGGACGGTTGCTGTACTTCTCCCTGATTACCAAAAAGCGTTCCTGAAATTTGGGTAGCTGGTTCTGGTATATTGCCAGATCGCGCAGGTCGACCAGCAGTTTTGTGGCTTCATCATAAGGCCTGGCCTGTTTTTGCCCGATCAGGCTTTCAATCCAGCGCCAGGTGGCTTCTTCACGCCCGGCCAGATCAAGCAACTCCTGGATGCGCTTCCGCTCGGCTTCGGCCTTCTGTTGGCGTAAGGCTTCCTGTTCCAATCGCTCGGCTTCTTTGAACAAATTGCCAGCCTGACGTTGGCCCTTTCCAGCGCTCACAGGTTTGGTTCCTGCCAGTTGCTCCAGCCGCTTTTGCAGTGCCATGCGCACCTGCGGTTCGTTGTTCAGCACCTGGCGCAGGAAGTTTTCACATTCCTCCCGGCTGAGTTGGGTCAGCGCTTTTTCCAGAGGAGCAATGGATTTAGGCTGAAGTGGAGGGCTGGCTTTGGCGGCAGCTTTGACCAGGTGCTGCATCCAGTTCAAAGAACTCAATAAAAGCCTGATGACTGCTGTTCAGTTTGCCCAACCCGGCCGGGATGGGCGGTTCCGTTTCCGGGTTGTCTTCCTCCGGGTCTTCGATAGAGACGGCTTTCAGCCAGCTCAGATAAAGTGCGCGGTAATCGCCTTGCATAATTTGTTCGCGGATGGGAGTCAATTTGCCGAGCATGCCTTCGCCTTCCAGCCATTCGTAATCTGGCTCTTCGTCATCCAACGAAAACTCAAGGATATAGTAGTTGCCTTTCAACTCAAGCGTGAGAAATATCTTCCCGGCAATACGACCGGATGGCATGCGGATCAATCACCGATTTCGGAAAGCGGAACAAAAGCCTGCGTGTGCCCCAGTTCGCCATATAGAGATGCGCATCGAAGTACTGTAGCAGCACCTGGCGTGGATCGTGCTTGAAATCTCCCCACGAGTAAGTCACAATCGCCTGGGTGGATGTAACCGTCTCCATGTGGCTGGAAAGCCCAGAAACAGCTTCCCTTTCGCTGGGGCTGAGTGGGCGGTCAATGGTTTGCCATTCGTAATACTGGTATTCGCTCATCCAAACACCTCAAAGTGAGATGCTCCCACTATACCATTATCCTCTTTGGCAATCATAGCGAAATGGAAGTTGAAATTAAGACTTGATTTTCGGATACAAATCTGATATACTGCATTTGCAGTATTTCTGCATAGGCAGATATACACGCAAAGGAGAGCTATGGAACTCACAATTCAAGTCCGAGAACGTGGTGTGGTCACACTCCCTGCCGAACTGCGTGAAAAGTACAATATCGAAAACGGGAAAATCTTTCACCTGGTGGATCTGGAAGGTATCTTTGTGTTTGTACCGATGGTTCCTATGGTTCCGGAACTGGCGAATGAGATCGAACGTATTCGTCTGGAATCAGGACTGAGCGTTGACGAGCTTCTGGATGATCTGCGCAAACAACGTGAACGGTACAACAAGGAAAAGTATGGCAAATAAACCACCTAAACCGCGCATCTTTATAGATGCGGATGTGCTTTTTGCGGGTGCAGCTTCACCAAACGAGCATAGTGCCAGTTTGGTGATCCTCCGTATGGCAGAAATCACGTTGATCGAAGCGGTGGCGAGTGAGCAAGTCATCACCGAGGTTGAACGTAACTTGGGAGAAAAGATGCCGGCCGCAATGCCGGCATTTCAGATGTTAGTGAGCCATTGTCTTCATGTGGTTTCAGATCCGACCGTGGCCGAAATCAGGGCGTTGTCGAAGGCTGCTGATCCCAAGGATCTACCCATTTTGGCTGCTGCTGTGCGCGAAGGATGTGTTTACCTTACCACGTACAATATTCGACATTTTCAACCTGGCGTAGAATCTGTAACGGTGCTTAAACCCGGCGATTTGGTGCAGCGTGTACGGTACCTGCTGGCTCAAATGTCTTCAGAGTGATCGAAACCAGAGCTGAGATCTGGCCTTCCTGCCCAAGAATAAGCTATAGGGCAGTTTGAGAGCTAATAACGAGTCACAACCGTCCTAACACCCTCTCGACTTTGTATTATCCCTATATAAAGTATCCCCTTGGGGCACTAAAAAAATCGCCGGTTAGGCGATTTTTGATTCTGGTTTACTGATGTCATTATCAACCTATTGTTCAGGACGCGACACTACTGCATTAAAAGACCCAACTTCGAGTCACGGAAACTGAACGAAAATGTGGCGACTCCAACCATTCGGATCCACACGATATTCGGCGGCATGCTAATAGACTGTGATTAATTATTAGGATGCCTTTTTCCGTGGTGGCTTTCTTTTTATCAAGATAAGCTCCTCAATGTCATGAAGATCCTGATGACAAGTTCGAGAGTTCTGATGCCCGGATATACATCCAACAACCATCATGATATCTGGGCGAGTCTGTTAACGCCTTGCGTACGGTTGAGCCAAAGGTCTCAAGCCTTGCCATTGCAGTTTCCAATTCAACTTGTCCCAGAATTATTAATGCGGTGAACGAACCATGTTCGGGGTACGATTCACATAGAGGTCGTCCGCCTATTCGGTGTTGCAAATTCCAACCGTATCGTTTACCACCCGAATTAAAGATGGGAACGATACCGTACGTTTCAGCCAGGAATTGCCGTAAGCCGATCCATTCTGCTGCGATGGGCTGCCCAATCCAGTTGATCATATCTTCATCAGTGGGCTGGGTTGTTTTATCCATCATGCGCTCATTCATAGTATCCTCCAGTTACTACATCGTCATGCAAACGAGGACCTTGAGCAGGCCGATGCGCTTCCCTTCGTTGGGGATGATTGCCCGATGATCACAGACTAGTCGGATGTGACGTTGATGGAATATCGTAGGGGTCGCATATCGCAAGAGTACATCCTAATAATGCTAGAGCAGCCTAACGGACTGCTCACTGGCGCGGGCGGAACGAGTGACTGGTGGAGCCGGTGTTGGCAGCGTTGACATTTTCTATTACTCTCTTCTCTTTAGCTCATCAGGTGTTGGTTTTTGGAAGAAAGCAATCCAGGGTTTCATCGCTGCCTCGGAAATAAGGTAACTTTCCTGAGAATGTCGCGTATTCCTTTCCTCAAGCCGCCTCAATAACTCAGCCTCCGATACATCGAGAAAGTGTACTTCGCTACCAGCCCCAAGATGCTCGGCGCGCAACCGATAATCTTCGCGTTCTTCTCGCGCCCAAAAACCGAAATCGAGGATAACGTTCGTTCCCAATTCCAACGCCCTACTCGCGATATTCCAGAGCATAGCCTCGATCAGGCTATGCCGGGCATCGTGTTCTGATTCTGCTGCATCTTGACCAAAGAGGCGTAATTGCCACTCGTCAGGTGTCAATCGAAGTGCCGGTAGTTCCTGTTCAAGCTTTTGTGCTAGCGTTGTTTTCCCTGAACAAGGAAGTCCAACCATCAAATGGAGAGTAGCCACGCTTCTTTCTCCTAAAGGACATCAAAAACGCGCACAATATCAATTGAGATGGACAAACTAATGGATGATGGATTTCCTACATAAAACCCTAACGAGGTAGGATGTTTAGGGCAATTTAGTACAGCGAGAATTGGTCACAGTATAGCAAAGCCCCACGAACTGTGCAATATCAAGACATGCTCATCGCCCCTTTTACTTTGTATTTTTTTCTATTTTCAGAATTCCCTTGAGGTCAAACGATAAACCACCATAAATGGTGGATTTTAAATTCACAAACCATTTTTTCTTCCATTACCACCTGCAATCTACCTTGATTGAGAAAAGTGCGTACATGTCTGCAAGAAATATACTCCTAAGAGGCTTGACATCGTCTACTTGTTGATGTAGAATACTCTATATTGTAGAGTACTCTGTAACATGAGGAGCTTCGTATGAACATCTCTCCGAATGAAGCCGAACAAGCCCTGGTCGCCATCCAGACCATGGCGCAGAAAACCCGTCACTCGATTGCAAGCGGTGGCACCTACATCACCCTGATTGTCACCGGCATCGTCTGGCTGATCGGATTCCTATGCACCCAATTCCTCCCGGTGGGGATCGTCGGTTATATCTGGGGCGGGTTGAGTCTCCTTGGGACTATCGTGGGGATCATTTTAGGCAGCCGGATGGGCAAACGCGTCCGCAGCTCATCGACGGCTCCGATGATAAAGCGGGTTGGTCTCTTCTGGTTGCTCCTTATTTTCTTCGCCCTGGCTGTCATTGTCGTTGCCCGGCCTGTGGATGGTAAGCAGGCGACCCTCTTAGTCATCCTGTTCCTCATGTTGGGACAAATGTCAATGGGACTGCTGTTTTCTTTCTCGTCCGTCTGGTGGACGCTCCCGATCTCAACCCTGGCGCTGGTCGGGTACTTCCTGCTGCCTGGTATTTTCTATCTTTGGATGGCGATCCTGGGCGGGGGCGGGATGATCGCCCTCGGTCTGTACATCCGATTGAGGTGGTGAATCATGGCTGAATTGAATGAAACCATTCACCAGCCGGTGCGCCTGCGCATCATGGCAGCCTTGATGACACTGGATACCAGCAACGAGGTGGATTTCACTTATTTGCGTGAACTTCTCGACGTTACCGACGGCAATCTTGGCGCTCACCTGCGAAAACTGGAGGAGGCTGGCTACATTGCCGTCAACAAGGTCTTCGTAGAACGCAAGCCGCACACCTATGTTTCTGTCACCGACCAAGGACGGCGGGTTTTTCGCGAGCATGTGGCTGCGCTCGAAAAGATTTTGAAGAGCAAGTGAGGAAAGAATGAATGCGATTGTGCTAGTAGAAGGACTCCGCAAAACCTACGGCAGGATGGTCGCTGTGGATGGCATATCGTTCGAGGTGGGGGAGGGCGAGATATTCGGAATGGTCGGTCCGAACGGGGCGGGCAAAACCACCACCATCGAATGCCTGGAAGGGCTACGCAAGCCGGATTCCGGGACAGTTCAGGTCCTGGGTGTAAATCCGCAACTCGCGGGTCAGACTTTGTGCCTGCGGATCGGGATGCAGCTACAACAGTCCAACCTGCCAGATCGGATGAAGGTCTGGGAAGCGCTCGACTTGTACGCCTCGTTCTACCCCAGGGCTGTTGATTGGGAGGAACTGCTTGCCCGATTGGGCCTGGACGAAAAACGAAACACACCTTTCTCGAAACTTTCGGGCGGACAGAAGCAGCGCCTATTCATCGCACTGGCGCTGCTCCCCGACCCGCAACTGGTCTTCCTGGATGAGTTGACAACCGGTCTTGACCCGCAGGCCCGACGTGCCATCTGGGACCTGGTGCGCGATGTTCGTGCGCGCGGCAAGACCATTATATTGAGCACTCATTTCATGGAAGAAGCTGAAAAGTTATGCGACCGGATCGCCATCCTCGACCATGGGAAGATCGTTGCTCTCGACACACCCGCCAACCTGATCCACAGCCTGGGATCGGAAGAACGCGTTGTCTTCAGTGTGGACGGGTCCATACCGATCGATTTCGAGAGATCCCTTTCCGGCGCGGTGCGACTCGAGGTCCAGGGCGGACAGGTAATTGTCCATGCTACAAACGGCCGCAAGGTCCCGCTGGTGACAGCAGTGGTCAACCAGTTGAGCGTGCTGGGAGTCCAGTTTCATGATCTGCGCACCGAGCAGCCGGACCTCGAGGATGTTTTCCTGAGCCTGACTGGTCGTGACTTGAGAGAGCGAGTCCAAAAATGAAAAGCTTGTTAAAAATGACCTGGATGGAAGCCAAGCTGTTCCTGCGCGAACCGGTGAGTGCTTTTTTTACGCTGGTCTTCCCGCTGGTGATGTTGTTCATATTCGGCGGCATCTATGGCACCAAACCTGTACCGGGTACGGGCAGCACCCAGGGTGCGATCGGAACCCTGATCCCTGCCTTCACTGCCATGATCATCGGGATGACCGGGCTGATGCCCGTTACCATCACCATGGCTACCTACCGCGAGAACGGCATCCTGCGTCGCCTGCGCACTACTCCGGTCAGCCCGCTGGTCGTCATGGCGGCCCAGGTCGTGGTGGTTTTTGTCATGACCAGCGTGGGCGTGTTAATGCTTTTCATAGCTGGGAAGCTGGTCTACCATATTCAATTTAATGGCAACGCTTTCAGCATGCTCAGCGGATTTGCCTTGAGCAGCCTGAGTTTTTTCGGGATCGGCTTCATCCTGGCAGGTGTCATGCCCAATGCCCGCATGGCTCAGATCGTCGCCATGGTGCTGCTGTATCCGATGCTTATCTTTTCCGGCGCCGCCTGGCCGCGGGAACTGATGCCCGCAGCCGTCCATAAGATTTCGGCGTTCCTGCCTCTGACCTACGTAGTAAACCTGCTGCGCGGCTTATGGGTGGGTGAGCCCTGGGGAATGCACCTGCTGGATGTCGGCATATTGGTCGGGATGCTCGTACTGGGTGTCATCATCTCGGTAAAAACATTTCGCTGGGAGTAATTATCGGTTAACAATGATGTTACTTATCGGGTAAAAGAGAATTTAACTCGATCGCCTTTGTATTATTTGTAGATTAAGTATCCCCCTTGGGTGGGTCCATAAATCCGCCATGAATGACGGATTTATGATTTCCTAACTCAATTGGAACGCTGGAGTCAAACGCTTCACTTCATCTTTGCCTTTTTCTTTGTCACTTTGTAAATATCGCCTTTCTGATCATAGGTAATCCAATCACCTACCGGTTCACCATCTTGGAAAGTACCGGAACGCATTTTTGTCCCATCTTTGCGAAACCATTCCCAATACCCGATCGGTACACCATCCAGTATTTGGCCTCTGGCGTGGATGCTGCCATCCTTGTGGTACTCTATATGCATCTGGGAATTTGAACTTTTTGAGGGCATTCCAAATTTCTCTTTCAGGGCAGAGGCTGGTTGTGTTGCCAACTGGTAAGGGCTGATAATTGGATCTTCTTCGATAAATCATACGCAGTCGACATGTCGTTGTCGCTTTCCACAAGTACCCGGGCGAACAAGAGCACTGAATTGTTCGGCGAGGATATCTGCTTCATGCCGCCTGGCACCTGTCCATTCCAACCTCGTCCTGTAATGAGAAAATCGCCCACCTGGGTACCGGTGGCGCGTTTGCCGACATAGGCAAAATTAATGTTCTTCGACGGATCTATGAATTGCACGCTGTAGTAGCGGTCGTTCATATCCGGCACGTGCAAGACGAGTGGGCCATTGCTAAGGTCCAACCAGCCCGCCGTAATGATCGTATCGCGGTTCACGCCAGTTGTACCCAATTTCGAGGCCGAGGCGGGTGGGTGGATGGGATCTGCAAAAAACGCTTGGTCCTGCGTATAGAGCGTATTGACCGGGATGGGACCATCCCCGAACCCTTTAACGAGAATCGCTCTCTTGAACACAGACAGCAACAGGCTTGGCCAGAAGTAAGTGACCAGGAACCATGCAATGACACAAAATCCACCAAATATTAGCCAATGTTCGATATTCATACTACATCATCTCACTTGGGCAACCGGCGGAACTGTATACTTGCCCTGAAGAATGGTATCGTCTGGGATATACACGCGTAACCACAGGATGAACTTGTCCGATGGCGCGGGTAGCCAGTTGGATTCGTGCCCTACTGGGGCTCCGTTTTGGATGTAAATATCGACTGAACCATCGGGGTTTTGTGCCAGACCGGTCCGGTCGCTGACGTTATACCGGTTGAGTGGATTTGCCACAAAGTGATTTCTCGCATCGCCCATCGTAATCGACCAGAAAGCCTTGTTCGGTGGAAGCCCGCCTGGCGGAAAATGCATAACGTAGTCGTGTACTCCGGAAAGCGCATGACCGGCACCATCTGAGTTCGTCCACCAATACACCGCTTCTTCTGAAGAGTTCACCGGGCCGGTAAATAACTGGGCATGAGCAGTTCGCAGTAGCATGCCGTTGCCTGGCTTGCCCATTCCGAACATGGTGATCCAGCCGTTGACCTTGGTGGCCCTGACCCTGGCGTATATTTGAGCTGTGACTAACGCCAGCCCGAAGCCGATGAGGACGCCTTGGATCACATCATTCCGTATCGTTCTTACTTGGGGAAAGGCGAACAAACGGACGAAGAAATAGACGCATACCGCCCCGACAAGTGTCGTTATGTAAGTGGTTGTCCTATTCATATTTTGATTTTATCACTTTGGATTGAGCGGCATGAGCTGAATCTATCACGCAGGCCAATACATGTTCCATTTTAGAGCATTTGAGGCATAGAAGGAGGAAAGGACAAATCGGTTATTGATGAGTGCTGCCGGTTTAAACGCATTGTTATTAGGGAGTGACAATATTTACCCGCAGGGTGGTATTGTATTTTGGTAGCCAGGCGATAGAATTACTCGCGACCGACAAGGCAATTTAAAAAGAAGACGCCGGTGATATTTTTATCACCGGCGTCAGTAAAATTAATTGCTTTTACCTTGGAGCGACTGTTTCCCATTATGAGCGGCAATGGATAAGCGATCAAGCTGGTGGGCTAGCACCTCTTTACCCTGTTGTGTAAGTTCCATGGTCTTGTTGCTAACGCCAGTCTTGATTTGTCCGGCTTTGGTGCGAACCTGCGTTGAAACCCCATCCATGGTGGTGGCTGTTTTATCACGCAATTCAATAGCCTTGGTTTGGATGATGTGACGGGTTTCCTTACCTGACTGGGGGGCGATCAACAGTAATGTTACCGCGCCTGCCAGGCCCCCGAGCAATATACCAAGGATAAACCTACCCGCATGTTTCATATCCGATCCCTGATCCATTTCGTATGTGGTCATTTGTCTCTCCTTTTCTAAGTTTGGCTGCAGAATTCCTGTAAGGAACACCATTTTATCACAAATATTATCGATTATATCGTAATAAGAATGTTTATTTTTCGGGATCAAACCTGGGGAGGGAATTTCGGCAATTGATCGTGCCGAGGTCCAAATTCGCTTAAATTTCGCAATAAATTGATCACATCATCCCTGCCCAGGATACCTTGGATTTGACCATCCACCATGACTGGTAGCTGGCTGACACCATCCCGATCCATTTCTGTCAAGGCTTCCACAAGTTGTGCATCCGGCTTGATGAGCTTTAATTTTTCAGCCGGGATCATTATCTGGGCAGCAGTGGTAACCTGCCATTTTGAACGAGGGACAGCTTTAATTTCGTGCACTGTCAGCAATCCCAGCACGCTGCCGCTTTGTTCGATGATCAGGCAGCGCTTTCCACTGCCAAGGATATGTTCGTCGATCAACTGGTTGAGGGTGGCATCAGGCTTCACCACGGTATAATCCCGGCGCATTGCCTCCGACACGCGGTGATCGCCCAGCAGGTCATGTACGGTTTGCAGCCTAAGCTGTGAGCCCGCCGCGCTTTCCAGGAACCAACCGATGAAGGCGATCCAGAGCCCATTACCGATATTTCCCGTAAATAACTGCCAGACTCCGAAGAGGATGAAGATGAAGGCGATGAACCTTCCCAAATTTGCTGCGATGAGGGTTGCCTTGCGGAAGTTGTGTGAGATGCCCCACACCAATGCTCTGAACACCCGCCCGCCGTCAAGGGGGAAGCCTGGAACCAAGTTAAAAAGACCCAGGGCTCCGTTGATATATGCCAGGTACTTTACCACAGCAAATAATGGAGCCAGGGCGCCGGAGATGGATTGAAGAATATAGAAGATGATCGCCAGTGAAATACTGACAATTGGACCCGCAATGGCAATCCAGAATTCCGCCATTGCGCTCGGCGGTTCGGCGCCGATCTGGGCAAGGCCGCCGAAGATGAAAAGCGTAATACTGAGTACTGGGATTTTATACCGCAATGCCACCCATGAATGACCCAGTTCATGCAGCAATACGCTCACAAACATCAGGATGGCAGTCAATGCTCCCAAGATCCAGTATTGAGCCACCGGCCAGTTCCCGAATTCGGCTGGAAAGTAACTGGCGGCGAGCGACCAGGTCAGCAGTGCAAAAATCAAGAACCACGAGTAATCCAACCCGATCGGAATACCGAGAATGTGCCCAAGGTAGATAGTGCTTTTATTCTTTATCACAGTTCTATGTCCATCCAGCAGTTCGATAATAGTCCATGCAGATTAATTCTTCATTACGATATTTGGAATAAGCAGACAATTTATCGCGCGGGTTCTTCCTGCTCAGTCCAGGTGGAATTCCCATGAGGGGAGCAAGTTGGGAGGATATAATGATGCTGGTAAATTTAAAATGTCCGAACGCGTGAGGAAAAACTTATGACATCCAACCCACACATAGAACGTCACTTCACATCATCCGAAATGGTGCGTGATATTGTCATCGGTATGTCCGATGGCTTGACTGTTCCATTTGCACTGGCTGCGGGGATTTCCGGTGCGGGTGCATCCACCCATATTGTAGTGATTGCCGGCCTGGCTGAGATCGCGGCCGGGTCAATCGCAATGGGATTGGGCGGTTACCTGGCTGCTCGTACGGATATGGAGCATTATGAAACCGAACGCAGGCGCGAAATAGAAGAGACCGAAAGGGTGCCGGATCGGGAAAAAGCCGAAGTTGCCGATGTTTTCCGAGCCTATGGTTTGAGCGAAAAGGACCTGACACCCGTTGTCAACATTTTGAGCGAAAACCAGAAAAACTGGGTGGATTTTATGATGCGTTTCGAGCTTGGACTCGAGCAACCCGATCCCGGTCGTGCCAGGCGAAGCGCGTTGACGATCGGACTTTCATATATTGCCGGTGGGTTGATCCCTTTGACACCCTACATCCTGATATCGAGTTTAACCTCCGCTCTGTGGGTTTCGGTGGGAACCACTTTGCTGGCACTTTTCCTGTTTGGCTTCTTCAAGGGGAAATTTACCGGCTTGGCCCCACTACGCAGTGGTTTCCAGACTGTTCTGGTTGGCGGGCTGGCCGCGGCGGTGGCATTTTTATTGGCACGGTTAATTGGATGACCGGCACTACATTGGACTTGCTTTTTAAATTTGACCGTGACGCGTCCCCGGTGATATCATCCGCCGGCAATCCAAGGATTTTACAGTATAGTTCTCGATTCTCAATCGGGGTTAGCCTCCCGCGATGGCTCCCACGATAATAAAATGTTCCGCGCCATTAGCGACTGAATCCGGCACAAGGTCATCCATTTGTGCATGTGACAGGTCCTGACCACAGGCAAAGAACCGTACGAAAGCCCTGCGCTGAAGAGTGGTTTGATCGCGGATCGTCCCGCGCAGGACCGGATAGCGAGTCTCCAGTGCATCCAGGATCGTGCGCTGGGTTACCAGACCCGCGACCGGTAATTCGATCTCGCGGTTGACCTTTGCCATCTGGCTAAGGAGAGGGGGAAGAACGACTCGGATCATGAGATGGTCTGGACCTCGACTGAAAGGATACGCGGTAGATCGCGTACGATGGGAATCCAACTGTCGCCAGAATCCGTTGATGCATACACCTGTCCCCCGGTGGTACCGAAATACACGCCGCACATATCTAGTGAATCGACTGCCAGAGCATTCCTTAACACGTTCACATAACAGTCTCGCTGCGGTAAACCATTAGTCAACGCTTCCCAATCATTCCCGCCCGAACGGCTGCGGTATACACGTAACTTCCCATCAGGGGGATAGTGTTCCGAGTCGCTCTTGATCGGTACGACATAGATGGTTTCCGGATCGTGACCATGTGTCGCGATCGGGTATCCGAAATCGCTTGGTAAGTTACCGCCGATATTCTCCCAAAGCCCGCCCGCGTTATTGCTACGCATTACGCCCCAATGTTTTTGCATATACAGGACACCCGGACGGGATGGATGCATGGCAATGTTATGGACACAATATCCAACCTCAGCATCTGGATTGGGTACATCATTTCCCGAACTCAAACCGCGGTTAATTGGTAGCCATGTCTTCCCGCCATCATCCGTGCGAAAAGCACCGGCAGCGGAGATGGCTATGTATATTCGATTGGGATCGACCGGATCGAAAACGATTGTATGCAGGCACATCCCCCCCGCACCTGGCTGCCAAAGGTCACCCTTGGCGTCACGCAAACCTGGATACTCCTGCCAGGTCTGACCGCCATCGATGGAGCGGAACAAGGCAGCATCTTCCGCACCCGCGTAGACAGTATCCGGATCGGTCAGCGACGGCGCAAGGCTCCAGATGCGCTTGAACTCCCACGGTCGCTGAGTTCCGTCATACCATTGGTGGGTGCCAGGGGTCCCTTCATAGGTAAACTTGTTGCCTACCGGCGCCCAAGTGAGACCGCCGTCGTTGGAGCGCTGTACCATCTGACCAAACCAATCAGTGGATTGTGAAGCGTATAACCGGTCCGGGTCGGCAGGGGAACCATTCAAATGGTAAATCTCCCAGCCGGCAAATAGAGGACCGTTGATCTCCCAGTGTTGCCGCCTGGCGTTGGATGAAAGGATGAATGCGCCTTTTTTCGTACCCACCAAAACTCGTATTTTCTTCATGTCCGGCTCCTTTTACCTGTTTCATCCCCTTGAAAACTATAAAGGGAAGAGCTAAATGATTTGTTTAAATATTATGGAAACCTATCGTTAATCCGTGATTAATTTCCGATTAGAGATGAATTAAGAAATTAATTTTAATGACCAATCTTGCGGAATCAAGGTTTGAATAGTGAAATCTTGAACATCCCGGAAAAAAGTTTTCGTAAGATATCTATTCCCCATTCCAGGGAATATCAAATCCTTTTGAATGGAGGCAGAGAAAATTCACTTGGAGGGATAAAGTACGTTTATCAGATATAATCGAGCATCCCAAAGGAGGATCCCTCATGCCAGATAAAATTAAATTTATTCTCAACCCAATTGCCAATCATGGGCGATCCTCACATCTTGTTTCTGATCTACGCCTCGAAAGTGCTGGATTTGATACCGATTGGGTTGTAACCGAACATCAGGGTCACGCAACGGAATTAGCTCGTCAAGCAGGGGAAACGGGCTGCACCCTGGTCGTGGCGATGGGTGGCGACGGTACCGTTCACGAGGTGATCAACGGGCTAATGCAATTAACAGAGGTTTCACGACCGTCTTTGGGCATCGTACCTTTAGGTTCGGGAAATGATTTCGCCCATATCCTGGGGATACCGGAGCATCCGGTCGAGGCCCTCCGGTCCTGTCTTAGTGGAGTGCCGCATACAATCGATATCGGCAGGGTTGAATCAGCGGACGGCAAGCTGGAATTTTTCAACAATACCATCGGGATTGGATTTGACGCGGTTGTGACGATCCGGACCAGGACAATCACTGCCATCCATGGATTTATGATGTACTTCATGGCGACCATGCAGACTATTCTGATGAATTTTTCGCCCATGACCCTGCACGTTGAAACGGATCAGGAAGCCTGGGATCAGGACACGATCATGCTGACTCTCGGCAACGGGCCGCGTGAAGGTGGAGGTTTCCTGGTGACACCCGAAGCGAAACTGGATGATGGTCTGCTGAACTACGTCACCATCCGCAAGATCTCGCGCCTGACCATGCTGCGCCTCGTACCCGAAGTTATGAAAGGAACACAGGCTCGCTTCAACCAGGTACGGATGGGCACTTGCCGGAAGATGGCGCTGTCCAGCCTGCAACCCCTCTATGTACACTGCGATGGGGAGATCTTCAGCGGTTTTGGCACTGACGTTCGCAAACTGGATATTGAGATTCTGCCAGGTGCACTCCGCTATCTTAAAGCCTGAGTACTATTTCCTTGGATGATTAAACATACGAGATTGGTTGCATGATCGTGACGACCCTCCTTTACGCCCTGGGATACGGATTGTTTGGCTATTTACTCGGTTCTCTGTCTTTTGCCATCTTTATCACTCGGCTCGTAAAGGGAGTGGATGTTCGTTCAGCGGGCTCGGGCCATGCCACAACGACAAATACAATCCGCCAGGCGGGATTCATTCCAGGCGCAGTGGTATTCGTTTTGGATGTAGCAAAAGGCTATCTTCCCACTTGGCTGGCGATCCATTATTCTCCGGCTGTCTGGATCGCTCCTATCACGGCTGCCTTCGTGGTTGTGGGTCACTGTTGGCCGGTGTTTGCCGATTTCAAAGGTGGCATGGGTCTGGCACCTGCGAATGGGGCAATGATGGCCGCCTATCCATTCGCCCTGTTTATTTGCTACGCGCTCCTGATCGCCTTGACCCTGATCATCCGGCACAGCGCACGAGCCAGCGTATTGGCTGGGATCCTTTTTGCGCCGGTATTATGGCTGATTGGTTTGCGCGGCGATTTGATCTGGATCGCTGCTTCGGTGGGGGTGGTGATTGCGTTCCGCTTCTTGATTGACTGGAACCGCCAGTACCGGGAGCTCTGGCTTGACCGTGAGAAGAAAAAGTGAGTTCAGAAAAGGAAAGAGAACTCATTCAATATAATAATTCGCTAAAGTATGAATACTTATTACATAAGAGACATCTTCGCATCCAGTTTTAGCATCACCAGGCTGGTCCTGATGATGTTGATTTCCACATAACTAATGGTAAAAATTCCAATACCTAATAAATCGGATTATAATAGTCGCGTATTGAGGAGGGGATCGATATTTAATCGATCTGATCATACGTAGCCGGTCCAGACGGTACAACCCTGGTTGTTCACCCGGACCGGGGTAAAAAATAAATATGGCCCAGAGGTAATAGGATGGAAGATGTCTTCATCGTTCAATCCTTGCGGACGCCCTTCGGTTCCTTAGGTGGTTCACTCTCTGACCTGGACGCGCCCCATCTGGCGGCGGAAGTCCTAAAAACCCTTGTGACACAATCCAGGCTCGACCCGGTTGCGATCGATGAGGTGATCATCGGTCAGGTGCTCTCCGGAGGCAGCGCACAGGCGCCCGCCCGGCAGGCGATGCGTTACGCGGGCGTACCCGACTCGACCCATGCCATGACGGTGAACAAAGTCTGCGGAAGTGGGTTGAAAGCAGTAATGCTTGCAGCTGGCTCGATCATGCTAGGAGACTCAAGCATCGTGCTGGCTGGCGGCATGGAGAGTATGTCACGCGCTGTATATGCCCTACCAAAAGCGCGTTCCGGTTACCGGATGGGTAATGGTGAACTCATCGACCTCATGATGTTTGACGGGCTGCGGGATCCCTATAGCGGCAAGTTGATGGGGGAAATTGCGGATGTCTCCGCTGCGCAATTCAAACTTTCACGCGAGAACCAGGACGAATATGCTATCCGCTCATACACACGTGCACAAACTGCCGTACGAGATGGCATACTGAAAGACGAGATGATCCCGGTGATCAAGCAGGGGAAGAAAGGCGACGAATTAATCGCCGAGGATGAAGAACCCTTCAAGACAGACTTCGAAAAACTCAAGAAATTGCGTCCTTCCTTCCGACCAGATGGGACAATTACAGCTGGCAATGCATCCACCATCGCGGACGGAGCAGCTTTAAGTTTGCTCGCGGGAAAGAAAGCGTTAAAACAACACAACCTGACACCGCGTGCCAGGTTGGTGGCTTACAGTACAAACAGCCTGTCACCCGAGCGATTCCCCGAAGCGCCGGTGGGAGCGATCCGCTCGGTATGCGAACGGGCTGGACTGAGCCTGGATCAGATCGACCTCTTCGAGATCAACGAAGCTTTTTCGTCGGTCGTGATGATTGCCATGCACGAGTTGGGGCTCGATCCAGAGCGAGTCAACGTTAATGGGGGAGCTGTGGCCTTCGGGCACCCGATTGGAGCGAGTGGAGGCCGGCTGGTCGCCACCCTTGTGCGCGAGTTGCATCGTAGGAACGCCCGTTATGGGCTCGCCACACTGTGTATCGGCGGCGGTGAGGCTGTAGCAGCAATCTTTGAAAGAGTTTGATGGTTGAAAAACCGTCTTGAAATATTGATATCAATATTCACCTGCAATTATTGTATCGATCTTGGAGGCAAGAGTGGGACAATCTACTATCGGAATCTTGGGAGCCGGTCAGATGGGAAGTGGGATCGCCCAGTTGTTCGGACAGCATGACCAGCAAGTTCTACTGTTTGATGTTTCCAATGTCCAATTGGACAAAGCTACCCATAACATCCAGAAAAATCTGGAGGAGCAGGTGGGGAAAGGCAAGCTGGAGAAAGGAACTCCTCAGAAAGTACTGGCTTGTATCCGGCCCATTGGGGATCTTACAGAATTTAAGGACTGCGCATTGGTAGTAGAAGCAGTCAATGAAGATCAGAAACTTAAGTTTGACCTTTTCCGCCAGATGGATCAGGTATTAAATGGTGATGCCATATTGGCGTCCAACACCTCATCGATCTCGATCACCAGCCTGGCAGCGGTAACGCGCCGTCCTGGTAAAGTGATCGGGATGCACTTCATGAACCCGGCTCCGGTGATGCAGTTGGTAGAAGTGGTGCGCGGCCTGACCACCAGTGAAGAGACCTTTCGGGTGGTCGCTGGCTGGGTTGAGAAATTGGGCAAGACCATGGCGGTCTCCCAGGATTACCCGGGTTTCATCGTCAACCGTATCCTCGTGCCCATGCTGAATGAAGCCATCTTTACCCTGTTTGAAGGTGTGGCAAGTTCCGAGGATATCGACCGTGGAGTACAGCTCGGCTTGCGCCATCCGATGGGCCCGCTGGCACTTGCAGACTTCATTGGACTGGATACTCTTTTGGCAATTTGCAATGTCTTGTACGAAGGTTTCAAGGATCCCAAGTACCGGCCGTGCCCATTGTTGGTGCGTATGGTAGCTGCTGGTCACCTTGGGCGTAAATCCGGGCAAGGTTTTTATTCTTATTAATCCAGTCGGGGTAAAGGATTTATTCATATGACAGGTGACGTGAAAAAATATATAAGGGTCGATACCAGGGATGGGATTAGTAAATTGACCATCGATCGACCTGATAGTTTGAATGCCCTAAATACCCAGGTGGTAAAAGAATTGGAAACCACACTGCACGATCTCGAAGCCGAACCATCAATAAAAGTCATTGTCATTACCGGCGCAGGGGACAAGGCTTTCGTATCCGGGGGCGACATCAAAGAAATGCTTGCCCTGGATGTGGACGGCGCCCGTGTGTTCAGCCGCGATGGTCAGCGCACGATTCTTTTCCTGGAAAGTATGCAGAAACCGGTACTGGCAGCAGTCAATGGTTACGCCCTGGGTGGGGGATTCGAACTGGCCCTAGCCTGCGATTTCATCTATGCGGCCGAGAAAGCCCGCTTCGGCTTGCCGGAAGTGACCCTTGGGGTGTTCCCAGGCTTCGGCGGTACGCAAAACCTGGCGCGCTGGATTGGTCCCAACCGGGCCAAGGAATTGGTCTTTACAGGACGGATACTATCTGCACGCGAAGCAATGGAATGGGGGATCGTCAACGCAGTTTATCCGGATGCTGATCTGCTTGAAAAGACAATGGAAACCGCAGCCAGGATAACGAAGAATGCCAGCATGGCGGTTGGGTCTGCTAAACGGGCGATCGTCAAAGGCTTGGACCAGACCAAAGCGGATGGGTTCCGCACCGAGAATACGCTCTTTGCCGATCTGTTCAAGAGCGAGGACCAGAAGGAAGGTATGCGGGCGTTCCTCGAGAAACGAAAACCCGAGTTCAAAGGCCGCTGACAGCAACTCAAGAAAATTCAAAAATCGCTAATAATGGAGCCATCGCATGGATTTCGATTTGAGCCAGGATCATAAAGTTTTACAGCACAGCGTTCGCGATTTCGTTAAGAAGGAAATCCAACCGCTCGCGATCCAGATCGATGAACAACATCACATCCCAGATAAACTGATCGCAAAGATGTCCAAAATGGGGGTGTTCGGGACATACCTGCCGGAAGCGTACGGTGGTTCCGGTATGGATATCCTCTCGTATGCCATCGTTGTTGAGGAAGTTTCCAAAGCCTGCGGTTCAAGCGGCATCCTCATCTCAGCGCACACCTCACTGGCTTGCGACCCCATCCTGCATTTTGGCAGCGAGCAACAAAAGCAGGCATACCTGCCTGCTTTAGTGAGCGGGGAGAAGATCGGCTGCTTCCTGCTTACCGAACCGGAAGCGGGAAGCGACCCGGCTGGAATGTCAACCAGCTACCGGAAAGATGGAAATGAATTCATCCTAAAAGGGACAAAGTTCTTTATTACAAATGGAGGCTATCGCGGCACCGGCATTGTCTTTGCCAGTCGGGACCGTACCTTGAAGCACAAGGGCATATCTGCCTTTATCGTGGACCTTGAAACAGTGGGGGTCGAGATCCAAAGGAATGAGAGCAAACTTGGTATTCGCGGCTCCTTCACGACCAACTTCGCGCTGAACGATGTGCGCGTACCCGAAGCGGCCCTGCTCGGTAGCGAAGGGCAGGGATTCAAGATAGCGATGGAGACACTCGATGGGGGTCGGATCGGGGTTGCCGCCCAGGCGCTCGGTATAGCCGAGGGCGCGTACCAACGCGCGCTGGCTTATTCCCGGATACGGAAGCAGTTCGGAAAGGAAATTAGCGAGTTCCAGGCGATCCAATTCAAGCTGGCGGATATGTATGCCCGTATCGAAGCGAGCAAATTACTAACCTACCAGGCAGCCTGGCTCAAGGAGAATAAGAGACCCTACGCGACCGCTTCAGCGTTATGCAAATTGCATGCATCGGAGACCGCCACATACGTCACCAAGGAAGCGGTGCAGATTCATGGTGGCTACGGCTACATTACCGATTACGAGGTCGAACGCATGTACCGGGATGCCAAGATCACCGAGATCTACGAAGGAACCAGTGAAGTGCAACGCCTCATCATTGCCCGGGCATTACTAACTGGAGCATAGCTGATGCGGTCGATCAACCGGGAGTTTTTTGGCATGTAAGGCGTATTGTCCTTCTGCCCATTTTCACTAGTGCAGGCGAATCCTGACCTGGCAGTAATAATCGCCGAAAGGATGATTATTTAGAAATGGAACTTTATTCTGTACCCGGCAATATCTATAAGCTCGACGGTGGGGCTATGTTTGGGAATGCTCCCAAGCCGCTCTGGGAACGCTGGATGCCCGCCGACGAGCAGAACCGCATTCGCATGGCAACCCGCCCCTTGTTGGCCGTTACCAAAAAAGAAATTATCCTATTCGAAGCCGGCATTGGGGCTTACATGGAGCCTAAATTGCGGGAACGGTATGGCGTGGACGAGCCGGAAAACATGTTGCTTAAAGCCCTGGCAGCCAGAGGTGTGACTTCACCAGCAGGTGACTCACATCTTCCTGACACACCTGCACTTCGATCATGCCGGCGGACTCCTCAGCGCCTGGCAGGAAGGTCGCGAACCGGAACTGCTGTTCCCGAATGCGAAAATCCATGTCTCGGAGCAAGCCTGGGAGCGGGCTAATCATCCGCACCTGCGTGACCGGGCTTCTTTTATTCCGCAGTTGAACCACTTGCTCGAGATGTCGCATCAACTGGATCTGATCCAGGCTGAAGATACCTTCTCCTTCGATGGGCTCGATCTGGGATTTTACCCGAGTGAAGGTCACAGCCCCGGGTTGCTGTGCTTCGACATGCGTTACACACATGGGCGATTGCTGTATGTATCGGATTTGATCCCCGGCCGACCCTGGGTGCACTTGCCCATCTCAATGGGCTATGATCGATTTCCAGAGTTGTTGATCGAGGAGAAGAGCCGCCTCTTGACCAAGCTGGATAAAGATACTGACTGGATCTATTACGTTCACGATCCCCAGACGGCACTCTCACGCATTGAGTACGACAAGGAACACAAGACATTTGCGGCAGTCGAGCCGCGGGCAGAGCTCAGCCTAAGTCCGCGTTGAAGTCTCGATACGGAGAACATCATGTACGATCCGAAATTCCTTAAAGATTTACGCCAGCGCTTTGTCAAATGGACGGAAACCACGCTAGCTGACACTTTGCGGCGAACCCCCGAAAGGCAGTCCAAGTTCGTTACCGCCTCATCGAAGGAGGTGAACCGGCTTTATACACCGCTTGATCTGGATGGGTTCGATTACGATAATGACCTTGGATTGCCAGGCGAGTACCCTTACACGCGTGCGATCCACTCAACCGGCTCACGCGGCCGGCTATGGACTATGAGGATGTTTGCCGGATTCGGTACGCCGGAGGAGTCAAATAGCCCGCTATAAGTACCTGCTTGAACAGGGAGGTACAGGTCTCTCGGTTGCCTTCGACCTACCCACACTGATGGGCTATAACACGGATGACCGGGAGGCAGAAGGTGAGTTTGGAACTTGTGGTGTGGCGGTAAGCTCGCTGGCTGATATGGAGATCCTGTTTAAAGGCATTCCACTGGATAAGGTCTCGACATCGATGACGATCAACTCCCCGGCGGCTATCCTGTGGGCTATGTATCTTGCAGTGGCGGAAAAGCAGGGTGTAAAAGCGTCCCAATTGCGAGGCACCATTCAGAACGACATTCTCAAGGAATACATAGCCCAAAAGGAATATATCTTTCCACCCGAGCCGTCCATGCGTTTGGTGGTGGACACGATGGAATACGGATCGAAGCAGGTACCGCAGTGGAATACCATTTCGATCTCCGGATACCACATCCGGGAGGCCGGCAGCACAGCCGCCCAGGAACTGGCTTTCACACTTGCTGATGGCATAGAGTATGTACGCTGGGGCATTGCGCGCGGCATGGATGTGGACGAATTCGCCCGCGCCTGTCGTTCTTTCTTAATTCCCACAATGACTTTTTCGAGGAGATCGCCAAGTACCGTGCAGCCCGACGGATCTGGGCACGCGAAATGCGCAACACCTTTAAGGCCAGGGATCCCCGCTCCTGGTTGCTACGATTCCATACCCAGACTGCCGGGATGACCCTTACTGCCCAGCAACCGGAGATCAATACCGTCAGGGTAGCCATCCAGGCACTGGCTGCCGTAATGGGTGGTACACAATCACTCCATACCAATTCCATGGACGAAGCCCTGGCAGTCCCCTCTGAACAAGCTGCCACGATTGCCCTGCGCACACAGCAGATCATCGCGGCCAGAATCGGGGGTTGCCAACACGATCGACCCTCTGGGTGGATCTTTTTTTGTCGAGGCTCTTACCAACCGGCTTGAGGCTGAAGCGCGTGATTACTTCCACCGGATCGACGAAGCGGGTGGCGTGCTCCCGGCTATCGCCAAGGGTTTCTTCCAGAGTGAGATTTCCGAAGCAGCGTATACCTACCAACGCGAGATCGACGACCATAGCCGCATCATCGTTGGGGTTAATGAATACCTGGACAACAAACCGCTCAGCATTCCGCTGGTGGAAATGGATCAAGCCGGCTATGTCCACCAGGTTGAACGCCTTAAAAAACTGAGGAAGGACCGTGACAATGGGCGGGCAGGTCAGGCGCTTGATGCACTGCGCATCGCCTGCCAGGGAACGGAAAATACCATGCCTCACTTGCTGGATTGTGTCCGGGCATATGCCACCCTGGGTGAAATTGTGTCCGTTATGAAGGATGTTTTCGGTAGGTATACCGAACCTACATGGATTTGATCCTATAGGAACGACCGATTGAAAACTCTGGTGTGTATAAAACAAGTCCCGGATATGGAATCCAACCTGCAGGTGAATGCAGAAGGGACCTGGCTTTTCGGATGAATGAGTACGACTGTGTTGCAGTATGTCCTTGCACTGACTGCGGTGCTGGAGAAGTAAATCATCCCTGACAGAAGCGGCTGCCAAAGCGTGGAGATTAGTTCATGGACTTGGAACTGAACGAAGAACAAAAGATCATTCAGCAAACCGCTCGTAAGTTCGCCCGCACCGAACTCGAACCGGTCGCAGCCCGGCTCGACCAGGAAGGTGACGAAGAGACCTTTCTAAAAAATCTAAAGAAACTCGCCACTCTTGGCTATATGGGGCTCAACGTCAACGAGCAATACGGCGGCTCGCAGGTGGGCATGGTTGCGTTCAGCGTTGCGGTCACCGAGATCGCGCGAGCCTGCGCTTCCACTGCTGTGACGGTTTCGGTTAGTAACCTTGTTTGCGATGTGATTCAGGCTGTGGGTTCCGAGGAACAAAAGCGTACCTATCTCCCTAAGATTTGTTCTGGTGAATATCTGGCGGCGAGCTTTGCCTTGACCGAACCAGGCGCCGGGTCGGACCCTGCCTCGATCAGTTCCACAGCAGTGCTGGATGGTAATGAATGGATACTGAACGGTACGAAGCGGTTTATCAGCAGCGCACCGTATGCGGGTGTTTTTGTTGTCTGGGCAGTTACCGATAAAGCCGCACCCAAGGGAAAAGGGATCAGCTGTTTCCTGGTGGGAGCCGGTACAAAAGGATTGGTGATTGGTAGGGCGGAACACAAAATGGGCCAACGTGCCATCGGCTACGAACGAGGTAATTTTGGAAGACTGTCGTATTCCCCAGGAAGCATTACTGGGCAAATTGAATGATGGCTTGCACACGGCAGTGGTTGAACTTACTGGCGGTAGGATCGGCATCGGTTCCCTTGCGCTGGGTGTCGGGCTGGCGGCCATGGATTTTGCCACACGTTATGCACAGAAGAGGGTCCAGTTTGACCAGGAGATAGTCAAATTCCAGGCGATCCAATGGATGATAGCTGATTCCTACACGGAGCTCGAGGCAGCACGGTTGCTGTTGATGCAGGCAGCATTTAAAGCCGAAGCGGGACGATCATTTACCAAAGAAGCCGCCATGGCTAAACTTTTCGCAACGGAAGCTGCCAATCGTGCTTGCTATTCGGCACTCCAGATGATGGGAGGCTATGGCTATTCAACTGAATATCCGGTGGAACGATATACCCGCGATGTCAGGATCGCCTCGATATATGAGGGTACCAACGAAATCCAACGCATGATCATAGCCAGGGAAATCCTGAAAAGTCTTGGCTGATGATTGAACCAACCATTTGCTTTCATAAAGGAGGTACATAGAATGAAACCAGTATATGTCGTGTCGGGGGGTGTTTCAAAGTTCGCCAAAGCGCGTCCTGACAAATCATTTCAAGCCCTGGTAAAGGAAGCGTACGATTATGCCCTGGCTGACCTGGGTATCGAGCATGCCAAATTCCTCGAATTGGTGGACGGCTCGGTTGCATCTTACTTCTCCGACCACTTCACCCGCCAGCTAATGGCCGGGATTATGGCCCACGATTACCTGGGCTTATGTCCCAAACCATCCCATCGTGTGGAAGGCGGGGGTGCCACCGGTGGGATCTGTTTCCAGGAGGGTTGGAAGAACGTCGCCTCCGGCTACATGGATATATGCCTGGCTTTTGGGTTCGAAACCATGAGCCACGTGGAGACCTGGAAGGGAAATGAATTCATTGCCCTCGCATCCGATGTATCGATGGATTACCCGGTGGGTGGTTTCTATTCTGGCTATTACGCTATGATGGTGACCCGACACATGGCAGAGTTTGGGACAACCGTTGAACAACTGGCTCATGTATCGGTTAAGAACCATGCAAATGCCTTTCACAACCCTTATGCCCAAAAACGACAGAAGTTGACGATCGAAGATGTACGCTCGTCGCCGATGGTGGCGTGGCCGCTCACCCGCCATGATATTTGTGTAATGAGCGATGGGGCGGCATGTGTGATCCTGTGTTCTGAAGATGGCTTGGCGAAGTTGGAAAAAGCCAGTGGTAAACGCATCAAGCGCGTCACTGTAGCAGGGATCGGGCGCGGTACGGACGCCATGCGCATGGCTGACCGCCCGCATCAATCCTTTGAAGATTTCTACCGATATGATGCATTGCCTGTTGAAGAAAACGCCTCCGCAAAGGCTTATTACAAGGATTTATGGAAGAAGGGTTTCCGCTATCCAGGCGTGCACTCGTTCCGGGCCGGGCGTGCAGCTTCGAGACAAGCGTACAAGAATGCCGGGATTACCGATCCACTTAATGAGCTGGATTTCATCGAATTGCACGACGCTTATACCTCTTCCGAGGTACAGACTTACGAGGATATGGGTCTGTGCCGGTATGGAGAGGGTGGTAAGTTCGCTACGAGCGGCAAGACTTTCATGCCGGGGATCGATTATGGTCTGAAGTTGAAGGAGAAACCGGAATGCCCGGTCAACCCGTCCGGTGGGCTGATTGCCTGTGGGCACCCGGTGGGTGCCACCGGTCTGATGCAGGGAGTATTTGCTCTCTGGCAACTGCAAGGAACGATCAAAAAACATTTCAACGACCCGGCTTTGCAGGTGCCGAAAGCCACCCGTGGTGCGATACACTCCCACGCCGGCACCGGTACGTACGTGACGGTCAGCATCCTTGAAAAAGAAAAATAGGAGACGACTCCCATGACAACGCATAAAATTCCCGAGCGGATAGAGGACAACCTTCAAGGTACGGTAGTATTCAACGTACCATTCCCTACCGGTGAAGACCTATCCTCATTGAAGGACATGAGTCCGATCGTGATCAAGTACCCGTATTCGATCGACTATAACTTTTCCTATTGCCAGGATTCGCCATTCTTTGCCGCCCTGGCGAACAAACGCTTCATCGTGTCGCGCGAGCCGACCACAGGTTATACGTATGCCAACCCGCGTGGTCACGACATGTATACTGGTCGGGAGACTGAATGGGTCGAGATAGAGCCGGAAGGGAAGATACACGCTTTCACCGTCTGTTTCTTCGGTTCGGAGGCTTTCCTGGCCGAAACCCCATTTGTCCTGATCCTGGTGGAATTCGAAGAATGCGATACATTATTTCTTGGGCGCCTGATGGGTGTTGATCCACAAGCAGCCGGGATCGACTGGATCGGCAGGAAGGTTCATGGTCGTTTCCTGCGTAATGCCAAGTTTAAACCGACTGATGTTTACTTCAACCTGGTTGATGTAGACCCAGCCCCCAGCGGAGGCCGAAAGAATGAGCATTCCAGAAAAAAATCTGGGTGAGTTGATCGGCTGGCATGACCCGGATGAGAATCGCCAATGGGTGCGGGAGAATAAATCGCGCCAGTTGCTGGACAAACGTACTACGGTCGCAGAGGCAATTCGCCGATATGTACCGGACGGCAGCCTGGTGGCAGTGGGGGGGTTCGGTCACATCCGTACCCCGATGGCCCTGATCTATGAGATTGTCCGCCAAAGGAAACGCAACCTGACCATCCTCGGAAAGACTGCTGTGCACGACATCGACATCCTGATCGGGGGTGAATGCGTCAGCCGGGTGGAGGTGGCATACGCCTTCGGTCACGAACTACGCGGTCTCTCCCCTTGCGGACGGCGCGCCGTGGAAAGTGGGCAAGTGAAAGTGGTCGGTGAGCTCAGCAATGCCAGTTATCAGTGGCGTTTCCTGGCGGCTTCCATGGGTGTCCCTTTCATCCCGGTGCGGTCAATGCTGGGAACCGATACACTGAAATACAGTTCTGCACGCGTAATGGACGACCCCTGGAGTGGTAAACCGGTTTGCCTGGTACCAGCCTGCTACCCTGATGTGTCGCTATTTCACGTCCACCGCTGTGACAGGTTCGGGAACGCACAGATCGACGGGATCAGGGTGGAGGATGTGGAACTTGCGCGTGCTTCCCGGCGGTTGATTATCACAACCGAGAAGATCATTGAGCATGAAGCAATTCAGGCCCAGCCATGGGAGACTCTGATCCCCTTCTACCTGGTGGATGCCGTGATCGAAGTTCCGTTTGGAGCCCATCCGACTGAAATGCCGGTCAGTTATTCCTTCGATGAGGAGCACATCGCACACTGGCTGGAGGTTTCACAAACGGAGGCCGGCACACGAGCATATTTCGATAAGTTCGTTTTCGGGGTTCCGGATTTCGTTGCCTACATTGAAAAGGTGGGTGGCGAAAAACTGATGAAACAACTTCAGGAGATAATGAAACTGGAACCGGGCGGGAGTGGCGGATGAACGATAAGCCACGATATAACTTGACCGAACTCCTGGCTTGTGTGGCGGCAGGGCTGCTCGAGAATGGGCGGTCGGTCTTCGTCGGAACCGGATTCCCGATCCTGGCAGCCATGCTGGCGCAGCGCACACACGCCCCCGGATTGTTGATCATCTTTGAAGCCGGCGGCATCGGGCCGCACGTGCCGACACTGCCAATCTCTGTGGGTGACTCGCGCACATATCACCTGGCCTCTGCAGCCTCCAGTATGCACGATGTCATGTCAGCCGCCCAGGCAGGCTACGTAGACTATGGCTTTCTCGGTGGTGCCGCAATCGATATTCATGGTAACGTCAACACCACTGTAATTGGGGATTGGCACCACCCTACCACCCGTCTGCCTGGCAGCGGAGGTGCCAACGATGTTGGCTCATTTTGCTGGAAAACCATTTATGTGATGCGGAAGCAATCCCCGCGCACGTTCGTAAAAAAGTTGGACTTCCTGACCACGCCTGGCTACCTTGATGGACCGGGGGCGCGTGAGCGTGCAGGGTTGCCGGCTGGCAGCGGACCCTACCGGGTCATCACCCAGCTGGGAGTATATGGTTTCGATGATAAAAGCAAGCAGATGCAGCTTATGTCGTTACACCCCGGAGCTACCATTGAAGAGGTCCGCCAGGCGAGTGAGTTCGAAATCCTGACCCCAGGACCGGTGCTCACCAGCCAGGAACCTACCGATGAACAACTGCGCATCTTGCACGATATTGACCCGCAGGGCATGGTAATTGGGAAATAACCGGATCCACCGGAGGATTGAATGGACTTTCAACTGACCGAAGAAAATCTTTTGATTAAACGTACCGTACGGGCATTTGCCGAGAAGGAAATTGGACCGCGTGCGGAAGAGATCGATGTGCGCGATGAGTTCCCTTCCGACCTGTTCCACCGTATGGCCGACCTGGGCATACTGGGTATTCCATTCGCGGAAATTTATGGAGGCGGTGGTGGGGATTACATCAGTCTGCTGGTTGCGCTGGAGGAAATCGCCCGGGTATCGGGCAGTATGGCGATCATTCTGGACGCGCATACTTCCTTATGCTGCGAACCGATTGATCTATTTGGCACCGAGCAACAGAAAGCCAAATACCTGGCACCCCTGGCACGCGGGGAAAAGATCGGAGCCTTCGGGCTGACCGAGCCTCAAGCAGGCTCGGATGCGGGCGCGACGCGTACGGCAGCAGTTCGCCAGGGTAACGAATGGGTCATAAATGGACAAAAGATCTTCATTACCAACGGTTCGGTGGCTGATGTATTGGTTGTCACCGCGCGGATCGACTCTGAGAAAGGCTCGCACGGAATTTCAGCGTTCATCGTTGAAAAAGGAACACCCGGTTTCAAGACCGGACGGGATGAGCACAAGATGGGCTTGAAAGGTTCGGTCACCTCCGAGCTCTTCTTCGAGAATTGCCGATTACCTGCCGAAAACCTGCTCGGTCGGGAGAACGAAGGTTACAAGCAGTTCCTGACCACCCTGGATGCCGGACGGCTCGCGATATCTGCCATGGCGGTGGGGCTTGCGCAGGGCGCCTTCGATCGTTCAGTGGCATACGCTAAGGAACGCAATCAGTTTGGGCAACCGATCGCCCGGTTCGAAGCGGTCCAATTTATGATCTCTGACATGGCGACCGATATCGAAGCAGCTCGCATGATGGTCCACCGGGCTGCCTGGTTGAAAAGCCAGGGACAGCCCTTCACCAAGGAGGCGGCCATGGCCAAGTTGTTCGCAACCGAGGTCTCCGAGCGAGTTTGCTACAAGGCAATCCAAATTCATGGGGGTTACGGTTATGTGCGGGATTATGCAGTCGAACGGATGTACCGCGACCAGCGCCTATGTGCGATCGGCGAAGGCACTAACGAGATCCAGCGTCTGGTGATTGCCAGGCAAATATTCGGGTCATAAAGTCGTTTCAAACAAATGTTACTTTTTATCGAGGGGGATTTTCTTATTTTCTATTAAGCATATGTTATTGAATTTATACTAACGGTTGATAATAAAGAAGAACGTTCCCCGACTTGAACGTCCTGGCTTTGATGAGTTTCAACTTTATCGTCTTATTGATACATTCGAACAGCGGTTTACCGCCACCCAGTATGATCGGGCTTACCATGACCCGGTATTCGTCGATCAAACCAAGTTTGGTTAACTTGGCCGCCAGGGTGGCGCTTCCGAAAACGATCAGGTCTTTACCTGGTTGCTGTTTTAGTTTCGTGATCTCCCCGTTGATCTCACCTTTAGCGATTGTAGTATTGTTCCAGGCAGCTTTGTCCAGGGTATTTGTAAAGACAACCTTGGCTTTTGAGTTCATTTTGCCGGCGATGACCGGATCATCTTTGATCCCCAGCGGGGTTGGCCAATAACTTGCCATCATGTCGTAGGTCACCCTGCCAAATAAAAGCGTATCAACAAGATCCAATTGCTCACTGGCGAATTCATTGAACTCTGCATCAACGTTATGCCAATCTATCTCCTTGTTTGGGCCTTCGAAAAAACCATCCAGGGTTACCATGTTGAACAGGATCACTTTTCGCATGTTGCACCTCCGCTACCGTTATTATTTGAGAAGCAGGTCGACCGCTGCCCATGGAGACAACTCCCGGCGGGATAATCGCTCGACCATCGAGCTGAAGATGGTTTCCGTGACCTCTGCATGAAAGCGGGCCGCTAATTCTTCCGATACCAGCGCTTCGAGTTCAACTTCCAGCCTGGCCCGCTCGCGCCGCTCCCAGCCTCCAGTATCATGAAGGTATTGGGCATGCCGGTCGATATCTGCGACCAGTTCGGGTACGCCGGTCCCGGTCGTGGCGATCGTGAGATGAATTGGAGGCACCCATAAATTGTCGGGACTTTTTGATTGATCAATTATGTCTATGGCTTTCCCACGATGGTGAAATTCCTTTTTGACCGGATGTGCGAGGCTCAGTAAACCTTGCAGGGCCCGTTCTGTTTTTTCCACACCCGGCAGGTCCGCCTTGTTAACCACCAGGATGTCAGCAATCTCGAGGATTCCGGCTTTGATGGCTTGGATATCATCCCCAAGACCGGGGGCCTCCACGACGAGGGTCGTATGTGCCAGCCGTGCGATCTCCACCTCGGATTGGCCGGCACCGACAGTCTCGATCAACACGATCTCGAAACCGGCGGCGTCGAACACCTGGGCCATCGCGGCGGTCGCCTGCGCCAAACCACCAAGAGAGCCGCGTGATGCCATTGAGCGGATAAAAACTCCGGGATCTCCGGACAGGTCACCCATGCGGACTCTGTCACCTAGCACGGCTCCGCCCGTGAAAGGGCTTGAAGGATCGATAGCCAGGATTGCAACGCGCCTGGTATTGCTACCTTCATTCTTGCGATAGTGGAGTGCGAGGCGGTTGACCAGTGAGGATTTCCCGGTACCGGTACTACCGGTCACCCCAATCAGGTGGGCTTTTCCTGCATGAGGAAATAACTCATCCAGCGCCTGGCGGCCTCCGGGTAATTTATTTTCCACCAGGGTCAACAGGCGTGCCAGTGCCAGAGGTTCACCTGCCAGGACGGATTCGGCCAATGACATGGAGAAACCTCACCCACCTGCTGCGAACGCGCCCCGAATGTCATTGACGATGATATCGGTGTTTGCCCCTGGCCCATAGATCCCAGTTACTCCGAGGGCTTTCAAACGGGGTACATCCTGGTCGGGAACTATCCCGCCCAGGAAGACGCGGACTTGATCCTGTCCATTTGCTTTGATCAACTCAAGTATTCGTGGAACAAGGGTCATGTGTGCACCCGAAAGGATGGAGAGGCCAACGACGTCAACGTCCTCTTGGAGGGCCGCTTCAGCGATCATCTCGGGGGTCTGTCTCAATCCTGTGTAAATGACTTCCATGCCTGCATCACGCAGAGCGCGTGCAACTACTTTGGCACCCCGATCATGACCGTCAAGGCCTGGTTTTGCTACCAGTACGCGTATCTTTCGTTCGGCCATAGATTCCTCCAACGAATGAAAATATTGACCGCTATTGTCCGATTATACAATCATTCATCGGATTCGGGAATTCTGGAAGGTGACAGTTTTTATATATTAGTATTGTACACGTTGGAAACAAAAAAAATAGAACAACCAGCATAATTGGGTCAGAGTTGTTCCTTTGGGAAAAAAAAGCGGAAAAAGTGAAAGAAAATAATTTTTATGATAAAAATGATAAATATTATGTTATAATTATCTTATTCTTCTGAAACACGATGCTTTGTGATTTCAGGAATAGGTGTATATGACTACCCAACTTGATATAGATGATGATATTGTATACCAGGCCGCCATAGATTTGCGCAAGCGGCCTGTCACGGATGAACAGATCCATAAGTACGAAGGCTACGCAGCAGAGATATTTTCAGCTTTTGGGTTGGATCTGAACACGCCGGCGACGAAAGATACGCCACGACGATTCATCAAAGCCTTGTTTGATGCCACAGAGGGTTATGACGGCGATTCCAATCTCCTGCGGGTTTTTGATACTGAATGCCGCGAAGAACCCGACTGCAGCCTTAGCCAGGTCATCGAGGGGCCAATCCACTTCTTTGCCTTATGCGAACACCATGCGCTGCCATTCTATGGCTCGGTATATATCGGTTACGTTGCGAATGATAAAATCATTGGCATATCCAAGTTGACCCGGCTGGTGAGACTTTTAACTAAACGGTTTGCAGTTCAAGAACGGATTGGTCAGCAAATTGCAGATTCGTTGGAAGCCATGCTCCACCCGAATGGTGTCGCAGTATTTATTGAAGCCCACCATTTATGCGTGGAGATGCGCGGCGTCAGGGAAACTTCTCCCATCACGCGCACCTCAGTATGGCGGGGTCATTATGCTAGCGATCCGACGTTGCGATCGGAATTCATTTCAGCCAGCCGGTTACAGTACGAATAGAGGGAGGGGCGAGCTGTGAACAAATATAAATACCTCATTATTGGTGGCGGAATGTCTGCAGATTCGGCCGTCAAAGGTATCCGTGAGATCGACCCCTCGGGATCGATCGGCTTGGTTAGTTTGGAGACTGATCCCCCTTACAATCGGCCTCCCCTTAGCAAGGGTTTGTGGAAGGGAAAACCCCTTGATAAAATCTGGCTCAACACAGAAAATAAGAAAGCCACACTTCACCTCGGGAAGAGGATCGTTTCTATTGACGCTGATAAATTAACCGCTGAGGATGACCAGGGCAATAAATTCCACGGCGATAAAATTCTGCTGGCTGTCGGCGGTAAACCCCGCCGATTACCATTTGGAGGCGATGCGATCCTTTACTATCGTACATTACAGGATTACCAGCGCCTGCTCAAAATGACTATTAAGGGACAGGACTTTGCTGTAATCGGTGGCGGCTTTATTGGAGCAGAACTGGCGGCAGCCCTCGCAATGAACGGGAAAAAAGTGACCATGCTTTTTCCTGAAGATGGGATTGGTGCACGCATGTATCCGGCTGACCTTTCCCAATACCTGAACAATTACTACGTGGAAAAGGGAGTTATGTTGTTACCTCGGGAAACAGTCAGCAGCCTGTCAACCCAGGGTGATCGGCAGACCATTAAAACAAAGAGCGGAGCAGAGTTGACTTTCGATGGCATCATCGCCGGTATCGGCATCGAGTTAAAATCTCGATCTGCCGAAGGCGGTAGGGCTGAAAGTTGGTAATGGGATCAGCGTGGATGAAACCCTTGTAACCAGTCATCCAAATATATTTGCAGCAGGGGATGTAGCTGAGTTTTTAATCCAGCCAGCAACAAGGTGATGCGGGTGGAACATGAAGACAATGCCCTCACGATGGGACGCCAGGCTGGACGCAATATGGCAGGCGCCGGAGAACAATACCACCACCTGCCGTATTTCTTTTCAGACCTGTTCGAACTTGGCTATGAAGCCGTGGGCGAATTGGATTCACGCCTCACAACTGTGGCGGATTGGGCTGAACCGTTCAAAAAAGGCATTGTCTATTATTTCAAGGAGGACCGGGTCAGTGGGGTGTTGTTGTGGAATGTCTGGGACAAGATACCCAGCGCTCGTGAACTGATCGCCAAACCAGGACCGTTTACACCTAAATCATTGAATGCGAATAAGACTGCAGGATGGAAGATCGCATATTAGGATGGGATGGGAATATGACATTAAAAGGAAAAATGGTTTTGATTACCGGTGCAGCCCGACGGATCGGCAGGTCGATGGCATTGGCGGTTGCGCACGCCGGGGCGGATGTTGTCATCCACTATAATAGTTCCGACAAAGATGCCCAGGTCACTGTGCGGGAGATACAGGCACTGGGACGAAAAGCTTACTCCATTCAAGCCGACCTGGCTGATTCCAGACAGGTCGCCGACATCATCAAAATAGCCAGGGAATTTGGCTCCCTGTTTGCCCTGGTAAATAATGCAGCCACATTTGAGTCACGAAATTGGGAGAATTCCAGTATCGATGATTGGAATCTCGCCATAGCAATCAACCTGACCGCGCCGTTCCTGCTCAGCCAGGCTTTCGCACGTGAACTTCAGCCAGGGGAAGACAGGCGCATTGTCAACATGCTGGACTGGCGTGCCCTTCGACCCGGGCTTGATCATATGCCATACACAATTACCAAAGCTGCCATGGTTGCACTGACCCAATCCATGGCAGTCGCGTTGGCACCACGCGTGACGGTAAACGGTCTGGCACTCGGTGCGATCCTGCCTCCCAGTACTGGCAGTGCACCGGTTCATATTCTGGATCATGTCCCGGCAAAGCGTTGGGGTGACCCGGACGAGGTCGGGCAGGCGCTCGTATTCCTGTTGGACGGGCCTGCTTACATCACTGGTGAAATTCTGCATCTTGATGGCGGCAGGCATTTAGTCTAGACGAAAGGAATCGGCATGGACCAAGTTTTCATCTCTGACCTGGTCGCACAAGGTATCATTGGGATAAACGATGACGAACGGGAGAAACCCCAGGAGATTCGCATTAACATTGTTTTATTCTGCGACCTCCGCAAGGCTGGCGGGACTGATAACATCGACGATACCATCAATTACCGCACGGTCGCCAAGAAAGCCCTGGCGCATGCTGAAACTGCCAAACGTTTTACCGTTGAAGCCCTGGCAACTGACCTGGCGAGAATGTGCCTCGGAGAGCCTGGAGTAAAAAAAGTAAGAGTACGCGTGGAAAAGCCGGGAGCCGTCCGATTTTCAAGGTCGGTTGGGGTGGAAATCGAACGTGAGAGCGGAGTGTTCGATAAATGACAGCGGCGCACCAGGTTTGCCTGCTGCTGGGTTCGAATATCCAGCCGGAGGAAAACCTGAGACTGGGCATGGATCTCCTGCGCCAGCAATTAAAAGTTGTATGCAACTCCTCTGTATGGGAAACCATTGCAGTTGGGTCGGATGGGCCGAATTTCCTTAATATGGCTGTGTTGATCGTGACACCATTTGAAGCGCTTGATCTTAAGGAAAAGATTCTCCGTCCACTCGAGCAACGACTTGGACGAGTTCCCAGCGAGGATAAAAATGCTCCGCGGCCTATCGATGTGGACATTGTCATTTTCGATGACTCCTTGTTAGACCCAAATTTATGGCAATTTGCCCACCGGGCCGTTCCTGTGGCGGAACTCCTCCCAGGTTTTCGATCAGGTCAAGGTGAGACCCTGAAACAGGTCGCGGATAAACTTGCGAAAACGACTCCAGTCCGCAGGCTGGGCAACTTGATGAACGCCCCCGATCTCAAGATGACTTAATCAATTTCCATATCAATATCCTGAGTGGAGTGTCCCGGTTTTGCAGAGAATAGATTATCGGTAACAAGGAGTAAAGAAAAGTATGAACACGAATCCTTTATTGGCACTGGAAAGTTTTGGTCAGAGCATTTGGTTGGACTATCTCAGGCGGAACAGCCTGACAAACGGGGAGTTCAGGGATTGGATTGGTAAGGATGGGGTCACTGGAGTTACCTCAAATCCTTCCATCTTCGAGAAAGCCATTACCGGCAGCCATGACTACGATGGAGCGATACATGACCTGGTCCGGCAGGGTAAAAATGCCCAGGAGACTTACCAAGTCCTCACCGTGGAAGATATTCAGGTGGCAGCCGACCTGTTTCGTCCTGCTTATGACAGGTCAATTGGGACGGATGGTTTTGTCAGCCTGGAGGTATCGCCTGGGTTGGCTCATGATACGGATGGCTCGATCGCCGAGGCGCGTCAACTTTGGTCAGCAGTAAACCGTCCGAATCTATTTATTAAAATCCCAGCTACCACGGAAGGGTTGCCGGCGATACAGCAGTTGATCGGTGAGGGGGTAAATGTCAATATAACATTATTGTTCGGGCTTCAGCGGTATAAGGAAGTTGTAGCAGCTTATTTATCCGGATTGGAAACCCTTGCTGCGAAGGGAAAGAAGCTGAACGGGGTTACATCGGTGGCAAGTTTTTTCCTCAGCCGGATTGACGTACTGGTCGACCCCATATTGGAAAAGACGATCCAGGCAGGAGGAAAGGATGCAAAAATTGCCGAAGGACTCCACGGGAAGATCGCAATTGCCAGTGCAAAGATCGCTTACCGGATCCATGAGGAAATATTCAATAGCGACCGTTTTACAGAACTTAATAAAAAAGGAGCCAGACACCAACGCCTACTGTGGGCCAGTACCGGAACCAAGAACCCAGCGTACAGCGACGTGAAGTATATCGAGCCGTTGATTGGAACGGAGACGATCAACACCATTCCGGTGGAAACCCTGAATGCTTACCGTGATCATGGTAAACCAACCCTCAGCCTTCCTGAAGGACTGATCGATGCCCAGCGCTTGTTGGATGGACTTGGGCAGGTCGGGATTGACCTGGATTCTGTAACACAACAGCTCGAAGATGAAGGGGTCGAAAAATTCAACAAGGCATATGATCGATTAATGGCGGCATTGAGTCCTCTTGTTATCCGCAGGAATCCTTGAACCAACTGGTCTCAAGTATTTCCCAACTTGATGTGTATCAAAAATCCGCCTCCAACGGCGGATTTGTCGTATTATTCATTGTTCCTGGGTTGGTGGTGCGGTGCCGACCAACGGGGGACCCCACTTCACGGGTTGTATTTTATTGCTCTTATAGTAGTTGATCATTCATACCAAAGGACCGGCACTGAGATCCGTCATTTTATGGAATTGTAATAGAATTGTACGGTGTACCCAGGCGAGTCTTAGAGATTTGCGGTCGTAAACTCGCTTCAATGGTGGTCTGAAAAAAACGCGTTATCAATTGTCGCTCCGTATTTTTCCTGCAGTCTAAACCAGCTACTATAATTGGATAATGCCGACAACACAGATTCTATGTAACTTCCAAATGAAATGAGCATTCCATTTTATAGAAGGGTTATTTCTCCCGACCACGCTCTGCTGGGATTGAGCTTGCTCATCCAAATCATCCTCGGCTTGTTTTTGGGACATGCCTATGATATGCGTATTTTTATGGCGACCGGATACTTGGTTGGGACTGGTCAGGACCCCTATATCGCCCGGGACTTGAGCGCTGTTTTTCATAATACTAGTTTTCAAGGGATCACCACGCTGGGCTACCCTCCGCCGTGGGGGCTCATGTTGGGATTGATCTATCTTGCAAGCTACAGGATCATTCCCAGCCTGCTGTTGTATAACCTGGCGATTAAGATCCCGATCATCGTTGCCAATATCTGCCTCGCATATCTTGTCGCAGACATCCTGAAAAAACTGAGGGTGGAGGATAAAACTTCCCGAAAAGCGTGGATTTTTATGCTTTTTAATCCTCTCATTCTGCTGGCAAGTACAGGCTGGGGACAGTTTGATTCCATCGTTGCCCTCACTGCAATATTATCCCTGGTCTTGTTAACTAAAGGAAAAATGACTTGGTCTGCATTCCTGCTGGCTATGGCGATTTCATCCAAACCCACCGCTTTGCCTCTTGCCCCCGCAGTTTTCGTTTTCCTGCTTGGACGACCGTTCCGGACGATACTCTCTTATTTTGCGATATTCCTGGCTGTCGGTGTTTTGCTAAATCTTGGACCATTCTTGCTGTTCAGATGGGATGCGACTCCCATCCTCCAGCACTGGAACGCTCATTTCACGGTGGGTGGTGGTCTCAGCTTCATGACATTCCTTGAACTTTGGCGGAATTCTTACCAATTACCTGGATGGTGGTGGTTGGTTGGTTTACTTTGGGTGCCTGCGATAATTGTCGGGATTTTAATCTTGAAACCAGGCGGGGAAGGCGTACAAACTCTTTTAAAAAAGGGCACAGCCCTTATTATGGTATTTTTCCTCTTTCGAGCCTGGATGTCAGAACCTAATGTGATCTTGATCCTGCCGTTGGTCCTGATCCTGGTGTCAACCGGTGACCTCGACCGGCACGCTCTTACGGTAATCTGGGTGCTGCCGCTTGTTTTTGGTTTATTCAATACGTCTCTCTTTCAACTTTTATTTCCAAGCCTGCCAGGCTCAATGGATACTCTGTTGCACCTTGCCGATCTTTTCAAGACTGACAGGTTGGTTCTGCGGATAATCACAGTGGTGCCCTGGTTGATAACATGCGGTTGGATCGCTCTGACCTGTTTTAAACGACAAGGTGTTAATAACGCACGAACGGTTGAAGGGAATTGCACTTTTGATGGAAATTAGTATTCCGATCGTTCAGGATTTTACCCTGTTCATTTCTGACCACTCGTCGGATTCTGATCGATACCCCACCGCCCGACTGCAAAAGGGCCTCTTGCTGCGCCGGCGCGACTTGGACATGGCTGAAGAAGCGGTCGGTTTTGGCGTGCCGGTGTTGAAACGCGGGCTGCAGGCTTACTTTCCGGGTGATATGGAATTGGGAGTGAAACGCACAGGGACGACCCAGGTGGTCTCTGCGATCTATAATATTAATCTTGTTGAGAAGATTGGCAGACCTGGAGACGCCAATTTGGACAATAAATTAATATACGGGATTAAGAATTTTTTGGCAGCCGTCATCCGTCAAATTCACCCTGCCGCGTGGGATCATGACTTTCCTTTCTAGTAGTGTGAGAAAACTTTTCAATCTGAAGACCACTTATGAGCGGGTGCAAACCAGTACGCTCGTAAAAATTACATATTCCATTGATGAGCTCGATGGTGCGCTGGTCATTGATGCGAACTTTGATGACCTCTCCCGAATGGGGTTTACTGAAGCAATCATAATGAATGAGCAGGGCGCCCATACTTTCGACCGCTACTTTTGATTCTTCAGGGGTAAAACTATCGGATGAACAAATAGGTATCTGGGACGAAGTAACCGCTGAAGAGGCTGGTTTTTCTTCCTCCGCTCATGGACTGGCATTCAGCCTGCAGCGGCTTCCAGGGTCGCGCTTGTTCCGCGGCCGCGAACGGATCGACTCAAGGTTGGCCTGGTCCGGTTTTGGCTACTCGATCCCGGCCTCCGTTCGGAGTTTTAAATGCACGGTAAGGATCGGAGTGCTGCCGTGAGCACTGTCCTCTTAATTTACCCGTTCTTCAAGCCTCGCCGTGATCGTTCTGTTTTCCGTTTCCCTCCGCTTGGCATCAGCTATATTGCTGCCAGTCTGCGGGCTGCTGGACACACTGTATCGGTTATCGATTGTACATTTTTGAAAAGAACAGAAGCCCTTCAACGCGCATTGGAAGTCAAAGCGGAAGTGGTGGGGGTTTATTGTATGGTGACTATGGTGGATGATAGTGCCTGGTTTGCGCGTGCGCTTCGGAAACAAAGCCGGCTGCTCGTGGTGGGAGGACCACTGCCCACCTGCGACCCCACTCCTTTTCTCGAAGACTTTGATGTAGTCGTTCGCGGCGAGGGCGAACAGACCATCGTAGATCTGATGGATACCTTCATGCAGGGCTCTGATATTGGTGGAGTAGCAGGGATATCTTATCTGAAAAAGACTGCTGATGGCAAGAGCGATGTTTTCTTCACAAAAGATCGGCCTTTCACCCGCGACCTCAACCAGCTTGCCTTCCCGGCACGCGAATTGCTACCCAATGATCAGTACATCCGCTACTCGAAGAAGAAATACGGTTATTCGATCACAACCGTATTAAGCACACGCGGTTGCCCGTACCGCTGTGAGTTCTGCAGTAACGTTGTCTTCGGGGGCTCATATCGTGAGCGCTCCCCGAAAAATGTAGTCGATGAGATAGAAGAAGCCCTTGAGCTGGGTTACGACCGAATTTCCTTCACAGATGACGTATTTACCATGAAACGCGATCGGGTTGTCCAAATCTGCGATGAGATCCTGCGTCGAAAACTCATCTTTAAGTGGGAATGCCTGGGCAGGGTGGATGCGCTGGATGCCGCGACAGCCGGAAAAATGAAATTAGCAGGCTGCACCCGTATTTATTTTGGAATCAAGTCAGCAAACGAAGACATCCTGGACATGATGCAGAAAAGGATCACACCTGAGCAGGCAAAAAATGCGGTCATTCTCGCTCACGGAGCCGGGCTGGAAGTAGGAGGGTTCTTTATACTTTTCTATCCGGGGGATACCGACGATACCGTCCTGCAGACTTTGCACTTTACAACCATGCTTCCGTTCGATTACCTGGGTCTCAGCATGCCTTATCCGCTTCCCGGTACTGCCCTCTTTGAACGCGTCAGCGAACGTATCAACCGCGATTGGCATCCGGATGAAAGCCCATTCGGAAGCCATGTGCTGATTTTCGACGCCGATTTCTCGGAGTTAAGAATGTGGTTTGGGATCATCAAGGGACATGCACAGCATAGAATAAAAAAGAGCCTTGGGAAATTGGCGCCCTTTTTCCTGCCCTTCTTTGAGAAGGTCACGGATGGGATCTTCCGCTTGATGAAATAAAATGAACCTGAATTTTCTGGGGGAAAATTGAGTCGGATCTACTTCTTTACTTGCTTCGTTGCAAAGAACTGCATGGTCTCTTCGATGCGCTGCCTCAACCAGCTCTCATCGAACTCCGAATTGTAAACGAATGTGACTTCGTTTTCGGTGTCCCAATCCTTGTTCATATCCAGGCCAATTACGCGTTCGAACAATTTGGATCCAGGCAGCGGAAAGGGTACGTTAAAGGAAATCTCGTCGAGCGGCATGGTTAGGGAAAACCGGAAGGTGGATTCGATCGAATCGACCGTCTCACCCGGGTAACCTACGATAAAAAATGCCGCCACTTCAATACCAGCTTCATGGAAGTGCTCCACAGCATTAATCCCCTCTTCCAGTGTCGCTTTCTTGTTCATCAATTGAAGGGTTGCCTGGCTTCCCGTTTCAAGCCCAAGGTGAACCCTTTTGCAGCCAGAGGATTTCATCAGATGAGCTAATTCGGGGGTAATTCGGTTTAACTCGCGATAGGCAACTCCATTGCATTTCCCGACCAGTCATACGCCGGCAGAAGTCCTTCAGATATTCCAGATTAAGGGTAAAACTGTCATCCGCGATCCATAAGTTGGTATAACCCAACCCACGGACCTGCTCAACTTCTTCCATGACTGAGTCCAGGGATCGTCGGCGGAATTGGTTGCCAAAAACCGGTCGGGAACAAAAATCACAGTTATAGGGGCATCCGTGGGTTGTAATGATCGAGGTTGTTTTTGTCCTGTCTTTCAACATGCTTTCATTTTGATATAAGGCATGATCGAAATCCTCACGGTAGGGCAGTGGAAAAGAATCGATCTCTCTCATGGAGTGGTGGATGGGAGGATTATCGACCTGTAAGTCATCCCGCTGGATAAAAAGCCCGGGGTATGTTCCCAATTGCATTTCAATAAGATTTTTTGGAGAACAATGATCAAGTTCAAGGAAAGCCTGGCAGAAACGTGGGAAGCTAAGATCTGCCTCGCCACGAAATACGGCATCGAACGGTCCGTTGAAATGGTCGGGGTAAAGCGTGGGGAGAGGTCCGCCAGCCACCAGCAGGCTGTTTGGTAAGTCTGCTCGTAGTGCCTCCGCCATTCTAAAAGTATTCCGGCTGAGCGTGATCATGCAGTACACCCCGATAATTTCCGGGTTATAGTCCCGTACAGCAATTCGGACTTCGTCGAAAGTCTTGAAGGTGCAATCAAATATCTTTGCCTCGATCCCGGTTTTGTGTAATTGAGCTGCCAGGTACGCGACTCCCAGCGGTGAAAAAAGCAACTCGGTTGGAGCCCGAGTTCGAAAGTATGGATACACCAATGCTATTTTTGACATGTCAGGATGTGTGAATGACGGTCAGATCTGATAAATGTAAACGGCGATGTAAACGATAACACCGATCAAAGTCGCCAGCATGTAAAGGGCATATGAGGTGCGCATGAATAGCTTGTAGTTCTTGAATCGCCACCGTTTCGGCACCAACCCGTTTGCCCGTAAAACTACGAACACGCCCAGCAGAAGACCCAAAGTTCCGATGATCGCATGTACGGTTGTAACCCCATAAGAGCCTTCCAGCAATTTCCCGGGGATTCCCGGCAGAATGTAAATACTGAATGACGGGACCATCACAATAAGGACTGCAATCGTATTTAGAATGGCTGCGGTGGTCTGTATCCAGCGATGAATTTCATATTTCTTCCCAACAGCCAGCCGCCATCCTATGGTAAATAGAATTGCTGAAACCACGATCAAGATGAGCGAAAGGTCGGAATGAAGCGGAGCTCGAGTGCCCAGAAAACCTTGCCCCGTTAACAGTTCTTGTATCATTTTTCAACTCCAGGGTTTGTTTTCCTCTAGTATGACGTTATTATAATCCCCGACCGGTTTAAAAAAATATATATGGTCCGATGAGAGGCCTGGGGCAATTTTTTGATCCATTCTCACGAATTCAATTAATCCAATTATTAATCTTTATTAACCCCAATATTATATATAATTGTTAAAATAATACAATATATTGTCCCCAACGAGGAACGTTCGAATCTCAAGATGCAGGTTTTAATGAATAAGACACATGTAATTACTACTCTAGCAATAATTTCATTGATCGTTTCTGCTTGTGCTTCTGCAGCACCCGCAGCACCGACGAGCGCTCCAATCACACCAGTTGTGCCAGTGACCGGTCAGTCGACGAACACACCAGCGGCTGCCATGCCAGGTGGACCGGCAATGGTAAATGTTGCCCAGGATGCGGTCCTGGGACCCATTCTGGTCAACTCAAATACAATGACGCTCTATGTTTTTGCTAAGGATACGTCCAATACTAGCACTTGCACTGCCGCCTGCTCTACGAATTGGCCGCCCTTATTGACCAACGGAGCGCCTGTTGCGGGATCGGGTGTTACTGGATCCATGCTGGGAACGACAAACCGTCCCGATGGGACTACTCAGGTCACGTATAACGGTATGCCGTTGTACTACTTTGCTGGCGATAAGGCGCCTGGTGACACCAAAGGAGAGGGAGTGAAAAATCTTTGGTCTGTTATCGCCCCGACAGGAATGTCAATAGTTGCAACTCAAGCGGCTGCAGCACCAGCAGCTGGGGCATTAATTAACATGAGCCAGAATGCTACCTTGGGAACCTTCCTGGTCGATTCGAAAGGGATGACCTTGTATCTATTCACCCAGGATACGCCCAGCACAAACACGTGCTACGGCGGATGCGCCTCATACTGGCCGCCCTTGTTAACAACCGGTGCTCCAACGGCTGGTCAGGGTGTCACAGCCTCAATGCTGGGAACCACTGCGCGTACGGATGGGACCACCCAGGTAACTTATAATGGCTGGCCTTTGTACTATTATATTAGTGATAAGGCTGCCGGTGATACAACTGGTGAAAACGTACAGGGCACCTGGTTTGTGATCACACCGGCAGGTATGCAGAAATAGGGATTCAATCCGGTACTAGATCAGGGATGGCTTGTTAAGAACGGTTGATTGAAAAGATATTTTCCCTGATAAATATCGATATAAATAACAGGTACCTCCTGTCTACCATAGACAGGAGGTACCTTAGTTTAAAGGGGGGGGGTCAGTTAAAAACAACGAGAAAACTGTGGGGCTATTTCCTGAATGTATCCCAGACCGCCAACGCCGGTTTGGGCGTCCGGTCGGATTTAGTCAAACCTACCGAGGCGAACATTCCCAGGGTGTTGACATCGTTCCCTTGACCGTTGTGTCCAAGCAACCTGGCATATGAATTCAAGTTAAAGTCGTTGATCAGCAGGTAAATCCAAAACGCCAGACGGGAGCCGCCAATTTGGGAATGGATTGCATTAAGGTAGCCCACCTGGTCCTCTGTGCTGCCCGGGAATGGCCCAACCTGCGTGGATGTATACCCGCCTTCGGCTACTGCCAGCGGTTTCGATGTTCGTGAAAGCAGGGGTGTGTAATAGTCAGGAGGGATCTCAGCACTCGACCTAAATATTACGAATGGGTATGAGGAGATGGCATATATATCCAGGTTTGGTTCGAACTGATCCACGGGAACCCAGTTTACCTGGTAAGGCTGCCCCTTTGACAGGGAAGGTATCAGGTTGTTCAACTCCTCCCACTGGAAAGTAACGAAAACTTTCGTATCCGGTGATTTAGCTTTCACTTGCGAGTAGACCTGATTGTACAAGGTCAGGTAATTCTGGAAATCATCCGGGTGGGTGTCGTAATAGGTGTTGATTTCAGATCCTAGTCCAAGGTAACGTGGGTGGAATTCCCGTACGATGCGCAAGGTGAAATTGGTAAAAGAAGCTCTCACCTTGGGGTTGGCAAAACTGGCCTCCCAACCGCCTGGCAATCCCTGGAACTCGCGCCGGTTCAGTCCGTTGAGTGGGTCTACCACAAAGATGACTTCCAGTTTGTTCTGAAAGGCAAGAATGTATTGGTTGTGGATATCGGTGATGGCCTGCGATTGAGCATCCGCGCTTTCTAAAAAATCTGTCCAGGGGATGTTCTGCTGGAGCAGGACAACGTCACCATGCTGACCGATTGCCTTGTAAGTGTCGATTACGCTCTGGGTTGACACCTCAGGTGGCGATGGAAAAAAGCCGTAAATAGTCCGTCCCAGGTCGTAAGGAGATGTCGCCAGGGTGGGAATAACGCCCGGGGTTGTTGTAGGTCCGGATCCGCAAGCTATGGTTGCGAGGATTACGACCAACAAACCGATGAAAAACTTTATTTTCATTCTTGATTTTCCATTATGGCATGGATTGAACCAGATACAATAAACTCGATTGCTAATCGGTCTGGATGATATTCAGGGTGTGGAGGACAGGGACTTTGTACCAGATTCAGCCGTGTATTTTTGTTTAATAAATATCGAGCCGATCCATAATCCCAAACCAGCGAAACCGATAATTAGTCCACCTATTATCGAGACTTTTCAGGAAAGGCTGGAGGATGTCATGGAGCAAATCATGACCAAGCGTAACGAGGTCTGAGGAGATGTACAGTGGAATGCGATTTACTATGAAGATAGACCAGGTCTGCTCAAAAAAGACCGATGAAGATATCGCCAGCACGATGGTAAATAAACCGGCGGAGAAAAACGAAATACCCCACCAGCGCATCCATCCCTTAAGTGAACGGACCACCAGCAGGGTGACCAACATCAGGAGTATGACCGGAACAATAGGACTAAGCCTCATGATCATTCGCACAAGACGTAGCACGCTGGTCGGGTCGCTTCCTCCCAGAGGACCCTGGTTACTGCCTGGGGTGGATGAAAGGATGACGATCTGATCGGGGATGTGGTTGGCGTACACTGCGAGTTGCGACTGAATGGTACTGGTAAGCAAAGTAAGGACAATATCTGGTGGATTGCAAAGCAAGATATCCATCTGACCATTGAGCAGACTGGCAACCAATTGTTCCACTAGGCTGACCGTACAAGGCGGTTGTGCCCGGATGATTTGAAGGATTACATCCAATCCCGCAATACCGGCAATGCGTTGTTTTAGGCTGACCAGGTTGATTGTCGCCGTCCCTCGTTGGCCGTTAAGATAGTCGAAGATCTGGTTTAGCGTAGCCTCGGTCATTGCTTGCATCTCATCCGCCGGTAGGAGCGTGGTAACGATCGTTTCGATGTTTGATTGCCCCAGTGATTTCAGGAATGCCGGCGGACCGCCGGGTGTATTACCTCCGGTCTGCTCAGGCGGTAAACTCGGCTCAAATTGGTCGATACAGGCCTGAATGAGTTGTCTATCTGTATCAGAAATCTGGGCACCGCTGCTCATCAGGGACTGGTAGCGGGAATCGCCGAGCGCCGTTTTTGCACAATTGGTGAATTGAGCGGAGGCTCCCTCACAAGCTAAAGGGTTCACCTGGCAGGGGTTGTAATTAATCGATGCGACCAATTGCCCGGCTATGATTCCTGGCAGGCGGGTATAAACATTTTCCGTTGCAAGCGCATTCTTATATGCGTCCACGCGTAGAAGTTGGCGATCGATATTGACAAGAATGACTGCAAGGATTGCCGTGAGGACGAAGGCGATGGCGAGGATGATGGCAATGAATCTGGCAACGGTCATCCAAAAATTACGCATCATTACTCCTTGGATTCAATTGAATGGTTGCACTGATCTTCGGGGATTAATATTTATATATTAATAAATATCGCCTGTCACATTTTGTTTGCTACTTCGACATAATCCTGTGTGATCGTATTTGTAAGTGATCCCCCCAGCAGGATGATTAGTTCACTTGAGAGACTGGCTTTCTCTTCTGCGTCGTGCCTGCTCCAGGTACGGCTCTTGACTTCAAGGTAATATCCCAGTTCGGGAGTCTCGACCCGGTCCAGATTGATAAAGAATTCCTCATCTTTATAACGCACTAGCCATCGCAGGCGGTCCTTGTCGATAGCGGTTTCACCGGTTGGTTTAAAGTATTCGCGGTAAAACCGCAGACTGTTGGCCGCTGGGGCAAAATAGCGGATGCGTGACAGCAAAACATCATGAGCAAAATCGCCTTCCCTGGATGGACCGATCAGGGTCAACCGGCCGCGTACACCCATGATCTGGTTTTTCTCATCGATGATTTCATCCTCGCGATAGCGCAACCACCCCTGGTCCGGGTCACTGAACGTAAAGTAAACATCATGCTGGTGGTAATGCTTCGTACGCAGTATTTCGATCCCGGGTTTCTTGATTACATCCAGGGCATCCGAGGGATTGGAAATTTTTACCTTTACCTGCACCTCAAATGATTCTTCTTCTGCAGATCCACCCAGTGCCACCAGTTTGGAGAAGACCGATTGTTCACGGGCTGTAAGAAAAATATCGATTTTTCGGGCATATTCCTGCGCAGCGTGGGCCAGTTCTTTCTCATCGAGAAGTCAGCAGCTCGCGGTTGTGCATAAGCCATTTTCCATTGACCATCACATCGGATACATCCGTTGCTTTCCCTGCATATACTAATTGTGCATAAACATTATCGTTATCGCGGCGGAAATGGGGTGAATTATGAAGAGTGGAGATATCCACCAGGATAAAATCCGCGCGCTTCCCTGTTTCGAGCGAACCAGTAACCGCTCCGAGATGTAATGCCCTCGCTCCAAGTCGGGTTGCCATCCTGAGCGCGGTGGCAGCCGGGACCACAGTCGGATCGTTACTAATAACTTTGGCGACGAAGGCAGCCAGGCGGACTTCTTCGAACATATCCAGGTCATTGTTCGAAGCTGGTCCATCCGTTCCGATGCCAACATTCAAACCGGCATCCAGCATCTTTGCGACTGGTGCAAAGCCGGAAGCCAATTTTAAATTGGATGATGGGTTATGTGAAACGCCCGCTCCAGCATGCAGCAGGGTTCGTATCTCACCTTCATCTATATGGACACAATGTGCAGCCAGGACCTTTGCATCAAATAATCCTTGTTTCTTTACATAAGGAATGACCGGCATGCCATTTTCATGGCGCATATTTTCCACTTCGAGCGCCGTTTCGGCGAGGTGGGTATGCAAAGGCACGTCAAATTCTACTGCCAGTTGTGCCGTTGCTCTAAGGATTTCTGCTGTGCAGGTATAAGGTGCGTGAGGAGCCACTGAAGGAGTTATCAGGGCATGCCCCTTCCAGTGTTCGATGAAGTCACGTGCGGCAGCTAATGAATCTTCGAATGAGAGCGCATCCGGAGCAGGAAATTTAAGCACGGTTTGCGCACAAACCGCCCGCAGACCCGCCTCCGCAGTAGCCTTGGCGACATTTTCCTCGAAGAAGTACATGTCGGCAAAACAGGTAACACCGGTGCGGATAAGTTCTGCGCAGGCAAGTTGGGTGCCCAGCCGGACAAAATCCGGCGAGACGAACTCCCGCTCCACCGGCCACATGTATCCCTGCAACCATACATCAAGCCGCAAGTCATCAGCCAGGCCTCGCATTAATGTCATCGGCACATGGGTATGGGCGTTGATCAATCCCGGCATTAATACCTTGCCGTTGCAATCGATCACTTGTGAGCTGGTAAAACCTTTTTGGATGTCTGCTTCAGGTCCCACTGCCAGGATGCTATTCCCCTTGACAGCTAATGCACCGGGTTCGAACTGGCGCATTTCATCGTCCATTGTCAGGATCAGTGCATTTACGAGAAGAAAATCGGCAGATTTGGTCATTCGTTCTCCTGCAGTTAATTGGTCTATTCTACCTGATTTCTTCTTCCTGGCATTTTCCTGCCGGGAAGGTCATTGCTTTTCGGCTGGGAACAGTAATCGGATGAGCTTGATTGGGTCCAAATCATGGAGTCGTCGTCTATCCATCGCTCTCGGGTTCACCTTTTCCAATTCAGGAAAATATTCAGGACTTTAAGATTCATATCGAAATCGGTATGGGTATGGTCGGTCAATTCCAGGTCCACCGCTGCCACACCGTTCACATCCGCCCAATCCACAAAACCGCCCGTGTACTCGCAGCCTGTATTTATGGGCGGGTAGGAATATGTGGAAACTGCTGCGATTGCCTTTGCCAATCGGATTGATTTGTCGTCCGGCGGTAGTCCTCCCGGAAAGACTCCCAAAGCGGCACTGTGATAATTAATGATCGCATCGATGCTGTGGGACAGGATGAAGTTCATCAAAGCTTTCGTCTCCGGTTCTGACCCGGGTCCTGTGCCGCCGTTTACCACAGTCTGTATCCAGCAACCTTCGCGTGGCCAATCGCTTTTCCAATTCGCGTCCCAGTTGCGGTTTAGATCTACCCCATGCGCATTAGCCCTGCCAACACCACTATGCGATCGGGCTTCACCGTCAGGGTTCAGGTCCCGTAAAATGTATAGTGTTATGTCTACCGGGACGATTTCAGGGTGTCCCTGGAGGTATGCGATCAACTGGTCAGCTAGCTGGATGGTATTGAATTCCCCACCACCATGCATACCGGCAACGATCAGCCGCTTGGTCAGCCCAAAACCGAAACGATACACTTCCAGGGGGCGTCCCTCGACCGACTTACCTATGACGAAGGGTCCCTCACTGAAAGGGACAGGTGTATTCGTGTCGGTTGGGGATGTGGTTGCCGTGGGGGATGTAGTAGGGAAGATGGTAATCGTCGGCGTGGTGGACGGAGTGAAAGACGCCGTGACGGTTAGCGTGGAAGTAATCGATGGTAATGCAGTTTGAGTGCCGGTTTTGGTGGGGCTGATAAAAAAAGCTTTTACCGCAGCATTCGAGGATACCAGCCAGACCGCTATTAGAACGATTCCAAGAAATAGATTGAATATCCAAAAACCAACGACCAGCCGTCCAAGGCTTTTCTTAGAGGAGCCGGTCACTTAGCTACCCTCCCAACCGCGCGGCGTAATCCATCGAGCGCCATATTAACCGCCCAGCGCCTGGAATTCCCAGGGTGCCCGCCATACATAAGTCGGCGTTCTTCGTGACCCAGGGGCGTGACCCAGATGATATCCAGCCCTTGGGAATCGCTTCCATCAGAAAATGCGATCCCCAGCACAACAGATGCTTCAAGTCTCGTGCGAATTTCCTTTGCCCGGGCTATCAAGTTTTCAGGACTGACTTGCAGGAGTTCACCTCCCAGATATGTTGGATTCCCAAGTTGGGCAAGGCGTGACTTTAACGCACCTTCGGTTTTATATTCAAAGCTTGCCAGGTTCCAACCGTGTTGCCTCACCGCTTCGATTGTTACTGATTCAATCGTATCATTATGTGCTCCAAAAATATTCTCGTTGAGGCGCTTGCGGATCTCTTTTTCCAGTCCGGCTATCATCCGGTCCGCTTCAGTTTCTGTTCCTGCCTTGGCAGCAATCCGGACGTCTACAACGCCAGAATGAGCCGTCAGACCGACCGTAGGGTTGGCAAGTGTTTCAAGGTCACCCACCTTGTCATCGATCACGCCCTCACCAAGACCGCTGACATGCAGTGTTCGCAATTTGATGATCGAATGCAGGTCATATTGTTTTTGCAGGTAGGGGACCACCGTGTCGGTCAGCAGTGTTTCCATCTCACGCGGCACCCCGGGAAGGCTTACTACAGAGCCCGAAACGGTTTCCACAATAAATGCAGGCGCAGTTCCAACCGGGTTTTCGATGACGATCGCCCCCTTGGGGATGAATGCCTGGCGTCTCTGGTTCTCGGTGGGCTTTCGCCCATAGCGAGCGATTCGGTCTATTATTTGCTCCCACAATTCAGGATGGAACTCGAGTTCCGCGCCGACCGCCTCGGCTATGGCTTGGCGGGTGGGGTCATCCACGGTGGGACCAAGCCCACCGGTACAAATCACGATATTGGCGCGAGCTGCTGCCTCCCGGATGGAACCGGCAATTCGGCTGGCATTATCTCCGATCGTTTGGGTGCGGAACAAATCCACACCCAGACTGCGCAGGACCTGGGCGATAAACCGCGTATTGGTATCCATCGTTTCACCTAGCAGAAGCTCGGTTCCGATGGTGATGATCTCAGCAGTTGGCATGGTCTTTGATTGGATTATACAGCAGGGCAGGAATTCCCCAGACCCATCTGGGGATATTATGGGACAGGTGGTAGAGCGTCCTGGAAGGTTTGTCGTGGGATGATCAGACTGCCGTCAGGTTTTTGAATTGCCACGCTTAGCACGGTGGAAATGATCAGTTCCGCCATGGTTTTGGCGGAACCAGCATCCGATACTGGCGAGAACTGGATAATGCCCGCAGCATTCAGTATCAGTTGGGTAATCGGTGCTTCCTCATTGCAGGTTGGACCGATCACCGCCAGCACATTTGTATCCAGTGCCAGGCTGGTAGCCGCCGTTCGGGCGCTATCCGGTGTGCATTCAGTCGCCTGGTTGTCGAGAATTATCGTATGCCCAAGCAGCATTCGGTTTGAGATGGTTTCTTGAATGGCCTGAAGAGTGGCGTTCCCAATTGATCCCATCTTGCCATTGGTTGCCATGATCGTACCAATAACGATCGGGCTGCCGGGTGGAATTTCAATGCAACCGAGTGGGTCATTGCATTTATAGGTAGACAAGCTGCATGCCGTTAATAGCAGGTTTACAGTCAGTATTGAGGCGATAAAGATGGATCGCCCATCGGTAGCCTTAATGCGGAAAGATCTCATCCAACCACACTGTTGGGTTTACCTGGATCCCATTTACCCATAGATCCCAATGGACATGCGGACCGGTAACCCGCCCTGTATCGCCGATCTTTCCGATTAATTGCCCCGCTGTTACATGCTCACCGACGGAGACATAGATTTCAGCCTGGTGATATAAGCCGCTAAAAACACCCTGACCGTGATCAATAATAGTGACGTTGCCGCGCACGGTCTTTAAGCCTGTGTAAACGATTTTGCCGTCAGCCGGGGCATAAATATCGAAAGGATGCGCTTCAGAACAGACCCCAAAGTCGATCCCGCTGTGGAAGGAATGGAGCGCTCCTTCGTTATATGTGCGCCGATTTCCGTACTTGGAGCGGACGCAGTACTGGTTGCTGTCCACCGGCATTTGGAACATCCCATGCCAAATTTGTTCGGGTGTGACTGCCGTGACCTCTGAAAGAAGCCATGCATCTTCGGGAACCGTTACGGTGGGATCGATAGTGGCTGGGTCAACGCCGTTGATCGTCTCGGTTAAAAAGTTTCCGGATGCCAATAGGACCATTTGCTCGAACGATCGGACTGTGCCGTCGGGGAGGGCGGCATCAATGCGTAGCGGGATCAAACCAATATCTGCGATTGCACTGACGCCTTGTAATGCCACCTGTGATCCATCTTGTTCCTGAAAGAAATGTAATGGATGGTCTCCCAATAAACCGGTCACGGTCGCTTCCTGGCTCAGGTTGATCTTGATCTGAACGGTCGCACCCTGGGTGATCGGCAGTGGGTCTAGAACAGCGGAAACGATTGGTGCTGGAAATGCCCCGCTGGTGGAGTCGGATGATCCGCCATTCAGTAGCAGCACATCTCCAGGTAAAGCGTATTCAGGACTGCTGATATCGTTTGCCTGGGCGATTGTCCACGGATCGGTATTCTGCCGAACTGCCAACTCTAAGAGTGTGTCATTATTACCCAGTGTTGCCTGGGCGGTCAGTCTTGGTTGATCAGCTTGTTTCAACAGGATCAGGTTATATCCTGCGAATATTTGATCGGGGCTTACGATGTGATTGAGTTTTATGAGTAGTTCAGGATCTACCTGGTATTTTCTCGCCAGGCTGCGCAGGCTCTCTCCCAGTGGTACCGACTGAGTAACCAGAGTGCCGGATAATCCCTCCAACCCTGGAATGACTAACTGGTCACCTGGGAAAATGTTCTGATCGGGCATGCGATTGACAGCCATCAAATCATTCACAGTGACATTAAACCGGGCGGCTATATCCCATAATGTGTCACCGGCCTGGACAATATACACGGGTCCGGGAGGAGGAGTGCTGGTTTGAGCAGAGACCGGGGTTGTCGAAAATAATAAAATAAATACAAGTACACCGGTGAAGATCTTTTTATCCATCTATGTACTCTACCCGGTCACCAATTTTAAATTCACCCAACCGTGATGGATGGATTTCGAGGATATACCTGGCGGGCAGATGGGGTGCATAAGCAGGATGCCATGCGCGCGCCAAAACAGTGTCCACAACAGTAAAGGTGGAATTGATCCAGACGACAGCCAGGTCCATATATACAAAAAACATATGGATGGAAGTATCCAGCCGGCTATCACGTCCTTCGACCAGGAGTAGTCCTGCGCCTTGAGCCAGGTTTGATCGGAACATTAGTCCACGTAGGCGGCATATGAAACTGTCACAGTAGATGGCATGGATAGGTGAAGATAGGGGCCGGTCAATATTTTCGATCTGGATTGTTTTCATAGGGAATAGGAAAACGGGGCGTTCTGAACGCCCCGTTCAATTTGGACTTCCTAAGCCTCTTTTTTCAGGCTGAGCACATGGTCAACGCTGGCTAATAATTCCTGGGGGCTGAAAGGCTTGGTAATATAATCATCAACCTTTGCAATATGCAGACCAAGGACCTTATCGATGGCTTGAGCCTTGGCTGTGACAACAATGACGGGTATGTTTTTGGTCGACTCATCCGCTTTCATCTGTTGGTAGACTTCCCAACCATCCATTTCGGGCATCATGAGGTCGAGTAAGACCAGATCGGGATGGTCCATTCGGATTCGCTGAAGACCGTCTTTGCCGCCATTGGCGCCATAGATCTCGAACCCTCGCCTGTTCAGGATCAAGCGAATCAAATCGATCATTTCATCTTCGTCTTCAATGCAAAGGATCTTCTTCACACGATTTTCCATTGTATCCTGACACCTGAATAAATGTAGTTTACCACAAAACCACCTGGGATAGTTTTCACGACGTTTTATGCTTTTCACCGGTCAATAAAGGCAAATAAATGCTGAATTTATTAGAACTTTATATAATATATTACGTGAATCTGGTAGAGACCTATAGAGGTTGGTATAATCTATCGGCATGGACAGGAGGTCCTCGTGAATTCACGTAATCAGTCCTACATTATTTATATCCTGTTATTCATTGCGATCGTGGCAATGGTTTATTTTAATGTCAAGCAGCAGCCTAACACTCCGGGCCCATTAACCATCAGCCAGGTTGCCCAGCAAATTGAAGCCGGTTCGATCACCCGTATAACTGTCCATGATGATAATAGTTTGACTGTTATTTCATCAAGCGCCAGCGGCCCGATCGAGCAGACTGCGCGTAAAGAGCCTGAGACGACGCTCGTCTCGCAACTCCTCGCTCTGGGCGTTCAACCGACACAACTTACAACCGTGGCAATTGAAGTCACGCCGCCCAGTCCATGGGCTGGCATACTGACATTAGCCACCTATATCATACCTGTCTTATTGATTGGTGGGCTTTTCTGGTTTATTTTCCGCCAGGCGCAAGGGAGTAATAATGCTGCCATGGCTTTTGGTAAATCGAAAGCCCGCATGTTCAGTGGAGAGCATCCCACGGTGACATTCGAAGATGTCGCCGGGGTGGACGAATCAAAGGAAGAACTGAAGGAAGTAGTGGAGTTCCTGAAGGAACCCCAGAAATTCATCCAATTGGGCGCTCGCATACCGAAAGGTGTCTTGTTGGTGGGTCCACCCGGAACGGGGAAAACCTTGCTGGCCAAAGCAGTTTCTGGCGAGGCGGGAGTGCCTTTCTTCTCGATCTCCGGCTCGGAATTTGTCGAGATGTTCGTTGGGGTGGGCGCCAGTCGTGTACGTGATCTCTTTGACCAGGCAAAACGGCATTCACCCTGCATAGTCTTTGTGGACGAGATCGATGCCGTCGGGCGCCAGCGTGGTGCCGGCTTGGGTGGCTCACATGACGAGCGTGAGCAAACCCTTAACCAGATGCTGGTCGAGATGGATGGGTTTGACACCGATACGAATGTAATTGTTGTTGCTGCCACCAACCGTCCGGATATCCTTGATCCTGCTTTATTGCGCCCCGGTCGTTTTGATCGTCGCGTCACCCTTGATCGGCCTGACATGCGCGGTCGTGAGGCGATCCTGAAAGTTCATGCACGTGGCAAACCATTTGATCCGGTCGTTGATCTTGGTAGTATTGCCCGAGGAACACCAGGTTTTGTAGGTGCGGATCTGGAAAACTTGATCAATGAAAGCGCCATCCTGGCAGCCAGGCGTAATAAGAAATCGATTGGTCAGCCTGAGCTGGAAGAGGCAATCGAACGTGTCATCATGGGACCCGAACGAAAGTCCCGCCTGATTAGCGAGGAAGAAAAACGAATCCTCGCCTACCATGAAGCGGGTCACGCTGTGGTTATCAATGCCATCCCCGAAGCGGACCCGGTTCAAAAGATCACGATCGTTGGACGCGGAATGGCTGGCGGCATCACCTGGAACCGTCCCCAGGATGATCGTATGCTCACCTCCCGGAAGAAGATGCTGGCTCAATTAACATTTTTCCTGGGTGGGCGCGCCGCCGAACAACTGGTTTTCGATGATATTACTTCGGGTGCATCCAACGACCTTGAGAATGTAACCCGCATGGCTCGCACCATGGTCACCCGCCTGGGGATGAGCAATGAACTCGGTTCGATGACCTATGGTCAGAAGGAAGAGCTTATCTTCCTGGGCCGGGAAATTTCCGAGCAGAGGGATTATTCCGAGGCTGTCGCTGAACAGATTGACCATGAAGTCCGCATCCTGGTGGATGGCTCATATAAAGAAGCGCAGCGGATCCTGAAGAAATATCGGTTGGAGCTGGATGCAGTCGCCACCAAACTGCTCGAAGTGGAAACGCTCACACGTGAAGAATTCGAGAAAATATTCCCGCCTCCATTCCCAAAGAAAAGCGGCACACCACAACCGGCGTGATCAATACGTCGGTTATTTCCAACCAAAAATATGTATTCCAGATATCAAAAGCGCCCATTCTTGGGCGCTTTTGATATCAAAATGATAATTTCGTGTTTCAAATCAGTTGTGCTAAAGATGCAAATTGGCTGGAATAACCAGATTGTAATGTGAACAACAGGGCACAACGCGGCGCATCAATTACCATCCATGGAAAGCATTCGCCCGTTTTTCCTGAGCCAGGAAACACAGCTTTTATATTCCGGCATTACTTCTGCCACCGTTTTCCAGAATTTGGGAGAGTGGTTCCGGATTTTCAGATGGATCAATTCGTGAATAACCACATAGTCGATGATATCCATCGGTGCCAGGACCAGCCGCCAGGTAAAACTCAGGGTGCCGGCTGCACTGCAAGAGCCCCAGCGCGTTCGGGCGGATGAAATACGGATATTTTTATAAGAAAGCGCCAGACGGCTAGCTTGCCGGTCGACCTGGTTCGAGATGACATCCCTGGCCTGCGTTTTATACCAACGGATAAAGGCCTCCCTTGCCTTGGGGAGATAATTCTTGGCAAGATGGAATCGACCACCCGAGAACGTTAATCCCGGGTGTTGGTTCGTCACGACGGTTAGTGGATATTCCTTTCCAATAAAAAGAAATCTTTCACCATTCGTGAAATTCTTTTTTATTAGCCGCGGTGCTGCCAGCGCCTGGGCCTTTTTCTTTAGTATCCATTTGGTATGGCTGTTAATAAATTCTTGGATGTGACGATCGGGCATTTTTACTGGTGCGCGAACGATCAGTCTACCATCTGCCTGAATGACTATGGCGATGGTCTTGCGAGTACTGCGAATGATTTCATCAATGATAATGGGGGCTGCCATGGAAGGCAGTATACCAAGATTTGGTGAGCATCAAAATGAAAATGATTTTTATTTTGATGTGTTTTCTTTGTGTTGCCTGATCAGCTCGCGCCGTAAAACCTTGCCAACGGTTGATTTGGGTAGTTCCGTACGAAATTCCACCTGGGTCGGTATTTTATAATTTGCCAACCGTTCATGACACCAATTTCTTATTTCAGTCTCGGTTAGAGTCTCACCGGGTTTTACAACTACCCATGCTTTAACTGCCTCCCCGTGATAGATGTCCGGTATCCCAGCTACGCATACTTCCTGTACTTTGAAATGGGATGCGATGACTTCTTCCACTTCTCGCGGCCAGACCTGGATCCCATCTGGTTTAATAAGTTCCTTCTTACGATCCATAAGGAAGAAATATCCATCTTTATCCATGCGAGCAAGGTCACCGGTAAACAGCCAGCCATCTCGGAGGGTTTGTTCGGTTTCGGTCGCATTGTGAAGGTATTCCTTCATTACTTGTGGCCCCCGCAGTATCAGTTCTCCGACCTCACCGGTAGACACATCCGTTTTGCCCGTTTCGACATCAACAATCCGACAATCCACATCTGGCAAAGGAAGGCCGATCGAACCGATTTTGTTGACTCCCAATAACGGGTTGCAGTGGGTGGCTGTTGGCGCTTCAGATAGGCCGTAACCTTCACAGATCTTTCCCCCCGTAAGCCGTTCGAACTTCTCCTTGGTTTCTTTCAGCAGCGGTGCTGAACCGGAAATACAAGCTTTTATGGATGAGAGGTCATACTTCCCCGCTAGAACATCCGGATGCTGGTTGATCGCATTGTACAAGGTGGGGACTGCAGGAAAATAGGTTGGGTGATTCTTTTGGATCGTGTGTAGCAGACTGTCGAGGTCGCGTAAATTTTGGATGAGGACCATCGTGGCACCCAGTGCCATTGATAAATTCATGCCACACACCATCCCATAAACGTGGTACATGGGGATTGCCAGCAGGGTGGTCTCCTCCCCTTCATGGAGGCTGACCATCCATGCTTTAAACTGCAAGGTATTTGCAACCAGGTTGCGGTGCAGGACCACTACACCCTTCGATAGGCCCGTTGTTCCTCCCGAATACTGCAGCAGAGCGGTGTCATCTGGTCCTACGGATACCATTTGAGATGGACTCGCATTGTGAAGATCCTCGAATTGGAAATCGCCGGGTTGAAGATCGGCTTCACCGCATACGATCATGATCCTGATCTTCGTCGCTGGCTGGACAGATTTGAGTCTTAAATAAGCTGGACCAGCTACGAACATGATTTCGATACCAGCATCGTTCACCTGGTATTCGATCTCGGGTGGGGTATATGCCGGGTTGGTTGCAACAACTACGCCACCTGCTTTGAGAATACCGAAATAAGCCATTACAAATTCTGGCACGTTGGGGAGAAAAATGCCCACACGATCCCCTTTGCGAACGCCCAGCCCCACCAGTATCGTTGCGATCCGGGTTGTAATGGTATCCATTTCTTCATATGAAACGATCTTGTCGTTTTGGACGGTGCAGGGTTTTTGGGGGGTATTTTTGGCCGATTCTTCGAGGAATTTAAAAAGAACGATGTCAGGATAAGCTAAACTCCTGGGGACACCCAAATCGTAATGTTGCAGCCAGGGACAGTCGGTCTTGTGTGCAGTCCTCATTATTGACTCTTTTATGACCTGAATTGATCATCTCCATATACGGTCAGGATCTCTCCAAAGTAGATCCGGTGGTAATCCTTGAGAGGGTAATTTTTATCTATTCCAGCGTCAAAGAAATGATCAGGCTTGAGATCATCCCAGTAGATTTTTCGGCATTCGATAACAAGCTCCGCCTCGGCAAAGCGCGGGGCTGCGACCTTTTCAGAGCTTTCCGGTGTTAAGCCCGATTTAGCGATCTTGTCCCCATCACGCCCGGATCTGGTTCCCAGCAGTTGTAAAGCAGCGTTATACTGCCTTGCAAAAGCACACAGGGTAAAAGTTTCATATTTTTCCATGTATTCATATGTATAACGGGTGGGTCTGACCACAACTTGGACGAATGGTCGCCTCCAGATGTATCCTATGCTGCCCCATCCTACCGCCATCGTATTGTAGTGCTTCCCATTAAAGTCCCCGGCGGTTAATAACATTGATTGTATATCCCACAGATGCTGGGATTTGTGAATGAATTCTTCAGTTTTGATTTGTTTGATCATCATTGAGGTACTCCCGCTTGGAAGGTATATATTCTTTTGAAGTCTTGAGAAAATGTTACCGGATCTCTGAAAACGTCGAGCGGATTAATGTCTCGATTTCATTTTCCGGGTTTGCTCTGGGATCGAACCAATGAATTTCCGGATCATTACTTTTAAACCAATTTGCCTGTCTTCTAACGAAGATTCGAGTCAGGCGTCTCATTCGGATTTTTGCCTCCTCTATGCTCATTAGTCCTTTCTGAACAGATATGCACTCGCGATAACCTATGGCTGACATGGTGGGAAGGTCTGGGGAATATCCTTTTTCCAATAGACCACGCACTTCATCTAACAATCCGTTCGAAAACATGGCGTCGATGCGTTGATCTATGCGTGCATATAATTCCTGGCGGGGAAGGATAAGTCCGATGGTTAGCAGGTGATAAGGACTACCATGTTGCCCGCGCTGGTCTGAAAACTTCCTTCCGGTGTGAAAAATTACTTCAAATGCCCGAATGGTTCGTCTCAGGTTGCGCGGATCGATGGATTTTGCCGAGACAGGATCAAGTATGGCCAGGCGCTCGTGAAGCCAGTCCGTTCCATTCGATTGTGCCAAATCATTTAGGACAGACCGAAGCCGGACGTCCGGCAAGATTTCTGGAGGCGCCCAGCCGTGCGTCACGGCATGTACGTATTGCCCGGTTCCGCCGACAAGGAGTGGCAGTTTCCCACTCCCATGTATGTTGGTGATCACCTCTTTAGCCGCCTGCTGGAACTTTGCCAGGCTCCATGTTTCGTCCGGATCAGCCACATCGATAAGGTGGTGCGGGATACGCGCGCGTTCTTCAGCCGTCGGTTTTGCCGTACCAATATCCATCCCTCTGTAAAAAAGGCGCGAATCTGCCGATACGATTTCTTCACTCAGCCGTTCAGCCAGTTCCAAAGCTAACCGGGTTTTACCTACCGCGGTGGGTCCGACAATTACCACCAGGGGAGGCAATATCCTTTCCTCTTGCATTGGATTCATATTCAGCATTGGATCAGGAGATGATGTTTTCAAAATGCTCAATTTGTGTTTTCCCGCCAGGCTTTCTTTCAATGGCAATTACATCGAATTGCCATGTTTCTCCGCAGTCTGGGTACGAGGCGAAGTATTCTTCTGCCGCCGAAAGCATATATGCTCGCTTCCGTGCTGTCACAGAGGTTTCTGGATATGCAAAGGAGTGTGAGCTGCGCGTCTTGACTTCGACGAAAACCAGGAGTTGATCTTTTTTGGCAACGATGTCAATCTCTCCGTGTGCTGCGTGGACATTGCGGTTTTGGATCTGATAACCGTGAGCTTCAAGGTAATTCACAGCAATATCTTCGCCCCAGCGCCCAAGAGCCTGTTTCTGATTGGTCATCCTCGTAAATTCTCCACAATCGACCTCAAACGGGAGCGGAAACTGTTTCGTTCCGGCAGAGCTTGGAGGACGAGACGTTGATAATTCGCAAGCAGTACCTTTGTTGTAGATTCGATGGCATATTTTTCCGAGGCTTTTCTCGCTGCGTTCCCCATTTTTCGCCGCTGGTTGCGGTCCAGGCAAAGTCGGGTTAATTTCGCAGCGAATGCAGCCTGGCTCTGGCTTGCAAGAAAACCGGTCACTCCGTCCTCGATGGTATCACCCACACCGACCGAATGGATGCCCACAGCCGGTAAACCGGAAGCCATCGCTTCGATAACCGATAAAGGATGAACTTCCGTGACTGAGGCTGTCACGAATATATCGGACATCATCAGGTATTGAGGGACGCGTTCATACTGGACCATTCCGAGGAAATGAACCCGATCGGATATCGCCAGGTCGTTGGACAATTTTATTAGATCTGGCTCTTCCGGTCCACTGCCGATCAACAGCAGATGTACTTTATCCACTGTCTCTGCAACACCGGCAAAAACACGTAGAAGAAAGTCAACATTTTTTTCAGGAGCAAGCCGCCCCGAATAAATTACCAGGATATCCTCTTGAGAAAACCCCAGTTCAGCACGGCAGTTCTCACTTGTCTGTTGAAATCGCTTCAGGTCAACACCATTCGGGATTACTTCGATCGAACTGGTCACGCCTAATTTTCGCAAAACGTCAGCCATTCCGGGAGATGGTGAGATAACAAGATCCATCGCCGTGCAAAAGGGTGGCATATAGCTCTGGAGGAAACTATTGCTGATCTCTTCGGGCAGCAGCGGCATATAAGCCTGGGCGTACAGGTCGTAACGGGTGTGATTGGTAAATACAATTGGAATATGAACAGGGCGGCAATAGCGCATTGCCAGTCGTCCACTTAGAAATGGATGGTTGACATGGATCAAGTCCATGGTCAGTAAAAGCGCCTTGGCTTTCCGGCTGTAGCGGAAATTTAAATAATAGCCGGTATCCACCAGTGCCAGGCCCGGGGAGCGGATGACATTTTTCTCATCGTCGGGGTAATCAAGGTCTCCGAAGGTGAAGATGAAGACCTCATGACCAGCCTGTTCCAGGAATTCTTTATTTAAGGAAATATAGTTGGTGATCCCACTCACATGCGGCTTGTAAACGTCCGCCATCATGCCAATGCGCATCATGCACCTCGCTGTCAATCCTAAGTCAACCAGGAGGCCCTGTCAAGGTAGTGTATAATAATCCACTGTAGGACGTACTAAAAAAATGTTACCGAGCCCCGAGTGGGTAATCTAAAATACGAAAGCAGATTATGGCAAGCGTTTCTCTTACTTTGCCTGCGGACTACTGGCAGACATTCTCTATCAGCAAACAGGATCTGGAATACCTAAGCACATATTTATTTGAAAAGGAAACACCCCTTACCGAGCAGGAGCTTGTTCCGGTTATTGTGGAGGAGCGCATCCAGTCCGAGCGGAATGCACTGATAAAACAGCAGGAATCGATTGGTAATATTTATCTACCCGAAGGACAGTATAAGGTGGGGGAGGATCTGGTTTTTCCGGCAATGGATTGGAAAAAAGGTAGGGTCACCAGTATTCGACCGGGCGTAAATCCGACACTCGGAGAATTTAATGTGATCGCGGTCGAATTGGACGGTGGAACATCCCATTTATTTGCTTCGGGGTTGGCATCCCATACCTTGAACCACCCTGTGGAAATTGCGGTGGATGATCAGTTATTGAACCCCGAAAACGTTATATCGGCATTTGGAGCCGAAATTGAGCGCAAACTGGAGAGCGCCCTATCCGCAGAAGAAGACCTGGTTAAAATCACCGGGTCATGGTTCCCGCGTGCTTTGTTGATGGACATCAATGTTGGCAATCTAAATCTGGCCGAGGCGGTCTTGGATGAGACAGCCGGCAAACCTCTCAGCACAAAGGCGCTTCTCGAACAATTGGAAATATCCGGGCATGTAAACCCGAAACTGATCGAGTTCTCCATGAATTATGCCCTGCAGGAGGATGGTCGTTTCGACGAAGTAGGTCCTGCCGGGGAGGTGCTCTGGTTTCTAAAACGCCTCGAGCCCGGGGATGTCCAGACGATTCCCGCCACCTTGCGGTATATTGAGATACCTTACGACCGCTCGGTCCTGACAAACCAGATGCTGGCGCTCGAAACCGAACTGGATGATGAATTGGTGGTTGGAAATCCGTCGGAAAAATCGGCAGATGAAATTGTCATCAGCCTTAGCTATCCTCACTGGCGGGCTGGCACGCTGCCGGTCTCTCTGCGAGCACGCGCGTTATTCCCAACAGCATACGAGTCACCACGTGTTCGTTTTACCGTCGTCGATGGGCAATCCAAGGAGGAGATTCCTGCCTGGGTAGTCCGCACGCATGGATATGTTTCCGGTCTTGGACCGCTCTATCAGAAATATGGATTAATTCCAGGCAGCCTGGTTTCGGTCGCGAAGAGTAAGACACCCGGGCATGTGGTCATAACGCCAAAGACCCGCCGCCCGACGCGCGATTGGGTGCGGACCGTCCTGGTAGGTAGCGATGGCGGCATAGTTTTTGCCATGCTCAAGCAAAACTTGACATCCGAGTTCAACGAGCGCATGGTCATCGCCGTGCCTGATCCAGCCGGCGTGGATGAAGCGTGTGAACAGATCGCTAAAAAACACCTGCCTTTTCAACAGCTCGTTGCGGATATCATGCAGGAATTGGTCAAGCTCAATGTACAGGAACATGTGCACGCCCAGGAATTATATTCGGCACTCAATATCCTGCGACGCTGTCCTCCAGGACCCTTGCTGGCATTCCTGACTACCAGTTCGGATTATAAACACGTAGGTGACCTTCATTATCGTTTGGCTGAATCCGAGGCTGAGAATGACAGAACTTAAAAAGCTCAGTCTTATCAAGCCCACCTTGCATACGCCTTTCCATATCGACTTTGAATGGTGGCGTGCCAATGATAATAACTGGCATATTGCACTGCAGAGCTTGTTATGCCAGGAACACCAGGAAGCCTACGCCAACCTGCCTGAAGGACAGATGATAGACTGGGTTGATCCGGAGACAGCTGAAGTCCGCCAATTGGATGGGCTTCAGAATACCCTTATCAGTCACTGTGCGAAGCAGCCCGGCTTTCTCGACGAGCATACTGCCCTCGTGGATGCCATTTTCCGCCTGCTTCTGGCGAATGGAAATGTTCCCATGTCAGCGGAGCAGCTTGCCGGAAAGATCAATCGCCCCGCAGATACCATCTTGAAGACGATTTCAGGGCCGCGCATTTACAAAGGTTTAAAACCATTTTTGGTTCCTTAAAGGTAGTGGGAAGACGTATAATTTCATCCAAAGCCCCTGTAGCTCAATGGATAGAGCACCTGCCTTCTAAGCAGTAGGTTCCGAGTTCGAGACTCGGCAGGGGCACCTTAGTGGTACTGCGGCTCCCATCTCGCAGAGATGAGGCCGGGATGGAACAGGAGGCTTATGAGCGCTGAACGTTTTGGGATCATTAAATTTAGAGGCCAGGATGTAACAGTCATCGGTCCCGACTTGAAATCTGGCCAGACGGCACCAGAATTTACAGCACAGACCCTCGACTGGGCACCATTCAAGGGATTGGCGGATACGCAGGGCAAGGTTCGGATTATCAACGCCGTATTATCACTGGAAACCGATGTCTGTGATCGTGAAACACGTCGGTTCAATTCAGAAGCAGCGGCACTTGGCAAGGATATCGCCATCCTGGTCATCAGCACTGACCTGCCGTTCACCCAGAAACGCTGGTGCGGTGCGGCGGGGGTTGATCAGGTAGTCGTTCTATCCGATCACCTGTCTACTGATTTTGGTCCAAAATATGGTGTCCTCATCAAGGAAGCCCGCGTCCTGCGCAGGGCTGTCTTCGTGGTCGATAAGGCGGGAAAGATCATCTACGTGGCTTACATGCCTGCTCTGGGAGAGGAACCAAATTACGCCGAAGTACTCGCGGCTGCAAAATCCGCCCTGAAGTAAGGAGGAAGCCATGTCTCTACTGCGCGCACGAGACCATCAAATGGAGTATTCCTTCACCGGTATGCGGGCCATCGGCTGGCAAGTCAGTGTTCATAGCTACTCTTGGAGTCCCCCTACCGATGTTTTCGAAACGGATGCCAGTTTTATCGTCCGGGTCGAAGTTGCCGGCATGCGCCAGTCTGATTTTACGATTGACGTTGAAGATAACTTTCTTGTCATTAGCGGTGCCCGACTGGAATCCCCCGAACGTCGTGCCTATCACCAGATGGAAATCCGTTTCGGCGAGTTCAGCACATCAGTGGAAGTTCCCGCAGGTGTGGATGTCAGTAAAGCCGTGGCGGATTATGAAGACGGATTTTTGAACTTGGTGTTACCAAAGATCACACCCACAAACATTAATATCAGAGGCTGAACCTATTCTTATGTCTGCATCCCGTTGGCATACCGGCCCACTCGACGTTTTCGACTGGCTCCAGGAGAACGATACATCCCTTGAAGAATTATTCCTGCCATCCATTTTCACACGCCTTCAGAAGAAAGAGGGTGAGGATCAGGAACTTCCGCATCCCGCTCCTCTTGAAGCCGATTCAGTGAAGTATCCGGACATCATTCCTGTATTGCCTCTACGCGGGGTGGTGGTTTACCCTCAGACTGCTGTTCCATTGACCATTGGTCAAACTCGTTCGATTAAACTAGTGGATGACGTCTCCAGTACCACTGAGAAACTCATCGGTCTGGTGGCAGCGCGTAACCCTGAAATTGAAGAGCCGGGTGCGGCTGACCTGTACGATATCGGAACGATCGCGACTGTCCACCGCCTCTTCCGGGCTCCGGATAATACCATTCGGCTCCTGGTGCAGGGGTTGATTCGTTTTCACGTGGTGGAAATTGTCGAGACCGAACCGTACTTGAAGGCTCGGATTGAAGTCATACCTGAGACGGTCGAAGCAGGGCTGGAGATCGATGCCTTGGCACGTTCGGCACGCGACCAGTTTGAACAGATATCCAACCTGACCCCCTCCATCCCGAGAGAACTGGTTGCCTCCATTACGGCCCTCGAAGACGCGCTCCAGACTGCTTACACCATCGCAAATTTCCAGCGTATCGAATTAAAAGATGCCCAAACCTTGCTCGAACTGGATTCGACCAAGGCTAAGTTGGAGAAGTTGGTCGACCTGCTTGTCAGGGAAACGGAAGTACTTTCCCTGGGCGCGAAGATCCAGAATCAAGCCCGTTCGGAGATCGAAAAGGTTCAGCGGGAATATTTCCTGCGCGAACAAATGAAGGCCATCCAGAAGGAACTTGGGGAGAATGACGAACAGGCTGTCGAGGTGGATGAATTCCGCCAGAAGATTGAAAAGGCGAAGATGCCCGAGGAAGCCGAAAAGCAGGCCCGGCGGGAAGTTGACCGATTATCCCGCCTGCCGACTGCCGCGGCTGAATACGGGGTAATCCGTACCTACCTTGATTGGCTCGTCACCCTGCCCTGGACGCAGAACACAACCGACAACCTGGATATCGCCCATGCTCGCCAGATCCTTGACCAGGACCACTATGGTTTACAGGATGTCAAGGAACGTATCCTGGAATTTCTGGCCATCCGTAAACTCCGCCTCGATCGGAAGGATGAAAAAATTGAACCCTCCACGGATCTCATTCGTCGTGAGCGTGAGGGCGTAATCCTGTGCTTTATTGGCCCTCCCGGGGTCGGCAAGACCTCGCTGGGACAGTCCATTGCACGTGCCATGGAGCGTAAATTTATCCGTGTCTCCCTGGGCGGTACACGCGATGAGGCTGAAATCCGCGGTCATCGACGGACCTACATCGGTGCAATGCCGGGTCAAATCTTGCAAGCCTTGCGGCGGGTCGAGTCACATAACCCGGTCTTCATGCTGGATGAAGTCGATAAATTGACAATGGACTTTCATGGCGATCCCGCCTCGGCACTCCTTGAAGTCCTCGACCCTGAGCAAAATGTCGAATTCCGGGATAATTATTTGGAAGTCGCCTATGATCTTTCACAGGTGTTCTTCATTACAACTGCTAATACGCTGGAAACCATCCCGCCTCCCCTCCTGGATCGCATGGAGATCATTCACCTTTCCGGTTACACAGAAAGCGAAAAGATCGCCATTGCCAAGGGTTATCTTATACCTAGGCAGATGCGTGAGAATGGGCTTCGCCCGGAAGAAGTACGTTTTAATGTCGATGCACTCAAGGTCATAATCAACCAGTACACTCGGGAATCAGGTGTCCGCAATCTTGAACGAAAGATTGGCGGTATCTGCCGCAAGATCGGAACAAATATTGCCGAAAGTAAAAAACAGTCAGCACGGATCACCGGTAAATCAATTCGGGACCTATTGGGGCATCCTGTCTTCCTTGAGACGGAGGAGATCGACACCCGCACCTCGATCCCGGGCGTCGTCCCCGGGCTGGCTTGGACTCCATTTGGAGGCGACATTTTGTTCATCGAATCGACAAAGATGCCGGGGGCAAAAGGCTTCCAGGTTACCGGTTCAGTTGGAAACGTGATGCAGGAATCAGCCCGTGCGGCCTTATCGTATGTTCGTTCGCATGCTGTTGAGCTTGGTTTACAAAAGGATTTTTTTGATAAATCCGATATTCACTTGCATATTCCCGCGGGCGCTCAACCCAAGGACGGACCTTCGGCAGGCGTCACGATGGCAACTTCCCTGGTTTCATTGATCTCAGGGCGGCCGGTCAAGAAAGGCGTCAGTATGACCGGTGAGATCACCTTCCGCGGTCAGGTGATGCCGGTTGGGGGCATCAAGGAAAAAATGCTTGCCGCCCATCGCGCCGGGCTTAAAACGATCATCCTTCCAAAACGGAACGAAATGGATGTTGAAGATGTACCGGATGAGGTCCGTAATGCTCTCTCCTTTATTTATGCCGAGACGGTCAATGACGTATTGAAGGCTGCCTTGGAACGCCTCCCGAAAAACGGCCGGAAAAACCAGCGAGTACAGAAGAATGGCTAAAGTATTACTGGCAGACGATGATTTCACCATGGTAGCCCTGCTGAAGACTCTGCTCGGCATGGAGGGTTACCAGGTGGCGACCCTTTGGGATAAGAAGGGCGATTTGATGGAAAATATCCGCAAGGAGAAACCGGATATTCTATTGATCGACATTTATCTCGGCGACCGGAATGGATTGGATGTTGTTCGTCAGATCCGCACAACCCCCGACTTATCCGGGTTAAATATCATTATGGCTTCCGGAATCGATAAGACTGGTGAATGTCTGGCCGCCGGCACGAACGACTTCCTGCTCAAGCCGTACATGCCGGATGACCTTTTCACGAAAATTCGCAAATTACTCCCAGATGCCAAAGCCTGATATTAAAATTCGGGACTTTCATTATCCCGACGATTATGCACAAGTTCGTCTTCTTTGGGAAAATGCGGGACCCGGAATTCACCTCGCGCGTATCCGACGAACCGGAAGAGATCAGCAAGAAACTTCAACGCGATCCCGACTTGTTCCTGGTTGCCAGAATCTGATAATGAGGTGATTGGAACAGTATTGGGTGGCTTCGATGGCAGGCGCGGCATGGTCTATCATCTTGCTGTCGTGGAACGCTATCGAACACAAGGTGTCGGGCGTTTGCTGATGGATGAATTGGAGAACCGCCTCAGATCAAAAGGATGCATCCGTTGCTATCTGCTCGTCACAACGGATAATCACAGTGCGATCCATTTCTATGAACGGCTGGGATGGGCACGAATGGACGACCTTTACACTTACGGTAAGGATCTCATTTAATTTTGTCGTCTGGAATAGCGCAACCAAATGCCAAAAACTAAACCCCCCGTGCCGGTATCAACAGCCCCTCTTCGTTTTGGGATCTTGACAGCTTCGGATCGCTCCTCGCGTGGGGAAAGGCCTGACCTGTCTGGTCCGGCATTGACCAGAGTTCTCCTCGCTCAGGGCTGGCAGGTGACTCGTTCAGTTAATCGTTCCGGATGATCGTGATACTGTGCGTGAAACCCTTGCAACCTGGGCCGACAGTTGTGAGTTCGATATTATTCTAACCACCGGCGGGACCGGCTTCGCCCCACCGCGATGTTACACCGGAAGCCACCCGCCAGGTCATCGATCGCGAATCTCCAGGGTTGGCTGAAGCCATTCGACTGGATGGTATGAAAACGACACCGCACGCCATGCTCTCCCGGGGCGTGGCAGGCATTCGAGGCAGGACGATCATCATCAATCTCCCCGGAAACCCGAAAGCGGCGGTTCAGAATATTACCTTCCTGCTCCCGGTCCTGGCTCATGCGGTCGAGCTTTTGCGTGATGAACCAGGCTCGGAAAAACACCACTGATTTTCATTCAAAATCACAGGCTGGTCAGTCACTCCCTTGCCACGTTCCGGTAACTGGCAGTATAATCCCGCCCGCTTGCAATTTTAATAAAGGAAGAACCCATGATTGATGTAAATGATCTCCGCAAAGGTGTGACATTCGAACTGGACGGCAACCTGTTTAAGGTGGTTGAATATAGCCACCATAAACCTGGGCGTGGCAACGCGACCATAAAAATTAAGGCGCGCAATCTCCGTTCCGGCTCCAATATTGAAAAGACCTTCATCTCCGGCAGTCAGGTTCAAGAAGCTCGCCTCGATTTTCATAATGTCCAGTATCTATATAATGATGGCGATAATTATTACTTCATGGATCAGCAAACCTTTGAACAACCAGGCATATCCGCGCGATGTGATTGGTAAATCGGCCGCCTTCCTGCAGGAAGGGATGGAGTGCAAGCTGACTTTTTATGACGGTGAAGCACTCGATATCGAATTGCCGACTTCGGTCGATCTGAAAGTCGTTTATGCGGAAGTGGCTGTGCGTGGCGATACTGCGACTGGTGTGACCAAGAAGGTCAAGGTTGAGACCGGGGTTGAAGTCCAGTGCCCGAACTTTGTTAAGGTGGGCGATACGATCCGGGTGGATACACGTACCGGAGAGTATGTCACCCGCGTGTGAGCGAACCCTCCCGCAGGAGATCAACTGCGGGAGTTTGCTAATTATTGGATACTGATGAAAACTCCAGCCGGAACCGAATGTAAATATTTTTACGGTGATTATTATCGCGGCCGGGATCATGAGGAATGTCGCCTGGTTGGTACAGCTTGGACCCGTGACCTGTGTCGCACCTGCCCGGTTCCTGCGATCGATCGCGCCAATGCCTGTGAATTTATGACCCTTAAAGCGGAGATCGCACGCCCGCTAACCGCCGCATTCCAACGCCGGGTTAGGGTGGCTACGTATTGCGAGAAGACTCACCGGTCCGGATTCGATCCGTACATTGGCTGCGGGGAGTGCCATCCGATCCCTCCAGCTTTCGAAGTGAGGAAATAGATTTTCTGCGGGGCGCACCCCCGCAGAAAACATTAAATTCAATATCGGGAAAAATCAAACAACAACAATGACCATCACCCTGCTGTTCGACCTCGATGATACCCTGTTGGAAACCAACACGGATACCTTTATACCGGCATATTTCAAAGCTCTGTCATCCTCACTTTCACACTTGGTTCCGCCTGAGAGTATGATTGCAGCATTAATGGGCGGCACGCGTGCCATGATGTCCAACCTGGATCCAGCGTTGACCTTGAAGGAAGTCTTCGACGCGCACTTTTTTCCCCGCCTTGGGATGGATCGCCCATCCGTTCAACCTGAAATAGATCGTTTTTACGATGAGGTTTTCCCCGGCTTGGGTACCCTGACGAAACCCATACCAGCCGCCCTCGCCCTGATGGAATGGGCATTTGCCCAGGGTTATCGGGTCGCAATTGCCACCAATCCGCTCTTCCCCCTTAAGGCGATTCAACACCGCTTGCGTTGGGCTGGTCTTGCTCCGGAGAAATTTCCTTATTCCCTTATCACTTCCTACGAAAATTGCCACTTTACCAAGGAGACGGTCGCCTATTATCCGGAGGTGCTGGCACAGTTGGGCTGGCCAGAAGACCCGGTTGTGATGGTTGGGGATGATATTGATCGGGAAGTAAAGCCCACCCAGTCTGCCGGGCTGCCTGTTTATCTGGTTCGAAAATCGCCCGAAACTTCTTTTGATGCAACCGGAGTGCCCCAGGGGACATTGGAATCTTTCCGTGGCTGGCTGGAAGGTACCGATCCGGACACACTCAGGTATAAATTTCAAACCCCCCAGGCAACACTCGCCAATTTGCGTTCGACACCCGCTGCCCTTGCATCTTTAACCGGTATGCTTGATACGGAAACCTGGGCAACCAGGCCCAAGCTTGCAGAGTGGAACCTGACGGAAGTAATTTGCCATCTGCGCGATGTAGAAATGGAAGTTCACTTGCCTGCGGTTCGTGCCATCCTGGATGAGAATAATCCGTTCCTGGCAGGTAAGATCACTGAGCCCTGGGTTAAGGAACGTATCTATTCTGCTCAGGATGGATCCGCTGCGCTCCATGAATTTTTATTAACCCGCAAGGCTACTATCAGTCATTTGGAGACATTAAAGAACGAATGGTCCAGACCCGCCAGGCACTCCATGTTCGGCCCTACTAATTTACTGGAATTGGTCGGTTTCTTTGCTGCTCATGACCGCTCACACATCCAACAGGTTTGGAATCTCATCCGCAGTAACTAGTCATTTTCGTTTGAATGTGGTAAATTAGTCTCCGTCGGTAACGACGAGAGGAGTATTGTATGAGTTTCCTACGCGATTTTGGTTTACCTGAACTGCTGATCATCCTTGTGATCATTGTGATCCTGTTTGGACCAGGTCGCATCGGTAAAGTGGCCGGTGAACTCGGCAAAGGCATCCGTGCTTTCAGGGACAATTTATCAGGTAAAGCGGATGAGAAAAAAGACGAAAAGGACGCCGAGCAAAATTCTGAACCGCCCAAAATTGAACCTAAATAAAACCAAACCAGCCCCCTGCCTGGCAGAGGGCTTTTTATTTCCAATTAATGATGCCTCTTCACTTCATTGATCCCAATCCGCAAGGATCCACACCCGTCCTCCTTCTCCATGGGCTTGGTGCCGATTTCAAACTCGTGGAGTTTACAGATTTCTGCCTTAGTGGTTGCTGGCTATCGCCCGATCGCCCCGGATACCCCGGGCTTTGGTGCTTCTCCCTATGATGGTCGCGGCTGGAGTATTTCCAGGGTTGCTGCCGGGGTTGCAGAATTGATTGAAGAATTGGGTCTGGGGACAGTGCATGTGGTCGGGCTCTCGATGGGCGGAACGATAGCTCAACAATTAGCCCTGGACTACCCGCAATTGCTTCGTAAACTGGTTCTAGTCAGCACCTTTGCGAGCCTCCGACCGGATACGATAAGCGGCTGTTTGTATTTTTTGCAGCGCTTCATCCTGGTTAATACGCTTGGGCTTTCAGCTCAGGCGAAAGTGGTGTCCAATCGGATTTTTCCCGGTCCGCAAAATGCTCCATTGCGAGCTATTCTCATCGATACCATTTCACGTGCCGACCCGCGTGCTTATCGCAAAGCCATGACAAGTCTCGGCCTCTTTAATTCCGTTGGTCGATTAGCCCAGATAAAATCTCCTACCCTGGTCATCACCGGAAGTGATGATAGTACCGTAACGCCGGCTCGCCAGCAATTATTGGTTCGCGGGATTCAGGGAGCACGCCAGGTGATCATCGCTCATGCCGGACATCCTGTCCCGGTCGACCAAACTGAAATCTTCAACCGGGAATTGTTGAAGTTCCTGGCAGAGCCATGAGATTCTTGCGTTGGCTCCCCGCTTTGGCGGTGATGATTGTGATATTCGGGTTCTCGTCCATTCCGGCTAAGGAAATGCCAAGCTTTGGATTATGGGACCTAATTGTTAAAAAGGGCGCACATATGATTGGGTACGCTCTCCTCGCATCGGCGCTTTGGTATGGACTGGGCTTTCAAAGGCAGCTCTGGTGGCTGGCAGTAATCATTGCGGTCGGGTATGCCCTGACGGATGAGTTCCACCAATCCTTTATTCCTGGCCGGCATCCCAGTCTGGTCGACGCATTGGTCATCGATGGCGCCGGTGCCTTGCTGGGTTTAATCTTGAGCCGGTTTGTATTAATGACAAAGAAATGAGAAGGTTCGCTCTTCTCATTTCTTTGTCGTAGACCTTTTTTCGTAATATTAAGAAACGGATGGTACGTCTGTTGCGGGGACTTCCTCGGGTGGAGGCGGTCCTAGTTTAGGCTCCCGGAATCCCAAAATAAAAGCCATGGCAATTAATATCGCTCCCAGGAACATGGTCAGGCCGCTGGTACAAGCATAGACTGTATTCAATGTATCAAAATTGGCGGAGGAGTCGAAACTGAGAAGACGCCAGATAATGATATCCAGCAACGGTTCAATACCGAGAAGCAAGAAACCGATTAGCGCCAGAATGGCAGGAAAGGTTTTCCTTCGGATGAAGAGGAAAACCGCCCCACCCAGACCAGCCAGGACACCCAGGCAGGCAATTGCATCACGTAAATAATATAAGCCATTAATAGCATTTGAACTCATACCAACAACCTCCTTTATATATCCATCAAATTTAGTGTACAACGGATTGAATGGTCGCGCAAATAAAACGACCATCCCAAGACCGGCAGTTACTCGAATTCTATTTCCAGTTCTTCGTCCATTCCCCACTCCTCCATTTTTTCGATCTGGATGTCGCTAAAGAGTGCTTCTTGTCGGGCGGCAACCCGGTACCGTTTCACCAACTCAAGCAACGCCAGGAAGGTGACTACAATTTCCAGGCGGGTCGGATTCTTGCCGAGCAGTCCCCGAAATGTTGCATCGCGACCTTTAGCCAGTCGTTCGGCGATCAGTGCGATTCGTTCCCGGATTGTTATGCGAGGTGCTGAGATCACCGTCCCAAGCGCCTGTTTTTCTGCTTCTTCCGCAAAGACCCCCTCCGCCGCGGATAATAAGTCGTCCAGTGAAATGTTGGATAAATCCAACCGGCCTTCAACCTTGGGGGGCGGTGCAACCCGTAAATATGTCCGCAGATTCTTGGAGACGCGTTCTTCCAGACAATTTGCCAGTTCCTTGAAACGTTTATAGATCCTCAGTTGGCGCGCCAGGTCCTCCGCTGGATCCGTATCCCCGGTTTCCCGCACCGGTGGTCTGGGTAACAACGCCTCAGATTTGATCTGTAATAATTTTGCTGCCACCACCAGGAAAGCGGATATCTCGTCTGCTGGCACCTGCATTTGATGGATATGAGCCAGGTACTGTGTCGTGACCAGTGCAAGCGCTACGGCTGTGATATCCATCTCCGCGTGCTCAATGAGTTGCAAGAGCAGGTCAAGTGGTCCCTCGTATACCGGGATCGTGACCGAATAATTGCTGGTCTGGTGGGTGAGTTGGTTCTGGTGCAGGTTCGGTTGCATATGCAGGCGGGATTATATCATCCCCTCCGGGATACTCTTTTTTTCAGATCTTTGTCCCGGACGGGGGATTGGCAGCCGATTGGCACGGGATTCCCGTTCAGTACGGACGGGTCGGGTAAGGCGGTATAATTATTTCTTATGATAGACCCAATTTATCTGGATTACGCAGCCACAACCCCGGTTGACCCGCGTGTAATGGATGCCATGTTGCCATACTTTAGTGGAGCGTTTGGTAACCCCTCCTCCATCCATTCTTTTGGGCAGCGGGCTGAATCCGCAATCGAAACTGCACGTGAAACGGTCGCCTCGCTCTTGAATTGCCACCCGGATGAGATCGTGTTCACTTCCTGTGGTTCCGAGTCGGACAATCTTGCCCTTCGCGGGGTGGCTTTTGCCATGCGCGAAAAGCAAGGCACCAATTGGATCCTTACCAACCGGGCGGAGCATCACGCCGTCAGCAAAACTGCCGGACAGCTCGGTCAGCGCGATGGTTTTGAAGTTGAGTGGTTAAGATTGGATGAATTTGGCGCGGTTTTACCCCAAACTGTTGAAGCTGCGCTTTGTTCAGGCACCGCACTCGTTTCGGTGATGTACGCAAATAATGAGATCGGGACCATTAATCAGATTGCTGCCATTTCAGCCATCTGCCGGGACCATGATGTACCATTTCACACTGACGCAGTCCAGGCAGCTGCCTATTTACCGGTCGATGTCCAATCCTTTGGAGTTGACTTGATGTCCCTTGGCGGTCACAAGTTCTACGGTCCGAAAGGCGTCGGGGTTTTATACATCCGCCGCGGGACACCCATCCAGCCTGTCCAGACTGGCGGGAGCCAGGAGGGTGGTCTGCGTGCCGGCACTCAAAACGTGCCGTATATCGTTGGCTTTGCCGAAGCGCTTCGGTTGACGATAGAGGAACGGGAACAACGAACTGCCCGTCTCCTGCCGCTGCGGGATAGGATCATCAGTACTGTCCTCGAGGACATACCCGTTGCCCGGCTTACCGGGCACCCTTCTCAACGCCTGCCAAACCACGCCAGTTTCGCATTCAAAGGAGTTGACGGGAACCTTCTGCTGACATTACTCGATGCCGCTGGATTTGCATGTTCCTCTGGATCAGCTTGTAAAACCGGCAATCCTGAACCGTCCGAGGTGATGGCTGCCATTGGTCTCTCACGTGAATGGGGGCTGGGTTCCTTACGCGTGACGCTGGGCAGCGGCTCCACCCCGGCGCAGGTTGATTCATTCCTGGCGGCACTCCCCGCCCTGGTATCAAAAGCCAGGGAGTTGAAATAGTAAATTATGAAGGAAAAAGTTGTCGTCGCTATGTCCGGCGGGGTGGATTCTTCCGTCGCTGCTGCATTGCTTAAGGAGCAGGGCTATGAAGTCATAGGAATGATGCTCCGTTTGTGGAGCGAAACCGGCCGGGAGGATTCCAATCGTTGCTGTACTCCCGATTCGTTGGCGTTGGCCCGCCGGGTTTCTGCAAAACTTGATATCCCTTTCTATGTTATCGATGCGAAGGATCTTTTTTATTCCACTGTTGTCCAAACATTCCTCGATGGTTACGCTCAGGGCATAACCCCCAATCCCTGCCTGATCTGCAACCGCCAGATAAAATGGGATTTCTTGCTTAAGCATGCCGTCGCCCATGGTGCGGAATATTTGGCAACCGGTCATTACGCGCTGACCCGAAAGTCGGATAATGGAAATTGGCAACTCTTACGCTCGGTGGACGCCTCCAAGGACCAGTCCTACGTCCTGCACGTCCTTACACAGGCAAAGCTAACCAGAGCCCTTTTCCCTGTCGGTGGTTACCCTAAATCGAAAGTCCGTCAACTTGCCGGAACATTTGGCTTGCCTACCGCTCAGCGCTCAGATAGCCAGGATCTTTGTTTCTTAGCCGGGCAGGATTATCGCACTTTCCTAAAGCGAAATGCACCTGGGATCCATCATCCCGGTCCGATCGTGACGCGCACCGGGGAGACTATCGGGGAGCACCAGGGCTTGGCTTTCTATACGATCGGACAACGAAAAGGTCTGGGGATCGCTGCGTCCGTGCCCATGTACGTTTTGGCTAAGGATGTGTCCATAAACACACTGGTGGTTGGAAAGCAGGACGAACTTGGTTCATCGACACTGGTGACGGAAGGGGTCTCCTGGATCGCTGGAGAGCCGCCTGCTGGAACGTTTCGTTCCGAAATAAAGACACGCTATACTGCCAGGTTGGCTCCTGGAACTGTCACACCGTTGGAAGGGGACAGAGCGTCAGTCCGCTTTGACCAACCTCAGCGTGACATCACGCCCGGGCAAGCCGCAGTCTTCTATCAAGGTGATTTGGTCCTCGGTGGTGGTTTGATCGTTTAATCTGCGCATAGCCGAGTCATGGTATAATGACGGAAACAGGGAGAAAAACATGACTTTTCCTGCCATCCTTTTTGGGATCATTTTATCGTCAGTCTACGGCACCGCTTTCCATTTTTGGAAAGGCGGCAGTCTCAAAAGGCTGTTGTTCTTCGTCATCCTTTCCTGGGTGGGATTTTGGGTCGGGCATATCGTTGGCGCCCAGTTGGGTTGGAGTTTTGCTGCCACGGGTCCGGTCAATTCCGGCATGGCAACCATCGGGAGCCTGGTTTTCCTCTTCGGCGGCGAATGGTTGAGCAGGGTGGAGATCAGCCGCAGTCGTTCATCCTCTCCAAATAAAAAAATTCCTCCCCGCTGAAGGGAGGAATTTTCTAGGTTCGATTTGTTGGATTAGAGGGGTTTGACGTGCGCAGCCTGAAGGCCCTTGGGTCCCTGTTCGATTTCGAATTCAACCTGCTGGCCTTCTTGCAGGGTTCGGAATCCATCGGACTTAATGGCGCTGTAATGGACGAAAACATCCGGACCGCCTTCGCGCGCCAGGAAGCCGTAGCCCTTCGACGCATTGAACCATTTTACTGTACCGGTCACACGCTCTGCCATATTATTACTTCTCCTTACGTGATCAAAAAAAAGAATAGGATTGAAGTGCTCGGTATCCGGTGCGGAGGTTTGTTTAAAAAATACCGGTCCTTGTGGATTGCTCATGGACCGGCTTCCAGCGATTCCAGCACGAACACCTACCACTTACATTCCACATTTTATATGACGGCTAGGAATTCGTCAAGACTTTCATGATAAGATTACCGGGCTTTAAGCATGCTTGAACTTCCTGGAAATACCATCCGGGCGTTGGCTTTTTGAAAGGTATGGGAATAATTTCCACAGCTCTTGAAAGGACGCCGGTTTGAATCCCCGCATTGAATCATTCCTCTCCGCCCGCTTGCATCTATCTCCACAACTTGTGGGCGATCGCATTTTCTTTATCAGTAATCTATCCGGTCACCTGAATCTATACAGCATGTACTACGGTGGTTCGGTTCCGGAGCCGCTCTTGCCTTCCGATATCGCTCTCCAAAACCCTGTTTTGATCGGTGGGTATTCGTTCTATGTTTTTCCCCTGCTGGATAAGGTCCTGGTCATGCTCGATCATGACGGTGATGAGAACTATCAACCGGTGCTGATCCCGGCTGAAGGTGGCTTTCCAGAACCGGCGTTCAAGAACTTCTTTGAGAAGTATCGTGTCCACCTGGTGGATTGTGATCAGGAAAAGAATATCGTTTATTTCAATGCCGAGCGGCGGGATAAAGGCATACAGGAAGCATGGCGCGGCAACCTCCTGACCAATGAGTTGGAGAAATTGACCGAGTCCGAGTGGGGCGCAATTCCAGCCAGTCCCACTGTTGATCATTCCAGGCTCTTCGTGATTGATGGCTATACCATGGGAGACAGTGTTCTTTATCTGTTGGAAAAAGATAGCCAGCGGGTCATCCTTGGAAAGCCGATCGATAAGCGCACACCAGGCGAGCAGATACCTCCCAACGGTCTGGGTTCCACCGCATGGACGCCCTCTGAAATGGGAGTGCTCGTCACTTCAGCCATGTTTGATGATAAATACAGCCTTGGACTGATCGATATTTCCAAACCGGGTGAAATCCAGCCGATAAAACTGGAGGGTGTCATTCATTCCGGGATTGGTGAGCTGACCGGGCTGTCACACTTGAAAGGGGCACATTACGGCATTAGTTTTAATATTGATGGCTGCTCCTGGTTATATGAGGGGATTTATAACGAGAGCAAGCAGGTCATGAGTCTTAAATATGTGATTGTCGGTGATGGGGACTTGTCGAATGGAGTCCTCCAGCACCATTACTATGATAAAACGGGTGACCGGTTCATTCTTTCCTTCTCCAGTGCAGTCAGCCCGACCCAGGTCTACACTGTTGAAGGGAAAACACGTGAGACCATCGTCATGCATACGGAAGAGAAGATTCTCGGCATCCCTGAAAACCTGCTTTCCGTAGGCGAGGACGCTTCATTCACTTCCTTCGATGGCGCGCGCATTTCCGCTCGACTTTATCTTCCATCAGCATCGCTCGGTTTTAATGGCCCACGCCCGTTGGTTTACTACATCCATGGGGGACCTCAGGGTCAGGAACGGCCGGATTTTTCCTGGTTCTCAATGCCGCTGATACAGTTCCTTGCCATGCGTGGGTTCGCAGTTTTTGTGCCGAACGTGCGCGGTTCCACCGGATATGGTCTTGACTTTACTCGCCAGGTGGATCGCGACTGGGGAGGTCAGGACCGTCTCGACCATGTGTATGCGATGACAAAAGTATTGCACAAGGACGCACGACTGGACCTGAAAAAAGCGGGGGTAGTTGGTCGTTCCTATGGCGGTTATATGACCCTCACGCAGGTCGGCCGCCACCCTGATTTATGGACGGCTGCTTGTGATATGTTCGGTCCCTATGACCTGCTTACATTTAGTGACCGTATCCCTGAAACCTGGAAACCATACCTTAAGATCTCGTTGGGAGATTCCGGCACCACGCAGGGTCGGCTATTTTTGCAAGAGCGCTCCCCAAAGACCTATCTCGATGCACTTGCCTGTCCGCTGCTGGTTATTCAGGGGCGTAACGATCCACGCGTAGTGGCGAATGAATCAGAGCAGTTGGTCGCCGATCTGAAGAAAAAGGGCAAGGATGTGCAGATATTGCTTTTCGAAGATGAAGGTCACGATGTGTTAAAACACGCAAATCGCGTGATCTGTTATAACGCCATTGCAGATTTCTTTGTCAAGAACTTGAAACCTTGATCAAATCTCCACTAATCCTTGACCAAACCCAATAGGAATTGCCATGCCCTGGAACCTGTCGTCCACCCATGCTCAACCTGGTGACCTCGCACTGTTGGTCGGTCTACGGCATAAGCATTTTATTTTTCCATTGCTTCCAGGCGGCACCTATCACACCCACCGTGGCATACTCAACCACGATGAGTTGATTGGCAAGCCTTGGGGCTGCCAGGTGTTCAGCCATCAGGGCAGCCCATTCTTCATGCTCCAACCTTCCCTGGCTGACCTGCTCGTCGATCTGAAACGCAGCACACAGATCATGTACCCGAAAGACATCGGTTTCATCCTTATGTCCATGAGTGTGGGACCGGGTCAGCGCGTATTGGAGGCGGGCACTGGCTCGGGTTCCATGACCATTGCCATGGCGCATGCTGTCGGACCTACTGGTCGTGTTTTTACCTACGAAAAGCGACCCGAATTCCAGCAATTGGCTCGTAAAAACCTGGAACGTCTGGGTCTCGATCGCCCGCGTGGATTTTAAATTGGGTGATATCGGTGATGGCATCCACGAGACTGATGTGGATGCCTGCTTCCTGGATGTCCCAAATCCATGGGATTACGTACCGCGAGTGCGCACCGCCCTTAACCGGGAGGCTTTTTCTGCAACCTGGTCCCGACCGTTAATCAGGTTGAGAGGCTCCTGTACGTCCTTCGTCACGAACATTTTGCATTTGTGGAAGTGTGCGAGTTATTGCTTCGCTATTATAAGGCTGAGGCAACCCGCCTGCGTCCCACCGATCGTATGGTGGCACATACCGGTTATCTGACCTTCGGACGGCGTATCGAACCCAGCCAGGACGATCGTGCACTTGGGTTGATCGAGGAACAAGGGGTTGCCACGGAGCCGGAAACGATCCCTACGGATATAGATAACCCTTAAAATGGATAATCATCTCTTATCCTGGTTGGGTCTCATATTTGGATCATTGAAACCTTGGATGATACTGCCGATGAACTTTGCTGGCGGCCTTAATCGGCGACCATCAGACGAATTTGGAAAATGCTGATATTGGTTTTCTTATGGCGGTTCAGCTTACAGAAAAATACATCACCGAAAAACTCAAGCTTGCCTACCAGCCTGGTCTGATCGCCTCCACGGATGGTTTTCCCGACCGATTTCAGGATCTGGAATTGAAATGTGCCGCTGTTCTTATTCCTCTCGTCTGGCAGGAGTCCGGCTGGAATCTGGTCTTTACCCGTCGGACCGAGGCGGTTGAACACCACAAAGGACAGGTTTCTTTCCCTGGAGGTGGCTGCGAACCGGGTGAAGCAGATCCCGTGCAAACGGCACTACGCGAGGCCGGTGAGGAAATCGGCTTGCAGCCAACTGACCTGCGCATATTGGGGCGGTTGAACGATGTGCTGACCATCACGCGCTGACCAGGTTACCCCGGTGGTCGGGGTCATGCCCTGGCCGTACCCGGTCCGCCTGGAGTTGGCAGAAGTTGCACGCGTTTTTACCATACCAATGTCATGGCTTGCCGACCGACGGAATTGGGAGGAAAAGCGTGCAACGCTGGAATCGGTCACGCATCCATTTACCCTCGTGACCTATCACCCGTATGATGAAGAAATCTTGTGGGGAATTACCGCCCGAATGACATTAAACTTTTTATCCGTACTCGGATTATTAAATACATAAGAGATTCGAAAGCCTGCTTTCCCACCAATGGTTATATTTTCCGCATCGGTTGACGGATCACCGTGCGAAGCTTATCTGGTGCACTCCGCCGAGGGTCTCCCAGGTATATTTCATGATGCTTGCCGGCGCGTTCGTAACCATTATCCTGGATGAATTGGTGCAGGCGGGAGATGGTTGGACCTTCATCTGCGTACGCACCGAAATACATGATCTGCGCAGATCTGCCTTCGTGAAAATTATCCAGCCGCAGCTTTGTTAGTGCGGATTGCCCTTTTTTCTTCATTGCCTCGGCGATTGCCTGGCTGAATACCTGTGGTGTGACGATATCTGGTTGCATGATCATCATCGTCCACTTCCAGTCATCCTTACGGCCGGCGCTGAATGCACGCATGTCATCTGCCCACCACAAACCTTCGGAAGCCATCACTGGGTAATCCATTCCCAATTCTTTTTTGATCATGAACTTAAGCGTATAAGCGCTTGTGTAAAGTGCCTGGATGGCCTCGCTGTATTCCTGGGAAGTATTGGGATCTCCGTGCCCATCGATCATAATGAAATTCATGGCTGGCACGTCAACGATTGAGAACGCTTTGGAGGATGGCTCATAAAATGTTTTCAATGTTTTCTTCAAGTCGATTTTTTCCATACTTTCCTCCACTATTATGATACACCTATCACGAAGGAAAAGGAATTACTTCAAAAGGATTTACCGAACTCGGTCAGATAATTTCCCTCGCGTTCTTTTTCTTCCCTCCTTCTGGCGATTGGTGGTGGGATGAAAGGATGGAAAAAAAAACAGGGACACGATTTCTCGTGTCCCTGTTTTCAAAATCAACCACTTGGAGATTACTTCTTTTCTTTCTCGGCAGCCTCGGCTGCTTCCCCTTCTTCCTTCTTGCCCTTCTCGATGACTTCGGGCTCTCCGCCTTCGCCTTCCACAGCCTCAACCTCCGGTGTGACGACCTCTTCCACCTCTTCCTTGGCTGGGGCAGTTGCCAGGACGATCATCTCATCCGGTGCATCCAATACGGTGACTTTGTCGGACAGGACGATATCCCGAACGTGAATGCCATCCCCGATTTTGATCAGGGGAGCAATATCCACCGTGATGCTTCCCGGCAGGTCTTGTGGGAATGCTTCGACTTCCAGCTCATTTAAACCATTGATCAGCATGGCGTTGAAGTCCTTCACCGCTGGCGAATTTCCGGTCAGGGTGATCGCCACATTGGCGCGGATTTTTTCAGTCAGTGATACCACCTGGAAATCCACGTGGATTAATGTGCGCTTGATATGGTTCTGTTGTTTTTCGCGCACCAGTGACGGGTATTCTTTGCCGTCCAGCTCTATCGTGACCAGGCTGGAAGAGGATGTGCGACCAAGTACCCGTCCAGCCTCACGTCCGTCCAGGGAAATGATCATCGGATCCACATTATGCCCATATAAGACTGCCGGTAGTTGTCCGGTGCGCCGCAAAGCGTGCACATGTCGACCGGTCAATGTTCTGGGCGTGGCTTTCAAAAGGACTTTCTCCATCATAACCTTCCTCGAGCGCCTCTCGCTCCCATTGATCTGGGGCTACCATCGCTCTAGCATGAGTAGTTCCGGCTTATTCCGGAAGCGGGCGGAATTGTAGCTGTCAAAAGAGCTTTCGTCAAGTGTCTCGGGTGTTCCCGAACAGCTTTCGCGATGAACCCGTAGCGCTCTCTGATCTCAAGGCATCCGTTCTTAGAATCCCTGGTGCTGCCTGTCCATTCTTCGACCGGTAGAGTTCAGAGCAGAGAGATGCCATTTTTCTTGCAGGTTGCGATCATATCATCCGGCCATAGACCGACCTGTATCTCACCAATATGCGCTTTCCTCAGGTAATACATGCAAAGGCGCGACTGGCCTATTCCGCCCCCGATTGAAAGCGGCAGCTCGCCGTTCAAGAGTTGTTTATGGAAGAGTAGTTTTTCCCTCGCCTGGTTGCCGCTTATTTTGAGCTGTTTTGTAAGCGCTTCCCGGTCCACCCGGATTCCCATCGATGATAGTTCGAAGGTCTCCTGAAGCACGGAGTTCCAAACGATGATATCTCCGTTTAACCCGTGATGGCCGTTCCCGGTGCTGGTTGTCCAATCATCATAGTCCGGAGCGCGGCCGTCATGTGCAATACCGTCCGCAAGTGCTCCACCGATTCCGATGATAAAGATCGCTCCGAATTTCCGCGCTGACTCCGTCTCTCGCTCGCGCGCTGTAAGTTTTGGATATTCCTTTTGCAGGTCCTCTGTGTGCAGGAAGGTGATCTTATCCGGCAACTCGGGTTTAATAAAGGCATAATGGTCACACACGTGGAACTCGGTGCGTTTGATGACCTCGTAGATTTTCTCGACGATTTTCTGCAGGAAATCCAGGTTTCGTTCGTCTGCATGGATCACACGTTCCCAGTCCCATTGATCAACGTACAGGGAATGCATGTTATCGAGTGCCTCGGTCGGGCGGATGGCGTTCATATCGGTATAGAGCCCATATCCGTGGGGAATGTCATAATCAGCCAGCATCATCCTTTTCCACTTAGCCAGCGACTGGACGATCTCGGCAGTTTCTTCGCCCATATCCTGGATCGGAAAAGACACCGGTTTCTCGACCCCGTTCAGGTCATCGTTGATGCCCGTTCCGCTCAGTACGAATAGGGGAGCGGTTACACGGCTCAGGCGGAGTTCTGTCGCCAGGTTGACTTCGAAGAAGTCCTTCACCAGTTTGATTGCCTTCTCGGTCTGCTTGATATCAAGGTGCGCCTGGTAACCGGGTGGAAGAATAAGTTTACTCATTTGAGTTTCTCCTTTGCTTGGTTTATTCCGCAGCTTGTCGGCGGTTGGATGAATTTGGTTCGTTTCCCGTTTGGGAAGCAATAAAAAACGCCCTCCGCAAAAGCGTCGGGCGATTTTTTTCTAATTACTGAAACCTGTTTGGTTTACCCTGACAGGCAGCGCCCAACGTCCTCGAAGGAGGCGTTATTATTGGCGTTATTATTATTTACAACGGCGCTGTAGAGTTTCATCATCTGCCTTAAATTTTGCCGATTATAGCACAATATTACGCCACCGCGAACATAAAAACCGCCTGTGCGATCCCTGCTGCCAGGTAGATGACCAGGTGAATTCCGACCTTCTGCCTTGCCCGAACATCCGCCAGGATTGCCAGCGCTGCCGAAGATCAACACGTTTGGGATATAGAAAAGACCGATCGAAAAGAGACCGATGAACACCAGGACGCTGAAGACTTCGGCAGCCGCCCACGTTGCCGTTATACGAAGCGGATGGTTACTCACCCACAGGTATGCAATGACCGCACTGATGAGCATGAACTCGGTAAAGTACGCTCCCGGCAGCGGCCACATCGGTTGTTGGGCGCTAACCTCAACCCAGATTATGATGGTGACAACTAGGCATACTACTGCTCCTGCAATTGCCAGGATTATTTCAAGTCTGCTCGGCGTTTCCGCCTCTGGAGCTTGCATGATTGCCTGCCTTTCCTTTTGTGGGTACTGTCTTGCTGAAGAGTTCTCAGCGAGAAGGCACTTGCTTGTGGCATGGTTTAATCCCAAGGATACTGCAATTAATAAAAGAAGCGGAAGATGATAATTTTATATTGTACTCCCTCCGGTGCTGGATGGTCGGGAGCTGGTTGCTATCCAGATGGGTGGGATTGCAAGGTGATGATACGATCCGTTTTTTTGGTTGGCCGATCGCATTTCCACTGGTTCTGTGTAGCTCCCTTCATTCGTAAACCGCTCATTACCAGAAAGTTTCTCATCTGGTTGACGGTGTTTCTGGCTCCGGATGATCGTATTGTATAATTAGCTTAGGAGGAATCTGAATGGAAGTCAAAAATCCATCCAAAGCCCCTCTTCTGGTTGCGTGGATCGTTGTAGTGCTTGCCTCGCTCCTGCCAAAGGTAATCCTTCAGGAGATTTTTGGTCTGACCGTCTCGGGGAACCAGCAAGCTGCCATCAGCTTTTGCGTGATCCTTATTGCATTCCTAGTTGCGCTCATTTGGAACGCATTGTATGGGCTCCGACCATTCCTAATAATATTTATTGTGCTCATCGGCACTCAGTGGTTGGTTTACAATCTTCTCGATACGGTCCCGTTTTACCGCGCATGGCTTGCCAACCCTTCCTTTAATGTGTATATGCTCGCTGAGCAATCGCTCAACTTGATAGTGACGCTCGTGATCATCGCGGCCTTACTGTTGATGAAGAAAAAACGTCCGGATTTCTACCTGGTTCGGGGGGATATCGCCGCCCCCACGGAGCCCATCCGCTGGCTGGGAGTTAAGCGGGGCGATCGCTGGCGTAAGTTTGGATTTTGGTTGACGATCTGTATCAGCCTGGGCACGTTGACCTTCCTGGTAATCGCTGGTCGCCCTCCGCTCGATATCATCATACGCACGTTACCATTTCTTCCGGTCGTGATTATTTCGGCAGCCTTGAATGCATTCAACGAGGAGGTCACCTACAAAGCCTCTTTCCTCTCTGTACTCGAGGGCTCTGTGGGACCGTGTCAGGCTCTGTATATGGTGGCAGTATATTTCGGACTTGCGCATTTTTATGGTGTACCGTACGGAGTGATTGGTGTTTTACTGGCAACTTTCCTGGGCTGGATACTTGCCCGATCGATGCAGGAAACCCGCGGTCTTTTCTGGGCATGGTTCATCCACTTCTGGCAGGATGTCTGGATTTTCTCATTCCTGGCAATTGGCTCCATCGTCCCAGGTGGAGGCTGATACTTCGTCAGTCTAGCCGGACTGCCGTTACTGATCGGGCTTTCGTTTAAGGGTTCAGCGAATACCTTTCGTTGAACCTTTTTTGTTCTAATTTGAGTGAGTTCCTTCACGCGAGCATCCATTCTTCGTGCTGTATAATTCACCCATGCGAAAATACCTGTTTTTCACGGTCTTCATCGCCGGAATGACCAGCATGGCTGCCGAGTTCGGCGCTTCCCGTTTGCTGGGCAATATCTTTGGCACCAGCAATCCGGTCTGGGCGGTGATTATCGGGCTGATACTGGTCTACCTCACCCTCGGATATTTCTTCGGCGGGCGCTGGGCTGATCGTTCACCTCGTCCTGCCACCATGTATGCGATTTTAGCCTGGGGCGCATTCAGCCTCGGCGTGGTACCCTATATTGCCGGACCGGTGCTGCGTCTTGCAGCCAATGCTTTCGACAACCTGCAGGTTGGTTTGCTTGCGGGTTCGTTTGTTGGTGTGCTGGTGCTTTTCACGGTCCCGGTCACTTTATTTGGGATGATCTCGCCCTTCGCCATCCGCCTGACCATGAACGACACTGAAAGAGCCGGGCATGTCTCCGGGACGATTTACGGTATTTCCACCCTTGGCTCCTTCATCGGTACATTTCTACCGACCTTGTTACTGATCCCGACCATCGGTACCACCCGCACCTTCCTGCTTTTCAGTTCCATCCTGCTCATCGTTGCCTTGATCGGTTTGGGTTTCAGTGCAGGACGTCGGATGGTAATGCTTTATCTTCTGATGGTAATTCCCCTCACTGCGCTGGCAGTTTTCGCCGGGGGCAGCATAAAAAAGACCTCCGGTCAAATCTTTGAGACTGAGTCAGCTTATAACTACATTCAAGTGCTCGATATAAATGGCACACGCTACCTGCGGTTGAACGAAGGTCAGGGTATCCATTCCATGTACAATCCACAGACGCTCGAATATGGTGGCCCATGGCAGCAGTTCCTCGTCGGACCGTTCTTTTACCCGGTCGTAAACCTGCGGACATACATCGGGTCGCCATCGTTGGCTTGGCAGCCGGGACCACCGCCCGTCAGGCTGCAGCGGTCTTCCCGAATGTGGTCATGGATGGTTTTGAGATAGACCCGAAGATCGTGCAGGTTGGTCGCATGTATTTTGATATGAACCTGTCCAACCTCAACGTGATCGTCCAGGACGGACGTTGGGGTTTATCGACCAGCCCGGAACGATATGACCTCATCTGCGTCGATGCCTACCGTCCTCCATATATCCCGCCTCATCTGACCACCCTTGAATTTTTTCGGATCGCCGCCGACCATCTGACTCCCTCCGGTTCCCTGGTCATAAACGTCGGTCGCTCACCCGGTGACCGCCGCCTGATCGATGGTCTGGCAACCACGCTTGGCTCCATCTTCTCTTCGATTTATGTGATGGATATTCCCAATACTTTCAACTCGATGATTTATGCCACCCTCCAGCCCACCCGTTTGGAAGATCTCCGGACTAATCTCTCCGCATTGACAGCTGACCCATCAACGAATACCTTGTTACTTGGTTCGATGGCAATGACCATTGCCAACCTGCAACCTGCTCCTCAGAAGACGGTTGTTTTCACCGATGATCTATCACCTGTCGAATGGATTACGAACACTATGATCCTGAATTTCTTTCTGCAGGGTGAAATGGAGACCATGAAATGAAACTGCTTTATAGGATCCTTGCTGGGCTGGTCACTGTCCTTCTTCCTATTGCACTGACCTTCCTGGGTCTGCGTCTGTTGTTGACGCATGCCTTTCCAGCGATTGAATACCGCCTGCCGGGGTTTCCAGCCGACCAGTATGGCTTTACCATCCAGGACCGGCTGAAATGGTCCGAAATTTCCATCGATTACCTGGTGAACAATGCGGATATTTCCTTCCTTGGAAACCTCACCTTCCCGGATGGCACCCCGCTCTTCAATGAACGTGAACTCAGTCATATGCACGATGTCAAAAATGTCGTTAAACCGGTGCTGTGGATTGGATATGTGGTCTGGTTCCTGCTGCTCGGCTTGGGTGTTTGGGCGCGTTTTTGGCGGTTGGTGGTTGCAATTTGTGAAAGGTATCTGGCGGGGAGGCTGGCTGACAGCTGGTTTGGTTGTTGTGCTTGGTCTTTTCGCCGCGATCAGTTTCTGGCAATTCTTTACCCTATTCCATGAGCTGTTCTTTAGCGGCAATTCCTGGATCTTCCTGTATTCCGATACCCTCATACGCCTGTTTCCACTCCCCTTCTGGGAGGACGCATTCCTTTTTGCAGGCATCCTGGACTTGGTGGGCGGTTTGGCTTTGGGATTAGGTCTGCGTTCCAAACCCAAGTAGGGTCATATTACAGGTGTTATAATTCGCCAAACCGTAAGGAGGACCGATGTCTGAACACCATTCTGCCGGAAAAACCACGTTAACATCTGATGTGCTGTTGACCATTGCCCGTATGGCAGCACTGGAAGTAGTGGGTGTTAAATGCATGGCACCAGTTCGGGGTGGGGTCAATAGCCTGTTCGGGCGTCTGTATGAAGGGGTCCGTATGACGGTTGAGGATAATCACGTATTCGTTGATCTCTACCTGGTGCTGGCGAATGATGTCAATATCCGTGAGGTTAGTCGTAATGTGCAGCAGGCAGTCACGCGTGCCATAGCCGAAATGACCGGACTTGAAGTTGGTCACGTTAACATTCATATCGAGGATATCGATTACAACAATGGAGCGTGATTGATCATGAAAGCTCGCACGAGAGCTCGTAGTGTAGCCTTGCAGGCGCTCTACGAGATCGATATGACCGGTCATCCTCCTGTTCAGGTTCTGCAGGATCGGCTGGAGGATGAGCCCTCTACTGAAGAGCTGGCGGAGTTCATCCGCCAGATTATTTTTGGGGTCTACCCTCTGCGTGATAAATTGGATCAAGTGATTGCCCGCTACGCGCCCGAGTGGCCGCTTGACCAGATCGCTGCCATCGATCGCAACATCCTTCGGATCGCTGCCTGGGAATTTGCAGTGGGCCGCGATACACCTGTGAAAGTTGCCATCAACGAAGCGGTCGAGTTGGCAAAAGCCTTCGGCTCTGATAGTGCTCCGCGCTTCGTCAATGGCGTGCTGGGCAGCCTGGCGGATCACCAAAACGAGATCACCCAATACCTGAACACAGTAAGTTAGGAAGCTTTCGTGGGGAATTTGTTATAACAAATTCGGTAAAACACTCAATAAAATACCCCAATTGGTGATTGCCAACGAATGCCTCTATCAATTCCCCACTTTACCTTGTAAAATAAAGCAGCAATATTTCTTCATTCCAAATGTCCCATCGATACCAAAAGGAGGGGACGTGCGTATTCGATCCTTAAGAAAAACTGCCTTACTGCTGTTTAGCGTCTTGAGCGTGCTCTCCCTGCTTCTTAATGGTTGCACCCTTTCGCTGCTAAATCTTCCGGGGTTGTCAGCATCCACCGCCACGGCTACACATCCTGTGAGCGCGACCGTTACTCCGATCCCAGCCGCAGGCGTATCCTTCCGTGTAACCTTGCCTGCCCCCCTTCCGGCAGGTGAGACTCTTTACCTGTCGGTTGTTGATGAAGTGACCGGGTTGGACCTTAACCCGCAGAATTTTACGATGCAGGGTATGGATGCGCTGGATTACACAGTGAACATTCCCTTCCCACTCAATTCTGTTATTAAATATCGCTATGTCCGTCAGGGTACCTTACCCACACCGGAAGCTGATGTTTTCGGTCAGCCTGTGCGGTACCGCATGTACTTTGCCACTGGTCCGGGACTGGTGGAAGACGTGGTCGCCTGCTGGACGGATACCCCCTTCGCCGGTACATTTGGACAGTTGACCGGTCACTTGGTGGATTCCGCTTCTAATGCACCCATCCCCAATATATTGGTGGATGTAGCCGGGCAGCAGACCCTAACCGATTCGAATGGCGCCTTCGTTTTTGCCGCCGTGCCGGTGGGAACTCATAACCTGGTTGCATATGCCCTCGACGGCACTTACCAGACTTTCCAACAGGGCGCCCGGGTTGATTCTGGCCTGAACACCCCGGTTACATTTTCTTTGAATCCTGCCAAGCTGGTCAATGTTACCTTCACCCTGACCGTACCTGCCAATACCATAAAAAATGTTCCCATCCGCATGGCAGGCAGCCTGTTCCAGTTGGGCAATACTTTTGGCGATCTGAGCGGCGGTCTGAGCACGGTCGCTTCTCGCATGCCGCTGCTTTCCCAACTACCGGATGGGCGTTACACCATATCCATGATGATTCCTGCCGGAACCGATGTTCGTTATAAATACACCCTCGGTGACGGCTTTTGGAACGCGGAGCATAATACGGATGGCTCTTTTAACCTGCGCCAGTTCATAGTCCCAGCATCTTCAAACTCCATTCAAGTTTAATGATGTCGTCTCAACCTGGCAAGCGGGCCTTTCTTCCCCCATACTGTTTGAACTCAATGCGCCTAACAACACCCCCGTGACCGATATCATCTCGATCCAGTTCAACCCTTACGGCTGGACCGAACCCATCCCCATGTGGCCACGCGGCAACAATCAATGGGTCTATCAGTTATTCAGCCCGCTCAATATGCTTGGCAATTTTACATACCGCTATTGCCGCAACGACCAATGCGACATTGCCGATGATATTCTGACTGCCAATGGACAGACCGGACGTCTGGTATCAACCAGTTTAACCCCTCAGGACCTGCAGGATACGGTCACCGGATGGGCCTGGCTCCAGAATATTGTTCCTTCCTCACTGGTTGGCGTTCCGGTAACCGCACGGACCGGGTTTAGTGCGGGGGTGGAGTTCCAGGCCGGTTACGACCCAACCTGGCAGCCGTGGATCCCACTTGCGATCCAGAATGTCCAGGGCATTTACTCCAACCTGCTGATCCTTACGCCCACCTGGACCGTCCGCCGAACCTCGCCATTCATCTTTTCACCCGTCCCCGGTGTGGATCCATTGTGGGCTGATACGATGGATACGGTCAGTAAGGCGCGTGCTGCCAATCTCGGAGTGGCGTTGTTCCCGCAACCCAACCTGCCTTCCGACCTTTCCTCCTGGTGGAGTTCTGCCCCGCGTGATCCTACCTGGTGGAATGCCTGGTTTGATCGTTATGCGGCTTTTACGGCTTATCATGCCGACCTGGCGGCAAAATCCGGTGCCCAGACGCTCGTCATCGGCGGGGATTGGATTCTGCCTGCCTTGCCGGGTGGTCGGGTCGGCAGTATCAGTTCGGGAGTCCCGTCAGATTCGTCGTCGCGCTGGCAGGCCATTATTTCAGACATTCGAAATCGTTTCAAGGGCAGCTTGTACTGGGCCATGACTTACCCGGGAAACTTGATTCTTTCCGCTCCCGATTTCTTGAACACGCTGGATGGCGTTTACCTGCTCTGGAACGCGCCTCTGGTGGGTGTCAGTACCGACGAGATGAAGTCAAGTGCCGGGCAATTACTGGATACCGATATCCAGCCATTCCAGGCTTCTCTAAAAAAACCGGTCATCCTTGCTGTGGCTTACCCCTCAGCCGATGGCGCTGCGAATGCGACCCTGCCGGTCAGTGCGTTGTTCCAGTCCGGTAAAATTCAAGCGCCGGTAAACCTGCAGTTGCAAGTAGATATTTATCAGGCGATGTTGATGGCGGTCAATGAGCGCCCGTGGCTGGGAGGTTTTATTAGCCGGGGATACTATCCGCCGGCGGTGATCGAAGATGCCTCCGCCTCCATCCACGGTAAACCGGTCTCTGATCTTTTATGGTACTGGTATCCGCGCTTCCTGGGCATCACAAAATAGAATGATCATCTACTTTAATAAAAAAAGGGCTCCTCGATCAGGAGCCTTTTTTGCTTAAGCAACTTCCTTCTTCCTAAATTTCAATCCCTCTACTATCGCAGGGACGAGTGATATCAGCACGATGGCGATAATGACCAGTTCGAAGTTTTTCTGGACGAATGGAATATTTCCGAAGAAGTATCCCAGCAAGGTGAACAGTGCCACCCAGCTGATACCGCCGACTACATTCCAGGTGATAAAGTATCCGTAGGACATTTTACTGACCCCGGCGAAGAATGGAGCGAAGGTACGAATGATCGGGACGAAACGGGCGAGAAATATGGCGGTACCGCCATATTTCTCGAAGAATGCGTGAGTCCGTTGCATGTATTCCAGTTTGATCCATTTGATCTCCCCGGTAAATGCTTTGGCGCCCACAGCGTGGCCTATCCAGTAATTGGCGGTGTCGCCAGCAACCGCGGCAATCGCCAGCAGGAAGAAGATCATCCACGGGTTTAAGACCCCGCGGGCAGCAAATGTTGCTGCCGCAAATATTAATGAATCACCTGGCAGGAATGGCGTTACTACGAACCCGGTTTCCATAAAAATAACAAAAAATAGAAGGCCGTATGTCCAGGCGCCGTACCGGGTAATGATGTCGGCTAGGTAAGTGTCGATGTGCAGGACAAAATTAATAATTTTAAGGATGATATTCATTACAGATCCCTCTTGTATATAATGATCGGGCAGATTATATCAGATGTGCAGACGTTGATTAATCGGGTGGTCTGCTCACAAAGTTACTCGGTATATCTAACAGGTTGCCGCCTGGGTTCACAGGATTTATGGGCAGATTCACATGACGCAAACGACGGTTGATCAATGGCAGTGCAATAATGATTGTTAGCAGTATTAAGAATAATACTCCAACCCTCCCAATACAAAGATAATTCCAAGTAGATCGGGTTGGTTATTTTGGGTTATTGCTCGCAAGGACCCATAAACTGCCATGACGACTGAGCCATTCCAGAGACCGTGGATGCTGATGGATGTGAGGAACGCCAAGGCAAGCCGTCCATATCGTTTCTCAAGCCGTGCCGAGGCAATTCCCCAGCCGAGGATACCGCTGGCGGTTATATGCATGAGAGAGGCTGCCGCGCGTCCGGCTAACCCGAAGGCCAGGAGCTGGCTGGATTGGCTTGCCGACAGGATACCCTCCATTGTGGCAAAACCCGCTCCGCAGACCGCGCCGAGCAAGAAACCCTCTGCAGAGGAGCGTAATCGCTTACCGAGAAACCAGATCACAACGGGTTTGACAGCCTCTTCGATTACCGGAGCCAGGCCAGCGGCGAAGACCAGGATGGACAGGACAACCAATGGGTTCGTTAGATATGGCGCAAGGTTGGTCAATAATGTTTGGATATCCCCGCTGCTTGCATTGGCTATTTGATTTTTGATCATGTTCAGTAAAGTTAGCAACTGTGGATTAAAAGCTGCAGCAATTCCAATAAGGAACAAAACCACCCCTACCACCAGGTATTCCAACAATAGGGCGGCAATGGTACTGCCCACCATGCTGACACCATAAACCGCCCATAAGCGCCGTTTTGACCCGCTTGGCAGGCTGCCGGTGCCGATCCAGGTGAGCGTTAGGATGGGAATAATGATACCGAGTACGAAAAACGGTGCGGCTGCAGCCCAGCCATATGAACCAAGATTTTCGATAACGGTACCAACGACAATTATCACAATCCAGGTAATGACAAGCAGTGCCAATTGCCAGAATTTGATCGGGTGGATTTCCGCCGCCTCAATTGGTCTTCCCGCCAGGTGTCTGATGCTTAGGAAAAGCATCGGCAGGAGTAATGTCATGCAGAACAGCATGCCGAACGCATCCAGCAGGTTGGTGGAAAGAATGGGCGTGGATGCGCCTCTATAAGAGAGAATACCCTGCACTACTGAATATCCCCCGCGGATCAACAATCCCAGTATACCGAGACTGCTAAACAATACCAATAAAATGTCACGATGTTGGTTGAATCTGGTTTGCATACCTTTTCCTATCGTTCTTCAATAAGAACACTGGTCAGGGTATCACCAGGCGAAAGGTAAATTCCGGGTTGCGGGTCACGAGGGGTCATGGATGATAAATATTCCAGCCCGCTTAATATCTGTCCGAAGATGGTATATTGCCCATCCAGATTGGGTTCAGGGGCAAGCGTGATGAAGAACCGGCTGCCATTGGTATTCGGTCCATTATTATCCATCGCCACCATGCCAGGCTTGTCAAAACCCAGGCCGGCTGGGATCTCTGTTTCAAAAAGATAACCTGGGTTTCCATAACCGGTTCCACTGGGATCACCCGTCATAACCACCTTTCCGGGGAGAACCCTGTAAAACGTATTGCTGTTATACCAACCCTTCTGGGCTAAAAAGATAAAATTGCTGACGGCGATCGGGGCTTTCTCCGGAAAGAGTTGGATACTCAAGTCGCCTTTTGGAGTATGCAGGGTTGCAATGTATTGTTTGACCGGGTTGACATTCTCGTTCGGGCAGGTACTGAATTGGCTTTGAGTTAACGAATCCAGGCGAATTACCGTATCCAGGCTGGCAAAATCGGCCAAACCTGTATAGGGAGTATTGCTGTTGAGGAACAGAACTGGCGGATTTATTGACTGGACTGAGGAAGCAAACTGGACAGCCTGGTGCAACCGATCTGCCACGATTGTCCCATCGAAATCGGTCCGGAAACGGGAACGATCAATACCAAGGCTGGATGCCTGGTTCGTCACCCAGGACACGAAATCTGCGGGAGGGAGGTTGGACCATTCAGCTAGCTTTTCGAACAGCATGTCATTCATCTCCCAGAACTTTCCCTGCAGATCGGCAGCTTCTACCGACTGGATCGCCAGGGTGTCCTTGTCTTGATCTGACTTGGGAGCATGAAGATAAATGAGTCGGACATCATTTGGGTGGATCAGACGTACCTGCTTGAGGTTAGCAGCCAACAGGGCGCATGCCGGGCACTGGTAATCAAGGAAAGCTACAATGGTTACCGGAGCCTTTTCAGGACCTGTGATGTGCCCGTGACCCTCGAATTGAGAGCCAAAAGCCGGCTCGGATGTGACGGGGGTGTGGATCACTGTGCAGGGTATGCCTGCTAACGTAACAGTAGGTCGTTGGGGGGGAGAAGCCACGACCTGGTTTACTTGTCCTGCGTCAGATGGGGAACAGGATGCAAGGAATGCTAACGCAAATGACAGGATCAACCCAAGTTTACGTCCAGGATTTGCGTAGTTCAGGGTCCACTTCCTTTTGGAATTATTCCACATCCATTCGCCAACTCTTTTAATCTATCTATTGTGAAATGGCAGCTTTTAATTGTTGGAATGAACTCATCCGTGCGATAGTCTTCAGGAAATCAGCCAGGCTTGCACTTTGGGCGCGCAAGGCTCTGACTGCTGGTCCAACAGGGTCCTCACCAGCCGCTCCGCCCGGGACGTTGGCATACGCTCCGTAAAATGCAAAATAAGCCTGGTTGAGCTTACGGATGGGAAAACCGTTATCCCAAAAGAATAAGCGACGTTGTTCCATGTAAGCTTCCGCTTCGGTAATTTTCCCCTGCGAAAGTAATATATCTACGTTAACGCGTGTAATATGCATTTCATTATTGAAATCGAAGGCCGCTTTCGCAGGACTGACCGCCAGGTTGGTAGTCTGAATATTATACTCGGCACCCAGTTCTGGATAGTAACGCTTAAGAACAAGTGTGGATATTTCCGTTCCTGAAATCGACGCAGTAGTTTCATTCATTGTTCGCAATTCCGGGGTGGTGTCGTAATTCAAGCCAAGCGGTTGAAGTGTCAGCCAGTTATGGGTCCACTCGTGGGCGATGGTATCGGAAAGCCAATCCAAGGCGGTTGATTGCATGACCATGGTGGGATATGTTCCGATGCCACCAACGGGCACTACCAACGATGAAACGTTCAATCCGGAATCGACTTTGTTTTCCAGGGTGACCTGCTGGTCAACGCTTATGGTTGGGATAAGCGAGATAGATGCATCCTGCTCGATCTTCCCCCGTGGAGATATGACAAGATCGTCTGGCAGGGGGGTAATATGAAAGAGCACTGGAGGCATCGGCTGCCCACCCGTTGTAAGCCCCTGTTCTGCAAGCGTGGCAGAGATCTGCTCCTGGAGTACAGCTTCTGCAACAGGAGCCAGTAAATTTAGATGGGCATTGAGCTTGTCGAGCTCCGCTTGCAGGCTGAGAGAAGCGGCAGAAGGGTTGACAACTGTTGGGTCGGAAAATAATACGTTGAGGCGGTTTTGGGTGGATAGGATGCTGTCAATAAGATGCAGGTAATCAACCACAATCTGATGACGCGAGTTCTCATTCAAATAATACGGGCTATCCAGGGATGCCTGGCCTAGTTTTGCTTCTAGGGCATCCAGCGTCCAGCTTACAAAATCGAACTCGACCGATCTTGTATACCGGCGGGCGGCTTCTGATGGTTTGGTCGATATAAGCAGGCTGCTGCCTCCCAGCAAGGAGGTAAAAAATATTGCATAGATTCCAATTTCAATACCCCGCAGGATTCGTATGGTCCAAGGCATGCAAGGATTATAACATTTTGACCTTTTCAGCCTTTAATTTCTCATCTAACCTTCATATGGCTTGAATTCGGTGATGAATGAATTTTCTATTCAGCAGGTCAATAAAACTCTCTGGAATTAAGTGTTTTGTTACCAGCAATTGATCGTTTGGGTCAGCCCCCGCGAATGCGTTGGGCCTCAAGCACGTTGGGAAGGTTTTCGATGCGCGCCAGCATTCGACTCAATTGGGCGATATCGCGTACTTCGATCACGATCCGTAAATCGGCCAGGTTTTTATTGAGACCTGACTGAACATCGATAATATTTACACTTTCGCTGGTAAGTAATGCCGTTATGTCCCCCATTAATCCTTGCCGGTCATACGCCCGGATCCGAATAGGTACAGGATAGGTGCGGACATTTGCCCCCCATGAGACTTTTACCAGCCGTTCGCGGTCACGTATGCGCAGGATATTGGGACAATCCTGCCTATGGATGGTGGCGCCGTGACCGCGGGTAATGTATCCGATGATCTCGTCACCGGGTGTTGGGTTGCAACATTTTGCCATAGCCGTTAAGAGACCTTTTAAACCCAGTACGGTGACGGCTTCACCGGGAACGGTATCGCTGGATGCCGGAACAGCCACCAGGATATCGTCGTTGGCTTTTTCTTCCAATACTTTGTTCACCACCCGTCCGATGGTCAGGTCACCGCATCCTAGGGCATCGTACATTTCCTCAGGGTTGCGGCCGAATTTCTGGGCCAGCGCTTTCAGTCCATCGTCATCCAACTCTGGCAGACCAAGCCGCTGCACTTCGTGCTCAAGTAATTCCTTTCCCTGGGTTACATTTTGTTGGCGGTCCTGTTTCTTAAACCATGCCTTGATTTTTGACCTGGCGCGCTGGGTATGTATCAGCCCAAGACTTGGATTGAGCCAATCGCGGCTGGGACCGCCTTGTTTTGCAGTCAGAATTTCAACCTGCTCACCTGTTTTGAGTGTATAGTCCAGCGGGACGAGTTTATTATTTACCTTGGCACCCCGGCATCGATCACCAACCGTGGTATGGACATGATATGCAAAATCGATTGGGGTGGATCCTGCAGGCAGATCAATGATGTCGCCGTGTGGTGTGAAGATGTAGACGCGGTCTTTGAAGACATCCGTCTTCATTCCATCTACGAATTCCTGCGCGTCATCCACATCCTGGCGCCAATCCATCACCTGCCGCAACCAATTCACTCGCTCATCATACCGGTCTCCCTTGCCGCCCTCCTTATACCGCCAATGGGCGGCAATGCCGAATTCAGCGTTTTCATCCATCTCGCGCGTCCGGATCTGAACCTCCACCGGTTTACCATCGGTATAGATGACCGCGGTATGCAGTGACTGGTAAAAGTTATCCTTGGGGACGGCTATGTAATCATCGAATTCACCTGGAATCGGCCGCCATTTCGTGTGGATCAAACCCAGAGCTGCATAGCATGACGAGACATCCGGTACGATGAGCCTAACTCCGCGCACATCCCGAACCAGATCGAATGGTTTTCCTTTATCGATCATCTTATGGTATATGGAATAAATGTGTTTGGGTCGCCCCGAAACCTCGACTTTGATGTTTGCACTCGACAAGAGTTTCGAGATGTCCTCGGTAATGTGCTCTATTTCAGCTTCGCGTGATTCGCGTCTGGCTGCCAGTTGTTCAGCGATCTCTTTATACTTTTCAGGGTTCGTATAACGAAAGCCAAGATCTTCGAGTTCCCACTTTATCTGCCAGATTCCCAACCGGTTGGCAAGAGGAGCGAAAATATCGAGTGTTTCCTGGGCGATGCGGCGGCGTTTGGTCTCGGGGAATGCACCCAGAGTACGCATGTTATGTAACCGGTCCGCCAATTTGATGAGAACGACCCTCACGTCGCTATCCATTGCCAGGAAAGTCTTCCGCAGGGTCTCGGTAGCCAATTCGCGTTTTCGATTACGCTTGGCTGCCTCTTCTTCGAGTTCCTCATTCACGTCTTCTGATTTTGCCAGGGCTTCTTCCCGATGCTCACCACGCGAAACACGTGGTAACTGGGTCAGTTTTGTCACACCCTGGACCAAATTAGCAACCCCTTCACCGAAATCCCTGGATAGATCCTTGACTTTGATGGAAGTATCTTCGACTGTATCATGAAGTAATCCGGCTGCAACCACCTCAGCTGGCATGGAGTATTCCGCCAGGATGGCGGCTACTGCCAGGCAATGATTCACATAAGGTTCACCTGACACCCTTTTTTGTCCGCGATGGGCTTTTTCCGCTTGACGGAAAGCCCGCTGAATTAACTCGCGGTCGGCCAGGCTGTAATGGTCAGGTAGCTGTGCAAGCAGTTCATCGATGGAAAGCGGAGAGGATATTTTCATTTCTACTTATTCTAATCCCATTCCTTGGAAGGTTCCTACGAAACCCTGCCTTTGCATGGCTAATGTAACACTTCGAGTTGCAATTACCCATCATCCTACATAAAGTATTTGCTTGAACATCCTGGGTTCTGAAAGACTGCCTGTTTCGGGTAAAATCTGTGTGAAGTATAGAACGACAGGAAATGCCCCATGCCCATCACGAATAATGTCACCCGCTTGCTCGTGTCGAAGAAGATCCCTTTTCAAGCATTTAACCTCCCGGTGGAAAAACTTGGAGCAAATGAAACTGCCCACCTGCTCGGTGTCGATCCTTCCCTGGTTTATAAAACCATCGTCGTGACCAGATCAAGACCAGGAAAGCCGATCCTGGCGGTAATACCGGGTCCTCACCATGTTAATCTGAAGTTATTAGCAGCCGCGGTCGGAGAAAAAAAGGTCAACCTTCCTTCCGAACGGGAGGCTGAGCAGCTGACCAGCTTGCAGGCAGGCGGGATCTCGCCCCTGGTGTTGATAAATAAAGGCTTTCAGGTAGTGATCTCATCCGAAGCCTTGGACAAACCGGAGATCCACGTCAGTGGTGGGCAGCGCGGATTGAACATTCTTCTTCCAGTAAAATCTCTTTCAGCGTTGACCAACGCCCGCTTTGCTGTGATCAGCAATCAGGATAATGACGAATGATAATAAGTGCTGTTGCAATTGACATTTATGCCCTATAATATTTCTACCAGCCTGAGGAGAAGTGCATGTTTGAGATTCCCAAAGCCCCAATAATAATTGCCCGGGATGTTCAAAAATGGTACGGCCATTTTCAAGCTTTGAAGGGTGTCAGCATGGAGGTTGATAGGGGTGAGGTGATTGTCATCTTCGGCCCATCTGGGTCAGGAAAATCCACTTTCATCCGTTGTATCAACCGCCTCGAAGACCACCAAAAAGGGGACATCATCGTCGATGGTATCGAATTGACGAAAGACATGCATAACATCGAGAAGATTCGCATGGAAACCGGCATGGTCTTTCAACAGTTTAATCTGTTCCCCCACCTGACTGTAATGCAGAATATCTCGTTGGCACCCATCCAGGTCCGTAAGTGGAAGAGGGAAAAAGCTGAAGCCAAAGCCAATGAGTTGCTAGTCCGGGTCGGCATCCCCGAGCAGGCAGACAAGTACCCCGGTCAATTATCCGGCGGGCAGCAACAACGTGTTGCCATTGCCCGCGCCTTGGCGATGGAACCTAAGATAATGCTTTTCGACGAACCCACATCTGCCCTCGACCCTGAAATGATCAAGGAGGTGCTGGATGTGATGGTGGAGTTGGCGAAATCTGGTATGACCATGCTTGTGGTAACTCACGAGATGGGTTTTGCCAAGGCCGTTGCCAACCGGATGTATTTTTTCGATCGGGGGCAGATCGTTGAAACAGGGACACCGACCGAGATATTTACCCAACCCAAGGAAGACCGGACGAAGTTGTTCTTGTCCCAGATTTTACAGAAGTAAGACGGATTTGTAATTAAAGCTCCAGGGGAGTTTTCCTCTGGAGCTTTTTTATTAGATGAAACATCTGCCAGCCATCGAATAAGGTAGACTTTACACCGTTGACCAGCACAGAATTATGGCAGGTGAACAGACTGGTAGGTTTTCACACCTTGCCTTGATATGGAAGCTGTTCGATCCATCTCGTCATTTTTTTGTCCCTAGCATTTTTGCGAGGCGGTCGCGGGGAGCGGTAGCATCGAACCAGACGGAATCACCATCCAGGCAGATTTGCACATCAAAGGAACATGCGTCTTTTTCGACCAATTGTTGCAAGCGGGATTTCTTCCCGAGCGATTCGAGCACTTCATACTCGTCATCCATATAAAGGATTAAGTATGGTCGGGCTTCGCTGCCGTTACCGCTCGATATGATGCCGTGAAGCAGCAACTGGGCAATCTTGTTTTCCAGGCTTTCTTCATCGGTGCGTGCCAGCTTATGATTGGTATAGGCAAGGACATGGTGGATGCCTGGATTCAAAAACCACTTGGGCAACACTGACAGAAGGAACTGCAATGCTTCCGTATATTGTTCCCGATCAAGTAGGGGAAACGCGCTCGCTGTATAGTTTTCATATGGAGTATAAATCGACGATTTTTGGTAAGCTGAGCGGAGCTCGAGAAAACGATCTTGTTGAGGTTTTTTGAGGAATCGGTTAAGAGGGTCTCGGATGAAATCCAGCATGCCATCTCGATTTCGTTAAAACTCGGTCTCAGCCACTTGCTCGAGGTTAATTTCCGTTAAAGTTTCATCTGCATCGGTCATATCATCAGAGTTCCCTGCTTTGACACCACGATTGCAATAGGACCGGTATGGACAATACGCGCATTTCTTCTCGTCCTCAGTCAAATGAAAGTGTTGGTGATTTCGGATTTCAGTGATCAAGTTCGTGATCGCATCCCAGTCGCGTTTATATTGGTTGGTGTTATAGGGAAATCGTGCGGGTTCGGTTGGGTATTCAGGATACCAGTAGGTCATCTGGACTTTTTCTGGTTCGAAGGGAATTCCTTTATTTAAATATGCGCCTGCGAAAACAAGCAATGACCGGTAGACGCGAGTCTGCAGGCGGGCAACCATCCATTCATTAAGAGGGCGTTTATGATATGTTTTCCAATCGATGATTAATGCCACGCCACCGGGTCGTACGGCAACCAGGTCGTACTTTGCGATCAACTGGTTCTCACCGATGACTGCACTCAAGCTTAATTCTGTTAAACAGGCATGATCAGACAGATCGAGATCGGAGCGAAGGTAATTCTCCCACCATCGGGCAAGGTCCGGTGAATTTGCCTGCCTTGATAGTATCTCTACAGGCATGCCGAGCAAATGCTGCTGAACCAGGCGGTGGAACAACTTTCCTTCCTGTTGGCGGCGTTCGTTCTCAAGGACTGGCTCTGTTTCGACTGCAGGCCAGTTTAGTTTTTCAATATAGCGAAGTTGGAAACGGCGAGGACAGTCAACGAAATCCTGCAGGGAGGACTGGGAGAATGTAAACGATGGGGGTAATTTATTGTTAGATTCCATGCTCGGATCCGTTCTAATTATAGAGCAATTACCATCCTGTGCACGCAAGATTTTTCCTGGCCAGTTTCTGGAAATGTTGATGGCGGGAATTTATTTTAAAAATGACGAATGACACTTTACCTGAGTATATAAAAAAAGTAAACTATATCTGGTAAGTGGTCATACCAGTTATTATCCGTATTGATACGCTGTTTTTTAGACAGTGTTCGAGGAGAGTCCATGGATTGGGAGCCCGTGCAAAAACCCGCAGAGATGGCCGAAAGGCGCTTGTTGGAGGCGATCCTTTCTGGTCACTTCCCCTTTAATTCCAACCTGCCGGGGGAGCGTGAATTGGCCGTTCAAATTGGTGTTACACGCCCGACCTTGCGGGAAACCTTGCAAAGGTTGGCACGTGATGGCTGGTTGGATATCCAACATGGCAAGCCTACCCGTATCCGTGATTTCTGGCGTGAGGGAAACCTGGCTGTCCTCAGCATACTGGCTCAGTTCCCTGCGCAGTTACCGCCGGATTTCATTGTCCACCTGCTCGAATTGAGAGTTTTGCTTGCCCCGGCGTACGCACAACAGGCGTTGTCAGTGGCTCCGCATGAAATTACCAGTTTGCTGGAAAATTACGCTGACCTGGAAGATGACCCGGCTGTTTATGCAAAAGCTGATTGGGAACTTCATACACAATTGACCCAATACTCCACTAACCCGGTATTTCGTTTACTACTGAATGGCTTCCAGAAATTGTACATCCTTATGGGCGAGCACTATTTCGCATTCCCGCAGTGCCGCCGCCATTCGCAAAACTTCTACCAGGCTTTGCACAAGTGTGCCCGCCGGGGTGCTAACCGCGCAGGTGGGTTGCTGACAAGGCGAGTCATGGAAGAAAGCCTTGCACTCTGGCAGAAAATGCAGGAGGAGATCATATGAAGCGCTGGAATGGTTGGGGGAATGTTTCCATAGAATATCCACTTCCCCCTTCTGCAAGAGCCTTTCTGAACCAATTCTTTGGATCGCTCGATCCGAAAGAAGATGTTTCAATTGAGAGTGTACTTAAATCTGTAAAAGCTACCCGACTTCCTGATCATCCGCTGCTGGATACCAGCGAACAGGCACGCCTTACACACGCTCGTGGTCAAAGCCTGCCTGATTGGGTCGCGCTTCGCTCAGGGCGAATTCCCGTTTTTCCAGATGCGATTGCCTTCCCGGTTTTTGAACAACAAGTCGACGATTTGATCGCATTTGCTTTAAAAACGGGAGCGAAGATCATCCCTTATGGGGGTGGGTCAAGTGTGGTGGGTCACATTAACCCTCTTCCATCCGATGCCCCGGTTCTGACATTATCGTTGGAAAAAATGACCCGGTTGATCGACATCGATGAGACCAGCCATATCGCCAATTTCGAGGCTGGTGTGACTGGTCCGGATCTTGAACGCCTTCTCCATACTCGCGGCTACACCCTCGGTCATTATCCCCAGTCGCACGAATACTCCACCCTTGGTGGCTGGATCGCGACCCGCTCGTCAGGGCAGCAATCCTATTACTACGGTCGCATCGAGCATTTGTTTGCAGGCGGTCGCATGTCCACCCCGCGCGGCTTGCTCAACCTGCCTCATTTCCCCGCTTCCGCGGCCGGCCCTGATGTTAAAGAGATGGTTCTTGGTTCAGAAGGACGCATGGGAGTGATCACCAGCGCCAAGGTCCGGATAACCCCCTTACCGGAAGCAGAGCAGTTCCATGGCGTATTCTTTCCAACTTGGGAACAGGGGGTAAAAGCTGTCCGTCAGATCGCACAGGAGCGCGTCCCAGTATCGATGCTTCGGCTTTCCAGCCCGCAGGAGACTGAGACCACCTTGATCCTTTCCGGAAAATCTTGGATTGGTCCAGCGGATAAAGGACTGAAGCTGATCGGGTACGGTCCTTCTCGCTGCCTGCTGATCTTCGGGGTGACGGGCAAGCGATCACACGTCCGGCGGACGCGCAATTGCGTTTCAGGTATTTGCCGGTTAAATGGTGGTTTGTTTGTAGGTACGATTGTTGGTCATACTTGGGAAAAAAGTCGTTTTTATTCACCCTATCTCCGCAATACGTTATGGGAACATGGTATTGCCATTGACACGCTCGAGACTGCATTGCCATGGGCGAATGTCATGGATGCCTCCAGAGATATTCCGGCATCGATTGCGACTGTCATGGAAAGCCTGGGTGAAAAGGTCCTGGTCTTCGCTCACCTGTCACATGTCTATCGCGATGGAGCCAGTATCTACACCACCTTCCTGTTTCGACGGACAGCCGACCCGGATGAGCTGCTCTCCCGTTGGATATCGATGAAGCAAGCCGCCAGTCGGACCATTCAGCAGCATGGCGGGACCATCACCCACCAACATGGAATAGGGTTGGATCACGCGGCTTATTTACCGGCTGAAAAGGGGCCCCTGGGTATGGACGCCATTCGGGTGGTTTGTAATACCTTTGACCCGGATGGCATTATGAACCCTGGGAAATTATTTTAACTAGTCAATCGTTCGGATCCGTATCAAAACGGAGGCGGTATGGAGTGGAAATTAGGATGGCGGGAAAGCGCCTGGAGTGATCTAGATCAGGATTGGGACGTTATCATCATCGGAGGTGGCATAACTGGCGCAGGAATACTACGACAATGTGTACACGCCGGGTTGAAAGCGGTGTTGCTCGAAGCGGACGATTTCAGCTCAGGTACCTCTTCCCGCTCCTCAAAACTCGTGCATGGTGGGATGCGTTATTTAAAGAATGCGCAGATTCGTGTCACTCTTGAATCTGTTACCGAACGCGAATACCTGCTCAAGCAAGGGCGCGGTCTGGTCAATCGGCTGGGGTTTCTCTATCCCTGCCTGTCCGGGGACAAGATGCCGGGCTGGGTTTTTGGCGGCGGGATTAACCATTTACGATTTAATGGCTCACCAGTGGAGTCATCGCTCCTATGATACTGAAGATATGCGCGAACTCTGCCCTCTGCTGACCACTTCAAAGATGCGCAGCGGATTTCGATATTTCGATGCCCAGACAGATGATGCTCGCCTGGTTCTGCGCCTGATCCGCGAATCGGTCGCGGGCGGGGGACTGGCTTTAAATTACGCCAGGGTTATTTCACTTCTAAAGACGAGTCCTGGCATCGTCAGCGGGGTGGTGGTTGATGATACTTCGGGCGGATCTGCCCGGCAAGCCGAGCTGCACTCCCGTGTGGTGATCAATGCCACCGGCGCGTGGGCTGACCGCCTGCGTGCCCAGCTCGGGCGTCCCGCGCGTCTTCGTCCGCTGCGCGGCAGTCACCTTGTTTTTCAGTGCAGCCGGTTACCACTCACCCGGGCGGTTAGCTTTCTTCATCCCAGCGATGGTCGACCGGTATTTGCCTTGCCATGGGAAGGTGTTGTAATTTTTGGCACCACCGATGTGGATCAAGGACAGGATCTGCTTACCGATCCATCGATCAGCCAGGGCGAAGCGGATTACTTGCTTGAGGCACTTAATTTTATTTTTCCCGCGCAGGAATTATCCCGGGCGGATGTAACGGCTACTTTTTCCGGAATCCGCCCTGTTATCGATACAGGCAAGCTGGATCCATCCAAAGAATCGCGCGAGCATGTTATTTGGGACGAGAAAGGTCTTTTAACGGTCAGTGGAGGGAAGCTGACTACTTTTCGGATCATGGCTCGTGATGCACTCAAAGCAGTCCGGAAATATATCGGTCCGGTCCACTTTGATTCCGATACCCCCGTGCTGGATCCGTTTCCGTCGGACGCGGAGAAATTATTAGCGGAGACTCACCTTGCTCCGAGTCAATGCTTGCGCCTGCTCGGTCGTTACGGGTTCAACTCAGCACGGGAACTTTGTGCGGGGAGAGCTGTCCTGGAATTGATCCCCAACACCCTGTATAGTTGGGCTGAATTGCAGCAGGCAGCCCGATCGGAAGCCGTTGTTCATCTGGCTGATTTGCTATTGAGGCGCGTACGGCTTGGATTATTACTGCCACATGGTGGACAGGATATTATGCCTGCAATTAGAAGCTATACCCAGGCTGAACTGTGTTGGGACGATACCCGCTGGGAATTGGAGGAAAGAACATACGCCGATCTTTGGAATCGTGCCTATCGGCTATAATTTCTTTGATCTGTTGGATTAAATACGTTGATTTATTAGTAACATCCCATCGACCATTTGCCGACTATATAATAGGAGCTTTCCATGCCTGAAAACCTGCTGGCGATCGATAATGGAACCCAATCTGTTCGTGCACTTATCTTCGATCCGCAGGGGAGACTATTATATAAATCCCGTGTGCCGATAGAACCATACTTTTCGACCGCACCCGGTCTGGCTGAGCAGGATCCGGAAGTATTTTGGAAAGCGGTCTGTGAGGCTGTCCAGGGACTCTGGACTCAGGGCGCCGAAAAGTCCTCCATCGCTGCCGTATCCCTGACTACCCAACGCAGTACGATGATCAACCTGGATAAGAACGGGAAACCCCTCCGCCCTGCCATCCAATGGCTTGACCAGCGCCGGACCGAAGGACTGAAACCTCTGTCGGGATTTTGGGGCGCAGCCTTCATGGTGGCAGGCGCCTCCGAGACGGTCGCATATTTACAAGCTGAAGCCGAGGCTAACTGGTTGCAAAAATACCAGCCAGAAATCTGGCGTGCGACCCATAAATACATGTTTTTGTCCGGCTATCTTACATACCGGCTGGTCGGCAGGCTGGCAGACTCGGTCGGGTGCCAGGTGGGGTATGTTCCCTTTGATTATAAAAAACAGGATTGGGAAGCCTCCTGGGGGTGGAAGTGGCTGGCAGTGCCGATCGACAAAGCCCTTCTGCCGGAATTGATTACGGTAGCGACAAATATTGGCGGGATCTCCGCCGAGGCTTCGATTGCCACTGGACTTCCGGAAGGGCTCCCGCTGATCGCTTCCGCAGCCGACAAAGCGACCGAGGTACTTGGTGCCGGCTGCCTCGAGCCGCACATTGGCTGTCTCAGTTACGGGACAACTGCAACGATTAACACCACCCATAAAAGATACATCGAGGTGATCCCGCTCATTCCTCCGTACCCATCGGCAGTACCCGGGCAATATAGCTTCGAGATCCAGATTTACCGTGGCTATTGGATGGTAAGCTGGTTCAAACAGGAATTTGGTCTGCGTGAGCAGGGTCTTGCCGATGCCCAGGGCATCGAACCAGAGCAGTTGTTCGACGAGCTTGTGCGCTCTGTTCCCCCCGGCTCGGACGGGCTTGTGCTCCAGCCATACTGGTCCCCCGGTCTGCGCTTCCCAGGACCGGAAGCACGCGGCGCTATTATCGGTTTCAGCGATGTCACAACTCGTGCTCACATTTATCGCGCCATCTTGGAAGGATTAGCGTATGCCTTGAGGGAAGGCGCTGAACGAACTGCCAAACGTTCGGGTGTGCCAATCACCGAACTACGGGTGGCTGGCGGCGGAAGCCAATCGGAAGCTGCCATGCAGTTGACCGCTGACATTTTTGGCTTGCCGGCCTCCCGCCCGCATGTGTATGAAGCCTCAGGCTTGGGCGCAGCGATTGATGCGGCCGTTGGTATCGGTGTACATCCTGATTTCCCTACCGCCATTCGGGAAATGACTCATGTGCGCGATACGTTCGAGCCGAATGCCGTCATCCATGACCGCTACGATACTTTATATGAGGGTGTGTATAAACAGATGTACAAGAAGCTAGAGCCTTTGTATCAAGTAATGCGTAGAAAGTTGAAATAATAGCTAGTGAGTTTTCCCTGGGATGATCAAAGTATAAATCATCGAACGCCGGTCGCGGATTAACTCTGTTGCTCGTCCCACCAACCCTGGAGCGCAGCGAAAGGTAACGATTGGGTTTGATTGCCCTGCCGCCCACTATTCCAGGTAATAACCAAATCCTTCCTCGCCCGGGTGATCCCCACATATAAAAGCCGAAGTCGTTCCCGTACATAGTCAAGCCGGGCAGACCGGGTGGCTTTGCCTTCGGAATAGTACTCGTATTCTCTGCTGGCGATGGCTGCATCCAGTTGTGCTAGAGTTTCAGCTTCCAGGTTCAGACTGTCCCGCATAAACCACTTCTCGGAGATATAACGGTCCTTTTGGTCGTTCGAAGGGAAATCGTAGTTATTGACAGATACCATGTATACCCGATCCCATTCGAGTCCCTTGGCTTTGTGCATGGTGGTAACTACAACTTTTCCGACGTGATGTGATGGATCGAAACCCGAGTCGTCTTCGCTGAAACCAAGGAAACGCCGTTCATTACGAGCGATCATGTTGAGTTCCCCGGTCAATTCTGGTAAACGCCAATCGGAATGATCATCTCTGGCCTGGCGCAGGACCAACGCCAGCTTATGTGCCAGAGCGAGATCGCTGGGAGTGACGAATAGCTCCTGTGATAAAGTAAGGATCATTTGATCGATCGGAAGCGCGGTTGTTCCTTGCCAGCGCTTGACGATTTCCTGGTATTCCTCAAGCTCATGTAGAACATCAGGTGGAACGCCTTCCATCCTTAACCCTGCCAGCCAATCCCGGTCTGGACGCGGGCTGGTAAAAGTCTCAAGTTCGTTGCAGGACCGCAGCAGAGCCTCTGCCTGTTTATAAATATCCAGGTATGTTTCTTCGCCTACTTGTCTCCAGGCCAGGTAGGCTTTGGCGAGGCGGTTTGAAGACTGCGGGTCTGAAAGCATGCTGACAACTTCTCCCAGACGTTTGGCGGCCTCGCGGGTGGAACTTGTACTCCCCAGGAGTTCCACAAAAGGGATGTTTCGGGCTTTTAGTGCATTAATGATGTCCACACCGCGAAGGTTCCGTGGTACCAGCACAGCGATTGTGGCTTCCATGTGCTCTGGCAGCCATTTGGATATGGATTTGACCACCGCCTCAACTTCCTCTTCGGCGGTGAATTTTTTACCGATCAGCATGATACCTTTCGGATTATTGGCTGGGTTGGGTTGTGGATCGCCAGGAGCCGTTGGACGGATAAATGGAACGGTCAGCGCATCACGCACAGTGCTTTCGGAGTGATCGTTGTTCACCCACTTGATGAGCTGGTTCGCCAGATCGATAATTCGAGGTTGGCAGCGACCTGAATCTGGAAGCGTTTTATGGCTGTCGGCTTCCGTATGGATAAATTCCAGCAGGTGTTTGGGTGAAGCCGTAGTAAAGGTCTCGAAAATCGCCTGGTTTGGATCACCGACCCGCACCCAGTTGCCCCCAGGCCCTACTAGTAAACGCAGGATTTGTTCCTGCAATTTGCTTGAATCCTGGGCTTCATCTTCGAGAATGAATGGCCACCGGTATCGCAGTCGCTCGAGAAATTCCGAGTCATTTTCGAGCAGGTCAATTGCCAGCCGGATCAGGTCATCAAAATCTACCGCCCCACGATAATTAAGAGCGCGTTGGTAGTCAGCATAGATCGCCATCCCCATTTCCGCCAATGGCAGGGGAGTGGGGGCCTCATCAAGAATGGACCTGAGTTTTTCTAGCGTGAGCCGGTTGTCTTTTGCCGATCGGATGAAAGCCAGTGCAATTCCGCCCACCAGTTCGGGTAATTGTTTTTGAGAGACCCAATTTCGTTTGCCCTCGTCAATACCCGCTCCGAGAAAAGAATTGAGCTCGGTCGGATGGCTCTGAAGCCAGGCTGTAGAAGCCTCCTTGCGGATAAATTCTGCCTCACGCTCATCAAGAATGGAGAAACGGTCTTCCAATCCAACTGCCGCCGGTTTTTCCCGCACGATATCGTGTGCCAACCCATGCAGTGTGCGCACTCGGTAGCCAAAAGGAAGCGGCATGGCGAGGAAATCTTTTATTCGGGTCGAAAAATTATCCACCGCCGAGTTCACCAGCGTGACAATGAGTACTTCTTGTTCCTCAGCCATCGCGCCTGAGAGGATGAGCTGTGCTGCCAGGGCTGACAGGGTGTGCGTTTTGCCCGAGCCGGGAACAGCAGATACGCCCATTTTTCCACCGGTATAAGCAAGGATTTCCTTCTGGGCGGGACGCGGGGAGAAATCGGTCATATCACGGTTTCCACGATCGATCCTCTGAAACTGAATTGCCTCCATCCACAATGATTAGCTGGCCGGTAATATAGGATGCCTGCGGTGCGGCTAAAAAATGTACTGCATGGGCCACTTCTTCAGGTGTACCGGAGCGTTTCATTGGGGTCACCAACCCGGCTGCATATTCGGATTCCAGTTGGGATCCTGTAGTAATCCAGCCAGGTGCGATCGCGTTGACGGTGATTCCATCCCCGGCAGTCTCGATAGAGGTCGCCCGCGTAAAACCCCACATGCCGGCTTTGGCGGCATGGTAGGCAGCGTCCCCCACAGAAGCTTGCACCGGGCCGCTGGTCGAGGCAATATTGATGATGCGCCCATATTTTTGATTTCGCATGATTGGCAGGACAGCCTTGGTTATCAGGAAGCAGGTCGTCAGGTTCCTTTCAATGGAACGTTGCCATTCTTCCAGTGGGATATCTTCCACGCGTGACTTAAATTGCTCTTCGCCCATAACAACCATCCCGGCATTGTTAACGCAAATATCCAGGCGGCCGTATAAGGTTTGGATATCTTCAACGATAAACCGCACCACCTCAGGTTTCGTGAGATCGCCGACATAGCCTCTGGCGTGCAAGCCCTGCCTCTCCAGATCATTTACCCGCTCATGGATGCGTTCGGTAGTGCTTACCAGCGCAAGGCTTGCTCCATCCATGCCCAGGGCTTGTGCGCTGGCAAAGCCGATGCCTGTCGCACTACCTGCGCCGGTTATTAAGGCGATTTGGTTTCGAAGCGTTTTCATTCCAGGTTGATCTTTTTCGCCTTCTCAAGGTATAAAACCTGGATTTTCGATAACCCGCGCGTTTCTGTTTTATTGACTGTGCAAATGAATGCAACTGATTCATCCATATCAACGATGGCTATTTTGTCGCCCTTGCGAAGGGTGTCTTTCTTCATGTATATGGGTGTTGTGAGTGTCACTTTTACTGGCACATTCCTTACGATTTCCACATAGCGGCCGGTTGTATGCGCGGCAACTGCACCGTGGGCCGTGATCTGATCGATGATGCTGCGTTTATTCATCTGATTCTCCTTTTTAATGTTGAGAAAGAATTAGGGGGTTATCGGTGCCACCAGCGTACCGATAGCCGGGACATTTTTAATATCGGTCAATTTTGGTAAGCCGTTTTCGATCCACACTGGGACCCATTCATAACTCTGAATACCGGCAGAGGACAGGACCACCCGCAGAATGACCGTCTCGTTGGCAATTCCCAGGTAGTCATCGAAAACAAAGTTTCCAAGGCTGTAAGCGATCAATCCTCCATGGTACAACTCGATTGGTTGAAGGAAATGTGGGTGCGAGCCAAGCACCAGTGCCGCCCCTGCATCGATGGCAGACGCGGGCTTCCTGACGCTGATTGATGGAAATATTGGGGATAATGGTGGTGATTTCGTAACCGGAGTGAAGCAACACGATCACCACGTCAGCTTCTTTTTTCGCAGCGCTTACATCGGATGCAATCTGTGCGGGATCCGCCCAGGCGATGCCAGGAGTATTATTGCCTGCTATCCAGGCGTGCGCATCGAATCCTCCGTTTTCGCGTGGAACATCAAGGTAGGCAAGGAATGCCATTCGCAAGCCGTTACGGACCAGGATGACCGGGCTGTGAGCCTCTCCAGAGTTTAACCCACCTCCCACGCTGGCGATGCCGTACTTCTCAAGCGTGGCACGGGTCTCTAACAATCCTGATGAACCGAAATCCATGGCATGGTTGTTGGCAAGACTCATCACATCAAACCCCGCCAACGCAAGCGACTGGGCTGTTTCCGGTGGAGCGGCGAAGGTGTAGCTCTTTGCCTGGTGGTCAACGCTCGAAGTAATGGTACATTCCAGGTTGCCAACGAGAACATCCGCATTATTTAATTCTGCCTGCACTCCAGCAAAAACGACCTGCGGACCGTGTGAAGCTATCTGCTGGGTGATCGTGCGCGCCAGCATGACATCACCCACCGCTTCGAGATTGACCGTCATGCTGGGAGCTGTCGTGTTTGTGGGTGTGCTGGTGGCTGTTTCTGTAGGCGTGCTGGTGACCGTCTCAGTTTCAGTTGGTGACGGACTGGGTGTCGCAGTATCTTCCAGGGGCGTGGTAGGATCGGGGAGAACTGGAGTCGGGGTGAGGGTGCTTTCTACAGTCGGGGGATTAAAACAACTGACATTAATGGAGTCGTGCAACCTGAAATGAGCACTGCTATGAGAGCGAGTCTCGCAGGAAGTAACTTAACTCTCATTTTGCCTCTGGTTTTCCAATTGCAGCTTCCAGATGGTTTTTAATAATGGACCGCGTTGTTCCATACCAGATTCACCCAGGTCACTGACACCGAGCAGAACTCTATCACGACATCGTCGTAACAGCCCTGTAACCAGCCTGCATAAAGTCTGCTGGTTGGCTGCCAGGTCGTCTGCATCAGTCCATTTTTGGCCGCGTGTCCATGTGCGGCTAAGAATATGCGGTTGGGTCAGTGGTTGGAAAAGCCGCTCCCACCAGCCGCTCGATCCTACATCCAGCCAGAATTGAATGGATGTCGGGCGGTTCATCATCAGGTAAGTATGTGCTGGCGATAAGAGGACAGCCTCTACAGGTTCGATACTCCAGGATTCCAGATATTGAGCAGCAATGACACCGTCCTGGAGCATGAACAAAAATTCTTTGCCCGGGTCAATGGTGCTATCCTTGGCAGTATCCATGACCTGACGGAATTTTTGAACCGACTCCACCAGGCTGGAGGCAGTGCGGGCTCCATCATTATTGCGGTGAAAGCCAAATCCTTTTTGTGAGAGCACTTCCCCAAATAATCGGCGCAGGAAAGTGTCGAGAGGAACAGAAGCAGCCATCTGGCGGTAATCTTCGATCCATTTCCTTAAAATTTCATATTGCTGGCCGAAAACGAACGTGATCCTCTCCTGGACCTCGGGACGGATCTCATTAAAACTGGATAACACGGAGTCCCGCTGTCGATAGACGATCTCACTGAGTAGTTGTGCCCGAACAAGGTCCATGTTCTCGATGGCATACATCAAGGCACAGGCCAGGTCGAATTTCGTGGGGTGGATTGACCAGTGCGGATGCGCCAATTCTGCCAGGATCAACAGACAGCGGCTGGCAGGTTCATCACGCAGGGAGCGGGAAGGGCGGTGCGAGCGCCATGCGATACCCAGGTTATCCAGCCGGGTGCTGAGCGAGAATCTGAGCGAATCTGAAAAATATGGTGCCAGGATGACAATTTCTCCGGGTGATACGCCTTCATCTGTGATGAGCCGGTGAGTTTCACTGCATACCCGGTCAAGCATTTGGGGGAAAAAACGGGCGGGTGTTTCAGTTGGAGAGAATCTTAATGCAGCAAACTCTGCCGGAGTGAGCCGTGAGGCATGACCTGGGATAATCCTTGATACGAACGCCGTTTCCAGCGCCTTTATTTCCGCTGATGTTACAAAAGACTCATCCAGGGTTGCGTGGAGATCGCACCGGTCTGCCAGCTTGCCGGCCGAATCCGGGTCGGCTCCCAGGAAGCGCCGGTAGCCGGCATCGGTGTCAAAAATGATCAATGTCGAATCAGTATTCGGCACCCATTCATTTAAGAGATCATGTGCTATCGGTATATCCTCTTCGATATTATCGTAGATGATGTGGCGGAACGGTTCACCAGATAATCATGACACAATGGGTTGCGCCACAGTATTTTCCAGAATATTTCCAATTGCAATGAAAAATCCAACAAGTTGCGTTCAATGCAGTACTGGCGGAATAGGCTGGCACATTCTTGTGCATCAGCGTACACCCTGAGTTGGCCGGGGTCACCGACCCAGGCTTCGGACAATCTTTCGCCGATCTCGGTGTGGCTGAAACCTACCGATGCCGACTTGTTCAGGTTGTCCAGGATCTGGCTGTAAAGCCGGTTTCGGTCGATGGTAACGGATTCAAAATATCCTTTCTCGACCAAAGGTCTTACCAGGCGAGCCATGTAGTACTGGGCAGTTTCGAGGGTCAGGAAGATCGGCTGTTGGTCTGGGTTCACGAACCCGGCAGCTTCTGCAGCCAGCGGCCAGAATAGGTCGATCATGCGGCGCGCGAGACCTCCAACCGTGGCAAGTGAAACCAGACCACCCGGGCGAGTATTCGTGGCTCGCAAGGCGGTCTCGTATGGAAGTTGTAATGTTCGTTGCGGCGTGAAGATGGCGATTGAATCAGCCGGCACACCGGAATTCAATAAACTCCGCAGGCGTTCTGTGCCGACCGTGGTTTTACCACAGCCGGCCGGGCCGGACAGGAAGATTTTCGTCTCGTGGGGGGTTGAAATGATCTTGAGTTGTCTGGAGGTCAGGTCCACAAATCAAGATTAGCGGAAAGAATAGGATTTGTCAACCATTAATGGAATGGGCAGCGTCTGGGTCGCTCCTCTTCATTTCAAGTGTTTTGCGAAGAATTTCGTTACCCTTGCCCAGGCATCTTTTGATGCTTCCGGTTTATATACGCTTGGGTCCGTGTCGCGGAAAAAAGCGTGTCCAGAATTGGGGTAGACAATGACCTCGTGGTGAACGCCAATTTTTCCAAGAAGTTGGTCGAACTGCTCGATGGTCCCAGCGGGGATGGACACATCCTTGTCCCCGAACAAGCCAAGTACGGGACTCTTTAGACTCCCGAGTTGGTCAAATAGCTGTTGCATTCCTCCGCCATAAAATGTGCAGATGGCATCCAGTGGCCGGCTAATACCCAGCGCCAGGGACATACGCCCACCAAAACAAAAACCAACACTTCCGATCTTGCCAGTACAATCCGGGTCATCTAGCAGACCATCATAAACCTTTGCCAGGTCATCCGGAGATGAAGGACTGTATTTCTGGACCAGGATGGCAGCTTTTTTCCCGTCGCCCAGACTGGCAAGTTCTCCGTGGTAAAGATCCGGTGCAAATGCCAGGTAACCAAGGGCGGCAAACCGGTCAGCGATTGATTTTGTCTGACGATCAAGTCCCCACCATTCCTGGATGACGATCAGGCCGGGCCACGGTCCGCCGCTGGATGGTTTTGCCTGGTAACCGGTAATCGATCCCATTTTATCTGGAGCACTCATAACGCCTCTCATGGAAATCAAATGAATTATGGTATTATTTATTCTAAATATACTAGGAAGAATTCAAATGTCAAGGCTAATTTGTAAGAGGAGGATATTATGGCTCTCATTCGAGAAATAATCCATGCCCTTCTTGTTGTCCAGCCTCCCCATCCACTCTTTGTACACTTCCCGATTGCACTGATCAGCGCCGCCTTGTTCTTTCTTCTCGTTGCAGTCTGGAGGAAGAGTGACCTCTTTGAAAAAATCGCTTTTGCTGACATCTCCCTTGCGGCTGTAAGCATCATTGTTGCAGCATTTTTCGGCATTCGCGATAATGCCGTGATTTTCAAGGGAGGCGCCCCCAACCACATCGCAAAAATTGTAATTGCCAGCACCTTGTTTATACTGACCGGCGCGATTGCCATCTTGCGCTGGCGGAATCCCGACCTTTTCCACAGCCGATTTAAAGGCATGTATATTGCAGCCCATGTTGTTGCCTTTTTGTTGGTTGCGGTGCAGGGATTCCTGGGTGGCATAATTGTATATGGTTTTTAATTCTGCCTCACGTTAAGGCGCTATCAAGGTTCTCAGGTAAGTGCAGAATAAGATCACTGTTAACCTTTCAGCTTGAGGAGTGGTGTCAACGTTTAATAGGAATGTCCCCTGTCTGCGTACAAGTTAGAATGTCCCCTTGCGGGACATTCTCTTTTAGTTGATTGGGATAGTTCCGCCAGGGATGATCGGGGCATGGGACAGTTCCCGGTTTCAGGTATTTGAGCATGCTGTCCACGTGTTTGGTTGGAACGATCTGAGATTGTTTGGCTTGGCGGTGGTAAGTGGTATAGGGCAGGGACTTGCCTTTGTAGAGGATACTGACTTTGCGGTGGATATTGACGGAAACAGTGACGACCGCCTTGCGCATGGCGTAGGAGGGACGATCGACCTGGATCTGATAGACGGTATGGTGAAACTGCAAGGTCAGGTTTTTCGTGAGCGTGCGGGATTCGCGCCAGGTGAAAATGTGAGCCAGGTCATCGGCCTTGGAGAGGGGCCGGTGGGCATCCACAGAACTCCTGGGTTGGACGGCGAAGCGGCGGTTGAAATCGTCCATGAATTCAGGCAAGTAGGCATTGCCTGTCTCCCAATCGGAGATGCCTCGCAAACGCATCTCTTTCACCAGACGATCTTGAAGGGTCTGATTGACCTGCTCCACCCGACCTTTCGCCTGCGGGGTATTGGCACAGATGATCTGGATGTGCAGCTCCTGCATGGCTCGTCCGAACTGCGTTAGGGCATCTGTTTTGCCCTCGCGTGGGCTGATTGACCCGGAAAATGCCGTGTTTGTCGCTATAGAAGGCGGCTGGTTTGCCATAGTGGGCGAAATATCCCTGGGCTGCCTGGCAGTAGGTGAAAAAGCTCTCACTTTCTACAAACAGCAGCTGCACCAACTTCCCCGTGGCATCATCGATAAAAACCAGCAGTGTGCATTGTGGAGCTCGCCCTTCGAACCAATCATAGGGCGAGCCATCGATCTGCACCAGTTCCCCAAAACAGGCCCGTCGCTCCCGCATCTGGTAGGCAACCATTTTCCTGGCCTTCTTTGCTTTCCACAGTTCTTCTTCGATCATGATCCTGCGCAGACTACCCAGACTGATCTTCAGCCCTTCCTGCTCCACCAGCTTTTCGTGTGCCAGTGTTGGCCCAAACCCACGATAACGTCCCTTCAGTCAGATTCAGGACCTTTCTAATCGTGGCCGGGTCCAATTGATGATGGCCGGGTTGTCCGCGCTGCTTCGAGGCCAACCCTCTCGCTCCTTCCTCGCGATAGGAGCGCCACAAACGTTTTATTTGGCGGACACCAATTCCCAGTTCTTCTGCCGCTGTCTTCTGGCTGATGCGCTTTTCTTCCATCTGCTTCATCACTTCCAGCCGATGTAATTCCTCTCTTGCTCATGGTCACCAATTCCATTTCTTTGTCCCTTTCCAAGGGGACATTCTAATTTGACCGCAAAGGGGACTTTACTATTAAACGCCAACACTGACGAATCATGTCTGTCAACGTTTAATAGGAATGTCCCCTGTCTGCGTACAAGTTAGAATGTCCCCTTGCGGGACATTCTCTTTTAGTTGATTGGGATAGTTCCGCCAGGGATGATCGGGGCATGGGACAGTTCCCGGTTTCAGGTATTTGAGCATGCTGTCCACGTGTTTGGTTGGAACGATCTGAGATTGTTTGGCTTGGCGGTGGTAAGTGGTATAGGGCAGGGACTTGCCTTTGTAGAGGATACTGACTTTGCGGTGGATATTGACGGAAACAGTGACGACCGCCTTGCGCATGGCGTAGGAGGGACGATCGACCTGGATCTGATAGACGGTATGGTGAAACTGCAAGGTCAGGTTTTTCGTGAGCGTGCGGGATTCGCGCCAGGTGAAAATGTGAGCCAGGTCATCGGCCTTGGAGAGGGGCCGGTGGGCATCCACAGAACTCCTGGGTTGGACGGCGAAGCGGCGGTTGAAATCGTCCATGAATTCAGGCAAGTAGGCATTGCCTGTCTCCCAATCGGAGATGCCTCGCAAACGCATCTCTTTCACCAGACGATCTTGAAGGGTCTGATTGACCCGCTCCACCCGACCTTTCGCCTGCGGGGTATTGGCACAGATGATCTGGATGTGCAGCTCCTGCATGGCTCGTCCGAACTGCGTTAGGGCATCTGTTTTGCCTCGCGTGGGCTGATTGACCCGGAAAATGCCGTGTTTGTCGCTATAGAAGGCGGCTGGTTTGCCATAGTGGGCGAAATATCCCTGGGCTGCCTGGCAGTAGGTGAAAAAGCTCTCACTTTCTACAAACAGCAGCTGCACCAACTTCCCCGTGGCATCATCGATAAAAACCAGCAGTGTGCATTGTGGAGCTCGCCCTTCGAACCAATCATAGGGCGAGCCATCGATCTGCACCAGTTCCCCAAAACAGGCCCGTCGCTCCCGCATCTGGTAGGCAACCATTTTCCTGGCCTTCTTTGCTTTCCACAGTTCTTCTTCGATCATGATCCTGCGCAGACTACCCAGACTGATCTTCAGCCCTTCCTGCTCCACCAGCTTTTCGTGTGCCAGTGTTGGCCCAAACCCACGATAACGTCCCTTCAGTAGATTCAGGACCTTTCTAATCGTGGCCGGGTCCAATTGATGATGGCCGGGTTGTCCGCGCTGCTTCGAGGCCGACCCTCTCGCTCCTTCCTCGCGATAGGAGCGCCACAAACGTTTTATTTGGCGGACACCAATTCCCAGTTCTTCTGCCGCTGTCTTCTGGCTGATGCGCTTTTCTTCCATCTGCTTCATCACTTCCAGCCGATGTAATTCCTCTTTGCTCATGGTCACCAATTCCATTTCTTTGTCCCTTTCCAAGGGGACATTCTAATTTGACCGCAAAGGGGACTTTACTATTAAACGCCAACACAGCTTGAGGAGTGGTTGACATAGTTGCAGGACGAATGTATAATATCGTCCGCTCTGCCCCGGCAGCTTGCTGGGGCGTCCGTTTGTATCCCGGCTTCCCCGTTGACCGGCGTAGGGGTTGATTTTCAAGACCTTTATGGTCAGGCCCGTATCGCAGGGACAGTGGTGAAGCGAAGACCAGGAGAGAAAAATGAAGTATGCGATTGTTGAAAGCGGCGGCAAGCAATACCGGGCCGTCGAAGGCGCTACCATCGAGGTGGACCGCTTGCCGGTGGAAGCCGGTACGAATGTAAAACTTGAACAGGTTCTGTTATTGGCGGACGGGGAAAACATTTCCGTCGGAACGCCAGTTATCAAGGATTTTCCGATTTGGACCACGGTTGTCGAGCATTTCAAAGGGCCGAAGGTGAATATATTTAATTACAGCCCCAAGAAACGCATCCGGGTCAAGATCGGTCACCGCCAGAATTACACCCGTCTGCTTATTGAGCAGATTGGTGGCGGCGAATTCGTAAAGAAGGAAGTTGCCAAGGTGGAAAAGGAAGTCCGTGTAAAGCCGGAGAAGACGGTAAAACCGGTCAAAGCGGAAACCAAGGCTGTCGAAACAGTTGCCGCCAAGGAAAAGGCTCCTGCTGCCCGGAAGGCTGTGAAGAAAACTGAAACCGCAAAGCCGGCAGCGAAGAAGCCTGCAAAGACGGCTGGTAAACCTGCAACGAAAGCGAAAAAGCCCACCGCGTCTTCAAGGAAGACTACGCCTGCCAAGGCTGTGACGAAGAAAAAAACCCCCGCAAGCTCCCCAAAAGGGAAGAAGCCTGCGGCGAAATAGCGAGAGAGTGAGGTAGAGATGGCACATAAAAAAGGTGGCGGCTCAAGCCGCAATGGTCGCGACTCCAATTCCCAGCGTCTTGGTGTGAAGAAATACGCAGGCGAACATGTCCTCTCTGGGAATATTCTTATTCGCCAGCGCGGTACTCACATCAAACCCGGCTTGAATGTGGACGTGGGCAAGGATGATACCATTTTTGCCACGATCGAAGGCCTGGTTGTTTATGATGTAATAAAAGGTCGCAAACGGATTAATGTTATGCCGGTTGAATCGAAGTAACTGGCGAAAGGATTTTTAAAATGAAACAAGGTATTCATCCGACATACTATACGGATGCCAAGGTGACCTGCGCTTCGTGTGGCAGCACCTGGACGACCGGTTCAACGAAAAAAGAGATCCGCGTTGAGATCTGCTCGAACTGTCACCCATTCTTCTCGGGCGAAAGCGCCCGCATCGTGGACATCGAAGGACAGGTCGATCGCTTCTATAAAAAGTTGCAGGTACGCCAGGCTTTTGTTGAAGATAAGAAAACCCGCGCGCGGCCTCCAAGGTTTCCCCACAACGCCCCATTGCAGAACTTGAATTGGGCTCACGACCGACCAATGCCCTGGATAAGGCTGGCATCAAGGATGTCGGTCAGTTCCTGGCAAAATTAGGTGAGGGTGAGCAGGCAGTCCTGGCAATCGAAGGGTTTGGACGCAAATCGTTGATCGATATTAAAAAGAAACTTCGCTCGCTGGGTTACGATCTCCCGGAAGCTGTGGAAACACCCGCAGCATAGGGTTTGCCGATAGGCAATAATCAGGTAAACTTACAGGCAGATGCAAAAAGCATCTGCCTGTTTATTTCGCATGTGAGGTTCAGTCCAATGACACCACATATCCAGGGTTCAGTGGAAATTATTTGCGGTTCGATGTTCAGCGGGAAGACGGATGAGCTCATCCGGCGCCTCCGTAGGGCAACCATCGCCCGCCAGCACGTGCAAGTGTTTAAACCTGCCATCGATGTGCGTTATGCAGTCGAAAAAGTCACCTCGCATGCCGGCACCGATTTTGACGCTATTCCGGTCAAAAAAGCTGCGGATATTCGCCAGCGGCTGGATAAAAATGCCACAGTCATTGCGATCGATGAAGCTCAATTCTTCGATGATGAAATTCTCCCTCTCGTTGACGAATTGGCTGCCAGGCAAATTCGTGTCATCGTGGCTGGACTCGATACCGATTTCCGTGGCGAACCGTTTGGACCGATGCCTGGCTTGATGGCGCGCGCTGAGCACGTGGACAAACTCCAGGCGATCTGCATGGTCTGTGGCGAACCTGCCAGCCGGACCCAGCGCCTCGTCAATGGCAAACCTGCCCACTATCACGACCCGATCGTTATCGTAGGAGCGGCAGAGATGTACGAAGCGCGTTGCCGTATCCACCATGAAGTACCCCGCTAGAGAGGCTTGCTCATTCCAAGGAGAATGAATGCAGGATTACAAGGATATCCTGGCTGAGATCCTGATCGACGAAAAAACGCTGCAGTCCCGGATAAAAGAACTGGCAGATGAGATCAACCGCGACTATCGCGGTGACGATTTATTACTGATCTGTATCTTACGCGGTGGTATCGTCTTCCTGGTGGACCTCATGCGTCAAATCAGCGTGCCCCATCAGTTGGATTTCATGGCCGTCACATCTTATGGATCAGGAAGCCGCCAATCGGGCGGTAGTGTCCGTCTTTCCCTCGATCTCAAAACAGATATCCGCGGTAGGAATGTCCTGCTGGTGGAAGACATTGTAGACAGCGGAAACACCATTGCCTACGTGTTGGAATTCCTCCAAACCAGACAACCGCGCAGCCTGAAAGTCTGCACTCTGCTTGACAAGCCTGAACGCCGTGAGACTCCTGTACCGATTAATTATCGCGGCTTTTCGATCCCGAATAAATTCGTCTTCGGTTACGGTCTCGATCTTGATGAATATTATCGGAACTTGCCATTTATCGCGGTAGTCGATCTCGATAAATACCGCCCACCATCTACCTGATCGGAGTATCCATGCAGGATTATCGTGAATTCATTGACGAAATCCTCGTAGACGAAAAGATATTGGAAAAACGGGTTTCAGAGATTGGTGCACAGATCAGCAAGGATTATGCCGGGGAGGAGTTGCTGGTGGTCTGCCTGTTGCGCGGCGGGATGACCTTTACTGCCGACTTGACCCGCTGTCTCACCATCCCGCACACGCTTGACTGCATGTCCCTCAGCTCGTATGGTCTTGGAAATTACGCCTCCAGCGGCAACGTGCGCGTTAACCTTGACCTGATGATCAACATCGAAGGTCGTAACGTCCTCCTGGTCGAAGATATTGTTGATAGCGGGCGCACCCTGGCACATGTTTTACAAATGCTGAAAACACGTGAACCAAAAAGTTTGAAGGTCTGTGTGCTGCTCGACAAGAAGTATCGCCGTGAGGTTGCTGTGGAAGTTGATTATGTCGGTTTCGAAGTGCCCGACAAATATTTGTTTGGGTACGGCATTGACATTGATGAAAACTATCGTCATTTGCGTTTCATTGCTTCCGCCGACATGGCGAAATATAAGAAAATAACATGACACATCCATGGTGCCGCTATGGCATCTGAAAATGAAAAATCATATGCCGGTCGCTGGGTGGCGCGTGTACGGACCCGGATCATAGCCCAGGGTGGTACACCTGAACAAGCCCGGCAGGCAGCTCGCTCCCGTTATAAAGAATCGCCAGAGATTGTTTTTATGCCCGATATCTCCCCGCTGGTTTTTCCCCCGTTGTTGAATTCCGTCCGTAAGATCTTGCCGGGCGGATTGACCGTTTACCTGGTCGGGGGTGCCGTGCGGGATGCGATGCTGAACCAGCCCATCCACGACCTTGATTTCGTTGTAGCCCACAATGCGATTAAACTGGCACGCCAGGTCGCCAATTCTTTGGGTGCAGATTTCTACCCGCTTGACGTCGAACGGGATACCGGCAGGGTCATTGTGGTGGATAACGATGGAAAACGCACTGTGCTGGATTTTGCCGCATTCCGCGGTCCAGACCTGGGTGCGGATCTTCTTGGTCGCGACTTTACACTTGACGCCATCGCCTTCGATCTGACTGACAATACTGTTCATGACCCGTTGGGCGGTGTGATGGATTTAAAGGAAAAACGTCTACGACTGTGTTCCCCGTCCGCTTTCGTGGATGACCCGGTTCGTATTTTGCGAGGAATTCGCCTTGCAGCCAATTTTGGCTTCCATATAATGATCGAGACCCGTTCCTCCATGAAAGAATCCGCAAACCTGCTTGGGAATGTGTCTCCCGAACGCTTGCGCGATGAATTGTTCCGCATCCTGGATGGGGATCAACCGGCAGCTTGTCTGCGCGCACTGGATTTGGTCGGCGCATTGGATAAGTTTTTACCGGAGCTGTCCGCATTGAAGGGGGTCGAACAGGTCGATCCGCATGTTTATGATGTCTGGGAACACACTCTTTCAGTTCTCAAACACTTGGAATCGATACTTGCCGCGCTTACCGTGGAATACGAGTCCGATACGGCCGATGACTTATTAAATGGCTTGCTGGTCATGCGGATCGGACGCTATCGCCAGCCGATCAGCGAAGCTCTGTCACAATCATCGACAGGCGACCGCTCATTGCGGAGCCTTCTGTTCCTGGCTGCCCTCTATCATGATATTGCCAAACCCATGGCGAAGCAGGTGGATGACGAAGGCCAGATCCGTTTCTGGGATCATGATAAGCAAGGTGCCGAAATGACTTCCGCCCGGGCGCGTATACTGGCGTTGAGTAATGATGAGATCCAACGGCTGGAGACGGTGATTCGCAATCACATGCGCGTTCTCTTCCATACCAACCGGTTGCTTAGGGAGAATAAACCGCCTTCCCGGCGTGCGGTCTACCGCTTCTTCCGTGATACCGGCTCTTCTGGAATGCTGGTGTGCCTGCTTGCAATGGCAGACCTGTGGGCAACGTATGAACAAACCTTGCCGCAGGAGACCTGGGCAGCCTGTCTGGAGGTGGTGCGGATCTTTCTTGAAAATTGGTTTGAGAGGCCGGCAGAGTCCATTGTTCCTCCTCCGCTGGTTGATGGGAACGATATCATGAAAGAACTCGGTATACAATCCGGACGGCAAGTCGGCGAACTGCTTGAAGCCATTCGCGAGGCGCAGGCAATGGGTGCAATATTAACCCGCGAGCAGGCGTTGGATTTTGCACGCAGGAAAAAATCCTAGCTCTTATCAAAACCAGTTTGATTGGCATGCATTTCAATAAACACGGATGCACAAATGGACATTGTTGTTTTCGATCTTGAAACCCAAAACCTGTTTGAGGATGTCGGTGGAAGAAATAATATCGCCGCATTGAAAGTTTCTTGTGCTGTGACCTGGTCCTCACTTCGCAACGACTTCACCATTTACTGGGAGAAGGATATTCCTGCGCTGATAGCCGAGTTGAAATCGGCCGGACGCGTAGTGGGGTTCAATATTAAAGGTTTCGATTATGAAGTGCTTCGACCATATGCCCCGGACGAACGTTTGCAATTTCTGCCCACTCTGGATATCATGAATGAGCTCTTCCGGAGCCTCGGCTTCCGCGTCAGTCTTGATTCCGTAGCACGCGCGACCTTGGGGGACACCAAGTCTGCCGATGGTTTGCAGGCTGTTGCCTGGTGGCGGGAAGGCAGGTTCGACCTACTTGCAGAATATTGCAAAATGGATGTTAATGTAACCCGCCGCATTTTCGACTTTGGCTGTACGAATGGTTTTGTGCATTATTTCACCCGTCTGGGTAGCAAGCAGAAAGTTCAGGTGAATTGGAAATGTTAAAGATTAAATTGAATGGAATTGAAGTTGCTTATGATCGTCGCGGGAGCGGAACAGCTCTGGTGCTGCTGCACGGTTATCCACTCGACCATACCATCTGGGAACAGATCCTACCGCTTCTTGAATCGGACTTTGACCTGATCGTGCCTGACTTACGCGGTTTCGGCGAGTCGCTTGTTTCTCCGACCCCCTATCTGTTGTCAGACCTGGCTCATGATATAGCGGCGTTGCTGGATCAATTAGGCATTAAAAAGGCTGCTATTGCCGGTCACTCCATGGGTGGCTATGTTGCCCTGGCCTTCGCCACGATCTTCCCAAAGCTTGTCAGAGGGTTGGGATTGGTTGCCACCCAGGCTGCTGCTGATACTCCAGAGCGGAAAACCGGTCGTTATGAGCTGGCGTTAAGGCTTGAGTCGAATGGTGTCGCTGAAGTCGCAGATTCAATGCCCCGCTTGCTTACCACGGATTCGAGTCTGCAAGCTCGTTTAAAAAATCTAATTCAGGTGCAATCGCCAGCTGCCATGGCTGCTAACTTGAGGGCGATGGCGGATCGCCAGGATTCGTCATCTTTTCTCCCGGGATTTAAATTCCCCGTCGTGGTCGTCCATGGCCGCTCTGATCAGCTCATACCGGTCGAGCGCGCCTCCGATGTGATGACCGCAGTAAAGCAAGGTCACCTGACCATTATCGATTCTGCCGGTCACATGCCCATGCTGGAAACCCCCCAAAAGACGGCTAAGGCTTTGAAGAAACTAAAGTAAATAAAAAAACCCGGCTTAAACCGGGTTTTGATTTGATCGTGATGACTTTATCCCGCGACCTTTCCCACAATAGCCGTATCTTCGAGCACAGGTTCATAGAAACATCGGCAGCCGTTCTCATGCGAGCACCCTTCATGCGGCAAGACCGGGACTTCTTCTTTTGAATAAGTTTTTAATAACTCATAGCAGTGGGGGCATGCATCGTCTGCGACTGTCACGCGAATTGCTCTTACACGCGGGTTTTCTCTTAATCGCCTGAGCGTTACGGTAGTGGTTGAGAATTCGTTCAGGTCCGTTTTGCAGTTAACACAGGTTTGGGAATCGTCAGGCGAGGAAGCATTACATTTGGAACATGTTCGCATGGTAAAACTCCGATAGTGAGATGGGAACAAGAAACCAATAAGTTAACTTTTTCATTTTAACACAAATAAAAATGCGCAGGGATAAACCTGCGCAAATGGATTGAAAATGATCTTCAAATAGAGATGGGTGCGGTCTGCGGTTTATATTTGTTCCCATTATTCATATCTGTGCGCCGGGTAAGTTTGTTCAAATGGGCAATCAGAACTCCACTGGGGACTGGTTTAACCAGGTAATCATCCGCTCCTGCATCCAGCGCACTGGCAACCAATCCCGGGTTATCGAGTGCTGAGAATATTACGATCGGAACGCTGCTAAATTTTCGGACTTCGGAACAGACTTGCCATCCGTCCATCCCGGGCATCATTAAGATCGAGAATCACCACATCCGGGGAAGATTCCCGGACAGCTTTTATTCCATCGATACCATTATTAGCGGAAATTGGTTCGTACCCATGCGTCTTTAAAAGCAGGGCTAGTAACTCGGTCATCGCAGGGTCATCGTCAATGGAGAGTACTTTACAGGTCATTAAGTATACCAATCCTCATTTCTATATATTATCTCTCAAGCCGGGGTGTCTGCGCTTTGCAAATTGTTTACAAAATGAGTTTTTCAGCCTGATTTTCGAATAGGAGAACTGGTGGCGGCTATAAAACTTCCATATACTTTTTCGGAATTTAAATTTGTGTGGCAGTTATCAAAAATCGTAACCAAACCATAGATTGTGGTAAACTTTGCGATTGTGCGTTTGCACGGGCAATAATTCTATCTATCCTGCGTATTCTGCAGGTTTTGATTGAAGATATCATACATATTATGCTGGAGGAAGATTATGGCAAAGAAATGGGTGTATTCATTTGAAGAGGTTGCCCAGGCGGAAAAATATGCAGGCTCCTGGGAGGGCGTTCGCGGCTTGCTTGGCGGTAAAGGTTCGGGTCTTGCCGATATGACGCGGGCGGGAGTCCCGGTGCCTCCGGGTTTCACGGTGACCACAGAAGCCTGCAACGAATTCCGCAAGTCCGGTCAGTTCCCTTCAGGACAATGGAAAGAGGAACTGGCTGCGCTTAAAGAGGTCGAGAAAAAGACCGGAAAGAAGTTTGGCGATCCGTCCAACCCATTACTCGTATCCTGCCGTTCCGGGGCTAAATTTTCCATGCCTGGAATGATGAATACCATCCTGAACATCGGGTTGAATGACGAGGTGGTTGAGGGCCTTTCCAAACTAACGAATAACCCGCGCTTTGCATGGGATTCCTATCGCCGCTTAGTGGAGATGTTTGGAACCACAGTGTTCAATCTCGATGACGAGGTCTTCGAAAAACCGTTGGCCGATTTCAAGGCGAAAAAAGGCTATAAGCTCGATACAGAAATGACCGCCGAGGATTGGAAAGCCTTGGTCGGCACTTTCAAGGAAGTATATAAAAAGCATGTCGGCTCCGATTTTCCGCAGGATGTGGAAAAACAGCTTGAGCTGGCAACCAAAGCGGTATTTGAATCCTGGATGGGCAAGAAAGCGATCGATTACCGTAAGGCGACCAACATTTCCGATGACCTGGGGACGGCAGTCAATATCGTAACCATGGTCTTTGGAAATATGGGTGAAGATTCAGGTACCGGGGTCGCTTTCACCCGCAACCCCTCCACCGGTGATAAAAAGATGATGGGCGAGTACCTGTTAAACGCCCAGGGTGAGGATGTGGTGGCGGGGATACGGAATGCCGACCCGATCGAACACCTCGTTACCCAGATGCCTGCCGTTTACAAACAGTTCATGGACATTACCGCAAAGCTGGAGAAGCATTATAAGGACACGCAGGACGTCGAGTTTACGATCGAGCGTGGAAAATTATGGATGCTTCAGACTCGCAATGCCAAGCGGACAGCCAAATCAGCCATTAAGATCGCTGTCGATATGGTCAATGAAGGTTTGATCTCCAAGGAAGAAGCAATTCAGCGGGTGACTACAGAGAATGTGGATACCTTGCTGCATCCGCAGTTCGATGATAAAGCGCTTGGTGCTGCCGAGAAGAGTGGCAACTACCTTGCCAAGGGTGTGAATGCTTCCCCTGGTGCAGCGGTTGGTCAGATCTACTTTGACGCTGATACAGCCGAGCGGATGTCAAAACAGGAAAAACAGGACACCATCATGGTTCGCCCGTTCACAAAACCTGACGATGTGCATGGGATGATCGCCTCCAAAGGTGTTGTCACCAGTGAAGGTGGTGCGACTTCGCATGCAGCCGTCGTGGCTCGACAGTTTGGCATTCCGTGCGTGGTTGGCGCAACTGCGGTCAAGATCGACCTTGATAAACGAGTGATGGTCGTTGGCGAAAAGACAGTCAAGGAAGGCGAGTGGATTTCCGTGGATGGGACCACCGGCAAGGTCTACGCCGGAAAGATCCCAACTTCTGCACCTTCCATTGAAGAACAGACCGAATTACTTACCCTGCTCACCTGGGCTGATGAAGTGGCGGCTCGTCCCGATATTCGCACCATGCCTTCCGGCGAGAAGGATCGCGGACTGATGGTTTGGGCAAACGCCGATTATCCAAAGGACGCCCGCCGGGCTCGTTCCTACGGTGCGGTTGGGATTGGTTTATGCCGGACCGAGCACATGTTCTTCGAGACCGAACGGCTGCCCATTGTTCAACGAATGATCCTTGCCGATAGCCCCGAGATCCGTAAACAGGCACTGGATGAACTCCTTCCATCCCAGCGGAAGGACTTTGACGGTCTCTTCGACGCCATGAACGGCTACCCGGTCATCATTCGCCTGATCGATCCGCCTTTGCATGAATTCATGCCCGACGAAGAAAAACTTTTCGAAGAGGTCGTCACCATGCACGCCCTCAACCAGACCGCCGGCTTGAAGGAGAAGGAAGACCTTCTGGCAGCCATCAAGGGCATGCATGAATCCAATCCAATGATGGGCTTGCGTGGGGTCCGATTGAGCATTTATATGCCGCAGATCGTGGAGATGCAGGTGCGCGCCATTTTTGAAGCAGCAGCCGATTGTACCCTGCGCGGCGTAGTGGTTAAGCCTGAGATCATGATCCCATTGACCGGCACGGTCAAGGAGCTCGAGTGGATCCAGCCCCGCCTGGAGCGTATCGGTAAGACAGTGATGGACGAGAAGAAAGTTAACTTCACATATAAATTTGGTACGATGATCGAGATCCCGCGTGCCGCGGTCACCGCCTCTGAATTGGCGAAACTGGCCGAATTCTTCTCATTCGGGACCAACGACCTGACCCAGATGACATTCGGTTACTCTCGTGACGATGCCGAACGCAACTTCCTGATCACCTATGTTGCCGAAGGTATCCTCCCCAAGAACCCGTTCCAAACCCTGGATCGCGGCGGCGTTGGAAAACTCATGCAAATGGCGATCAATGATGGACGCAAGACGCGCCCCGGCCTCGAAGTAGGTATTTGCGGCGAGCATGGTGGCGACCCCGAGTCCATAGAGTGGTGTCACATGATCGGTAATAACTACGTATCCTGCTCACCCTTCCGCGTACCTATAGCCAGGCTGGCGGCGGCTCACTCTGCCCTGAAATACAGCGGTCAGAAGATCGCAGAAGATAAGTAAAGAACCAGCTCCCGCAGGTTGTACACCTGCGGGATGCTTTTTGAGGAGACTTCGCATGGATCACCTGCCTATCGATAAGAGTAAGGATCCCGAATCCATCCGCTTGTTTAAATCGGATTTCCTGGAATTCTTCACCCATATCAATCCGGTGATGATCGTGATCCTTTGGGTACCGCTGGTTATGCTTTTACTCCTCTATGCCGTTTGGACCGCTCCGCGCAATGGTTTCCCGTGGTTCATTCCGGCTGCGTTCCTTATCGGTTCGTTCCTCTGGACATTCGCAGAGTACACCCTTCACAGGTTCCTGTTTCATCATCGCCCGACCAGCCCCCGCCAGGAGCGAATATTTTTCTTGTTCCATGGAGTGCATCATGCCCAACCCCAGGATAAAACCCGCCTGGTTATGCCTTTTCCGGTCAGCATCCCAATGGCATTGATGGTGACAGCAATGTTTTATTTCGTTCTGGGAGTGTTGTTGAAGGTCCCACAATGGGTGGCTCCCACGCTTGCTGGATTTATGGTTGGGTACCTCGTCTATGACCTGACTCATTACGCCACCCATCATTTCCCCATGCGGCGCGGATATGCCAAATATATCAAACGCTACCACATGGCTCATCATTATAAAATCACCAATGCACGTTTTGGAGTAAGCTCGCCAGCATGGGACTGGGTGTTTGGCACCATGCCGGAGGATTGATTACTTCCCCGTCTTCTATTTTGATGTCACGTTGTGAATAGGAAAACCGATCAACAACAAAAAATCCTCGTAAACTACGGGGATTTTATTTTATGGCTGAAGACATCCTAGCTTGTCTACCTCGGCCAAGGTACGGAGACTGGATTGGTATAGCCGTGTTTTTCGACTGTATATAAGAGCGCACTCGACGGCTCGGAACAACCCCGCTCGTCGGTTAGTGTAAGGGTGGTTGCCCACTGGTTTGGTAAGGCTAGCCTGCCTTTTGGTACCCAGACTAAATACCCATTCTGGCAAACCTTGGCATCGACAAAATAACCACGGTCATCATCCTGAGTCATCCAGACCGCGCTCCAGGAAATGATCACTTTATCTCCGTCCCGCTTGGCAGATACATTTTTGGGAGCAGCATAAAGATTATTGGCAAACGGCATATGAGGCTCGATATCCTCGACCCGCACCCGCTTGGGGTCACCGGTTATATCAACAACGAGTGGGGATATCCAGCAGTATTTATCGACGGTATAAATATTGGTAATGGTCATCTTGACATAAAGCCAGCCGTTGTATGGCGAGCGCCCGTAAACGATCCCGTAATCACCAGCCTTCAAGTCCCAACCCCACATGTATTCGGTGGATGGTCCCCACATGCATGCGGCATTCGGGAATTTCTGATCTACAACTACCCTGGGAAAGTCGAACGTAGGCGAAGCCGTGAAGGTTGGCGTAAAAGTGAAAGTCGGTGTTGCTGTATTGGTTGGTGTGCTGGTAGAAGTAAAAGTCTCGGTCGGCGTATAAGTCTGGCTTGGCGTAAATGTAAATGTTGGTGTATACGTCAGGGACGGCGTATTGGTCAGCGTGGGTGTATTTGACACTGTGACCGTGAACGTTTTTGTCCATTCCGCCGCTGTGGCTGTCTGTCCCTCGGATACCATACTGGCTATCTGAGCGTCTGATGGTCCGCAGGCTGCTGTGAGTGTGATGAATAACACGGCGATCAAAATAGATCTAATTTTCATGTTCCTTTTCCGGTCTGGGAAGCAAACTGTCTAACTATACAACAAGTTAATCGTTCGGAAAATTACAATTCTGTCAACTAATACAGGTAAAGACCACTACGACTTGGCGTGAAGTACTGATCCGGTTGGCGATCCTGTCTATTCTATATGGATTGGGAAAAAATCAATCTCGGAACTTGTCGTTGGAACGGCTAGGCAAAAGAGCCGGTTTCAATTTTTCCCAACCCTTGTTTCAGGTCATTGGATTTCATGAGGATGGCCACTCCGCGCACCCCGGAACCCAGCGAGATATCCTCCACGCGGAATACACTGTCGTCAACCAGGATTCGAACCGATCGCGCTAATCCAAAAGGGGAAACTGCCCCCACCTTGTATCCGGTGACTTCCAGTACTTGCTCCTCGCTTGCCATCGAAATGCGGGAAACGCGGCAGCGTGCTGCGCAACTTTTGCCACGAGATCTGCCCTGGTCCAGCCATCAACACCATAAAAAAATCATCATTGTGCTGTTTGAACAATATGCTGCGGATGACCTGCTCCGGAAGCTGGTTACGTTGGCGGGCAGCCTCTTCCAGCGAGTCAGGAGCCTGGTCATGTACGAAGATGCGATATGGGATGCCGAGCAGGTCGAGCTGGCGGGTTGCCGGGGTTGGATCGGTCATTGCCTCAATATATCATAACTGTCGATCGTTTACGTTTCACATCTTGGGGTCCAAGATTGTCTTCGTGTTATTGTCCCAGCAAGAAAATAATCAATGGATCCAAAATTAATCCTCTGGGATGTTTTTTACCTTAAGACCAGTCTCCACGAATATCTTATATAATTATGATAACAATTGGATATAATCAGTCTCGATTGGTTTGAAAGGATGGTCCGGTAAGGGAGTATTTTATGCAAAAGCAGAAATCATTGGATTTGTATTATCAGATGGTGCTGATCCGCCGGCTTGAGGAACGTGGCGCCGAGCTTTACCAGGCGGGTAAGATCGGAGGGTTCATGCATTTGTATATCGGGCAGGAAGCAGTCAGCACCGGTCTTATCGCCGCCCGCCAGCCCCAGGATCGGGTCATTACCGCCTACCGCGACCATGGTGTCGCCATTAATCGTGGGATCCCAGCCGGACAGGTGATGGCAGAACTGATGGGTAAGGTCACCGGACCATCGAAAGGACGGGGAGGCTCGATGCACATGGCGGATGTGACCCGCAACTTCTGGGGAGGTCATGCCATCGTGGGTGCTCATCTGCCGATCGCCACTGGATTGGCTTTGGGTGATAAATACTCGGGTCGGGATGGTGTGACCATCTGCATGTTCGGCGAAGGTGCCACGAATATTGGTTATTTCCACGAAGCATTGAATTTATCGAAGGTTTGGAACCTGCCTATCTTGTGGGTATGCGAGAATAACATGTATGGTATGGGTACCACGGTTAAGCGCGCCTCAGCCGTCTCCGAGATCCAGCAGAAAGCTGAAGGTTACGGCATACCCCATACGCGCATAAACGGGATGGACATCGAGGCAGTATACGAAGCCTCGAAAAAAGCCATCCAGTCTGTCCGCGGCGGATCTGGTCCAGTCATGTTGGAAATGTTGACTTATCGCTTCCGTGGTCACTCTATGGGCGACCCGGAACGCTACCGCAATCAGAAGGAAGTGAAGCAGTGGGAAGAACATGATCCCATCGGAGCTTTTAGAGTGCAGTTAATTAATGCGAAAACTGCCACCAAAAAGGTGCTTGACGATATCGATGCACGTGCGCAGATGGATGTGCTCAAGGCGGTCGAGTTCGCCGAAGCCAGTCCGGAACCGGAACTGGCAAGCCTCTTCAAGGATGTATACGTGGAGGAGGTGTAGCATGGCGCGCATAACGATGCGTGAAGCCATCTCACAGGCTATGTGGGAGGAGATGGAACGCGATCCGAATGTATTCATCCTCGGCGAGGAAGTGGGGGTCTGGGGTGGTTCTTATGCGGTGACCAAAGGTTTTTACGATCACTTTGGTGGTGAGCGGATCAGGGATACACCCATTGCCGAGGCAGCCATAGTCGGGGCTGCCATTGGGGCTGCCATGACCGGGCTGCGTCCGATCGCCGAGATCATGACGATTAATTTCGCCTTCTCCGCTTTCGACCAGATTGTCAACCAGGCTGCCAAGTTGCATTATATGTTCGGGGGACAATTCGTCCTTCCCTTGGTCATCCGTACGGTCAGCGGCGGCGGGCGTCAGTTGGGAGCAACCCACTCGCAAACTCCGGATGCCATCTTCGCGCATTTTCCCGGATTAAAAGTGGTTGCTCCTGCGACTCCCGCGGATGCCAAGGGCTTGCTCAAATCCGCAATACGCTCGAACGACCCGGTCTTGTTTATCGAACACGCCACACTTTACCAGATGCGTGACGAGGTACCTGAAGGCGATTACGTCATCCCGATCGGCCAATCGAAGATTCAACGCCCGGGCCGGGATGTCACCATCGTCACATACTCCAAGGGCTTGGAAATATCGATGAAAGCGGCGGACGAACTTGCGAAACAGGGCATAGAAGCTGAGATTGTGGACCTGCGCACACTGCGACCGCTCGACATGGGTCCGGTTATCGAGTCCTTCAAAAAGACTAACCGGGCTGTGATCGTGGAGGAAGGCTGGAGATCGTTTGGGATCGGTGCGGAAATCTCCGCCCGCATCTATGAGCAGGCATTCGATTACGTGGATGCTCCGCTTGTCCGTGTGGCGCAAAAAGAAGTTCCGCTGCCATACAACCGTTCGCTGGAACAGTCCGCGCTGCCGCAGCCTGCAGATGTTGTCGCGGCTGTCAGGGAGGTATGTAATGGCTGAAACGATTAATATGCCTAAATTGGGTTTCGACATGGCGGAAGGCACCCTCATCCGCTGGCTGAAGAAACTCGACGAGCCGGTAAAAAAAGGCGAAGTGCTGGCTGAGATTGAAACCGATAAGGCAACCGTCGAGGTGGAATCATCGGCGGGTGGTGTGGTCCGCAAGCTATTGGTGGACGAGGGCGCGGTGGTTCCGATTGGAATGCCCATCGCGATCGTCGGTACGGCGGATGAGAAGATAGAAATGCCACCAACACAATTAAAGGAATCCGTACGAGTTCGAGCAAACTGGGCATCCTGATTTGATTCCAACTCTTCCCGCTACACCGGTAGTATCATCGTCAGATCTGGTCGCTTTGCCGGAAAAAACTCCTGGTATTGCCAGGTTAACAGGCTCCCCTTCAATTGCAGGACACGCCAGTCCGTTGGCAAAGCGCATGGCACACGAAAGCCAGGTGGATCTATCGAATGTGAAAGGCAGTGGTCCGGATGGTCGCATCGTCCGCCGGGATATCGAGGCTGCCATCGCAAATGAAGGCAAATCAGCGGCTGTAGCATACCAGACCACCTTCCCTGCCCGGTTTTCTTTAGCAAGTTCTGTGGCTCGTCCTGATGAGCTGGTCAGCCTGTCACGCCTGCGCCAGGCTATCGCCCGCAGGATGGGCGAGTTTAAGTCAACCATTCCGCATTTCTACGTAACACATGCTTTTAAAATGGAAGCGCTTCTCGATTTACGGAGACAATACAATGTAATCGTTAATGATGAGCAAAAAATCTCAGTCAACGATTTCGTTATTAAGGCTGTCGCATTGACCCTGTCCCAGTTCCCCAACCTGAACGCCACACTGAAGGGCACTTCAGTCCTGCATCACGGCTCGATCAACGTGGGAGTGGCCGTTTCGGTAGAAGGCGGGCTGTTGACCGTAGTCTGCCGGGACGCGGACAGAAAACCGCTCCAGCAGATTTCCACAGAGGTCAGGAGCATGGCAGCTGGGGCTCGGGCTGGCAAGCTGCGCCCGCAGGAGATCGAGGGGTCGACCTTTTCGATTTCCAATTTGGGTATGTATGAAGTGGAAAATTTTCTCGCGATCATCAACCCACCGGAGGTTGCGATCCTGGCGGTTGGATCTGCCCGTGAAGTCCCGGTGGTGGAGGCGGGCGCACTGAGACCTGGTTGGCGCATGAAAGCCACCTTGGCGGTCGACCATCGGGTCAGTGATGGAGCCGAAGGTGCCCGTTTCATGCAGGCCCTGGCAATCTACTTGGAAGAACCTCTGCGATTAATGATATAAGCAACCTTTCATCAAAATGGGGCTGTCCCAAAAGCATAATGTCCGCCCTATTTATTTTGACCTAAAATTGCATCACAAGTTATTAATCGATAAGGAGCTGTCTAAATTTATTTTTTAGACGGCTCCTTCGATTCATGGCTATAACGAAAGCACCGCAGGTTTAAGTTGATATCGAATCCTATGTGCGGACTACGTGTAGCTATATCCCCCAAAGGGAGGTTGCCAATAACACCGAATTAGCGTAGGATTCTCCGGATAATGGTATCCAAACCCGTCGTGTCTCGAAGCAGGATCATGGCAGTCGGACACGTGGTGCCTGTTCCATCACGGTGCGTACAGTGTGGCATTTGTTCCTTTAATTGTCCGATCGCCATCGATGTACGCCGTCACGCCTGGCTGGGGACCCATGTGGAAGATTCACGCTGTCTGACTTGCGGGGAATGCGTTCGTCGTTGCCCGCGTGGTGTCCTCCGGTTCGAACTCAACGATCTTTTCCAGGGGAATATGAAGTGAAAGTTGGTTCTAACTTGTTTTGGGTGAGTCGAGAATTATTGATCTTTCTACATCGGCAACTGCATGGATAAGACTCCCTTTGGATTTTTTACCAGGTCTGGCTATATCGCTGCCCTTGCGGTCATATTGGTTGTGACCGTAGTTACTATCACCATGGGTGGGATTTTATTCAGCCCGGGCGGGCTCAATGCCGTATCTGGCGCCCCCCTTGGTGGTGCTTCCTCGCATGCCAGCCTGATTGGTCAATGTAACCAGTGCCACGTTCCCTTCTGGAGCAGGAATACAATGGCAGACCGCTGCCTGGGCTGTCATACCGATGTAAGCAACCAGCGCTTGGACGCGTCCAGTCTGCATGGATTGCTTTATCAATCCAACCCCGGTGCCACCTGCCGGAACTGCCACCCCGATCACCATGGTCCGCTCGCCCCGCTGACGGTCATGGATATGGGTTTATTTCCCCATGAAACCGAAGGATATTCACTGGCTGCCCACAAATTAGCCATGGACGGCTCGCCTTTTACATGCAAGGCCTGCCACGCCCGCTACTCGATCACTTTCGATCAATCGGTCTGCTCCGCCTGTCATGCCCAACTGCAACCCTCCTTCAGTCAGACTCACACCCAGGATTTTGGAAGTACCTGTTTGAACTGCCATGATGGGGTCGATACATATGGGCGTAATTTTAATCACGATCTCGTAACATTTAAATTAGTTGGAAAACATGCACCGCTTGCTTGTACGCAGTGCCATATTAATGCTCGTACGTTGGCGGACCTGCAAAACGCTCCTCGTGATTGCTTCTCGTGTCACAACGCGCAGGATGCACATCAGGGTCGCCTTGCCACGAACTGTGGTGGCTGCCATAATCCCAATGGTTGGACCCCGGCCCTGATGGATCACAATCTGGCATCATTCAAACTTGTTGGCCTGCATGTTGACGTGGCATGTTCTTCCTGCCATATAAACAATGTGTACTACGGCACCCCCACGGACTGTCTGACGTGTCATCGCAAGGACGATCCTCACAAAAACCAGTTTGGAAACCAGGATTGCGGTGCCTGCCATACCGCTTCAGGTTGGACGCCCTCGACCTATGACCATAAACTTTCAACGTTCAAACTGATCGGTAAGCATATAAATGTTAACTGTGATGGTTGTCATGTCAACGGTATTTTCAAGGGCACTCCTACATCATGCTATGCCTGCCATCAGAAGGATGACCCGCATAAAGGACAGTTTGGCACAACGGATTGTGGTCTCTGTCATAATCCCACCGCCTGGAAACCAGCTTTCTTTGATCATAGTCGCTTCCCGCTGACCAATGGACACGCCGTCCCTTGCACGCGCTGCCACTCCAACGGTATATATGTTGGATTATCCACTGCCTGTGTTTCCTGCCATGCTGAGCCGGGCATCCATGCTGGAATGTTCGGCACGAATTGCGCAAGTTGTCATAACACCAGCAACTGGAACGCCACTTTCAACCATCCCAACGCTTGCGGAGAAGGCGGTTGTATCAATCACCATGGTGCCTCCTGCACGACCTGTCATACGAACCCCAGTAACTATCGGGTCGCCACCTGTACCAAATGCCATGGAAATAACGGACCTGGTGGAGATTGATTATGGTAGGAAAGATGAAGCTGGACGGTCATAACTGACCGTCTTTTTTTAATCGGTTATATGGAAATCCCGTCCGAGATTAATTATTCCAGATTTATAAAAAAATCTAATAGCATTCGCCTTCATACCGGTATCCCGTCTCACGAGACAAAAAATATGACAAAAACGCTCCGGATTGTTAATCTCAGGCTAATCTTGAAATGTATAATTTCTAGATATCTTTATAAATTCCGGGAGTATCTATGCCTGAACAAAATAATTCGGCGAAGAAGCACATCGACTACAAATGGATTGTCTTATCCAATACGACCTTGGGTATTTTTATGGCGATGCTCGACAGCAGCATCGTCGAGATCTCCTTGCCAGCCATCTTCCATGGTATTAACGTCAACCCGCTGGCACCGGGGGAGACCGGCTATCTCCTGTGGACCCTGATGGGCTATATGGTGGTGACTGCCACCTTGCTGGTCTCGTTTGGGCGTATCTCGGATATGTGGGGCCGGGTGCGGATGTACAACATGGGCTTCGGGATTTTCGCCGTCGGATCGGTCCTGCTTTACCTGGTTCACGGCACCGGCAATGGCGCCGCCATGCAAATTATTATTTTCCGTTTGGTTCAGGCGGTAGGTGGTGCCTTCCTGATCGCCAATTCCACGGCCATCCTGACGGATGCTTTCCCGCCCAATCAGCGTGGGCTCGCCATGGGTATCAACATGATCGCCGGTACTGCAGGGATATTCCTCGGATTGCTTGCCGGTGGCATTCTGGCAGCTATCAACTGGCGTGATGTTTTCCTGGTCAGTGTTCCGTTCTCCATCGGTGGCACTATTTGGGCTTACCTTGCTCTGCATGAAACAGCCACGATCCGCGCTCACCAGCGGCTTGACATTGCGGGCAACGTCCTGTTCGCCCTGGGTCTGACCTCCTTATTGGTCGGTACTACCTACGGCGTTCAGCCTTACGGTCACTCCACCATGGGGTGGGGCAGCCCGTTTGTTCTCACATGTCTTATAGGTGGTGCGCTCTGCCTGGTGGTGTTTATATTTTTCGAAAAGCGAGTACCGGAACCCATGTTTCGTGTTGACTTGTTCAAGATCAGGATGTTCACTGCCGGCAATATCGCCGGTTTCCTGGCTTCGCTGGCCCGTGGTGGATTGAACCTGATCATTATTATCTGGCTCCAGGGTATCTGGCTGCCTCTGCATGGTATATCATTCGAAGAGACACCATTGTGGGCTGGTATTTACATGCTGCCGTTAACCGGTGGCTTCCTGTTCATGGGACCCCTTAGTGGTTACCTCTCCGACCGCTACGGCTCGCGTGCTTTTTCCACCGCCGGGATGCTCGTCACCGCGGTGGGTTTTGGCGGTCTGTTGATGATTCCTACCAATTTCGCTTATCCTGTATTTGCCATCGCGATCCTGGTCATTGGAATGGGCATGGGCATGTTCGTATCTCCCAACATCACTGCCATCATGAACTCGGTGCCGGCTGAGCACCGCGGTGCTTCTTCAGGCATGCGTGCCACTTTCCAGAATACAGCCAATACCGTCAGCATCACCTGGATCTTTACCATGGTGACGATCGGGCTTGCATCCCAATTGCCCGCTGCAATGTACTCCGGTCTTACCCAGGCAGGTATTCCAAGCCAGGTCGCTCACCAGGTTGCGAACCTGCCGCCTACCGGAGCTTTGTTCGCCGCCTTCCTGGGTTACAACCCGATGAAGGCGCTCATCCCTGCCAATATCTTGCAGGCGCTACCGGCTGCCTCTCAGGCTGCCTTGTACGCGAGAGCTTTTTCCCCAACCTGATCTCAGCTCCATTCGATGATGGTTTGCGGATTGCCTTTGCGATCTCGATCGCTCTCAGCCTGGTGGCTGCTATTGCTTCCTTGCTGCGTGGGAAGGTCGTGATCTATGAGAGTCGGGACCAACCAGAACCCTTGCCTGTTGACTTGCTGGGAATCTCTGCCGAGGTGCCTGCTCCGATAGTCGAAAGAGGCTTTACTGCCGGGAAATGATCGGGCATGTTGTTGAATTCGTTAAACTATCCCCTGTAATTATGACAGGTTGATTTCTTGAAGCGCTCCCCTGAATTTCAACCTTATCGGCGAATATATGGTTTAATTCATCCAATGGAACCCGGACGGTCCGGTGGTCCGCCGTGGTTGGACGCGCCTACGTCTTTTTGGTAAGGGGAGGCAAAATGGGTATCCGATACTTAAATGGGTTTACCTGCAATGCTCGCATCCCACGCCACTGGGAATGTGGCACCCTTGAACTTCTGGTTGAGACAGCAGAAGGTCTGGTCCTCGTGGATACGGGTCTGGGCATGGATGATTACATCCATTACAGCGGCATACTGAAATTATTCAAGATCGTCACCCGCGTACCACTCGATCCTGCTGAAGCCGTCTACCGGCAGGTCAAGCGCCTGGGATATCAACCTGAAGATATCCGTGATATTGTACTGACCCACATGCACTTTGATCACTGCGGTGGTTTGCCGGATTTCCCCTGGGCAAAAATCCACGTGTATCACAAGGAGTACGAAGCCTTCATTGGCAGGCGCAAGCTCTTTGCAGACCTCGCCTACGTTCACCGTCACATTACGCACGGACCGGACTGGGTTTTCTACGACGATACCGGTGATAAGTGGTTTGATTTCAATGCAATCCGCCTGCCGTTCGAGCCAGAGATGTGGCTGGTGCCTTTGGCAGGTCACACGCGCGGCCTCTGTGGAGTGGCGGTGAAAACCGGACCGGGCTGGCTCTTTCAAGCGTCCGATGCTGCCGCATTATTTAATGATGAAGCCCCTGCCTGGTTGATACGGATGGTGCTTGGACCTCACCAGCCGCGCATTAAGGAGTTCGCCTCTCAGCATCCAGAAGTTGTGGTGGTAACCGGGCACATGTGGCTCAGTTTCTTTAAAAACAATCCAGGAATTTTGGATCAAAAGAACACATCCTCACCGCCTGTGATCGCCTCTCAGTAGTTATGGTTTCGCGCACCTGCCCTGTATCAATCTCTATCACCATTTTTTCCGCTCTGGATGGATCGCGGTACCTTGGGCGCTTGTCTTCAGCGTCAAGGAATCTACAATAAAGACAATAGTTTGCTCGGGGATCCGATGTACAGAAAAGGTTGGTTATGACTGACAATATTCAAGCTGCTAATGAGGAGACCCGCCGGGTCTGGGATTCTAATTCAGCCTTCTGGGATGCCAGGATGGGTGAGGGAAATGACTTTGTGAACCTCCTGGAGTGGCCCGCCATCCTTAGACTTCTGCAGCCGGGGGAGCATCAGCAAGTATTGGATATTGCCACGGGGAATGGTCTCACCGCTCGACGACTGGCAGAGCTGGGGGTGAGTGTAACGGCTTTTGACTTTTCGACCAAATTGATCGAACTGGCTCAAGGCAGACAGAATCCAGGAAACCGGATCAGGTATTCCGTATTGGATGCTACGGACTCGACCGCCATGTTGGCGCTGGGAAAGCATCACTTTGATTCGGCTCTGTGTAATATGGGGCTCTTCGATATAGCGGATATCGAGCCTTTGTTTGCCGCTCTCCCATTATTGCTTAAACCTGGCGGTTGCTTTGTCTTCACGCTTACCCATCCAGCCTTCAATAATCGATCATCCACACATATGGTCGAGGAATTCGAGGATCGTGGAGAGATTAAGACCACGTATTCGATCAAAGTCTCGCGCTATATGACCATCTCCCGATCCTATGGACTTGCGATTCGGGACCAGCCGGAGGCACAGCTCTACTTCGACCGACCGATACAGTATTATTTCAATCTTGGTTTTCGGAATGGTTTTGTCCTTGATGGGTTTGAAGAATCCGCTTTTCCGCCTGATCATCCGCAGGCGAATCCTCTCTCATGGGGTGGCAGGTTCAGTGAAATACCGGCGATAATGGTGGTGCGGTTGAGATTGAAATGATGGCTTTGAAATCTGCAGAACTGGTAGAAAATCCAACCACCTTCGATGCCTTTAAACATTACCAATGGCTAACCTGATCCAACTCCTGATTGAATTCATCGATGAGCTGGTCTTTGGAGTGACCGATGCGGCTTGGCCATTGATCCGCAATGATCTGCATCTAAACTATACCCAGGTCGGTATCCTGCTGACGGTGCCTGGTCTCTTCTCGATAATTGTCGAGCCCTTTATCGGTATCCTGGGGGATATTTGGCGGCGGCGCCTCTTGATACTGGCTGGCGGTATTTGCTTCGTCTTGGCTTTATTCCTGACCAGCATGAGCATAAGTTTTTTATTCTTGCTGCTTGCTCTGCTGCTATTCTATCCAGCATCGGGTGCCTTCGTTAGTCTATCTCAAGCATCTTTGATGGACAGTGATCCCTCCCGCCATGATCACAATATGGCGCGTTGGACCTTCGCGGGGTCATTGGGCGTCGTGCTTGGACCTCCACTCCTGGTGGGTTTGTCGGCGCTTGGTTTCGGCTGGCGTGGCACCTTCCTGGCATTGGCATTCCTGTCCGGGATCGTCCTGATATTTGCCTGGCGAAAAATTCCTCATGACCCTGTGCATGTGTCACAATTCCCATCTTTTTCAAATCTCCTGGCTGGATTTAAATCTGCCCTGGCATCTGCATGGAAACCGGGTGTCTTACGCTGGTTGGTATTGCTTGATTTCGCCGATCTGATGCTGGATGTCCTGCTGGGTTTTTTGGCACTATACTTTCACGATGTTGTCGGTCTGGACGAAGCGCAGGCGGCCGGGGCGGTCTTCATCTGGCTCGTGGTCGGTTTGCTGGGCGATTTCCTTCTCATCCCGCTCCTCGAAAAAGTGGATGGCTTGCGAACGCTGCGCTGGAATGTTTTGATCGAGTTTCTGCTCTTCCCGGTTTTTCTACTCATCCCGCAGCCCTGGATGAAATTGATCCTTGTCGCCCTGCTTGGTTTTTTTAATTCCGGCTGGTACGCCATCCTTAAAGGTAGACTTTATTCGGCTATGCCTGGTCAATCGGGTGCTGTTATGGCTCTGGACAATATATTCGGACTGTTTGGTAAGCTTATGCCGTTTGGGATTGGTCTGGCTGCCGACGCTTTCGGTCTTACTACTGCCATGTGGTTGCTGCTGGCCGGCCCGGTTGCCATGCTGGTAGGTCTCCCGCGTAGTTCCAACAAGCTGCCGGCAGGTTCGGGTTAAATGTATAGCCTTTACTTCCACATCCCATTCTGTGTACACCGCTGTGCCTACTGCGATTTCAATACCTATGCTGGGCAGGAAAGGATGATGCCGGCATATGTCGAGGCACTTCGCAAGGAGGTCCGCCAAGTGGCAGGCTCTGCAACTGGACGTATGATTGTTCACACGGTTTTTTTTGGTGGTGGAACCCCCTCACTCCTTTCAGCATCCCAATTTGAGTTCGATCCTCCGCACTGTCGATGATTGTTTCGATTTGATCCCACACGCAGAACTGTCCCTGGAGGCAAATCCCGGTACGGTATCACTTGATGGGTTGCGTGACCTATCCGGATTGGGATTAACCGTCTCAGTCTGGGCGTGCAATCTGCGCACCCAGAGGAATTACACCAACTCGAGCGAATCCATGATTATTTCGATGTGATCGATGCCGTGAAATGGGCACGACAGGCAGGTTTTGAAAACTTGAACCTGGACCTCATTTACGGGCTGCCCGGTCAACCACTTGATCGTTGGCAGAACACCGTAAATCAGATCCTGGGACTGCATCCTGAACATCTTTCTCTATACGCGTTGACTATTGAACCCGGCACACCTTTTGGGCGCTGGGCAAGCAACGGTCGGCTGCCATTACCCGATGCCGACCTCGCCGCAGATATGCTGGAGTGGGCAAGCGATAGGTTGGCAGCGGCAGGTTTTGGACAATATGAAATCTCGAACTGGGCGAAGCCTGGATTTCAATGCCGCCATAACCAGCAGTATTGGCGCGGTCAACCTTATCTTGGATTCGGCGCTGGAGCACATGGCTATGCAGCCGGGGTGCGGTATTCCAATGCACTGAGAATTAGGACATATATAGATCACTGCCAGGGAGTGTTTCCACGGCCTTTCCCATTATCCTTGGCAGCGGTCGATTCCCATCAAGTGTCACCAAAGGTCGAAATGCAGGAAACCATGATGACTGGCTTGCGCCTGACGGAAGAGGGGGTCTCGAACAGGTCATTTCAGGCTCGCTTCGACCGTGGATTGATGGAAGTTTTTGGAAAAGAAATTGAGGATTTGGTTCGGCTCGGTTTACTGGAATGGGTGGAGGCAAATGACACGATCCGGCTGACAAGGCGGGGCAGGCAGGTGGGAAACCAGGTTTTTTTGAGATTTGTCGATTAGGGGTGAGGAAGCTCGTTCATCGAAGATCTGCCTTATAACAGAACCAGGCGCTCGGTCGTTCATTCCGTTCCATCCCATCCTTGCGCCATAACAGCTTGAATCTCCTGCCGATCCGTTGTAGTTTATCGAATAACAGCCCGGAGCCGGCTTGTTCCTCTGGTTTGAAGAAACCATACATAAGCCATTTTCCACCGGGCGCCAGCAGCTTGTCCAGGTCGTCGAGATAGTGCTGTCGCTCCTCCGTATTCAAACCGTGAAAACAACCGACATCGAGAACAAGATCGTATGTCTGATCGAAAAGATTGAGCGGCAGGCGTGTTACATTCCCCAACACGAAATCCACGCTCAAGCCAGCCGATCTTGCCTTCTGCTGGGCTTTACGTATTGCCAGGCTAGCAAAATCCACCCCGCAAACGGTCCAACCTGCACGTGCCAGTGCCAGGCTGGAGGTTCCGCTGCCGCAGCCCAGGTCCAGGGCGCGGCCAGCCGGATTAGCCTCGATGAATTCCACCAGCTCGGGCGGAACGATCCCTGTCTCCCAGGGTGGTTTTCTCAGGTACCACAGGTTAAAGAATAGGCGTCTGGGAAGCATCATTTCAGTGAGTTGGTTATCAGACTGGTGTCCAGGCTCCCGATGCTGCGCCACGCTTCTTTGCCCTGTGAATTGAAGAAGATAAAAGTAGGTGTGTACTGGAATCCGTAGATAGGCGCCAACTCTCGGCCGGTTGCAGTTTGGATGTCAAGACGGATAATGATAAGCTTGCCTTTGTATTGTTTTTCCAGCCCATCCACGATGGGTTTCATGGCTGCACAGGCAATTCAAAATGGTGACTGGAATTCAAGCAAAACTGGTGTTCCCTTCCCGATACTCGCCTCTATCTGGGTCGGGTTCAAATTGCTCACAGTTTGCCTTGCGTGCAGCAGTACCCACGCCAGTACCAAACACAGGACTAATCCAGCCAGTGCCAGTCCTTTGGTCCAGCTTGGTTTGCGTCGTAAAAGCACGAATCCTGCCACTGCCAATAACAAGCTGGCTGCCCATACGGCGGAGTACTGGTTGATGATTTGCATGTTTTTTCATCGGGATGATGTACTATTATTTGTTAATTTATCGGTTACAGGTCGGGAGGAAAGCTGTGTACTTTGCACACCGACTGATGAGTAATATCACTTTGACGATTGGGGCTTCCTCTCTTATAATCAGGCGGCTGGCATCATCCCAATAAGAGGAAAGGTTGTCACATGAAAGAGTATACTACCGAGTTTATCCGAAATATTGCCCTCGTTTCGCATGGTTCAGGCGGGAAGACCATGCTGACCGAGGCGTTTCTTCACACTTCGGGTGGCATCACACGGCTGGGTAAGATAGATGACGGTTCAACCGTTTCCGATTTTGAGGATGAGGAGATTCGCCGCAAGCTTTCCCTCTCCACCAGTGTCGTCCCGGTGGAGTACAAGGATCACAAGATTAACGTTCTTGACACACCCGGATATACTGACTTTATTGGCGAAGTCATCTCCGCGCTGCGTGTGGCGGATGGAGCGATCATCTTGGTTGACTCGGTGTCCGGGCTGGAAGTTGGCACTGAGATTGCCTGGGGCTACTGCGATACTTTCAAACTGCCTCGTTTCATCTTGATCAACAAGATGGATAGGGATAATGCCGATTTTAAAAAAGCGCTCGCGACGGTTCAGGAATTCTCACCCATGCGCCTGATCCCGGTTGAGTTGCCATGGGGTGAAAAAGCTGCCTTTAAAGGTGTCATCGATCTGCTGACCATGAAGGCATATGCCAATGAAGGAAAGACGGCGGAAGAGATCCCGGCTGAATACAAGGCTGCTGCGGATGAAGCCCGCACAGCCCTGGTCGAAGCAGCCGCTGAAGGTGAAGATAGCCTGCTGGAAAAATACCTTGAGACCAGCGCCTTGACCGATGAAGAATTGATGCGCGGGCTGAAAGCCGTGCTTCGCAATGGTTTATACATTCCGGTTTTTGTGGCTGCCGGCGCCCATGAGAAGGGTGTCCTGCCGCTGCTGGACGCAGTAATCAAGTTGATGCCTTCTCCCAAGGAGACGGTCGTCGTCGCTCATGGCAAAGGTGGAGAAGAAAAACTCACCGCCGATGACAGCGGACCCCTGGCATTGTATGTCTGGAAAACCACCGCCGATCCGTTTGTTGGCAGGCTGACCTATTTCCGGGTCTATTCCGGAATGCTAAGTGGTGATTCACGCATCTGGAACCAGAACAAGAGTGCGGATGAACGCATGGCTGGTCTGGCATTGATCCGTGGCAAGGAATCGACCCCGATCAAGACCGTCCATTGCGGCGATATCGGCATTGTTGCCAAGCTCAGTGCCACTGCTACCGGTGATACCCTTTGTGATAAGGGTCACCCGCTCACCCTTCCGATGCCCAAATATCCCGAATGCTCTTTTCCGTGTGGCCATCAAACCCAAGACCCAGGCAGACGCGGCCAAGATATCGCCCACCCTTACCCGCCTGTGTGAAGAGGATATGACCCTTTCCTGGTACCAGGAACCGGCTACCGGACAGACCATCCTGCAGGGCATGGGCGACCAGCATATCGATGTTGCCATCCGTCGGGCTGAGGCCAAGTTCCAGGTTGGGTTGCTCACCGCTGAGCCGAAGGTTCCCTATCGGGAAGGCATCACCAAGAAAGCTGATGCCATGTACCGACACAAGAAACAGTCCGGTGGTTCCGGTCAGTTTGGCGAAGTATGGCTGCGGATCGAACCCTGCCCGGAATCGGACTTTGAATTCACCGACGAGCTGGTTGGTATGAACCTTTCTAAATCTTACCTGCCTGCAATCGAGAAAGGCATCCATGCCACACTTCAGAGCGGTGTTATGGCAGGTTTCCCGCTCAGCAATGTAAGGGTCATTGTCTATGATGGTAAGGAACATCCGGTGGATTCCAAGCCGGTTGCCTTTGAAATTGCCGGTCGGGAAGCCTTCAAGCTGGCCGTTCATGATGCCGGTCCGGTCCTTTTCGAGCCGATCATGAATGTCCGTATCACAGTCCCGGATGCCAACATGGGTGATGTAATGGGTGACATGAACAGCCGGCGCGGGCGTGTGCAGGGTACCGAATCCGAGCGCGGGCGCACCGTGGTCATGGCTCAGGTGCCGTTGGCAGAAATGTTGCGTTATACCACCATTATCCGCTCGATGACCGGCGGGCGTGGTGTCTTCAGCATGGAAATCGATCGCTACGAAATTGTCCCGAACCACCTGGCGCAGGAGATCATCGCTGCCCACCAGAAGGAACTGGAAGCCAAGAAGGAAGAATAATACTAATCAGTTATTCAAGCGGCAGTCACAACGTGACTGCCGCTTATTATTTGCCGGGACTTGACAGGTTGGATATTAATTGTATAATGACTATCTAAATACTAATAATATTTCAAAGTGGGTGTATATGTTAATATGCATTTGTACGGGGCGGGGCAGCTAGCCTCCGCCTCTTCGAAAAATTGATTGATTGATCGAAGGACGGTTGGCAGGACCCCGCGAGCGTAATATTGTTCGCAGGCGGCAGAGCCCCGTCCTTTTCGTTTGTCCATCCGGTATTATTTCGGAATCACCCAAATAGTCAGTGAGATTTGAGAGAAATCAGAGATGAAAATCGCGAATAATGTTACTGAACTGATCGGCAACACTCCGCTGGTAAGACTGAACCGCATCACCCGTGGGACGAAAGCGGAAATTGCTGCCAAGTTGGAGTTCTATAACCCGGCGCACAGTGTGAAGGATCGCATCAGCGCAGCTATGCTGGATGCCGCCGAAAAACAAGGTCTAATTAAACCAAACACTATTGTGCTCGAACCGACCAGCGGTAACACCGGGATTGGGCTGGCTATGGTCTGCGCCGCGCGCGGTTATAAATGCACACTGGTCATGCCTGACACCATGAGCAAGGAACGCCGCATCCTGTTGCGTGCTTATGGAGCCGAGCTGGTCCTTACGCCTGGTGCGGATGGTATGGATGGTGCGATCCGCACAGCCGAAAAGATGGCTGCCGATGACCGGCATTATTTTATTCCCCAGCAGTTCAATAACCCGGCTAATCCTGAGATCCATCGCAAGACGACTGCCGAGGAGATCTGGCGGGATACAGATGGAAAGGTGGATATTTTTATCGCCGGGGTTGGTACGGGCGGTACCATCACCGGTGTTGGCGAGGTGTTGAAGGCGCGCAAACCATCCATTAAAGTGGTTGCAGTCGAACCGGATGCTTCGCCGGTCCTTTCGGGTGGAAAAAAAGGCCCCCACAAGATCCAGGGCATCGGAGCAGGTTTTGTCCCAACATGTTTTGAACACCAAAATCTATGACGAGATCATCCGAGTAAAGGACGAGGACGCGTTGGACACTGCCCGGCGCATGGCAAAAGAAGAAGGTTTGCTCGTCGGAATCTCATCCGGCGCGGCGACCTGGGCTGCCCTGCAGCAGGCGCATCGCAAGGAGAATGCCGGGAAATTGATAGTAGTGATCATCCCTTCATTCGGCGAGCGTTATCTTTCCACACCACTCTTTGCTGAATTGGCGGATTAAAAAATCATGGACAACACAATTACAACGAATAACGTCCATCCAGTCTCTTCTTCCCGAACCCATCCCGATTTGGGAAACTACTTTCGCATGATCAGGCGCGATATCGATTCCGTTCTCGAGCGCGATCCTGCTGCACGCACCCGCCTGGAAGTATTCCTGGTTTATTCAGGCTTGCATGCCATCTGGGTTCAGCGCATCGCACACTGGATGTGGATGCATCGACTCAACTTCCTTGCCCGCTGGCTCTCGCAGACAACGCGTTGGCTGACCGGGGTGGAGATCCATCCTGGCGCGGTCATCGGACCTGGCTTTTTTATCGATCACGGCATGGGTGTGGTGATCGGCGAAACTGCTGAGATCGGTGCGGACGTCACACTGTACCATGGCGTGACCCTGGGCGGCACCAGTATTGAAAAAGGGAAACGCCATCCCACACTGGGTGACCGGGTGGTCGTAGGTGCAGGTGCCAAGATCCTGGGTGCGATCACCATTGGTGAAGACAGTCGCATTGGCGCCAATGCGGTGGTCGTAAAATCGGTTCCTCCCAACTCGGTGGTGGTCGGTGTACCGGGTCAGGTGGTCAGCCGTTCCCAGCCTCATCACTATGGTGACGCTCCCGATCTTAATCATGCCAGCCTGCCGGATGTGGTCGGAGTGACCTTGAAGGAGTTGCTCGAGCGTGTCGACGAGCTGGAAAACCGCTTGGATGGTCATGAAGAGCATAAAGCCCATGTCCATCCTCCTCAAAATGAAACCTGGGAAGGTCACGATTTCTCGATCTGATCCCCTTAATAAGGCTACAACCTTCTTTTCACTCCCGATTTTGAGGCGTGGATAGGGAGGCGCTGAGTAACTTTAGTTTACCTAGGGCCTTACCTTTCCCGTAGAGAAGGTCGTCTATCGCAATTTGAACATTAATCCCCCTCAATCGATGTTAAAATACAATCATGCCCATCCTGAGGATTCCTGCCCCCATGCGCTCATATGTCAACGGCTTACCGGAAGTTCCGGTGAGTGGGATGACCGTTTTCGCGGCGGTGCAAAACCTGCTGGATCAATATCCCGCCTTGCGCCCGCACCTCACCAACACGCAGGGTGAATTGCGCTCATTCGTGAACCTCTTTTTGGGTGAAAACAACATCAAGGACCTGCCGGAGGGGCTTGAAACACGGTTATCGGATACCGATATAATCCTGCTGTTGCCCTCCGTCGCCGGTGGATAACGGTTGAAAATCCTCGAGGAAACATGCTGCCAGAATTATCACGGGAAGAGATCCTGCGCTATTCACGCCACCTGTTGATTCCTGAGGTGGGGCTGCTGGGACAGCAAAAACTCAAGGCTGCTTCGGTGTTGCTGATCGGAACTGGTGGGCTCGGCTCACCGGTGGCACTCTATCTTGCCGCGGCTGGGGTGGGTCACATTGGATTGGTGGATTACGACGTGGTTGACGAATTCAACTTGCAGCGCCAGATCGTCCATGGCACCGATCGGGTCGGTCGGCTCAAGGTGGAATTTGCCCGCGAACGCTTGTTGGATCTCAACCCGGATATCCAGGTGGACGCGATCAACGAGCCTTTTACTTCAGAGAATGCCATGCGCATCGCCGACCCATATGCCGTTATCGTTGATGGTACCGATAATTTTCCCACCCGCTACCTGACCAACGATCTGTGCGTCCTGACCGGCAAGCCAAACGTCTACGGAGCGGTCTTCCGTTTCGATGGTCAGGCCAGCGTCTTCGACGCCCGCGTTGGGCCTTGTTACCGCTGCCTTTTTCCCGAACCTCCACCGGCGGGATCGGTTCCCTCCTGTGCCGATGCCGGTGTATTGGGCATCCTGCCGGGTACGATCGGAACCATCCAGGCTACCGAGACCATTAAACTGCTGCTGGGCATTGGCTCTTCGCTGGCGGGTCGGTTGTTGCTCTATAACGCGCTGGACATGTCATTCGAGTATGTAAAACTGAAAAAGAATCCCAATTGCAAGGTCTGTGGCTCCAACCCACAGATTACCCACCTGATCGACTATAACGAGTTCTGTGGGGTACCCGGAATTGGTCATGATGAGGGGTCTGCCGGAGCAGACTGGGATATAACTCCGCTTGATCTCGCTGCCAGGCTGAAAGATGGGAACGATCTGCGCCTTCTGGACGTGCGTGAGCCCCACGAACTGGCCATCTCAAGCATCCCTGGCGCGCAAAATATCCCGCTCGGTTTGCTGGCAGCTCGCCTTGCAGAGTTGGATTCTGCCCATGAGTTCATCCTTTTTTGTAAATCCGGGAATCGCTCCGCAGCGCGCGCTCGAACTGCTGCGCAGTGCCGGATTCAGAAAAGTGAAGAATTTAAAGGGAGGTATCAATTCCTGGGCCAGGGAAGTGGACCCGAGTCAGCCGATATATTAGGTATCCCGGTGAAAATAATCAAAAAATGGCAAGATTATCTTGCCATTTTTTATTATCGATTAGCCGGTGATGTATCTCAAGTGATCGGTCTGGACCCGGATAACACAATTCTTATTGGCTTTCCTGCCCGCCGAAGGGATGATCTGTGCTAGGTAGCAGGTTCGGCATTGTTGATCTTCTCATCTTCCACAGGAGCGAAGCGAGCCTGTTTTCCGATCCGCAAATGCAGGAAGTAGTAACCAAGGGCTGCGATGAAACACAGGATACCGCCTACGTACCACAGCAGGTTTGGATTGAAGTGGTCGAGGATATAGCCGGCTGCGCCAGGTCCGATGGTTGAAGGGATCGCCCATGTTACGCCAAATACTGCCATGTAACGGCCGCGCATATCCACAGGTGCAAAGTTTGCTACCAGTGCCTGGCTGGTCGGGACGATGATCATCTCACCCACTGTGACCACCACGATCGCCAGCACGAACCATGCATAGGCAGATATAAATCCGATCATGCTGAAACCAATAACGTAAAAAAAGGTGCCCAGCGTCATCATCAGGAATGGCGCCCGTCCCTTGATGACGCGCATCAGCCAGAACTGGAACAACACTACGGTGATGGCACTGCTGGTCAACAGAAAGCCGTAGCCCTGTGGATTGATTTGGTGATAATCCCGCAGGAAAACGGGCAGGGAATTGTACATCTGCAGGTAAACGATCATCATCAGCATGGAAGCCAGCAGGAAACCAACGAATGCCAGGTCCTTCAGCACCAGCCGGTAACCGCTGATTGTTTGCCAGACGGATTCCTGCTCCTTTTCAGCTGTGACTTCGGGTTTGGTTTCAGGGACGAGCTTAAAGAAGATAGCAGCAACAACGCATGCCAGTATGGCATCGATGATGAAGAGCAGCAAGAAGGAGCGGCTGGCGACGAACCCGCCGATGGTCGGGCCGATGATCCATGCCAGGTTACCCGCAACTCGCATCACTCCAAACCCCTCTGGTCTCTGTTTTTCCGGCAGCAGGTCCACGACGATGGCATTTTGTGCTGGTCCTCCGATCTGCCCGAGGAAGCCAATTACCATCGCCAGCGGATAAAGAGCTGCCAGGTGGTTGACCAGGCCCAGCGTCACGCTGCTCATGGCACCGAATACCAATCCTAGGATTACCAGCCGCCTTCGCCCGAACTTGTCGGTCAGCGCACCACCGATCACCCCACCCAACAAGCCGAAAAAGGACGATATGCCCAACAGCACACCAGCCGTTGTCATGCCAACATTGAACTTCTGCGTGATGTACAGTGAGAAGAATGGGAAGAGCAGTGTGTTGCCGATGCCCCCAATGAAAGAGGCCAGCACTACCACCCAGAACTTAACAGGGTATTCATGATAGATCTCGTTGAGCCGTTTGAACATGGGGCTATTATAAACACAGAACAGCCATGACAGGAAGATAAAAATCTCATATTTCGGTGGTTTTTACCCCATTATTAGCTGGTTTAAGCTTGTATATATTTTTTATATTGACACGCGGCTAAACCTATGTATAATCTTATTGCCCCATGATTGGTTGCCCCCCTCAACCAGTCGTGGGGCATTTTTATTCACCTGGAAGATTATCATTTTCTGGGTTGACCATCGAAGGCAAGCTGACCGGAAAAATAAGAGTAAAATACTCCACATGGGAGATCAAACGGATAAAAATATGGAAAAGCAAACAATCCTGGCAGTTCTGGCCCACCCCGACGATGAATCCTTCGGCATGGGTGGTACGCTTGCTCTGTACGCGTCACGGGGTGTTGATGTCCACCTGGTTTGTGCCACGCGCGGGGAGGTCGGAGATGTTGCTCCTGAGCTTCTCGAGGGCTATGCATCCATTGCCGACCGGCGCGAGTCCGAGCTGCGCTGTGCGGCTGGTATTCTCGGTTTGGCAGGCGTCCATTTTCTTGATTATCGCGATTCGGGTATGCCCGGCTCGCCTGATAACACTCATCCCAAAGCACTGGCATTCCAACCGTTGGAAGAAGTGGCAGCCAACGTGGTCTGTTACATCCGGGACCTCAAACCCCAGGTTGTGTTGACCTTTGACCCGATCGGTGGATACAATCACCCCGATCATATTGCCATACAGCGTGCCACTACCCTGGCATTCGAACGTTCTTCCGACCCTGCCTTTGCTCCGCAAAGCGGTCCGGCTTGGCAGCCGCAGGCCTTATACTTTCACACCATCCCCAATGGATTGTTGAAGATTGGCGTTCGCCTTCTGCCGTTGTTTGGTCGTGATCCTCATAAGTTTGGCGCCAATGGAGACATCGACCTGGTACCGATTGCCGCCACCAATTTTCCCACCAATGCCCGCATCGATATCCACTCTGTTCTGGAGAAGAAGGAAAAGGCAGGTGCCTGTCATGCCAGCCAGGGCGGGGGCAATATGGGCGGCGGACCAGTTCGGCTGATGATGCGACTTTTCAGTGGTACCGAAAACTTTATGAGGGCATATCCCCCGGTTAATAAAGGTGATAAAGTCGCCAGGGACCTGTTCTCCAATCCCTCTTTTGGGAATGGTCACCGGACCGAGTAAAGAGATAAATCCTTTCGGTTTTTAATGTCGGGATGTTGCCCCGATTGTCTCAGGGTTTGATCGCAAAAGGGGGGATCAAGTTCAACGCAAGCAGCTTGACGGTCTGCTCATCGAGATTCAGGATCGTCACCGACCCAGTAGAGGCTGATAGGCGCTGGAAATGGTCGAAAGGCATTCCCAGATAATGTGTTACCGCCAGCTTGATTGGGTCTGCATGAAAAATCACCGCTATTAATTTATCCTTGTGTGATCTTTTGATGCGCTCCAATACGCTGACTACACGTTCCTGCACCTCGACGAATGTCTCACCATCAGGAAACCGGAACTGGGATGGCGATTTCTGGATGACTTTCCAGATTTTCGTCCGCCCCAACACCTTCCAGGAACGACCCGTCCATGAACCAACATCAATATCGGTCAATTCCGGTCGCACCTGTATCTTAAGTCCCAAAGAACTGGCGAGAGGGGCGGCCGTTTCGATGGCGCGTTCGAGCGGGCTAGTATAAATAGCTTTGATCGGGAGCTTGTTTAAGGTTTCGTCAAGTTTGGCAGCCTGTTCCACTCCACGTTTATTCAAATGGATGTCGGGTAGCTGCCCCGGCAGTTTATTGTGGGCTAAATAATCATTTTCACCGTGGCGGATGAGCAGCAAGGTTGGCATGGTTGGCAGTCTAATTTGTTTCTGTCATCATTAACGTCGCTGCCCGCCTGCCGATCTCTACGGCAAAATTGGTGCCCCTGTCCCATGGATAGACTTGGCTCATTGAGGCGAAATAGATGCCGTTTATCGGTGTTTTAATTGCGGGTATGTTCTGCGAGTGGTTGACGAGCGGCACGGGCTGCGCATAGGCGGTACGGAATAACCAGGCTTTCCGAACCCAGTCCCGCTCGAATCGCGGGTTGAACATCTTCAACGCAGGCAGGAATCGGTCCAGCAGCTCCTCCTGGCTCAAGTGTAAAAACTCGTGTTCCGGTTCTAGGTAATCCCCCATATAAACGATATGATCGCCACCGAATTTGTCTGCCGGAACGAAATTGGTATGTTCCACCAGTGCCAGGAAGGGATAGCCGGCGGATTTAGGCAGGTTGTACCAGTAAAAACCCTGCTCCGATAGCTGGTGCCGAAGAGCCAGTACCACTACTACGGCTCCCATGGATTTCATGCTCCTGAGCCCGTGCAGGTAGTTTTCCGGCAAGCTGGGGACGAGGTGAGCCATCGCTTCCGGGGAGAGTGTGACCAGTACTTTATCAAAGGTTTCAGTCGAAGTGGTTTGGACAGTCACTTTATCGGAACCCGATAGCTGTTCGATGAGGCTGACCGGCGTTTTGAGCCGGATCTCGACCCCCATTTCGCGCAGCCGGGCTGCAAACATATCAGCGAACTCCTGGAATCCACCTTCGAAGGTTCCCAGGCGGGTGGTGCGGGCTTTGAGGCGCGCCCACATCCAGGCCATATTGACTTGTTTGTAATAACGTTCGCTAAACTTGCCGATGACCAGAGGTTCCCACATCATCTCGTAGACTTTTTTCCCGGCCCATTTGCGCATCCAGGTGTCCACCGTGACTTTTTCGAACGGTTTCCAGTTGTTGGTCAGCCGAAGGAAAACGCCCACCAGGCCGAAGCGGATCTTGTTGATGCCAAAGCCCAATCCTGGATAAAGCAGCGCCTTGATAATGGAATCGAATGGATAGAATTTCCCATTGTGGTACATGACCGTTAGCGGACGAGGGAAGATCACTTTATCAGTCCATCCCAGTTCCTTTATCAGGCCGATCATGTGCTTGTCACTGGCAAACCAGTGGTGGTAGAACTTCTCAACCGACCAATCCCAGCCCGGTTCTTTGAACCCCCCGGCTAATCCGCCCACGGCATCGGCAGTTTCGAAAATTGTTACTTTATGGCCTGCCTTTGTCAGGTCGTAAGCAGCCGCCATGCCGCTGAAACCCGCACCAATGATGGCTATTTTCATGATCCCATCCTTTGATGATGGCTTATCCATCCACGTTGCTTGGTTAAGCCATCAGGAATTCGTTGTATCCACCCGAAGCGAATCGTTCCATTTGATCCCCTCGCGTGTCATGTAATAGGCGCCCACCAGGGTGATCGGCAGCCAGAGTGCCATGTGCAGTACTGCAGCGTAGCCAAGTGCCACCGCACCGGGGACGTTGTATGCCACCAGGACTGCCTTGGTTACAGCTTCCCAGGTTCCGATATAGCCGGGAGCGGCTGGGATGGTCGTAGCCAGGTTGGCAACTCCATTCAGGAGCATAAGAGCGAAGAAACTGACCTGGAAACTAAAGGCATGCATGACGAACCAGTATTTTACAGTTTCCAGAAGCCAGATCAGCACCGATGTGAAAAAGACCATCAGGATGTTAGCTGGAGATCGCAAGGATGCCAGTCCATCCAGGAATTTATGCATGATCCCGCTGGTCTTTTCCCGAATTCTTGTAGGCAGGATACGGTCGATGAACCATTGGCCGACCCTGATTGTTATTTTGGGAAACATGGCTGCCAATAGGAATATTACCAAGTGCCCCGAAGAAAAATCCTGTCCCCCATAAGGCCACCTGCTGGATATTGCCTACGAAGCCGGATGACCCGGTCAACTTGGCCAGTTCGGGCAGGTTGACAAAAACAAAGGCCAGCATTACCACCCCATCGAAAATGCGTTCGACGATGATCGTCGCCAATGAGGCGGAGATCGGTACACCTTCCCTGCGTTTTAACACCACAGCCCTAAGTACCTCCCCGGCGCGTGCCGGGTAGATGTTGTTGCCCATGTAGCCTATGCATGTGATCGGGAACATGACCCGGGTTTTAATGGGTTGGATTGGTTTCAACAGGTAATGCCAGCGCCAGGCTCGGATCCATACGGCGATAAAATAGACCACTATACCTGGTAGTACCCACCAATAATTAGCCCGGATGATTGCTTGCCAGAAATCGCTGAAATTCAACTTACTCAGCGCCCACCATAATGCAATTGCGCTGATAAGAACTCCGACCCAAAATTGCCATTTTTTCATGCGTCGATTGTACCAGAATAAGGATGGTGCCATGTCGGCAGGGACCGGTCGACGGCTCCAACGGTATAAAAATATCCGCCATGCGTCTGAATCATGCTAGAATAAATCCATGGATGTCGATTCCACTCAACGTGTCGCTTTCCTGAAAAAGATCCACCTGTTCAACGGTCTGGATGATGCCCAGATCGCTGTTGTGGCACAAGAATTGAAAGAGTCGACACATCCGGCGGGAACAGACATCATTTCGGAAGGGGAAAAGGGCGATCGCCTTTACTTGATATTCACCGGTAGTGTCGCTATCACAAAAAATAATAAAGAGATCGATCACGGGACGCTTGTGGCAGGCGATTACTTCGGAGAAGAAGCGCTCCTGAATAACCAATCCCGTCATTCAACGATTACCACCCAGGAAGAGACGCATTTATTATCGCTTTCACGGGAGCAGTTATTTTATCTCCTCAAGCAAGTCCCCAAGTTGAAGATTAATTTTGAAGTAAGTATTGCCAGCCGGCAGTTGGCGCGCAAGAAGCATTTTGGTTGGTTGGAACCTGAAGAAGTCATCTACTTCCTGGCTCGTAAACATCAAATTCTACTCTGGCAGTCATTGACCATGCCGGTGCTTTCATTTGCTATTCCAGTGGCGTTGCTGGTGTTCGTTTCATTGAAAACTGGTCAAATTCCGATTTTCGTTGCTAATGTTGCATTGATCATTGCCGGGCTCGTTTCCTTCCTGATTGTCTGCCTTGTTGTTTGGCGCTGGATCGACTGGGGGAATGATTATTATATTGTTACCAACCGCAGGGTGATCTGGCTCGAAAAAGTCATCGGAATTTATGACAGTCGTGAGGAAGCTCCTCTCAATACGGTACTGTCCATCGGTGTGCAGACAGACCAATTGGGACGCTGGCTCGATTATGGTGATGTGGTTATTCGAACTTTTGTAGGGAAGATCAAGTTTCATCATGTCCACCACCCAAATCAGGCTGCAGCGCTGCTGGAGGAGCATTGGGGCCGGGCTAAAATGAATTCACGCATGTCTGATATGGAATCCATGAAACAGACCATCCGGCAAAAATTAGGCCTGGCGTCGAGCAACACAGTGGTCCCGGAAAAGAGTGAGCGGATGATCAGTGAATCGCCCTATAAACCGTCTGCGCTGGCTTTGGCGATTTCGAACATTTTTAAGTTACGCTATGAAAGCGGCAGCACGATTACCTATCGCAAACACTGGATCGTTCTGGTCGAAAATGTTTGGCAACCAACAGTTTTGTTTTTAACCGGTCTGATCGTCGTCTTCTGGTTTGCTTCTGACTGGTTGCGTATACCCGCGAACGGTTCCCTTGACCAGCCAATTATCCTCGTCGTGAGTGCTTTGTTGGTGCCAATTTTTCTCTGGTGGCTGTATCAATATATTAACTGGAGTAATGATATCTTCCAGGTGACCGAGGACCAGATCGTTGATATAGACAAAACGCCGCTCGGTAGAGCGGACCGTAAAGCAGCTCCCCTGGATAATATCCTTACCACCGAATCTCAGCGTAATGGTTTCTTGCAGGTGTTGTGGAATTATGGTGATGTCCTGATCACGGTCGGCGCTGCGCAGTTATGTTTCGAGGATGTACGCGATCCCGCCTCTGTCCAGCAGGATATCGATCGACGGCGCCTCGCCAGGATTGAACAGAAGAAAAATGCGGAAGCGGCTGCCGAACGTGAACGTGTTGCCGATTGGTTCGTCAGTTACCATCATTCCGCTGATGAAATGCGGAATGAACAGAACCCGCAACCTCCGGACGGAAAAGAAAACGATGAGGTACAATAGTGCCGCTTATATTGAATTAATGGTTGAAAATATATGACTATACGGACAATCATCACCCTGCCTGACCCCATCCTGAGGCGTAAAGCTCACCCGATTACCCGCACGGATGGTGCATTGCAAACTCTTATTGACGATATGGTAGAGACCATGCGGGTTGCTCCGGGAGTCGGTCTGGCAGCTCCCCAGGTGGGAGTTTCGGACAGGCTAATAATCGTCGAGTACCCGGAAAACGATGAGATTGAAGATTCCCCTAAAAAACTATATGTGATGGTAAATCCAGAGATAAAAGACAGGTCTGAAGAGGTCGAATTGGGGACCGAGGGTTGCCTGTCTATACCTGGCTTACATGGTGAGGTCGAACGCGCAGTGGCGGTGACGATTAAAGGATTAACCCGCCATGGACAACCGGTAAAGATCAAAGCCAAAGGTTGGCTTGCGCGCATCTTCCAGCATGAGATCGACCATCTGGATGGTGTCGTCTTTACGGACAAGGCGATCAGGGTTTGGAAGCCTGTTCCGGAAGAACCGGTAATAGACGTCTGATGGCGATCCAGGTCAGCCGACCGGGGAATTGATGCACCTTACTCATCTCTCACTGACCAATTTCCGCAGTTTCGCCCGCCTGGACATGGACATTCCCCGGCGGGTTGTTTTGCTTACCGGTAATAATGCTCAAGGGAAAACCAGCGTTTTGGAAGCAATTTATTTCCTGGCAGCCTTCACATCCTTCCAGACCCACACAGACCGGCAATTGATTAATTTTATCGAAGCGCGCAATCAACTGGCGGTGGGCAGGCTCATTGCCGAATATGTGCGCGGTCCGACAAAACACAGGTTGGAGATCCGCTTGGTTCTCGAAGGAGTTGGTGCTACCGGACAGCGCTTGCGCAAGGAGATCCTTCTCGATGGTGTCAAGCGGTCGATGGCGGAAGTCATCGGGCATTTTAATGCCGTTATTTTTGTACCGCAAATGTCACAGATCATCGAGGGAGGACCCGACGAACGGCGTCGTTATCTCAACCTGGCGCTGTCTCAAACAATTCCAGGATATGCCCGTTCGTTGAGTGAATACAGTGAGACCTTGAGCCAGCGTAATGCTTTACTAAAGACGTTGGCCGAACGCGGGGGTGAGCAGGCCCAATTGGACTTTTGGGACGAGACTTCTCACCCGTGTCGGAGCGACCATTCTCTTCAGGCGCATCGAGGCAGTTCATGAAATTGAGAAATTCGCTGCACGTATCCACCGTGAGCTTACCCATGGAACGGAAGTTCTGCGCTTGCATTACCTGCCGGCCTATGATCCTCTGCCGGCTCCGGAAGGTCAATTGGCACTCCGCATGACCACTTCGATCCACCGAAATGGCATCAGCGAGGAGGAAATTCGCCAGGGATTTTCTATCGCCTTGAAGGAGAATCGGAATATCGAGATCAGCCGAGGATCCACCGCGCTTGGTCCCCATCGGGATGAGCTGCGTTTTCTTTCGGGTGGGATTGATCTGGGGGATTATGGCTCTCGTGGACAGGTTCGCACCGCGCTCCTGGCGTTAAAATTGGCAGAGATTGAATGGATGAAATCCAAAACTGGCCAGTGCCCGGTTCTTTTGTTGGATGAGGTCATGGCGGAATTGGATGTCCAACATCGCATGGACCTGCTTGCTTACCTGGAAAGTATCGACCAGGCTCTGTTTACTACGACCGACCTTAAACTCTTTTCGCAGGCCTTCGTTGACAGAGCCAGGGTATGGCAGGTGGATTCAGGAACGGTCCGGGACATCCCGAATCCCAATCAATCGGAATGATCTTTCGTTGCTGAAATTTCTTCCCGATTATCCAGAGAATTGGTAATTACAGAGGCTTTTTTACCGGGACTCCCGGTTTTCGGGGGAAATTCGCTGGTGTTGCAGAGACCTTGTCCACCACGACCAGGTAGCGTTCATCGACCACTCCTGGCAATATAACGGGCAGTAATTGCCGCATTCTTCCCCCAAGCATCTTCATGGCATTGCCAGCTTTGTGGACTTCTGCAGGAGCACCCTGGCCTTTTTGGGCTAGCATGGAGCCACCAACCTGTACGAGAGGAAGCAAATATTCCGCCAGCGCCGGTAGGTCAGCCACAGCACGGGCAACTGCCCAGTCGTATGACTCTCGATGAGCCGGCATTTGTCCGACCTCTTCGGCACGCCCAGTGATCACTTCTGTGGCATCCAGTTTCAAAACCTCAACCATGTGACGGCAGAAGTTGGCTTTTTTGCCGACCGATTCCACCAGGGTCAATTTCATTGATGGGTAAAGGATTTTGATGGGGAGTCCCGGGAATCCTGCCCCGGTACCCACATCGATCAATCGCCGGGGGGGTATTTCTTTCCACGCCAGCACACACGAAAAAGAATCCAGAAAATGCTTGGTTCGGATCCCATCTGTATCACGGATTGCGGTCAAATTATATTTTAGATTCCACTCGACCAGTTCACGCTCAAGGGTGATCAATGCGATCATCTGACGACCGGTCAGGTGAAGGCCGAAGAGTTCGTGAGCTTCGTGAACGAGTTTATCCATCTATCTGATTATAAAAGAACTGACAGGTTTTTGGTAAACCTGTCAGTCCTGGAGAATAAGTGGGGCGAAAATTGGTGATTACTTGGCTTTTTGCTCTTTCCGGCGTTTATTCCGTTTGACCAGGGCGACTATGGCCCAGGCTAAAAGGGCAAATGGCGCAAGGATGGTTATCAGAACTGGAAGAACGAGCAGGACAAGGTTGATCAGGAAATTGACGAAGCCTTGCCAGAATTTGATCAATGACTGGATTGCGTCTCTGGCAACACCTTCAGGTTTCCAGCCACCGATCTGGATCGGTTGGATGGTCTCCTCAGCAATCAGGGTGACATTGATAAGGGAATAGGTGGAAGCCTGGTTGAAATACTGCATTTGACCCTTGATCACATCGATCTGCTGGCGGTAGGATTCCAGCTGGTTGAAGACGGCCAGGACATCCTCGGTCTTGGTTGCATTTTGCATGATCACGGTTAATTGGGCTTCCGCAGATTGAAGGGAATTTAGCTGTGATTGTAAATCCACATATTGTTGAGTCACATCCTGGCCGGTTCTGTTCTCATTCGGAACATCAGAAGTGTTCGCCTTGATCTGACTTAGCGCCTCATCGAGTTTCCCTGACGGGACCCGAATTGAAATGGAACCGGCTGGTGCGGTCTGACCGTTCTGCAAGGTTGTCTGGTACATATTCATCGATACCACAAAACCACCCAGGCTGGTGGCTAACTGTGAAATAGATTGCAACTTGGCTTTCGGATCTGAGATGACGATGGTCAGATCATCATTCATGATGACCAATCTGTCCTGAAGGGTGGCATCAGTGGGTGCGAGGCCGTTCGTAGTTTTGCCGGCATCGGTATATGCAGGTCCCATGGTGGGGGCAGCGGCTGGCGCTAATTCATTGGATGGAGCGCCACCATAAGTATATATATTTGGCGCAGGCGTAGCAGCAGATTTAACACCGCAGGCGGACAAAACAACGATCACGACAAGGCTGGATATGATAAAAACATTTCTCTTTTTCATGTGACACTCCTCCTTATAGTGGAAAGAATGGTTAGCTTGAGCTATAGACGCTTTCTGCCGGGAAATGTTCCATAATGATAAAACAGTGAAATTATATTTTAATGAATAAGCATCAGGTGTGAACCTGATGCTTATATTTATCACTTTTTGAGCTTTGTTTTACCAGCCACCCGATAGACGGTCGGCATGTCGTGAAGGGAGACCGGTTCGCATGATCATGTTCTGTACAGAAAGTACATCATATTGAACCCGGTGAGGTTCCCAGAGGTGAAGATCTGGATCGAAAATGGCGTAGGCAGCTCGTGGATCCCGATCGCGCGGCTGACCCACTGACCCGGGATTTAAAATTGCTCGTTCCGTCAATTTATATTGCTCGCCGGGATGTGGCACTTCTATTGTCAGATCATCCCGGTCGGTGTGATACTGGAAAACCGCCTGGAAATGCGAATGACCGACAAAACACCAGGGTGTGGTAAAGAAGGCCAAGTTGAGACGTGCCACCAGGGTATTCATCACATATTCCCAGATCGGGTCGCGCGGGCTGCCATGTGCCAGGGATACATCGCCGCGCACCACTAATTCACGATTAAATGAGCTCAGGAATGCAAGGCTTTCAGCAGTAAGAACAGTTCGCTGCCAGAGCAACGCCTTTTTTGCATCAATATTGAAGGCTTCCAATGCCTCGTCGCCGACAACGGCATAATCATGATTTCCCATCATGCCTGTCAGCTTCGGAAGCGTTCGAATACGTTCTATACACTCGTTGGGTTGTGGTCCGTAACCAACTACGTCTCCCAGGCACCAGGTTTCGTCCACATTCCCGGCATCAGTGAGCACAGCTTCCAGGGCTGTCAGGTTGGCATGCACATCGGATATTACCAAAATTCTCGTCATTTACTCTCCAGGAGCATCGCAATATGGGCGATGATGTTTTCAGCCGCTTCGATCTTGCTCATCAGCGGAAGCGGTTCTTGCGATCCATCCCGGAATAAGAGGGTGATACGGTTCGTATCAACACCGAAACCGGCATCGGAGGCGGATATATCATTGGCAACGATCATATCGAGCTGCTTGGATTTTATTTTGGAAATGGCATTTTCGATCAGGTCCCGGCTCTCGGCGGCGAATCCGATTACAACCGATGGTCTCCCGGAGCCCAGGTTGGCTACAGCTGAGAGTATATCCGGCGTGGCTTGCATATCGATCTTCGGAATCCCATCACTTTTTTTGAGTTTATTCTTTGAAGCAGTAGTTGGACGGAAATCTGCCACTGCAGCAGCCATGATAAGCGCGTCAGTGCCGGGGGATTCCGCCAGGACAGCCTCCAGCATCTCCTGGGCAGAGCTGACCTGGATTACCTTCGCCCCAATTGGCATGGTAAGCGCCGTCGGTGCACTCACCAACACGACATTCGCGCCTGCATCGATTGCAGCCTGGGCAATGGCATATCCTTGTTTTCCGGAAGATCGGTTGGTGAAAACACGAACTGGATCGAGTGCTTCCTGTGTCCCGCCGGCAGAAATGAGTAGCTTCCTGCCCGCCAGAGGTCCGGATCGTCCCAGGAGAAGACGAATGTGACCAATTATTTCGGATGGTTCTAGAAAGCGACCATTACCAACCAGCCCTGAAGCCATCCGACCTTCGGATGGTCCGGCGAAATAAGCACCCCGTTTGGCAAGAATCTGAAGGTTATCCTGCGTGGCGGGATGACTATAGATACCAACATCCATCGCGGGAGCAATCAAAATCGGGCAATCGGCTGCCAGGGCGGTTATTGTAAGAAGATTATCAGCAATTCCATGGGCAAGTTTGCCGATCGTATTGGCAGTGCAGGGAGCTACAACCAATAAGTCAGCGCTGTGACCTAGACCAACATGCAAAACATGTGCCTCGCCCCCCCACAGGTCTGAATCAGTAAAGGCTTTTCGACCAGTCACAGATTGGAAGGTAAGTGGGGAAATGAATTTTTCAGCAGCCGGTGTTACAACTACATCCAACTGTACACCAGCCTGGGTTAGCTTGGACGCCAAGTCGGCAGCTTTATATACAGCGATTGAACCTGTTACACCGAGCAGGATGTGTTTTCCGTACAGGACAGGCATATTCTATGATTATAATGCCAACAATCGAGCTTGTGCTGTGATTTACATATTGAGGTCCGGTTTTTGGCACATCTTCCAAAATTAGTAGTCCCCCAGACACGTCGGAACAGAGTAAAATATTTCCATACCCCCAATGAGCATAGCCGCCCTACCCATCAGCCGCACCAAGGTTATTGTTCCCAAGCTCCGCCCGGAGGTTGTTCACCGCAGCCGGCTATTGGCTTTATTTGGTGACCTGCTGGATAAGAAACTGATCCTGATCACCGCGCCAGCCGGGTATGGAAAAACAACGCTCATGATCGATTTTGCCAAGTGGGCTGAAATGCCCGTGTGCTGGCTCTCACTGGACGCACTGGATAAGGATCCTCAACGGTTTATTGCGTACCTCTTGGCGGCGATCGGAGAACGCTATCCAAAATTCGGCAAGCAATCGATCGCCGAACTGAGAAGTGTGACCAACCTGGCTCTTCGACTCGGAACGCCTCCTTTCCACGATCACAAATGAAATTTATGATCAGATCGATGAGCATTTTGCCCTGGTGATCGATGATTATCACCTTGTGGATCCGATACCGGCAATCCGAGAGTTCCTTAGCCATTTTACTAACTTGGTTGGTGAAAATTGCCATGTGATTTTAGCCTCCCGCCGTCTACCCACCCTGCCAGATATTACCTTGATGGTAGCCCGCCAGCAAGTCGGCGGATTCGACCTGGAACAATTGGCTTTCCGCCATGAGGAAGTCCGTTTATTGGTCGAAAAAACGCAAGGGATGAGGCCGGCCGACCAGGTCGTGGATGAACTGCTCCATCAGACCGAAGGCTGGATCACTGGCCTTTTGCTGGCTATTTCAGGGGCAGGTCGAGCTGAGCCTATTCATACCGATACGGCTTATAAAACCAATTTGTACCACGCTGCCCGCAGCGCTGGTGTAACCCTGACTGGTTATTTCGATCAGCAGATCTTGGCGCCACAGCCTGCCGAGCTGCGGGAATTCCTCTTGCAATCATCGCTATTACAGGAGTTCGATGTCGACCTGTGCGACGCTGTTCTGGGGGCAGGACGCTGGAAGGACCTGATCGAAACAATACAACGGAACAACTTATTCATACTTCAGGTTGGTCCAAATGGACAATGGCTGCGATACCATCGTCTATTTCAGGAATTTCTCCAGGAGCGAATGCAGCATGATGAGCCAGACGTGGCCAGGGCAATTCTAGGCCGCCTTGCTGATGTCTATGAAGAACAAGGGGAATGGGAAAAAGCTCACGCAGTTTACCAGCAGTTTGCCAATGCAGGTCTCCTGGCGGGACTCCTTGAGCGATCAGGTACCGCCTTATTACTGAGTGAACGTTTAGTTACCCTTGCAGGCTGGCTGGACGAATTACCTGCCAGTCTCCTTCGCGAACGACCGGCATTACAGTCATTGAAAGCAGCTCTCCTTTGCGCCAGGGGTGAGGGACGCTCTGCTCTGGCGATGCTGGATCAAGCTATACCCGAATTGGAGAATAAAAATATCATCCCTGATTTGGGATTGGGATACGTCAGGCGGGCAGCCGCTTTCCGGCTGACAGGTGAGTATACATTATCCCTAAAAGACACCCAGGCGGCATTGAATTTGTGCGGAAATAGATCCGATATGCTTTCAGTTCTCGCCGAGGCTCAATTATTTAAGGGTATCAGTCTAAACAGCTTGGGTCAAACTATCGAAGCGATAGCCAGCTATCAGGAAGCATTACACCGCTTCCAACAACTGAACGAGGCGCAGAGCATCGCCAGGGTTCAAATGTGTTTAGGGGATTCTTACCAGACCATCCACAATTATCAGGCTGCCCAAAATGCATATGAACTGGCATTGAATGAATGGCAAAAAGAATCCAATCTATCCTGGCAGGCGAATGTTTTAAACAGCCTGGGTGTGATGTTCCATCAACAAGGTGATTACGAGCGTGCGGTGCGGTCGTTCGAGGAAGGGCTCACGTGCGCAAGGCGGGGGGCTTCCAGCATTCGGGAAGCGCTCCTGCTGACCAGTCTGGGTGATATCTACATCGATTTGGACGAATTCGGTCCTGCCGGGCTGGCTTTCACGAACGCTGCACATATATCCAATCGCATCAGTTATCAATTTCTTTCAAGCTACCTCAATCTGGCTCAGGCCCGCCTGGCGAGACACCTTGGTCATTACAAAGAAGCAAGTGCATTCCTTGTAAAATGCGAATCATCTCTTCGTACTCGCGGAACGGATCCAGAGCGCGGCCACTTCCATCTCGAGCGTGGACGCTTACGGTTGATGGAGAAAAACTCAGTCGCTTCACGAGTAGATTTCCGTTCGGCTCTCGATCTTTTTAATAAAAGTAGCCAGCTTCCAGATGCTCGGATATGTAAAATCTGGCTGGCAGCCTGTGCGATTGAAGAAGGCTCGGAATCAGCCAGTGCTGATCTTCAGGAAGCCTTGAAATCCATTCCCGATGGCGAAAACCAGGTAAGCTTTCTCCAGGAACTACGTCATGCTCGTTCGTGGCTGATTAAGCTACGTGAGGATGACAAGATCAGGCCTCAATTGGATCCTTGGCTCGAAAAAATAGCTCTTGAGGAAAAGCGACTGAACAGTCTCCGCAAGCAATTACGGCGGCTTTTGACCAGTGTGCCGATCCAGGCGCCAGAATTAAACATTCAAGCCTTTGGAAAAACCCGGGTAAGGGTTAACGGTAAAGTGGTAACCGTGAAACAATGGCGGACAAGTTCGGTTCGTGAACTGTTCTTTTTCTTCCTTTCGAGAACTCACCCCATCTCGAAAGACGAGATTGGTGAAATTCTCTGGACTGAGAGCAATCCAGAGCAACTGAAGCTCAGATTCAAGAATGAGTTGTATCGGTTGCGGCATGCTTTGGGACAGGATGTCATCGTATTTGAGGACAATCTTTATTCGTTCAATCGCCTGCTCGATTTTGATTATGACGTGGAGAATTTTGAATCCCATCTTGCAAAAGCCAGATTGGCGATTAAGAGCGAAGAAAAGGTCAAACACCTGCAGGCTGCAGTATCTTTGCATCAGGGTCCTTACATCAAGGATGTTGACGCGACCTGGGCACTTGTGATGCGTGAGCGTCTGGAGCAAGCCTGCCTTGAAGCGTATAAGGAATTGGCAGAATTACAATTCCGATCTGGCGAGATTTCAGGCAGCGCTGCAAGCCTGTCAGGACGCCTTGAAAATCGACTCTTGCAGGGAGGATTTTCATCGCCTGGCAATGCAACTTCATGCCCACAAAGGGGATCGATTGGGGGTTATCTGGCAATACCAGGCTTGCCGGGAGGCAATGCGAACGGAGTTGGATCTCACCATTTCAGAAGAGACCGAAGCTCTTTACCAGCGTTTGATTGCTTGATCTATCTCTAAATAACCCAATTCCTGTGGGGGGTTTTTAATAATTGACGGGTAATTTGAAGCCACTTTTGCAGCCTGCCAGGTTGTATGCTTTTGAAACATTTCAAATTAGAAAAGGTGGCTCATGAAAATTCAACTTTCCCAACTCGTCCTCTTCACTCAGAAAATCAACCGCCAGCATATTCAGATGGCATTCGTGCTTCTGACCCTCGTCCTGCTTGTCCTGGGCGCCGGTGCACCGACTGATTCAGGTGGTGTCATCGGACCGCGATAAATTTTGATCCTGATCATTGCCATCCTTGCCGGGGTGGCTGTGGGCGTTTTGATCGCCCGCTTGCAGAAACGCACCTGGACGGTTCCAAATCTGCGCGTCATCTGGCTGGTTATTCTCGGCTTTCTGCCTCAGTTTTTTCTGTTTTACCTGCCAGCCACCAGAATGCGTATGCCGGATATCTGGATAGCTGCCGGCTTGGTGGGTTCGCAAATCATTCTATTGGTGTTTTGCTGGTTCAATCGGCATATCCCGGGGATTGGCCTGCTCGCTATTGGTCTTCTGCTCAATTTCCTGGTGATCACGGCAAACGGTGGTTTCATGCCGATCAGCCCGCAAACCGCGAGCCACCTCATTCCGGCAACCTTGGTTCAAACCTTAAAAATTGGCGAACGCTTCGGTTACGGCAAGGATATTTTGCTCTTGCCTGAAAATACCAGATTAGTCTGGTTTTCGGACCGGTTTGTGACGCCCGCCTGGCTTATCCAACCGGTCGCATTTAGTCTTGGGGATATTCTGGTCTCTCTTGGCGTATTCTGGTTACTGGTCAGCCAGGGTAAATCCCTTAAAGATTATCGCTTGAATAAGGACCTCAAATGATTCAAACCCAACTCTATCCTCAATCTGTTATGGTTAATACCCAACCCTCGGCTGAAGACTACCTTGTTTACAGCCGGGTCTTGGCTGCCGCAATTGTCAGCCCTCGTTTTCAAACTGCACTTTTGACTGATCCTGGTTCAGCTTTGCAGAATGGATACCAGGGCGAGACGTTCCAGCTGAGCGACGAGGGATGGACATGGCTGCTATCCAAGACAACTGCTTCTCTGCCAGAACTGGCCAGCCAGCTAGTCCCAACCAACGAGTCGGCATCGACTTATTCTCCTTCGTACCAAGTTCAGCCAGCCTTTTTTTCTAGTCGCTGAGCAGAGTATACCTGACGACGCAGGGAATGGGATACGGCGGTCAAGGGGTATCGCCGTACCCCGCGTCTGCGTCTCACAAAACGACTTGATACAGGTAAAAAATGTCAACAGGAATGAATGATCAATCAGATATAAAGAACCCCTCCTCGCTGAAAGCCTCAGAACCATGGGAGGCGACCAGCCATTTGGACGCCATTTTCAGTGCCTATCCTGATGTCTTCTTCGAACTTGATGTGAATGGCAGGATCCTGGACCACCGGATAGGAAACCTGGCAGCACTTTATCTGCCACCCGAGAAAATACCTGGTTCGCAAATCGAGACAGCCTTCCCAGCCGATGTTGGAGCAGAATTCCGGGAAGCGATTTCCGAAGTAATTAAAACCAGAAAGGTCGGCATAGTAAATTACCGGTTATATGTATCCGGTAAAGAGCGTTCCTTCGAGGCACGACTGGTTTTACTAGCGGGGTCGCGCATCGCAGTCATCATCCGGGAAGTGACCGAACGGGAGGAATTTTCCGCACGGATCGAACGCCAAATTCGCCAACTTGCCGCACTTCATACTATTGATACTGCTATTACAGCTAGTTTTGATATTAAAATTCCTCTCACTATCATCCTGCAGCAAACCATCAACTTGCTTGGCGCAGATGCGGCTAATGTAAGGCTATTGAATCCCCTGACACACATGCTTGAATTTGCTGCCGGACAAGGATTTCGGACGAACAACCTTCAAAATACTAGCGTAATGATAGGACAGGGATTTGCTGGTGAGGCTGCCCTCAAACGCCGGATCATTAAAATTGCAGATCTTAAACACTATTCGCCGAATGCCTTGCAGGCACCTGGTCTGATGGAAGAGGAATTTACCAGTTACTATGGCGTACCTTTAATTGCCAAGGGCGATGTTAAAGGTGTTTTGGAAATTTACCACCGGTCCGTTATCACGCCCGGGGAAGATTGGCTTGAATTTCTTAACATGATGGCCAGCCAGGCTGCTGTCGCTATTGAAAGCGCAATACTTTTCCAGCACTTTCAACAGACGAATAACGATCTTACCCTGGCTTATGACGCAGTGATAGAAAGCTGGTCGCAAGCTCTTGAGTTGAGCGGTCGTGAAACTGAGCAGCACGCCTCGCGCGTCGTCAGGTTTGCAACGGAACTGGCGGGTCACGTCGGGGTCGATCAGAAGGAGATCCAAAACCTGCAAAGAGGTGCAAAGCTCCATGACATCGGGAAAATATGCATTCCCGAAGCCATCCTTCAAAAACCCGGCCCGCTTTCAGAAGAAGAGTGGATCGTTGTTCGCCACCATCCACAGCTCGCTTATCAGTTGCTGTCCCCGATAAAATACCTTTCATCCGCTTTGGATATACCGCATTACCATAACGAAAAATGGGATGGCGGTGGGTATCCAGACGGCTTGCATGGGGACCAGATACCGGTGTGTGCTCGCATCTTCAGACTTGTCCATGTTTTTGATGCGCTTACCACCGATCATCCTTACCGGGCAGCTTGGACGAAGGAAAAAGCTCTTGAGTATATTAGCGATCAAGCAGGTATCCAATTTGATCCGATACTCGTAAAGATATTTTTAAAAATGATGAGCCTGGATCGTAAAACGAATTAAGGCAAAAAGATCCAAGCTAAATACATGGGGAATTGATGTAATCAATGTTTTTGTTAGCAGTTGAAGGGATTGCTAGTGAAAGTGGGCGGAAATATCCGCCCACTTTTATAAACCGGTTTTCTTCTTGCTGCGATTGCGCTCTGCAATACGTTTCCAGGCAGCAGATGGCTGCTCAGGGCGTCGCGCTCGCATCGATTCTTTACTGAGCGCCATGGCCATATCTTCGAATAAAGCCCCCAGGGCGCTGTCAGGATTCGCCAATACCGGCGGGTTACCCAGGTTTAAAGCAGAAACGAATTCATCCGCTGCATACGGAATGATCAAATCGATTTTCCGCTTCAACATCCGTTCGATATCCTTTATTGACAGCCCCTGGCGTGGGAATGTCCAATTCAAGATCATATAAATATTCTTTTCCAGGTATTTCAGATCGTTGAATATCTCAAGGGTCATGCTGGCTGCACGAAGGGAAACGATCTCCGGTTGAGTTACGATTAAGATCACATCGCTCTGATCCAGGGCGGCAAGAGAGCGTCCACGAAGATCATGCGGCATATCCATGACTACGTAGGGGAAAGATGCCCGCATGATTTCCAGAGTGTGAGAAACTTTCTCAGCAGTCATCAAATCACTCTCTTCGGGGCGGCGAGGCGAGGCCAGGGTACGGACGCGGCTCTCGTGAGGCAGCAGGGCACTAATTACAGCATCATTGTCGATCTCATCCATCCTGCAGAGATCCGCCCAGGTATTTCGTAACGACTGGTTCAGGAATAATGCGGTCTGACCTGCCACAGCGACCATATCGACCAGACCGATTTGCATTTCCCACAGTTGTGATAAACCGGCTGCCAGGTTTACGGCAATGGTCGATACACCCGAGCCGCCGCGCAAAGAAAAGACGGCAATGGTGAGCGCATTTTCCTTTTCAATTTCAACTGCAGGAGTCACAGCAGAGGGAAGTACTGGCACAAATCCTTCAGCCCGACGAATAAGGACATTTATGCGTGCCACCAATTCATTCGTATCGGTTGGTTTGGCTAAATAATCGTCAGCGCCAGCCTCGAATCCTTTGACTTTGTTTTCAACGCTATCGAGAGCGGTCAGCATGATGATCGGAATTCTGGCGGTCACCGGGTTCATTCTTATTTCACGGCAGACCGTGAAACCATCCACATCTGGCATCATGACGTCCAGCAGGATGATATCCGGCACAATGAATTTCAGTTGTTCCAGCGCTTTTTGTCCATCTGACGCAGCAATGACATCAAACCCATGCTTGGTGAGCAGAGCGCTGGTCATTTTCCGCAGCATTTCATCATCGTCAACCAATAAGATTTGTTTGGGCATATCGGCTCTCCAGGTGTTTTCTAAAACTACTATTTTCCAATGAGGAACTGCAAGCGAATTCTATTGTCAATCAACAAAGCGAATGGTTGTTTGGCTATAGTCATTTGGTGAATAGTGCCACCAGCCCGTTTGAGATATCATCCCTCCAGGCGGTGAAATTATGGCCGCCCGGGAATTCATGATACCTCACTTTATAGCCTCTATCTTTCATGAGAGAATAAACCTGGTGGTTGGCATGTAGCAGAGTTTCATAGCGGCCCACTGCCAGCCACGCCTCGATCTTGGGTACAGGGAAGTATCGAAGCAGATCTGCAAGTACAAATTCCTTCTCGGTTATCGAGAATGTCCCTGACTGGCTGATCACTTTACCAAATATCTGTGGCAATCGAATACCGCTGTACAAAGCCATCAAGCCTCCCATTGAAGATCCCAGGATGCCATATGGTTCTGCCTTTGGAGGGGTAAGATCAAGTTTCTCCCGGGCAAATGGAACTATGCATTCTGAAATGAACGCAAGGGTGGAATCGGAGCAGGAATATTCAATATATCGGGCAGATCCCCCATCTTGGACCATCGCCATGGCAAACGGGCGGATACGCTTCGCAGCAATCAGGTTATCGACAATAACGTTCAATTTACCCCGCCGGTAATAATCGAGGCCGTCATAGACTACCAAAAGCGGTACGGGTGATTGCACTGGTGGTTGGTAGAGGTAAACGGCACGTTTTGTGCCTGCTACCAACTCCAGGGTTGGTATCAGATGGTGGGTTACTTTTCCCTTTAAAATATTTCGGAGCGATTTAATGAGTCCACTTGGATTGGTTTGAGGCATGTAGAAGAAATAATTGAAAGCGTTAATTCCATTCCAGATCCGGTTGTTATTGAGTGGATCGGGTATGCGCTCGCTGGTTTTGGCATCAATAAAACTATATTCAAGATAGGCATCCGCGCTAACCGGCATGGAAAAAGCCCATAATCCGGGGGAGATCCTCTGCATGGTTTGAGGATTTTCCTCCCAATTATGAACATCGTCAATCAGGTGAGGCGCTATCCTGCCTTGCCAGAGAAAGGTCACCTGCTTCGTTCCCGATGACAGGATTCCCGCTTAGGCGAGCCTTGGATAGCAGTGGATGGATGGGCATGTCATCTCTCTTGATTTTTGGACATTATCCATTTCTCTATATCCTGTCGATGTTCCTTATAATGCCAATTCATATTGGCCGCGATTCCGGTCCACAATGCGCCATTAGGCCATTTATCAGGGTATATGGTTTGAAGTTGCTCTTCACTAAGGCTTTCAACAAGAGCAATGGAATCCCAGTATGACTCTCGGAAATCATTCAACACTTCAGCCAGGGGTTTATCCTTTACCTGAGCAAAGGTTTCCGCATTCATACGATCGACATCCCAGGGTAATGGGACGGCGGGATCTTTACCGTGCAGCAGGCTGTCAGTCCAATCAAGCATCCAGCGTTCCCAGGCTGAAATATGAGCGAGGGCATCCTTAACACTCCATTCACCATCAACACCCGGTAAGAGCATCTGGGCATGAGTCAATCGGGCAAGGGTCATTTCAAGTAAGGCTCGTTCTTCTCGAATGAGCTCGATCAATTTGATTTTGGCCATTTTTTCATTAATATTGCTCATGATATTTTCCTGCAGGTTTTTTTCACGACGTTATTGATTTGATTACTTTCTTTCCGAAAGATGCCGGTTGACTGCTTTCAATGACCAGATCGCGAGCATCGTGGAACGCCATAAAATCACGCATCGCAATACTGAAACCCTGGACAAGTTCTTCATTCGGTTTTATGCCTGGTTCCAAGTAAAGGGCTTTTAATCGTAAAATACCCGTCTTCCTTTCCAATTTTGGGTCAAATCGACCCACCAGCCGGTCATTATGGAGTATCGGAAGGCAGAAATACCCATAAACCCGTTTTTTGGCGGGCAGATAGCATTCCAATGCCTGGTGGAAACCCCATAACATTTCATCCCGCCGGGCAGCCCAGAATAAATTATCAAATGGGCTTAAAAAAGTTGTTCGATGAGCTTGAAGGGTACCATCGGATGCTTGTTCCAGTAATGACAGGTTATCCCGATGGAGTACCAGGTCATCGGTCTCGCCGCTGGCTAGTCGGCCCTTGATGGGGATCAGGACGCCCTCCTTCAATAACTCGGTCACAACTGGGCGGGACTTGGTAACTTTCATCCAGGTGTAATCCCCTGCATGACGCGCTAGACCTACGCCGAGTGCCACTGGCTCCACGCTCCACCCAGAAGCGGTCGCGTTCAGCAACGGTTGGCTCGCTGACATCTACCCATTCCGGCAAGACCCTCTCGGTCAGGTCATACACGCGCTGAAAATTGACGCGCTCGGATACCATTAATTGGCCGATCGAGAAAAGCAGTTCCAAAGCCACCTTGGCAGGACGCCAGTTCCACCAGGTTCCGCCTCTATGTCCATCCGACTCAAAATTACTGACTTTCAGAGCTCCTTCCTGCCGTATTCGCCCAAGCACCTCAGGGAGAATTTGTTTTTGAGCGGATTTCATCCAGCAGGCTGTTATACCAATTGTTTGGATGCTCCAGCCTGTTTCGTTGAAATACCAATTGGTAGCGATATTCTTCCAATGGAATGATGCAGGCTGCATGCTGCCAGCCTTCAAAAAGTCGTCGATCAATTGAAGTTGTCAGTACATCGAAATCTTTAGGGTCGTAAGTACCCATGCGGGACCATGGAACAAGATATTGGCTGCGACGGACCATGTGAAGCGTATCGATCTGCACACACCCGATGCGATTCACTAATTGATAAATAGCATCCGGGCTTGGCTGGGATTCGCTGCCGTTGGCAATATCCAAATTCTGAGCGTGCAGCGCCAGAGCGCGTAACGCGGAAGTTGGGTAGATCGTCATTGGCCAAAAATGGAAATTCGCATGGGATGTAATTCGGCAGCCATGACGTTGTTTTTCACTGAGGGGTCATCGAACATGAATGACCGGGCAGCATCCTCATCCTGGGCACGAAAAACGACCAATCCGAAAGTATCATCCGTACATGGCCCGGCCAGGACGACGGTCCCGGTTTTTGTGGCATCCAGGAGATACTGATAATGCTCATCCATGATGCTTGACTCCTCCGGAGAGGGGGAATTCGAAAAAGCCGTGGCGGAATGGGTGCAGCAGATAAAGATATTCAGGCATGGTTAGTCCTTGATGGCTAAGGGATCATCTCGTAAAAATGTCATGGTTCCCAGGTTTCTTCTGGAATGAGTGTGTTCTATCATTTTCAAAGTGAGTTATAGGTTGACTCATGTCCGGAGCGGAACACGGGATTTAATTCATTAAGTTTGCGGCAAATGTCATCAGCCCTACGATATAGGTAGAAAAAGTAACAGTGTTCATTATAGTCCGGTTATTTGACAAGGAAAACAGGCGTATTTATGGTCATTAATACCCCTAATTTACTCCGATAACACTTGCTCCTTTTAATCAATTTAAGGTACTATTGCTTATTATGCCCGCATTGACTCCTTCACCCACACACCGCAAGAACAGCGATGCCAGCACAGGCCGAATCCTGCAAACCGCACTCAGCTTTGCCTTTGTACTTGCCACTCTCTTCACTGGTTTCTCGCCAAAAATGTTTTCAGTGGATTTGGGGTCGATTTTCTCTGGTGTACTAACCCCTCAACCGGGTATCGGTGGAAGTGTACCGACGACCGTGAAACCCCTTCGAATCGGTATTGTCTCTGGTCACTGGGGAAATGGAAGCGATGTTGGTGCAGTATGCCCGGATGGCACGAACGAACATGATGTCAACCTCGCCATTACATCACTCGTCCGGCAAAAATTGGAAGCGCGTGGCTATAACATCGACCTGCTTCAGGAGTTCGACCCACGCCTGGATGCTTACTCGGCAGCCTTGTTACTTTCTGTCCATAGCGATACATGTGACGCAATTGATGCCCAGGCGACAGGCTTTAAAGTGGCTGCGTCAACGTACAGCCACGATCAAAACCTTGCCGGTCGTTTGACTGCCTGCCTGTATGATCGCTACAGCAGTGTTACGGGTCTCGCCTATCATACCGGTAGCATAACGATAAATATGACTGATTATCACGCATTCAGGGTTATTGATACGTCCACCCCGGCTGCCATCATCGAAACCGGCTTCCTGAATCTTGACCACGACCTGCTGGTCAACCATCCTGATGTGGTTGCCGATGGGTTGGTGGCGGGTGTGCTTTGTTTCGTTAGGAACGAAAGCGTCAAACCGACGCCGATGCCATGAACCCGGATCTCAATTCCGCCCAGCAAGCTCTTCTGAATGCCCGGCAGGCTCTGCAGAGCGGGGATCGCCAGGCTGCTCGGCGATGGGCGGAAATTGCTGCGGCACATTCACCCGAATTGGAAGAACCATGGTTGATCCTGGCGGCTTTGGCCAGTCCTCGCGCCAGTATCTCATACCTGGAACGTGCATTAATTATCAACCCAACCAGCCAGCGTGCACGGAAGGGAATGCATTGGGCGGTTGAACGTTTGCGGAAAGAAAATGCCTCCAAACCGCTCAAACCCGAACCTTTAGCCGATACACAACCGAGCCGCCCGGTCCGGCTGAGTAATACACAACAGGCTGCCACCCAACCGACTGCCACCCGACCTACTGCCACCCGCAGACTCTCTCCGACGGTCCCCACTGAGGCTCTACCAGTTGGGCCTCGCCAATCCAGGTCAGTCACCAAATATCAATGGTCTTTCCTTAGCCTGATCCTTGTCGTGGTTTGTATATCGGCAGCCTGGGTATTTTGGCCTGGAAACGTTTCTCCAGTACGAGCGTTTCTTCACGTTCCATTATTTACGCAAATGGCATTTGGTGGACCTGCACAACTGGGTAAACCCACCTATACACCCACATTTACAGCCACCTATACCCCAACCGAGACGTATACCCCGACTGCTACATTTACTAACACACCCTCACAAACGAATACGGTCCCACCAACAGTAACCCCGGTTCCAACCAATACATTTGTTCCAACCAGGACCCCCCGACCCGTACCGACAGCCATTCCTTATAACCCCAATCCTGGCAGCGCCGGGGAGCGCTGGATCGATGTGAACTTATCCCAGCAGATGCTGTATGCCTATGAAGGTAATACGGTTGTGGCGAGTTTCCTAGTCTCCACCGGTGTGCCTGCCTTCCCTACAGTGACAGGCCAGTATCATATTTATATAAAGCTTGTGTCCACTCTCATGGCGGGTGATGGTTACTATCTGCCAGATGTTCCATATACGATGTATTTTTACAAAGGCTATGGCATCCACGGTACCTACTGGCATCATAATTTTGGTCACCCCATGAGTCACGGTTGTGTCAATATGTACACGCCGGATGCGGAATGGATGTTTTACTGGGCATCTGTTGGCACCCTCGTTAACGTCCACTATTAATTCCAGGCACGGTGAACAATCTATTACACATATACATGAAAGTGAGAGTCGGGGAACATTGCCCTCGTTTATATAACGATCTATGTCGACCAGTATTTTATCCAGGCGTGATTTTCTAAAAATAAGCACTGCAGGCGCACTTGGCATGTTCGCCTCGAAACTCCATCTTGGCATAGCCACTGCAGTTCAAGCGCCAAGGCAGGGCAGGGTGGTTTATTTAAGCTTGGTTGTCCGGGATGCGCCGGCGTTTGCAGGTAAGCGAATAAAATCCTACCGGCGCGACACCATCCTTCAAATCACTGGGCAGCTCTTAGGAGGTGTGGATGGCGATTACAACCGCACCTGGTACAGGCTGGGAAGTGAGGGCTATGTTTACTCGGGCGGAGTCCAGCCCGTGGATACAATTCTTAATGGTGTGGTGACCGATATCCCTGCAGCCGGCGTTCTTGGAGAAATCACCGTCCCCTACGCCGATTCAGCCTGGTCGATTAATCGAAGCCCAACACCAGGACCTCGGTTGTATTATGCAAGCACACACTGGGTGGACGGACTTGTGGTGGACAAGCGTGATGGCAGCTTGTGGTATAAAGCATTCGATAACTTATCAAATTCGCATTATTTTACACGCCCCGAATGGACCAGGATATTGACAGATGTAGAACTCAGTCCCATCTCGCCCGATGTGCCCGAACATGAAAAGCGCATTGAAGTGAATCTTGATCGGCAATTATTGGTCGCTTATGAGAGAAATATTCCGGTTTTTGCCGCTCGTGTGGCGACCGGTCAAACCCATTACGAAACGCCAACAGGAACATTTACCACCTTTCATAAACGTCCAACATATCACATGACCGGTGGCGCAGATGATTCAACCTTTTTCGACCTGCCTGGGGTCCCCTGGGATTCTTATATTACGGAATCCGGGGTGGCGATCCATGGAACATACTGGCATAATGACTTTGGACATCCTCACAGCCACGGCTGCATCAATATGTCACCCGGGGATGCCAAATGGATCTACCGCTGGACCCATCCAACTGTTCCGAAGGGTGAGCGATTATCCCTGCATCCCGGGCAAGGGACCATTGTAAGCATCACGCAGGGTTGAGCACCGTTCTCAATTGTCGAATCATATTCGAAGGAGAAATCAATGCCGCGTCAAGCTCTGTTTTCCGGACTGATCGTAGACGAACTGGATCACCAGGTTGGTACCGCATTGGTCGGTGATGAACCGTGTTATGTAGTGGATGATTCTGGGTTTCTTCGCCATATCCCATCTGTACAGGTGGACCGACAGGTGCTGGAAATGATGCGCAAGCAGATAAGTGGTAATGAAGGGCTTTTAAGTGAACAAGCCGCCAAGATGCTGGGTACTGACGACATTTTCTCGAAAGCCATGCTTGAAAATCAGTTGAAGAACATCGATCAACAATTCGAAGCCCTTTTACAAATGGGTATCCCTGAAGAAAGCCGGGCATTTATGGGAATGTCCGGTTTCAAAGTGGTTATCAATTTACATGGAGAAGTTGTCCGCCTCGACCAACCGTCTTCGACAGATGAAGGGGACGATGGAGAGGAATGATGGTTTGCCTGGTGGGTAAAAACGAGTGCAGATTATCAACTGCTTGACTCAGGAAAGGGGGAATTGTATGATGTAGATATGGCTGACCAATTGACATCCGAAGAAAAACTCATATTACTGAAACTTGCCCGCCAGGCAATGGAGTGCGGCGTCCGTGGAGAATCATTGCCGAGACTTCGAACTCGCGGAATATTCACCCACCTTGCGTGCGGAGGGAGCCTCCTTTGTCACGTTGACTGTTCGAGGGAACTTGCGCGGCTGCATTGGCGCATTGGAACCATACCAGGCACTGGCAGAGGATGTTCGCGAACACGCCATTGCCGCGGCTATCGAAGACTATCGCTTTCCGCCCGTCCAGGAAAAGGAACTGAAAACCATTGAGATCGAAGTATCACGATTAACCAGGGCTGTTCCACTTGAGTATTCCGATGCCGATGATTTACTGGGTAAACTTCGCCCACATGTGGATGGTGTCATCATCAGGGATGGTTATCGGCGCGCAACCTTTCTGCCGCAAGTTTGGGAGAAGATCCCTGCTCCGGCGAAGTTTTTATCCGACCTATGCTTAAAAATGGGCGCTCAACCCGACCGGTGGAAACAAAGACACCTGGATGTACTCACCTATCAGGTTGAAGAATTTCACGAATGATCGATGAATCATAACCTCGGATTTTTGTAGGATCTTGGTTCTTGGATTACTTTCTATTCGTTGGAAAGCAGAGTGGACAAAATAAAAGATCGCCTTGTTCTCTCGAGGCGATCCTTTATTTTATACCGCAGCATCAATTGAGATTGTTCTTGGCTTGGGGAAATCAAACCACCAGGCGGTTAATCCATGGGGGAAAAATATTCTTTCTCGATACCCTGCCAGGTTTCATCTGGCATGGACAAGTATCGTCCGATCAAAGGGTGAACCTTTCGGATCTCCTCTGCCACCCTTTGTGCCACGCGGCGCATTGAAAAATGTGCAGTAGCCGCTGACCGTAACCGGCAAAATGTGAATGCTTCTCTCAAATTAAGGGTGAAGAGTATGCGCCGGTTAAATCCATTCGGGACAACATAGGAGGCCACCTGAGGATTCCATTGATACAAGGTCTCAAAAGCTTCTCCGGCTTTCTCCATCGCCGAACGGTATTGGCGTTCGAATCCTGCGGTTGCCATTTGGCGTGGCAGGGCATATCCAAGGCGGGTTGTAAGAGCTTGAGCGGTCTGTGTCATCATCCGATGCCGTTTGAACTCGGCATAACCACCCTGATCGAGAATAATGTCGAAGGTGTAAGATGTGTGTTCGAGTTCCCACGCTGGAGCATCGTGGGGGGCAAGTTGTCCCAAAAGGTCTTCAGTGAACTTTTCCCTTTGATTGCTGTTTGCCGCTCGCAGAACAGCCTGTGCATCCTTAAAGGTTAATTCGCCGGAGCGGTAAAGAGTGGCAGCCAGGATTTTATTTTCCCCATCCGGGTCAAACTCGATTAGGCGGCACCAATCGTCTCCTGCTGCGGATGGACCTGATCCGTTTAAATTATTAAGTGAACTGGTTGTTGTACTCAAGGACGGATGGGGAGAGGCATATTTACAAAGAGTCGGTACTTCCGCTAAAACTACGTTTTTTAATTCTTCACCGATCATCTGCACTTCGATCAGGGGGTGCGAAAGCATTTTACTGATGCCGTGTTCCAAAACGCGGGCATTGGCGGTCATTCCCAGGTTGGCAAACGAGGCGGCAGGCAGCAGGAACCGGCACGAGTCGACGTATTGGGAGCGGATTCGCCGGTCATAGCTTTCTTCCGATTCGTTATCCCGGCGAGGGTTTTGATTTTCAACAATGGATCTGAGCGGACCAAGGGAACGCTGATAGGTATCGAAAAGGTTCCGGCAGGTGTTAACATACAGATCTCGCAGAGGATGATTTTCAAGTTCCGGTGGAACAATGAAATCATCGCTCTCCCACTTCTGATAGCGGGTTGATTTTTCGGTATAGGATGCCAGCCTGTTTGACTCGATGCATTCAACCGCCAGCCGCGAGACATTCTCGATTGCGATATGGAGGACGGCGTGTTCAGCAACGGAAGCATGCCCATATCCGACCACCCACCGTTCATGAAATTTGGCGCTCGCTTCATCAGTTAATCCTTCGGCAATTTCATCGAAGGATTCTGGCGACCGCGATGTTTTTGCAAAAGCCACGGCGATCGTTTCGGGTGAGTGTTTTTTAGGTGATAGCAGGTAAATTCGACGTTGCGGCATGCGAGAAATATAGACGATAATGGTATTCACGTCAACCGTTCCATAACCTGGTAGGTGGACAAGATTCCAGGATACCGTATAATCCTGCAATGCGGAAATCATCCATATCTGGCATTCTGGTTACTGTCATTGGAGCCTGGTTGTGCATCTCCACCATATTTATTGTGGCGATTGCGCTGATATGGATGAGACCAAATTCGAGGGCGGTGATCTTGATGGGCGCCAGCCTGATCCTGTTTTGGGTTGGACTTGGCGGTTTTCTAATGCGCCGCTACCGTGATCAGGTCCTTGTGATTGTACAAAAGGTTCGAATCGATTGGCGGCTTAAGTTCGTGATATTTGCAACCTTGCTTGCCCTGGTCGAAGAGGCCGTCACCGTGAGTTTAACCAACCTGGCTCCGTTATTCGGTGTCCCGTTGGGAGCAGCCTATATCACTGCGTCGGCTAATTATCTGGATGTGGTCTTCCTGCATAGCGTGGTGGTTTTCGTCCCGATGTTCATTGCCTGGGCAGTCCTTCTTTCCAAGTTTGATTTTCCTCCGAATTATGTTTTTCTACTTTTTGGTATCAATGGCGTACTGGCAGAAGCCAACTTAAGTCTGCAGGCATTCACCGAATTCGCCATGTGGATTTTCATCTATGGATTGATGGTCTATCTTCCCGCATATTGTGTTCCTGTTGATCGAACGGTACGGAAGCCAATGTGGTGGCACTATCCGATTGCGCTGGTCTTGCCTATCTTGTTCTCAATCCCGGTTGCAATTATCATCCACCTGATCCATCCAGTTTCTATTCACTTTCCGCCCATACTCCCGAACTCATAGTAAAATCCATCCACATTGATGAGGAAACTATGAAGAAATCAACTTCAACTGTTCTGATTGTTGCCGCGGTCGCCTTGGTGTTGTGTTGTTGTTTGATTGTTTTATTGGGTGGACTTTATTATGGATATTTACGGATTAATACAATAATCCCAACCATATCGGCTTATACAACCTATTTACCGAATGACATTACCCCCACTCCTTTTTCGATCACCCGCCAGCCTGCAAATTCAGATAGTACCAATACACAACATTTACTCGAACAGACCATTATCCCGATCAATGACCTTTTGGAATTGGCTTGCACCTTCAGAAATATATGTAACGTATCTCCCACGCTGCCTTCGCCTGTCACTCCTTTTCAAACAGGTGACAGGACTCAGCTCTGGTTGCTAAATACGGATACGAATACGTATACCAAAATAAATGTCACCCTTGCGTATATCACTTCGCACTCATATTTCTGGGTCGAAGATGGAGTCAACTACAACCAGGCCGATGTCCAGCATTTAATGGACACCTTTGAAGATAAGATTTACCCGACCGACCGCGCCTTTTTTGGGTCAGAATGGACGCCTGGCGTTGATAACGATCCCCATCTCTATATTATCTACGCCGGACCACTCGGCGGATCCGTTGCCGGATTTTATAACACGGGCGACGAGTACCCGCCATCTGTAAGCCAATATTCCAATGGACACGAATCATTTTACATTAACTCGTCACAAAACCTTTCAGATGAGTACACATTTGGTATCTTGGCGCATGAATTCCAGCATATGATCCATTGGTACCAGGACAGGAATGAAGGTTCCTTCTTGAATGAGGGTTTTTCTGAACTTGCCACATTCCTGAATGGTTACAACACGGGCGGATTCGATTTGTATTACACAATCAATCCTGACATCAATCTGACCGACTGGTTGGGAGGTTCCGGGGACAACAGCGCACATTATGGTGCAAATTTCCTTTTTGTTGATTATTTTTTGAACCGCTTTGGTGAACAAGCCACGCAGGCACTTGTCCACGATGAGCAAAATTCCCTTGCAAGTGTTGATGATGTCCTGTCGCAATTGAATGAAACCGATCCGGTTACAAAGAAGCCGGTCAGTGCGGATGACTTCTTCCTGGATTGGACGATCGCTAATTTTGTTCACGACCCCACAGTTGCCGATGGACGTTATGCTTATAAAAATTACCCGAGTTCTCCCACCACGAACCCGACCGAAGAAATTAATAGTTGCCCGCAAAGTCTCAACACGCGTACGGTTAATCAATATGGTGTCGATTACATTCGAATCAGTTGTACGGGAAATTACACATTGGATTTTACCGGTTCCACACTGACCCGGCTTTTGCCTGTTGATCCACACTCGGGTTCCTTCGCTTTCTGGTCCAATAAGAGCGATGAATCGGACATGACCCTGACCCGCCAGTTTGACCTGACATCTGTCAGCAAACCGGTGACATTGTCATTTTGGACCTGGTATGACCTCGAAAAAGATTACGACTACCTTTATCTTGAAGCCTCAACAGATGGAAAGCACTGGACCATTCTTACCACCCCATCCGGCACCAGTTCAAACCCATCGGGCAATTCTTACGGTTGGGGGTATAACGGTCAATCAAATGGCTGGATCCAGGAAAATGTCGATATTTCAGCCTATGCAGGTCAGACGGTCTGGTTGCGATATGAATACATCACCGATGCCGCTGTCACCGGGAGCGGTTTCCTGGTGGATGATATATCCATCCCGGCTATCAGCTATCATGAAGATTTTGAATCGGGGGATGGTGGCTGGACTGGTGCAGGTTTTGTGCGGATAGATAATGTGCTTCCCCAGAATTACCGGCTGGCTCTCATCACTCACACTTCCAGTGGGACTAAGGTGGAAATCATCCCGGTCAATCTTGATCAAACAGCACAAATTCCCTTACAAATTGGCAGTAATGGTGTTCAGGATGCCATTCTGGTTGTAACTGCAACGACGCGTTTCACCCTCGAAGAGGCTCCTTATCAGTTTACGATCCATTAATTCATCGGCATACCCACATTAATTTAGGAACAGATTTATCATTTTGAAGGAGATTGATATGCCAACTGCGCCCATGTCCGAGATCTTATTGCCAACATCCATGGTCAATTACCAGACTGGTGCGATTGTATCCCGCCAGATCACCAAAGCCGAAGGCGGAAATGTCACGTTGTTTGCTTTTGATAAAGGTCAGGAGCTTAGCGAGCACACTGCACCGTTCGATGCTCTCGTCCAGGTTTTGGAGGGGCAGGCACAGATCCGGATTTCCGGGAAGGAATATCTTCTGAAGGCAGGTGAAGCAATCATTATGCCTGCCAACGATCCACATGCTCTAAAAGCGATCCAACCCTTCAAGATGTTGTTGACGATGATCAAGATCTGAAATCCGTATCATCTGGGAGAGAAAGGAGACCACCGTGGGCAAGATCAGGGTTGCCATTCTCGAAGACCATCTCAGTATCATCGATGGCTATCTCTATCGACTTTCCAAAATACCCGAGATCGAAGTGGTGGCAACCGGGACGTATGGAGATGATCTTGAGCCCATGATGGTTGCCCACCCGGTCGATGTATTGTTACTGGATATTAATGTACCGACTTCTCCCCAAAACAATAACCCCTTCCCGGTGCTGTTTACCATTCCACGTTTGCTTCAAAAACACACACAATTGGAGATTCTGGTGATCACGATGCTCAACCAGCATTCCTTGATTGAAGCGCTGGTGGATGTGGGGGTAAGTGGGTATATTCTTAAAGATGATCAGGGTTCCATCCAGGAGTTGGGAAAAATAGTCACGATGATAGCGAGAGGGGGTGTTTATTTCAGCGAGAGTGCGTATCGGGATTTACGAAACAATACAGCAAAACCAGTCCTGACTTCTCGACAACTAGAGGCATTATCATTGTGCGCGGCCTACCCGGACAGCGCCACGGTTGTTCTTTCGGAACGGCTGGGTATATCCGGCTCCACCCTTCGAAATTTACTTTCAGGCACATACCTTCGTCTTGGCGTACGCACACGAGCTGCGGCGATTGCCAAAGCCCAACGCCTGGGTTTCATCCCATCTACGAATAACACATTTCCAGGGACATCAAAAGTTGAGGATGAATAGGAGATGCAATATTATTCAAAATCGCTAGTTTTGTGTCATTTGATAAAACCAATACAATTGTCTATGTAAAATAATACGTGTGCCCATTCTCGACGGGCGTGTTAAACGGTATGATAAGGATCAGACTGAAATACTGATCACCACCGCTGAAACGCCCCAGGGCAGCGTTTCTCGATATGAACAAGGCCTACCACATGTTTTGTGGCAGGCCTTGTTCCATTAATTCCTGATATTCCTTCTCTTCAAGGTTGCGAAGGATCGTTGATGTTATACCTGCTTATTTTCTCCCCAATGATAACCGCTCAGTGCCCATAGAACAACATTTGTTCCGTAGAATACCCACACCAATCGGAATACAATATCAGAAATGTTCCCCATGCCGAGGTTATAGATCTCGCCGGTGATTTCAGTAGCAAACCAGCAGGTCGCAGCGATTGCCACCATCCAGGCATTGGGTGTTGGATAAAGCTTCCGTCGTACAGTTTCCCAGGCCAACCACATGGTGGTGCAGAAGAAAGCGGTATAAGCCGGCGCAATGGCCGCGTGACCGACACGGACGACATCCGGCCACAGAATGACAAGAATGGCTCCTGCAGAACCGTAGATGAGTACTGGAAGCCATAAGTCCACCAGCTTGAAATTTTTAAAGTAGGATAACCCACGGGCTGCCAGGCGCAGGATCAGGAAGATGTGGGCAACAATGGATAGTACACCGCCGATCATAAATACCGATGATCCAACGGAGAGGCTCGGGCTGACCACAACCACACTCATGAGGATATCGGTTGGGAGCATACAGGCAAATGCCAGAGCGAGCAGTGTCCAATCCTTGCGATTAAGGGCATTCCGTCCGACGATCAGGACCAGTACTGCTGCGAGCAAAGTAATGACTGGTTTTCCGATGACAGGATAGAGTGCGTTCGTGCTCAGGAAATAGTTCAGCCAATCCACACCGAAAACGGAACCTGCCAGCAGCAGGATTCCTCCTACGATCCCCGTAATCCAGGACTTTTTGGACGGGCTTAATGCCTGACCCTGCAATGATGTATTCATATCTCCTCCAAGAAATTTAGTTTGGTCTAGGTGACCTCCAACCATGGATCGAATACTAAATGTGAATGGGCATCCCCTCTGCCACATGAGCCGCTTCCATTAAAACCTCCGATAGGGTCGGGTGTGCGTGTACGTTACGACCTATCTCGGCGGGGGTCAGTTCCATCATGTGTGCCAGGGTTAATTCGGGTAATAATTCGGTGACTTCAGGACCAATCATGGTTGCGCCAAGGATCTCACCAAATTTCTCGTCTACGATCAGTTTTACCCAACCCGTATAATCACCCAACCCGAGTGCCTTGCCATTTGCCAGGAACGGGAATCGGCTGACCTTGACCGAATAGCCTCTTTCCTTGGCTTGAGCTTCAGAAAGCCCGAAGGAAGCCACCTGGGGTTGGCAGTACGTCGCACGCGGCATGAACTCATATTCTAATTTTACCGTCTCGACCCCGCTGATGTTCTCTGCACAAACGATCCCTTGCGCCGAGCCAACGTGTGCGAGCATCAGCTTCCCGGTCACATCGCCGATCGCCCACACACCCGGTACGGAGCTCGCCATGCGATCATCGATCTCGATAAATCCACGCTCCGTAAGCTTGACACCAATTTCTTCAAGCCCCAATCCTTTTGAGTTCGGTTTAAAGCCAATGGCAACCAGGGCTTGTTCCGCTTCCAAAACTTTCGTTTCGCTGCCTGTCGATACAGTTACCTTCACACCCGCACTGGTGGTTTCGACTGCCTCGACTTTATGCCCGGCAAGGATCTTCACGCCTCGTTTTGTAAAGGCTTTACTCACTTCGGCCGCCGCTTCCTCGTCTTCGGTAGGAAGGATATGAGGTAGCATCTCGACCACAGACACATCCACGCCGTAAGCATTCCAGATGGTTGCAAATTCCATGCCGATCGCCCCTGCCCCAATGATGATTACGGATTTGGGCAGGCTCTCCTGTAAAATACCTTCCAGGTACGTAATGACTTTTTTACCATCCACTTTCCATCCTGCCGGGATGGTCGTACTTGCCCCTGTGGCGATGATGATGTTTTTGGCAGTCAACTCCGTTTTCTTGCCGGCATTATCGACTACCGTGAGAGCCCCGGGAGATGTCAATTTTGCCGTTCCGAGCAGGACGGTAATATTGTTCTTCTTCATTAAAAAACCAACCCCCTTGACCAACCGATCGGATACCTGTCTTGAACGTTTGACGGCTCCGGGGAAATCCAACTTGAGATTATCAAAACTAAAACCGAAATCCTTTCCGCGTTCGCGCAGCATGTGAGCGATCTCGGCATTCCGCAACAATGCCTTGGATGGGATGCAGCCGACATTCAGGCAGACACCACCAAGCCACTGTTTGTCAACGATTGCCGTTTTCTGTCCAAGTTGGGCGGCACGGATTGCCGCCACGTAACCGGCAGGTCCTGCCCCGATAACGATGACGTCGAATGTTTCAGACATGAAAATCTCCTGATCCTGATATTTGAATTCGTTTCTTATTATAACAAGTCATCCTGCAAAGTTATCGCAGGAGTTGGTTGATATATTTCAACTAGAGTGAATAAGCGCTGTACGTGAGTGATCTGTCGTAAGGAAATGTCAGAACGGCTATTCGGACCTGGATCAGGAAGGCCAATTGTCCAGTGTCTGCTTGACCTGGACCAGGAATAAATCCGCGCTTGCCCCATCCAGGATGCGATGGTCGAAAACAAAGGAAAGGTAGACCATCGGTCGAATGGCGATCGAGATCATTTCCATCAGTATCCGTGACGACAACCGGTCGCTTCTGGATCAAGCCGACACCCAGGATACCGCATTGTGGCTGGTTGATGATTGGCATAGCAAATAACGATCGACCGCTACCATGATTGGTTAGGGTAAAGGTGCCATCACGAACTTCTTCGGGGCGCAGTTTCTTTGTGCGCGCCCGGTTTGCCAGATGGTTAACTGCCCGGGCGATACCCAATAAGGATAGTTCGTCAGCGTGCTTAATACCGGGACGATCAACCCATCCGCGCCCAATGAAGTTGCCATGCCGATATTGATCTCTGAATGAATGAGGATGCCTTGATCCGTCCATGAGGAATTGACCAGCGGTTGAGCCTTCAAACCTGCGGCGATGGCGGCTATCAGGTAAGCGGTATAGGTAAGGTTAACGCCGTCCGCAGCAAAAGCTTGTTTGTTAGTCGAGCGATGAGCTGTCACACAAGCCAGATCAGCTTCCATAACCGTCAGTACATGCGGAGAAGTCCTATGCGAAAGTTGCATTCGTTCGCCGATCTGACGTCGAATGGTGGTCATCGGCAGCAGCGTGTCAGTTGGGTTGATGATGTTTGCCCCGTACCGGACTGTGCGACCCCGGTTTTGACGGATGGATGTTCAAGGTAGGACTGGACATCCTGTCGGGTAATCCGACCGTTCAGACCGCTTCCTTGAACCTGGGATAGGTCGATATGTTGCTCGGCTGCCATCTTTCGGACGACCGGGGATAAAAAGGTCGAACCGGGATCCCTGCCGGCAGAAGGTGGTTTTACGGTTACCGGGTTTTGTTGTCCGCCCTGAGGATGGCTTTGCTCCAGACCGGTAATAACCGCTACCTGTCCTGCCATGCCTGGCTCAGATGGCAGGGTCTCGCCCGGCTGTCCAATTAACGCCATGGCATCACCTACCCTGGCGGGGCTGTTCTCGGGGATCACGATCCGTAGTAATGTGCCGGTTGCCGGGCTCGGTATCTCTGTTACAACTTTATCGGTCTCGACTTCCACCAGCGGATCCAACTCGCTTACCTGCTGGCCTTCCTGCTTGAGCCACTTGACAATGGTCAATTCATCAACGCCTTCTCCCAGCCGCGGAACGAGAACTTTGGTCGCCATCTCATTTCCTCCATATCAAAGCAATCAGGCGTGATCTTTCCATTTGTCGAACACCATTTCAATACGCGGTTAGATCTTTGGAAACCGGGCAGGAGCAGCTTCGCTCATCATTCCATAAACAGCGTCGAATATCGTCTCAGCATTCGGTTTTGACCAGTAGTCACCATCGCTACCGTAGGCAGGACGATGCGCAGTTCCGGACAACGTCAGTGGGGCAGAGTCTAGCCATTGATAGCCTGCCTGTCTCTCGAGTACCTGCTGGAGCATATAAGCACTGGTTCCACCTGGAACATCCTCATCGACGAAAACAACCCGGCTGGTTTTCTTCAGTGACTCGACGATCGCCCCGTTTGTATCGAATGGCAGCAGCGATTGCACGTCGATTACTTCTGCCTGGATGCCAGCCGATGACAGTTTGGCTGCTGCCTCAAGTGCAATCCGAACGCAGGCCCCATAGGTGACCACGCTGACATCCCCACCTGGATGTACCACCTCTGGAACGCCGGGCCTGACGATGATCTCGCCGATATTGTTTGGCATTCTTTCCTTGACACGGTAACCGTTGAGCACTTCTACGACAATTCCCGGCTCTTCTGCCTTGAGCAGTGCATTATAGAATCCTGCAGCCCTGGTCATATCCCGCGGTACAAGGACGTGCATGCCGCGCACCAGGTGGATGATGGCTGCCATTGGCGAACCGGAATGCCAGATCCCTTCCAGGCGGTGACCGCGTGTACGAACGATGATCGGGGCTTTTTGTCCTCCCTTTGTCCGCCAGAGCAGGGTTGCGAGATCATCGGATAATACCTGCAAGCCGTAAAGTAGGTAATCCAGGTATTGGATCTCGGCTATCGGACGCAGGCCGCGCATGGCCATGCCTATCGCCTGCCCGATGATCGTTGCCTCCCGAATGCCGGTGTCGGTCACCCGCATGGTTCCATACTTTTTTTGGAGGTCGTGAAACCCCTGGTTTACGTCTCCCAACTTTCCCACATCCTCCCCAAATGCAATCAAGCGCGGTTCGCGGGCAAGAGCTGCATCGAAGGCGGCATTGACCACCTCAAATCCCATCACGAGCGGGGCATCATCGGCATAGACCGGTTGGACGGTCTCAACCTTTAAGGAGAAATCGGTCAGAGGAGAAGTCAGGAATAATCATATCGGTCCACTTGAGCTGCATCCAACGCCTGGCGCCAATCCAGCAGTTTTTGCCTCTCAGCCGATGATTCCGACCGGGTCAGCACGAGCGCGTCGTGGACGGCAACAGCCATGTCCTTTCGAATTGGGGCAGGTTCATTCTCAAGATGCGACTTGAGCTGTTCGATCTCGTTTGAATGGCTGGAAGTACGCGCGGTTTCCTGTAAAAGCGAAACTACGCTATCCCGTTCGTGCAGCAGGGGAGTCAGGTACGCTTCCCATGCCTGTTTCCGTTCCTTTTCAACAAATTGGTGCTCTTGCTGTTCGGCAGTTGCGAGAGTCGCATCATCCGCGATATCGTTCGCAAGGATCCAATCCCGGAATTTAGGAATACAGTCCCATTCAGCTTCCCATGCCAGACGTTCGGCAGATTTATACCGTTCATGTGAACCGGAGGTCGAGTGGCCCAATGGCTGTGTCAGCTCGGTCACGTGGACAAGTGCCGGGATATGGAATTCCCGTGCAGTATCAGCCGCCTTTTTATACGTTGAAAGCAGGGCAGGATAATCCCAGGCATTGACATGATAGAGATCGAAGCCGTGATCGCACTGATCGGCTGGGCAGGGATCTCTCTGGAAGCCTTGCAGGATGGTGGATATATTCTCCTTGACCATCTGGAACTGGTTCGGCACGGAAATCCCGTAGCCATCATCAAAGATACTTATGACCGCTGGTGCCAGCAGGACCCCAATCGCGTTGACCGCTTCCCAGAATAGTCCCTCGGCTGTGGAGGCATTTCCGATCGTTCCCCAGGCGACCTCGTCACCGTTATGTGAAAACTTGCTGAACTGTTTTAGTGCCTCCAATTCACGATAGAGAACAGAGGCATATGCCAGGCCAACCAGGCGCGGCATCTGGGCAGCCGTCGGCGAAACATCCGCAGCGATGTTGAACATTTGAGTCTGGTCTTTCCAGCTACCATCGGGATTAATGTAACGGGAGACAAAATGACCGACCATTGAGCGTCCTGCTGTGGCAGGATCAGCTTCCAGGTCGGCATGGGCATACATCTGTGCGAAAAACTCCTGGAACTGCAGCACACCCAGGGCGTGAACCCAGGTCTGGTCGCGGTAATATCCGGAGCGCCAATCTCCTTTGCGAAAAAAATGAGCCATGGCTATCTCCGGCAATTCTTTTCCATCGCCGAAGATGCCGAACTTGGCTTTCCCCGATAAAACTTCACGTCGCCCGATTATTGAAGCCTGCCGTGACCGGTAGGCAAGCCGATAATCATTAAGGATCTCTTCACGAGGGAGTGGAAGATCGTCCGAGGTTTTTTTCTTCGCCATGTCCCAATCCTTTTTAGACAGTGTTGGTACGATTATAAACTTTAATTATTGGTTTCATATTAATATTTTTCAGGGCGACCTTTTGAGTCGCCCTGAATTCTATAACGGGTTAAAAACTGAATGGCATCCCCAAGAATGGGGATGACTGGGTCATGCCACGTGCAGGTCAAAAACCTTTCGGAAATGGTAACCATAAATGGCGAAGGTTATTGCAAGCGCGAACAAACGTGGACGGCGGGCAAGCGTCCACAATAACAGTCCCCAATACTGTACACGCTCTTTACCCAGTATCCCCAGTCGCAGCACAGAGCGGAAGAATGCCCTGATATATTCGCCGTTGATCGGGATGGTAATGACAGGAGCTTTATATTCCCTCAAGAATGTTCTCACCCGCGTATAATAATTTTTTGGCGTGTAAAGGAATTTGACAACGTCCCGGTAGCCTTTTTGGAGCGTTTCGAGTTTCATTATCGGGATGATGTTCGTCGATCCGTCCACATTATCCCCTGAAGATGAACCATCCAGCCGGTTCTCACGCTTCATGCGCTCAAAAAGCCTGGTTCCGGTGGGCGCCTGGAGTAAACCTACCATGGCGGTCACAATACCGCTCTTCTGAATGAAATCGATTTGTCGCTGAAAGGTGGTGGGGCTGTCACTGTCGAAGCCGATAATGAATCCGCCTTGGACCTGTAAGCCTGCACGTTGAATATGTTTGATATCGTTTACGAGATCACGATGCAGGTTTTGTTTCTTGTTGCATTCGGCCAGGCTGTATTCGTCAGGCGTTTCGACGCCGATGAATACGGTATCGAAATCCAGCTTTGACCAAAGAATTCATCAGCTCCTCGTCGTCGGCGATATTGATTGAGATCTCAGTGTTGAATGGCATCCCCTTTTTGCCTTTACGCCATTCGAGCAGGGCAGGTAACAGGTCATCTTTCAGATGCTTTTTATTCCCGATCAGATTATCGTCCACAAAAAAAACAGGTTCACGCCAACCAAGCCGGTACAGGCCATCCAGTTCATTTATTATCTGGGCTGCTGATTTAACTCGTGGGCGGTGTCCCATTAGGGAGGTGATATTACAGAACTCGCAATCGAATGGGCAACCTCGCGAGTATTGGATCGACATGGTCGCGTAGCGCTGCCGGTCTGCTAATTCCCACAATGGAGCAGGCGTCTGCTGGATATCAGGAAATTCATCCGAGGTATACATATGTTGTGGATGCCCCGATTCGAGATCCCGCAGGAATGGAGCCAGGGTATTCTCGGCTTCGTTCAGGACAAGATGATCCACGTCGCTAAATTTCTCGGGTTCAGTTGTGAAGAGTGGACCCCCTGCAACTATCTTTCGCCCTGCAGCTTTGGCGCGGGCGATGATCTGGTTCGCCGAACTACGCTGGACTACCATGGCACTGATGAAAATGTAATCAGCCCACTCCAAGTCTTTATCCTTCAGCGGTCGGACATTGGTATCCACAAGACGCTTTTCCCAATGTGACGGCAGCATTGCAGCTACGGTAAGTAAACCAAGTGGCGGTGTGGATGCCTTTTTACGAATGAAACTTAATGCGTGTTTAAAGCTCCAAAAGGTATCGGGAAATTCAGGGTAAACCAATAATATCTTCATCTTTTCTCCATTTTCGCTAAAAAAAATTCGAACCGAATTTTTAATTCCCCCGATAAATTTAATTTGGACTGTAGATTTTTCCCATTATAAATACGTTAAATGTGGGAATTCCAGATTGATGGATAATGAATATCAAATTGATATGAATTTGATAGCTTCTCTCCCCGCATATGCGCATAGTTTATTAATAAATGGGAACTCGCGACGATTTACCTGGCAAAAATTGAAAACCCGTCTAAACGCGGACGGGTTCGATCGCTAGATTGTTCGTCAAACCAATCAGAACTATTTGATCAGAGACCAACTTCAAATCGGAGTGAATTTGATCGTGTATTTCTATTTAATTATTTGATGAGCACATTGACAGAAAATGTGTTGATCGGTGAAACTCCGGTTTCCCAGGGTCTGTGATAGATCAGGGTCAGCGTGGAACTCCCCACTTTTAGTGTTTTAAATGTCAGGGTCAGTGTTCCACCGGATCCAACCAGCGTTGAATCGCTTCGGGTAAAGATGGGCTCCCCGCTCGGTTTGAACATCGTCGCATCGAGGTTCACGGCTTCCCACGTGTAACCGGTGGATGGATTACTATCCAGGGTGATGATTACCTCGTCACCCAATTGAAGATCCACCTGGGCTCCATTATTTGTTGCGGTGAGTGTGGTGGTCGTTTTATGATTAGCACATGCAGTTACCACGAGTAAAATTATTGCCAGCGTAGACAGTATTAGATGTTTCCGTATCATCCTTACTCCTCCTCATAATTCGATTATTGATTTGACGATTAAAGATATCTCTGAGTTCCCGCAAAGTCTATCCAGTTCTACATCAAAATCAAGCCAAATCAATAATAAAAAGAGCCCGCCTGTCGTTCGGCGGACTCGCTTTTTGGTTCAATTCTTCTTGATCTCATCTAGCGAATTTAAATCCCGCTTTAAATTGCGCCAGCACGCCAGGAGACTGATGATATAAATAGCCAGGATCGTAAAGATCACTCCGTACCCGGCAAACATATATTTTAACGAAATGGCATAACCAAGCATGATGAACTCCTTTATTGCATGTCTTCAAGCTTGCGCTGTTCGACAAGTTTGGACAGTCGACCGAGACGGATGCGGTGCCAGAATAATGTAACGAAGATCACCGAGAAAGCACCCAGGGCAAAAAACATGGTGACGAGCATTCTTGGCGTCATATCAAAACTGCCCGTGGTGCTGGAGGCTCCCCCGATGATGACCGGATGAATGGTCCTGGATAGCCGGATGGAGAAGAAGGTGATCGGGACACTTATCGCACCGACCAGCGTATATACTGCGCTGAAACGAGCCCGCCTGTCCTGATCGTCAATACCTTGACGCAAAAGGAGGTAAGCGACATAGACCAGCTCCAGGATGGCGGCAGTCGTCAGACGTGGTTCCCAGGTCCAGTACGCACCCCAGGTGGGACGCGCCCAGATCGATCCGGAGATGATAGTGATCAGGAAAAATACCATGCTGATCTCAACTGCTGCCAGTTCGATCAGGTCCCATTCGGGGTCCTTTTTGACCAGGTACACGATCCCGGCGACGGCAGCAGCCAGGAAGCCAAGCATCCCGACCCAGGCATTCGCAATGTGGAAGTAAAAGATCTTTTGGACGTAGTTCATGGTCTGTTCAAGTGGTGCGTAGAGAAAGACCATCCCCAATGCACCCAGGAAGACCAGGATCGAGACGATATTAAGGATTTTTAAGGCGACAGGTTGTGGTTTCACTTTTACTCCTGGTAATTTTACCGGCAGGACAGGCATCATTCTTCGACGATGAAGTCGAAGACCATGTAAGCAACGGCGATAAAGATCACATCATATACAATGAGCAGGTTGATATATGACATGATTTCCGATAGATCCACCCCTTGTAAAAAGCCACTACTGGCTTTCACTGCTGCGATCAGGACGGGGATCATCACCGGAAATAGCAATATCGGCAGCATCACGTCTCTGGTACGTGCCTGAACCGCCATGCTTGAAAGCAAAGTCCCGACCGCTGAATATCCGATCGAGCCAAGCAGGATCACACCGATCAGTCCCAGATTAAAAAGGTTGATGTTATACAACACACTGTAAACTGGCAGGACGATCGTTACCACGATCAGCATAAATGCCAGGTTGCTGATCAATTTGCCAAAGTAGATTGCTGACCGGTCCACCGGCGCAAGGAGCAAACCATCCAGGCAACCGCGGTCCTTTTCGAGTGCCATCGAGCGATTCAAGCCTAGCGTACCGGCAAATGCGAAAGTTGCCCATATGATGCCGGCGGTTGCCACCTTGCGCGTGGAGTAATCCAATTCCAGTGCGAAATTAAAAATCAAAATGACCAGCAGGGCGAAGACCAGCATTGCAGTCAGTAATTCCCGTGAGCGCAATTCTGCAGCTAGATCCTTCCAGACGATTGCGCCAATTGATTTAATAAAAGTCGGGATGGGCTTTCGGTAAGTATTCCTGGCGGAGGACTGGGTTTTGACTGCGGAAGGATTCATTTTTTTCTCAGCCTGCCAGTGCCTTACGATAAAAATCGAGCAGGTTATTCCGTCCCAGGTCAGCTTTGGTGCTGGTTGCTGTGACCACCCCGCGCGAGAGGACATCGAATCGTGAAGCCAGGTCCTCCACTCTGGCTAGGTCGTGTGAGGTCATAACGATCGTTCGTCCTTGACCTGAGACCTCCCGCAGGAGGCCGTCGAGCATGTCGCATGCATCCTGGTCGAGACCGGTGTGCGGTTCATCGAAAAGAAGCACATCCGGATCATGCAAGATCGCCCTGCCGATGGCAAGCCTCTGTTGCATGCCACGCGAAAACGTTCGCACAAGTTCCCTGCGCCGGGCAAGCAAACCGACAAGCTCCAGGATCTGGTCGATACGACTTCCAAGGTCAAGAACTCCGTACATCTTGCCAAAGAACCGGAGATTCTCATCGGCAGTAAGATCCCCGTAAAGAAGAGGCAGGTGCGATACCACACCGAGATTGCGGCGTACCGCTGCAGCCTGCCCAGGAAGACGATATCCCGCTACGCTGACCTCACCGGCAGTAGGGCGAGAAAGGGAAGCCAATATTCGTAAAAAAGTCGTCTTTCCAGCTCCGTTGGGACCGAGCAAAGCAACGAATTCCCCTTCTTTAACTTCAAAATTGAGCCCGCGCAGGACTGTTTTAACCCGAATCTTTTGACCAATTTCCTCGCAACGATCATTTTTTTACACCATCACTTTTAACCGGGAAGTTGATCGGCTAGGTTGGACATGTTTCTTATTCAAAAGAATCATTCATCGACTTGTTATCAGAACATTATATACATACCCGCCCAGGGGGCAGATGTCAGGCAAGTTTTGCAAGCTGCTGTTTGAATTCGTCCCGGCGTTTTTCGAATGCTTCCTTTGAGATGTCGCCCGCCTTGAACTTGTCCTCCAGGGCAATGATCGCATCCAGGATTCCTTCCCGATCGTTGTCGGGAACTTCCTCCTGTTCACCCTCCATCTCATCTTCCTCGTCGGACTCATCTTCCAATTTTCTGAGCTTGCGGTCCCGTACGAAAAGGAAAATACCCAGGGCAAGCAGGATCAGGCCGATTGCGCCTACACCGATAATTGTCAAGGTTCGCTGGTCAAGCTGGAAACCGGCTTTATCACCGGGCATACCCGATATCGTCATGGAAAGGGTACTGCCTGAAGCAAGGCTGTTGCCTTGGAATAAATGATAGGTTGTACCCGATAATGCCTGGGTGCCGGCATCCGTCAATTGTTCACTTCTAATTTTGACACCTTCCGGCACGATCACGGTCGCAGCCGTTACCGGCAGGCTGAACGGTTGGGTATAAACCAGGCGACCGGTATACGCCAGCGAGTAACTGGCGATGATCCCGTACTGTAAATTGCTGCCAGGCAGCATGGCAAAACCATTGGTCGCCATCAAAAGAGGTGCACTGCTCTGAGCTAATTGATAGCTGACACTTGTGGCTCCTGCTGGAATCTGAATAAAGGGCACCGTGGATCCATCGCTGGGGACAATAACGGTGGTCTCACCCGGGTTGGCGACAATGTACAATGCCATCACCTGAACCTGCCCGCTAGTCGAGAAATCGAACTGCAGGTGGGTCTGGGTAATGCTAAGCAGGTTCAAATCATTTGATGTCTTGAAAATGGTCAGCGGTATATTTAAGATCGGTTTCGTTGCATCGAAGGAGGTGGGCGAAGAGTTATATGTCACGCCGCCATAATCGACTGTCACCAGGAATACATTATTCGTAGTTGCCGGAACATTATTGAATTGGAAGGTGCCATCCGGCAATATCACCGTGTCGAGGCTTTGTTCTACTTGTTGGGAAGATGTGTTGTAAATTAGTAGAGTAGCTTTTGTGCCACTTGGCAAGGTGACACCGGTGGGGGGGGTTACTACTCCGTTGATCGCAACCCCGGCATTTTGAGCAGTGGGGCTGGCCTCCGCAGCAGGAGTGGTCGATCCGGTCGCAACTGGTGTGGATCCATCACTGGTCGCAACCGGTGTAAGGTCCTGCGTTGGTCCGGTTGTAGGCGCCAGGGTGGGGATGGTTGTTGGCGCAGCTGTCTGGCTCGCCACCGCGTTGGTGGGAAGCGTATCCAGAGACTGAACTCCAGGTGGAGGCGTTATATCCGATGCGAATGAACAGGCGACAAGTCCTATGGTTAGTAATACAAATAGTACAGCTAGACGGAATTTCATGAAAGATCCTTTTTATTAATTAGGTATACATCCGAAACATGCTAGAGGATGTTCATTGCTTAAAGTTGTTTTAACGCATGACCACATGCGGGACAAAATGTATCTGAGATAAGCACCGGTTTCCCGCAATTCGGGCAAAAACCGGCAGTTTTATCCTTCTGCAAGTTGCGCCGGCCTTCAAGCAGGTCTGCCAACGCGTCATCCGAAAGCAAGGCCCTGGCTGGCGACGCCGGTCCTTGCTTTGCTTCCTTCTCAACCGCAGCCCTGGCTGTGTCGGGGGATAGCGCATCGATCTTGCGTAACACATCTGCTCCCTTTTGGAGTAATTCCGCTCGTTGGACTGGATAATCTTCTGGCGGGATTTTCCCAAGCGATTGGTCGGAATCCAGCTCCTGAATTGCCACGAGCAGGCGTTCACGTTCTGCCAGAAGGTAGGAGATTTCGTGACCACTTTCGACGGAGTGTGCTCGCTGGTGGCCGAAAAATGGTTGGATCACAAAAAGCAGTACGAGTGCCAGTAAAAAAACGGTCAGAAAGATTGCGACAGGATCCAAGGATTATCTCCCGACTAACAGCGGATCGATGATTGCCTGGATTTCGGCAGCAGATTGAAATGGTCCAATTTGAATGTAATGCAGAACTCCCTGCTGGTCGATGACGTATGTCTCGGGAACACCCAGGTTGCGATTAAATATTTGCGATATCCGTGTGCCCATGTCCGGGCCGTTTGGGTAACTGTTGTTGTACTGGATCATAAATTTGCGAGCTTCGGGTTCGGTATCCACGTAATCGATGCCGAGGAAAACCACCTTGCCGGCGGTGTTGTAGGAATTCCAGGCTTCTTCCAGAAAAGGAGCTTCTTGGGCACAGGGCTGGCACCAGGAGGCCCAGAAATTAACAACGACAACTTTGCCGCGCAGGTCCGAAAGTTTAGCCTGTAAAGCGCTGTTGTACTCATAGCCGCTGTACAACGTCAGATTGAAATCAGGAACTTTTGATCCAACAACCAGGATCGGATTCTTGGCTTTTAAAAGGCCGGCTGCCAGGACGCCCAGCAAGCCTAAAAGACCGAGCCAAATGAGTATTTGCGCCCAAAGGGGCACACCCCGTTTCGGGGCAGCGACAATGACAGGTTCTTGTGACATGATTGTTACTTCCTATTTGCGTTTCTTCAATTCTTCTTCAAGGCGGCGAATATACTGTTCATCCATGGATGGAGTCGCGGTTGGATTTCCCGGTGGTTCGACCGTTGTTGAGATGGTTCCAGTCTCAGATCGACGAGGGGATTTTCTCCAGGTCCTGAATGCTTGGAATAGTAAAAATGCGCCAGCCAGGAATGCCACCGGAGGTACGATGTATACCAGCCAGTTAATGCCCGAGACCGGCGGCTCAGCCAAAACCCGCGCTCCATAATAATCGACAAAGTATTGCTTGATATCCGCAGCGGATTTACCTTCAGCGAGCATTTGCCGGATGAGTTCACGCCATTGATGGCAGGCTGTAGTCGGACAGACATCCAATGGCGTATTCTCGCACACCGGGCAGTAAAGCTGGCGGGCAATGGCATTCACCTGATCGTCAGAGGGTGTCGGCTGTTGCGCAGACACCGTTCGAACAGAGAGGATTAAAACGAAAGAGAGTAGTGACAGGCAGAAGGTCATTAAGAGTACATTTTTCTTACGATCCATCCTGCTTACTCCTTGATACGCACAGCATCTTTATCAGGCCAGGCTGCCACCAGGAAGCCCAGGATGAACATAAGACTGCCTATCCAAAGCCAGTTTACAAGCGGATTATGATAAACCTTGAAAGGTGCCTGTGCAGAAGAAACATTCTCCCAGTTCACCAATACCACGTAAAGGTCGTCAGCTAGTGTTGAATAAACTCCAGCGATCGTCATTGGCTGACCGTCAGGATAGACATCATAGCGTGGATAGAGTTCCCCAAGCAGTTTTCCACCCTTGAATATGCTGACAACCGCCCGGGTCACTATGCGACCGTCTGCATAAGGAAATTGCGTCAGGGAATCATACCGGAGGGTATACCCCGATAATTCAATATTATCGCCAACCGCCAGTGTTTTTTGCGTGGTGGTCTGGTAAAGCTCTATGCCCAGGATGCCAATGGCCATCACCACCATGCTTAAATGGATGACATAACCACCATAACGCCGGCGATTGCGTCCGAACAATCCCCAGAAGGCTGCAAAGAAGTTATCCCCACGGCCTTTTTGCCGGGAACGAATCCCGCGCCAGAATTCAAATAAGGTGACGAATATTACGAATGCCACCAGTGTAAAACCTATCAGTGCGACCCAGTTTCTTACACCAAATACGATCAGGGAAATGAGCACGATGGCTGTCGGAATGGATGGTTTCCACATCAATCGGCCGAGAGTTTTGATAGTCGACCTACCCCACGCCGAAAGCGGTGCAATACCCATCAATCCAATCAATGCACCAAAAAGAGGGCCATTTGCGCGAAGGTAGAAAGGTGGACCTACCGTCACTTTTTGACCGGTGACCAATTCTGATATCAAGGGGAATATCACTCCCCAAAAACAGACGATCAATACTCCCATGAAAAGCAAGTTGTTCAACAGGAACAGGGCCTCACGTGAGAACAGTGAAGTTAATTCCACTTCAGCTTTCAAGTCCTTCCAGTGATAGATTAAAAGGGCGATGGAAGTGATGAAAGTAAAGCCGATGAAGATAAAGAATGCCGGTCCAATTGCGCTTTGTGAAAAAGCATGCACAGAAGAAAGCACTCCGGAACGAGTCAAAAAGGTGCCGAAGATGACCAGCGAATAAGTCAAAATAATGAGCAGCATATTCCACTGTTTGAACATGCCGCGTTTTTCCTGGATCATGACAGAGTGGAGGAAAGCAGTGCCTGTCAACCACGGCATGAGTGCGGCGATTTCAACTGGGTCCCAAGCCCAATACCCGCCCCAGCCAAGCACATCGTAAGCCCAGCGCATACCCAGCACCAATCCGAGCGAGAGGAACACCCATGCGACGAGTGTCCAGCGGCGGGTGAGCCGGATCCAACGATCATCCGAGCGCCCGGTGACCAGCGCTGCAATCGCAAAAGCGAAGGGGATGACAAATGCAACAAAACCCAGGTAAAGCATCGGCGGGTGCAGGATCATACCTGGATGCCGCAGCAATGGATTCAAGCCTTGACCATCGGTGGGATTGACCGGCAAAGCTCCTGCAGGTGCCAGCATGCGTGATACGAACTCACCGCTTTGGGTCTGCCACCAGCGCGCGAATGGATTTTCGTAGAAGAGTGACAATCCGACAAAGAATGCCAGCGTGACGGAAGTCACCACGATCACCCAGGGCAGTAGTTCCCGGTCGCGGTCCCAATTCCTCAAGGTAACCGCGGATGCAAAAGCCGACATCAGCCATGACCATAAAACCAGCGAGCCGGCTTGACCGCCCCATAAGGCAGTCAGTTTAAGATAAAGAGGTAAATCGTTGCTGGTTACTGAATATACATATTCAATTTCGTAATGGCCGGTTGCCAGCAGATAAACGAGGGTCAGGGTTCCCAGTGTGATGAGTGGGAAGGCTAAGAGCATTGCCCGCCGGGCAACTTCCACCCAACGGTCCGATTTACCAAAATATCCAATTAATGATGCTGTTACACTGAAGAGGGAAATTAAAAAAGTTACACCGAATACACCAAAACCAAATTGTGCAAGCATGCAGGCTCCCGGGGGAAATGAAGTAATTCAGCGAGGGCTGTCTGTAGAAGGCGAGGAGGATTAATTCCCATTTACAGCTTGTGTCGGAACGGCATCTTGATACTTAGTCGGGCATTTAAGCAGTAGATCGTCTGCATAAAAGACGCCATCATCACCAAGGTGTCCGGTCATGATCGCCTGAGCTTCGTCGCGCAGGAGATCTGGTTTTGGTCCGTTATAGACGATGGAGATTCGTTCGCGTGTCGGATCGGATACCGCCGAATGTAAGACGGCTGCCAGTCCACCCCCTGCCGTGATAGCAGAGTTATCACCGGGAACATTGGCGATAACAAAACTAAGGTTCATTGTCTGTGCGTCATATTGAATGGACGATCCGATTACTGCGCCGGAAATGCGGAGACTCCGTCCAGCCAGTGATGATCCCTTTGATTTCAATTCATTCACGGTCATGAAATATTCTGCGTTGGCCTGGGTAGCAGAAACAATAAGATAGATTATTGCTGCAAGGATCAGCAAGCCACCAATAATGAACTTTCCGCGGCCCCTTATACCCGTGCGTTGGGTCTCCTGCATTATTCACCTCCGGTATATTTATACAATAAGGCTCCAATTCAATTTTACACATTTAGATTAAGGTAAGGTGAGAAATTTGGAATATCGCCAATAAAACATTCGTGCATCATTTATAAAATGAGTGGGTTGATGATTTGATTAAAGTTTTTAAGTGCAGTCATTGCTGCACTCATATTCAGAAATAGCTTTCGCAGGGCTTCGATTAAAGCAATGGGAAAAGTTTTAGGTTGTGATCAAATCAACTGTCGCGCAGCCGGGATAACGTTAATCATCCCCTTCTTTTTGGATCCGTGTACCGCAATTTCGGCAGAACACATCACCAGGCTGGGCGCGCTTCCCGCATTGATTGCAATAGATCATGTTGTTGTCTTCTTCGTTCTGGGTTTTCGCGCGCTGCTTTTGCTTAGCATTTGTATTTCGGTTGCCGCCTTTCCACATAAAAAGCCCACCTACCACGCCTACCACGATCAACGCTCCGCCAATACCAGCTAGAACCCATGGGAGCACGCTGTTTACCGTGACTCTTCCCGGCGTAGCACTATTTAAGGGTTGAGCAGGCTGTACTGGAAGCCCGGTGGTGCTTAAAGTATCCGTATTTTTCTGATAATCGATTGTCAGGCTGTATGTTTGACCGGCTGCCAAAGGCTGGGTGACAGAACCGTAATATACAAATCCATCTTGCGCTACGTTGCTGGATGTGAGTTTTGGATCGGTTACCAGGTTTATCGCTCCAACCGGCTGTTGAAGGCTGACGATAAAACCATCGACTGCATAATCACCAGCCCATTCATAAACGATGTGCCGGGCTGTGCCTGTTTTTGTCAGGGCATCGTAATATTCCACCTGCAGGTCAGGTTCATTGGTTGTGATTGCCAAAGTTGCCCAGGTACCCTGAACAGTCCGCGAGTATTGAGCATTTAGTAGACCGGAGGTCGGATTGGAAACCGCCACCGCATATACTTCAGCACCTGCAGGTATCCGTAAATTAAATGTTGTCGGTAGGGAAATATCGGTTGATAATGAAATATGATAAATAACAAGTACATCGGGCTGGTCATATTCCGGCCAGATATCCACGCTGACCGAACTCAGGTGTCCATTACCCTGGGCAGATACCGGGATTGAAATCCAGAGCAAGGTTAGTGTGAGAAGAATGGCAAACCATTTCCTCATTGAAACGCCTCCAATATAGTAAAAATTGTCTATATCTTACCACGGACAGGAAGCGCGTTGATCAGGGACGTTAGAACCTCGTTCAATGGAACCTCGATCTGAACTTCTTTTGCCAGGCGGACAATGGCGCCATTGATTACATCGATTTCTGTCTGAGATTGCCTTAAAACATCCTGCAGCATGGATGAGATATTCCCCTCGGTATGCTTTACCACTTCTTCTGTTGCAATTACAGGATCGGGATACATTAATGGTATTCCCAGCCCACCGGCTACCTTGGCGCTCTCACGTGCGATTGTTGCCATCAACTCCCTTGCCTTGGAAATTTCAAGTAACTGCCCATTCATGATCCGTAGCAGGGCGGTAAGGGGGTTTATTGCTGAACTGATTACCAGTTTGCTCCAGATCATTGACTGCATATTGGAGCTGCTGTTCACGGTAAAACCTGCCCTCTGAAAAATAATCTTCAAATCCGATGTGCGCTGTGTATCTTCAAGTACAACCGGTCCATCTCCGGCGAGCTTGACGATTCCTGGGGCAAGCAACTTTGCCCCCAGGGTGGTGGTCCCGAGAGCAACGCGTAGATCACCCAGCGTACTGGCGAGCGCAGTGTTATTGCCCAGCCCGTTTTGGAGCGTTAGGGCTATGCCACTCTCGTCGAGACAGGTGGATAGCTGGTGGGCAGCCCGTTCGGTTTGCCAGGATTTTACCAGCACCAGGGCAAATTTTGCCCCCCGGCAACTTGTCGGATCATCTGTGGCTTTGACCGGGAAACTGCCCAAACCCTCGAAGCGTGCCCCGTTCACTCGCAAGCTCGTCAAGGCTTCCTGCCAGGTGCCAAGCATGGTTACTTGAATACCTGCAGCGGAAAAACGCGCAGCAAATAAGGTTGCAAGCGCACCTGTCCCGATAATTAACACTGGATCGGATTTCATGGTGGTTAAATGCAGGTCTTAAATATCACGCGCTGCATCTCTTTGATGAATGACTCCCACTCATCATCAGGCATGTCTATCATATGTTCCTGGGCGGGAAATCTTCGTCCCGCCACGTCCCCGATGAACGATGTAAAGGCGCGCTCCATCTCACCGTGTAAGTCGGCATACTTGCGGACAAATTTCGGGGTAAACCTGTCGAAAAGGCCAAGCAGATCGTGCGTTACGAGAACCTGTCCGTCACAACCCCCACCGGCACCAATACCAATAGTGGGAATGGTTAATCTTTTGGAAAGCATCTCGGCTAATCGGGCAGGGACAGATTCAAGCACCAGGCTGAAGCAGCCGGCTTCTTCTAATAATAGTGCATCCTCGAATAAGCATTTGGCGGAAGTGGCGTTGCGTGCCTGCGGGCGGAATCCACCCATCTGGTTGATCGATTGTGGTGTCAGCCCGAGATGCCCCATGACCGGTATGCCTGCAGACAGGATGGCGCGCACGGTATCCTGGCGGTCTCGACCGCCCTCCAGTTTAACCGCCTGCATGCCTCCTTCTTTAAGGAAACGTCCTGCATTGCGGACTGCCTCTTCAGTGGAAGCTTGATATGACATGAATGGCATATCCCCGATCAGTAGTGCCCTGGTTGCACCACGCGCAACGGCGCGACAGTGGTGTAGCATTTCCTCCATCGTAACCGGAAGAGTGTTTTCATAACCTAAGACAACCATGCCCAGTGAATCACCGACGAGAATTGCATCGATTCCGGCTTTATCCAGAGCCAATGCGGTCGGGTAATCATAACCGGTCAACATGGAGATGATCTCACCCCGCTCTTTTTTCAGGCGGAGTGAAGGTGGTGATATTTTCTTTTGCGTAGCTTGAGTTACGGGAGTGGGGGGAAGGGTGGACAGGGTGCCCTCCTTTCAGGTAGGGTCCACATAAGTATAAAAAACGTTAGCACTTGATTGTCGCGTTCCAGCGGATACGCGCTTCTCATCTATTATTCCACAGAATTACCACATCGGCAATCTTCCAACGGTTTTCATTTTGTTCTATAATGAAGGAGTCATATACAACCACAATTACGAGGAGGTTTCCATGAGGCGGGCTTTTAGTTTCTTGATTGGCACATTGATGGGCGGGATCGTTGGTGCTTGTGCTGCTCTCTTATTCGCGCCGATGTCTGGTAAGAATTTGCGTGTTCAAATTACCCAGCGGGCGCAGGGATTTACTGCCGATATTCGGCAGGCAGCCACGACGAAACGAATTGAATTACAGGACCGCCTGGAGACATTACGGGCTCCCCGGGCCTAGTGAATTAAAGTTTTAACATCCCCTTATAAAACGCCTCGGACTTTGCCATGCACTGCCGGTATTCGGCTCGTGTGGCAACGATCTGGGCGTTTTTATTTTTCGCCTCTCCGGTTAAGATCGGGTCGTTCAAGGCAGAGACGATCGCTTCAGCAAGAGACTCTGGAGATGTTGCATCCACCAGCACGCCATTTATCCCCGAACTGATCCACTCTTTCATGGATTCAATATTCCCTACCACGGGGAAACATCCGCACGCCATCGCTTCCAAAAGCGAATTCGGTGTGCCATCATGTAGGCTGGGAGACACGTATAAAGTGGATCGTTTATAAAGAGACCACAATTGCCTTTGGCTTAACTTAGGCCAGAGTTTTACATTGGATCGAATACCCAAGTTTCCGACCAGCTGTTCACATTCCGGATCCCCCTTTAATAGCGGGCAAACGAATTGTGCTTGCGGTATTTTTTTTAGCACAATTGGGATGGATCGGATAAACACATCCTGGCGAATACTTCCGGGACGCTGTCCGCGTGAATTAACCACAATCGGACCCCCCGGCAGTTCTTCCGGTAGTGATTCCGAAATCGAGATGGAATTAATTTCATCTAAATGAATGCCGCCCGCTCCAGGAACGACCAGGCTTGGTTTATCAGTGCTGAAGTCCCATTGGTGAGCCAATTGTATATCCCTGCTGGTATCCGCTAATAACCCCTGGCAGCGTAGAAGGGTTCGCCGGGTGAACTGCCTCATTAGAAAACTTCCAGGGGCGTGCAGGGTCAGGTCATTTCCCCAAATGGAAACCAACAATGGAATCCCATCGGGTGTTGCAGCCGCCAGCATGCCCTCGAAGGGTATCCGCAGCGCATGGACGATTTCCGGTTGAATACTCTCGACCAGTCTTCTGAATCGAGCCTGGTAAACCGGTAAACTTAGGGGTCCGATTAAGTATCTTAAAGGAAGCAGGAATTTCCGTAGAGGTCCAAACAGGCTACGATTGGGATTTAAAGAACCCACCCCGGCTGCTTCCCTGCCGGTTCCACCGAATGCTACAGGTTGGACGTGAAATGAAGCCAATCCCGGCAACTTTTCACAGGGGTAGGTTGAGACCAGGTGTGTCTCATGATCGGTTTCTATCCAGTAACGCAGCCAGGATGCCGTCGTTGTGGATCGCCCATCTGCGACGAAGAGCAAGCGCATGCGTGCAATATACCACAAACTCGCTATCAAAAGTATTTGACGAATATTATCGCTATGTGTATAGTGTATCTGTCGGAGGAGACATGGTAAAACGCCGGGCTTTACTTGTCGAAGAGAATCTGGATGACTTCAAACTCGTCAAATTCCTCCTCGAAGATGACGGGTATACGGTTCTGGAGGCTCATACCGGGCGACAGGCACTGGATATTATCCATCAGGAACTGCCCGATTTGATCCTTATGGCTCTTTCCCAGCAGGATAATGATATCTGGTCGGCTGCACGTCAACTAAAGTCAGATGTAGAAACCGCATCAATACCTTTGTTGGCTCTTATCGACTTGCACGATCCTGATTTACCGGAACGTGCTTTGGATTCGGGTTTTCTCGGTTTTATTACCAAGCCCATTAATATGGTCGCTTTTAAATCAAATTTACTTGGTTTACTTCAGGGCGGCAAATAAAGTTCACGGTCATCAGCCTCACTCCCAAAATAAACGAATATATCCAGCTTTCTTGAATGAAACCATACCACGCGCCCCATCGGCGTGTCAAAATGATCGTTGAACAACCAGATACCTGCTTGCAGGTCCAGAAAGTGCCTTGGCTCACCAATCGATTAATGCATCAGGATTTTTCTGGTATAGTTAGACGTCAAATGTAAAATAATATAACGAGGGTAAATTATGAAGCAAATCTGCGTGGTCGGAGTTGGATATGTCGGGCTGGTTACTGCAGCCTGTTTTGCAGATCTCGGGAACCGGGTCATCGCATTGGACGTCGATGAAAAAAGAATCAAAAACCTGAATAGCGGTATTATGCCTATTTACGAACCCGGATTGGAAGAGCTGGTTAAACGTAATATGCTCTCCAACCGCCTGACGTTTACCACCTCGTATACAGAAGCTCTCGATGGTACCGAGTTCGCCTTTATCGCAGTCGCAACTCCTTCAGGCGTGAATGGCGAAGCCGATCTGAAATATGTAGCCGCTTCTGCGCAGACCATTGCCGAGACAATGTCCAGTCCACTTATTATCATTAATAAATCCACCGTTCCGGTCGGCACTGGAGACTGGGTGGCTGATACTGTAAAAAAGTACCAGCCCAAACCGGTCCTATTCTCTGTGGTCTCCTGCCCCGAGTTTCTCCGCGAAGGTACCGCCATCTCGGATTTTATGCAGCCACACCGGACGGTACTGGGTTCCTTTGACCGCGAAGCGGCTGCAAAAGTGGCTCAATTACATCTCGCCTTGCGTGCGCCGATCATCATCACCGATTTGCGAACCGCTGAAATGATCAAATACGCATCCAATGCTTTTCTGGCGACCAAGATCTCATTTATTAATGAAATCGCGAACATCTGTGAAGCGCTAGGTGCGGATGTAAAAGAAGTTGCAGTTGGGATGGGCTATGACAAGCGGATCGGACCCGCCATGCTGGATGCTGGTTTAGGGTGGGGAGGATCGTGCTTCCCAAAGGATGTAAAGGCTCTTGCGTATATGGCTGAAGAAAATGGGGTTGATTCAAAGATCCTGAGTACGGTTACGCGTGAGAATTACGACCGTCGGACGACTGTTATAAACGTGCTTGGGGAAATGGTGGGCGGATTGAAAGGAAAGATCATAGGATTGCTTGGATTGGCTTTCAAACCAAATACCGATGATATGCGCGAGGCTCCTTCGATCGATATTGCCATGGGACTGATTGCTGCCGGGGCAACGGTGCGTGCGTATGATCCGGTGGCCATGGAAAATGCACGCAATATTATGCCTTCTGTAGAAATGGCACCAGACCCCTACGCTCTCGCCAGGAATTGTGATGCATTGATGGTGCTCACCGAATGGAATGAATTTAAAAATATAGACCTGGATCGGGTCAGGGAAGCCATGCGAAAACCGGTCATCTTTGATGGGCGTAATATTTATGACCCGTTGGAAATGCACAACCGGGGGTTCATCTATCGAGGCATAGGCCGCGGCGTAGATATTAAATAATATGTCAGTCGAAAAACGACCACCGGTCTGTGATTATGAAGGTTCCGATTATCAGGCCCGCTTCTGGGGAACAGGTGGGCGGGATTATGAGGACCGCAGTGAACGTATAGCACTCAAACGCCTGCTTCCAGGGCAGGGCAAGCTGCTGCTCGAATTGGGTGCAGGGGCGGGCAGAAACACGGAACGTTATGCTGGTTTTGAACGTATAGTTTTGCTGGATTATTCCCGGACACAATTAAAGCAGGCGCAGGATCGGCATGGTCGGTCTGACCGATATTTGTATGTTGCGTCGGATATATACAATTTACCTCTCGCTGATGGGATATTCGATGCCGCGACGATGATACGGACCATTCATCACATGGTCGATGCACCTGCCGCGCTTCATCAAGTCCGGAAAGTCCTGCAACCGGGAGCGATCTTTATTCTGGAATATGCAAATAAGCGTAATGCAAAATCGATTCTGCGTCATGCGATTGGTCGCCAAAGCTGGAGTCCCTATACCCTCGATCCGGTGGAGTATATTCCGCTCAATTTTGACTTCCATCCGAAAGCCATCCGTAATTGGTTGAGCGCTGAAGGTTTTGCAATCGAAAAGATCCTGACAGTGTCCCATTTCCGCATCGAATTCCTCAAACGTATTATTCCAGCCAGCCTCCTGGTCGGGCTTGATTCGGTTATGCAATGGACGGGAGCATTGTTTCAATTCTCCCCGAGCGTTTTTGTGAAGGCCGGAGTTATCGGTGAAAAACCCGCTCCGCTGACAGTTGATCACATGGCGATATTTAAATGCCCTGAATGTGGTCATTCACCACTCCAGGATCAAGTCGACCGTCTCGTTTGCTCTGCCTGTCATCGCTTTTGGAAGATAACCGATGGCATCTATGATTTTCGCGGGGATGAATCCTGATCAGCTCACACTTTGTTGCAAATTGCACAAGGATTTGATTTTGTAACCGATTCGAAGCGATGAGCATCTTCGTTAAGGTTGCGTGCAACCTTGCAGCCTTACCGGTTTTATGTTAAAATCCGTTGCGTAATAGAACCCAATACCGCACGCACCGAAAAGTGGGCACCCCCCACTTTTCTGCATGTAATCGAGGAACATATTTTTGGGGAGCAGGTAGAGTATGAAAAACGAATTTGCCCTGGCTTTCAACGAAGTCCTGGAAGAAAAACAATTGCCGAAGGAGATCATCATTTCGGCTATTGAGTCAGCTATGGTATCGGCATACCGGAGGGCTGTCAACGCCTCCAATGCTCAGGAAGTCGTTGCAAAAATTGATCCCGAGACTGGCAAGGTTACGATCTTTGCCGAAAAGGAAGTAGTTGAAGAAGTCCAGGACCAGCGCACGGAAGTGGTTTTGGAAGGTGCGCGCACGGTTAACCCAGAGGCTAATTTAGGCGACATGGTGGTTGTGGAGACCACCCCGGCTGATTTTGGTCGGGTTGCCGCACAGACTGCCCGCCAGGTCATCCAGCAACGCATCCGTGAAGCGGAACGGCAGATGCAGGCTGATTTCTTTAATAAACAGGTGGGTGAGATCGTCAGCGGTGTCGTACAGGCTGTCAGCATGACCCAGGGCGTGACCATCGGCATGGATATGAAAGCCGAGGGCATCATGCCCCCGAACCAGAAGATCCCTGGTGAAAAATTCAAAGTTCATGAGCGCGCCCGCGCCATTGTCCTTGAAGTAAAGGACAGCCCACGCGGTCCGCAGATCATTCTTTCCCGATCGCATCGTAACTTCTTACGGCGCTTATTGGAAAATGAAGTGCCCGAGATCTACCACGGTATAGTGGAAATTCGCGCAATATCGCGCGAACCGGGTCAACGCGCCAAGGTCGCCGTTTCAGCCACACAGCCCAATGTGGATCCGGTTGGGGCTTGCGTTGGAATTAAGGGCGTCAGAATTCAAGCTATCGTCAAGGAATTACATGACGAGAAGATCGATATCATCGAGTGGAATCCTGATCCGGTAATGTACATCTCCAAGGCCATCAGTCCAGCCAAGGTATCCGGAGTGTATCTGAATGAAGCTGAAAAGACAGCCACGGTGGTTGTCCAGGAAGATCAATTAAGCCTGGCTATTGGTCGGGACGGGCAGAATGCGCGTTTGGCTGCCAAGTTGACAGGCTGGCGAATTGATATTAAATCCCTCATCGAAGCTGCCTCGGATGCCCTCACCCACGTTCAAACCGATCCATCTCTGGAGAAGATCGCAGAGGCTGAACAAAAGAATATCCCAATTGTCCAGGAAGTTCTGGCGAAGAAGAGCGAAGGTCGCCCGGTTACGCCGGAAGAGTTCATGATCCTGATCCAGTTCATCGAGCGGGTGGAGCGCAGGACGATCGAACATAAGAAGGCTAAAGCTGCCGCCGAAGAAGAACGCCTGTCCGCTGCCCGTGCGGATATACCGGCGGGAGCATTCGAAACACCTATCGAAGCTCTCGGGTTGGCTGACCGTGTTCAAACTATCCTGACAGAAGCTCAATACCGAATGATTGGTGACCTGATGGTCGCCCTTAAACTGAACCCTGACAGCGTTTTAGGTTTGGCAGGGATCGGTCCAAAATCCCTCGAAGCGATCAAGACCGCTATCGAGAATATGACCTTCCCTGAACCGGTTGTGCCTGTGGAACCGGTCGCGGAGCTGATCGAAACTCCCGTCGAAACGGCTGCAGTACTACCGGTGGAAGCAGGCGAAACAATTACACCTACAGAAACCATTTCTGCGCCAGCTACTACAGAGACCGAAGCGGTCCCGGTTGAACCCGGTACATTGGAAATTGAAGAAAAACCGCTCGAGGAGATCTTTACCCTCAGACCCGATATGCTTCAACCCGCCGTTCCCACTGCGGAAGAAGATGAAGACGAGTCAGATAAGAAAAAGGGTAAGAAGAAGAAAAAGAAAGTTGTCGAAGTGGTCTACGATGAAGACCTTGATAAAACCATTGCCAAGAAGAAACACAAGCGTGGCGATGAGGGCTGGGAAGAGGAATAAGCGCACTTCCCGGTTAAATTAATGGGCGCAACAGGTGTCCGGAAAAATTATCAAGCCCCATAAGCATATCCCCCAGCGCACATGCGTGGGCTGCCGGACCGTTTTGCCAAAGCGGTCGTTGATTCGTTTGGTCCGTCAGTCGGACACTGTGCTGGTGGATCCCACAGGAAAAATGGCTGGTCGTGGTGCCTATCTGCACAACCGCCGTTCCTGCTGGGAAAAGGGCTTAAAAGGTCAGTTGGCTCACGCTCTGAAAACGACCTTGTCGACCGATGATATTGAACATCTCCGGCAGTTTATGCAAACATTACCGGATGACGAAGAAACAACCGGTGAACAGGCATAAAGTCCAGATGGACTGAGATACCGCTGATCGTTCAACGGCAGGTCTTGGGGTGATCGATAGAACCGCAATTTCAGACGGATTTTATCGTAGTGAAGCTTTCTTGAAGGAGATGCCGAATGAGCGATTCCACTAGAAAAAAAATAGAACTCCCTGCAATTATTTCCATTCGGGATTTTGCACAAATAATCGATGTCAGTCCGATTCAAATCATCAAGAAGTTGATGACCAATGGGGTAATGGCTAGCATTAACCAAACGATCGACTACGATACTGCTGCGATCCTGGCGGACGAAATGGGGTTTGAGCCAAGCCAGGCCAATCCCGAAGCTATTGAAAAGAAGGAAACCGGTGAAGTCCCCCTTTGGCGGCAAACCATCGCCGGTGAGGATGAAGCTTCCCTTATCATGCGCGCCCCGGTTGTAACAGTCCTTGGGCATGTTGATCATGGAAAAACATCCTTGCTGGATGCCATGCGAAATGCCGATGTGGCAGCCGGTGAAGCCGGTGGTATTACCCAGCACATCGGAGCCTACCAGGTCGAATTGAAGGGACGCCAGATCACATTCCTCGATACTCCTGGTCATGCCGCTTTTACCGCAATGCGGGCGCGTGGCGCACAGGGTGCGGATATTGTGATCCTGGTAGTCGCCGCAGATGATGGGGTCATGCCGCAAACAAAGGAAGCCATCGCACATGCCAAGGCTGCCGGTGTTCCGATCATCGTTGCCCTGAACAAGGTCGATAAAGCTAACTCCAACCCCGACCTGGTTAAAAAACAACTTGGGGAGAATGATCTGATGCCCGACGAATGGGGCGGCAATACAATGGTCATTCCAGTATCTGCAAAACAAAAACAAGGCATTGAAGATTTGCTCGAAGCAATTTTATTGGTGGCAGATAACACTGATATTCGCGCCAACCCCAAGGGAACTGTTATTGGTACCGTCATCGAAGCCGAGCTGGATAAATCCAAAGGGCCAACCGCGACCCTGCTCGTACAGAACGGTACGCTCAATACCGGCGATATTGTCGTGGCAGGCAATTCCTTTGGTAAACTACGAGCCTTGTTTGATTTTCGTGGTCGAAAGATCCAGAAAGCCGGACCCTCCGTCCCGGTCTCTGTGATGGGCTTGAGCGAATTACCTTCTGCCGGGGATGTGTTCCAGGTGGTGAAGTCTGAGAAGGAAGCCCGCCAGATCATCATCGAACGTCAGGATGCCAACCGGACTCAAGCTACCGTCGCGAAGAAGATCACCTTGGAAGAGTTATTCTCCAAGATTAAAGCGGGCGAAGCTCAGCAACTCAATCTGATCCTCAAAGCAGATGTTCAGGGTTCGCTCGAACCCATTATTAATGAGATCAACAACCTGGGTAAGGGCGAGATCAGGATCAATATCCTATATGCCGAGACGGGGAACATTAGTGAAAATGATGTTTTGCTGGCTTCCTCTTCCCAAGCCATTGTTCTTGGGTTTAGTGTCCAGGCCGATGTTGCTGCCCGCCGCCTTGCCGAAAAAGAAGGAGTGTCGATCCGTCTTTACGATATCATCTATCGGCTGACGGAGGATGTTGAAAAAGCATTAAAGGGCATGCTGGCGCCGGTATTTGCGGAAAAAGTGATCGGAAAAGCCGTCGTACTTCAGGTGTTCAATTTATCAAAAGGCAGCAAAATCGCCGGTTGTCGTGTCTCTGAAGGGGAGATCCGCCGGAATGGCAAGGTCCGTGTTAACCGGGGCAAGGATATCGTTTATGAAGGCGAAATTGGATCGCTCAAACACGAGAAAGAGGACGTGCGCGAAATGCGCACTGGTTTCGAATGCGGTATCGGCTTGAAGAATTTCAACGATGTGGAGATAGGGGATCTCATCGAGTGCTTTGTTCTTGAAAAGACTGAGATTTAAAATTCAATAAACCGGGAAATGGTTTTAAATTATGCCGTCTGGTATCCGTCTTCAACGAATTGCAGATCGTATTCGCCAGGATCTGTCGGAAATGCTTATCCGGGAGATTAGCGATCCGCGCTTGCATCAGATATTTATCACTGATGTTAAAGTCGATCGTGAACTGGCTTACGCAGATGTCTTTGTATCGGCTGTTGAAGGCTCTGAGCGAAGCGCAGAAATTATCGCGGGGCTGGAACATGCCAGTGGATTTCTACGACGTGCTCTGGCAGCCCGCATAGAATTACGTGTCTTCCCACGCTTGCGTTTCCGCTGGGATCCCACGCCTGAAAATGCCGATCACATTGAAAAGTTGATTGCTGACCTGAAGAAGAATGAACCGCCTGCAGCAAAAAATTAAAAGTCGCATCCAAGCGGCAAAGCGGGTTTTGATCACATCCCATATTCGACCCGATGGCGATGCCATCGGCTCGACTCTCGCCCTGGGTTTGGCTATTGCGGATGCCGGGAAACAGATTCAACTGGTTTTATCGGATGGTCTCCCGGCTGGTTTCAAACACCTGCCAGGCGCGGACCTGCTCCGTACAAAGGCGGATGGGGATTTTGATTTAATTATCAGCGTGGATTGTTCGGATCTGAAACGAATCAGCAAGTCACTGGAGGGTTACCGGGCTCCTGATATTATCATCGACCACCACCTGACCGCTGATCCAATAGGTACCCTGAACCTGGTCGATCCGGAAGCCGTCGCCACCGCTTCGGTGCTGATGCGATATATGGCAGATTGGGGGCTTTCGATCACCCCGGATATTGCTTCGAACCTGATGACCGGATTGATTACTGATACGCTTGGATTCCGTACATCAAATGTGACCTCCGAGGCCCTCCGGCAGGCTGCCGATTTGTTGGATCTTGGTGTCGATATGAGCTCTCTTTACTACCTTAGCCTCGTCCGGCGAACATTCGAGGCGGCGCGTTACTGGGGAGCCGGGCTCTCGAGCCTTGAGCGGTCCGATGGGCTCATCTGGGTTACATTGACAGTGGCGGATCGAAAAGCTTCCCATTACATCGGGAAGGATGATGCCGACCTGGTTAATATCGTGTCATCGATCGATGATGCTAATATTGCTATAATCTTTGTGGAGCAAAATTCAGGAAAGACGAAGATTTCCTGGAGGGCGCTCACACCTGCGATTGACGTTTCGCGATTGGCTCGCCAGTTTAACGGCGGTGGTCATAAAGCAGCGGCTGGCGCTGATGTGGATGGCACTCTGGATGAGGTTAAAGATCGAGTGCTGAAAGCAACACTTGATTACTTAAATAATAATTGACTCGCTAGGGACGGGTTTTATAGTATGGAGGAAAAATGGAAAGTCAAGATATAAAAAACGCCATTTCCGGCATCCTTGTCGTCGATAAACCGGTCGGCATGACTTCTCATGATGTTGTCGATCACATCCGCCGTGGCACAGGCATCCGGCGGGCAGGTCACACCGGGACACTTGACCCGCGTGCATCCGGGGTGTTGGTCATCCTGGTCGGTCCGGCTGTCCGCTTGAGTGAGTTCGTATCCGCCTCGGACAAACGCTACCAGGCAATACTGCGTCTTGGCAATGCCACGGATACCTATGACGCAGAAGGCAAATTCACACGCCCACCGTCGTCGTCCCCGGTCAATGTGACGGAAGAACAGTTTAATGAAGTGCTTCAACGCTATATCGGTGAGATCGAACAAACGCCGCCGGCTTACTCCGCAGTTAAAGTACAGGGGCGAAAAGCCTATGATATGGCCCGCGCCGGTGAAGATGTGGAACTGGCTCCCCGAAAGATCAATGTTTACCACCTGGAAATACTCGAATGGGCCCCTCCGGAGGTAGTGATAGACGTACATTGTTCTTCCGGGACCTATGTCCGCTCATTGGCAAACGATGTAGGGGTAGCCTTGGGCTGTGGCGCTTACCTTGTAGGTTTGCGCCGGACCAAGTCTGGTCGTTTCAGTCTGCGTGATGCTACTCCGTTGAGAAAATTGGAAGAGGCTTTCACGGCGGGCAATTGGTATCAGTATCTCATTCCTGCGGCGGAAGCCCTGGCTGAATGGTCCGCAGTGGAACTCTCCCCGGATGAGGTCGAAGAGATAAAGCACGGGCATCGCGTGAAGGCGGCTGCGGATGCAAAACCAGGCTTGGTACGCGGGGTTAGCATGGCGGGTGAATTGATTGCCATTCTTAGCCTCGATGAAGCCTCCCACGAGTGGCAGCCGAAGAAAGTTTTCTTTTCCTAGAGACCCTCCGACCAATGATCGGGGAGGCACATATAATATGTTGCCCCTTTATACGTTTTATCTATCGATGATCTAAGTGAAAATCTTCCATTCCCTTGACGAAGCCTCCCTTCAGCACACCTGGTTGACCATAGGTGTGTTCGATGGCGTCCATCGCGGCCACCAGGAGATCCTTCGGAAACTCACTAGGGATGCGCATGATCAGAGTCAGATGGCGGTAGTTTTAACGTTCGATCCTCACCCCGCCATTGTTTTGGGTGGAAAGATTGATTTCAAGTGCCTGACCACCGTTCCCGAGCGGTTGGAATACCTGGAAAGCCTCGGGCTGGATGCGGTCATCGTCCAGACATTCAGCCGTGAGTTTGCTGACCAGACTGCCTATGAGTTCATGGATCGGGTCAAGAAAAGTGTGGACCTTCGAAGCCTCTTCATCGGATATGACACTGCGCTTGGACGGGGACGCGAAGGTAATGCAGCCCGCCTGACCGAGATCGGCAAGGAATTGGGTTTTGCTGTCCGGACGATTCCTCCGTTGAGTGATGATAAAGGGATTATTTCCTCCACTCGAATTCGCCAATCCATCCTTGCTGGAAAGGTTTCTGAAGCGGCGGGAGATCTCGGGCGGGATTATGCCGTCAGTGGGACGGTCATCCATGGTGATGGCCGCGGCCACCTGATCCAGGTCCCGACCGCCAATATTGATTTCCCTCCGGGCAAAGTTCTGCCTGCCAACGGCATTTATGCCGGTTGGGTCTGGGTGGATGGACAAAAATATCAGGCAGCCACCAATGTTGGTGTTCGCCCAACCTTTACTCCAGACCTGCCGTCTCCGACCATTGAAGCCCACCTTATCGATTTTGACCGCAACTTGTATGGCAAGCAAGTAAAACTTGAGTTTGTCGAATACCTGCGACCCGAACGAAAATATGATTCCGTTGATGTTTTGGTTGCGCAGATCCGGGCAGATGTTGATCGTACCAGGGCAGTTCTGGCACGCAGTAACTCGCTGATCGGCTCGGGCTAAGATAGACAGTTAAAGCTTGGAGCATGGCTCTTTTACCTCGCGCGGGTAGGCTCCTCTTGCATCAGGTTTGTGAGTGCGCTATAATGACCCGCCAATGATGGGATTTACTTATTTATCAGGAAAGAAGTAAGAATGCCAGTTTATATGTATCGCTGCAGCAACTGCGGCGTTCAATTCGAAAAACAACAATCTTTTAGCGATCAATCCCTCCTTCGCTGCCCGGAATGTGGAAAGAAGGCGTTAAAAAAAGTCTTTCAACCGGTCGGGATTGTATTTAAAGGATCGGGTTTTTATGCGACTGACCACCACTCTCCATCTGGCCAGTCGGCTAAAAAAGCCGATGAAAAAGCTGAAAAATCGGAGACAGTTGGTTCGACGGGAACCAAAGAAGGATCAGAAAAGCCAACGCCAGCAAAGGTCGAAAGCAAGCCGGAAAAAAAAGAGTAGCATTCCAAAGAACGGCGCACCGATTGGTCGCCGCTCTTTTTTTGTGATGTGCTTTCATTTTTAATTGACACGAACCGGACGAAGCACCAGAATGCGCTTCGTCCGGTTCGTGTCAGTCCGAGTCCGGGATCTAAACTATGCTGATCAAGGCTGCTATTCCGAACACTGTGATGATCGCTCCCGAGATCCGATTTACCCATAGCAGCCAGCGGTCGTTGAACCGTCCACGCATTAAACCCACACCGCCGCTGAGCATGAACCACCACAAAGTTGAACCCAGGAATACACCCAGGACCAAAATTCCTGCCGATCCATAGTTCCCCTTCGCACTTGCCAGGCCCATCCCGGCAAAGATAGCTGCAAAGGAAATGATCGTAAGCGGATTGGTCAGCGTCAGTAGAAATGTTGATATATAAGCGCCGGGTAAGCCTTTTCCCTTGGTCTTGGCTGCTTCCTGTGCGGGTTTGGCAAGCAAGGTCCTGATGCCCAGGTAACAGAGAAATAATCCCCCCACTAGTCGAAGCCAAACCTGCTGGCTGATCAGAAAATTGGATATGAACGCCAGGCCAAAACCCGCCACGCAGCCATAGAATGCATCCGCGCTGGCCGCCCCCAACCCTGATACCAGTCCCGAAGCCCAACCTCCTGCCAGTGTTCGCCGGATACACAGCACTCCGATCGGTCCGACTGGTGCGGCGATGGAAAAACCGATGATAAGACCTCTTAGTAAAAACGATATATCCAAATGGTCTCCCGTGAAAATCAACTGTATGGTAGGAAAGTTTCTCGTTACCCAATGACAGTCATATCTTCTGCGTGGTCGATGAACCTCGGACCGTTTTGCTCACGAGCCCTTCAAATCAGGCGGCATGGGCTGGGAATTTCGGTGGCTTTCGGACCTCTGTTGCTTGTTCGAATGCATAAGCCAGTTTGATGATTTTCGATTCCTGCCATGCTTTTGCAAAAAAGGAAATACCCACCGGCAGTCCAAATATATAGCCGGCTGGAACGGTGATGTGAGGGTATCCTGCCACGGCGGCCGGTGAGGTACTTTCCATGTCCCAATTGATCGCATCTCCATTGACCAGGTCGATCATCCATGCAGGTCCTCCGCTGGGAACGACGATTGCATCCAGGCGATGCTTCTTTATTGCAAAGTCAATCCCTTCCCGCCGGGACAATCGGTGGTTCTTTGCCAGCGCCTCTCGGTAGGCTTTTTCTGTCAATGGACCTTTTTCCTGGGCTTCGATCATGAGTTCCTGACCGAAATAAGGCATGACGGTGCTCTTATTATTTTCATTGAATTGAATGATATCTTCCATTGTTCGAACTGCTGCCCCAGGTCCCAGCGATGCGAGATAATTGTTCAAGTCCGCTTTGAACTCATAATGTAATACTTCGATCTCAGTTTTGCCAAATTTCTTGAAATTCGGTACCTCCACCGGATCCACGATGATGGCGCCTGATTGTTTCATCGCGTCAATGCAGGACTCAAAGATCTTTAGCACTCGTCCATCCGAACCCGCCATTTTCCGGGCGATACCGATCCGGGCGCCGCGTAGACCATCCGGGTCGAGGCATTGAGTGTAATCGTGTCCCGCCTTTTTTTCAGCGAATTGTGTAGCCGGGTCGCGTGCATCCACGCCAGTTAGGGCTTCCAGCAGTATCGCCGCGTCCGCAACGCTGCGTGCCATCGGTCCAGCCGTGTCCTGGCTGTGGGCAATGGGGATGATGCCGCTGCGGCTGACCAGGCCGAGCGTGGGTTTGACCCCGACGATCCCGTTCGTCTGCGACGGGCAGATGATCGACCCGTCTGTTTCGGTGCCAACGGCAGCTGCGCAGAAATTCGCTGCAACCGCTGCTCCGGAACCGGATGACGATCCGCAAGCTGTCCGATCTAGCGCATATGGATTTCGGGTCAGCCCTCCCCGGCTTGACCAACCGCTGACCGAATGCTTTCCCCGAAAATTAGCCCACTCGCTCAGGTTGGTTTTCCCCAGGATCACTGCTCCCGCCGCCCGCAGACGTTTAACCAGGAATGCATCACGTCTGGCCATCGAACCCGCTAACGCGAGTGACCCGGAAGTTGTTTGCATGTGGTCGTGTGTATCAATATTATCTTTAATAAGGATCGGTATTCCGTGTAGAGGTCCGCGTGTCTTTCCGGCTTTCCGTTCAAGGTCGAGTTTATCGGCGATCTCCAGGGCATCCGGATTAATCTCAATGACGGCATTGATGCAAGGTCCGTGTTGGTTATGGCTCTGGATGCGTTCGAGATAGGATTCGGTAATTTTTCGGGCAGTCAGTTCACCCGAGATCATTTTCCTCTGGAGTTCATTAATGGACATCTCTTGCATAACAGGTCTCCTTCTCACACGGAATATGAGGAAATCCGATCATCTGACAGGTCCATATCCGTTCATTGGATCACGCTTTCTTGAATGACCTGTCTCTGGGAAGCCTGGCCGGCAAGGTAGGCTAACCCCGCCCCGATCGCGAATAATATGATATTCAGAATGAAGGGCAGATCCTTATTAAGCCCGGATAATGTCCCGGCGATCCAGCCGAACGGGGACGAAAAGATGATGACTCCCACGGACAGGATGGATTGAATGCGGGCGCGTTCCTTCGGGTCGATGGTTACCACGATCATTTTATCGACAAATGGGCTGACACAGGCAAAGCTGCAAACTTCCAGGAACGTGTTGACGACCAGCACGCTGATGCTCCGGGTGGGTGCAGAGATTAAAACAAGTTGGCTCACGACGAAACCAAGAAACCCGATCAACAGTGGCAGCTTGTAGTGCATTTTATTGATACGCGGCATGACCACGAAAAAAAAGATCAACATGATAGCTGACCTTACAAAGGGGAAGATCGCCAGGTCTTGAGCCGGGATATGCAGCTTCACGGTGACGAGGATTGCCCAGAAATTACCGCTGATTAACCCGGTTATACTGAGCACCAGCATGATCCCGGCAGTGTAGAGTGTCTGAGGGGAGTGTAGCAATGCACGGAAAACACCTTTGTACTCTTTCAATACTCCATAAATGCTCTGGTTGCGAGTTTCATGTATGCGGACTTTGCCCTGCGTAGTTTCTTCTGTCATCCAATAGGTGATGAAAGCTTTCACCGTGAACATCACGGCTGCAAACAGGTACAACCCGCGCATGGTCGGTACCAGCGAGAAGATGCCGATAATAACGCCAGCCAGCGGAGCGATAAATCCCACCAACTGGTTCGCAATATAGATCCAGGTATAGATATCGACCAGCAAGGTTTCATCGGTATCTTCAACCAGCAGGCACGACCAGGAGACATGCGTGATGCGCCACACGCTGTTGCAGATGCCTGCTGCCAGGAAATACCAGTAATTTTGTGCCAGCGCCGAGATCAATGCCGGAACACTCCACGAAAGGATGTCGAATACCAGGGTCGTCCGCCTGCGCCCAAGCTTGTCGGTGATCACACCCCCCAGCAATGCCATGACGATCTGGAATCCAAAACTGACACTGACGATCGATCCGATCTGCTTGTCCGATAGTCCGAGCGCGACCATGAAGATCGACACGTACGGTGCATACAGGTTGAAGGGGATACCCCACAACGGTTCGGTATAGACGCAGCCGCGCGCATTCCCTTTCAGGTTTTTAAGGACGGTGATTAAAGCATGGTTTTTCAAGTTGGCTATTCCAGGTTCATGATTTGTGCCACTGTCGATCCATTTGGTTTTGTATACTGGACCATTCCCGGTAGTAGGGAGCTTGTTTATTTACAGCCGGACGCGCGGATTAATTGCCGGCACCCGCGTGTGAGATGATACTTCTTGATCGGAATTATCTACTAAGCCTGGTAGGATAATCCAAACCCGAATGGAAAGACTGGGTCCTTGGAATCGTGCGGAACATCTGCCATCTGGTTCCGTACGGCGTCCATCGAGCTGGGTAGTTCAAATGGCAGCTTACCTTCAGGCCTGGCTTTACCAAATACCACCTCCAGCACAGATTCGTCACTGGCTCCATAATCTGCAACCAATGCTTTTGCCAAGGAGCTGATCTCGGGGATTACTGCAGGGCGGTCAAGGTAGATCACAACAATGGTTGGCACTGCCTTGAGCAAGGCTAATATCTCAGCCTTGGCCTCTCCTTTGAAATCCAGGTCGCCGTGGTGAAAGCTCCGTGTAAAACGATCATTCGACTCAACCGGTACCCAGGGTGTCTCCAATCGCAAAATGGCAAAATCCGCATCCCGCGGCATGGCAACCAACTCAGTATAGCGGGCAGCGACCGACGGGTCAATGTTCTTCACGAATACTTTAGGGCGGTCTTTTAGTGGTAGGGTATGGTCATCATTTTTTAGCAGCGTCATCGCTCGTTTTTGAGAGTCCGCACCCGCTGCGATGGAAGCGGGGTGCCCCAGAACAATCGGAACCTGTCCCTCATCCACGAATGGATTATCGAAAAGACCCAGTTGGAACTTAAGCCGCAGCAGCCGCCGAACGGACAGGTCCAACCGCCCTTCAGGCAGTCCACCATTCCTCACTAATTCGATAACCAATTCCGGGCAGCTTTCTCCCCCGAACTGGTCCACGCCGGCATCGAGAGCCTTCCGTATCCGCTCGATGCGGGTCAGGTGTTCGACACCCCATGCCCGGGCAGGCCAGGTGCTGTCAGGCATTTGCATGTCGGTGATCAATCCCCAATCGGTACAGATCACGCCATCGTACCGGTATTTGTTACGCAGCAGGCCGGTGATGATGGCTTTATTGAACGACATGGCTACATTCTCATCGGTCTGGTCGATCGGTACACCATAATAAGGCATGATGGCAGCCGTCCCCGCCTCCAGCGCAGCCTCGAATGGAATGAGATGGTAATCGAAGTTCTTTCCCGGGTAGATCTGTCCTTTTTGAAATGGAAAATGCGGATCGAGGCCTTCGTTTTGAGGTCCGCCGCCCGGGAAATGTTTCGTCATGCATGCCACGCTGTGCGCCCCGAGTGACTCCCCCTGGAATCCTTCGATATATTCGCGTGCCAGCCGCGCAGTCAGTTGGGCATCCTCGCCAAACGTCCCGCTGATGCGCGGCCAGCGTGGTTCCGTGGCAAGGTCAATTTGTGGGTGCAGCGCCACACGGATCCCCACTGCCAGGTATTCCTTCCGGACAATATCGGCAAACTGGCGTACCAGCTCAGGGTCGCCGATCGCGCCGAATCCCAGCGTTTCACACCACTGCGAAAAATCGGTGGCGACCATCGAAAAAATATTACGAGTGAAATGGTTGCGTGGATCGGAAGCAATGGTGACGGGGATCCCCAGCCGGGTCTCTTCGGCGAAACGTTGCAGATTATTATGCCACCTGGCAACGATTTGCGCGCCAGGGATCTCCCACAGGTTGAAGGTATTCATCTTATGTTGGGTGATCTGGGACGCGGCTGGCGTTATGAATTGCGGATCACCCGCTTTTTCCTCAATGGATCCGTCCGGGTTAATGCCCGATCCGTTGATGAACATCATCCCGGCTTTTTCTTCCAGTGTCATTTGACCCATCAGGTCGTCTATCCGGTCTTCAATGGGTTGGCGGGGATCTTCATAAATGTCCAATTTACCATTCTTATTCAGGTCCCGGAAGGTAATACCCCTTTCCGACCTGGTCAGCCTCGACTGCTGTATTCGGGAGTCATTTTGGGTCGAAGTCACTTTAATTCTCCTGGTTGTCTAATTATGGTATTTTGCTCTGCTGAAAAGGCAAGGAATGTCAGCCTGCATACTACTCCATGGTTAATCTTTTCCAACCATCAATCGATAAACAATATATTTTTTTATCGTCTTTGGAGAGACCGCTGATGGGTCGCTTAAAACTTTTCCCAATGGATTACCTGCTCAAGCGACTTTTTTTCTTTCGTCGGTGATTCCGTTGGTTTTCCGATCGGGATTAAAGCCATCACCCGCTTTTTCGCGGGAATTCCGAGCAAGGTCTTGAACAATTCTTCACGCGGCAGCGCATCCCCTTCCACCCAACAGGCGCCGTAACCCAGCGCAGTACACGCCAGTAACATATTCTCGATCGCTGCAGCTCCGTCCTCCACCCACCAGCGGGAGACCGGATCCATGACCACCACGATGACCGCAGGTGCCTCCGCGATCCATGGACCTGATACTTTAAATTGTTCGATCATGGCTCGCTCGGTTACCACAATGAAATCCCACGGTTGCTTGTTACTTCCGGTTGCTGCCAGGCGGGCGGAATCGACGATGGTCTCCAGGTCGGCTTTCGGGATGGCATCTCCTGTATATCGCCGGATACTTCTTCGTGTCCTGATCGCATCCAAAGTGTCCATTATTGCTGCCTTTCTAACAATTGATTGATGTCGAGCATCTGTTGTGTAGTGAGAGAACCTCATTGAATTATATAAAAGAAATGATGTACACACAAATAAGGTGCACATCACCTGTTATCTGCCAGTCTTTTCCAGGAACTAGCCGAGGCGACATTCGCGAAGCATCTCCGAAGCGAAGCGGAGGGGACAAGTCGCCGTCGGAGGTATGGTGACATGGGTCACCAGCTAGCCAAGGCGACATCCTGGCCGATGCCCGCTTTGTTAACCCGCTGCTGGTGTGGTTCCAGACTCGACCCGCTGGACAAGATCGTCGATCAGCGAAGCAATTCTGGACCACAAAGGACGCGGCAAATTGTGCCCCATACCTTCGATTATGACTAATTCCGCCCCTTTGATGGCTTTTGCCGTTGCAACGCCGCCACTAACCTCACACATTCGGTCTCTGTCGCCGTGAATTACCAGAGTGGGGATTTTGATCGACTGAAGTCGGGATGTACGATCACCTGATGCAATAACTGCGATGGCTTGTCGCACCATGCCAAGCCGGTCATATGAACGGTCATAAGCAAGCCCTGCGCGTTGGCGCACTTCGTCTTCTTCCAGTGGAAAACCGGGCGAACCAACTGCACGAATGTTTTTTACCGCTTGTTCCATTACCTCCTCACGAGTGCTTGGTAGATTCCCACCCATCACACGCATCGTTTCAGGTGCCGGCTGTCCTACGGCGGGGTTTCCTGTTGTTGACATAATGGATGTCAGCGAGCGGACGTCGGTCGGGAAATTCAATTGCAACCATCTGGGCGATGAATCCCCCCATTGATGCACCGACGAGATGGACGCTCTTGAGTCCTAGAACGTCAAGTAACCCAACCGTGTCGGCTGCCATATCGGACAGGTTGTAAGAAACAGAAGACATATTGCCTGAAAGTGCCGCCTTGAAATCGGGCTCAGGCGCATCAGGGAAGTGCGACGAAAGTCCACAGTCGCGGTTATCGAAACGAATAGGTCTTAAACCACGAGCTACCAACTCCGCACAAAATTCTTCATGCCAATTAAGCATTTGTGCGCCAGCACCCATGATCAACAGCACTGGCGGCGCATGAACGTCCCCAAATTCCTCATATGCTAATTCAATTTTCGACGGACCAACTTCTACAGCCTTTTGTAGACTCATTTTTGTTTCTCTTTTGTTCAACGATTATTACGCAGGCGTTCGCGGCTCAAGTCCCGGCAGAGATAATAATTCATTATTGATTTATTAGAGCCAGTGTTATCTGGCTCTTCTTTGCCCGGCTTGGTATCGAAGGAAAACCACACCACTGCGAAAGCGGTGTTCGTCCAAAAGTTCTAATTCCAGACGGATATTATTCGGCAGTGATTTTTTGCCGCTTCCCACCATGATAGGTATGATGAACAGATGGCACTCATCTATCAACCCAGACCTGAACGCTTGAGCGGCGAGATTGGGACCACCGATGATGATTTCATGCTCAGTCGCAACTTTCATTTGTCTAATTGCTTCGGGATCGAAAGTTTGCTCGATTCGCGTCTTACTAGTGGATACAGCCTTCAGTGTTTTGGAGTACACGATCTTATCAGCCGCTCGCCAAATCTCTGCAAAGTCGCGCGTGATCGGGGAGTCAGCCGCTAAGCTAGGGTCGGTTTCCCAGACCATCATCGTCTCGTACATTCGGCGCCCGAACAGATAGGTACCAGCTGTACGTTCGAGATTATTAATGAAAGTATGCACTTCCTCGTCTGGTTGTGCCCAATCGAACTTACCATCGCTATCTTCTATACAGCCATCGAGTGATGTGATCGCCGAGTATATTAATTGGGTCATTTTGAGCCTCCTTTATCGACTAGCACCTATACTGATCGCAATAGATAACTGCGAGATAAGCTAATGGAGCCACCAAATGATGATTCGATAAAAGTATATACAACTTGTGAACTGGGATGATAATATAAATTCAATATATCAAATGCCATTGTTGAAATATAACGATTTCTGTTAGTGGGGAGCTGTTAACCTTGTAATTCAAGTTTTGGCAGAAGTAATAAATCAATAATTGTCCGCTGGAGCCGGCTTTACTCGGCGTTTATTGATACGGTGATAATCGACCCCACCGATCCTTTTACATCACCAATCACTTTGAAACCATTTCCATAAGATTTAATGTCGCGTGGATTGTTAAAGCCGAAAACGAAAGAAACATCTATATCCCCAAACTCTGGATTCCAGGGAATAAGCCTTTTCCATAATCCCTTTGTGTATTTTTCAGGGGCCATATCAAGGACAAGTCTGCGAGCGATTAAACCTTTGGGCTATTGCTTGTAAAAGTTCTAGTCACCTCTTGCTTGGGCAAGTAATAGAACAAGCCCTCGGCAAGTAGAAGGAAATTGCTGTTTCCATTTGAAGTTACCTGATCGATCCATGAAGTATCCAATACTGAACAACCAATGAGTTCATAGCCGAGATGATCTTTTAGTATCTCTCTTTTCAGCTCAATCATTTCCGGTAGATCAAGTTCAATATATTTGCACTTTTCATTTTCAATCCGCCAGAACCTTGTATCCAAACCGCATGCAAGGTTGATCACAGTACATCCTGGATGATCTGAAATAAAAAGATTAGCGATACTGTCGAAACTCCTTGCTGTCATCGCGCGCGCTTTTCTATCCCTTGCCTGTATGCCTGCATACATGTTCTTCCACCGGAGAATGCGTTTCTTTTCTTCCTCTGACGATATAGACAGCAACCTTTCTAAACAAAGGACCGCCATTGGGTCGTTGAAAACGGGATTTATTCTGCTCCGATTCAACGGCGCGACAAGTCAAAACCAAAATTGCTGTTTGTGATACCTCTGATAGATTGATTCTCATGTTTCCTCGGTCTCCAGCAACTTTGTGTCCTTATTGCTTATCAATTTCCTTAAGAGCTTTAATATACACATTTCGAACGCCATTGTTCTGTTCTGTTTTGACTAGTTTGTTGATGATGGTCACTAATTCTTCCTGCTTTTTATGGTTGTATTTAGCAATTTCTGTCAGTGCAAAAGCAGCGCACCAACGAACAACAGTGCTGTTGTCTTTCAAGTTTACGAGTAATTTTGGAATGGCTTTTTCAACTTTATCGGGAAATTTTTGGGCAATGTATCCAAGAGATTCGGGACAACCCCATCTCACTCTCGGGGCTTTGTAGTCAATGAATTCAATTAATAGATCAATATAAGGAACCATTTGTTCGGGGTTTTCTTTTGAAATAAATTTCATCACTTCAGCCGCAGTTCCTTTTTCAACATCAACACCTTTTATAAGAATATCGAATAGTTGGGCAATGGCTTTTTTATCCTTAAGTGCCATCTCTGTCATGATCGATACTTGCTCTTTGTGCTTCAGGTTTGATGACATTATTTCTTGTATTGACTTTTCCATGCGCATTCTCCCTCTGTAGTCACCAAGGTAAATTATAAGTATCTGGACCCAAACAGAGTATCGCTCTATGCCCAACCATGATTCATTAATTGTATTTATTTAACTCCGGGGGAATGATCACGCCTTCCGGAGAATATTCAAAGAAGTGACTTTTCTCTCACCTTGATCGCCAGAGCTGAAGTCTTGAAGGTCATATACATAATCCATGAAACCATCTTTTCCATATTTCTTATCGGATCCATTGACATAGTCATCAACAATTGCTGCAGATAAAACTTTCCCGATGATAGTGACGTAATTCCCTTTCCCGATAGGTCGATGTTTGAATGAACCTCCTATTCTTAAGCCACCCAAGGGTTTGTCTAACCAGCCCCGTGTACCTTGTGAGCTTGGAGCTTAAATCCCCGAAATTATTAGCGGAGATAGTGCAAAATTAGATATTATCCAGCAAAAGCTTGACGTGTGGTTCGATGATCACAGCGACTTTGAGATGCCACTGTACTATGTCTTCTGCGCCTTCTGTGCCGATGCGCAGTGACCACCAACTTGCATTTAGGCAGGCGTAAGCGTAGGTGAACGCCAGCACGCGCGACAGGTCGAGTGCGAGCGTATCCGCAAGGATCGCCGCATTGGTCAGCAGGCGGGTTTCATTGTGGACAAGTTCTGGCATAACCGGGTTGCAGAGCGTGTTGGCGCAGTCGTAGGTGCGCTCGCCAACCAGGCCTTTCGGGTCGAAGGTGAGCCAGCCGCGCGATGACTGGCGGATATTGCGGTGATGGATATCACCGTGCAACACCCGCACATCGCGCTGGGCAGCGAGTAACCGCTTGGCGAGAGAGGCACTCCGCACATAGATAGACTCGATGCCCGCTTGCCGATCGGCCGCAGCTTTGTTGAACAACTCCCCAAACCAGCGATCGAGCATGAACAGGCCATCGTGTGGGATATTTTGCGGAACGCTGTGAAGTTGTTTGATCACCTGTGCGATGATTCGCGTTGCATTTTCATCCTCACCACGCTCAACTAATGTTACAAGTTCGTCACCTGCGGCGTATTCCATCAGGTGAGCGCCTTCGTCGTAACGCAGTAAACGCACCGCTCCGTGACCATCAAAATGGCGCAGCGCCACAGCGCCCCTCTGCTCATCCGTCTCTGATGGAGATAGCAGTTTGAGGATGGCTGTCTCGGTGTCGTATGTGACAGTGTAGATATGGCTGGTCATCGTCTGCGTGAGAAATTTCGGATTCGAAAGATTCCACGCGGACAGATAGTAGTTCAGCTTATTTTTGTCGATCGTGTTCATAGTAAATCAAAAAATTCCGATGCCAACCACACAACCAGTGAATATATTATATATAATCCGAAAAACAGGATGATTCCGTTTATTCTATTCCCTATATCACATCAAGAAACATAAAAGTTATAAACTAAAGTCATAAGATAATTAAACCATATAAAATTAGCCTTTAGCTATTTAGCTAAAGGCTAGTTAGGGTGGTCAAAAGCTCCTCGCCGAGGATTTGAATACCATCCCCTATTGGGGGCGTCGAACCTAATCCTTCTGATTTTAAAAAGCTCCTCGCCGAGGATTTGAACCTCGAACCTAGCGGTTAACAGCCGCCCGCTCTGCCGTTGAGCTAGCGAGGAAGGCAGGCGGGATTATATAAGGAACAACTTACTCTGTCAAGCCGCTTGTCGAATCAAGCCCCCGGCTGTATAGTTCAGGTAACGTTGCGGGAGGCAAAAGCATGAAAGATTCAACCAGGGGCGTTTATCGCATCACCGACTTGTCCGCGGACGAACGCCCGCGCGAGCGTCTGGCTAAACTCGGCCCCCAGGTCCTCTCGACCGCCGAGTTGCTGGCGATCCTTCTGCGGGTTGGCGTGGCAGGCGAAAATGCCGTTCAGGTCGGGCAGCGCCTGTTGCATGATTTCAAGGATTTATCCGGTCTGCACCGCGCCCCTTTCGAGGAACTCTGCCAACAGCATGGCATCGGTGAAGCCAAGGCTGCCCAGATCAAGGCCGCCATCGAGCTGGGACGGCGAATGGCTCGGGAAACTCCGGTTGATCGCGCCACCATCACCAGCCCGGCTGACGCAGCCGCATTGGTCGCTTACGAGATGTCCGCGCTGGAACAGGAACACCTGCGGGTTATCCTGCTCGATACCCGCAACCATGTGCTCGATATCGTTGAGGTTTACAAGGGTTCTGTCAGTTCTTCCCAGGTCAATGTTGGTGAACTCTTCAAGCCAGCCATTCGTCGTAATGCCACGTCACTGATCGTTGTCCATAATCATCCCAGCGGTGACCCATCTCCCAGCCCCGATGATATCGCGGTGACACGTGCCATCATCCAGGCAGGGAAATTGCTGGACATCGACGTGCTGGATCACATGGTCATTGGTCTTGGGCGATGGGTTTCCATGAAGGAACGTGGTTTGGGGTTCGCTTGAGTCGTTCTTTGGATAACAAAAAAAGACCGGCAACTTTTACGCCGGTCTTTTTTTGTTATTATGGCTATTTATAATTTGCTGCCAGGTATCCCAGCAGGACTTGTTCCTCGGCTGGCGTGAGCTGGGCGCCGCGTGCGATCATCCTGTCCACGGTTATTTTCCATTGGTCTGCTGTCTTGTGAGCCAGGGTCACCCGACCGATTGAGTGGCACACCGAACAGCGCTCCTGCGCCAGGGTTGCCCCATCCAGGCTCACGCTGGTGGGAGTGGAATTACCCGAGCCGCAAGCAGTCAATAGGCTCCCGATTAAAAAAGCAAAAAGCACAAAATTAATGATACGGTTTGTTACGTTTACTCATTAATGTAGTCTCCTGGTCAAGATCCCCGCAATTGTACTTCAATGTCATCTGCTCGAGCGGACAGTAAACCCTGAATATTCTCCATTGGCTGTCTCCCAGTCCATTTCCACTTTATCGACTCGTCCGCCGGTCGGTCCGATTTTAACCTGCGCGGCTAATTTTTCCAGCGCCTCGCGCGGACCCTCAGCCACGATTTCCACCTGGTCGTATTCCAGGTTTCGTACCCAGCCATTGAGTTGTGACCGTTGTGCCAACGCCTGCACGAAGTAGCGGAAACCCACGCCTTGTACACGACCGGTCACCCGCATGTGAACTCGTACCTGCATATCATTATTTGGATTGGCCATTATTTCCCCTTTGTTTGTTGTAATCTTTTAGGAGGTTGAGAAGAGAAGCGAATGTTAGTAACTCAATCGGATTCCCGCAAGCGCGGAGCGATCACGACGGCAGCACCCCGGTCTTAAACGCCGGCTGTTGGTCTCGGGTCTAGCGATGCTCTGGCGCAGTTACTCCTCATCGTTCACATCTTCTTCAAGAAAATCCGTATCCGGATCGACATCGATCAAGTCGAATGGTCCCATTTCATCGATAAAAGTCAGCGCATCCAGAGCTTCCTCGATGAATTCTACTTCTTCATCATCTTCCTCGATTTCTAACAATTCCTCCAGTTTGGTCCGCACACCTTCTCCACCGATCTTTGAGAGAGCCAGGATGAGTTCACGCCGGATTTCGATGTCTTCCTCGTCATTGATCAGGTCCATCAGGGTTGGACGGGCTGCTTTCAATTCCAGTTCACCCACGGCATGGATGGCTTCAGAGCGGACATCGTCATTGGGTGATCTCAATTGGGAAAGCACTTGCTTTTTCCAGCGATCATCGCCGGATCGTCCCATGGCGAAAAGGGCACTGGAAATCCACTCCGGATTTCTCTCCTGGTAGGCTGCCTCGATCAACGGGCTGACTTCCTTCCGACCCGAATATCCCAATGATTCTAATGCCCGCCTTCGCACCAGAGTTTCCTTGGCAGTCCTGGTTGTGAGAAGTAACTGATCCTCTATCTCCATCTTCATTTCGGGTGAGATCTATTTCGAGCTCGCCCTGGTATACGAACTGCCCCAGGGCATTGGCGGCCGTCGCTCTCACCTCGGCATTCTCGTCCTCGCGAAGCATTTTCAGGTAAACCGGGACAAGTCTTACATCTTCAGATTCCCACAACAGGCGGATTGCGCGGGTCCGCACCTCCGCATCGGGGTCGGCAAGCAGGCTGCGCGCCAGATCCTCGAAGGAGGTCAGTGTATCGGTTTCCGCCAGGTCTTCGAGATCTTCGAGCAGGGTATGCTTGCGCAGGGACGACACCTTCGGCCATGCATTTTTCAAAGCGGTCAAATCGACCGGGGGCAGGTCTGAGAATCGATGCAGGAAGCGCGCCGGGAATGGGCGTTCATCGTCAAGGAGCGCCGCCAGCACATCCTTGAACGGCACGGTCAGTGGCAGCCGAATGGGTTCAATATCGGTCATTGCTTTTTTACCGGTCATGGCAGATTAAAGGCTACCGGACTTATGATGTCCTTGACATAAAAGAAACCAAGCAGCACGATCAGGATCAGGAAACTGACACCGTTAATGGTTGCCTGGTACCTGGCTGGAATTCGCTTGCGGAAAAGGATTTCAGGCAGCGTCATGAATATCCGACCTCCATCGAGGGCTGGTATGGGCAGCAGGTTTGCAACCGCCACGGTGATGGTAAGTGAAATGATCGTCAGAAGCGTGTAGTTCGTCGGTCGAGTGTTGCTGGTCCCGTTGGAGGCTGCCTGGCGGCTGGAAACGTCGCGTGCAACGGCTTGCTGAAATAAATTCCAGACGCTGCGTGGACCGCCGATCTGTGCTTCCTGTGCCGGTAGGGTGCCGGCAATCAACCGGCCCGGAAGTGCCAGCAAGGTATTGATGTCCTGGCCGGTGGCAGTGAAAGCGGATGGTATCGTCGCAAACCAGGACTTTGTTGGAAAAAGTGGCTCGCCAACTGCGATCCCCATCGGTCCTTGTGTGGATGGGTAAACGGATCGTGGTGTGATGGTGACGCTCACTTCCTGCCCGTTGCGAAGTACGATCAGTGGCATGGGTTTATCGAGATATTGCCGGGTTGTTTGAGATAAAACATTGTAGCTGGTCACATGCACGCCGCCGGCTGCCAGGATGATGTCGTTCACTTGCAATCCGGACGTTGCTGCCGGGGAGGCAGAATCCACTGCAGCCACAACCGCAGTGTTCGGATCGGGGATACCAACCTGGTTGAAAAAGAGGGAATATACCAGTACGCCGGTCAACAAGTTCATGCCGGCGCCCGCCAGCAGTACGATGATCCGCTTCCACGGGTTGGCTGCTGCCATTCCGCCTTTTACGCCCGGGTCATCTTCACCCTTTATTTTGTTAAAACCGCCCAGCGGGATCCAGTTCAATGAATAAATGGTATGAGGCTGGGTGCTGGCACCCAGTTCAGGGATTTTTTGACCGGGGAAAATGTGCCATTTATTGGACGAATCTTTTACAAGGCCCACCAGGCGCGGTGGGAAACCGATGCCGAATTCTTCCACCTCTATGCGTAACAATCGGGCAACGATAAAATGCCCGAGTTCGTGGACAAGGATAATTCCGGCAAAGACAAGTACGAAGGTGATCCCGCCAAGTAAGGCAGTATTCATGGGTTACCTCTCAGGAATTCAATACCAGCTAAAAAGCGGGCAGGGCTGATTATATCCGTTTTATACATTATCGACTTTTTTGAGTGCTTCCTCGACCAGTTTGGCAGGTCCACCGGCTCTTGCCATCCGCACCTCCTGCACCCCGGGCAGGCTGCTTAATAACCCGGCAGTGTCCTGGACCGAAACCTCTTCACATAAAACATGCACGTTTGGTCCTGCATCGATAGTGTAACAGGCTGCCAGTCCTTGCCTGCGTGCATCCCGGATGGCTCGCATTACTCCCAGCGTTTCGGGCAGCCAGTAGAACAGTGCCGGTTGGGAGGTCATCATAACGGCATGCATCAGGTTGGAGTCCTCCTCCACGATGGAGGCGAAGCTCTTCATATCACGTTCCATGATGGCTTTCCGGCAGATCGCTAACCGCCGGGGGGCATCCGCCACTCTGGCAGCTTGAAGGGAGGAACTCGATGCCATCTCGTTACCCTGGCTTGAACCGGTAGTCTTTATTTCGGCACTTAACACCACAATGCAGTCGACCAGGCTCCAATGATCGGGCGCGCAGATCGACCGGGCGAACGAATCCGCGTCGCTCATGCCTGCGAACCATTCGACGAAACCGCCCGGGATTGAGCGGCATGCAGATCCCGAACCTTTGCGTGCCAACCGGGATAGATCGGCTTCGCTCAAGTCCAGGCCGGTTGCACGACTGGTTGCCATCGCTAGAGCGGCAAATGCGGACGCGGAGGACGCGATTCCGCTCCCGATTGGGAAATTATTACTGCTCTCGATCCGGCCGAATAATCTCGTGTCCGCCAGTCCCCGTACCTCGTCCAGCATCCCGCTGGCACGATTCAGTGCGATCTGGTTGGCTTTTTCTCCATTGATCCAGAGTTCGTCAGTGGATAGCGACGGATCGAATTCGACCTGTGTCCGGGTTTCCAGGCCTTCAAGGTTCATGGAAATTGAACCGTTCGCAGGAAGACGCAATGCGTCATCCCGGTTTCCCCAGTATTTAATAAATGCAATGTTGGGATGGGCAATCGCTGTAGCGGATCTGGAGTCCATTCGTCGTACCTGGTTAATCCTTATAATGTGCCGGGAATTTTACCCGTTCTGTGTAATCTCCCGGCTAACGATTTATATGAGTATTGTATGCGCGAATATTAACAAGAACATGATAAACAGTAAGGATTTGATCCATCTTGATGGAATCCGGTAGATTTTGATCGTACAAGATTTTAAATTGCTCATGTTAATATGATGATAAAAAAAACTGGTAGCAAACTCCGCCAGTCCTTTTTATTTGTTCCTTACCTGTCAACCCTTGCTCCGGTTCGACTGGCTACGATGTGTTTTTTCTCCCCCTGTTTATCATCCCAAAAAAGAAATTTCCGATCCAGCCCAGCGCGAAACCGCATACCGCTCCAATTCCACCCAATATCGCGAAAAAAGGCAGGCGGCTGATGACCGGGGCACTGCCGGCGTAACCCGCGATCATGAAAGTGAAGGCAAGCACGAAGCCATAAATAGTCCCATTGATCATTGCCTCACGTCGCTGGCACCAGGCACCCAGGGCAAGACCGGCGATCCCCCACGGGATCAGGCTCAACCAGGATCCGACAAATAGGTAGCGGGCTCCGATGATCCCCAGCACAACCCCGGCGACGATGGCAGTAACAAGCTTCGTCATCGGAATAATCTCCGTGAATGGTGGCTCATGGTTTGTACGCGCTTGCAATGCAGTCGGTTGTAGATGTGCAGTCGAGCCGCTCGATCATTTTTACGGTACCCAGGCACTGATACATCCCCCACGCGTCGCACAACGGTTTTCCCGGTTCCAACACCATGTAACGATCATCTGCCTGTGGCTCGATATAAACAACACCCAGGTCGCTTGTCTGGAAAGCTACGAAGGCATGCCCCACATCCTGGTTGGTGAACGTGACCGCCATGATCCAGGCTTTTATGTTCTTCTTTAAGGCATTCTTTACCAGGTCCATGGAGTAATTCAGGCAGTTATATGTAACGGCGTTGTAAGTATTCCAATTCGTATGGTCGGCTGCGAGGAAATTGTTTAGCTGCATCCAGGTGATCGGTGGGTAATTCGTGCTATCCGACGGAACGGGTGTCACGGAGGCTGCTAGCGGGTCGGACAAACTCTGTGCCAGGGTTGGTATCTCCGAAAGTAATTTAGGTCCGATGCTCGTTACTGCAACGTTGGGTAATTTACCAAACCATAATAAGCCACCCGTAATCAGCAGGGGTAGAATAAAGGCCCCAAACAGCATTGGCCCCCTGTGGAGTTTTCTGTTCATTTCGTCACCTTTGCGGTACCGATATCTCTAAGAATAGTTTAATAGGACACATTGTATCCTAATTTATTGTTCAAAACCATCCCCCCTTTGGTACCGTATTGACCATGCTTCCGGAATTCCTATTTTTAACGAAAAAATCTATCAAAAATAAGAAGATTTCTTAACAATTCACGCATCGTCCTTGAACCGGGAAAATTGATAATTGACGAAGTGAAGATCAGTAGATGAATACCTTTATCGATACACGACCGGGTAAATCCTCAGAACGGATTATTTGGTTTTCTCATTAATCACATTAAAATAGCTGGGAATTCTATTTATATGTATAATTCTTCCTGGTGGTAATTTTTTGTGGCTAAGCTGGCAAAAAGATAATCATATTTCCGATCAAAAGCCGCCGTTCCAAACGGGAAACATATGTAATTTATCACTCATTCATCATGGAACCATTCGCTTATCTTTCGGTCCTTACTTCGATTGTCCTGGCGCTCGGGATAACCCGCCTTTTATCCGGCGTTGGCAGGTTATTGCAAAATCGTCACCAGGTTCGGATATATTGGGTCCACCTGCTCTGGACGCTTAACGTCTTTCTCTTCCTTGTCCTCAATTGGTGGATTCTCTTCCGTTGGAGTTCTCAGCACGAGTGGAGTTTCTTCCTTTTCCTCTTCGTACTACTCAGCCCAACGGTCGCCTATCTTTTGACCGTGCTCCTGATGCCAGACCCATTTGAAGATGGTCTTGATTTAAAACAGCACTTCTTCGATAACCACCGTTGGTTTTTCACCCTGGCAGCTCTCCTGCCCATCATCGATGCAATGGATACCCTGCTGAAAGGTTGGGGACACTTTATTGCACAAGGGCCGCTTTACATAATTACCATCCTGCTTTTGTTTGCTCTGAATGTAGCCGCCATTCGCATCCAGCGGGAACGGTTCCACGTATTCTTTGCTATATTTTTCCTTGTCTACCTCCTGGCGTTCATCGCCATCAATCTGCGCGTTTTAGGCTAGCAAGGTAAAATTCTTGAATGACTTATTGTAAATATGAAACAACCATACGATATTAATGAACGTCAGCATTTCAATAAGTGGTCGGAGACATATGAACATTCGCTATCGCAATGGTTCTTCTTCGATCGAGTCCACCGCGGTGTCATCGCACGCGTGCCTGTCAGCTTTACTCCTACAGCCGTCCTGGATATAGGCTGTGGTACCGGGCGTCTGCTGAGAAAGATGCGGACACGCTGGCCGTCTGTTGTCCTTTTTGGCGTCGATTTGGCGGAAGGTATGGTGGCACAGGCGATCCGCCAGACCAGCCCCGCCTCGATCTATCAAGCTCCAGCCGAACACCTGCCCCTCGCAGATGGCTCCGTCGATCTCGTTACCAGTACGGTATCATTTCACCATTGGAGCGACCAGGCACAGGGAGTTCGCGAGGCCGTGCGAGTCTTGCGACGAGGCGGTCTGTTCATCCTTGCCGATATGAACATATCGCACCATGGACATCCCCTTTCTCGATCCCAGGTGCGGGGCATGTTTGAAAATTCCGGGTTGTTCATCCGGTCGCAAACCAGCCCGGTTCCGTTTTTTACCTTCACAGTTGGGGAAAAAAGCTAACCACTTTTTCAGATGGGGTTCAATCTTCCACACCTGATTTTCTTTACCATCAAAGCATGACACTCTTCAAAGCGCTCAAATACCGATTCTTCGCCCTTCTTTGGAGTGGACAGACTATCTCTCGCCTCGGTGATAGCCTGTATCGAATAGCTCTTTCCTGGTGGGTGTTGCAAAAAACTGGTTCGGCTGCCATTATGGGGACAGTCTTGATCTTCTCGACCTTGCCCATGCTGGTGTTCTTGTTGATTGGCGGCGTGGTCGTGGACAGGTTCAATCGGGTCCGTCTTATGCTGGCTTCGGACATCGTTCGTGGCATCCTGATCGCAGGGGTGTCCTGGCTGGCTGCCACAGGACATCTCGAAGTCTGGCACATCTTTCTTGTCAGTACTTTTTTTGGTATTGTTGGCGCCTTCTTTCAACCGGCATACACGTCCATCGTACCGGATCTAACGCCGGCTGAAGCATTGCCGAGCGCCAACTCGCTGACCAGTTTGAGCGGGCAGGTCGCCGGCATCGTCGGTCCGGCGCTCGGCGCTGGTCTGATAGCCTGGGGAGGAAACCAGGTGGCATTTGCACTTGATGCGCTTTCGTTCTTTATTTCCGCTGCTTGCCTGGTTCCCCTTGTTGAAGGCTTCCACACCTGCCACCAATCGATCGCAAAGCTCCAGCATGATCCGGGATATTCGCCAGGGCATCGGTACGGTGTTTGCATCTCCATGGTTATGGATCACGATTGCGATTGCTGCGCTTGGGAATGTCTTCCTGGCTGGACCTTTCGGTATTGCGCTCCCATTCCTGGTGAAAGGCAGATTCCACGCGGACGTTAAACTTATTGGGTCTTATCTATTCAATGGATACCCTGGGTACCGCCCTAGGCACGATCTGGCTGGGTCGTTATACCAAACTCCGCTGGCGTGGCCCGGTCGCCTATCTCGCCTGGATCGTTGCAGGTTTCATGTTAGTGATCATGGGATTGTCATACTCGGTTTATATCGTTGCGATTGCGGGTTTTGTCAGTGGTTTTTCCCTGGCCATTACTGGTTTGATCTGGATCAACTCTTTACAGGAGCTTGTCCCGCGCGACAGTTGGGACGTGTCTCATCCATTGATTATTTTGGATCCTATGTGTTATTGCCTGTGGGCTTTGGGATCGTTGGCTGGGCTACCGATCAGATCGGTGCGCCGCTGATCTTTGTGATAAGTGGAGGCGTCACGGTCGCGTTGGCTGCCTTGGGATTGGCTCACCCCGCCATCCGAAAATTGGATTAAATCCGAAATCCAGTTTCAATATTCTTCTAAAAGAACTTTTTGCTCTTCAATTGGATCGTAGAGGTCGGATACTTAGTGTCATGCAATGTTTTCCAGCCCTCGGAGTAGTTCCTTCGATCTGACACCACTGACACACGCGACTGGAGGATTGATAAGGAGGTCCCGAATGAAAGAAATTGATAAAAATGAGATCATGCATCTAACGGAAGAGTACGGTGGGAAATGGGGAGTAAATCACACGCTTCGCCTTTTACATTTGATCACTATGATTGGCAAGGAAAAACAATATAATCCCGAGATAACCTGGGTGTCTGCCTATTTGCACGACTGGGGCGCGTACCCAAAATGGGTGCAACCCGGCGTGGATCACGCTCTGCGTTCCCGCCAGGTGGCAGAAGAATTCTGGTTGGAAAAGGGATATTCGGCTGAGTTATTGGCTCCAATTTTGGAGTGCATCGAAACCCACCACACTGGCGATCCCAACCGTAAAATCGAAGCAATTCTGCTAAGCGATGCCGATGCACTCGATTTTTTAGGCGTGGTTGGAGTATTGCGGGATTTTTCAAAGAAACCCGGCGACTTGCGGAAAGCCTATGAGGTCGTACTTGATCGTAAGGAGAGACTTCGCCATTCGATTTGCCTGGACACCTCCCGGGAGATGGCAGTTCAACGTCTAGAACGAATGGAAAACCTGCTCGAGATGTTCGTAGAAGAGACCTTCAGCTTATTCTAACGCATCTGGATTAGGGATCGAACCCTATCTAATTTCATATTCTGCATCCTCTCATACCTTCAATATATAATCTTTAGAAAGGTGGCGACCACCGGTTGCCACCTTTTTTCCCGTGGTGGGTCAACAACCCGTAAAAATAGTGGCACAGGGATATTTTCCATCCTGTCCGTTCAATTTCTCATCCAATTCCAGTGGAAACCAGCTCCGGTTTGACTGTAGATTGGATAAAGTGGAAGATGATCGGCGGTCTTGATGAAAACCATAATTCCAGACAATCTTGGTATAATTTACGGGTTATGAAAAAATACCACGTTTGGACAGAAGGTTGCCAGATGAACGTGGCCAACTCGCAGAGACTGGGGTCGGCCCTTGAACGCCTTGGGTACACTTTTACCGGTCAAGCCGAAGACGCGGATGTAATCGTCCTTAATACCTGCGTGGTCCGCCAATCAGCAGAAGACAAAGCCACCGGGCGCCTGACCTCCTCCGCCCCCTCAAGGAAAAGAATCCGGGGCTGGTGGTGAACCTGATGGGCTGCATGGTTGGCATCCGCAACCCCGAAATGTTGCGTGACCGCTTCCCGTTCGTGGACGTATTTTCACCGCCATCTGATCCGGGTCCGCTGGTTTCATTCCTTACCCAGGGTGAAGCACAGGCTTTGCAAATCGCTCGTACGGAAGATCTCTTTGCATCCATGGACGAGGAAATTTTCCCCGCCCATGAACGCGGTAAAACCGTATCGGTGCATGTACCGGTGGTACTGGGCTGTTCTCACGCCTGCACCTTCTGTATCATCCCATCCAAACGCGGGGCAGAGCGGTCCCGTCCCGCCGATGAGATTGTTTCCGAAGTGCGCCATCTTGCTGGTCAGGGCGTCCGGGAGGTCACCCTGCTGGGTCAGATAGTTGATCGTTATGGGAAGGATAAACCGGGCAGTCCGAACCTGTCTGCACTCCTTGAAAGACTTGAGCTATTGGAGGGCTTGGAACGGATTCGCTTCCTCACCTCGCACCCGAATTATTTTGGTGAAGATATTATGGACAGTGTTTCAGAACTGCCCAAGGTGATGCCTCATATTGAGATCCCGGTCCAATCGGGGTCGGATGAAATCCTGAAGGCGATGCGGCGGGGTTATACCCGCTCGGATTACCGCAGGATCGTGGAAAAGATCCGCCAGCATATCCCGGGTTGTTCCATCGCTACCGATGTCATCGTCGGGTTCCCTGGCGAGGGCGAGGCCCAATTTATGGAAACCTATGACCTGCTGGAGGATTTACGCTTGGACGTGATACATTTGGCGCGTTATTCACCTCGTCCAGGAACGGTCTCGGCGCGCAACCTCGTTGACGATGTTCCTGAAGGTGAAAAAATGCGACGTCTCCGCCTGCTCGAAGAACAGCAGGAGCGGATTGTTACCGGGATCAATTCAGGTTATCTCGGGCAAAAAGTTGACGTTTTATTCGAGCAAAGGGTCAAGGGACGCTGGCGGGGGCGGACGCCGACCAACAAGCTTGTATTTGTTGAAAGCGATGAGGATTTGCGTGGTAAATTAGAGCCTGTCACGGTCACTTGGACCGGCCCCTGGTCGATGCAGGGCAGGCAGTAAGACGTGACCGTAATTAAACGATCTCCCACCGGGGCAGGCGGGAGTTCGTTTTCTAGTAGCTCGAAAGCTTGCTATTAAGTTTGGTTAGTACATTTCCAATGGCAGGGCCGAGTATAAGAAAAGTAGCAATAGCAACTATGGCAATTAAACAAATTAATAATGCGTACTCGACTAATCCCTGACCCCGTTCGCGGGGTGCGGACAACATATTTCTCACCTCCTTTCGGAAAGATGATAGACCCATTATATAACTAATGCTGCCTTTGCGACCTTACATATTTGCATAGTGTCCGCAGGGGACAGATCTCGCAGGCCGGTTTTCGGGCAGCGCAGATCTCCCGCCCCAGGCGGATGAGGTTCAGGTGGGCTGCGTAATAGCTGTCCGCCGGTAATAGTTTTTCCAGGAAAGGATGGGCATCTTCGACGCTCATTTTTTCCGGGCGCAGCCCGAGTCGCCCGGTGACACGGTAAATGTGGGTATCCACCGGAAACGCGGGTCTGCCGAGCGAAAAGAGCAGCACGATGGCAGCGGTTTTGGGTCCGACGCCCTTATGCTTGGTCAACCACGCGCGCCCTGCTCCAATGGCAGGTCGTTCAGGAAATCCAGGTCCAGTGAGCCGCGCTCCGCGGAAATATCCTGCAGCACTCGTTGGATGCGCGGCCCCTTCTGGTTTGCGAGCCCGGCACGGCGGATGGCTTCGACTATGGCACCGGGAGGTGCATCTCGCACGCTTTCCCAGGTTGGGAAACGATCTCGCAGGGACTGGTATGCCCGGTCACGGTTGATATCGTTGGTATTTTGGGAGAGGATGGTCGAGACCAGTTCATCGACCGGCGGTAGAGGGTTGCGCCAAGTGGGTTGCCCATAAAAATTCAGCAGGCGCTTATGCACCTGCCGGGCGAGTGTTTTGGGGTTGGTCATGCCGGTTCGGATTCTCGTTGCAGGGTGAACGCGGGATGGATTTCGCCCACGATCATTTTTCGCCAGTTGGTCACTGGTTTGATTGGACCGAATTCATCTGCCAGCAATGCAAGTTCTTTTTTACTGATAAAGCCCATCTGGCGCAGTATCTCGAGCGCTACAGCCGGTCGGACGCGCGTATAGCTATCACCGTTTGCCCTGCGCAGGGATATATCTCCATCGGATACTTTGAGTGCAATGCCGATCCCGGGCAATTCTGCAGCCTGGGTACCTGCCATGATACCCATAAGCAGGTAACCCTCGGCACCGGACTTTACGACGATCCGTCCCGCACATACTTCCATCAAGCGCGTATCGAAGCGACCGTTCCCAGCTACCATGACGGGGTTCGCCATCATCGATTGGGTGATTCGCCGGCAGGCTGTCGCTCGATCAGCCGATAGTCCGCGTGCATCGCAAAGCCTCGCGAACCCCAGGGCGGCATTAAAAGAGGGATGGCGAAGTTCGGAGCCGAGCAGCCGTCGGTCGCAGTTTCGATCTGCTCCACGGGTACACTGCAAATTTCCGCCAGGGTCGTCAGGATGGTCTTTTGAACAGGATGGTCAGGGTTAATATAATCCGCGATGGGTAGGCCGCGCATCCGCGCCGCTGCCAGCATGCCGGTGTGTTTACCGGAACAATTGTGTCGGTTGGGGCTGGGAACCTCATTACGAAGCCGCATGGCTTCGATGGTGGCAGGGTCCGTTAGCGGATGAGTCCCGCACAATAGGTCGCTTTCCTGTACACCGATCTTGGCCTGGATGCCTTCAAGTACCTCCACATGTTCGTCGCTGCCTTCGTGTGATGCACAAATAAGGGCGATCTCCTTCGACGTCAAGTGGAAGGTTTGATCGCCGCCGTGTTCGAGAAAGGGGAGCGCTTGGAAGAGCTTTGCGCTGGAACGCAGGAAGGTGACTAGCTTCGGATCACCGTACCAGCCGAGCATATGGCTGCGGGCATCGACTACTGCCACCGAACCGTAATGGATGGATTCGACGATGTTTCCCGCGTCACTTCAAGGATGGGCTGGTGGGAACCGGGCATCGATAATTATTCCTCGTTGCTTCCGCCACCCGTAGGACGGTAGTGGTGGATGTAATAATGGTGCAGCCCGTACCGCATGCGCCGGGTATATTTCTGCAGTTGTCCCGAATGTATTTTGAATGAGTTCAACAATGGTACAACCAGGTTATCTACTGCATCAGCCGGAGATTTTTTCTGTGAGGCCTTCTCGATCCTCGTCAAAACATGCTCGAGGAACTCTTTTTGGGTACGGATCACATCACCCGACACCACCCCGCCGCGACCGCTAACCACGATCCAATTGCGGTAGCTCGAGGAGAGCAGCAATTTGAGCAGATCCAGCCATGCCGGCAGATCCGCACCCGCCAGGAATGGCGGTTGGTTCTTCAAAACCGCGTCCCCCACGAAAACCACTTTTGCCCTCCGGGACGATCACCCATGCAGCTCCGGGCGTAGGTCCAGCGTGGTGCTCGAGTACCACACTGTCGTCACCCCAATGGATGGACATTTGGTGGCTGAATGTGATCTCTGGTGCCACCCAGCGGATATTTCCGAGACCGGGGATGTTTTCCCATTCCGAGCCGGTTTCATCACCCTGTGCTTTGAAGGTGGCGGGACGGCTCCGGAAGATATGGGCTGTCTTTTCCTGGGCGATCACTGTGCAGTCCATGGCACGTGCTCCCAGTGTCCGGTCTGGATGGGCATCCAGGTTTACCAGCAGTCGTTCAGAACCGCCGCCCAGGTTGAGCAGACGCGGCCCGCCAGGCTCTTCCATCCTCAGGCGCAGGCGGTGCATCCACTTGAATTAACCCGTGCGGCATATTGATCACGCCCAGCGTGACACCCGGGTATTGATCTTCGATGTAGATGTTTTCAGAAATGGTCTTCATGCTTGCTCCTGCTATAGTAAATTTTCTGTGGCGACTGGCAGGGTCAGGATGAACTTGGATCCCTGGCTGAATTGGCTCTCCACCCAGATTTTGCCACCATGACCGTTAACCGCCAGCCGGCAGAAAGCCAGCCCTACCCCCAGACCGCTGACACTCTCCTGACCCTTTAGCCGTGTGTATTTTTCAAAGACATGTTCCTGTTCGGCAAATGGGATACCTGGTCCGGTATCCTTTACATATATCTGCACCCAATCGCCGGCTAATTCGCCGCCCAGCTCGATCCGCCCCTCAGGTGGGGTGAATTTCGATGCGTTCTCCAATAGGTTGATGAGCACGCGCCGGATCATATCCACATCCACCCACACCGCTGGCAACTTGTCCGCCAGTTTCTTTGTAAGCACCTGGTGTCGGTTCTCGACCATCAGCCGTACGGCATCGAATGCCTCTTCTACCAGACCAGCAGGCGTGACGGTCTGTTGCGAAACGATGGTCTGTCCCGATTCCAACCTGTTGATGTCCAGCAGCGAGCTGATCAACCGTTGTATGCGGTCCGTGGACCGCCGGGCGATTGTTGTCACCGACTGGATGGTTTCATTTTCTTGCCCGGCGAACATGGCCGAAAGGATATCCAGGCTGGAGACGATATTTGCCAGTGGTGAGCGCAGGTCATGGTAGATCATGGAAGCCAGGTCATCCCGCAGGGTATCCAGGTTTTTCCGTTCACTGATATCCCGCATCAACCATTGCAGCAATTCGGCTTCTTCGAAGACGACTTTTCGGACATTGACCTGTAGCGGGACCTTGTTTCCGGTCTTTCCCTTAAGCAGGGTTTCATATGTGATGATATCGCCGGTCTTTAATTTATCCATGTTGATCATCTTGTCGCCGTTGGGGATGTCCTGGAGCAAGTCGATCGGCATTCCTTGCAACTGTTTCGAGGTGTAACCGCTGATGACTGCCGCCTGTCGGTTGGCTTCATGGATCTTTCCATCCCAGCCCGTGACGAAGATGGGATCGACACTGTCGTCGAATAATTCCCGGTAACGCTTGTGAGCCGCCTGCAGGCGACCGAATAGTTGGGCATGCTGGATCGTTGAACCCGCCAGGTTGCCGATGCCGGTCAGCACCAGCAGGGCATCCGGGTCGAAAATGCCCGAGATGGGGTTGATGGCTTGCAGTACCCCGATCACGCGCGCCTGGGCATAAATGGGTGCGATCGCGACAGCATGAGCTTCGAACCCTTCGAACTGCTCGCTTGGCACGATGCGGGTATCATCGTGTACGGCCGGAATAACCACACCTTCCCCTTCGTGTGCGACCCATCCGGTAACCCCCTGTCCGGCGTGGATCCGTTTTCCGATAATGGTTTCCTTATGTTCTCCGGTTGCTGCATAGAATACCAGATCCCAGTTAGCCTCGACCAGGGCCAGTGCAACCGTCTCGACTTGCAACGCCTGGATCGAACTCATTTAATATCCGTTGGAGCACATCGTCCATGTTCAGGCTGGCGTTGATGGCAGCCGCGCTGGCTGCCAGCGCGGTCATAACCCTGGCTTGGCGTTGGCTCTCGGTATACAGCCTTGCATTCAACACGGCGATTCCGGACAGATCTGCAATTGCCTGCACCAGGCTGAAATGTTCTTTGGTAAAGGAACCGGGCTTGGGGTGGACTACGGTCAGTACGCCCACCAGTCGTTCGCGTGCCATCAGGGGTACGCAAAGGGCTGCTTTCGCCCCAGATTTATCGACCGCATCATCCGGGCGGCGCAGCCAGCGCTCATCCCGGCTGGTATCAGGTACCCAGGCTGGTTGTCGATTCCTCACAACCCAACCTGCCAGGCCGCGTTCCACGGTCTCGCGTAGAGTTTGGGTGGTGTGATTGTGGATCTTTCGCCCGAAGACAATGGCTGAATCCACCGCTTTACCCTGGTCATCGAGGACTACGATGCTGGCGCGTTCTCCGCCAACATATTTAAGTGACTCGAACAGGACACGCTGTAATACCGTCCGCAGATCCAGGGCGGAAGCCAGTTCACGGCTTACAGCGTAGAGCAGTTCAAGGGGTGACTTTGTTACCTCGACGGGCATTGGTGTCCTTAAAGATACTTCAATCCTGTTCCTGTGTTAAATAATACAACCGATTCATCGGGTCGAACCCAGCCTTTTGCTACCAAATTTCGCAAGGCGGGTAGTGTTGCCGCCCCTTCAGGGCATGCCAATACACCTTCCACCTGAGCAATCTCTTCCTGGGCTTTGAGGATCTCGTCATCACTGACCGCGACCGCCGTGCCGTTGCTCTGTCGTATTGCCTGCAGGATAAGCTTGCCGGCGAATGGGTTTGGGACTCCCAAGCCTGCCGCCGCCGTGTGGGCATTTTCCCACAGCTCCGTGTTGTCCGCACCGGACTCGAATGCAGCCACCACTGGCGCACACCCGTCAGCCTGGACGGATACCATGCGTGGACGTTTGGCTGTGATCCATCCGAGAGTTTCCAGCTCTTCAAATGCCTTCCACATCCCCACCAGTCCGGTCCCGCCGCCGGTGGGATAGATGATTACGTCAGGCAGGTTCCAACCGAATGACTCGGCGATTTCAAACCCCATCGTCTTTTTACCTTCAACGCGGTAGGGTTCCTTGAATGTTGATATGTCAAACCAGGTTTTTCCGCGTGCCGCCTGGTCAGCCTTGCGGGCGGCATCGCTGATCAGGCCATCCATCAGCACCAGCTCCGCGCCTGCCAGGCGAATTTCCTCCTTGTTGGTTCGAGGCGCGTCGGCTGGCATGAAAACGTGAGCTTTCGCCTTTGCTCGCGCAGCATAGAAAGCAAGCGCGCCTCCCGCGTTCCCCGCCGTGGGGATGACGAATTCCCGCACGCCCAGTTCCATTCCGCGCGCCACTGCCACGCACAATCCGCGTGCTTTGAAAGAGCCGGTCGGGTTGGGCGACTCATCCTTGATGAAAAGGTCCGTTATACCTGACCTGCTCCCCAGGCGTGGTGTGCGTAGCAGCGGGGTATCGCCCTCGCCCAGGCTGAACCGGAATTCTTGCTTCTGAACGGGCAGGATTTCTGTCCAGCGCCACAAACCACGCGGCCGGTCTGCCACCTCTCGTGGGTTCAGGTTACTCGCCACTTTTTCTAGGTCATAGCGTGCCAGCAGGGGGGAGCGGCAGTCGCTGCAGAAGTTCTGTACCTGGTTGGCGTCGTAACGTCGCCCACATTCAGGACATTCGAGGTGGGTGAGGCTGCTTTCGGGCATTTCAAATAGTATACTGCGTCTTGCAGGAAATTGGGTATTTGTGAAGAATGATTTAAGTTTTAACTTGTTTTTGCAAAGATCACTTGCCATGTAGGGCGTATTTTTTAGGTCGGAATCGTCGATTTCATGTAGTGTTCATGTTGCGATGATATATTATCGCTTGTAGGGAACTTACGAGCGTGCGTTTCTCTTCTCCTCCTGAAACGACCCGGCCAGAACAGCCGGGTCGTTTTCTTTACGGATAGAGTTATTAAATCGGGGGGAGTTAGCGGGTGAGGGTGTGATACTTGACCCGGTGTGGTGTATCGGCATCCTGTCCCAGTTCTTGGCGGCGGTGGGCTTCGTAGTCCGACCAATTGCCGTTGAACAGGCGTGCCCGGCTGTCGCCTTCGAAGGCCAGGATGTGTGTAGCGATCCGGTCGAGGAACCATCGGTCGTGGCTGACAACGATGGCGCATCCGGCAAAGTCCTCCAGCGCTTCTTCCAATGCCCTTAAGGTGTTTATGTCCAGGTCGTTGGTGGGTTCGTCCAGCAGCAGTACATTGGCGCCTTCGGTAAGTGTTTTTGCCAGGTGCACCCGGTTACGTTCCCCACCTGAAAGGTTGCCAACATTTTTCTGTTGGTCGGTCCCCAGGAAGTTGAACGAAGAGACGTATGCACGCGCGTTCATGCTGCGAGTGCCCAAGGTCAGGGTTTCCGCTCCGCCGGTGATCTCCTGGTAGACGGTCTTCTGCGGATCAAGGCTGCGTGCCTGGTCGGCGTAAGCCCATTTGACCGTCTCGCCAATCCGGATCGAACCTCTATCGGGCTTTTCCTGACCTGTGATCATTTTCAGCAGGGTGGTCTTGCCGGCTCCGTTCGGACCGATCACTCCAACGATGGACCCAGGCATTATTCTGGCGCTGAACTCTTCCAGCAGCAGCCGTTCACCGTAGGCTTTACTGACTTTTTCCAATTCGATCACGATATCGCCCAAGCGCGGTCCCGGTGGGATGTAAATCTCCAACTCTTCACGGCGCTTTTCGGTCTCTTGCGAGAGCAGTCTTTCGTAGGCGGTCAAGCGTGCCTGGCCTTTTGCCTGCCTGGCGCGTGGTGACATGCGGATCCACTCCAGCTCGCGATCCAGGGTCTTCTGGCGCTTGGACTCGCTCTTTTCTTCCAGCGCCAGTCGGTTCTTCTTCTGTTCAAGCCACGAGCTGTAGTTGCCTTTCCAGGGGATCCCGTAACCGCGGTCAAGTTCCAATATCCAACCGGCGACGTTATCGAGAAAGTAGCGGTCGTGTGTGACGGCGATGACCGTTCCTTTATAGTCCCTCAGATGGTGTTCCAGCCATGCCACTGACTCTGCATCCAGGTGGTTGGTGGGCTCGTCCAGTAGCAGGATATCCGGTTCAGTTAAAAGTAGCCGGGTCAGTGCCACCCGTCGCCTTTCCCCGCCGGATAACACCTTGATCGGGGTTTCTGACGCCGGACAACGCAGCGCGTCCAGTGCCAGTTCAAGCCGCGAGTCCAGGTTCCAGGCGTCATGCTTGTCGAGCTGTTCCTGTAGCTGGGCTTGTTCGGCGATCAGGGCATCGAAATCAGCGTCCGCCTCACCAAATTTGGCATTGACCTGATCATATCGTGCCAGCATGTCCACGATGGGTTGCACGGCTTCCCGCACCACCTCGATTACGGTTTTGGATTCGTCCAGCTTCGGCTCTTGTTCCAAAAGACCGACACTGTATCCCTTGCTCATGGCGATCTCGCCGACGTAATCGCTGTCCACCCCTGCCATGATGCGTAACAGGGTGGTTTTGCCTGAACCGTTTAGCCCCAGTACGCCGATCTTGGCACCGTAATAGAAGCCGAGCGAGATATCACGAAGGACTTGTTTGTTGGGGGGGTAGATGCGCCCAACGCGCACCATTGAATAAATGACTTGGGTATCGGATGGCATGCCAGCATTGTACCTTATTCCTATGGCCGTTATTTGGTCCGCTTGTTCGGCGTTTTCGGTTGTGCAATTCGTGTAGGATAACTTGGTCAAAAAGTGGATGCCAAAACGGATGCATTATGGGATACCTAAGTTGTCCGCTTGAGGTTAATATCATTGAGATGAAAGCCTCCTGCTAGACCGTTGTATCAATACCATCCTTGAAAATTGCCTCCCGGTGGGAAACGTCGATAATGGTTCCTCCCGGCGCCTGATAGGGAAAACATGGACAATCGCCTGCGCATTCAACGTCAAGAGGTTCCTTTCAGCACCCGCGGGGAAATTGGTTTCGATTTCAGTTTTGCTTTTCAACCCATCGTAAATGCCACCAATCGCCAGATCATCTCTTTTGAAGCGCTGGTACGCGGTCCACACGGCGAACCGTCCGCCACTGTCTTTGCCCAGGTTCCAGAATCTGGTTACTCGCGCTTCGATGAGATTTGTCGTCTGAAAGCCATCCACCTCGCCAGCCGCCTGAAGATTCCCAACCTTCTGAGTCTCAATCTGTCGGCCCGCGGGCTGTTCGAAATTGATATGAATATTACCGCAACCTTCCAGGCTTCGCTCGATAGCGGCATACCCGTGGAAAATATCATTTTCGAGGTGCTCGAAACGGAAAATCTTACCGATCAGCGTAATTTGCTCCAGTACCTGAAACTCATCCAGAATTTTGGATTTCAAGACAGCCTTCGATGATTTCGGCGCAGGTTATTCCGGCTTGAAATTGCTGGTCCAGTATCAGCCGACCTATATCAAGCTGGATCGCCACCTGATTGGCAACATCCACCAGGATCCTGTCAAGCAGGTTATCTTTGCCGGCGTGTCGCAGATCTGCCGGCGGCTCTCCATCGAGATCGTTGCTGAGGGGGTGGAAAGTGTCGGTGAGTACCACTGGTTGAATGATGCCGGCGTGAAAATGTTCCAGGGGTATTATTTCGCAAAACCTGCCTTCGAGGCTCTGCCGGATGTGGCGAATAAGGTATTTTGTTTCTAGTCAGGAAGTGAACTTGCTTTCTGAAAAGAGATCTGGCGACCTCCTCTCGCCCGATCTCTTTTTTTTTCACTATACAGCGAGGATTGACAGGGATCGCTGCCGTATAATAGCCGCATGCATGCTTCTTCTGGATTAGGAAAGCGCATGGCATCGCGCTCATTCCATTTCCTGCGTCTGTTTGTTCCGTTTGCAGTTCTACTTGCAGTCGGTTTGGGTTGCAACCTGCCTGCCCACACCGAACCTCCTGTTGCTGTTGGAAATACGCCAACCGTCAAATTGACTCCCATTCTCCCCACACCATCCACCCTTCCACAATTCACGCTCGAACCCCTTCCAACTTTCAACGGAAACCCTCCTGCCGGCAGGATCGTATTCAGTTGCTCGATCGACTCGTTTGACCAGGTCTGTATCATGGATGCAGATGGCAGTCGCATGTCCCGTCTGACGACCGCCGATGCTACCGAGTACTATGCCTCCATTGCTCCCGATGGAACGGAGATTGTCTTTTCCTCCCGGCGGGCTGGATCATTCCAGATCTATGGCATGGACATGGATGGCAGCCACCTGCGCAGGATTAGCGATGGGAAGGGCAGCTTGTTTGCCCCGGAGATCTCTCCGGATGGCGCCTCGATCGTTTTTACCTACGAAACCGGGGGCACTCAGAATATCTGGATCATGGGTCGGGATGGTTCAAACCCGCATTCTTTGACCGGGATTGGCGGGGATAATGGCGATCCGACCTGGTCGCCGGACGGCACCCGCATTGCTTTTGCATCTGCTCGTTCGGGCAGCCGGCAGACCTGGGTAATGAACAGCGATGGTTCGAACCCTCGCCAGGTTACCGATCTGCCGGATGTGGGCGGGCGTACCAGTTGGTCTGCTGACGGAATGCGCCTGGCTTTCTATGCGGGTGTTACCGCTGATCACAACATCTTTACCATTGGTGCGGATGGTCTAGACCTGCGTCAATTAACCAATGGAGGGGATAACCTGGGACCCAGTTTTTCTCCTGATGGGCAGTGGATTGCTTTTACTTCATACCGCGATTTGAACAATGAGATCTACATCATGCATGCTGACGGTTCACAGCAAACCCGCTTGACCTTTGACCCGCGCGCCGATTGGCAGCCGCGCTGGGGTAGGTAGGATGGCTGACGGGCGAATATTGAAGATACAAGCTTATGATTCATTTCACCTTTGCTGTATAATTTCTGAGTAACGAAGGGCTTTTGCTAGAATTTGTACTCTCGGATTCTCTTCGAGCAAAACCATGGATATATCCTTTGATAATTTAAAAGTTGGTAGTTGCTGCGACGGACCGTTCCTGGCAGAGATTTGGAAACGTTCAGGGTATCATGCACTCGCGAAAGGTATCGTCACGCCTGAAGCATCAAATTACATCATTTTATTTGTAACTTGTAGTGATCCTGGAAGTATTCAACAATACAGAGCTGACTTTAAAGTGGGTCTATTGAATTGGGAAGGTCCCCGCGATCATTTTGGTGAGGATCGCATGCTTCATGCTTGCGACACCTGTGATGAGATTCATGTCTTTTATCGTAAGGATCTTCGCTCAGGCTTTGTCTACCAAGGTCAGTTTAAAATTTCCGCCAGTACTTTGAATGAGAAAACCCCCAGCAAATTTACCCTGAATCGTATATAAATGGTTGGGAGAATAAATAAATACGAGCGGCGTACCTCTCTGGTACGCCGCCCTCGTTCACATTGGAAACATCTTTAATCCTAAGGGTTCGTAGCCAGTGAGCTGGTTTTTCGGACTGGCATGGGTTTATAAAATGATGCGACCGCTGTGGGCAGGTCCGTGTAGATCTCGAAAAAGGTACTGTAGCCGGCCATGTCCAGCACGCTGCGTACGTTGTCGGTAATACCGAACAGTTTGACGTGCACCTGTGGACCGGTACCTCGCTCCCTACCGATCGCGCGATATGCGGACCAGCCTTCCTCATCGGTGATCCGCTTTTGACCACGGAATAATGTTGCGATGGTGTGAAGTGCAATTAACCCCGCGCTGCTCATATAGGTTAGCGTGCTCAGGTCCAGCAGCAGATCTTTTGTGCCGGTTTCCCACAGGCGTTCTGCTTCGTTAACGAGATCCATATAGTTGCTCCCGTCCAGTTTACCTTCAAGCCGTATGAAAGTAATCGGGACAGAACCCTTGTTTTGGGTAATAAACATTTTCATTATTGTCTCCTTCTTGGGAAGGGGGCATTATACTTCAATATATGACAATATTTATCATATTATTCATTTCTCATGCTTCTCTTAATATACCCCCGTCCACCCCTCCTTTGCCTTTGCTGAATTAGAACATTTATTCTATAATATTCTTCGGCGAAGGATAAGAGGCGATGAGCGGTATCGATTTTATATTCGGAGCTACATTGACCACATTAATAACGCCAGTTGTCTGGATATTCGTTCCTCAATATAGCTCACATTTATACGCGAATTGATATTCGGAAAGGATTTACTTGTTCCGTTCGATCCTCAAGATAACCATCCGGCGAAAATCCATATGATATGAAGTTCCGCACGAATGTATCCGTCCTAAATTGAATTGAGGCCTCGACAAGGCTGTTTCTAACCTCCCCCACTTGGGGGAACTTCCTATACTGGTGAAACCCCCTGCTTTATCCGGTCTATAATTGGGCAACAATATCCAGGTTATCAGGTTGGAGGTGGAAATAATGGGTTCTCAAAAATCAGCATACATAATCTTGGTCATTCTTCTCATTTTTTCATCCGGATGCAATTTGTCTTCTGTCAAACCAACTCCAACCGCCGCCGCACCTCTCTCGTCCGCTCCTCTCAGCCTTGCACAACTCTACCGGCAGAATGTCCAATCCGGGCGCTGGACCGAAGGCCAGGGTTTGGTCGAATTGCTGGGGATGTATACCGGATCGTCCAAAGCCGCTGTCGCCCTGGGTAATTCGTCCATCGATGATTTCGAGCTGACCGGTCTTATGCGTCTCGCAGATGATTATCTTGTTGCTCACTCCACCGGCAGCCTGCATGACCAACTCCAGCACCAGGTCAGCTTGCTTCAGGCGCCGCTTGCTAAAATAATCAACTTCTCCCAGAAGGGTAGCCTTTCCTCCACAGCCGGAGGTATGGCAAGCCTGTCCCTGCCGGTCTTGCCTCCCCTTCTGCCTGGCGATCAGGCAGCTTGTCAGGATCTCTGGGCTAATGGATTCAGCTCCTCCACCCCGGTCGTCTGTTTTGAATACGACGACCAGACCGTAGGCGCCACTCCCATCCGCTTGTTCTACCCTTCCTGGTGGGCTCCCGGCGACCCGCAGCGTGCCCGCCTCGAACCACTCCTGCAGGCCGCGGTACTCGCCGTCCGGACTTTAATACCTACGGACCTGACCCCCTGCCCGCTGTCACCTTGGTCGTTACCGAGCTTCCCGGTACGGACCCGGTGACCCTCGCCCGCAGCGCCGACCTGCTGGCGATGGCTGTACCGGTCGGGACTTCACCCATGAATTGTTATGTGGGTATCTTCCCTTCACTGTTTACCAAGACCGTCGCACAATCCCAGCAAGCGCTGGCACATGAAATGTTCCATTGTTACCAGTATCAAAATTTACGCGCCCAGGAACATAACCCCGTCCGTAGCGCTACCGCCTGGTGGGTGGAAGGCTCTGCGGAGTATTTCAGTAATGTGGTGTACCCGGATGTTAATTATGAATGGCGCTGGCTGGGTGACCTATCCTCTGCGATGCAGGACAGCAACCTCTTTACTTGGGAATATAAAGCCTTCATTTTTTTCCAATACCTCGAGAACCGCCCGGAAATAGGCACGGGCGGCGTGCTGTCTATCTTGCGACTTTTGCCCACCGCAGTTGGTAGCGGCGTGGATCAGCAGATGTCCATGCTGACTGCTTATCCGAACATGCAAGCCATCTTCCATGAATTTGGAGAGGCGGTTGGAGACCAGGGCATCCTCAATTCAGCCTCCGGTCATCCACCTATTCCGCTTGATGTTCCAACCCAACCAGATTCGATCACCGAAGTAACCCCCGGGAATATTTTCGGCATGGGTCCATTTACCCTCGATTTCCGTGAGATCATTTTTCCCAAAGGTCAGGATTATACGGTGAACGTCACAACCCACGGCGACCCCGGGCTTGCTAGTGGCAGATTGGAGGATATCCCACACGGCTGGGGTCCTCTGCCCGATACGGTCCAGGCTGGCTGCGACGATGTCTCCTATCTGCTCGTGGTCACCCAGATCTATTCGACCACGGATATACCATTTGAATATGAGTTACGCGTGACTTCCCAGCCCAGCACCGATCAATGCTCCTGCCTTACCGGCACCTGGCTGATGGATGACACCAGTTACCTGACCCATCTCAACGGGATCATCGCTCAGGCTGCTTCTGGGACGGTCAACTACACAAGTGTGGATGGCAGTGACCTGGTCAAGTTCACTTCGGATGGTCATGTCGAGCAGCAGCTCACTAACCTGACCATTAATGCAGATATGAACGTATCTGGTCTGGCGCCCCAGACCCTGGTCATTAGCATGGATGGCTCCACCAATGCAGGCTTTACGGCGGTCGAAGGTCAGCTTGCCTATACGAGTGTGGAAGGGAACATTGCACTGACCACCCTGTTGAACAACCAGCCCCTCACCACTTCCATGGGCGATTACTTCTCGTCCGGTCCGTTGGGCACCGGTGCCACCTTTGTCTGCAGCGACAATTCACTGACCCTTGTGCCCATCTATCCAGGTTATTCCAATCTTCCGCCTTTGTCCTTCAGCCGCCAGCCATAAGATCAATGGAAAGATATATTTCATTTAAAAAATTAAAATAATTGCGGCGCACCTAGCAGGTGCGCCGCACATTTTTCATTATTATTGAATCGACATGCGGGAATATCACACAGGGCCGAGTCTTGCCATCAGGCTGGCAATATCTTTCAACTCAAGCCACCACTGCTCCCTCGGCCGCTCATTTTCCATATCGACCATCCGTTCAAAATCACGCATGTCATGGAAGTTGATCTCACCCTTTTGCAGACCGATGAAAGCGGCGTTGTGACCGCCCTCGTTGCATTCCTTGATCAGGTATTCCAGGCATAGGCGGGAGAGGCGGGTTGCCTGGATCCGGTCGAACGGTGATGGATCTCCGCCTTGTTGCAGGTGACCCAGGACAGCCGGACGGACGTCGAAGACATCCCGTCCCTCTTCTTCGAACAAGGCACACATGAACGCGGTGGTATAGATCGGGTTGGCGTACTCGCTACGGATGATCAGACCCAGGCGTTTGCCGGCATCGAACCCAAAATTGAGCGTGGCGATATCTTTCTGCATATCCTTCAGCGTAACGCCCTCTTCGGGGATGTATACCCGTTCCGCTCCCGTTGCAAGACCGCTCATTAGCCCAGGTAGCCGCACGAATGTCCCATTACTTCGACCACGAACAGGCGCCGAGTGGCGACAGCCGATTGTTTGATTTTATCCACAGCTTCCACGATGCTGTTGAGCGCCGTATCCGCCCCGATACTGATCTCGGTACCTGGCAGGTTGTTGTTGATCGAGGCTGGCAGGCAGATGATTGGGATATTGAAAGCCGGGAAATTGGGACGGGCGTTGAGCATGGTATGGACGGCTTCGTACCCGTTCCAGCCGCCGATGACCAGCAGGGCATCGATATGGTTGACCTCGATGGTGCGGGCGATGGCATACAGGTCGCTGCCCTCCGGGATGACCCGGCTGGTGCCTAATTGTGATCCGCCTAAAGATGCCCAACCGCTTACGCTCATCCAGGACATTTCCTTCACCTCGTCCCTCGCAAGACCGTTGAAGCCGTTGCCGATCCCCAGCATGATCTGACCCTGGTCCAACCCCAGTCGAATGGCTACCCGGGCGGCGGTGTTCATCCCCGGTGCCGGTGCCCCTGCGTTCATGACCGCGATCCGGAACCGCTTCTGACCCGGCCCGACCGGGTGAGGAAGGGCACGCACCATGGTCTTGAGAGTATTGAAGGCGTCCTTGAAACTGTTGCTTCTCAGGCTCATCGCCTTTTCGTAATCCTTGGCAGCGATGGCCTCCACCACCGCCAGGGTTTTTGCCACCCCTTCCATGAGTGGGAACGTTGTGATGCGGTTGGCTTTCGTGCCTACCACCATGGGTTCATCTTCTGGTTTGGCATTCACCAGGGTCATGACTGCTTCGTAGCCCAATTGTGTCGCCAGTGTCCGGTCGTATGAACTCGGACGTCCGCCGCGCTGGACATGACCCAGTACGGTGACGCGCACCTCCTCGCCCAGGTGCTCTTCCAGCACCTTTTGGACATCTGTACTGCCGATGTAATTGCCGTCGCGATCCCGTGCTCCTTCGGCGATGATGATGATGTGGTCGCGCCGCCCGGCTTTGGTCCCAGCCTTGAGGCGTTCGACCATTACCTCCTGCCAGTTTTCGACATCCGGTGGCGCTTCCGGGATCAATACCCAGTCCGCTCCGGTCGCCAGGGCGCTGTATAACGCCAGGTATCCGCAGTTCCGACCCATTACTTTTACGATGAAGGTGCGCTGGTGACTGGCAGCCGTGCTGGTGATCGCGTCCACGGCTTCCGTGATCCGGTGCAGGGCGCTGTCTGCCCCGATAGTCATATCCGGTCCGGAGAAATCATTGTCAATCGACCCAACCAGCCCGACGATCAACAGGTGCGGGTGTTCTTTTGCAGCTTCACGGCTGATTTCACCTGCTTTGGCGAGTTCACCTACCAGTGAAGGCCACTCCTGCCGGAATATATGGGCGCCGGTCAACGAGCCGTCCCCGCCGATCACAACCAGCCCGTTGATGCCTTCTTTTATCAGGTTGGCAGCTGCCTTTGCTCGACCCTCGCGCGTGCGGAATTCCTCGCATCGGGCGGTCCCGATGATCGTTCCGCCGCGATGCAGGATGCCACCGACAGAATCCCAATCCATTTTGCGTATGCTTTGACCGCCTTCCACCAGGCCTTGGTAGCCCTCCGAGATGGCAAAGACTTCGATTCCCTTATCCAATGCAGTCCTTACCACGGCTCTTACGGCCGCGTTCATGCCTTGGGCATCCCCACCGCTGGTGAGAACTGCAATCCGTTTTACGACCATGTTTCTATCTCCCGATTAAAAAAATACGGATGGAATTGTACCGCATAAAAAAATATGTGATGAGTTCCTGTGGTCGGGCTTTGGGTGTTGGCTGAGATAGGTTTAACGGATCCCCTATCGCGGGTTCCAATGATCTTTGCCCCCTTTTTAATGGGCTGATCGCTAGGGTATCCAGCCTTTAAGGACGAAACAGTATATGAGGAAAACCTGGGCGAAGATTTGCACGCCGAAAAAGATTCGCTTCGTCCATGTTTTTTTTACTACCGCACCCAGGCCTATGAATACCGGCACGACTAGAAGGAGATGACGGGGAAGGCTGATGTAAGGATGGACGCTGCCTGTTGACAGGCTGAAGCTGATGATCGTGATCGCCAGGGAATACAACCGGTAGGCAATATTCATGTGCCGCCAGGTGACGGCAAGCGCAACGAGGAAAGCAAGCCCGAAGACGAGGTTGATCACAATATCCGTATCCGGTGATTGGATTAATTTAACGACGGCGACCTTGATCGCCTCCCAAGGCCACAGGAAAGCCTGGACCTCAACGACCTGGTGTGCTGACGGAGAGATAAGAGCTGAATAGACCAATCCCTGTAAATCATGGAAATTAACGGTCCCCTCGTGTAGGAATCCGATACGATAGATCCCCCACACCAATAACCCTGCCGGTGCAGCTAGTAGGGCAAGCCAGGCTCGCCAGGATCTCTTAAAACCGTGTATGGAACGACCACCTACCTCCCACGCCCACCAGCCCATCGGGATGACCAGGAATAAACCCTGCTGGCGGGTCAGGGCTGCCAGGAAAGCCGCAGCAGTCGCAAGGAGTGGTCGGTTAAGTCGTGAAAAATAAAAAACCAGCACTGCCAATAAGAGGAATAAGCTTTCCGTATAGGTCGCAAAAAGGATGAAGGATATCGGGCACAGCACCAAGCACAGCATGGCGGTAGTACTTTCATCAGGGCTGAGATCCAGTCTGGCCAATTTATAAAATCCGAACAACAGCCCAAGTGCTGCCAGGGTGCTCGTTATCAACAGGCTCAGGACCGGATCGACTCCCAACCGGTAGAGCGGCTCGCTCAGTAAAGGGTAAAGAGGATGGAACGAGGTCATCCCATTCCAGGCCGCGTAACCTTGCGTAACGATCTGCGTGAATCCCTCCGCGTCCCAGCGGTTCCATGGAGCGATGAACGCTCGATTGAGCCAGGCTAGGATATCACCGGTGGGAGGCCAGAGGGCGATTCTCTTTTCTATCTCGGTAATTGGACGGAGCGGCGAGAAGGCTGTGGCGGCTAGCGCGGTCAGTGTCCGCATGAACAACCAGATCGCGATGATCTGGCTTGCGGGTTTCTTTTCCGGGCTGACGATCGTGGCATCTTTGTTCAAAGGTACTCCCCTCGACCCAATGTCGCTAAAACATTTCGAACTTACTTATTTTGGCAGGTAGCAGGGATTCTATTATCCGGTCGGAATTTGATCCATGGACGATGTCAGACTACTTCAACATCGGCATCTTTATTCCATGACGCTTCGCTGCCTCGATGGCGATCTCATAACCCGCATCTGCGTGCCGGACCACTCCCATGCCCGGATCGGTGGTAAGGACGCGCTCAAGCCGTCGTGCGGCTTCAGGTGTGCCGTCTGCAACGATAACCTGGCCGGCGTGCTGGCTGTAGCCGATGCCGACCCCTCCCCCGTGATGGAAGGATACCCAGGTGGCTCCACCAACGGCGTTGATCATTGCATTCAGGATAGGCCAGTCTGAGACTGCATCGGAACCGTCTTTCATAGACTCAGTTTCGCGATTCGGGCTTGCGACCGAACCCGCATCCAGGTGGTCACGTCCGATCACGATCGGGGCTTTGACAATGCCTTTTGCAACCAGCTCGTTGAACTTGAGGCCTGCCTTCATCCGTTCCCCATAACCAAGCCAGCAGATGCGGGCGGGCAGTCCCTGGAAGGGCACCTTTTCACGTGCCAGCTTAAGCCAGCGCTGCAGGTGTGCATCCTCAGGGAAAAGTGCACTGACCGCCTCATCGGTTCGGTAGATATCTTCCGGGTCTCCGGAAAGTGCAACCCACCGGAACGGTCCTTTACCTTCACAGAATAATGGGCGGATGTAAGCCGGTACGAAACCGGGGAACTCGAATGCGTCGCTTACACCATTGTTGTAGGCTTGTTGGCGCAGGTTGTTACCATAATCGAATACTTCGGCACCATGACGCTGAAACTCAAGCATGGCGCGCACATGCTGGGACATGGATGCCATCGCGCGTTTTTTATAATCTTCGGGATTCGATTTTCGCAGGGAGTCGGCAGCCGCGACACTCATCCCGCTTGGGATGTACATGAGCGCCTCATGGGCTGAGGTTTGGTCGGTTACAACATCCGGAATAATTCCCCGTGCAGCCAGTTCGTGATAGACATCCGCGGCATTTCCTATCAAGCCTATCGACTGCGGTTTTTCTTGATCCTTGTATTCCTCCACCAACGTCATGGCTTCCTCGAGCGTGTCCACCACCCTGTCGACGTATCCGATGTCGAGCCTGCGTTTGGCGCGGGCAGGGTCGACTTCCACGATCAATCCGACCCCTTCATTCATGGTGATCGCCATCGGTTGTGCGCCGCCCATGCCACCCAGCCCGGCGGTTAGGCAGAACTTTCCCTTCAGCGACCCCCAGCCTTTAAGTCGAGCAAGCAGCCCCAAAGGTTTCGTAGGTGCCCTGTAAAATACCCTGCGTACCGATATAGATCCATGACCCGGCGGTCATCTGTCCATACATCATCAAACCCTGCGCTGCGAGTTTGTCAAAATGTTCCCAGGTGGCCCAGTGCGGAACCAGGTTGGAATTGGCGATCAGGACCCGCGGCGCGTCCCGGTGGGTCTTGAAAATAGCGACCGGTTTTCCGGATTGGACCAGCAGGGTTTCATCATCATCGAGATTCTTGAGAGACTCAAGAATGGCATCGAAACATTCCCAATTTCGGGCAGCCTGTCCGCGGCCGCCGTAAACAACCAGGTCCTGGGGTCGCTCAGCCACATCCGGGTCGAGGTTATTTTGGATCATTCGGTAGGGGGCTTCAGTGAGCCAGGATTTACAGGTGAGGGTGGTTCCACGTGGAGACCTGACGGTGCGGGAGGTTGACATGCTGATACTCCTTGTTAGAATTCGATGCAATCCCTGCCTGTTATTATACGCCGTGCGAGGCCGTGCAGGAAATCTTTTAGACACTGCCGGTTGTTGATTGGGTTCGAAAATACCCGGTAAATAAATGTCGGCGTTTCTCTGGCAAATAAAAAAAGCCACCCGATGGAATTCGGGTGGCTGTAAATCATTCAAAGTCAATTATACAATTTGTCGAACCTGGTTGCACCCAGGCGCTTGACCAGTTCTTCCTGGGCTTCAGCCCAGATCGGATGGACAAGACAGTCTTCCTGGAAGACACACGATGTAGTGGTCCCAATGCACTCATTGAGCAGGATCGGTCCATCGATCGCTTCGACCACATCCAGTACGGATATTTCCTTTGGTTCACGCGCCAATGAAACACCACCATGTGCACCGCGTTTGGTAACCAATAGACCGGCAATGTTTAATTGTGAGATGATCTTTGCAAGGAATGAGGGCGGGATTTTCATTTCACGGGCAACGGTGGATGTTGAAATGCCTATTTTAGTTTCTACCCCGCGCTTGTCTGAATTGCGCGTAACTGAACCATGTTTTGAAAGATAACGAACAGCTCGGATGGCATAATCTGCTTGACGTGTAATCTGCATAGGAAGACCTTTCCTGATAATTGGGCAAATTCTATCTTCTATATTGTATTGTCTGCATGAAAGCTTGGCAAGTGATGGAGGTCATACTAGAAATATGACCTTTTACTCCGATTATCATCTTATTTCCGGGAGTTATCCAAAGATAAAACCCCGGTTTTGGGATGGTTTCAACCCAAAACCGGGATTAATCCGATATTAATCTGTAGCTGGACAATCGAAGAGAAAATGATCTGCCGATTTGGCAACCGAAGAGCCGGTTACCTGGTAATTGTAACGTTACCGGCGCCGATCTCAATAACAATGGTCAATTTGGGACCGCTGCCAGCCTGGGAGTAGACATTACCGTTTCTGGTCCATCCGGAAACCGAGGTGACGTTTGAAAGCGCACCTTTCACGGTGATCTGAGTCGGCAGCCCTTCGGGAACAACCAGGGTCAGGTTGCTGACGCCCGTGCCGATGTGGACGCTCCCGTCGCGTTTAAATGTTCCGGAAAAATCGAGTGTGTAGTTGCCAGCACCGCTGTCGAACTCCAGGCTCGCAAAATTGGCGTTCCCCAGGTTGGTGAGCGATACATTGGATGCGCCGGTGCTGTAGCTTAATAATGCCATCTCTGCCAGGTTGGGTGCAGAAAAATCCAATTTTACATCGGCTGCGCCATCCGAAACCGTCAGGTTGGTCAGTGCCATGTTGCCGAAATCATACGTGGCTTGGTAAGCGCCGCCGTCAATGGATAGAGCGATCGGTGCATCTGCAATGGCTAGATCCCATTCATTCTTGAGCCGGCTTACGTCCGGGATGCCAGTCAGGCGCCAGTTCCCCTGTTCGATGCGGACGCTGGATGGGTCGATATTGATGATCGGCTTGAAATCTGGAATATTGTAGGTGGCTGTACCGGTTACGAGCGATCCGCTGGCAGCACCTGCATGCAGTTTCAGGTTCCCCGCGCCGAATGCCAGTCTAAGATTGGTTGGTTGGTTTGTATCCGCGGGTAGGGGAATGCTGATACTGTCCGTCGTGACTGGGCCGGTAGGCTGGGTGATCGGCAGGCTGACCCGCAGGTCGCACGCTGTCAGCGCAAGCCCAATGATAAGAATGATGGGTATAAATTTTCGTAACATAATTTCTCCTGATGGTGTACCTTGATGGCTCAGACAGCTGTCGAGCCTTTCATTACAATATACGCACCCCGCTCGCTTTCGTTCCATGGCATGAAACCGCTCAGGCTAGCACCTTCACCAGTTCGGAGGTTGTATCGATGATTAGATCGGCCTCCATATTTTAATGAGCTCGTCTCGTTCTCCAAATCCGCATAAAACCCCGACCTTTTGCGCGCCTGCGGCACTTGCTGCGCGCATATCAACCCTCGTATCGCCAACCATCAGGCATGCTTCGGGTGGAACATTCATCTGTTTTGCAGCCCACAGGATCGGATCGGGAAAAGGTTTTGTGTGAACACAAGTTTGAGCAGAGGCAACGCAGCGGAAGAACGGTAATAGATCAAATTGCTCCAGAAAAGCCTGCGTTGTCCCGGCATCTCGGGCGCTGACCACGGCTAATGGATACCTTTGGCTGAGAACTCCCAACATTTCCTTTACACCGTTGACCAACAAGAATTCCTTCCGGCGATGATGCCCCAGGGTTAGATTGATCCACTCGTACGTCCTCGCCAGGCTGCTGTCCAAACCAAGGATATCGGGAATGCCCATCAGGAAATTAGCCGGTGTTTCTATCGCCATGACGAGTTGGCGGGCTGTAAAAGCAGGCTCAGATTTAGGGAAAAAGAAGTGGAAGGGACCCAGCAAGCGACTGAACCTGGCTACCCATTGATCATCACTATCACTCAGGGTTCCGTCCACATCGAAGCAGATGGCACGGATCCGTGATAATTGCAGGGGCATGGAGCACCTAGTACCTTGCAGTTGTTCGGAATATCAACCGTCAAATATTACCCTATTTCAAGAGAGTATAATACCGCCATGGCCTCTTGGAAAGAGAATTTGCGCATAGCCGTAAATACATTAAAACGACTATTCCGTATATATCTACAATGATGGATTAATGATTGTAGCCCAGGCAATCATTACTTAACCTGGATTTCGGTTCGTAAGAAAGAGAGTAAAGTATGCCGAACAAACGGAATATCATTTCTAACCAAAACAGTGGTTTCTTCCAAAACCTGTTCACACAAGTTAAACTTATCCTGCGTTTGATGGGGGACAAAAGGGTTAACTTTTTGCTTAAAATTCTTCCTGTCGGAGCTTTGCTTTACCTGATCCTGCCTATCGACCTGGTCCCGGAACTTGCCCTCCCGGTAGTTGGTTACCTGGACGATGCTGCAGTATTGTGGATCGGGATGACATTGTTTGTGCAACTTTGCCCGGCAGAGATCGTTCAGGAACATATGAATGCGCTGAATAAAGTGGTATCTGCCACCTGGCATGATGCTCCTCAAGAAGATGGCAATGCTGAGGTCATCGATGTCGATCCGAGCGAACCGGACCAGGAAAAAAAGTAACTTTACCCCTCGACCATTCAAGTCTGTCTCGAAAATGGGACGAACCGCGCCCGATCGTACAATCGCACTTGGCTGGCTTTTGTCTACCCTCATCCTGGTCATGACGTCCTGCAATTTGCAGACTGTCACTCCCCAGGGAACAACACCCACCGTTGCGCTCATCGTGACTGCCACACACCCAGCACCCAGCCTGCCTGCGCCAACAGCGACCGACACCCCAACAACAACTCCGCAACCCACTCCAGCTAGCAGTTACCGTACAGGTTTTCCGGACTCCAGCGGTTATGAATGGACGATCGCAGCATCCGGGTTAAATTCTCCGGTTGACATTCAAAATGCGGGGGACGGATCCGGGCGGTTGTTCATCGTAGAACGAGCTGGGGATATCCGCATCCTTCAGCGTGGACAACTCCTTGTAAAACCGTTCCTCGATATCCAAACCGAGGTCTTGAGTTGGGGGGTGGAACAGGGTTTGCTGGGGTTGGCTTTCCATCCTGATTACGGTTCGAATGGCGAGTTTTTTATTAATTACATTGATTTAAATGGGAATACGGTCATCGCCCGTTTCCACGTATCAGGAAATGATCCAAACCAAGCCGACCCGACCACTGAAGTGGATTTGATGCATGTCAACCAACCTTACCCCAATCACAACGGAGGCGGGCTGGCATTCGGTCCGGATGGTTTTTTGTACATTGGACTTGGCGATGGAGGGTCTGAAGGCGACCCGCAGAGGACCGGGCAAAATCTTCAGACTTTGCTGGGAAAAATGCTTCGCATTGATGTAAACCAGGGAAACCCTTATTCCATTCCACCTGATAATCCTTATATCAGTGGGGGAGGCCTTCCGGAGATCTGGGCAAGCGGCTTGCGTAATCCGTGGAGGTTCTCCTTCGACCGGTTAACCGGCGATCTTTTCATTGCCGACGTTGGACAGGATCGGTGGGAGGAAGTGAATTTCGTGCCGGTTGGAATGGAAGGTGGCTTGAATTTTGGATGGAGTTATTATGAGGGTTTGCACGTTTACTATGATCAGCCGCCGGCTGGCGTGATTTTCACCTTCCCAGTGACCGAATATTCTCATGCGCTTGGTTGCGCTGTGACAGGTGGCGGCGTTTATAGAGGTACAGCCTATCCAGATTGGCAGGGAGTTTATTTTTACGGCGATTATTGTACTGGTACGGTTTGGGGTTTGATCCACACTGGTGAGAATACTTGGCAATCAAAAGAATTGTTCTCGACCGGTGCAAAGATAACGACTTTTGGCACAGATGAGGCGGGTAATATCTACCTGGCTGATTACCGGTCGGGCACTCTGCTTCGATTAAATCATCCCTGATCGACCCGGCAATAATCGACGAATGCCATTCGGGATGCGCGATTTGTCACTTGGATTGTGGATGGTTCTCACTGGTTATAATGAGTTTGTTATCCTACACTTGCCTGAACCCGGAGGTATAGCATGACCACACGGATATGGGAAGTAAGCAAGGTTAGCTATTGTGACCATGTAAAAAAAGAAGTCTCTCTGGAATCCGAACGTCTTTATCCGGCGGATTTCCTTCCTGACCCGCCGCGGGTGCTTGCACACCGCTGTTCGTTAGGGCAGCAGTGCAACCAGTTCTCGCAACCCACCTGTATTTGGGCATGTACTAATCCGGACTATGATCCATTCCGGCATTGAGATAGAGCTCCCGCACCTTATAGCTTTGGATTCCATAGATGGAATACGTAAAAAGAAGCAAGCACCCAATGCTTGCTTCTTTGATTATTGCGAGTTTTGTTTGAGTCCAGGCTCATTTTAGTTTAATACGAGAGACCTGCTTGTTTGCTTGTGGACTTGCCATGGAGATCTTTTTAGGTCTGCGAATCCATTTGATCAGGCTGGGGACGAATAACAACCCGATCGAAAAAGCCAGAAGAATAAGGTAGATAAACCAGGAAGCACTGCGGGAGACTTCGGGGAGCACCCCACCGGGATTGTAGTTTGCCTGGGTGGCAGGTGAACCGCTTAGCGCAACAGTCAACGTGCGGCTGAGTCCGTCTCGCAACCCGGATAAGGATGAGTAGGTAATACTGTACTCACTTTGCAGAGCGCGGCCATATTTCTCGTATAAACCTTTTAAAGCATTCGGATCATTTGCATAACCGTAGACACCTCCCGCACGAATAGCCAGTGACTGCAGAATGGATTCGTCGAGTCCGGAGTTGATACCAAGTTTGGTCGGATCTCCCAAACCGATGGTTGAGATTGATAATCCGCCGGCGCCGATCGCCTGGATGACCTCATCCGGCGTGGTTTTACTGCGGTTGTCCAATCCATCGGTCAGGACGATGATAGCTTTGCGTCCAGCAACGGATCCCAATAACCTGCTGGCCTGGTCAAGCGCATCGAACATGCTGGTGTCACCGTGGGCAACCAGGTTTTCAATCGTCGTGATCAGGGAATTGCGATCTGCAGTGATGGGCTGATTGTAAGTGACGGAGGTGTTGAATGTTAACAAACCGGCCTGGTCACCAGGACGCATTTGTTCAATATAGGCTATAGCTGCAGCTTTGGCAGCCGTAAGCTTGCCTGAATCGTACATGCTGCCGGATACATCCACGACCAGCATCGTCGTCAGAGGGCCGATATCGCCAGAACCTTTTACCTGGCTGGGCTGGATGACCTTACCATTTTCGGAAACCAGTATTTGATTTGGGTTCACTGGCACTGGTTCACCAGCAGCATTCGTCACCGAGACGTATAAAGTCACCTGTGGAAATTTGGATGTATCAAGCTGGGTAACGTGGATCTGCATACCGCTTTCCTGGGCAAGGCTGGTTTGAAGCGGTATGAACAATAATAGTAGTACGACTCCAAGATTAATGATCCGGGCGATCGTTTTCATGACTGCCTCTTTTCGTGGTACACCATTTCTGTGTTGCCCATGCGGAGTGTGTTGGTGTCGCCAAGTTGGATAAGTTCCACCCTGCGCTTGTTTAGGAATGTACCGGACATGCTCATGTCCTTTATGATGAAATGGGAACCGTCGCCGGTTAACATCGCATGCTGGGGTTCGATATCAGGGTCTGGCAGCACGATCTCGGATTTGAGTGGGCTGCTGCCGATGGCTATCGCTGGACCTTTTGCGCGCATGAATTTATCCAAAATAAATTCGGTTCCTTTGAGTTTTCCTGATCTAACTTCCAACCAGGCACGTGATAGAAGGATAACGATCAGCGAAATGAAGGCGCTCACTGAGGCTCCCAGGAGAACCAGGCCGATCGCTTTCCCGAGGATGGATGTCGGTAATAATCTCTGGGTAACATCCAGCAGAAAACCACCCACTACTCCACCTAAAAGTCCGCCGATCATGCCCTTCCAGGCTTGACTCCTGCCCACCACACCTTCGGCAAGGCCGATCAGAAGACCGAACAAGCCCCACCCCAGGATATGTCCCAATAACCCCGCGCCACTGGTCTGGAACAACCACTCGCTTAATGGTAGTCCGATGGCACCGGCTCCCAAACCAAGCAGACCACTGAATAAACCGGCTCGGGCAGCCTGGATTAAGTTCATGGTCAGCACGCCCTCGGTTATTCCGATCAATAAACCGATGCTTAATCCCACCAACGCACCCACCACGACTTCTGAGAGATAAATATTGGAGATGAATGAAAGACCGAGCAAATTGCTGATTTGCCAGCCGGTTAATCCACCGATCGCACCGAAGATAGCGTAGTAATAAGTACGCATATGTCTATTCATCACCTTCATCTCCTTTTTCCGGGGTTGACACTGATGTGAGTCGCAGGTTGTTCCAGTTAACCAGGCTTTTCCCGAAGCCTCCATCCATTTCATAAAAGCCGAAATACCGGTCGGGATCTAAAACCCCGTCAGCCTGGCGGATGAAGAAACCTCCGGCGGAAGAATGCGGTTCGATCACCAGCGCTACTTGCCAGGTGAATGGAAAGAAATGGTGGTGCAGCCAGGTATCATAATGGGAAAGGAATACCCCCATTCGAGGGTGAGTGTGATACCAACCAACGATTTGCTTATCGGGGTATAGATCATCCATGCTGGTGTGAAAGTCCACCAGGCTGTCCTGGGTAAATGTAAGGTATGAACTACCTTGCCGGGTGAAGCGGGCTGGCAGGGAGCTCTCAATGGTGATAAACCGCTGCCCACTGCTGGGATCTTCACACCAATCACCCACCAATACCCCACCCACCTCATTATCAAGTTCGCCGGAGGCATGCACGACCAACCTTGAGTACGCACCCGGACTGACGAAAACCGGAAAGAGCGAACTGAACCCCGATTCCTCGAATGAAGATTTCCAACAGCGAGCCTGATCGACAGGCATGACTATCAGCCGGGGAGACTGTTCCTGGGAGGGCAGAACGTGGGTTGGTTGGGTGGTCATTCTGGTTGGTTACTGATTGTCAGGCTAGTTTATTACCCGGCAGTAACATCGGCGGTCATCATCAAACGGTCGTCCTTGGGGATGCCGGCTTGCGCAAGCGTTTCTTCTTCCTTCAATTCCCGGCCGAGGGCTTTACTATCCAGCCGGTAGGACATCGGTCGCCCATCCGGACCGGTGACGGGCAGTTCCAGGGAAGTGGTCAGTTCCGGGATCAGTTCCTTAACAACCACATCATCGGGTAATTCTGCTGTGCGGCTGCCTCCTGAAGGAAGCACAACGGTGATCGACAGATCGGACATGTTTTACTCCTTTCATATCTAAACTCATATGGCTAGGTGAATATGGTGGTGGAAACGATTAGATGGGAGAGTGCAGATGATGGCCGAAAAACCTATTTGATATGTATCCTGGGTTTTGGATGTGTTTCAACTGGTTTTAGTTTTACGCGTTCCGGGCGCAGCAGTTCGTGTTCATCCACCGGGAATGCATTTGGATGGGTTTGCTGGTATGCCCGACTCCAACGCGCCGCTTCAGGGTCCCAGGGAAAGGGTGGTTTCGTTGGATCATCATGGAAATTTTTATATTGGAGCATTTCACCCAGCATGATTACCAGGCGATCCAGCGAGCGACTGGCAGTCCACCATGCCGCATCGATGCAGACACTACCGTTTAGATGGTTGATATTAGGATGCCATATGGGGGTGAGCCACTTCATACCCGGCCAGCGCTGGGGATATTGGTTGTGCAGGTAGATCTCCACCTGATGACGGTCGCCAAACCTTGGATTGCCCTGCTGGTCGACCTCCATGATGCCCCTGCACTTGAATGTGACGATATAGGTTTCCGGGGGCGTATTGGACCGGTTTCCTTTTGTCTCGAAACTGATCAGGTCACTGCGGGAGACGAGTTCCTTCATGAGTTCGTAATCGGCGCGTAAACGTCTCATGCGCGGGCTCTGATCGAGTCCGACCGCACCGGCAGTGATATCCGCGGTAAGCATCAGGCGGTCATTTTCGAGAACTCCTGCCGATCCGAGTGTTTCCTCCTCTTTCAACTCACGACCAAGCGCCTTGCTGTCAAGCCGGTAATACATCGGTCTGCCATCCGGACCAACCGTGGGTAGCGATAAAAGTGAGGTCAGTTCGGCAAGCAGGTCATGCGCGCTGACATCGTCGGGTATTTCTGCATTACGTGCACCCCCGTTGGGTAGGACAATGGTTACGTTCAGATCAGGCATGGGTTACTCCTGTCAAGAAGTGTAATGAGGCACCTGGCAAGCGCCGGTGATGGCCCAGCAATCCGCATGATGAAGGGTATGGCAGATCTTGCATTCCACCACACCGCGTGCATCGTCCGGTTCGATCAATTCAAGACAATAAGGACAGCGATGTTCTTGTGCGTCAGACAGGTGCAGTTGGGTCCTTCGATGGAAAAGGCGTTTACGCTTGGGTTTGGCAGGTCTTGTATCGATCGATGTAATGGCGGCGGTAACGGTCGCAGGGACCGGATCCGGATCAGCCGTCGCAACTCGGACAGGTCGCGGATGTTTTACCTGGCGTTTACGGGGGAGTGTTGGTGGATGTTTTTGAACCGCCTTCGATGTATTTAATGGAAGTTGCCAGGCAAACAGGCACAAACACATCGCGTCCATTCCCATGAATAATTGGCTAAAATCGAGCCAATCGAAAAATGCTGAACCTGTCCTCCAGGGACCGATACCGACACGCCCTGCGGTTAAAAAACCCAGGAAAACCAATCCAGCCGCGATAACTCCCAGCCCAGTCATAATGCGTACTAGGGTGGATTGTTTTCGGAGCACCCACCGGACGGCAAATCCGCAAACCAGCGCCAGGCTGATATTTGCAAAAAGAAAGGTTAAAGGGGCGCTTTGACCCAAAAATTCCGCGTCAGTATGGCCAGGCTGAGCGTTACTGCCAGAGTGAGCAATACCAGCAAGGTCAATTTACGTGCCAGAACACCGTAGGGTGATTCTGGCTGTTTCGTGGGAGGGGAGGCAGGTGACTCGCTGTGTTGGACCATTTTGTTGGTTGCAACTTAATCTTGCAGTTTGATCCGTCCGTGTGCTGGACTGTGTGGGCTTTCTGGTATTGTTTCAGGGTGCACGTGCACGCGTCCTGGCACAGGCGCGACCGGCCCCGCTTGTTCGAAATGTCGAAAATGCAGCGCTTCGGGTAGGTCACCGGTCAATTCATAAAAACGGTATTCCTGTCCATTGCGTGCACGCAGGATATGGAGCAGGGGCACACCAATGCTTGCCAGGGATCGATGCAGGTAATCCTCGTCGCCTGTGATGACGTGTGTCAGCTCGGTCTCGCGTAGTGTGCCGCAAGTCGGACAATGCCCTGCTTCGAAACTCACCGCGCTGAGTGGTTTCAGCGTCCGTTCAACGGTTTGACATTTGGGACATTTTAAGGAGGTGATCAATTCCTGGTCCAGTTCGATCATCGCCTCCGGGCCGAGGTCGGCGCGAGCGATCCGCAGCATATCGTCCAACGATGTCCGCTCTGCACGGGCGGGGAGTTCGGTCACCGGACCATACGTCCAATGACTCTCGCAGTCTTCCCGCACGGCATAAGCTGTTGTATGCATTTCATTGACCATCCCGTTATAGTGAATCACCTTGCCGGGTTCCACCGGCATGCCATTGATCAATTTAAGCGCTTCCTGTGACTGAATTCCGCCAATGATGGAGGCAATGGTGGGAGTGGTGGGGACTTTCCCCAATAGGATGTTCTGGCGTGCCAGCAGCGGGCAGGAATAACGCAATGAAAGGTCGCGCAAGGACGCTTCGGTAAGCGTACACTCATAACAGGCACCTTTTCCCGGCACGAATACTCGCGCCAAGCCGAGCAGTTCCTGTATCGCCCCATCGACCCAGGGTTTATTCATCCAATAGCAAAATCGATTAACTGCCAGGCGGGCCTCACGGTTATCCAGGCAGCCAATGACCACGTCCATTCGGCGGAAAACTCCCAACCCGAGCTGCGTGATAACGTCGCCATTCAAATACTGGACATGAATATCGGGGTTGAGCGCCCTGGCACGTGCGGCTGCAACTTCAGCTTTACTGCGGTGATTATCACTATCACGAAAAAGCAGTGAGCGGCTCAGGTTGGCTGCTTCGATGGTATCGAAATCAACGATGAATATTTGTCCCACCCCCATCAGTGCGAGGTTCTTTATCACATCGTTTCCCAGTGCCCCAGCTCCCACCACCAGCACTTTGGCATTACGTACCTTTTCACGATCCCACCAGGATATAAACTCAAAGGTTCCCAACCGATCCGTCTGGAGGTTTGGGATGTGGATTGGCTTTTCCGGCGCGACCGGCACCCGCAATGGTCCGGTAGGCGGCTCATTGACGGCAGAACGGGCAGGACCATTTCCCGCCAGGTTTGCCAATTCCCGCGCCTTGGTGATATTGCTTTCGTTAATACTTCGGGCAAACCATCCGACATTGGGGCGCGAATCGATCAGGTTCGATTCCTCTAAGGCTTTGAGCGCTTCGCGTAATGTGGCGCGGCTTACGCCGAGACGGGCGATCAGATCCCTCTCAGGCGGGAGTTGAGATCCTGGGGAGAGGGAACCGTCCAGCAGCGAGGCAGCCAGTTTTCCTGCGACAGTTTCAGCCAATGATTTGTGAGCGACTGGTAGAATTTTCATGGTTATCCTGTGGTCTGGTGGTCAGACCAGATTAATACCAGTATAACCATTTTGAAGTCAAAGTCAATAGGGAACCCCTCCAATAGGTAAAAGGTAGGGGGTCAAAAAACGAAAAAGACGATCCAAGTATAGGATCGTCTTTTAAGCTTAATGGTCGAAAAACTACTTGACTTCGACGACGGCGCCGGCTTCTTCCAACTTCTTCTTGGCGTCCATGGCGGCATCCTTGCCGACTGCAGCCATGACCTTGCCGTCCGCGGTCTCTGCCAGTGCCTTCGCCTCGGTGAGACTTCAGGTTGACCAGTTGGCGGATGACCTTGATGACTTCGATTTTCTTGGGACCGGCGTCTTTGATGACCACATCGAACTCGGTCTTTTCTTCGACAGCCTCGGCGGCTGCGGCGGGGGCACCACCAACAGCTGCAACAGCCACGGGAGCGGCGGCGCTAACGCCCCACTTCTCTTCGAGTTTCTTTACCAGATCAGCAGCCTCGAGGACCGAGAGCGAGCTCAACTGTTCAACGATTTTTTCCAGATCTGCCATTTTAATACTCCTTCAAATTTCCTTGCGAAATGATATGGTTGATTGTTTCAACGATCCAGTTGCCTGAATTCAGGTTCATGCCGCGTTTGCGGCGGGTTGTTCGGAATGCGCCTTGACAACATAGGCCAGGGAACGACCGGGTTCTGCCAGGGTGCGGACCAGCTTGCTGGCTGGAGCTTGCAACACACCCAAAAGCTGCGCTTGTAATACTGGCAGGGGCGGCAAACTGGCGAGAGCTTTGATCTCTGCCGGTTTTAGGACTAGTTTGCCCAGAAAACCGCCTTTGATCTTGACAGCTTCCATGCCCTTGGTTGCATCCGAAATTGATTTGGCGAAACCGGCTGGGTCCGAAAACGAAAAGCCGATTGCCGTGCTCTTGGCTGTATAGTCAGCTGGAACGGTAAAACCCGATTTTTCCAGGGCTAATTTGGCTAGCGTGTTCTTCACGATATGGAACTCTCCGCCAGCCTCGCGCGCCTTCGATCGGATGGTATCCAGGTTATTCATTTTCAACCCGGTATACTCCAGCATGACCACTGCCTGACACTTGCTGATCCACTCGACATATTGGGCCAGTAAGGTTTCCTTCTGTTCTTTTGATTTTGCCAACGAATATCACCTCCTTTCTGATCAAAAAGTCTTTGCCCGGATATCGCAGGCAAAGACTTTTCTCCCAAAAAGGGAGGGTGTTTCCACCAGTCTTCACCTAGGCAGGAAATTAAGCTCGCTTGTGCTGGAGCACCTGCCGTTTTCGGCGAAGGATTAAATCCCGGGCGTTGCGAATATCGCTATTCGCCTTCCTCCAATGATTGGGCCAGGTTCGCATCTATCTTGATTCCAGGCCCCATCGTGGATGTCATGGTGATATGCCTGATATAGTTGCCTTTAGCCGCTGCAGGGCGGGCTTTCTTGATGGCATCCATCAGGGCGGTGAAGTTTTCAAAAAGTTTCGTTTCATCGAACGAGGCTTTACCGATCGAAACATGGATATTGGCGGTCTTGTCGAGGCGAAATTCGACACGGCCAGCCTTGGCTTCTGTTACTGCCTTGCCAATATCATCCGGACCGACGACGGTACCGGCCTTCGGGTTCGGCATCAGCCCACGTGGACCGAGTACCCGCCCGAGTTTACCAGCCTTGCCCATCATGTCTGGTGTGGCGATCGCCACGTCAAAATCGAGTCCAGCCATTCTGGATTTTGGTCAGGGTCTCTTCATCATCTGCGACAGTATCCGCTCCTGCATTGCGTGCGTTGGTCGCTCCATCGCCCTGGGCAAAGACCAGGACGCGGACCGACTTGCCGAGTCCATGCGGTAGCACGACAACATCACGCACCTGCTGGTCAGCCTGGCGTGGGTCGAGACCCATCCGCATGTGGATTTCCACCGTGGCATCGAATTTTGCGTATGAGGTTTCTTTTACCAGTTTTACTGCTTCTGCCGGTTCATAAAACTTATTCAGGTCTACTTTTTCGGCAGCGGCCAGGTATTTCTTTCCGTGTTTTGCCATGAGTTCTCCTTTGTGGTGTTAACGGGTCGGGAATATTCCCAGCCCTCCCACGGGGTTAATTTTCGACATTAATGCCCATGCTGCGGGCAGTGCCTTCGATCTGGCGCATGGAACCTTCGAGATCGACCGAATTCATATCCTTGACCTTGAATCTCGGCAATTTCCTTGACCTGGGCCCGCGTGACCGTCCCGACCTTTTTGCGGTTCGGTTCTTCTGAACCCTTTTCGACACTGGCTGCCTTGCAGAGCAGGACGGAGGCGGGTGATGTCTTGAGGACGAAGGTGAATGAGCCATCGGTAAAGACGCTGATCTCGGCCGGGATGATCTCGCCCGGACGATTCGAGGTGCGCGCATTGTAATCCTTGCAGAAGGCCATGATGTTGATGCCATGACCTGCCAGGGCGGGACCGATGGGCGGTGCAGGATTTGCCTTTCCGGCTTCGATCTGTAAACGAACAATTGCCTTGAATTTCTTTGCCATTTTACTCCTTTGTGGTTTTAGCGGGTGATTAGGGACACCCTCCCACGCTTCGCCGGATCTCCTGCCTGTTACCGTCAATTTATGCTTTTTCCACCTGTAGGAAATCCAGTTCCACAGGGGTTTCACGCCCGAAGAAGTTAACCATGACGCGAACCTTGGTGCGTTCCATGTCGATTTCTGAAACAGAACCGCGGAAATCGTTGAACGGTCCATCGATGATGCGGACGCGTTCACCGACCTTGAAAGAAACCTTGACGGTCGGTGCTTCGGCTTCCATGCGCTTGAGGATCTGGGTGACTTCCTCGGGCCGTGAACGGTGTGGGATCATTGCCCATGCCGACAAAACCGGTCACACCCGGAGTGTTGCGGACCACGAACCATGATTCGTCAGTCAGGATCAGGTTGACCAGGACGTATCCTGGAAAGACGTGGCGCTCGACGGTGCGGCGCTTGCCCTCGCTTGACCTCGATCTCTTCCTGGGTTGGAATGACCACATCGAAGATCTTGTCCTTCATACCCATCGATTCGATGCGCTGCTCGAGATTGTGACGCACCTTGTTTTCATAACCGGAATAGCAGTGGATGACATACCAGGCACGACCTGTCGCTGGCAGTTTCACTGCGTCTCAGCCGAAGCATGATCTCCGACAGGGGGTTTCTGGCACTCAATTTCCGGCTAGCTCTATCGGCTCATCCGCAGGTGCGGAGTGAGTTCTCCAGGCGGAATCTTGACAGGCGCGTTGCACATCACTGGCGGGTTCCGAGTCTCTTCAGCCGGCTCTTCGGGCAAATCCATCTCTGGTGCTGTCTTCGTAATCCTGCATCTTGTTCACTTTCCAGACTCATCGCGATGAGCAATTTACTTGCTGCCACCAACGTCATCACGATCCTGAGAAGATGCAATCCAATAATCCCAGAAGGAGCCATGACACACATAACCGACAGTACGATCTTGGTCAGATTCCAGGTTTCCGGGGAGTTGGCCAGGTGACCTTGCGCAACTCGCCGATGGTTTCTCGAACCAGCGGAAAAACGCTGTTTCCATTCTCCCGTTTGGGTTTATCGTCTTTACCAGCCACGTCTCACTCCTTCCTTTTACGGTCAAAACGCCGCCTTGGAGATACCGTCTCAGGAAAAGGCGGCGTTGTCTCAGGCAGGCCAGGCAGGAATTGAACCCACAACATCTCGCTTTTGGAGAGCGGAGCTCTACCAAATTGAGCTACTGGCCTATAGTCGTAATGGGCCGACTGTTAGTTACACCCTGCGCTCTTTACTTCGTCTCGCGATGCAGAGTATGCTTCCGGCAGCGCGGGCAGTACTTGTTGAACTTCCATGCGGTTCGGATCATTACGGCGATTCTTCTCGGTCACGTAATTCCGTTCCTTGCACTCCGTTAGCACGCCAGCGTGATCACCGGTCGGACATCTTTCTTTTTTGATGCCATTTACTTTTGACAACCTTTACCGTAACTCTCCTACTTATTCAATGATCTTGGTGATGACGCCAGCGCCGACGGTCAGACCGCCTTCGCGAATGGCGAACTTGGAGCCCTGCTCGAGCGCCACCGGGATGATCAGTTCACCGTCAGGTCGACGTTGTCACCCGGCATGACCATCTCCACGCCTTCCGGCAGCTTCCACGTTGCCGGTCACATCCATCGTGCGGATGTAGAACTGCGGTCGGTAGCCGTTGAAGAAGGCACTTGTGCCGTCCGCCTTCTTCGCGCTTCAGCACGTACACCTTGGCGTTGAACTTGGTGTGCGGGGTGATGCTGCCCGGCTTGGCCACCACCTGCCCGCGCTCCACATCCGTGCGCTCGATGCCGCGCAGCAGCAGGCCCAGGTTGTCTCCGGCCATGCCCTCGTCCAGCATCTTGTGGAACATCTCCACGCCCGTCACGACCGAGTTGCGGGTCTCTGCGCAGCCCGATGATCTCCACCGGTTCGCCCACCTTGACCTTGCCCCGGTCCACACGCCCGGTCACCACCGTGCCACGACCCTTGATCGAGAATACGTCCTCGATCGGCATCATGAACGGCTTGTCCAGTCTCGCGCTTCGGCTCCGGGATGTATTCGTCGATCACCCGCAGCAGTTCCTTGATGCTGGCATATTCCGGCGCATTCGGGTCGGTCGAGGTGCTCTCCAGCGCCTTCAAGGCGCTGCCGCGCACGATCGGCGTCGTGTCGCCCGGGAAGCCATACCCGTTCAACAGTTCCCGCAGTTCCATCTCCACCAACTCCAGCAGCTCCGGGTCGTCCATCTGGTCCACCTTGTTCAGGTACACCACGATGCTCGGCACTTCCACCTGCCTCGCCAGCAGTACGTGCTCTCGCGTCTGCGGCATCGGCCCATCCGGCGCGGCCACCACCAGGATGGCCCCGTCCACCTGCGCCGCACCCGTGATCATGTTCTTGATGTAGTCACGGTGTCCGGGCATGTCCACGTGCGCATAATGGCGCTTGTCCGTCTCGTATTCCACGTGCGCAATGTTGATCGTGATGCCGCGCGCCTTCTCCTCCGGCGCATTGTCGATCGAATCATACGCACGATAATGCCGCTTTCCCTAAAAATTGACTGTATTTCGTGATCGCCGCCGTCAACGTCGTCTTGCCATGGTCGATGTGCCCCATGGTCCCCACGTTCATGTGCGGTTTCGTTCGCTCATACTTCTGCTTCGCCATATGCTATCTCCTTCCTTGACAATATCAACAGAGCTACGAAGCCCTCAATGGGATTTGAACCCATGACCCCATTCTTACCAAGAATGTGCTCTACCGACTGAGCTATGAGGGCTGCCGAAATCGTGCCTTCGTTGCTGAATGCAGTGGGCGGTGAAGGATTCGAACCTCCGAAGGCGTTTGCCAACTGATTTACAGTCAGTCCCCTTTGGCCACTTGGGTAACTGCCCATATTCCATAACTGGCCGGTTGGTCGCTTGGTCTCATCCGGGAATGAGGCCAACCGACGAACTGATCAGTCATGCATGTCAATGTTCCAAGCCGACGATGGGAATTGAACCCATAACCTACCACTTACAAGGCGGTTGCTCTGCCGGTTGAGCTACGTCGGCGCGTGCCGCTTTCCCGGCTTAAGCGGGGGAATTATACCAAAGGCATCCATCCCGTACAAGGTTAACTGACAAAACTTCCCGGAATATGACTTGGGAGGAAGTTTCCGGACGAACGCAAACGGCACGGGAGTTTATCAGGATTCGGGGAGGAAGTCAAGAAAAATGCTATACTAGTTGCATTATTAAAGTGTTGGGAAGGAGTTTATGGCAAGGTTTCGACCAATCTTTATCATTCTCCTGATTTTTATTTATGCAAGTCTGGTCATCCCCGCTGCTGCCCAGTCAGGGATCCAGTTGGTGAGCGATAAAGTCACCCTCTCATTTCCGGATACTGCCACATTCCAGGCTGAGTTCAAGTCCTCCGCGAACATTACCTCCGTGGTTCTTGAATACGGTGTCGACCAGTTAACATGCGGGACGGTCATTGCAAAGGCATACCCTCAATTGACGGCTTCCGCCGATGTCCAGGTGCAGTGGGCCTGGGATATGCGGCAGTCCGGTTCGCTCCCGCCGGGAGCAACGCTTTGGTGGCACTGGCTGGTTCAGGATGCAAATGGAACGCAGTTTACCAGCCCACGCCAAACCAGCCTCTGGTTGGACAGTCTTTATCCCTGGCAGGTCATTTCGGGTGGCAATATCAACCTTCATTATTATTCCGGCGGGCAGACGTTCGGTCAAACTTTACATGATGCTGCGGCACAGGCTTTGGTCCGCCTTTCAAATGACGTTGGATTGCAACCTGATAAACCGGTCGATATTTACATTTATGCCAATACCGATGATTTGAAAGCCTCCATCCTGTATGAACCAGCCTGGATCGGTGGTCAGGCTTACCCGGAATTTAATATTGTCATCATTGGTATATCGCCCGACCAGTTGGATTGGGGGAAAGGTACTGAAGCACACGAATTGACCCATGTTTTGGTGGGTCACTTGACCTTCTCCTGTCTTGGATTTATTCCGACCTGGTTGAATGAGGGTTTGGCCATGTACGGAGAGGGTGGGACCGCAGTCTGCCGAATTAACCCAGTTTGATGCCGCAAAAGCTGCCAACCAATTACCCAGCCTGGAATCGCTCGCCGGAGGGTTTTCGGAAGAAGCCGATCGGGCTAATCTCTCTTATACCGAGGCGTTCAGTGTGGTAAATTTCATGATCCAGAAATATGGGCGTGCGAAAATGACAGCCCTGTTGCTGGCATTAAAGAATGGAGAGACCATCGATCAAGGTCTTAATGGCGTGTATACCTTCGATACGAACGGCTTGGAAAATGCCTGGCGTGCCTCCATCGGTGCAGCCTCCATTACCGGTTCGGCGAACGCCACCCCTGTACCAACACCGACCGAGGTACCGACGATCATTCCGGTGGGGGCGGCGCCTATGCCACAACCGGAGGTAACGAATGTCGCAGGGACACCAGGTCCGCAGAGCACAACCACGGTGACTCCTACCTCATCAAGCCCGGCCGCCGTATCAACCCCGGTTCCCACAACTCCAGCGATCCCGCTCGCTCAACGTCTGGGTATTAATCGTGATGTACTCTTCTGGGTCGAGGTTGGACTGGCCTGCTGCCTTTTGGTCATCTTGGTGGTCGCTGTTCCGGTGATCGTTACAACCCGCCGGCATGGGAGGGCGAAAATGAAACCATCGTTGAAAATACTATCGGGTCTGCTGGTCCTGGCCTTCCTGCTTCTGGCATGCCAGGTTTCCGGCACTGTCACACCAACTCCTTCCATTACCATATCGAATTCCGCCACCTCGACGCCAACGACTGCGCCATTGACATATGTAAATCAGGAAAGCGGTGTGAGTTTTAAATACCCGTGTGGCTGGACAACACAAACACCTGCCGCAGGGTCTCAGGCGTTGATGGGATTTATGAGCCCCGATCAAACGGTGGTCGCTGATTTGTATGTTTTTCAGGCTGCAAGTACGGATACCCCAGAATCATCCATCGCCACTCTGAGCAGTTCAGTCCTGACCGGTTTAACTCTGGGTAAAACCATCAGCGACGCTGCCTTGTCCCGCTCCGATGGGTCTCCCGCCTGGAGTTGGGTGGTCACCGCCACAGGTAGCGGGGCGGAATTAGAGATCAATATGACCGCCATCATCTCGGGACCCCGTCTGTATTTCATACTGATCTTTGGACCGACCCAGGCGTATGATTCCTACGCAAATGATGTGTCCGCCCTGCTGGATGGTGTGACATTCCAGGCGCCGGTCGTCAATGGGGTCAACCGCAATAAGGCACTCTTCCTGTCGGGTGGAGAAAGTACCAACCCGGTGCGACTATGATCCGGCAACCGAACGCGATTCTGGCGATAAGCGTATCTACAGCGGGCTGGTTTCTTTGAACACGGCAACTTAACCTGGTTCCGGAGCTTGCCCAATCGTGGGATATATCCACGGATGGGACAGTCTATACATTCCATCTTCGGACGAATGCAAAATTCCATGATGGTCGTCAAGTCACCGCCCAGGACTTCATTTATTCCTGGGAGCGGGCTGCCCTGCCTGCAACTCAATCGGATACAGTCTTGACCTACCTTGGCGATATTGTCGGTGTGGCAGATATGCATGCAGGCAAGACTGACCATATTTCCGGATTGAAGGCGAACGATGATCATACCTTACAGGTCACGATCGATGCAGCCAAACCATACTTCTTATTTAAATTGACCATGCCTGTCGCCTTCGTTCTGGATAAGAAGAATGTTGAATCAGGGAGTGAATGGTATCGGAAACCGAATGGAACCGGTCCCTACAAACTCACCCGCTGGGACAGCTTCCAGTTGATGGTCTATGACGCCAATCAGGATTTTTACCTCGGACCACCGGCTATCCCACAGATCGTGGTTGAACTGTTCTCTGGTGTGGGCATTCGTTCTGTACGAATTGGGCGAAATTGATATGACCGGTATTTCCTCCTCAGATGTGTCCCGGGTGCTCGACCCGGCTGATCCTTTGCATCCCGACCTTCACACTGGGGTAAGTCTGTGCACCGAATTCATCGTTTTCGATGTAAGCCAGCCGCCCTTCGATGACGTTAAAGTCCGGCAGGCTTTCAGTATGGCCTTTGACCGCCTGAAATATATCGATGTGGTAAGCAACGGAGTTGGCATTCCCGCTCAGGGCTTGTATCCTCCCGCACTGCCGGGTTATAACCTCAATTTGCAAGGCTTGCCGTATGACCCGGTTCAGGCCCGAAAGTTACTCAGTGAATCAAAGTATGGTGGTCCGCAGGGATTACCTCCCATCATCTTTACCGATGCGGGGATTGGTAACGCGGCTGGGACCAGTGTGGCTGCCCTTGCGCAAATGTGGGAGCAGAATCTGGGTGTCACCATCACGATCGAGAACCTGGAGCCTGATAAATATTATGATCTTTTGTCAGCCGGCAACCATGGTCAGCTTTTCTCGAGCGGTTGGTGTGGAGATTATCCTGATCCTGAAAATTTTGCAGACGTACTATTCCATACCGGTGCGCAACAAAACACCGGTAAATACAGCAATCCAGTATTGGACGCTCTCCTGGATAAGGCCCGTGTTGAGCGGGATGTGACCCAACGGATCGCCATGTACCAGCAGGCTGAACAGATCATTGTTCAGGATGCACCGGCTTTGTTTATTATGCATGACCTGTCTTACGAATTGGTCAGGCAGAATATCCAGGGTTTTGTATATACTCCGATTGGAATTCCACTTGAGCGTTACTTAAGTCTGAAGCCTTAAGACCAGCTCTTTCTAAAAGCTCTTCTCCGCTTGGAGAAGGGCTTTTTATTGTCAGTCGATTCATTGGTCACGGTCAGGTGATCTTGACGTGTAAAGATCGTCTCCCGTTCTCAAGGTCTTGCTTCGGTGAGAAATACCACCTTATCGATCTTCGATCCCAGGCTTGATACCTGGAAATCGAACACGATGGGTGTATCCACCGTCAGTGGCGAGCTGGATTCCCATCTTCGGACACCAGTCACATTTCCCGCAGAATCATAGGCGGTTGCTAATATCCACAAGCTTGAAGCTGATTTTGTGCCGGTCAATACTACCCGCCCGGATACCCGGGCGGTTAACCCGGAGGCTGCCGTATCGATTAACGTGTCCTCAAGCATGACCGGAATATAGCGTGTGTCACCCGGCAGGAGTTGAATGGCGGTCAGTACCTGGACTCGCAGAGTGGCATCTGCCGCACTGGGTGCAGGAAAATGGAGTGCCAGGGGCATTTTTTGTCCGGGGGGGAGTATATCCAGTAGACCGTAACCCGCCTGGCTTGCCGCTACCTGTCCATTGGTATCCACCAGGGTAAAGAGCACAGAGATGTTTTCAAGGGTTTCGGGGTACTGGTTTTGTAACAAGGCGAAGCACCATAACCCGCCTCCCGTTTCAGGTAAACAGTGTGCTTGCAATATCTGTATTGCTGCCGGCGTGGGAGTTGGTTGTGTTGCTGGTTGGTTACCGGTTGGTATGGTGAGTGTCGCTGCGACTTGTAGTACTCCTTGCTTGGCTGCAGGATTGACAGCCAGCAAAGCTTCAAGGGTGACGTTGAACCGTTTGGCGATTCCAACCAGGGTATCACCCTGGACAACCTTATATATGAAGGTTGTCGGGGTGGGTGGGACTATTTCAGTTTGTAGAGCGAAAACTCCGGGAGTTGTGGAAGGTGTGGTGGTCTGGTAAGGAACGGCAGGGACGTCCGCGGTCACCGGTGCGGTGGTGTTTACGCAAGCCGTCAAAACGGTGATTAATACTATGCCTGCCAGGATCCGTCCCATGCAGAAATTATACCCTTTCCACTTGCCCACTCCTACAGCCTGTGCTAAACTAAAATCATGGCAGAAGCTGAGGAATTCCCTCCGGAACAACGCGGGGACAACATCATGCTCCGGGATGCGATGGACGCGCTGCGGGAAGGTGACCGGGCGCGTGCTCGTGATCTTCTTACCCGTCTGCTGAAGACAGATCAAAAGAATCCCAGATATTGGATATGGCTCAGCGCGGCAATGGAAACGCAAAAGGAGCAGTTGTATTGCCTGCAAATGGCCATCCAGGCGGACCCGGATAATGCCGTCGCAAAACGCGGATTGACGATCCTGGAAGGTTTGGCTCCTGATGATTCCCTGCCTCCGTTCCCCGTCAACCGGCCCAGGCAGTGGGAGGAGAAATTGATTCTGCCCAAGGAACCGTGTGCGGAAGGGAAACGCGGTTGGGCAAACCCGGTGATAAGATTATTTACGATATTGATCGTTGCAGCGGTTGTAACGGGTGGCTTGTATTATGGCTCGTTATACCTGCACCTGAACGCTGCCCCGCTGCCAATAAAATTGACTTCCACCCATCACCCAACTTTCACGCTTTCTCTTACTCCTTCCGAAACACCGCTCATCCGTACAGCCACGCCAACTTTCATCGGCGCCACGCCTCTCTGGATGTTCCTAAACTCTACATATACCCCAACTCCACTTTACGTGCTCACCGAACACCCGGTCACAAGCCAGAGTGCATTCGAATTTGGCCTGCGATTTCTGGCTCTAAAGGATTACACCAATGCCCTGGTCTTGTTCCAGCAGGCCATCGGGTTGGAACCGGATGCTCCGGACCTCTACTATTATATTGGAGAGATATACCGGGTGCAGGGTAACTACCGTAAAGCACGCGATGCCTATCAGAAAGCGATCGAAATAGACCCGTTGTTTGCTCCAGCCTTTCTTGGACGCGCCCAGTCCAATCTGGGTATCAACCCGAATGCGGCAATCCTCGATGATCTTGGTGAGGCGATAATACTCGACCCGAATTTTACCGAGGCATATATTTTTCGTGGTGCTTTTCTGACCAACCACGATGCCCTTTCTGCAGAAGCGGACCTTACGCAGGCTGTCCAGATTAGTCCTGATTCCGCCCTGGCATATCTCGATCTCGCAAATGTACAACTGGTGCTTGGTAAATTTGACTCCGCGTTGGCATCTGCAATTCGCGCCAACGAGCTGGATTTGACCCTCGTCCCCGCCTATCTGACCCTTGGTCAGGCTTATCTGGCAACGGGACAGGCTGCCAGTGCTGTGAGTGTGCTGCAGACATATACCATCTATGCACCGGATGATAACAGCGGTATTTTTAAAACTGGGTATCGCATACAATGCTGCCGGACAGTATTCGTCAGCGGTTGATATTCTAACCAAAGCCGCCGGTTTTGACAGGCGCAATGCACAGATATATTACCAGCGTGGTACCGCCTACCTTAACCTTGACAATCCGCAACTGGCTGAGGATGACTTCAAACTGGCAATTACCTATGACCCATCTTTTTACGATGCCCACCTCGCCTTGGCAATGGCCTATGATAAACAGGGTTTTCCAGGCGATGCGTATGTTCAGGTTGAAAAGAATGTATACCCCCTGGCGAAAACAGATGTGACTAAAGCTCAGGTTTATTATTGGGAAGCAATATTCCTCGAAGAGATAGGTGATCCAGCATCATTGGAAGGGGCGAAAAATGATTGGCACCAATTAATATCCTTACCGGCAGAAGCCATGCCTGAGCAGTGGCGTAATGAAGCCTTCCTGCACCTCAATATAACCCCGACTTTTACGCCAACCACGATTATGACCCAGACGCCATCATTGACGAATACGCGTTTTCCCACGCAGACGCCAACATTGACTGTGTTTCCTTGACAGGCATGCCGATGTGAGTGCGTTATACAAATGGATGATATAAAACCAGCGACCTAATAAGAGGTCGCCGGTTTTATTATTTTTTCTCTGCGTAATACTTCTGCCTGCATTCTGGACATGGACAGAGCGCACGGAGATAATCCCAGCGGAAAATACCTGCATCATGTCCGTCCTCCCAAACCGGGCTGATTGCGTATGCCCCGACCGGCATGACCGTTTTTAGATGCGTCATGGGCGAATCGGGTAGTTCTGTCTCAAAAACAGCGGGGTCAGGGATCATACCCATCCGGTCATGCCCGCCCCGACATTCTGCACATGGACATCCCGCCCTCCACAAGGAGAACGAATAACGGCTGGTATGGTCATCATCCCAGAGGATGGTCAGTACTTTTTTCTCGCGGTCGGCAGTGATCGATAATGGTTTCATGACGGATAAATTGGTTTCAGCATTGGATGGATAGTATCCTGATCAACTCAATTCATCGCGGGATCAGCGTGAAGGGGAGATGACGACCAGGAAATCCTGCACGGCCCACCCGGCCCGGGTCGCGTCGTATGAAGCGGTCAGATACCACCAGGTATAGCCATCCGCCTGGTGAGGTCCATTCGTAACGAGAAAAACTTCCGAATCGAACGTGGAAAAAAAGTTGGCACTTAAAGCGGGCTCGGTGTGAATACGTAAACCTGCACCACCGGTGGTCGGTTGGACGTATACGCCTACCGCGATTTGTCCGGGTCCGGGTGTGTAGGTGGGAAGCGCAGTCGGGGGGAATGGGGTCAGGGTTGCAGGCAGGCTGCGCGGGGTGGAGGTCACAGCCGGGATAATGATTAGGTCTGCCGAAGCAGGTGTAAGCGATGGGGGCGTCACCGAAGGTCGCACGATGAAGATGATGGCAATTGTGGAACAGAACAATACCGCTGCGATGATGAGCATGGCAAAAAAGACTTTACTGTTCAATAAGTTCTTCATATTATTGCGGTTTACACAATCTTTCGCGTGCTTCCTGCGGCATGAGGATGGATAATTTTTGAGGCAGGGTTTCAAGGAATATGCGTTGGGTACCAAGCATGGCCTCGCCGTCCATTTGGAGTGAAAACGGCGTCTCGGACTCGATCGTCGCCTGGCGGAATGGAATACAGCGTGCCTCATCGGAACTGGTATGTTGTCCTGCCAGCATATCGAACATTACGCGGAATGCGTCCGCCAGGGTACTGCCGGAAAACAGCCAGAGATCGATCAAGCCATCGTCCAGGTAGCCGTGCGGGGAGAGCTCCGCAAAGGCGTAACGACGGATGTTCGTGGCAACCGCCAGCAGGTAGTGACCTTTTATATGCTTGTCATCAACTGTCACATGCAGATCCATCCCATGCCAGAGGGTGGCATTTAGAAAGGTTGTCGCCGCATATTCAGTGATGCTGAGGTATTTTTCAAACCGTTTGCGCGGGGTGAGTTTTTTCACCGTCATCGCATCCAGCCCGATGCCTGCCCACATCAGGAAGGGCTGTCCGTTACACAGTCCCACGTCGATGAGGCATGGTTTTGATTCAGCCAGTAGGCGGGCATTTTGACTTAATGCCCGGATGTGTGACCACACAAATGCATGGATGCCGAGGTCTTGTGCCCATACGTTGGTAGTACCAGCAGGCAGAATACCCAGGGATGTCTGTGAGCCGATCAGACCCGCGGCAGCTTGTCCAGCAGTGCCGTCCCCTCCGATGGCGAAAACTGCGCGGAAGTTTTCTTTGGCAGCCATGCGGGCAAGTTGCGTGGTATGCCGCCCGTTGAGAGATTCCGCTACCTCGACCCGCCAGCCATGATCACTCAGTGTGCGGATAACACCTCCGATGAATGGACCCACTGAGATGCGTCCGGCAGCCGGATTGTAGATAAGCAGTGTATCCACCATATCTGTATTATACATGGGCGGTTGGACATTTTGCTGTCTTGCTGGCGAAAACCTCCCCGGTTCAGACGCTTTCCAGCATGGGATAATTCTTCAATTCCGATTATTAATGGGCAGTGAAAGGCTAAAATAACCGCGTGTTATAATCCTCAGCGACAGCCTATGGACGATACGCCATTACTCAACGATCGCTACCAACTGCTGGAACCACTGGGCAAGGGCGGTATGGCGGTTGTATACCGCGCCCGCGATAAAATGTTGGAGCGCCTGGTGGCGGTAAAAGTGCTGCGCGAAGATTTTTCAAAGGATCCGGATTTTCAAGCACGCTTTCGCCAGGAAGCCAGGTCGGCTGCCAACCTTTCTCACCCGAATATCGTCACAGTACACGACTTTGGGTTGGATGATGGACAGTTATTCCTGGTGATGGAATACGTGCCAGGCACTGACCTTAAATCCTTGATCAGGCAACGCGGCCGTTTCAACCCGGACGAGGCACTCCCACTGCTCATCCAGGCATGTGCAGGGATTGGTTATGCCCATCGCGCCGGGTTTGTGCATTGTGATGTAAAACCTCAGAATATGCTCGTCACCCCTGATATGCGCTTGAAAGTCGCTGATTTTGGCATCGCTCGCGCACTTGCCAGTATTCATCCTGATGAGCAAAGCGATGTCGTGTGGGGCTCTCCGCTCTACTTTTCGCCTGAGCAGGCTATTGGTGCCGCCCCATCGCCGGCTTCTGATGTGTATTCCCTGGGCATAATAATGTATGAAATGCTGGCGGGCAGTCTGCCTTTCCGCGCCACCACGGTCTCTGAACTGGCTCGTTTGCACCAGGAGGTGGCTCCACCGCCGTTACGCGATTTATTACCGGATATATCACCATCGCTTGAAGAAATATTATTAAAGGTCCTCTCCAAGGAACCCTCCCAACGCTATCGTACGGCTGATCAATTGGGTCGTGTCTTGCTAAACTTCGGGAATACCAGGACCGCCCCATCGCTGGCGCTGACACCCGAAGCGGGACCTATGGCTCCTTCCAACCCTGTCCAGGATCCGTCAGGTATCGATACACAGGTCGCATCTGTCGGTCATGAAGGTGAGATCGATTGGGTCTCCATCGGCTTGGGGTTGGCTGCACTCACAGCAGTCCTGGGGCTGATCCCGTTCTGGATTTGGATCTATTTCGTGTATAATCCGCCCATTCGCTGAGTGCCGATGAAACCTTATATCATTGCGCCATCCATCCTTTCGGCAGATTTTACCAGGCTCGGTGAACAGATCGCCGAAACAGAGCGGGCAGGTGCTGATTGGATCCATGTGGATGTCATGGACGGACATTTTGTCAATAACATCACCATGGGTCCGTTCATAGTTGAAGCGTGTCGCCGGGCTACCAACCTGCCGCTCGACGTACATTTAATGGTTGAACAGCCGGAAAACCTGCTGGAAGCTTTTGCCAGGGCAGGGGCAAACCACTTGATCGTGCATGTGGAAGCCTGCCCGAATATTGCCAGGACCTTGAAATTGATAAAATCGCTGGGTTGTCGGGCTGGCGTAACATTGAATCCTGACACCCCTGGTGAAGCACTGCAACCTGCCCTGGCTTTAGCCGACCAGGTGCTGGTACTGACGGTCCATCCGGGATACTCCGGACAGGAATTCATTCCGCAGGTTCTGCCCAAGATAGTTGATATTCGCCGGAGGCTGGATGAGCTTGGTTCCACGGTCCGGTTGGAAACAGATGGCGGCTTGACTCACCAGAACATTACCATGGTCCGCGATGCAGGTGCAGATGCCTTTGTTGCAGCGCACTCGGTCTTTAACCACCCGGATGGTATCGCTGCAGGTATCCGGTCATTACGTGAAGGTTTGGCTGGTTGATCTCTTCGGATAAAAAAAATCACGGCGCAAGCCGTGACCTTGTTTGCAGGTTAATAATTGATTAGGCAGTTTTAACCAGTGTGCGAATGCATTTGGTGCAAAGGATCTTGTGTACTTTGCGACCATTCTCGATTACGGTTACTTTTTGCAGGTTCGGGTGGTAGGGACGGTTCGTAACACGATGCGAGAAGGACACATTATGTCCGAAGGTTGTGGCCTTTCCACAGTGAGCGCACTTAGCCATTTTCTAACTTCCTTTCATGCAAATAATACCTGTGTCGGTTTTACAGGAGCGGCGTATTTTACCACGAAACGTATCCTTGTACAAGTCAAGTGTTATCATAAACGATAAAGGACAATCCCATGGGTGAAGAAACGACAACATTAGGTAGTATCCAGATATCGCCGAACGCCTTGGCAACGATAGCCTACCACGCAACTTTGACCTCTTATGGCGTGGTGGGTCTGGCGCCGAAAAATCTGGCTGAGGGCATCGCTGCAACGATCACAAAAGAGCCAGCACGCGGAGTGTCGGTGCATTATAACGGCGATGAAATAGACATTGATGTACACATCATTATCGAGTATGGAACCCGCATCACGACCGTGGCTGATAGTGTCGCCGATGCGGTTCGTTATCAGGTGGAGAAAGCACTGGGGATGCCCATTCATAAAGTAAATGTACATATTCAAGGCCTGCACGTGAGCGATTCCGATTAAAGTGAGAGTTTTAGAAGTATGAATCCGGATGCACAAGAACGGCTGGAGCGGTTGAAATCCATGCCGGTAGACGGGCAGGTTCTGAAGAAACTGGTTGAGGCTGGTCTTATTTGGTTACGGGTGAACCAGCAGACAGTCAATGCCCTAAACGTTTTCCCGGTACCTGATGGCGATACCGGTACGAACATGGTTTTGACCATGCAATCGGCATATAACGAGATCCAAAAGTTGGGCCATCATCCGATTGGACAGATGGCGGCAGCAGTTTCCCAGGGGGCGCTGATGGGTGCCCGCGGAAATTCGGGCGTGATCCTTTCGCAATTATGGCGCGGTTTCGCACGCGCCCTGCACAACCAGGAAGTCCTGGATGCATCCGCACTGGTCCGGGCTTTTGGTGAGGCCCGGGATACTGCCTACAAAGGGGTCGTCCGACCCGTCGAAGGAACCATTCTGACCGTCGCCAAAGACATCGCATCTGCTGCCGATAAGGCATTCCACGAAACGGACCAATTGCACGAGATTTTTTTCCGGGTTGTCTCGGAAGCTGCGACATCGGTCGAGCGGACACCGGAGCTCCTGCCGGTTCTGAAGCAAGCCGGAGTGGTTGACTCGGGTGGCAAAGGTCTTTTTTATATTCTGGAAGGAATGCAGCGTCTTCTTCAAGGGGAACCGCTGGATACTGCTGTGGCAACCGTTCAGCCGTTATCAGCGATGAACCTGGAGAATACAATGAATTCTATTGAGCCAGGACAGGACTATGAAGTGGTGGTGGATTTTGTACCCACCGAAAACCTCAACCTTGAAAAGTTTTATGGGGATCTCGAAAAGATCGGAACGTCCATCCAGGTGGGCGAAGGAGATGGGATGTACCGCATGCACATCCACGTCCCCACCGACCGCCGCTACGAACCGATCGATTATGTCTTAGGCCTGGGTACGATCACCAAGATTGCCATGGAAAATCTGTTAGCCCAGATGGATGCATCCAGGGATCAAGCCGCGCGCGAACGTATCGATCTCGCTACAATCGAACCGGGTCAGATCGCAGTCGTTGCAGTCTCGCCTGCTAATGGGATTTCACGTGTTTTTGCCAGCTTGGGCGTGGCGGCGATCGTTGAGGGTGGACAGACGATGAATCCTTCGACCAAGGACATCTTGGATTCTTTTGAGAGTTTGCCTACCGATAAAGTGATTATTTTACCGAATAATAAAAATATCATCCTGGCTGCTCAACAGGCAAAAGATGTAACGGTCAAGAAAGTACAGATTGTCCCAAGTAATAGCATTCCGCAAGGTCTGGCTGCAATGATGCACTTGAATCTTGATGGCGATCTCGATACGGTCGTCGCAAAAATGTCCGGCGCCATGAAAGATGTGACCACGATCGAAGTTACAACCGGCACACGAACCGTCGAAATTGATGATGTGGCTGTTGAGCAAGGTCATGTGATCGCCCTGATAAATGGCAGGCTTGCCATCTCAGCGAATTCCGTTGAAGAAGCCTGTCTGGGAGCGTTGGAAAAATCCCGGGCGGCAGATTTTGAATTAATTACCCTTTTCCATGGCGGTGACCTGCCTGCGAAGGAAGCCAACCGTATTGCCGATGTGATTCGGGCGGCATATCCGGGCCAGGAAATAGAGGTGCAGGATGGTGGTCAACCTCATTACCAATTTATTATCTCGGTGGAGTGATCGGTACAACCGGGATCGGTTCCTGCCAGATTGAATTATGTCAAACGTTTGCATCCTGACTGACAGCACTGCCCAATTTACTCATTCCAATTTCCTTGGACACGAACGTGTCCATATCATTCCGTGCGAGTTGCGACCCACTAAGCCGGTTGGAAAAGCTTCTCAACTGGGCCATAGCGGTATGAATCAGCTGGTTGCCCCGACCCAGCAGGAATTCTTTCACTTGTATTCACGCTTGAGCCGCGATTTTGACACGATTTTGGTTTTGACTCTTTCCTCCTTGCTCAGCCCGATTACCTCCCAGGCTATCTCCGCCTCTGTCCAATATTCAAACCATTCCTCTGTCGAAGTGATCGATTCTCAGAGCATCGGGATTGGTCTTGGCTACCTGGTCCAGGTAGCGGCTGCTGCCGCTTCGACCGGTGCTTCCCTTGTGAATATCGAACGGGAGATCCGCGCAACCATTCCTCGGATTTACACACTTTTTTGCATCCCGGAATTGACTTACCTTGCCAACTCCGGTTATATGGAATATTCCCAGGCTTTGGTCGGTGAAATGATGGGAATGCTGCCCATCTTTGTTATTGAAGAAGGTCGACTCATGCCGATGGAAAAAGTGCGAACCCAGCGGCATTTATTTGAGGCTTTCCAGGAATTCATGAATGAATTTGATTCACCCGCACATATCGCCCTGGTGCGAGGTGCCAACCACAACACGATCCGCAGTCGTCCTGTTCACCAGTATATTCGGGAGGCTTTCCCTTCCACCCCTTTCAGTGAACACGCCCTTTCCCCCCACATGGCAGCCTTGTTTGGTCCTCAATGTACCGGTCTGGTGATCATGGAAAAACCCGAACTCATAAAGAAAATGAAAATTGGTTTCGTCACTGACAGCACTGCAGATATACCAGCCAGCCTTGCCGAGCAGAATGGCATTGAAATCGTGCCGGCTTTGGTGAATATTGGCAACCATAGTTATACCGATGGGATCGAGCTGAGCCGCCAGAAATTCTACGAGATCCTTCCCGACCTTGATCCCCCGCCGACCACCTCTTCACCTTCGGTCGGTTCGTTCCAGATGCGCTACGAAAAATTGCTGCAGGCGGGAGCGGATATTGTCATTTCGATCCATCCACCAAATGAATTGAGCGGTATCTTCAACGCCGCCCGTCTGGCTGCCCAGGACTTTGGTCAGAAAGTCAAGGTGTTGGACAGCGGTCAATTAAGTTTGGGGTTGGGCTTTCAAGTACTCTTGGCGGCGGAGGCATCTGCGCGCGGGGCGGTTCTGGAAGATGTCAGGAATTTGATCTCCAATCTCCACCAACGGGCACGCGTGGTTGCCCTGCTCGACAGCATCGATTATATCCGCCGCAGCGGTCGGGTATCATGGGCAACGGCGATGATCGGCGGTCTCTTGAGAATAAAACCGTTGATAGACCTTCGATTCGGAATTGTACACAGGCTCGGGCAGGCTCGCACACGCCTGCAGGGCATCGAGCGTTTGATCGCGGCGATGAATTCATGGGGACCACTCCAGCGCTTGGCTGTCTTGCATACCAACGCTGAATTGTCCGCCCTTCAACTTCTTGAAGATATTCGGTCAAAGGTTGGTGAACCTCCATTGCTGGTAAATGTGACCACAGCCATCGGCACTCACATTGGTCCGAATGCGCTGGGATTTGCCGCTATCCCGGTCCAGCCCTGAAATCGACATCCAATAAAAAATGAGTTATGTGATCTGGGAATTACCCGTTTCACATAACTCGTTTTTACTTTAGGATTTCTCGTGATTATTCCATGTAATAGGTCATTCTTTGCAGACCGATCGATGGGTCGAGATATTGGACCCGCACACCGGAAGGAACACTCAAGCTGATTGGTGCATAATTTAGGATCGCTTTGACACCAGCTTCCACCAATAGGTCGGTTACATCCTGGGCTACCGCGGCCGGTACACATAACATGGCCACCTTTATTCCGGATTGCTTTATCGATGTTACCAGGTCCTGTGTCGATCGGATAACAAAACTTTCCACCTTGGTGCCAACTTTGCCGGGATCGTTGTCGAAGATCATTGCCACTCTGAAACCCCGGTCCTTAAAGCCCTGGTAACGGGCGAGGGCATGCCCCATATCTCCCATGCCAATCACCGCCACATCCCAGACCTGGACGACTTTTAGAATCTCCCGCAGTTTATCGATCAGGAACCCAATATTGTAACCGGTACCTTGTTTCCCAAATTCGCCGAACTGGGATAGATCCTTGCGGATCTGGGCAGCGGAAATTCCAACCCGGGCTCCCAATTCCTGGGATGATGTTGTTTGCGTATGCTGTGCCTGCATATGGCGTAACGCTCGCAGGTAGATTGGTAAGCGGCTGATGATGATGTCGGGAATATCCAGGTTATTCATACACAGCTCTCAGGTAAAGATTCGTTAATAGACTTTACCATAAATGAAAGGTTAATGCAATTATCCATCTGGATTATTTACCGCTGATCTGAACCATGAAGTTTTGATCGCTTTCCAGTGTGATGACTGATAATGGAAATGGAAGGTAATGACCCCCAGGGAATGCCGTGTCGGGGTTTTCAGGGCTGTTAAAAAAAGCCTGGGAATCGGTGAAACTCTCCATAGTCATCACAGCATCGCTGTCGACCTCCATATTTGCTCCGTTGATTATGCCCCAGGTCAGCACCCCGGTTGCGATTGTTGATTGATATTGGGTGGGTCCAAAGTAAAACGTGTCAGGATCCAATGCCAGCGGGATCCTGGTGCTGTGGATACCGGCGCCTTGATACGAGACCGAGAGACCTGACTGCGTCAATCGGTAGATTTTTAGTTGGCTTCCATCTGGACTGGCAAAGGTTATTTCCCCACCTCCTGACGGCGACCGGAGATCCCAAATATCTGAGTCATCACTGAAGGCTCCATGTATCACCGATGGATCGGCATCTTCTCCTTTGCCGGGTTGCCACAACGATGGGTCGCTCAATCCAATGGCGAACTGGCTGGAAGGCCCTATCAATTGGTGTGCACCGCTGGCGTCGATATGGAAAAGAAGTGACAGTCTGCCACCGCGCCGATCGAGTAATGAAAAATAATTGTTGGTCGAAAGGATGCAATCTGTCAGACCATCGCCATTGATATCATTCGAACAATTTGCCTGGGTTGTTGGATCCCCCGCCCATTTTGCCGCGGCCAGTAAACCACCCAGTTCGTTGATGTAATTAACCCGCAGGCTTTGGAGTTTTTCATCCGTGGTGGGAGCGGTCAGCATAAACCAGGTCCGCCAGGCGGTGTCGGTGATGGGATTATTGGGGACATTTTGCAACTCCGCCAATAACGGCGATGCGTTCGGCATTCCAAAAACCTGCCCACTGGCGGCGGAAGGATTATTGTGCTCTGCCCGAATTGGAAAGGTCAGCAGGTCATTCCCGGTAAGTGGTTCGATCCACGGATGTGCAGCGATCCAGGCGAAGGTCGGTCCAGCTGAATTCTCATTTCCCCAGGTTGATTGCGGTAACTCTCCGCCTAGAACAAGCAGCCGGGATGGATCGCTTGCATTGGCGGTAATGATCAACTGCCGTCGAACATCTAGGCTTGGTCCATCGATCCCCGCCTGATCTGCCGTGTTAGCGCAGAGTGGGATCAGTCGGATACCGTTCAACATTCCTAGATGGCTGGGATCCTGCAGAGCGATGAATTGAGCCGCTCGGTTGGAAAAAAAATTCAAACTATGTCCATAAATAAAGGGACTTGCGGGTATGTTAAAACCTGCAGCTGTCTTACGGCTGAATCCCAGCGCGATATCCGCTGGTTCAGCGTAGGCTACATCAGGTAGGATAAGCAGGTTCAGGTTGGCTAATTCCTGAATGATCGGCAGTACGCCGGCAAAGTTCAAGGCAGCCAGGCTGGAAGGCGATTTAAGGTCCAGCAAAGCAACAGGGACGTGGTATTGTGCAGCGCCATCCACGATGTGTTTAAGACCGTGGCGTTCTCCTCGTGGTCCACTGTGGGCGCCGTCCCAGCGGCGCAGGGCTTGGGCGGGGGTGACAGCCGGGTAGGTGTCCTGGAAAGCGATCAGGAGGGGTGCGCGTGTCAGCGGTGGCGGGGCGTCTGAACGGACGGAAGGAGTCTCATCGGCAGGCTTTGGGTCTCCGGGCACAAAGGATGTGACCTGTAGTGTGAAGGGTTGCGATATGGCGTAGCGGTTAAATCGCACCGTCACCGTATCCAGCCATGGGTCGCGAACGACGCGGATACTGATCCCGCTTCCGGATGGGCTGACCATTGGTCGCCCGCTGGCAGGTATCGTGACGGTCAACTTCCCTCGTGCGGTTGCCAGGTGGAGCACCAGGTCATAATCAGGAGTAACGGATATATCCAGTAGATCAACGCGGATTTCCAGGTCGGATCCATAAGTGCGGGTGTAGACTGCCACGATGTCAGTGGATGGAGTCGGGCCTGTGTCAGGTGTGTCGAGCAGACGCAGGTCGGCGTAAGCCCAGTTCGGATATATCGTTGCCGGGATACAGCCAACGAGCGCTAGTACGATCGATGCGGCTATCACCAGTCTTGGAACAAGTGTGGCGTACGATTTTTGGAGAAGGAGCTTTCGACTTGTTTGGTGATGATCTGGTTCGAAGGTCATGGCACAATTGTATAATAAAAAACTGCGCCAGCCATATGGCTGGCGCAGGTGATGTCCCGGGGCAGATCATGGGCAACTAAAATTATAAATGTTCGTATCGTGAATGTAACTCCCATTGAATACTGCAAAACGCCAATAGACAGTCGCTCCTGTCATCGAGGCAAAATCACTGAATGATTGGCTTAATGACCCGGGTGCCGAACCGCCGAACACCAGGTGCGGATCCACATTTCCATCCGGGGAAGAGTTGGTTGTGGAATAGATGATTTTTGCCGTGCCGGTTAACGGGCTGGTTACGCTAAATGCCAGCGATGCGCACGATGACTGGGCACCGGTTGGTCCTGATTGCCCGGAGAATTGAGGTGCCACGACAGAATTCGGGCAGGTAAAGGAATACGTGTGCGTATCGTATGTATATGTACTCGTGTATATGGCAAATCGCCAGTAAACTTTGGATCCATCGTTGGGAAGTGACATGCTGCCGCTGCCGGACGAATCTCCAGCGTTACCGATGACGATATGCGGATCAGAGTTTCCATCCGGCGAGGAACGCGCTGTTGAATAGATCACCTTGATTATGCCGTCGGATGGGGCATAGGTTTTTACCGAGAAGTAAAGCGATCCGCAGGAGGAAACCGTACCGGTTGGTCCATTCTGATCATGGAACAGTCCGCTGGATTGCGTGGGTTCCACCGTTTCAGGTTTTGTGAAAGTGAAAGCCTGGCTGGTGCATATGTCATTATTATTTCTATCCTTGACGGTCACCCACCATTGGTATGTTCCTCCTGCGCCGAATGACTCCACGTAGCGCGTATGCAGCGGTGACCAGGCTAGGAATGAATAAGCGGGGGTGTAGGGCGGTTTGAAAGTAATAAAGTATTTATAAGCATTTGGATATTCCGTCCAGGTGAAATCCACCTTGGCAGGACCGGGGAAGTCTGACCCATTGGTGGGCGTCAAAAGGCTGACACATCCATCGGATATAAATGGAGCCGTGGCAGAAGGCTGTGTGGCGCCAGTTTTTGAGAAGGTCCATGGTCCTGCGCTGCAGATGAGATTGATGTTTGCGTCGTAGGCATTTACTTTCCATTTATAAATCCCATCGTCTGGTAGAAGTTCCATATTCTTACTGAAACTGTTTATCGAAGAGGTGATGGAAACCTCTTCGCCGGACGGTTTGGTGATTGTAGTTATGTACTTAAAAGTCCCGGGTTGCTCGGTCCATGTGAACGTCACCGGACCCGTTCCGGGCAGGCTGGCGGCGTTTTCCGGCAGGCTCAACTCAAAACAGGATGCCATTGGTTCCTGGGCTGTCGGCTCGGAAACGGTGGCAACGGCATCCCTGACTGCCTGCGTAGCTTCAGGGGTGTTCTCCACGACCTGGTTTGCAACGGTCGGCACGGAGTTCGTCGCAGGAGACATTATTTCAGGCTGGAGACCGCTGCAGCTTGACAGGAGCAATATAAGAATGATTAAAAATGAAAATAAATATTTGGACGACATAATACCCTCCCAGAGCAAATAATTTCGACATTACTGCTGATTCATTTTACAATTTTTTACCCCCCGGTAGGATAGGTCTTAAGCACCACTAACAAAACTGTAGACTCGCATATTTTTGATCAGGGATTATTTTGGATTCTAAGTGTATATGACACGAGACGCTCATCTGTTCCCGCAGCGGGCGTCAACCGGACTAAATATCCCTGATTGGCAGCCAGTACAATGGCTTTATCGCTCTCTCCACAGGCTAGCGATCCCCACACGGATATAGGTGACCCGTTCTGCCATAATTCAACCAGCAGGGTTGAATTTCCGGAGCAAGTCAGGCTGAACAGCAAGTGTGCATTGGTTCCCATGGCGGCATAAGGTGTGAACCCAACCCAATCCTCGATATCCCCTTGGGGTGCAGACACCTGGCTTGAGTAGGTGATTTGGTGCGTCCCACTGGCTGTGAAGGTAATATTAACCGCCGGATGGCTGGATGAATTGCCATCCATATATAGCGGGACCTACGGTCGGGGTTGGGGTTACTGGTTCCCCCGAGGCAGTGGATGCGGCACCGGGTGTCACGATGTTGCCATAGTCATCAAGGACCGGTAGCGAACCTGCAGCATCGGTCTGGATGTACTGGGCAGTCACCCAGCCATGTCCGGTTGGTCCGGCTGGATAATTGATCTGGAACCAGGATGCAGTGGTATTTTTTCCGGTAAGTGATACAACTTGGTTGGGATCCAGCGTCCCGAGAGTATCGAAATTCGTCCCTGGTCCGCTGCGAACGTTAAGGTGCAGGGTCACCAGCCCGGTTGGTCCGCTGGGTGTGGCGGTGGCATCCATTGGGACCTGGGTGCCTGCAGGTATCACGACGTAAGTCGCTGCAACCCATCCCCGTCCCGTTTGTGCAGATGGATAAATGATTTGATACCAACTGCTGTCAACGTTCCGGAAGATGATTCCAACTTTTTGTCCTGCCTCCAGTTGCCCCAATGACGTATAACTGGTTCCAGGTCCGTTACGGACATTGACTTTGATATTGAGCGTACCTTCGACGACAACCGGGGTTGGAGTGGCGCTCGGAGGCAGGGGAGTAAAGGTCAACGAAGCTGTGGATGTGACCGTGATCGTATCCGAGGCGGTCATGACTGGTGTCATGGTCGGTGCTGGACCCTTGCAGGCGGTCGCGATCCCAGCCAGGAGTATCAACAGGAACGTCCGATTCATCATTGAACTGAATTCTAGCACAAAGGAAATCGGGTTTTGGGATGCTCTCGTCTTTTTTGGAGCTATAACGTATTAGTTTCGAAGATAATAATGCAGGGAACAAATTCATCCATTATCGCGATTCGCCTTTGTAATATAATAATTACTATCGTGTATCAGTATCTGGTAGGAAATTGATTTCCTTTCGATAGGATGATGGCTATTATCAGGGTCGTATTGTTCAAAAGTGGGCGAGAATAATCTGACAGGATCAAACATATGGCAAAAACCAAGCTTACGGTAAAAAGAGATGGAAGGGTGGTCCCATTTAATCAGGAGAGGATCACCAACGCGATATATCGCGCGGCAGTATCCGTCGGTGGGCGGGACAAGGCGACCGCCCAGGGACTCAGCGACCAAGTTGTGACCATGGTGGATGCCACCTTCGGACCGGATAACCCCCCCGGTGTGGAACAAATTCAAGATATCGTTGAGAAGATATTGATCGAAAACGGGCATGCCCGGGTCGCAAAGGCGTATATCCTTTACCGTGACGAAAGGAACCGGCGTCGGTTAGGGGGAAAATCAACTTCTGATCAGATCGGGGCGAATATCCCCTGGGCAAAACTATGGTCCGTCCTGGATTGGGCAGCCGCTCATGACCTCAACACTGTCGAGGGACTCAATCGAAGGATCGAAAATGGGGAAATTTCGGATATCGTGATGGAGTCTGAAACGGAATACGCCCAGGATATTAACGCAGTCGAAAGTTCCATCTTCGAAAACCGGGACACGATTAAACTGGCAACTGTTGCTGGACCATCATCATCCGGAAAAACGACCACAACCGAAAAAATTGCTCTCAGGTTGACAAACAAAGGTATAAAGTTTACAGAGCTTACACTAGATAATTACTATCTTGATTTGGAGTATCACCCGAAGGATGAGTTCGGAGATTATGATTTTGAAACTCCCCAGGCACTCGATATCGAGATGATCAACCGGCACATCAAGGACCTCTTGGCCGGAAAAGAGATCAAGATGCCGTTCTATGATTTCAAGACCGGCAAACGCAGTGGAAAAACGACCCCGCTTCATTTGGAAGAAAATGAAATAATCTTGATCGACAGTCTTTATGGACTCTTTCCCGCACTGACCGACGGGATCAAAGAAAGAATGTACAGGGTGTACATCGAGCCATTAATGCAATTGAAAGGGATTGATGGGGAATACGTCCGCTGGACAGATATCAGGCTGATGCGCAGAATGTTGCGGGATGCCACCAGCCGTGCATCTGATTATGGGCAAACATTGACACACTGGCATTACGTCAGGTCGGGTGAACTCAGGAACATCATGCCGTATATATCCACGGCGGATTACATAATCAACAGTGGCATGCCGTATGAACTGCCGGTCTATCGACCGAAGCTGTTGGATTACTTCGAAAAATGGTCCAGAGAGTACAAGGATGATCCTTTGCGGCAGGATGCTTACCTCCGGTCAAAAAGAGTGTATACCTTATTGAAAACCTTATCCCCGGTCGCAGATGACAGCATTGTGCCAACCGATTCGGTTCTGCGTGAATTTATTGGCGGTCTGGACTTAACCGGTCGTAAATAAATTCGGATGGTGTGATGGGGAAGCGTTAATTCCCAGGTGATGGTTAAACTAAAAATTTACAGCCAGCCTTATAAGGCTGGCTGTATTGTTGATAAAAAACATGATCAAACGTTCCGATCTATGGTAGGCTGACCACAAAGCTGGCTGAATTCACGATCGATTCGACCAGGGCTTGATGCAGCGTCCATTCGGTCTGTGGACAGACGCCAAAGAACAGGATGATCTCCGTATTGCGTAGAACTGCTACAAGGTACGCAGTCGACGGGGGCTTCGGATCGTTCAACATGGTGTAGATACCTGATGCAGCGGGCAAACCTCCAACAGTCAATGCGCGCACATCTTGACCGTTGGTGAGATTGGTAAAATCCTGCGAGGCAATATAGTCGAGTGCCTTTGGCATCGATGTGGCGTCCACGGTGAAAGACATCGTACTGGTGTCCAGTGCCTTCGTTAGCACCGCTAATGCGGCGCCAGACGTAGGAGCGCTTGAAACATCGTCAAGAATGGACTGCGATGAGGCGAAGATGATTGTATAGCCGCTTCCGGAATCACCCGATTCGGACACTTTCCATGTGAGGGGATAGGTAAGACTTATACCTGCATTTGGGTTGTTATAAAACAAGCCGGTGGGCGTTGGGGAAGGAAAAAAACTTGAAATGATTGGGATATCCGTCCGAAAAAAATAGATCACCACGGTCAGGACACAACATATACATAAGATGATCGCCGCAATAGCAAGACCGATCCAGAGACCCTTTCGCGAGCGTTGAGGAGGCGGAGGAGGCGGTGGGAAGGATTGGGGCATTCCGGGCATATTTTCCATTAAGGGTTCTCCTTGCAATAACTGGATTAAAAACAGATTAATATGATTCTAGCATAGAAGGGGTCCTGGCAAATCCCACCGACTTAAATGGATGTTTAGGCATGTCTTTTCCACGATAAATCTCCCAAGTTCGAGATTGTGGATAAATCGATTGTAGACCATGAATCTATAAATATGGATTCGTGGAATTAAATTGAGTAATTTTCCTCCCGTGGATATTCCGAGGATTTTTAATTTTTAGGAATAATACAATAGCACTGCCACGTGGCAGTGCTATTGTAGTGCCCCTGGGCAGACTCGAACTGCCCTTTTTAGCTCCGGAGGCTAACGCTCTGTCCACTGAGCTACAGGGGCGGACGAGACGATTTTACCACGAGTGGATTTACATAAACTAGAACTGTGCACCGGCCTCTGGTTGTGCCTATCTACCAGCATCTTCTGGATGGCTCTAAGGATACCGAATTCATCCCCCTGGCGGTCGCATCGCCGGTAACAGGACCAGTTGGACACGTTCGATGCGGGTTGACTCGAATGCTATGCCCAGGCAATCCAGTACCTCCTCCGGTCGTCCGGTGGCGCCTTCACGTGCAGATAATCGCATGAAAAGATCGGGACCACCTTGTGTTTCAAGAACGTGACAATCTTCGATCAACGGTCTGAGATCGTACGGTTTCCCTCTTCGTTCGCGCAGCAGTTTCGGGTTTTCCAAAAGGGTGGAAACCTTCTTGGCAAGTTCCGCTCGATCATGGGGGTCGAGCAAGGAGACCTCGTATTCTGCCGAGACTACTTGCGTTTGGAGTGCCGGGCTGTGCTCATCCACAACCTCCACCCCAACGATCCCCAACCCTGGCGGGGCGGAATTCTGGAGCACCTCTGCGGTTGCTGGATCGAATGCAACTGTGTCCAACCAGGCATCTACTATCTCAGCCCGTCCGATAAAACCGAGGGGTAATGCCGACGCGATCTGGATTCTCGGACCTGGATGGAAACCGTGTGTGTACGATAAAGGCAGGCCTGCCCTGCGTATCGTTCGTTCCCAGACCGTGTGCAGGTCCAGGTGACCCGTATAACGCAGCGAGTTTGTTTTGGTGAAAGTTATCCGGATTCTCATTCGATCAAATGAAAGGTGCGATCGATAGGTTTCCGGCTTGAAGAAAGGTTGAGCCGGCAGGCAATAACTTCATTTCCCCGCCTCTTTTATTTTCACCACCCGGGCGGTTGTACGCCGGCGAAGGATCGGAAAGATCCAGGCTCCCAGGATGCTGAATCCAATCGTAACCAGCATGCCAGCCGGGCCGAATACCAGGCTGTCGTTTGTGCCTGCAATGGATGCCCTCCAGAGGTAAAGGATGAGCAGGGCGGCAATGACACCTGAAGCGATGGCGGTACCCATCCCGTGGAATGGTCGCATGAGCCGTGCCAGCATGCCAACTGCCAGAGAAGTAATGCATAGAATGACCAACATCATCCAATAACTCGGGGGAACCAGCAGGCTCAGTAGTGTATTGAACATGAGCATTCCCATGAAAATGAGACACCCCCCCGGGATGCCTACCAGGATATTGAATACGATGATTCGTGCCTTCAATCTAGCCTCCTCCCGTCAGGGTTGGTACATGCTTGCCCGGTGACTTGACTTCTGGGCATTTCCAGAATAATCCTGGGTACTCACGTCGTTCGGTGGCAAAAGTTGGAAGGATCCCACAGGCATAACACGTTTCCCTGCAGTCGGGTTGGATCGTGCCGTCCAGCGATTTGAGATAATCATTGTAAAGGTATTTCTTGCGAACAGCAGTGGAGATATGATCCCATGGGAAGATTTCCCCTGCGCTGCGAACCCGGTGAGTATAAAAAGCTGGATCGATATTGTTAGTGGCGAAAGCATCAACCCAGGCCTGGAAGTTGCGTTGGTCCTGCCATGCATCGAACTTGGTGCCGTTCTTCCAGGCAGTGAGGATCACTTCGGACGTGCGCCGGTCTCCTCGTGACAGCCAGCCTTCCAACAGGGTGTCTTCGGGTGGGGTCCAGGAGAGCTTGAATGCGTTCCCACGCAATTCATGCATCAGCAGGGCTTGTTTGGCTTTGATTTGATTGGTTGTGTCAACCATCACCCATTGGAATGGCGTATGGGGTTTGGGGATGAACGTACTCACCCCCACGTGAACTTTGGCTTTGTTGCCGATCAGTTTACGCCCGGTAGCCAGGACTCGCTGGCAAAGGTCTGCGATAGCCTGGACGTCTTCCAGCGTTTCACTGGGGTGTCCGATCATAAAATAGAGCTTGATATTTACCCAGCCGCGTGCGTAGACTTGGCGGGCGGTTTCAAGTAACTGCTCATCGGTTATGATTTTGTTTATGATCCGGCGCATGCGTTCGGTCGCAGCCTCCGGTGCAAGCGTGAAGCCGCCCGAACGCCGGTCCTTGAGCTTTTCCATCAGCTCCACCGAGACGGTATCGATCCGCAAGGAGGGTAACGATACGGTCAGATGTTTCCCCGCAAATTGACTGCTTATCCTGGTGACCAGTTCAAGGATATTGGAATAATCGGATGAGGATAATGATAACAGCGCCAATTCTTCGGCTCCGGTGGCATCTACGGCGGCTTGTGCAGCCGCTATGATTTCGTCCACGCTTCTTTCGCGAACCGGGCGGGTGATCATGCCTGCCTGGCAGAAGCGACAGCCGCGCGTGCAACCTCGCATCACTTCAACCGATACGCGCTGGTGCACAACCTCGATGTTTGGCACGAGGAATCGGGTGGTGGCAGGTGGGAGTTTTGCAAGCATTGCCTTGACCACACGCCGGGGTACATCTGGGACGGTAGATCTTATACTTGCGACAGTTCCATCTTCCAAGTAGTCGACCCGATAAAAACGCGGGACATATACCCCGGGAAGTTTGGCAAGTTCAAGCAAGATGTCTTCGCGACTGGATCCGTTTTTTTTACCGCGCTGGTATGTGTCAATGATATCCAGTATGAGTTGCTCGCCTTCGCCAATAACGAACGCATCGATGAAGGCATGCATCGGTTCCGGGTTAAAGCAGGCGTGACCGCCGGCAATGATTAACGGGTCCATTTCTGCACGGTCGCTGGATCGCAAAGGGATGCCAGCCAGGTCGAGCAGATTTAATGTATTAGTGTAAAGTGTCTCGTATGGGAGCGAGAAACCGATGATATCGAATGCGGCCAGCGGATGCTTGGACTCGAGTGAATAGAGCGGAATGCCCTCCGAACGCATTAATTGCTCCATGTCCACCCAGGGTGCATACGCGCGTTCCGCCAGTGCATCCGGGCGCTGGTTTACCAGGTCATACAGGATCTGCAGACCAAGATTGGAAACTCCGATATCATAGATATCGGGAAAAACGAATGCCACATGGGTATCGACCTTATCCCAGGCTTTTACTATGGCGTTTAGTTCTCCACCGACGTAACGACCGGGTTTTTGTACCTTTAAGAGTATCCGCTCCAGGCGGTTTTCGACCTGTTTGGGGCTGAACATGCGCCGAATTATACTTGATGTGTCTTATTTCAAGGTAAAGACTCGCATTTACCATTAAATACCCGCAGGAAGTTGTATGAAAAACCACAGGGGCTTGAGGCGGTTTTACCGCCTCAAGCCCCTGATTCTGGTTCGCACAGCCTGTTAAATTATTGCTGGCGAAGCATTTCGAGATTGGCTTTCGCCTGGGGTACATTTTGCACGAAGGCTGTCAGTGTTTCGCAGCCATAATCTGGACAAGCGGCGCAGTTTTCCACTCCGCGCTGGACTGCACATAAGCGTATGCCGCACTCGGCACAGTGGCCGATCGTTCTCCCACCGGTCATGCAGCCGTCGCACAAGATATTAGCCGCTGTTATGGATGGGGCGCTGTATTCCACCCGCCATTTTGCAGCGATCTGTTCCAGGGCAGCCTGGTCATTGGCCTGTGTGGCCACATACGCGTCGCATTTCGAGCAATCCAGCCCGCAAGCGCCAAAAAGGGTACTCATGCTGTCACCTCCGTTTAAATATTGGTTATTCCCTTCCCGATATGGGTTGATTCTATTATAGTACAATTGTTCTATATATGCAATATTTAATAGACAATATACAGCTCCCAAAATATATGAGCATCAGTGGGTAAGTGACCGGAAGATTAAAAAATCGATTTAGATATTGTTCCTTATGGCACCGGATTAGTAGAGCACACGATAAAAAAACCATGAACAGAGCTTCTGTTCACGGTAAAGGACTGATTGGATTTATTCTAGAGGGTGGATTTGCCATCCTTGTAGAATCGATCGCCGTCGGCCAGCATTTCAGCGTCGCTCATATCGCACAGCATATCCCAATGGACACCTGATTTATTCTTCGACCCCGACTCGGGGTATCCCGCTCCAACCGCCAGGTGTATCGTTCCACCCATCTTCTCATCGAATAGCATGTTCTTGGAGAAGCGATTGATCCCGTAATTGGTCCCAATACCGAATTCACCCAGGTATCGTGACCCTTTGTCCGTATTCAACATCGTGGTCAGGAATTCCTCATTCTTCGTGGCAGATTCCTTCACCACCCGCCCGTTTTCGAACCAGAGTTGGATATCGGTCACTTCCTTGCCGTTCTCGATGGCTGGGTATTTATAACGGATCCAGCCGTTCACCGATTCTTCGACCGGTCCTGTGAAGATCTCACCATCCGGGAAGTTTTCATGACCCGCGCAGGAGATGAATTTCCGTTCCTTGATCGACATTTTCAGGTCCACATCGGAACCCTTGATCACAACCTTGTCACGACCTTTCAACCAGTTTATGATCTTATTCTGGCGCTCGTGTTCACTTTTCCAGAAAACAACCGGATCATCGTCATTGAGCATCCCGGCAGCAAAGACGAACTCACGGTAATCATCCAGGCTCATGTCCGCTTCCTGTGCCAATGCTTGGCACGGATAAGCGGTCAGTGACCAGTGCAATTCTCCTTTGGCGGAGCGTGCCAGCATTTTTTTCATAAGCGGTGCGCTGGCTTTACTGCGCCGGGCCATCCGCGTTGGGTCGACTCCACTGTGCTCACGGGTGTTATGCTCGGCCCATAAGCTGAGGGTGGCATCGAATGTCTCGGTGACCAGCTTTTGGATGGGGGGGACATAATCCAGTTGTGCATCCGATGCGTATTTATAGAAAAGCTCATCCACGCCCGGAACGGAGTTCTGGATGGCAATATTGGCGCCTGCCTTGAGGGCTTCCTTGTAAACAGCCAGGGTCAGTTCTTCCGCGATCGGATGGGTGCGGATCATTAAAGTTTGGCCGGGCTTGATGCCCAATGAGTAATTCACAAGGACACTGGCTAATTTGGTAATCCGAGGATCAGACATTTTCGTTTCCTTTCGTAAATGATATGGTCAGGATTATTTTTTACAACCATCCTCTTGGAACGGTTTTATTTCTAAAGCGTACCCTTGTACATTCCGCCATCCACGGTGAGCATTACACCGGTGATATAGGACGCGGCAGGTGAGACCAGGAATACGGCGGCATTGGCGAACTCTTCTGGAGTACCCATCCGCCCCAGTGGACTGTCCTTGGCTTGACGGGAAATTTCGTCGGCGATTTTCGTTTTGTTCAATTTGGCGCGCGCCTTCAATAATTCGGTGACTCGTTCGGTGTCCGTCCAGGCGGGCAGGATGGAATTGAAGCGGATGCCGGATGAACCCAGTTCAAGAGCCAGGGTCTTGGTTAATCCTACGGTGGCTGAACGGATCGAGTTCGAAAGGATCAGGTTTGGAATAGGCTGTTTGACGGAATAGGACGTGATGGTCAGGACACTGGCAGCCTTGGATTTTTTTAAATATGGCAAAGCAGCCTTGATCAGACGGACATGGCTCATGAAAGACAGGTCGATCGCCTTTTGCCAGGTGGTTTCATCGAATGAATCGAACGGTCCGGATGGAGGTCCCCCGGCATTTGTAACCAGTATATCCAAACCGCCAAGGATATTAACGGCGTTGGAGACCAGTTGTTCAGGGAAATCAGGATTGGTAATATCACCTGGCAGGGGATAGGCCATGGTTTGCATGGTTGCCTGGTTGATTGTTTTTGCCGCCGAACTCGTTTTCAATTCATCACGCCCGTTGATGGCTACCCGGCAGCCTTCCCGGGCGAGACCCAGGGCTGTGGCATACCCCAGCCCGCGGCTGGAGCCGGAGATTAGAGCCCGTTTATCATTTAAACCTAGATCCATGCGTGCCTCCGGATGTCATCAGGTGCTCGTAGAGCGTGTTCATTGTTGACCAGTTTCTTTTCCATGCTTATGTATATTCTATCCTCGTATCCACGATATCACCATCCGTCCAGTGCGCTACTGTCCATTTACGAACCGTCTCCAGGCTGGATTGTAGGAATTGTTCATCATTACCGATCATGGCACACGCAATGATGGCCTCCTGCCATTTATCGTGCAGTCCCATTTCCGCCGTTGAGATGTTGAATTCTCGGTGTAAACGAGCCAGTAGGGGTTTTAGCCGGCCTCGCTTCTCCTTCAATGAAGCACAGCCAGGCAGGTGTAGATGGATGGTCAGAACACCGGTCAAGTTCGATGCCTCTTGCTTTTCACCTTGGCGCCGATTACAATGCTTTCACTCAATGGATACCGATACCGCTTACAACCAGGCTCTCGATTATCTCTATTCGTTTGTGGATTATAGCCTGAAAAAATCCTCCGAACTGGCCAAGGCAGATTTTAACCTTGATCGGATGCGCGAGTTAATGACCGCACTCGGAAACCCTGAGCGTGATTTTCCGGTTATTCATGTGGCTGGGACGAAGGGAAAAGGTTCCACCTCGGCGTTGATCGCTTCTGCACTGAGTGCAGCCGGATACAAAACTGGTTTGTATACCTCACCTCATCTGCAGGATTATACCGAACGTATCCAGGTCGATGGTCAACCGATCTCGCACGCCGGGATGGTTGATTTGGTCGATATCATTAAGCCGTTCGTGGAACGCATACCTAAATTGACAACCTTCGAGATCACCACAGCTCTCGGCTTTCTTTATTTTTCCCGCCAAAATGCAACTGCCGCTGTGATCGAGGTTGGCTTGGGCGGTCGTCTTGACGCCACGAACGTTGTCAATCCCAGGGTTGCTGTGATAACCTCCCTCTCTTATGACCATATGGCAGTGTTGGGTAACACCCTGACGTTGATTGCCGGTGAAAAAGCCGGCATTATTAAGAACGGAATTCCCGTGGTATCCGCCCCCCAGGTGGACGAGGCGTTCCGTGTGCTGGAGCAGGTCTCAGCCGAGCGAAAAGCACCATTGACACTCGTTGGGCGGGAATTGACCTTTAAAACCGGTGAACACTCGCTCGAAGGTCAAAACCTGACAATTTTTACACCAGAGCCGGTAGACCTTTGCATCCCATTGCTAGGAGAACACCAGGCAGCGAACGCGGCAACCGCCTATGCTGCATTGATTGCCAGTCGGCTGGATGTCAGTAAAAAAGCCATCCGCCAGGGCTTTGGCAAAGTGGTCTGGCCTTGCCGTTTCGAAGTCGCCCTGCACGATCCCCCGCTAATACTGGATTCGGCACACAACCCGGACTCTTTTGAAAAACTCGCCAGCACCCTGGAAGCTTACTTCCCCGGCAGACCGGTCATCCTGATCTTCGGCTCCTCCGAGGATAAGGATATGGGCGGGATGTTGAAGATATTAAAAAACCAGATTAGCCTTGTTCTGGCAACCAAAGCGATCCATCCACGAGCGACCGAGCCGGAATCGATCAACAAACTGGTCGTCAGCATGGGCATCCCTGTGGAAGAAGTGACTACAGTGGAGGCAGCCTTGGACCGGGCAATGCAATTGGCTGCTGGTACGGATCAAATAATTGTATCGGCGGGCAGTATGTTCGTTACTGCAGAAGTCAAAACTGCCTGGCAAAAAATGAATATTGGTAGTAACGCCTGAAAGTACAATTAACATGGTCGTTACTGCATAAGGATGATATGACACAAAACGATTGGTCGTTTCAAGAAGATGATTCGTTCAACGTTGCATTATCGCAGCGTACCGATGAACTATACCGTATCATCAACACGACCCCCGATGAGGATGGTTGCATCGAGGCGCTGGTCCTGCCGTTGCGGGACATCGTCATCTTTCCCCACATGGTCACCCCCCTTTTTGTCTCACGCGAGGCTAGCCTCCTGGCGATCCAGGAAGCGCACGAACGTGAACGGACGGTTATTGGCCTGAACCAGCGCGATTCGGAGCTGGAAGATCCTGGACCCGAGGATTTCATGCCCATTGGGGTGGAGATGGCGGTCGGCAGGCTGCTTTCGATGCCGGATGGTACCTCCTCCGCCCTCGTACAGGGACGTCGCAGGGTGGAAGTGATTGAGTTTACCCGCCTGAAGCCGGTGCTCAAGGCTCGTGTGCGTGTCATTAATGAATTGGCCAGCGCGGATAAGACCACCCAGGCACTGATGCGGAACGCTCTTGACCTTTTCGAACGCTGTGTGAATCTGGATCGGGCTATCCCGGAAGAGGCCCATTTATTTGCAATGAACATATCCGAGCCGGGCTGGCTGGCCGATATGATCGCCACCGCGGTCTCCTTTAACCTTACCGAGCGCCAGCAGTTGCTCCTGATGAAAGATCCGCGCCAGCGCCTGCAGCGGATTAATAAGTTGTTGGCTCAGGAACTGGACGTTCTCGAACTGGAAGACGAGATCCACAGCCGCGTGCAGGATGAAGTGGACAAGAGCCAGCGTGAATTCTACCTGCGCGAGCAGATGAAACAGATCCAAACCGAACTCGGTGAAGGTGATATTTTTTCACGCGACCTGCTCGACCTGAAAAAGCGCATCGAGTCAGCCAATCTTCCCGAACAAGCCCGGACAACATCGATGAAGGAACTTGAGCGCCTGAATCAGATGCCACCCATGGCGCCCGAAGTCGGCATCATTCGGACTTACCTTGACTGGATCCTGGATCTGCCGTGGACTAATAGCACCGATGATAACCTGGATGTAAAGCATGCTGCGCGCATCCTGGAACGCGACCATTACGGTCTGAAGAAGGCCAAGGATCGCATCCTGGAATATATTGCTGTTCGATCCTTAAAACCGAAAAAGGAACGTCAGCCTATCCTTTGTTTCGTCGGTCCGCCAGGAACCGGGAAGACTTCCCTGGGTCAGTCCATTGCTGAATCATTGGGGCGCAAGTTTGTGCGTCTTTCCCTGGGCGGTGTGCGGGATGAAGCCGAGATCCGCGGGCACCGTCGTACTTATATTGGTGCTTTGCCTGGTCGTATTATCCAGACCATGAAACGCGCCGGCACCTTGAATCCACTTTTCATGTTGGATGAGATTGACAAATTGGGAGCGGATTTCCGAGGGGATCCTTCCTCGGCTCTGCTGGAAGTATTGGATCCTGAGCAGAATCATGCCTTTAGCGACCATTACCTCGAGTTGGATTTCGACCTGTCCAAGGTCATGTTCATCACCACTGCTAATACCTTGATGACGATCCCACCAGCCTTGTTGGATCGGCTGGAAGTGATCGAGTTCCCCGGATACATCGAGGAAGAAAAGCTTATTATCTCCGAGCGTTTTCTGATCCCTCGCCAGTTGGATGAGAGCGGTATCGAGAATATCGGTCTCGAGTTCTCCACGGAAGCGCTCCAGCGGATCATCCGCGAGTACACCTACGAAGCAGGGGTCAGGAATTTTGAACGTGAGATTGGCAGGATCTGCCGAAAAGTGGCTCGCCTCAAGGCTGAGGAGAAGCGTTACCCGTCGATTATTGCTCCGGAAGGTATTGAAAAATTGCTCGGACCTCAGCAGTTCTTCCAGACTGAAGCTGAGCGGCAGGATGAGGTCGGCGTGGCGACCAGCCTGGCCTGGACGGAAAGTGGTGGGGAGATCATGTCCATCGAAGTAGCGGTTTTGGATGGTAAGGGCAACCTTCAGATGACCGGTCAGATCGGGGACGTCATGCAGGAATCCGGACAGGCAGCCCTGACGTATGTCAAATCACGTGCCACAACGTTGGGCATCGACCTGGATGTGTTTGAACGCATGGACATTCACGTACATATGCCGGAGGGAGCCATACCGAAGGATGGTCCGTCCGCTGGGATCACCCTTGCCACGGCGCTCATCTCCGCCTTGACCGGGCGCCCGGTTTACAAGGAGGTGGGCATGACTGGCGAGATCACCCTGCGGGGACGCGTTCTCCCGATCGGCGGTCTGCGAGAGAAAACTCTTGCCGCTCACCGGGCTGGGTTGAAAGTGGTGCTCGTTCCGGAAAAGAATATGAAAGACCTGGTGGATGTTCCCAAGAAAGTGCGTGAGGACCTCAAGATCGTCCCGATCCAGCATATGGACCAGGTATTGGAGATCGCACTGTCTCCCAAATCTGTCATGGATCCTCCTCGCCCGCGTCGCAGGCAGGAGGATGCGGGTGAGCCTTCCGAAGAGAATTAGGTCCGTTGGCAACCAGACATGAATGACGCGAATAGGATAAAATATTCGCGTCATTTGTTTATTGATCCCCATGCTTGTTTTCAGGTACGATCAACAAATTCGCTACCATTTCGATCGGAAACTCATGACCGTAATCCTTAAAAATAAAATTACCCTCATCACAGGTGCCTCATCCGGATTCGGCGCAGATGCGGCCAGGTTGTTCGCCAGGCAGGGCTGTCTCGTTGTCTTGGCGGCACGCCGTATGGAGCGTCTCACCTCCCTCGCGGATGAGATCAAGACAGAGGGTGGCGAGGCTTTCCCGCTTGCACTTGACATCACCGTGCAATCCCAGATCGATGAAGTGGTAAGGGTCGTGCTCGAGCGTTATGGTCGCATTGATATCCTTGTGAATAACGCCGGGTTGGGTCGCCTGGATTGGTTCGAACGGCTCGACCCGCTGGCAGATATAGATCACCAGGTCGATATTAATTTACGCGGCTTGATCCAGCTTACACATAAAGTCTTGCCATCCATGTTATCGTATCGGGAGGGGACGATCATCAATATCAGTTCAGTTGGGGGCCTGATAGCTGCGCCAACCTATTCCATTTACGCAGCAACCAAGTTCGGCGTCCGTGGTTTTACCGATGCCTTGCGACGCGAAGTGGCTCCATTTGGGATACATGTTTGTGGTCTTTACCCGGGTCCGGCGAAGACCGAGTTCAGCCTCCATTCAGGGGATGCCGCGGTTAGTAAGAATCTCAAGACACCAGCCTGGTTCTACATGTCCTCAGAGTACGTCGCCCGTCGGACGGTTGACCTGGCGTGCCATCCCCGGCGAACGCTGGTAATCCCGGGCTATTATCACCTGGCGGTCTTGTTCGAAGCCATATTTCCTGGCTTGGTTGACTGGATATTAAAGGTGGGTTACGTGAAACGATTCCATAAACTGGAGGAGTAGATGGTTGTCACTCGTCTAAGGAAACTATCAGCGGCTCTGCGCGCGTCGGGTCTCGATGCTCTTGCCTTGAATGCTGGTCCCAGCCTTGTATACCTGACCGGGCTGCACTTTCACTTATCGGAGCGACCGGTGTTGGCGCTTTTTACTTCTGGGCAGGCCCCGGTCATCGTGTTGCCCGAACTGGAAATGCTCAAATTGAATGGGCTTCCTTACGAAATGAAAGCCTTCCCATATGGCGAAGACCCAGGCAGTTGGGCTGGTATTTTCAATAACGCGATCGATTCGCTTGGTTTGGACGGGAAACGTATCGGCGTGGAACCCCGCACGATGCGTCTTTTGGAGTTTGAATATCTTAAGGCTACCGCCGGTGCCTCGGTCGGGAATTTCCCGGATGGCTCTCAACTGGTCAGTAATCTGCGTGTTCGCAAGGATGCGGAGGAAATTGCGGCGATGCGCAAGGCTGTCAGCGCGGCCCAGGGTGCACTCGAGGCAATGATACCGCTCATCAAGGTCGGCATGACTGAAAAACAACTTGCTTCAGAGCTGGTGGTTCAATTACTTCGGCACGGGTCTGATTCGGAGCTACCGTTTGCCCCGATCGTTTCAAGCGGACCAAACAGCGCCAATCCACACGCCACCCCCAGCGACCGAAAATTACAACCTGGTGACTTGCTCGTCATTGATTGGGGAGCCTCGGTGAATGGTTACATCTCCGACCTGACGCGTACATTCGCGGTGGGGCAGGTGGATGCCGAGTACCACAAAATACATGCGATAGTACAAGCGGCAAATGCCGCCGGAAGATTGGCGGGGAAGCCTGGTTGTCCCTGCGCCGCGGTGGATGAGGCAGCCCGGGATGCGATCGAGAAGGATGGATATGGAATGTATTTCACCCACCGAACCGGTCATGGTATCGGGATGGAAGCACACGAAGAGCCGTACATGCGGAGCGGTAACCAGCTCTTGCTTGAACCTGGTATGACCTACACAGTCGAACCGGGTATCTACCTCCCCGATCGTAATGGGGTCAGGATCGAAGATAATATGGTCGTCACCGAGGCTGGTGTCGAGTGTCTGAGCGATATGCCACGCGAATTGCGGGAGGTTGGGTGATTTGGATCGGCAACTGACCGGTACAAAAATTGGATCTGCTAATCAGATCAATTCTGAAAAGCCCATTTCGAATATCATATGAAACTGCTTGCACTCGAAAAGGAACTTCAAACGGTTAATCCGGATAAATCCCAGGCGCTTCTCCGGGATGAAGCCATGCGTGTATGGGAATTGCAGCAGTCGGGTTGCGTGCGAGCTATCTATTTTCGTGCTGACAATCATACTGCGGCGCTCGAATTGGAATGCGCGGATCTGGAAGAGGCACGTCAGCGAATTTCCAGCCTCCCTTTGGCTGTGGCAGGACTGAGTGAGTTTGAGATTCTCCCCTTGGTACCCTATGATGGCTTTGCACGCCTGTTCTCGGATAAATCAAAGGGATAGATCATAGGGATAAACCCTGTTTTCGCTTAAGGAGAGAGATGCAGATTGCACCGTTCAAGCTGGAACGTTACTTTGCCCGCTACGAATTCTCGACGAAGTACCTGCTGTGCAGTTCAGATTGTGAATCCATGCAGGTGGATGAATTACTGGCGTACGAACCGGCTGCTGAAGAAGGTCTTAAGCGTCTTTGGTTGGGATATACCGAATCGAATGGATCGCCTTCTTTACGGCGCCAGGTCAGCCAGATCTATACAAACATACAACCTGATCAGATACTGATCCATAGTGGTGCAGAGGAGGCGATTTTCCTTTTCATGCATGCGGTCCTTAAACCGGATGATCATGTTATCGTGCATTGGCCTTGCTACCAGTCGCTATTCGAAATTGCGAAGAGTATCGGCTGTAAAGTGAGTTTATGGGAATCCCATCCTGATCACGGCTGGTCGCTCGACCTGGATCAACTCCGCGCTAACCTGCGTCCCAATACGCGTGCGGTTATTTTAAATACTCCACATAATCCGACCGGTTATCTGATGCCAATGGCTGATTATCTCGGGCTGAACGGACTCCTCCAGCAGCGCGGGATATTGTTGTTTTCCGATGAAGTGTACCGTGGCTTGGAATATGACCCGGCGGACAGCCTTCCATCAGCCTGTGATATCAACCCGAATGCCGTTTCCTTGGGCGTTATGTCCAAATCGTTCGGTCTGGCCGGCTTGCGTATCGGATGGATAGCGACTCGGGATTCGACGGTTTATTCCAAGATGGCTGGTCTCAAGGATTACACTACCATTTGTTCCAGTGCCCCCAGTGAATACCTGTCCGAGTTGGCTCTACGGCATCGTCAGCAGATCATCGACGCGCAACCTCAAGATCATCCTCCATAATCTATCCCTGCTGGATATATTTTTTGCCAACCATGCTGACCGGTTTGAATGGGTTCGCCCGAAAGCCGGACCGATCGCATTTCCGCGCCTCCTAGATCAGGATATCGATCAATTCTGTCACCAACTCGTGACCAGCGCTGGCGTTCTTCTCCTGCCTGGTACATTGTATGATTATCCTGGCAACTACTTCCGGCTGGGCTTTTCCCGCAGGAATATGCCGGAAGCTTTGTTGCAGTTGGAACGCTATCTGGGGCGAGAGGCTGGAAAGTAAACATGATGACCTATTGCCAATATCTCCGGGAGCACCCCGAGGACACCCTGAATAAAGCGTATCACGATACGGAGTATGGTTTTCCCCTGGCGGATGATGCAGCTTTGCTGGAACGTTTGGCACTGGAGATCAACCAGGCTGGTCTTTCCTGGACCCTGATCCTTAAACGCAAAGACAATTTTCGAACTGCATTCGATGGATTCAATGTTGATATTGTTGCAGCATACACGCAGGCTGATATTAACCGCCTGCTGGGAGATGCAGGCATCATCCGGAATCGTTTAAAGATCCAGGCGGTCATCGAGGATGCCAGGCGGATCCAGGGGTTGCGACCGGAATTTGGATCGTTCAAAGGTTGGCTGGATGATCACCACCCACTCTCACGCGACGAATGGACGAAGCTGTTCAAGCATACCTTCGTATTCACCGGTGGTGAAATTGTTAATGAATTACTGGTTAGTTCTGGCTATCTTCCCGGCGCCCATGACCTAAAATGTCCGGTTTATCGAAAAATCGCTAAACTTAACCCCGCCTGGTTAAGTACCTCTTCTAGGGTCGGAAAGACTCCCGATAAGGTTGTTCCAAAACGCAAACGAGCTGTTTGATTTGAGCTAATCTGCCAGAGTTATAATTGTTTTTTCTATAGTTCGATTTACCCAATTTCATGATTATTATGAGGGACAAATCCATGCCACAGATTATTCCCACCGCAGAACCATTCTTTTTTACCGGACAGGGTCAAAACAGCCGGATTGGTTGTCTGGTTACGCACGGGTTCACAGGTGCGCCCAAGGAAATGCGCTGGCTGGGTGAGTATCTGAATAAATTGGGATATACGGTTTGTGGAGTTCGGTTGGCGGGTCACGCCACCCATCCTCAGGATATGATCCGTTCGCGTTATAGCGATTGGCTGCTATCCGTGGAGGATGGCTATAACCTCCTTCGTTCTTGCACAGATCAGGTATTCCTGCTTGGTCTGTCGATGGGGGGCATCCTTTCTTTGATTACCGCCAGTCGCTTCCCCGTCCGTGGAGTGGTGGCAATGTCCACGCCTTATAAACTTCCTGATGATCTGCGTCTTAAAATCGTGAAGATCTTAAGCGGCATCAAACCTTATCTCCCAAAGGGCAAAAATGAACCGGGCAGTGATTGGTTTGACAAGGCTGCCTATGCACAGCATGTAGCTTATCCTCAGAATCCGGTTCGCAGCGTGGGAGAACTAAATGAATTAATGGGCATCATGCGAGCATGTCTGCCCGAGATCAAAGTACCGGTATTGCTTATTTACTCCCGTAACGACAATTACATCGTTGGGGGCAGCATGGACAGTATTTACGAACAGCTTGGTTCAACAGATAAGCAAAAATTATGGGTGCAAGGTGGGGGACACGTTATCACCGAGGAACCGACCCGCCAGGAAGTCTTTAAGGCATCAGGTGATTTTATCAAGCAGGTAACCGAAGCTTCATGAACGTTGACCTGATCCTGCTTTTCATTTCCCTCTTCACCTGGGGGATCGGTGAGGGCATGTTCATTTATTTCCAGCCCATTTATCTCACCCAACTGGGCGCGAACACCATGACGATCGCAACGATCTTCAGTGCATTTGGTCTGGCGATGATGATCGCTCACATTCCCGCTGGTTATCTCGCCGATAAAGTGGGGCGAAAACCGTTGGTGATCGCCGCCTGGGTTTCAGGGATGCTAGCCGCATGGATAATGGCTTTAGCTCGAACCCTGCCCGTTTTTGTGGTCGGCGTGTTGTTTTATGGTATGACAGCTTTCGTTTCTGCCCCGATGAATAGTTATATAACTGCGGCCCGTGGAAAATTATCTACGGTGCGGGCAATGACACTCGCCTCGGCAGCTTTTAATTTTGGAGCGGTTATCGGACCGGTCACAGGCGGGGCGATTGCTGGTCATTTCGGTCTGAAGAGCGTTTATCTCATATCAGCTTGTATTTTCATTATTTCCACTGCTATTTTGCTTTTCATCCATCCCCAACCGCGTGAGACTCACGATCCGGCCGTCCCTCCGCCCAGCCTTTGGAAGAATTATCGATTTATCGGATTTTTGGGCATCATTTTCCTGGTCATGTTTGCGTTGTACCTGCCTCAACCCCTGACACCTAAATTTCTTCAAAATGAACGCGGCCTTTCCATCGAGTCAATAGGTTTGCTCGGCTCGGTGGCTGGTCTCGGGAATGCGTTATTAAATTTGGGACTTGGATACTTTGCTGCACGCATCGGATTCCTCCTGGCACAGCTCTCGGTGGTAGCCTTCAGCCTTTTATTATGGAAGGGCACAGGTCTGCCTTGGTTTGCCCTTGGTTACTTCTTGTTGGGTGGATACCGCGCCTGCCGTTCCCTGATCTACGCCCAGATCCGTCCACTCATCCATAAAGTCCAGATGGGGCTGGCCTATGGGGTCGCGGAGACATTCAGCTCACTGGGAGCGATGATTTCGCCTCTATTAGCCGGTATTCTTTACACCTACAACCCGGTTGTGGTATACCCAGTCACAATTGGACTGGTCTTGTGTGGGGTGATCCTTTCTTTGGTGTATTCTCCTCGGGAAAAGGTCGAATCGATGCCCATCGTATCTCTCCCTCCTGAGATGTAAATAAAAAAGGACGACCTGTGGTCGTCCTTTACATTATTCTCAAATATGGGTGGATTTACCAGGTTCGGGAACGATTATTTTGCATATTCAGTTGCACACGTTTCGCGGATGACGGTCACCCTGATCTGTCCTGGATATTGCATGGTCTCTTCGATCTTCTTCGCGATATCTCGGGCAAGCCTGGTGGCATCCAGGTCATCGATCTCTTCCGGCTTGACAATGATTCGGACTTCCCGTCCGGCCTGGATGGCATACGCCTGTGATACGCCTTTGAATGAGGTTGCCATTTCTTCGAGTGTGCGGATGCGCTTGATATAGGCTTCCAGGTCTTCACGCCGCGCGCCGGGCCGTGCGCCGGAGATGGCATCCGCCGATTCGGTGATCACCGCTTCCAGGCTTTCCTGTTCGACTTCGTGGTGGTGACTGGCGATCGCATTGACAACTTGCTGGTTTACGCCGTAGCGTTTGGCAAATTCGGCACCCAGCAGGGCATGCGTACCTTCCTGGTTGTGGTCCATGGCTTTGCCAAGGTCGTGCAGAAACCCTCCCGCCCGGGCGATATCAATGTTGGCTCCCAGTTCAGCCGCCAGGATACTGGATAGTTTTGCCACTTCGACCGCGTGCGCGAGTTGGTTTTGCCCGTAGGAAGTGCGAAACTTCAGTCTTCCCATCATCCGCAGCACTTCCGGGTGAAGGCCGGCTACACCGGCTTCGAAAGCGGCTTGTTCTCCCGCTTCGACGATCACCTTGTCGACAGCCTTCTGTTCGTCTTCAAGTACTTTTTCAATATGGGCAGGATGGATGCGACCATCCAGTATCAGGCGCGCCAAGGCCCGCCGGGCTACTTCACGGCGTACCGGCTCGAAACACGAGATCGTTACGGCCTCGGGAGTATCATCCACGATCACATCCACTCCGGCAGCCTGTTCGAATGCCCGGATGTTGCGTCCATTTCGACCGACAATGCGCCCCTTCATTTCTTCGTTTGGTAATGGCACCAGCGATGTGGTCACTTCCGCAACCTGGTCTGATGCAACTCGCTGGATGGCATCCACGATGAGCTTACGCCGCCCGTTTCTCGCCCTCTTCACGTGCCTCCGTCTCGATTTGACGGATGATGCGGGCCATATCGTTCCTGGCTTCCTTTTCCACTTCAGCCAGCAGGATACCGCGCGCCTCACCGATACTCATTTGGGCAACGCGCTGCAATTCAACCATTTCGGTCTCATGCAGTTTTTCGATCTCGTTTGCACGTTTGTCTACGGCGCTTTGGCGCTTGTTTAACGCCTGCTCTCTTTGTTCGAGCTTTTCAACACGACTATCGAGTTCTGCCCGTCGCTTCTGTAAGCGTTCATCCTCCCGGGTTAATTCTGAACGCAGGCGGGTAATTTCCCCTTCGGCGGCTTGGGAGATTTTCAGGGCATTGTCACGTGCTCCCAGTTCGATCGTGCGCGCCTGGTCTCGCGCATCTTCGATGATTTTATCGGCTTTCTCATGCTGGTTGCGGCGGCTTTTTTCTATTTGAGCGCGGTTGATATAATAACCAGCCGCAAGACCTACCAGCAAGGCAAGTACAACAGCGATAACAACGATTACAGGTTCCATTATTTCCAGTCCTTCATCTCAAGATTTATCCCCATCGTCCGCCGTCTGGATTTCTTTCCAGACTTCAGAGACAACCGGGGACAGGGTGCTGTAAGAAAATCCGCGGCGGCTTAGGTAACCGCTTAATTTCTTTCGAAAGTCTACCCATTCCGACCCGCTTAGGCGTCTGGCATATTTTCGGGCTGCCGCAATAACCAAAGCCTGTTCGTCCACATGCTCATCGAGCACAGAACTCACCACCTCATCTTCAAGCCCCTTTCGGCGAAGTTCCGAACGTAAAGCAGATTTGGATCGGGGGTGGAACGTGTTACGGTTCTCAACCCAGGCTTGGGCGAATGAAAGGTCATCGACTTGGCCAGCCTGTTGGAGGCGGGTCAGCGTTTCTTCGACCTTGTCTTGCGGGATGCCCCGCTTGGCGAGGTTCTGGCGAACTTCCTCGGATGAACGAGGCCGGTAACTAATGTAGTGTATAGCCTTTTGATAGGCCGATTCACCTTCATCTTCGTTCTTCAGTTCGGCGATTTTCTCATCGCTAAGTTCCTGGCCTACTTGAAGCCAAGCCGCCACAAATGTCGACAGACCGAAGGCGAATTCCCCATCCAGGTAGAGGTTGATCCGCCTGGGGTTGTTTTGCTGGGGTTCGATCGCAGAAATTCGCCTGGTCATGTTTAAAATAAACAGCCGTTGACTACCCGCTTGGGGGTCACGGCTGTTGTGGATATTCCTGGACGTACGTCTGTGTCAGCCTCCCGCCTTGAGCAGAGGCACAGTTGGTTTATCGGGAACCGGTTACACGTTCTCTACCGGGTGGCGGGTTGTGAGGGGAAGTCCTCAATTTAGTAAATATTACTGTCAGCGTTCGTTCGTTTATTATTATATCCAGACTTCCCATAAAATATGCCCGTTCTTTGGGGCGAAGGGCAAACCCAGGATTTTCCAGGAGTTCCATTTCAAACCGTGACCGTCCGAATGATTAGATATGGCGGTCGGATAATTATCTAGACAGGGATATTATACATTATATAGTCGAGGATTGCGCGCCGGATGGCAGGGCAATCTGGTTATAATATTACCATTCCCCTCTCACAGACTTTGTCGCATTCGAACATTTTTTATCAAAATTTCGGTGGAAACGGGTAAGGCGTTTGGTTTTTATGTGACAAAAGGAACTATTGAGAGCTTGATATCTTATGCAATAATAAACCATTCTTACACACTGATCCCGATTTGGAGGAACTATGGCCAAGATTACTGATCAAGATGCCCGCGATTATCATCACTTGAATGGTAAACCAGGCAAGATCGCAGTCGTCCCGACCAAGCCGATGGACACGCAACGTGACCTGGGCTTGGCGTACACGCCCGGGGTGGCTGTCCCGGTTCTGGACATCGAGAAAGACCCGGAGGCGGCATACGAGTATACGTCCAAGGGCAACCTGGTTGCGGTATTGTCGAATGGCACAGCCATTCTCGGTCTTGGTGATCGAGGTGCCCTGGCTAGCAAGCCAGTTATGGAAGGCAAGGGGGTGCTGTTTAAGAAATTCGCTGATGTGGATGTATTCGACATCGAAGTTGATAGCCACGACCCGGATGTGGTTATTCAGGTTCCGCGTGCCATTGCCCCTACCTTCGGCGGCATTAACCTTGAGGATATTAAGGCGCCAGAGTGCTTTTATATCGAAGAGACTTTGAAGGGGATGCTCGACATCCCGGTCTTCCATGATGACCAGCATGGTACTGCGATTATTTCCTCGGCTGCCCTGGCCAACGTCCTCGAGATTGTTGGCAAAAAACATGCCGGAAATTAAGATGGTCATTTCCGGTGCTGGCGCTTCCGCTATTTCCTGCGCCAAGCTCGCCATGCGCTGGGGGGTAAAACGGGAAAATATCCTGATGCTGGATAGCAAGGGAGTGATCTACAAAGGGCGCAAGGAGGGCATGAATAAATATAAGGAAGAATTTGTGGCGGACACCGATCGTCGTACTCTGGCTGATGCGGTCCGTGGCTGTGATGTCTTCTATGGCTTGTCCATCGCCAATGTGTTGACACCCGAGATGGTTAAATCTATGGCTGATAACCCATTCATTTGTGCCATGGCTAACCCCGACCCCGAGATTAAGTACGATCTCGCCAAGGCAGCCCGACCGGATGTTATCGTGGCAACTGGTCGTTCGGATTACCCCAATCAGGTTAATAATGTGCTGGGTTTCCCCTTCATCTTCCGCGGTGCGTTGGATGTCCGCGCCAGCGCCATTAACGATGAGATGAAGTTTGCTGCCTCCAAAGCGCTCTGCAACCTGACCCGCGAGGATGTACCAGATTACGTCCTGCGTGCCTACGGCGTGGACAGCCTGAAGTTTGGTCGTGATTACATCATTCCCAAGCCGCTGGATATGCGCGTCATGTTATGGGAATCCACCGCCGTAGCCAAAGCCGCCATGGAAACTGGTGTGGCTCGCAAGAAGGTCGATATCGATGAATATCGTGAACAACTGGCTTTCCGGCAGGGCAGGGGTGCTCGCGTGCGCTACTTCTTCACCAATAAAGCCAAGACCGCCAAGCCTAAGAAGCGCGTTGTCTTTGCCGAAGGCGAAGAATCCAAGATCATTCGCGCAGCCCACCAGGTGCAGGAAGAAGGCATCGCCACACCGATCTTGATTGGCCGGCCGGATGTCATCCAGAAAAAACTAGCCGAATATTCGCTCAAATTGAAGTGCACGATCGTGGATCCGAATGACTTTGACAAGTTCGATGCATACGTTAAGGCATTTTACGAACTACGCGCTCGCAAGGGCATGACCATGGCAAAAGCTGAGAAACGTGTGCGGGAACCGAACGTTCTCGGGCCTTTGATGGTAAAAATGGGCGATGCAGATGCTTCTGTTTCTGGATTGACCGCTGAATATCCGGATGTCATTCGCCCTGCCTTGCAAGTACACCATACCAGCCCGGATGCATCCCTGGTCATCGGCGTATACATCATGATTGTTGAAGAACAGGTATATCTCTTCACGGATGCAACAGTGAATATTGATCCTACTGCCGAGCAGTTGGCCGAGATCGCCTGCCTGGCGGCCGATTTTGCAAAGCAGATCGATGTTACGCCACGCGTAGCCTTCCTCTCCTTCTCCAACTTCGGGTCCGCTCCGCATCCACTTGCTGAAAAGATAAGCAAGGCGGTTGAACTGACCAAAGCCATGCGTCCAGATCTGGCTGTGGATGGTGAAATGCAGGCGGACACAGCCGTGGTGGCCGATATCGTGGAAGAGCGATATCCGTTTAGCAAGGTCAAGAATGCCAACGTGCTCGTCTTCCCGTCGCTCGAATCAGCCAATATTGCTTACAAGCTCCTTGCTCGGCTCGGTAACGCCAAGGCGATTGGCCCGGTGCTGGTTGGCGCTGGTGCGCCAGTGCACGTTCTGCAAACCGGTGATGAAGTCGATTCCATCGTCCAGATAGCTGCCATCGCAGCGGTCGATGCAATGGGACGAAAATAAATAGATTTTCAAACCTAACCGGACCTGACAGGTAAGAAGACCTGTCAGGTCTTTTTTTGTGCTAAAATCAGCGCATGCCGGACCAGTCCCTACCCGAATCACCATCCATCCGCGAGCATAAACGCCAGTTGATCTGGCAGATTTTGGTACCCTTCCTTTTATTGGCTGCACTCATCATTGCGGCAGCCATTCTGGTCGTCAGCGGTGGGAGCAGTCGGATCGGGGTGTGGGCTGACGTTTCGATTATATGGATGCTTGCACCGCTGCTCGTTTTTGGTTTGTTGTTGACGGTATTGCTTGCAGCTCTAATATATGGTCTGGTGAAATTAACTCAGGTTACACCTCGTTATACATCCCGCGCCCAGGGAGTGGTGGCAAGTATTTCAACGAAGACGCAAAAAGTCGCTGATGGCATTACAAAACCTGTTCTTTGGTCCCATCAGGCTGGGGCGGTGGTAAAGGCATTCATTCATAAATTTAGATGACTGAACTTGTTAGCTGTGGGATTTGAAAGGACAAGAAAAATGGAAGATCACCCGATCGTGATTGATCAACAGGCGGATAAATCGTGGAAGCTGAAAACTCTTGTGGTTGGCGGAGTGCTGGGAGCGTTGATCGGAGTTGGAGCTGCGCTTCTGCTTACCAAACGTGCTGAACAGAAGGGTACCCAGTTGACCATCACTCCAGGCAAGGGTGTGCAATTGGGCGTTATGCTGGCAGGTTTGCTGCGCTCAATTATGAATCTCGGTGAGGATTAATTCCTAATACAACAATCTGCTTGCTCGATTCGATTGAATAGTTGCGGGTGTTTGAGGTAGCGATTTCTCCTCAAACACCCGTTATTTTTTTTGACCCATCGTTGTACCTCAATTTTTTATACAGACTAACCCTTTGAGGTAGGAACCTTCCGGGAAGTTTAAAGCCACTGGATGGTCAGGGCTCTGGGACATGTGTTCCAGTATTTGTGCCTGGACACCGGCGTCCAATGCGGCTGCGGCGACGATCTTTTGAAACAGGTCCGCATCCACACCCCCGGAGCATGAGAAGGTAACCAGTAAACCTCCCGGGCGTAGAAGTTTAAATGCCAGCAGGTTGATATCCTTATATCCGCGGGCAGCTTTTTCTGCCTGGGCAGCCGTGGGTGCGAATTTGGGTGGGTCCAGAATGATCATGTCAAAAGATCGGGCTTCGTCCCGGAATTTTCGCAGGAGTTGGAAAACATCACCTTCAAGGATCACATGTTGCTCAATGGGAAGTTCATTTATCAGCACATTTTGTCCGCACAATTCCAGCGCTTCCCCCGACGCGTCCACGGATAAGACCGTGCTTGCCCCGCCTGCCAGCACGTTGACCGAAAAACCTCCGGTATAGCAGAAGCAGTCGAGTACCTCACGACCTTCAGCCAATTTCCGCACCCGGTGACAATTCTGGCGTTGGTCAAGGTAGAAACCTGTTTTATGTCCTCCAGCCAGGTCGACGTTAAATCTCAACCCATTTTCGGTGATGAGACATTTTTCCGGTGGATTCCCATGGGCAGGTCCAATTCGAGCGGGCAGACCTTCCAGTTCGCGCACATCTGCATCCGAACGCTCGTAGATATTGTCGAGGCCGCTGATTTCAACTAATTCATCGATGATGGTTTGACGCCAGAATTCGGCACCGGCGGATAAGAATTGGGTGACGAGCGATCCACCATACCGGTCTACGATCAGACCGGGCAGACCGTCCAATTCGGCGTGGATTAGTCGGTAGGCGTCGGTGTTCGCATTTTTAACAATCGCCTGTCTGGATCGGATGGCTGATTGGATGCGCCTCTCGAAGAAATCCACATCAACAGGCTCGTCATCGAATGTCCATATTCGCGCCCGGATTTGTGACGAAGGACTGTATGCAGCCCGCGCCAGGAACGCTCCGCTTGATGACAACAACTCAACTGTCGTTCCAGGAGCGGGAGAGCCGTCCACACGTTCGATGGCACCCGAGAAGACCCACGGATGCCGTCGCAGCAGGGATTTCTCGCGTCCAGGTTTAAGGAATATTTTTGTCATTAAAAAATATTAGAGCGCATTGAATTGCGCCCCTGTGATTTACGAAATGATGCCGATCTCCCTGCCGGATTTGGCAATGATCCCCAAGGCATGCTCGATCTCTTTGGGCTCATGCGCCGCGGTTACGGTCGCACGCAGTCGCGCCATCCCGTCCGGGACCGCCGGCGACACCACCGGCAGGACGAACAGGTCCTTGTGCTGGCAGACCTGGGTTAGTTTGTAAGCTCGTTCATCGGATCCGCACAGAACCGGGACGATGGGAGTAGTGGTCAACATGGTGTCGAAACCGGCAGATCTCAACCCGTTGATGAACTGCTTGCCATTGGCAGTCACCTTTTCGACGCGCCAGGGTTCATCAAGGATGACCTTGAAGGCCTCGTTTGCTGCTGCAGCCTGGGCGGGGGGCAGCGCCGCAGAAAATATGAATGCTCGACTGGCATGGCGAAGGTACTGGATAAGTTCTTTCTTTGCAGCCACATAGCCGCCCACGGAAGGGATGGTCTTACTGAGCGTCCCCATCTTGATGTCGATCACATCTCCAAGACCGAAGTGTTCTTCGATGCCGCGCCCACTCTTGCCAAGTACGCCCACAGAGTGGGCCTCGTCGATCATTAACCAGGCATTATATTTTTTACACAGTTCGACCGTTTTTGGCAGGTCGAGCATGTCGCCATCCATACTGAAGACAGCGTCTGCCACGACCAATTTGGCTGCCTCGCTGGGTGTTTGCTGAAGGCGGTGTTCCAGTTCCAGCATGTCATTATGCTTGAAGCGCCGGAATTCGGCACCAGACATCAGGCATCCGTCTACGATGGAGGCATGGTTGAGCTTATCAGAGATGACAAAATCACCGCGCCCCATCAGGGTTGAGATGACAGTCAGGTTGGTAACGTAGCCGGAGGAGTAGGTGATTGCCGCTTCGGCATGCTTGAAGTCCGCTATGGTCTCTTCAAGTTCTGTATGGATCGTCAGCGTGCCGGCCAGCAGGCGGACGCCGTTGGTTCCGGTGCCAAATTTATCCACCGCCGCCTTGGCAGCCGCGTTGATGCGTGGGTGCCCGATCAGGCCGAGGTAGCTGTACGACGCATACATCCCCATCTCGCGTCCCTTGACGATAACACGCGAACCGCCTTTGATCTCCTCGACCGGCATGTTATAGAAGTAGAGATCATTCGTCTTGAGGTTCTTTTCGCGATCGGTGAAAAAACAGATGCGGCGGGTGACGGCATCATCGGTGCTGTGGATATCCATGCGATTCTCCTACCAAAAATCTGATTAAGTATAGCACAGACCCTATTTGCATAAATAAAACACCATTTCCGACCCGGTATTAAGAAGAAAACGGGATTCATTCATTGCTGATTGGATCCCGTTGTGTCAGAAGGGTTAAGGAAAGAAGTCGTACTGTTCCTCGCCTACCCTGAAATTGGGTTCAAGCTGCCTTTTTTGGGGTTAACAACTCACCCAGAACGATCAACACCAGGGTTACCGCCAGGATTGCAATCATCGCCGCGATACAGATCTTTTCCAGGTTGGCGGTACGGTTTTCCACCTCCAGCAGGGAGCGACCTGCCATCACAAAGCCGTTATCGTATCGGACCACCACGGTTGCCATCCTGATCCCACTCTCCGGTTGCCAGGTTACCCGGTCCTCGCCATTTTGACGGGTGTAATCCAGAACGCCGGCTGGGTAGGCTGGTATGCTTCCGTGCAGTGAGGCTGAGCTTGCAAGAATCTTGCCCGAATCGTCGAATATTACGATGAAAGGTGACAGGCTGGAGGAGATTTCCACTTTAACAGCCGGCACTGCCGATTCCACGCTGCCACCGGCGTTCAGGCTGAGTGCGGCATCTTCTGCCATCTGGATCTGGGGATCATTGGCGCCCATTCGAAAGGATTGCTGGACGGCTAAATAGACCAGCATGCTCAACCCGACCGTAACCGCCGCAAAAGGCAGCCATTTCTTGATTATTTTAAAAATGGTCATTATGGTATCTCTCCTTGGTACATTAATTTACCATTATCATAAAACCGTTCCTGCCTGGTTTACTTTCAACTTCTATCAATAACTCTCGTGCTGTGACCTTCACACGGATTTATATATCCACGCAAGGAATGCCTTCTCCCTACTGGAAAAACCTATATTTACCCGGGAGATCCAATAATATGTACTACACTCTCGGTCTCAACTCGACGATCGGTATGCGTCGATTGATCTTTTCCTTATATTGTTGATAGGGTGGATAGCGATGAACGGCGATTTTCCATAACCCTTCATACTCCGCGTCTTTGGTCTGACTGGCAAGGACAGGGATCAACTGTCCTTTGATTTCAATACTGGCTTCCGGATGAGCCTTCAAATTGTAGTACCAGTCCGGATTTTGTTTTTTCCCCCAGTTGGAGCCGATCAGGAAGAAGAAACCATTGGATTGAAAATAGGAGATGGGAGTAACGATGTGCCGCCCTGACCTGCGCCCGACCGTATGAAGCAGGAGGATGGTCTGGTAGGCCAGAAGCGTCCCGATCCGTCCCCGGCTGATGCGGATGACGAAGACATTCAGGGCCATGAATAATTTATACGCAATTCGAAGCACATTTGCCTCGGGTCATTCTTTCAAGTACTGGAATATCCAGTTCGGTCGGTTGGAGGATAACGATCGGGATGTGCCTGGATGTCATTTCCTTGTATCGCAGGTACGGTGGGTGTTGTTCGGTCGCATATTTCCAGAGCCGATCGTATTCAGCACTCTCCGCCTGGCGTGCCTTTACCGCGATCGTGCGCCTATCGACTTCGATGGTCGTTTCAGGTCCAGCCAGCAGGTTAAAGAACCAATCCGGGTTGGTATCCTTGCCCCAGTTGGAACCGACCAGCATGAAAAACGCGTCGATGTGGAAATAGGCGATCGGTGTCACGAAATTTTTTCCTGACCTCCGACCAACGCTGTGAAGTAACAGAATTTTTTGAGTACTCAGATGGCTGCCGATGCGGCCTTTGCTGAGGCGGATCGACAGAATATTCATATTCATAAAAATCTTGTGGAAGAAATTATTCAAATCGCCCTCGGTATCTTCGTTACTATTGATGAATTGATACTCTTCTCAATCAAGAGATGATAATTTACTGTCCTTCTTGATCCAGTAAATCCTGTCCCCAGACTTGAAGTACCTGGTAATAAGGTAGGATGCTTGGCAGGAAATGAGCCTCCTGGCGTGTATGTGGACCGCTCCCGGTTTGGCCCCAAACGATACCCTGGCCGCGTGGTGCGAAGCGTGCACTCGTAGCCGGCAGCTTGCGCCCAATACGGGGCTCCTGACCGGATACCTTCTTAACTGATCTAAGTAGAGCCTGCAGTGTTGGATTCGCCGGGTCACAAGCGATACCGTTCTCCTTCACCGGCATACTGAGTTCGAAATCATTCTTTTCGCAGTATTCTGCGAGCCCTTCCTGCAATGCAGTAATGTTATCCTGCGGGATGGGGCGTACTTCAACCCCGAACATCCCCAGGTCGGGCGTAACATTATACATTCCGACCGATCCGACCTGGATATATGGGAAGCGCACCTGTGATTTCCAACTACCCGGATCCTGAAGAGTTAGGTTCTGGTTTAAAAGCGACTCGATCTCCATCCTGGCGGTTAGCAGGCGGGTAGTCAAGTCGGTCCCGTTACCTGAGACACCTGAATGGGTGCGCACACCCCTCCCGATCACCTCGAAGCGAAAGATGCCCCGATTCTCGGGACAGACCTCACCATATAACTCTGTGCCTGCTTCGCCGGTCCGTTCCCCGGCTGACAGCAGGTCGGGAATGTAACCTTCATTAGCCAGGATTTTTAAGAACATGGGGTGTGCCCATCGGCTCGCTCTCGCCATTCTCCTCATTGCCGACCAGTAACAGGGAGATGGGCGGGTATGGAGAACCCTGCTGTAGTCGGTCCTTAAACCATACCATGTTGGTGGCAACCACGGTTTTCATGTCCGCCGCGCCGCGCCCGAGCAGGTGATCCCCGTCGATGCGCGGCTCGAACTGGCTGTCATCGGGCTCCGGAGGGACCACGTCGAAGTGTCCTGAGAGCAGGACCCCACCCGACCTTTTTTTCTGCTCAGGGAAGTTTGCCAGCACTGCCGGGTATTTACCTTCGAAGTAACGGGTTTCAAGCCCGTGCTCCCGCAGGTAATCAAAGACCAGTTCACTTGCCCGGCGGACTTCATCCAGGCGTTCATCCTGACCGGTCGTCACGGACGGGATGCGGATCAATTTCCTGGCAAGTTCGACCACTTCTGCGGTTTTATCAGGATAGGTAAGGTTGATCCTGACCGGAGGTTGGAATGTTACCGGCAGAAGTGGATCCCGGCGAGAATCTTCACGTGCATGCTGGATCGAATCGGATAGGCGCGACGCGTCCGGTCCAAAATTACCCAGGTCCTGAACGATATGGTCCAGGTCGTTGCCGACTTGAGCCCGGCGTTCATTTGCCAGGTTGCGCAGGTATTCCACCGGAACCTCGACTGCCTTCTTTCCTAATTCGGCTTTGATGCGTGCCCGCAGATGTTCGGATGTATTTAGTTCCCCTTCGGCCTGGGCGACCAGGGGCTGCAGGTCATCCCACAGTTTGAGTGGCTCGGCTAAAGACCTAACCTGCTCCAGCGTCCATTTCAGGAATTCCCGCATACCCACCGGCTTGCTGCTGAACGGGTTATCGATCGTGGCTCGCAGACCCAGGCTGGCAGCGTTCTGCTCGTTCCTGCGCGCCCGGTCAATGTCTTCCCGGTCGTAGCGGAAGGACCGTGCGAACTCCGGGTCGGCGTAAAACTTAAGCAGCAGTAAATGTTTAAGGGTAAGGTTGGCAATGTCCACTTCCAGAGGTTGTCCGCCATCATCCGTACGGATCTCAACGCGTGCCATTGGCAGGTCGATGCGGGCGCGCAGATTTTGCATTTCGACCTGGTGGGCGGCTTCGTCCACAGTCAGGGTCTCATCGGCGGAATACAGGCCGTGGTTGTAAATTTCATGCAGTTGTTCACTCGTAACGGCGATCAGCCGTTCAACCGGCTCGGCGAAGGAGCGTGCCCGTACAGGGGTCCAGTTATTATTCCCAAAGCGTACACCGCGCTGTACCAGATCGTAGGAGATACGTAAATAATCCGAGTAGGAACGATACAGGTCCGGACGGTCGATCTCGGATGGGTTGGGAAAAGTCAGGTTGCGAACTGAATCCGCTTCGGTCAGGATCGTACGGGGACCTTTCGGCCCGTTCTCCGCCCGCAGCGGAGTGGATGCCGCGGTGGCGATGAACAAGGCAACGAAGGCACGCATAAGACGTGTGGCGGTCACGTAAAACTCAGACTTGAAGACATCCAGGTGGGCTTCACCACGGTCCGAGGACGGCAGGTGGATGAAATCCCAGGCGAAGAGCGGGTCGGGCAGCGAAAGATTGGTATGGATGCCGGCAGTTGCCAGCGATGAACCGAACAGGTTCACGCAGCGTTCCAGGTAGCGGCGCTTTGCCAGGTGCCAGCCACCTGGGATCACGTCGGGGCTGGCCTCAACCGGGTAAAGCAGGTTGCCGTGCCAGCTGTACAGGTGTTCCCCAAAAGCCCGCCCGGCGCGATCGAGGGAGTTGAGCAGCAAGGCTTCCAGCAGGCGGCCTTCGTAGACTGCCAGCCTCGGATGATAATAAGGACGGGTGACCCACTCGATCATCCAATGAAATACTTCCAACTGATGGAAATTTTCCGCCCAAGCCGGGATGTAATCGGCTCGAAGGTAATCCACGAAGGAATGCCGGTCTGGTCCGGTTCCGACCGTCAGAAGGGGGTGGAACTGTTCGTCGAGCATATTCCATTCCAGCTCGAACCCGCACAAGCCGGAGGAGGTTTTTCCTTCAACGCTGTTTCCAGGGCAAGCTGGTATTTATCAAGGAATTGATTCTGAGGCTGCATGGTTCACCTGTAAGGGATGATCAATCAGGCAATAACAATGGAAACCGTTTTGCAAAGAAGTCTGAACGGATGCCCAGGTTTGGATATGACGAAAAAGTCTTACAGTAGAGCATTCAACCCTTCCAACAAGCGTGCGGCTGCGCCCATGGTCCTGTCTGGCGGGGTGGCATAGGAGAAACGCACCCAGCGTCCACCGAAGGGTGAGAAGAAGGCACCCGGGACGATGGCTACACCATGTTGTTCAGCCAGGTACTGTCCGAGCGGCTCGCTATCGCTCCAGCCCTTTGCATCCAGCCATTTGCCCACTTCGATGAAGGCATAATAGCCCTTGCCCATGATATGGACGAAACCGTTATCGACCAGGTATTTTTTCAGCACGACGCGGCTGGCGTTTGTCGGTTCGACGATCGACCGGCTGGCCTCGGCATAACCCATTTCATAGGCTGCCATTGCAACCGCCAGCGAATAGAATGACGGCATGACCGTGTGGGAAGCGCGTGCAGTAATGAATTTGATAACTTCCTCGGAGGCAATCAGGTGGCAGTTGCGGATGTTGGACGCCCCCAGGCTTTTGGTGATGCCGTCCAGGAACATAAGCCGCTTGCGCTCGCTCGGGAGTAAACTGCTGGATAAAACTGTTCAGGTCCATCGGCTGTTCGTCCGTGACGTAATGGTACATCCAGTCGAACAGGACGAAGGCGATGCCCGCCTCGAGGGCGGCTTTGGCGATGCTGACCTGCCGCTCAACCGAGCTGGTCGAGCCGGTCGGGTTGTCGGGGTTGGTGATGACCAGGCCTGCGACCTTGCGCCCGGAGCGTTGGCGGTGAACTCGACGGTGGCGCGGATGCCATCCTCGGTATAGGCCCAGCCGTCAGCCGGGTCGCCCGGCGACCAGAGGACATTGGCGCCGATGCCGTATGGTCCCCAATTGTAGGAAATCCAGGGCACGCGTGAGACGACGATCGCATCGCCTTCGCGCCCATGACCGAGTGCCAGCATGGCCTGGTAGGCCTTGACCAGCGCATCCCGTCCGCCGGCAGTGCCGAGGACGTTGGCGGGTCCCAAACCGGAGGCAGGATCCAGATGCCAGTATTTCTCGACCACCACCTTGCGGTACGCATCGGTGCCGTACGGCATGTCGTAAGCGGTGCCGTGCTCGATCTGCATTTGCGCAGCCCGTTCGAGAATCGACCGCGGCACACCCGGCAGGCTGGCACCACCGTCGCCCTGGGAGGCATCGAAGACCTGCGCGCCGGGGTTCTTCTCCTGGTAGACCTTGAGCGACTTGTTGATCAGGAACATGCGCGAAGGCGGGATGGGCGCCATGCGTTTGAGATGATCGCCGACCGGCACCAGGTTCTCTTCCGGGACGGCGTAGACCGGGGTTGTATTCGAGATGGACATGGGCATTCTCCTTGTAAAAAAAACGCCCCGTGTTTAGCGGGGCACTGGAAACCTACCAGGTGGATGGGACGGGCATTCGTAAGTGTAAACGCCTGTGCCCCGCACGGGGAGAAATGTGCTGGTTATTATCATCAACGATGAGGATGCGGGGGGTTGACATATTGGGCGCAACTATATCATCCCGGGCGGACATCGTCAAGGTTCAATATTTTGCAGGCACATACGATACCTGATTCACCGGATTGATTGGTGCGGCTCGCGTGGACGGTCGGGGAGCAGGCTGAACGCCGACCAGGTTCCATCAACGGGAACCAGGTTGATCCATATTATTTTTCCAGGTAGAACTTCATTGGCTCCCAGTAATTCTCGATCCAGCCCTGTTTAAATTCTTCCTCGGTGCCCTCGAGCACATCTTCGTGGGTAAAGTCGAGGCGGGTGCCTTCAGGGATGGGTGTCAGCTTGAAGGTAATGGTCGAGAAATAGTCCTCCGGCCAGTCACTGAGCGCGCCAGGACTGCACGATCTTTTTATCGGGGACCAGCTCGATGTTCTTGCCGTTAACGTAATTATCGTAGGCGGTATATTTACCACCCACCACGCGGCTGATGCTCGCCTTACCGCCGGTGAAGGCGGAATGTTTTTTAGAGTCCATCAGCGCCTCATAGACTGCGTGGGGAGAAGCTTTGAAGGTTACGGATTGTTTTATTGGTTTGGACATTTTTAGCTCCTTTCATAAACGGTAAGATATTCAGAGAAGCGTGCCAGGAAATCCATCTGGCAATCATACAACCTATCACGGCAATAGGACGAGTGTAAAACAAACCAGACCCATGCTGTAGTTCGTCGAGCGTTCGCCAGGAAAAAAGTCGTGTACCTAACTTCCGGGCGATAAGGGCAGAGTGAATGAGTTAGGCTGCGCACAACTTCTTTAATTGCTCCTCACCAATGATCTTGACACCCAGCGACTGCGCCTTCTGGTATTTCGATCCGGGAGCCTCGCCCAGCACCAGGTAGGAGGTGTTCTTGCTGACCGAGTTCGGTGACCTTGCCACCATGCTGCTCGATGTATTCCTTCACCCCATCCCGGCTAAGGGTTGGCAATGTCCCGGTGACAACGAAGGTCATCCCGGTCAGCGGTCCGGCAGAGGCGGAGGCAGGCGCGCTTTTTCCCTGGGGCCAGACACCCGCCTGGCGTAATTTCTCGAGCACCTTGCGGTTGCGGTCGCGGCTGAACCAGTCGACGATACCGGCAGCAATGTTCGGACCGACGCCGTCCACCTGCTGCAAGTCCTGCTCGGTGGCGGCAGCGAGGCGGTCAAGCGAGGGGAAATGGACCGACAGGTCGCGGGCGGAAACCTCACCGACGCCGCGCACACCAAGGGCGGTCAGCAGGCGCGCGAGCGGCTGCGACCTGGCAGCGGAAATGGCCGCCAGGAGGTTGTCGGCTTTTTTATCGGCGAAGCCCTCCAATTCAAGCAACTGCTCCTTCGTCAGGCTGAACAAGTCAGCCACATCGCACACCAATTCTGAAGCGATCAACTGCTCGACGATGCGGATACCTAGCCCGTTGATGTCCATGGCGCCTTTCGAAACGAAGTGCTCGACGTTGCGGACCAACTGAGCCGGGCAGGCGGCGTTGACGCAGAACCAGGCGACTTCGCCTGCCAGGTGTTCGACCGGCTGACCGCAGGCGGGACAAGCGGTGGGTGGCTTGTACGGTTTTTCCGCGCCGGTACGGACTTCCACGACCGGTCCGATGACGTACGGGATGACTTCGCCGGCGCGCTTGACCAGTACCCGGTCGCCGGGACGGATATCCTTCTCAGCGATGTAGTCGAAATTGTGCAGCGTGGCGTTCTTGACGATCACGCCGTTGATCTCGACCGGCTCGAGCGCAGCGCGCGGAGTGAGCACACCGGTGCGCCCGACTTCGACATCGATCCCGATCAGACGGGTGGTGACCTCGCGGGCGGGGAATTTGAAGGCGATGGCGCCGCGTGGGTCCTTGCCTACGAAACCCAGGTCGGCTGCCAGGTCCAGGTCGTCGATCTTGATGACCATCCCATCGGCTTCATAAGGGAGTTCGTCACGGCGCTTGTCCCAGGTGGCGGTGAAGTCGATGGCGGACTGGATGTCGTCAAAACGTTTGACGACAGCGGTGACCGGAAAGCCAAGCGCTTTCAACCACGCCAATAACTCCCACTGGCTGGAAGGGACGGCACCACCCTCAGAGTACACGACCTGGTAGACCAAGAGGGTAAGAGGTCGCATGGCGGTAATCGAAGGGTCAAGCTGGCGCAACGACCCGGCGGCGGTGTTACGCGGGTTGAGATAGGTTTTCTCACCGGCCTCCTCCAGCTTACGATTCAGCTTATCGAAATCTTCAATGCGAATGAACATCTCCCCACGCACAACCAGGTAGGATGGGACGATGACGGAGGGCTGTTTTTCTTTCTGGCGGAGGGGGATGCGGAGCGGGATGGCTTTGACGGTGCGCAGGTTGGCGGTGATGTCCTCCCCGATCTCGCCGTCGCCGCGGGTGGCGCCCTGGACAAAGACGCCGTCCCGATAATGGAGGACCACGCTTAAACCGTCGATCTTGGGCTCGACCACAAAGCGGGCGCGCGCGACCCGGTCATCGAGCCGGCGCACACGCTCATACCAGGCACGGGCATCCTGGGCGCCGAAGGCATTTGCCAGGCTGAGGATCGGCCGCGGGTGGCGGATCTTTTCGAATTTCTCAGAAGGGGTTGCCCCGGCACGCTGGCTGGGGGAGTTGGGCGTGATCCAATTCGGATGGTCCGCTTCGATCTTTTTCAGTTCCTGCACTAGCCGGTCGAATTCGAGATCGCTGATCAGGGGGTCATCGAGTACATGATAACGGTGGTTGTGGAAGTGGATCTGCTGCTTGAGGTCTTCATAACGGTTGTGGAGGGTGGAGGTGTCCATAAAGTGCTCCGACAAACGGGAAGGATGGATGGGGGTTATTATATTCTGATTTTGCGGCGGGGATCATTTCGGACTGACCGTGATATACGCCCTGACCCTGCCCTTGATAATCAACTTCAATTGTCCCTGCTGTTCAAGCGAGCGGATGGCGGCTTTCACCTCGGCATCCCCCAGGATGCGGAACTTATTGTGGATCTTCTCCACGCTTTTTGCGGTGCGGCAAAATTCAAGCAGCCTGGATGAAATGGTTTCCGTCGTGGAGGGGAGCAGCCGGAGGGGGTAGACCAGGGTGTAGCCGGGGTTGTTCTCGAGATTTTCTCCAGTTTCGTAATGAACCTGATCGGGATGATCCTTGAGAAAAGCCCGCAGGCGCCGGGATATCTCACCGCCCACTCCCGTGGAGCCGTAGCCATGAACAACCCGAATCGGTTCGAAGACTTTATTATTTACTTCGTTATTGTAGTAACTAATGAACTGTTCGAGTGCCGCAGCAGTAGACAGCCCGTGAAGATCGATCATAAAAGCCTCTTTCCTTTAAAGCAGTCCGCAACCATCCATCCATTTTATCCAATTTGGCGCAGGCAATGGAGAGAACCTGCCAGCGGGTGGAGAAAATATCGAAAGGGACGGCTCACGCCGTCCCTTTGCGAGTTTCAACGATCGCTGCCGGGTTACCTCTTGATCAGGGCGAACGTACCCGTGAAATTGACGGTGGCTTTGATGAAGTCCTCGAAGGTGTGCACACCGGAGAGGATGGTCATCCCGTCGGCAGGGCTGGCATCCGGGTGGAGGGCGAAGCTTAGTGGATTGCCATCGGGGAGGGCGCCAAATTCAGGCAGTTCCACCCAGCCGCCGGTACCGCCAGAGGCGGTGGGATCCCAGTAGAGGATGCCGAAATGATCGCCGGCAGAAACGGGTGTCGGGAGTTTGAACATGACCGTCAGCGAGCCGGAAGGCAGGACCTTGACCGATTGACCGCCATCTGTCAGACCGAAATCGTAGCCGTAGAGGAATGAGACTCCCTGCGGAATGCCGCCGGGCAACCCAGACTGGGTCAGCGTGTTGAGCAGCATCGATCCGTGGGCAGGGCAGTTGATGGTCACTTTATGTTCGCCGGGCAGAACCATGATCGTGCCAGCGAAATTATCGCAATCCTGATCCACAGGCGTGGCACCGGTCTCGGGGACTGCCACGATCTGGTATGGTCTTTCCTGCGGCGTGGGTTGATCGGGGGTCGGGCAGGGGTAGTAGTCGGTAGTGTCGATCAAAGAATTATTAATGGGGCTCCAGGGGAAGGGACCATTGCCCGGCAGGAATTTAGTTTCGTTGGAGGGGTCGAAATTGAGCTGACCGGAGGGACCAACTTCGGCGTAGATACCAAACGAGCTGTTAAGTGAGTATGTGCCGCCGCTGACATTAACCATCACGCCACTGCCGCTGGCGATGCCGTTGCCCGCTGATTGGGTGACGAAAATCGTACTGCATGGTGAAAAGCGCGAAATGTGAGCGCCAATAGAGCCATTGATATTGGCAGTCAGATCGTTCAAGTTGACAACTCCACCATCCATTGCCATGATCTGCAACCCGTCGATACCGTTATCGGTAAACATGGAGGTGCTGAGACCCGGGGTGGAACTCTGGACCGTGATCGGACCGTTCATGCTGGCCAAAAGGGCACCGGTACCAGCGTAACCAAGGATGCCGTCACCGGCATTGATGTTACGTACGACGTCAGGATTACCGTTCCAATTGGCGTTAACATCAGTCAGCGTGAGCGACCCATCCATTGTGCCAGCTTCCAGACCGTCAAAATTATTGGAAGAGAAAGTACTGTCGGTGATGTCCACATTTCCCTGCAACGATGCAGCCTGGGCACCTACGTCATTTCCAGTGGCAGTGACACCATCAAGGTAGATATTGCCTTGTAATGTGAGCGCCTCCAAGCCAAGACCATCACCATAGTATGCAGGATCCGGGGAGATATTGTTATTGAACGTGCTGTTCGTAACGGTAATGTCTCCCACGCCCGCTTCCAGGACCGCACCGTACTGGTTGCCTGAGGCGGTGACATTCGCAACGACTATGTCTCCTGAGGATACCAGGAAGCCGTCCGTGGCAGGAGATTCAAGAATCGGACTGGTATCGTTGTTTACATACAAACCATAATAAGCATTATTATTGAAGGTGCTGTTGGCAACAGCGACCGAGCTGCCGGGAGACTGGACAACCGCATTCTCGGAAGTGTTGCTGCTGGGATCCACGCTGTTCTGGAAGACCGCCCCGCCGTGATACACGACTGCTCCATCTCCTGAAGTGTTGTTGCTGGCGTTCACATTATTCAGCATGACTGGTCCATCGCTAATGACATACAGACCGGTGGAACTGTTATTGGTAAAGCTGCTGTTCGCGACATTGACATTTCCGGAACCGAGATCGTTGTCAAGATAAGCACCTTCAAAATCGGATCCGGTCACATTCACGTTGATCACTGCGATCGAACCAGTGCCTGTTACATCAAGACCGGTCGAGGAATACCCAAAGGATCTGAGATCGATATTTAGGTTTGACACCGCCACGTTATATTGCCAACCATTAATGAAGACCGGTACTGTCAGGTTGGCAGCTGCGCCAGCACCGGTATTTCCAACGATCGACAAGGCATGCAGGGCGGACAAGTTCGCATCACTGCCGCTGAGATAGACGTCGTTGGTGCTGTAATTGGTGGTGAAGTAGATGGTACCGTCGCCGGAGTAGGTGGCAGCGTTCGATCCGAGGTAGCCGACCAGGGCGGTGATGGTAGCCTGGGCGGGCGTGCAGGCAAGATCGGTGGGACCGGTCGCGGTGGATGGGCACCAGATCGGGTCACTGCTGGCGATGGCATCGCTGGCAGCCTGGGTGACGAGCGGTTCAAGCGAGCCGTCCGCGTTGACGACGGCGATATCCGTATCTGGCGGGACCTGGGCGAGGATCTCGGGGACTGTAGCGGCTGCCGGGTCGGTAGTCGGCGTGGCAGGATCGGAAGGCTGAGTGCCAGTCGTCTCTGCGGCAGGGTCAGGCGGCGGGGTGCCGTCATCGGCGAGAGCCGTGACCGGCAGCATTAATTGAAGAGCGAGGGTCAGAACAATAAGCGCGGGTATAAGGGCAATCTTTTTATGGAACATGTCTCCTCCACTGAACGACAAAGAATTAGTTACAGATTAATGATAGGACCAGTATACACAATCGGACTCGGTATCGCATTATCATTTTTGTAAGAAGGAATGCGAGTCACGCGTTTGCCTGACCATCCCATTTTAGAAGAATGAAAGCCAGCAGAAAGTAACGATTTAATGACAATTTGCCCTGGTTGAAGAGGCTCCAGCGGCGCGTGGAGATGAAGTGGTAGGAATCGAAATAGGAGATGAGCGGCTCGTGGATGAGCTGCCCGGGGTAGCTGGGATATTTGAGTTTCAGGAGCGGGAAGTGAGGGAAGACCAGCAGGGCGGGGTGCAGCTCACGGAGAAGATCGGGGGTCAGGCTGACCCGGCGAAAGTAAGGCCCGGTCGGGATTGATGGGAAGCCTGAGGCTGGGAAGACGCAAGACCGGATTGTCACTACAGTAGAGGCGGCGGGCGGTGCGGTGCATGCGCTGGAAGAGCAGCAGGGCGGTGAACTTCCACCAGGTGAGGTGCTGGGTGCGGTGGATGCGGAAACAATCCCGGTTGATGAGCTCTTCGAGCGGGAATTTGGCGACCAGGTGGGAAAAGAGCCGGTCGTAGATGAGCGGCATGGTGCCGGAATGGACGAGATGGTGGTAGTACTCCTGGCAGGCACGCGCACAGGGGACCGAGCCGGACTGGACGGCGAGGCGGTCGAGGTCCTGCCAGCGGACACCGGTGGCGAGTTTCCAGAGGATGGCGTTGAGCAGGAAGCGGTCGGAGAAGATGCGCGGGAAGTGGCGGCGGTACTTGCGCCTTGAATCCAATTCAGAATGGAGGGAGTTGACGAACGGGGCGATGAGCTGCCACTGGGAGGGGGTGAGCCAGGGGCTGGCGAGCGGCGGTTTGCGACGGATAGCAGGAGCAGGGGGAGTTGAATTCGCGTATAAATTAGCGGGTTGTGGAGGAACGAATACGAGCGGGTGGGTCACGTTGATGCCCTCGAACTCGAGGGGGATGAGCAGTGGGGCGTGGCGGGCGAGATCGTGCAGGCGGGAGAGATAAACAGCCTGCCGGGAGCGGATGCGCGCCAGGCTGGTCAGCGCGTCGGCGGAATTACGGATGATGTTGGTGAGCTTGTGACCGAGGCGGGTGCCGCGGTGGTGGGACCAAGCGGAGAGGGCCAGGTCGAGGACCGAGCCGCTGGCGGTGATCTTTTTCTGGATCTCAGCCTGGGCTGGGAGCGGGCGGGGTGGTTTCCGCACGAGCATGGACATTATTGCGCGGTGGGAGAACCGTCCATGCTTGAAGGCGTTGTGGTTGCCGGGCTGGGCTCCCCGCGCTCGTGCGAGACTTGCGTCCCGCTGGAGCGGAGGAGTAGGGAGAGGAGATGGTAGTGCCATAGAAAGCTAAACAAGGGAGGAGCTTCGCAAGCTGGAGCCTGCTCTGCGTAATCCGTCCCTTGCCTGGAGATAGTATAGAACAAATGTTCTAGTTTGTCAAGAGGAGGATCTAAGCCCCCACCCCGGCCCTCCCCCGAAACGGGGGAGGGAGAAATACTGGAAATTGAGTATGAAGCGGCTTTTCCGCTTCATACTCAATTTCCAGAGGCTGATCATGGAAGAGATGAAGGTGGGAGGATGATCGTCAAGGTATTTTGTCATAAGAATCCCACCCATCCCCTAAAGGGGAGGGAGAAATATCCACACGAAAAAGGTCCCGGGTGAATCGGCAGAGCTGGAGTAGAACCTTGTCAAGAGGAGAGGTAAGAGGATCCAGGTCAAAACCAATGACCCAAGCCTGGATGCAAGGAATCCTGTCAAATCCATGCGCGACGGACTGACAAATGTGTAATTAAATTCGTTATTTGTTGCAATGTTGTGTTTAATAGAATTCCATATAATATTGTCAATTCATCAACCGATTTGCATCATAAGGAGAATTAATATGTTCATAAAACGTTCACTCAAAGTCCTGGTCGTCGTCATTGTGGCTTTTGCTTTTACCAGCGTGACGTATGCATTCGCTGCCAGTAACACCGGCATCCCGAACCAGAAGGCTGGCGATGGAGCCGGGACCATCACGGGTTATGCGATCTCGAACGTGGCATACACACTGGCGGCGAATCCCCAGCAGATCGCGTCCGTCTCTTTCAACCTGAATGCGGATGCGACCACGGTCAAGATCAAGCTGGTGGCAGCCGGCTCGACCTGGTACGACTGTGTCGTTACACATTCGGCTGCATATCCGGCCGTCTGCACGACCACCGGAGCCACGGTCCTTTCAGCGGATGAAATGCGGGTCGTAGCAGCCGATCACTAAAGATCATTCAATACGAGAAAAGGCAAAACCGGCCGCGAATAGTTTAGCATCACCGCCAAAGTTACTGGTTGCCTATGAGACCCGGTCTGCTTGGGGAGAAGCAGACCGGGTTTATTAAAGGGATGAGCAAAGAGTGCTCATCCTTTTTTTGACGTTCTTAATAAATTGTCTAAATAACGCAAATTGGGTACTTGACAAACTAGTACAAACGTTCTATAATGTCGACATTAGAATAAATGTTCTACATCGACTAAGGAGGTCGTCATGAACAATACAAGTATCCGCAACAACCGTGGTCTCGGAAATATGCTGAAGGGGTTGACCGTCAAGCGGGGCCAGGCGTGGGGCATGATCATCATCGGCGCCCTGATCGCCTTTGAGATGTTCAACTACAGCACGACCCAGTTCGCCCTGAACGACGTGCTGGGCAACCTGACCTTCGCCGGCATCCGCTGGGCGACCATCCTGGCGCTGGCTTTCTGCGGCATCGACTTTGCCGGCATCGCCCGCCTGTTCACCCCCGAGCAGGGGCGTGAGGAACCGGCCGAGGTGTGGTACCTGTTCGGCGCCTGGATCCTGGCAGCCGCGATGAACGCAGCCCTGACCTGGTGGGGTGTGGCAGTTGCGATCGCCAGCCATACCAACCTGAGCAGCGAGGTCATCAGCGCCTCCACGCTGGACAAGGTGGTACCGGTCTTTGTAGCCGTGATGGTCCTGCTGATCCGGGTGCTGCTGATCGGCACCTTCTCGATCAAGGGCAACAAGTTGTTCAGCCAGGGCGAAGGGCGCAACACTACCCGGCATGAATTCAGCCCGGCAACCAGCATGAATTCCCACCCGGCGCCGGCAGTCGGCCTGACCCCGTTCCGCCCGGTCAGCAAGGCAGCCCGCTCGGATGCAAACCGCAGTCACAGCGAGCCAAGCTATCACAACGCGTCGCTGCAGGCGCGGCCGGTACGCGAAGCCGAGTACAGCGATACGCCTCACAACGCTTAGCCATCCGGGGAGTCATGTCAGAGCGACGTTTCTCCTCCTCCTCCAACCAGGCAACCGCCTCCTCTTCCGGGGGCGGTTGTCTTTCCGGCTTGCTGCTGCCGCCACTGGCGGTGATCCTGATCGGAGCGGCGCTGGCATACCTGGCTTTCGGTCCAGCCAACCCGCTGGCCGCGGCGCGGGATACCAACCAGGGGACGACCGTCCAGGGGATCACAGTCCAGGGAGGGGCGGCTGGAGGGGCATCGCGCCCATTTTTACGCCGCAGGTGCAGTACTGGGCGAAGCAAATCCAAGCGTGGGCGGCGGCTGCCGGGCTAGACCCGAACCTGGTGGCAACCGTGATGCAGATCGAATCGTGCGGAAACCCGTCCGCCGTTTCAAGCGCCGGGGCGATGGGGCTATTCCAGGTGATGCCTTATCATTTCGCGGCGGGGGAGAATCCGTATGACCCGCAGACCAACGCCCTGCGCGGACTGAATTATTTGAAACGGTCGCTGCAGGCGGCAGGCGGGGATGCCCGGTTAACGCTGGCGGGTTATAACGGGGGAATCGGTGTGATCGGGCAGGCTGAATTTACGTGGAGCCCACAGACGCAAGCCTATGCGAGGCGCGGTAGCCGCTATTACACGGATGCCTCGGCGGGGGTCGTGAGCGCGGCGGACATGCAGGACTACCAGGCAGCCGGCGAGTCTAAACCTGTGCCGGCAAGCAGCCAGCAGGCTGGGCATCAGTCCTTGATCTTGAGTTTGAGAGGTTCGGCAGCGCGGGGTTCTTCCGGTTTGAGCAACGGCAAGTAGATGCAGAAGGTGGTGCCTTTGCCTTCCGACGAGTTGACTTCGATCTGACCGCCATGGTGGTTGACGATCCAATAGGCGATGGAGAGACCCAGTCCGAACCCGCCAACCTTGGAGCGCGAACGGGATTTTTCGGCGCGGTAGAAGCGCTCGAAGATGTGCGGCAGATCTTCGGCGGGGATGCCCTGCCCGGTATCGCGGACGATCAGGCGGGCATTGTCGCTCGATTTTCCCACGCTTAAATAAACATAGCCGCCCTGGGGGGTGTACTTGATGGCGTTCGAGATCAGGTTGATCAAGACCTGCTTCAGCCGGTCGCGGTCGCCGTTGATCATGATCTGGTCGATCTCGGTCAACTTCAACTGGACGCGCTCACGAGCCAGGATACGCATTTCCTTGAAGACTTCCAGTAAGAGGGTATCCAACTCGATGGGCGCGAAGTGCAGGGGCAGTTTGCCGGATTCCGCCTGCGCCTCGAGCAGCAGATCCCCGACCAGGCGGGTGAGGCGGTCGGCTTCATCCTCGATGTTATCGAGCGATTCCTGATCGGCGACATTCATGTGGCGCATCAGGTCCACGTTGCCTTTGATGACCGTGAGGGGCGTGCGCAGTTCGTGGCTGACGTCGGCGAGGAAGCGCTGCTGGGAGGCGAAAAGCTGCTCCAGCCGGCTGAGGGTGGCATTGAAGGCGGAGACCATCTGTCCCATCTCATCATTCTGGGGGCCGCGCTTGGGGACACGCAGCGACAGGTCATCGGCGTTCGAAATGTGCAGGGCGCTGTTGGTGATGCTGACGAGCGGCGCGATAGCCTGCCCGGTCAGGAACCAGGAGACCGCGGCGGCAAACAGGACGGCGGCCACCTCGACCAGGATGATGGTCTGGATGAGCAGGCGCAGGGTCGTGTCCACCAGCGCCAGGGAGGCGGCAACCTGCAGCTCACCGATAGGTCTGCCACCGGCTTCAAGAGGTACACTGAGGGTACGCAGGTGTACCTGCTGGACAATGGAATTGCGGTAGATGGTGCGTTTCATCTGATAGCCAACCGGGTCGAACGGCTGGTTGATCTGACCCAGACCGGGCGAGGAGGTGTTCAAGCGCCCACTGTTATCCCAGATCTGGTAGTAGACGAAGGAGGTCAGGTTGACCTTGGGCAGGGTGGCCTGGCTCAGTTCACCGGATGTGCCGACGCGCCAACCGGTCAGCAGGTCGGTGGCGTTCTGCAAGAGGGTCGTATCGATCTGGGTGTAAAGCAAGACATTAATAAGCGAGTAGAGCAGGATACCGGAAATCAATAAAACCCCCCCGGTCAGCGCGGAGTATAGGATTGTCAGACGTAAACGCAGGGACATTTAGGGGTTCTCACGCAGCACGTAGCCCACGCTGCGGACGGTGTGGATCAGGCGCTGATCTTCCTGCATTCGAGTTTTTGACGCAGGTAGCGGATGTAGACTTCAAGCACATTGCTCTCGCCGCCGAAATCGTAGCCCCAGACGCGGTCGAAGATGACTTCGCGGGTAAGCACCTGGCGCGGGTGGCGCAGGAAGAGTTCCAAGCAATTCGTATTCCTTGGCGGTAAGGGGGATCAGGCGACCGGCGCGGGTGACCTGGCGGGAGACGCTATCCATGGTGAGATCGGCGAATTCGTATACCTGGTTGCGCTCGGTCTGGGTGCGGCGCAGGAGGGCGCGGATGCGGGCGAGCAGCTCTTCGAGGTTGAAAGGTTTGACCAGGTAATCATCGGCGCCGGCATCCAGACCCTGGACGCGATCCTGGACGGTATCCTTGGCGGTCAGCATCAGGATGGGCAGACTGCCTCCCATGCGCAGGCGGCGACAGACCTCGAGCCCGTCCATGCCGGGCAGCATCCAGTCCAGAATGACCAGGTCGGGGTGATGATCGCGGGCCAGATTCAGTCCGGTGCGACCTTCGGTGGCGATGTCGACCAGGTAGCCTTCGTAGGCAAGGCCGCGCTGGAGCACTTTCAGGATGGCGGGGTCATCTTCGATGATCAAGATGCGTTCATTCATTTTGCGCCTCTGTTCACAATATACCACAATCTTTTGGTAGAATGAAAGTATGTCGCTTTCGAAACGGATCCTGGACCTGGTGCTGACCTCACTAGGACTAATTGTAATCCTACCGCTGCTTCTCGTCATCAGCCTACTGGTATGGATTTTCCTGGGGACGCCGGTCCTTTTTCGCCAGCCGCGGCCCGGTTACAAGGGCAAGCCATTCATCACATATAAATTCCGGACGATGACAGAGCGCTGCGGAGCGGACGGAAAGCTACTGCCGGACGCCGAACGCCTGACCGGCTTCGGGCGTTTCCTGCGCTCGACCAGCCTGGACGACCTGCCGCAACTGCTCAACGTGCTGCGGGGCGAAATGAGCCTGGTGGGACCGCGCCCGTTATTGATGCGCTACCTGGATCGCTACACGCCGGAACAGATGCGCCGGCACGATGTGCTGCCGGGCATCACGGGCTGGGCGCAGATCCACGGGCGCAACGTGTTGGACTGGGATGAAAAATTCAGGCTGGACCTGTGGTACGTGGACCACCGCAGTTTCTGGCTGGACGTGCAGATCCTGTTCGGGACGATCGGCAAGGTGCTATCGCGGGAGGGCATCAGCCAGCCCGGGCAGGCGACCGCCGAGGAATTCAAGGGGAAGTAGTGGAAGGGGAGGGCGGATAATTTGGTATAATCTGCCCAATATCGAAAAACCAACCCGGAGCCAAGTACCTGTGCAACCGTCCAGCGACCTGCCGGCGGTGCAAGGCAGGCGGTGCAGCAGCGAAATCCACTCCGGTCCTCCGATACGGAGGAGTTGCTCCCGCAGGGGCAGGAAGCGAAATGCGACCTGCCGTAAGGGAGCCGGGTACCGCCCGTTAGCGCGACACGAGAATAAAAGCAGGTGGCACCACGACACGCCCCTTCGTCCTGCAAATGGATGGGGGCGTATTCTTTTTTTTGGAGGTGCTTCATGCTAGACATCAATATCATCCGAGAAAAACCCGACCTGGTACGGAAGGCATTAAACGACCGGCAAATGGACTCGACGCCGGTGGATTCGATATTAAAACTCGACGAAAGCCGGCGTGCGAAACTGACCGAAGCCGAGGCACTCAAGGCCGAGCGGAATTCGGTCTCAATGTTGATCAGCAGGATGAAGGACGCCACGGAACGGCAAACCCAGATCGAGGCGATGCGGAAGGTGGGGGATAAAATCGCGGCGCTCGACAAGGAGCTGGCGGTGATCGAGGAGGAGCTGCGGTCAGTAGCGGCGACCCTCCCAACCTGCCGGATGCGCGCACGCCGTATGGAAAGGATGAAAACGAGAACGTGGTGCTGCGGACGGTCGGTCAGTTACCAGAGTTCGATTTCGAACCGAAAGTACACTGGGATCTGGGCCCGGCGCTGGGGATCATCGATTTCGAGCGGGGGGTGAAGCTGACCGGATCGCGTTTCTACGTGCTGAGCGGGGCGGGGGCACGCCTGCAGCGAGCCATCATTTCCTACATGCTCGACCTGCATATCCGCCAGGGCTACACCGAACAGTACACACCGTTCATGGTCAAGGCTGCGACGCTGTACGGGGCGGGACAACTGCCCAAGTTCGCGGACAACCTGTATCACGACGCGGAAGAGGACCTGTGGATGGTGCCGACTGCCGAGGTGCCGCTGACCGGTTTGCACATGGATGAAATATTCGAGGAAGCCAAACTGCCGGTGCGTTACACGGCTTACACGCCCTGCTTCCGGCGGGAGAAGATGAGCGCCGGGCGGGACGTGCGCGGCATCAAGCGCGGGCACCAATTCGACAAGGTGGAAATGTACATGTTCAGCAAGCCGGAGGAATCGGACGCACTGCTCGAAAAAATGCGAGCGGATGCCGAAGCCACCTGCGCCGGACTGGGTCTGACCTACCGCATAAAGCAGTTATGCACGGGCGACATCGGTTTTGGGGCGAGCATGACATACGATATCGAGGTATGGTCGGCGGGGCTGAAGGAATGGCTGGAAGTCTCGTCAGTCTCGAACGATACCGATTTCCAGGCGCGGCGGGCGAACATCAAGTACCGCCCGGCAGACGGTGGCAAAGCCCGCTACGTGCATACCCTTAACGGATCGGGGCTGGGGATGCCGCGCACACTGATCGCGGTCATCGAAAACAACCAGCAGGAAGACGGATCGATCATCGTGCCGGAGGTGCTGAAGCCCTGGATGGGAGGAGTGGATGTCATCCGTGCCTAGATCCAGCGGGAGTATGAAGTGAGCGCGGGTGCGGTCAACTGGGACCTGATCAACAAGCTGGTCACCCTGCTATTCATGGGGATCGGCTTGCTGGTGATACCGATCCTGCCCGGGCTGGTCATCATCTGGGCGGCCTCGCTGGGATTCGGTTACGTGTCGGGGTTCGGCACGCTGGGTTGGATCATGTTCGGCCTCATCACGGTCTTGATGCTGGCGGGATCCATCCTGGATAACGTGTTGATGACGACCCAGGCGCACAAGGAAGGCGCACCGTGGTGGGTGACGATCGTGGCGATGGTGGCGGCGGTCACCGGGAGCTTCGTGATCCCGATCCCGATCGTGGGCGGCATCATTGCGGCGCTGGTGGTGCTGTTCGCGATCCAATGGCTGCGGTTGAAGGATGTAAAAAAGGCGCTTCAATCCCTAAAAGGAATGCTGGTCGGCTGCGGCTGGGCGTTGTTATTCCGGTTTATAATTGGGCTGGTCATGATCGGCCTATGGCTCATCTGGGCCTGGGTGTAAACATTCACCGTTCGTACAAAGGAGGAAGAATGCCAAGTATCTTGTATCAAATCATTGATCTATTGGCGGCGACCCTGCGATTGATCGGGTTGGCAGTGCTAGGGCTGGGGGTCGGCTGGCTGGCAATTGACCTGCTGCATAAAACGGAAGCATGGCAGGTGCAGATGTCCGTTTTCCTGGGTGTGCTGGGACTGGTGATCGCCCTGACGGTTTTCATGGCGCCAGGAGCGATGGGTATCTTCTGCATCGGGCTGGGGGTGGCTTTCTTCCTGTGGGGGATGCCAAAAAAGAAGAAAGAAGAAGAAGAGAAATAAGCGAAATGTCCGGCAGCAACTGCCGGACATTTTTTTAACCATATTCCGATCAGAAGGAACTACAAATTCACCGGTGAGGTCAACAGGGCGGCGAGCAATTTAATGCAAGCCTGGACATCGCCGGTATCCACCATTTCAGACGGACTGTGAATGTAACGGGTGGGGATGGAAAGGCAACCGGCAGTGATGCCGGCACGCGTGACCTGGATGGCACGCGCATCGGTGGTGCCGGCTTCGAGGATCTCACGCTGGGCGGGAATGCCACCTTTTTTCGCCGTGCGCAGCATCCAGTTGACGATGCGGGTATCCGCCAGCATGCCACCATCCTTCACCTTGATCGCAGCACCATTGCCCAGGCTGACTTCCATTTTGGAGGATTTGGGCGTATCGCCGGTGCCGGTCACATCGACGGCGAGAGCCAGGTCGGGGTCGACGCCAAAGGCAGAGGGTCCAGCACCGCGCGTGCCAACTTCCTCCTGGGTGGTAAAGACGAAATAAAGCTCGTGAGGAGAGGACTTCAAGAGGCGCATAGCTTCGATCATGACCGCACAACCGATGCGGTCATCCATCGATTTGGCGATCATGCGCTTGCCAAGATCAAGGAAGGGGCGTTCGAAGGCGCAGACATCGCCCAATTTGACGGGACAATCGGCGGGGCTGGTAGCACCAACATCGATATAACTCTGCTCGAGGGTGGGGGCTTTTCCAGGTTCCGTCATCCGATCCGAGCCGATGACGCCCGGAGTCCCATCCATGAAACGGACGCGGCTGCCGATCAGGGCTTGCGGGCGGATGCCACCCAGACCGGTAAAGCGGATGAAACCGTGTTCGTCAATGTGGGTTGCCATGAGACCGATCTCGTCCATGTGGGCGGCGAGCATGATGCGAAGTCCATTTTTCGTTTTGGCGCCGCGGCGGACGACCAGGTTGCCAAGCGCATCCACATGAATCGCATCCGAGAGAGGTTTCACTTCCTGGCGAATGACTTCGCGAATGACGGATTCATTGCCGGAAGGGGAAAAAGTTTCAGTCAGTTTTTGGATAAGTTTTTTCATGATCACTCCGAAAAGTTGGTGGACGGTCGATCAGTCGCGTTCTGAAGAGAGAACGGCAGGGGTGAGGCGTGACAGGGCGGTGTGCAGCAGGGCAAAAGTGTTCTTCCAATCATCGAGGCGGGCGATCGAAACAGCCGTATGGCTGTAGCGGTGCGGGACGGAGAGCGAGATGCTCGGAACGCCGGCACGCGCACGATGGATGGCGCCAGCATCCGTGCCGCCTGAACCGGGCTGACGGTATTGGAACGGGATCTTTGCAGCCTGTGCCGTTTTAGCCAACCAGCGGACCAGGCGAGGATCGGAAAGGGTTGCGCCATCGCCGATATAAATTGCCGGTCCCTGCCCGAGGTGGGTGTTGTAGGAAATATTCTCTTCGCCCTCCCAATCGGGCAGGTCGTAGGCGGGGGTCGAGTCGACGGCGATGCCCAGTTGAGGGTCAAAGGAGTAGGCAGCGACTTTGGCGCCGCGCAACCCGTTCTCCTCCTGGACAGTAAAGGCTGCCAGGAGATCAATGTTGGGCGGTGCATTTTTAACCATCTCGATCAGGTTGACGACGCCCAAGCGATTATCGAGCGCTTTCGCGAGAATCACCTGTCCATTGCGCTGGAAACGGGTCCCAAAAACGGCGCGATCGCCAGGCTTGACACTGGCGCTGCCCGGACCGATATCGATACGCAATTCTTCGATCGGGATCTTTCGTTTGCGCTCCTCGGCGGTGGTGAGATGGATCGGGCGCGCCCCGATCACGCCGGGCAGGTGATCCCTGCCGACAAGGACGGCCTTGCCAGGCAACTGCCTGACGTCGATACCGCCGACCATTTCGAAGCGGAACAAACCCTCGCCGTCATCGGCGACGAGCATGAACCCGACCTCATCCATGTGGGCGGAGAGCATGACACGCAGCCGGCGACGTCCCGACCCCGGGCGACGAGCGAGGACGTTCCCAAGGGCATCCACCTTTATATCGGCAACATGATCCTTGATCTCGGCGATGACGATGCGGCGCACTTCGCCTTCATCACCGGAGACGGCGCTGGCATTGGTCAATTTTTCGAGGAGCTTGATCTGGGTATTTCCTATGGAGGGCATATCAGTCATCCCATGTGATCTTATCGATGAAATCCGGCTGCAAGCCGGAGATGAATTCGGCAATCAGACGCCCGGCGCGCTGGATATCCTTGAGCGCCACGATCTCAACCGGCGTATGCATGTAGCGCAGGGGGACGCCGATCACCAAGGTGGGAATGCCTTCGGCGGCAACCTGGGTGGCGTATCCATCCGTACCGGTGTGGCGGGGGGCATATTCCAACCCGTAGGGTATCTCCAATTTATCCGCCAGAGCCTGTACTGCTTTGAAGAGGGCAGGGTGGATATTGGGACCCATGCAAAGCGTGGGACCCTTGCCGAGCGGTGAGGTCTCCCAGTCGCTGGCACCCGGTCCCTTGGCGAAGGTTACGTCAAGGGCGATGGCGATGGTCGGGTGCAATTCGAAGGTGGAAGCGATGGCACCATTCAAGCCAGTTTCCTCCATAGTGGTGGCGACCGCCCAAACGTCCCAGGCAGTGGGGCGGGATTGCAATTCTTCCAGGCAGACCGTCAGGGCGGCAACCGAGGCCCGATTATCCAGGCTGTGACCGGAGACGGTTTCCCCGCCCAGTTCCTGCGGGGGTTGGGCAAAGGAGACGATATCGCCGATATTAATCCGCTCTGCCACCCGACGGGGGGGAAGACCGGTATCGACGAAAAGATATTCGAGAGGGACGGGATTCGATCCCAAATCGGGAGGGAGCAGGCGGGCAGGCGGCAAAGCCACCACGGCAGGCAGCGGGTCGCTAGGCGTGCGTGTGGGATAGACGGTGACCGCTGCACCGGGCAGCACACGCGGGTCCACGCCACCGACCTGAGTAACGCGCCAGGAAGCCTGCTTCGATGCCGGTGACCATCAAGCCGATGGCGTCCATGTGGGTGGCGACCATGACGGAGGGGCGGGGGTCTTTTGCCGATCCACGCCGTAAGGCATGCAAAGAACCGAGCCGGCCGCGAGAAAGCTGGTCGACGAGCGGACGCCAGCGGGCGGCGATCAGATCGGCGGCAGGGTCCTCATTGCCGGAAAGCCCGGGTGCGGAAAGCAGTGATTTCAAGAATGGAAGGATGTCAGTCATATATCAATTACCACCAAGTGTGAAGATGAAGATCAGGGTCCGAGCGTGACAGTGGGGAGAGGCGTATTGGTGAAAGTCAGAGTCGGGATGAAGGTATGGGTAAATGTCGGTAAAGGCGTTTCGGTAGGGGTAAAGGTCGGGGTAAAGGATGGGGTGATGCTGGCAGTTGGAGTTGGGGTAAATGTAAAGGTCGGTGTGGCAGTCAGCGTGGTGGTGGGGGAGGGTGTATTGGTGACGGAGGGCGTCAAGGTGAACGTGGCGGTTGAGGTGGTCGTGACCGTGAGAGTGGAGGTAGCGGTAAAGGTCGTTGTAGGGGTGGAGGTTGGGTTATGGTAAGGAGCAAGTTCCTGGAGAATAATCCCCAGACAATAGCAGGGAACGGTCGCCAGGATGATGGCAGCCAAGATGATGCGTGTGCGGTTGCGCCTGGTAAGGTTGGAAAGCACGGGAGCATGATAACATGCCTTTAAAGGTTGGGCAAGGAAAAAGAGGTGAAAGGGGGAATCGGAAAGCAAAACAACGATTGCCTGCCCGCAAGCCAACATCCCAGCAAGCTTTACGGTAGAATACGAGAGTGATCCCAATCCATTTGAAAATATCCGGTTTCCTTTCGTATCGGGAGGCGGTTGAAATCGATTTCAGCGGCTTCGACCTGGCATGCATATCGGGCGAGAACGGGGCGGGCAAATCCTCGCTGCTGGACGCGATCACCTGGGTGCTGTTCGGGCAGGCGCGCAAAAGAGACGAGGCGGTGATCAACCTGCAAAGCCAGGCTGCCGAAGTAACTTTCGTGTTCGCGTACGAGAACAACAAGTACCGGGTGATCCGCTCACTGACGAGGGGTAAACCGACCCGGCTGGAATTCCAAATCCGCGATGAGGCGGACTGGCGCCCCCTGACCGAGCATACCAACCGTGAAACCCAGGCACGCATCGAGCGGGTACTCAAGTTGGAATATGAAACCTTTATCAACGTTTCTTTTTTCCTGCAGGGACACGCCGACCAATTCGCGCAGCAGGCGCCAACCCGGCGCAAGGAAATTCTGGGAAACATCCTTGGGCTGGAAGTTTGGGAAGCCTACAAGGAACGAACAGCCGAGCAACGAAAAGCGGTGGAAGGCGAGATCGCGTCCGTAGATGGACGGGTGAGCGAAATCGAGGCTGAACTGGCGGAGGAGGATGCCCGAAAACAGAAATTAGCAGACCTGGAAGCCCAATTGAGCGGGGTGGCTGCCAGCCGAAAGGTGCAGGATGCCAGCCTGGCGCAGATCAAACAAATCCAGGCGGGACTGGATAAACAACGGACACTGGTAAACCAGCAGGCTGAAACACTGGAACGTGAGGAAGCAACGTTTAATGGACTCGAGAGGCGCCTGACAGACAAGGAAGAAGAGCGAAAACCAGCCGCGGAAATAATCAAAAGGGAGGAGAAGGTACGGAAGGCATACGCGGATTGGCAGGCGCTGCGCGAGGAACTGGAGGGGTGGGACAAGATCGCGAGGCGATTCCATGAGCAGGATAAAAGCCGGCTGCCATTCCTTGAGGTGATCCAGAGCGAACAAGCCAAACTTGAACAGGAGAAGGTCAGCTTATCGACAGGGGAAAAAGACAACGAGAAGCGGAACGAGGCGATCATCGACCTTCAAGAAAAACTGGCATCTGCCAAAAAGACGCTGGCTGAAGCAGAGACAAATTTGGACGAACGCGAACGCCTGGAAGAAAAAATGCAGGCGGGGCGCGAGAAACAGGTCGAATTAAATGCCGAAAACACCCGGCTTAAAGACGAGATGGAAAAACTGGATGATCGCCGTAAAAAGCTTCAAGCCAGCAAGGACCAGGCGATCTGCCCGCTGTGCGGACAGACGTTGAGCCAAGAGCACCGCAAGAGCACGCTCGAACAGTTGAACACGGAGGGAAAACAAATGGGGGATGCCTTCCGGGCAAACAAGGCGAAACTGGAGGCGCTGGTATCCGAACTGCGCGAATTCGAGGGAAACCTTGAACTAACCGCTGATGCTACGGCAAAGCACCTGGCGGCTGCGAAAAACATTGCGCAGTTAAACGAAAGGCTGGACGCGTACCAAAAACAAACCCAGGCGTGGACAAGTGAAGGCGCCAAGCGGCTGGTTGAAGTAGGCAAACTGCTCGATAGCGGCAAGTACGCGATCGAGGCTCGAAAGGAACTGGCAAAGGTTGACAAGGAACTTGCCAAACTGGGATACGACACCGCCAAGCATGAAGCAGTGCGCGATCAGGAAGAACGGGCGCGATCCGCGGAGACGGATCAGCGGTTACTGGAAACATCCCTATCGGCGTTAAAACCGCTTGACGATGAAATTGCCAACCTGAAAACACAGATCAAAGATCTGCAGAAGCTGATCGGGAAGCAGCAAAAGGAATATGACCAGGCAGTCGCGCTGCTGGCGGCGGAGGAGGCACAGGGTCCGGATATCGAGGCGGCTGAAAAAACCTTATTCGATCTGCAGGACCAGGAAAACCGCCTGAACCAGGAGGTGGGCGGGGCGCGCCAGAAGGTGAGCGTGCTGGACGATCTGCGGAAACGCAAAGGCAGCCTGGCGACCGAACGGGAAGAACTCGGACTGCGGATCGGGCGCTATAAAGCGCTGGAACGGGCATTCGGAAGGGACGGGGTGCCGGCTTTATTGATCGAACAGGCGCTGCCCGAGATCGAAATGAAAGCGAACGAAATCCTGGGCAGGCTGACCGGTGACAGCATGCACCTGCACTTCGAAACGCAGGCGAAGTACAAGGACTGAAAAGCGCAAGGACCTGCGCGAGACGCTGGAGATCCAGGTGAGCGATGGCGCCGGCGCGCGTGAATACGAGATGTTCTCAGGCGGGGAAGCATTCAGGGTCAACTTTGCCATCCGGCTGGCGTTGTCGGAAGTACTGGCGCAAAGGAAAGGCGCCCGCCTGCAAATGTTGATCATCGATGAGGGGTTCGGTTCACAGGATGCGCTGGGGCGCCAGCGCTTGATCCAGGCGATCAATGCCGTGCGACCGGATTTCGCCAAAATCCTGGTGATCACACACCTGGATGAATTGAAGGATGCATTCCCGAACCGGATCGAGGTGGAGAAGACGGAACGGGGGTCAACGGTCCAGGTGTTCTAGATGGACAGCGGGTACCGGTCGATGGGTGGTAACAAACCAACGGTAACAAGAGATCAATGGATGCCATGATCATTCTGGGAATTTTCACCTGTCTGTTCGCAGCGGGGTTGGTCATTGTGACAGTGCTGCACAGCCAATACGCGATGGATATCCGGGTAGAGAGGAGCGTGAATGTAAATGATGATGCGCTGATCTCGGTCATCGTGCCAGCCAGGAACGAGGAACGCAATATCCGGCGGTGCCTGAACGCCCTGCTGGAACAAACCCATCCCAATTTCGAAATCATTGTAGTGGATGACCAATCTACAGATGCAACGGTGGGAATCCTGGCGGAGATGGCAGGAAGCGACGCGCGAGTATGCGTGGCACATGGTGAAGACCTACCCGAAGGGTGGGCAGGAAAAGCCCACGCCCTTTACCAGGGTGCGAAGATGGCGCACGGAGACTGGTTGTGCTTTGTGGACGCGGACACTTTTTTGGAGGCGGAGGCACTCGGGTCGGTACTGCAGGAAGCAAAGCTGCAGGGCGCCGACCTTTTCAGCATCATGACCCGACAGGAACTGGGGACCTTCTGGGAGAAAACCATCCTGCCGATCGTTTTTACCGCGCTGTCGGTGGGATTTTCCCCGCGCAAGGTCAACGACTCGAACCGACCGGAAGCGATCGCCAACGGTCAGTTCATCCTTATCAAGCGAGCCGTCTATGAAAGCGTCGGCGGGCACCAGGCGATCAAGGATTCGATCGTCGAGGATAAAGACCTGGCGGCGCTGGTCAAGCGGAAGGGATTCCGGCTGATACTGGCGGATGGAGAGGAAGTTGCCAGCACGCGCATGTACACCTCCATGGGGGAGATGTGGGAAGGCTGGACGAAAAACATGTTCCTGGGGCTGAGGAGCAGCACGGCACTCTTGCTGCTGGGAGCATTCGGGGCAACGGTTGCGCTGGTGGCGGCGCTGGCGCTGCCGGCGTGGTTGGCAGGCGGTTTGATCTGGTGGGGACGAGGCGGCGGGATGCCAGCATTGGTCAGCACGCTGGAAGCCACCATTTTGTGGGGCTATCTCATCTACTGGCGCATGAAGGTCCTGCGGGGAATGAACGTTGCCGGCTGGTACGCATTCACGGTGCCGATTGGCGCGGCTTTTTTGCGGCGATGATGATCGTCTCGGCATGGAAAGTCTTATCGGGCAGGGGAGTGACCTGGAAGGGGCGGAACTATGCGGGGCATTGAAAAATCCGCGCAGGATGGGATCGTTCGCAAAGATAGATTTCTGCGATGATATAGTGTAAAATTTCACCAGGAAAGATCCAAGTGAGTTTGGATCGAAAACATTTAACGAGTTGACGGGACGGGATGAAGAATAATATTGCATTCGTGGTGGGGATCATCGCATTCATTACCGCAATGGGCGTGTTCACGTGGGTGACCGACGCGCCTGCCTATTTGCGACATGAACCAGCCACCTGCGATACCTGCCATGTCATGGATGCCGAATACGAAAACTGGTACCATGCGGGTCATGATGGGAAGGCAGTCTGTACGGACTGCCACCTGCCGCACCAAAATATTGCCAGTTACTATATTTATAAGGGTTATTCCGGGATGCGGGATGTGGCCTCGTTCACATTAAAGACCTACCCGGCGGCGATCCGTGCCAGCAAACAAACCGACGATATCGTCCAAGCCAACTGCATTCGCTGCCACAACGATACGGTGGAGAGCATACTGTCGGGACCGCAGGCTTTCGACCGGTACTGCTGGGACTGCCACCGATCCGCAGCCCACGGAGAACGTGGGCTATCCCTTGAACCATACCCAGACGCGGAAGTTTACCACAAATGAAAAAATATATGACCATCATCCTGACCGGTATCATTGTCATACTAGCGGCAACGCTGGTCGGCGTACTGGTCTTTGTCAAAAACCAACCGAACCAGCAACGAGCCATCGTCCAACCGATCGCGACCGTGCAACCCATGGAGCCGGATTCCTCGGTATGGGGGGTGAATTACCCGAACGAGTACTCGTCGCTGCTGCTGACCGCCAACAACAATAATCCCACCGCGTACGGCGGATCGGCGAAGAAATCCTACCTTACGATCGACCCGCGGCTGGTGATACTGTTCGCGGGGTATCCATTCAGCGTGGACTACAACCAACCGCGCGGGCATCAAAATACCCTGATCGACGTCCGGGCGACAAAACGCGTTTCGGCGACCACGCATGCCACCTGCTATTCCTGCAAGTCATCGGATAACCCCGGATTGTGGGCGCAAATGGGCATGGAAGCCTACGATGCGCAATTATTCAGCGACATGACGCCCAATATCAAGAACCCGATCGGGTGTGCCAACTGCCACGAAGCCGGCACCATGCGACTGATCATAACGAACCCGGCGGTGGAGACCGCCCTGAAGGCGCAAGGGATCGACTGGAAAACCTATACTCGACAGCAAATGCGCTCACTGGTGTGCGCCAACTGCCACGTGACCTATTACTTTGCCGGGGCGAATAAGGTACTGACCATCCCATGGGAAAACGGAATGCGGGTGGAGAATATCATCCAATCGGAGAACGCGGCAAACTTTTCCGACTGGACCTATCCAGGGACCGGAACCGGCATCATGAAGGCGCGCCATCCCGATTACGAATTGTATACCGCAGACAGCACCCACTTCCTGGCGGGTGTTTCGTGCGCCGACTGTCACATGCCATACGTGCGGGATGGGGCGATGAAGTACTCCAGCCACGATATCATGAGCCCACTACTGGAGCCGGAGAAATCCTGCGGACAATGCCACACGAACGTGGACGTCGTGCTGGCGCGGGTGAGCACCATCCAGGATACGATCGACGCAACCAAGATATCCACAGAGGATGCACTGATCGATGCGATCAACGCCCTAAAGATCGCGGCGGCGGCACCGGACGTTGATGCGACATTATTGGATGAGGCACGGGCTCTGCATCGACAAGCTCAATTTATGTGGGATTTCAACTCATCAGGCAACAGCATGGGATTCCATAACCCCGACGAGGCATTGCGCATCCTGAACAATGCGACGAACCTGGCGCGCCAGGCGCAGATGAAAGCCGCTCAGGCTGCGCACGACCCGTCGCTGCTGATAACCGGAATTTACGACGCAAGAGCCCGACCCCCGTCCCAACCCCGTAGGGGTGAGCGGTACGACGAAACGGGAACCACCAAGCTTAAAAAGAAAAGTGCGGTCCGACAGGACCGCACTTTGTGTTAAGGACAGCGATTTGTTAGCGGGCGACCGCCGACATTTCGCGCAAGACATTTGCCAGCGGTAAAGGTGCCGAAACCTGAGCCTGGCTACCGGAAGCCTGCGCCTTTTCCACATCACGAGCCCAGAGGTAGAGGCAGGTGTGATAGGCGGTGGAGGTATAGGAGGTTATCACCGTGGCGAACATGATGAAAGATTCCGGCGATAATGACCCCAATCCCGATCCCGCTCGCCAAGCCGACGAACCGAATTGACGCTGGTGAGAGAAACGATGCCAAAACCGGCACCGAAGCCGAGGGCAATGCCGCCGGCACCCAGCAGAAAACCGATCAGACCATTGACGGCGCGCACTCCAACGGTGCTGATGCCAACCAGGAGCAAATTGTTCTTAATGATATGACCGGCGCGTTGAAGACTGTTCTTGAGGTTCATGTTCTCGATGACCATGACCGGCAGGATGAGGAAGGCGGCCTCGGTCCAAACCGTGCTCACCAGACCGGCGAGGGCATTGCGTCCGACCGACCGGCCTTTGCCGCGGATGGCGGACTTGAGCAAACTGACGCCAGTGGAGGCAGCCGCGAGGCTGATGATGTTGAGCCACTCACGCCGGACGATCGCCCAGGCTTTTTCCATGACGCCATCGCCTTCAGCCAGATAACCGTAGACGAGATAGATGGTCATGGCGGAAAAAATGTAGCCGACCGAGTACTGCGCAAAGATGAGCAACGTGCCAAAGATGAAGATGATCACCTGACCAACAATGCCCCGATCACCCAGAAGGACGGCGGAGCCGATCATGGGGATCAGGAAAATGACCGAGACGATAAAACCCACGATAAGGGAATAAATGGAAGGCTTGATCAGATCCCGGTCTTTGAATGCCATCGTCCATGCTTCTTTAAGGAATGACCAACCGCGGCTAAAGCTTTGCATAAGATACCTCCTGATAATCGGATAAAGCCAGTGGCAATTATAGCAGAATTGGCGCCAACGACAGAACAGAATCAGACTTTATACGCCAGCATAACCCCATCGCGGACAGGGATCAGGGTGGTGATCCACTCAGGGCTGCGGGTCAGCATGCCGGTCAGTTTACGGATCGATTCGGTGGCAGGGGTGCGGTCTTTGGAATTGAAAATACCACCGTGCCAAAGCATGTTATCGATGATGAGCAGACCGCCCGAGCGGAGTTTGGAGGAAATGACCGGCAGGGAAGCCGAGTAATCCTCCTTGTTGATATCGTTGAAGATCACGTCGAAAGGACCGGCAGCCGCGCGCAAGGCCTGGACCGCTTCACCAACGATGTAGTGGACGACGTCCCCAAATCCCAACGCAGCAAGATGAGTGCGCGCCTGGGATGACAACTGCTCATCCCAGACCACATGCCAGACTTCGCCACCGCCATTTTCGACCACGGCTTTCGCGAACCAGGAGGTGGAATAGCCATAACCGGAACCCAGTTCGAAGATCCGTTTTGCCCCGATCATGCGTGCCACCTGGTAACACAGATATCCCGAAGCAGGTCCAACGATAGGAAAGCCTGTCTCAAGAGCCTGCCCTTCCATCGATTGCATTTCAGGAGGGCGAGGCGGGACGAGACCATCAAGATAATCCATCAGGTATTCAGGGATGAGGGGCTTATCCATTATTTATATTGCTCCATGGGTTGTACCATTTTAAAGTAAAGAGAGCGGGTCCACTTCTACGCGCCAACCAGACAGATTTTTATCCCGCAACAGGGAGGCGGGATCGGGTCCGCGCAAGACGATCTGCCAACGATACTGCCCTGCCTGCCGGGCAAAAAAACAAGGCACCGGACCGATGAGGGTGGTTTCATGCCGATCGCCGGCCTCGATCCACTGGGCGACGCGGGCGGACATTTTTTTCGCTTCCGATTCGGCTTTATGCGGGAGGCGGTCCCTGATCTCCAACCGCACCAGGCGGCTGTAAGGGGGATACCCCAAACGGCGGCGCTCGTCCAATTCGCGGGCATAGAAGGAGGCATAGTCGTGACCGCTGGCAGCCTGGATGACGTAATTTTTGGGCTGGAAGGTTTGAAGGACCACTCGACCACCAAGCGAAGAGCGCCCGGCGCGACCGGCGACCTGGGTGAGCAGGTCGAAGGTCCGTTCGGCTGCGAAGGGATCGGGGAGAGTAAGACCAACATCGGCGAGCACGATGCCCACCAAGGTCACCAGCGGAAGATCGAGACCTTTGGCAAGCATCTGCGTGCCAATGAGAATGTCAGCGCGGTGAGCAGCAAAGTGGCTCAGGATAATCTCGTGCGAATCCTTGGTGCGGGTGGTTTCCCAGTCCCAGCGCAGGGTGCGGGCTTTTGGAAAGAGGGCTTTCACTTCCGTTTCCACTTTTTCACTACCAAGACCATAGGCGCGGATGTGCGTGCCCCCGCAATCCGGGCATTTGACCAGCATGCGGCGCTGGTAGCCACAATGATGACAGACCAGGGTGCCGGCAGATTCCATGTGCAGGGTCAGGGGGGTATCGCAGCGCGGGCAGCGGGCGACGTAACCACAGTCACGGCAAAAAACATAGGTGGCGGTGCCGCGCCGGTTGAGAAACAGGATGGCCTGTTGATCTTTTTTCAAGACATCTTCAAGGGCATCCAGCAGGGGCTGGCTGAACATGCTGCGGTTGCCGGATTTCAGTTCCTCGCGCATATCGACCACGCGCACAGGCGGTAAATACCTGCGCTCGATGCGTTCAGGCAGCTCCAAGAGGCGCAAGCCATCCCCGCTCTCGGCGCGCTGGCGTTGGACGATGGGTGGGGTGGCAGAGCCAAGCAGGCAGACCGCGCCACACAAGCGGGCGTACGCCACGGCGGCGTTGACCGCGGAATAAAAGGGCGGCTCGGCCTGATAATAGGAACCATCGTGACTTCTCGTCCACTGCGATGAAGCCGATATCGGGGAGCGGAGAGAAAAGGGCGGAGCGGGGTCCGATAATGACCTTTAACTGACCCAGGCGGGCGCGGCGCCAGGTATCATAGCGTTCACCGGTAGACAACTGCGAGTGGACCAGTCCAACCTGCCCGGGGAAGCGCGCCAAAAAGCGGCGGACGGTCTGGGGGGTGAGGGCGATTTCGGGGACTAGAATTATCGCCTGCCTGCCACGGCGGATGGCTTCCTGCGCAGCGCGGATATAGATCTCGGTCTTGCCAGAACCGGTCACGCCGTGCAGGAGGAAAGGTTGGGATGGGTCATCGAAAGAGAGGACAACCTGATCCCAGGAGCGCTGCTGATCCAATGAGAGCCGGGGCGGCTCCGAAATAACCTGGTCAATTTTCGACAGAGGGTCGCGCCAGACCTCCGTCTCACGCAAGACGATGAGGTCTTTTTCAGCCAATTCCTGCAGGTCTGAGAGGTTACAGCCTGATTCTGCATATACCCAGGAAACATTCACATCAACCGGCTCACGCATCAGGAAGCGCAAGGCAGCCTGCCGTCTTTGCAAGGTATCGGCGGTGGTACCGAGTGACGGCATGGCAGTTTCAGCGAGTTCGGGAGAAACCGCCAGTTGGGCGGTGCGGATGAACTTCGGGCGAATACTGGGCGGGGGCAAGAAAGACTGGGTTAATACCAAGCCGTTCCTGACCAGGCTTCCGGCAGACTTGCGCCAATCGACATTGCGGAAATGGCGATCGATCTGGCGGCCGCGCAGGACTCCTTTGGATTGGAGGAGTTTCAGCAAGCGGGATTGAACGGGCGTCAATTGTGGCAGATCAGCGGACAAACGCTGGTCGTTTATGAAGTAACGCGTGTCGGCCTGCTGTCCGAGTCCAACCGGCAGCATGAGAGCGAGGCTGTCAGCCAGCGAGGTGAGCGTTTCTTCGGACAGCCAGCCGCGCCAGTCCGAGCTGGGCGGGAGTCAGAACGGGAAGGGGATCGAGCAGGTCGAGGATGGACTTTGTTTCGGGGACGGACGGCTCAGCAAGGAGGTCGAAGACGACACCCTGAACAGTCTGTTTACCAAAGGGAACGGTCACCAGATGACCGGGTCCGAGGCGACCCTCCAGGGCAGGCGGAATGGAATAATCAAAAAGCCCGGTAATGGTGGGAACGTGAACAGCTATCCTGGCAAAGAACATAATCCCCATTATAAGCCGGAGACACTCCACCAGTCAGCCAGGGGCACGACGACGAAGGCCGCGAGACAGACTGGCGGAGAGCCAGATCTACTTGGTTTTCAAAACGACCGCGGCACCATAACCCACGACGGAGGAGTAATCGCCGGTCACATCGCCGGAGGTGGCATGTCGTAAAACCTTAACGGTATCGGCGCCGAGGGCTTTGGCAGCCCACAGGACGGCAGTCAGTGCACCCAAGCCGCAGGCAAATCCCTGCTGATGCTGCTCGGCGGAAAAGACATCCTGCGGGGAAAATGATTCGATCCGGCGTAACATTTCGGTATCGAATGCGACCGCCTGATCCTGGGAATAGAAGTGCGAAAGATCGGTACTGGCAACCAGCAGGGCGTGTTTGTCCCGGACAGTCTCGGCGAGGGCGAGGCCTAACTTTTGACAAATATTCGCCGAGACGAGCCGAACCATGACCGGCAAGAGATCGAAGGGGGCTGCCAGCGAGCGTTGGAGAAAGGGCAGTTCGATCTCGAGTGAATGTTCACGGTCGTTCGCAACCGAGGAGAGCCCGTGACCGAGGCTGGTCTTCAGGCGGGCATCGAGATCGTTTACGAAGGCGGCAGCGACCGGAATATTTCCGAGCGGGGTAGCATACGCGCTGTGGGCGGTGGTGAGCAGGTCTGCATCATTAACCGGCTGGTGCAGGGGGGAAAGTACGGCAACGACGTCGGGGGTCTGACCGCGCACGGCAGCAAAGGCATAGCCGGCAACCGGTCCGGAATAGATATGACCGGCATGGGGAGCGATGACGGCGATCACTTCGCCTTCCAACTCGGGTAGTTCTGCCTGGTCAAGGTACCGGTCAACGGCACAGGCGAGGGTTTTTGGATCACGCTCGTACCAGGTGCCGGCGATGGGGGATGGACGGACGGGTGCCAAAGATGACATAACCGCTCCTTTCCAAGGATTTAATTGTAGCACGAAGAAGACGGCTGTTTTAAGGAAAAAAGGTGGCGGCTAACAAAATAAAAACCGCCGGGGGAGAAAATCCGAGCCGGCGGTCTGGGATGCTGTTACTTTTTTATCGACTTCGTCCATTTGCGTTGAAATACCAGCCTGATCTGCCAGCGAATGAGCAGGGCGGAGGCAAGCAGCAGGACTGCCAATGCGGGCCAAATAAAAAGCCAGATGCTGAGTGGATTTGATTGAGCTTTGGTGGCGGAAGTTGCAGCAGGAGGCGCGACCGTGCGGGGCTCGGGTGCAGTTGGTGATACCGGGTGCCAGCAAGGCAGGGGCAGGAGCGGTGGCGGTGAGCAAGGCATTATCCTGCGCGGCGGGTTGGGTGGCAGGAGGGCCTCCGCCGTAGCCGTAACCTTCGCTGTTGAGCGGTGCCGCTGCAAGCATGGGGGCGGCAGCTCCGAAGCTCAACTGACCCAGCAGGTTACTGCCGAGGGTAAAGATAAAAAGCAAGGCGGCTACCGCCGAAGCCCATGACAGAAGCGGAACGATACGGGGCGTGGGAGGGCGAATACCTGCCATGCGCGGGGTAAGGGTGAAGTTGCGAGGAACCGGTCGATTGGCGGTGTGACGAAGGGCATTGCGTGCCTGGCGAAGATCGCGCAGGAGGGAGAGGAGGGCCTCGTCCTGTTGAAGGCGGGCTTCCAAACGCGCCTTTTCGGCGGGAGAAAGCTGATCATCCAGATATGCCGAAAGTTGCTCAATGTCGCGAAAGGAAGGTGTTGTCATAGGCCGCGCTCCTCTTCCAGACGGAAGGCAGCGGGTAAAAGTTCCCCAAAGGCATGCAAGCATTCCTGCAGGCGCAAGCGGGCACGCGCAAGGCGTGATTTAACGGTGCCGAGGGATGTCTTCACAGCAACGGCAACCTCGGAATAGTCCAAGCCCTGGATATCGGCGAGGACAACGACCGCCCGGAACTCGGTGGGGAGGTTTTCCAGGCAATGCTGGATGGCATGTTCCAGTTCCGCCTGATCGAGTTGATCTTCCGGGGAGGCGGCTGGATCGGTCAACCGAGCGCGGGGTCTCAATTTCATCACCATCATCGCCGCCAGAGGGTTCGAGCGGGGTGGTCGGGCGGCGCTTTTTGCGGCGCAATTCATCGTAGCAAGCGTTGGTGACCGTGCGTAAAAGCCAGGCACGAAACGAGCCGCCCCGATAGGAAGCGATGGCACGGAAGGCTGATATGAAGGCATCCTGGGAGGTATCTGCCGCCAAATCCTCGTCTCCCAATATTCGCAGAGCCGTATTGAAAACAATACTCTGGTAGGTGAGTACCAGACTATTGAAAGCGTCAAGGTCGCCGTGCTGTGCCTGGTGGATAAGGGCAGTTTCGTCCATAATCTGGGTCCGTTATTCCGCAGTACGCATGTGGGGGAACAGGAGGACTTCACGAATAGAATGCTGATTGGTAAGAAGCATGGTCAGGCGGTCAACACCCAGGCCAAAGCCTCCACAGGGCGGCATGCCATAGCGCATGGCGCGCAGGTAATCCTCGTCCATGGGGTGTTTCTCCTCCTCGTCATCGCGGTAGGCGCGGCCCATCTCGAGGAAGCGCTGCTCCTGATCAAGAGGATCATTCAGTTCGGTAAAGGCGTTGCAGAGTTCAAAACCGGACACGTAGCCTTCGAAGCGTTCGACCGTGAGGGGATCACCGGGCTTGGACTTGGCAAGAGGCGATATATCACGCGGGTAATCATACAGAAAAGTCGGCTGGACAAGCCTGGGTTCGAGGAATTCGCTTAGCATGAAATCGATCAATTTTCCACGGGTGGCATTAGGGTCGGGCTGTTTTCCGGTGGCGCTGATCGCCTTGAAAAGCGAGGCAGCCGTGGGATGCTCGGCAATATCAATTTCCGAGGTATCGATCAAGCCCTGACGCAATTCCAACCTGCGCCAGGGCGGGGTGAAGTCCAACTCCACACCCTGATAATTGACGCGGGTGGAACCGTGCACCTGTTGGGCGGCGAAGGAAACCATCTGTTCGGTCAGTTCCATGACCTGCAAATAATCGGCGTAGGCCCAGTAAAATTCCAACTGGGTGAACTCGGGATTATGTTTGAAGGATACGAACTCATTGCGAAAATCGCGGCCGAGTTCATAGACTTTTTCGAGGTTCCCGACCAGCAGGCGCTTGAGATAGAGCTCGAACGAGACCCGCAAATACATATCCTGATCGAGTTCATTATGATGGGTGATGAATGGTTTGGCGGCAGCGCCGCCGTAGAGCGGCTGCAGGATGGGAGTTTCAACTTCCAGGAAACCATGGTCGTCGAGAAATTGCCGCAAGGCGTGAACGACACGCGCCCGCTTCCGGAATGTTTCGCGAACTTCGGGGTTGACCGCCAGGTCGGCATAGCGCTGGCGGTAACGCAATTCCGGATCTTCCAGTGCGGCATGGCGGATGGTTTCACCGGCTTCGGTAAGCTCGTCCTTGGCAGCCGGGAGGGGGCTGACAGATTTTGCCAGGAGTTTGAAATCGAGCACATGCAGGGTCGGCTCACCGGTGCGGGTGCGGAACATAAAACCGGAAGCCTGGATAAAATCACCGATATCGATCAGGGAGTTGAACCAATCGACACGATCCTGACCGAGCTCGTTCATGCGCAGGAACAACTGGATGCGACCATCGCCATCCTCGATGTGGGCGAAGGTCAACTTGCCCATAGGGCGGGTGGCGCGCAGTCGACCGGCAAGCGTGACCTCCACCTTGGCAGGAGGCTGACCGGCGGAGGCGCCCGCCTCAAAGTCTTCAAATGCCTTGACGGCGGCGAGGGAGGTATGAGTCCGCTCGGCGCGAGTGGGATAGGGCTCAACATTCTCCCGGCGCAGTTGTTCGATCTTTTCGAGACGAATTTTTTCCAAAGAGGTGTATCCAGGCATGGCAGACCCTTTCCAAACGTAATTTTACAACGAAAAGCCCCGCGCACCGAAAGGATGCGCGGGGCAAATAGAGCTCACCCCAGGCTTATTCAACCTTGACTATTTTAACTTTAAAGGTACCACCGGGCGCTTCGACGCTGACTTCATCGCCGGCATGATGATTGAGGATCGCCCTGCCAATGGGAGATTCATTCGAAATCTTGCCCTCGCGGGGATTGGCTTCTGCCGCGCCCACGATGGAGTATTTTTCCGAACTGGCGCCCGTTTCCTTGATGGTAACGGTCGAACCGACCTGCACCAGATCGCCCTTGGCTTTCTTTTCTTTTTCATCGATGACACGGGCGGAAGCAAGGACCATTTCCAATTCCTGAATACGACCTTCAACGAAAGCCTGCTCGTTCTTGGCGGCTTCGTATTCGGCGTTCTCGATCAGCTCGCCACCTTCCATGGCTTCATGGAGACGGTTAGCTACTTCCTGCCGCTTGGTGGTGCGCAGGTGTTCGAGCTCATCAGCCAGTTTTTGATACCCTTCCTTGGTTAAGAAAGTAGTCGGCATGTTGTTCATCCCTATGAAAATACAAACATCTCTGAAACAGAGATGCGCATACTGTAGGATTCCCTACCCGGCAATATTATACATGATTTTAATCGAAAATCAAGACCGCCTATTTACCGGGCAGGCGTTCTCATCGGGCTGGAATGATACCCGTGAGTAGATACTTGTCAAGGTATGATATCAAATGATGAACCCTACCCTGGCTCTCTCCCCAAAAGGGGAGGGGGAATGAATGGTAAAAAGGGATGAGCAAAGCGCGCTCATCCCTTTTATCAGTGACCGTCCGAAAATGATCCCGAGTGGAATGCGCCCGGCTCGCACCCTTCGCTGCACTCAGGGCGTTCGCCAAAGAATGGCTCACGATGACAGACTAAACCGTAGATTGCCACAATTGGATACCATGCTCGCGTTCCCAATAGGCTGAGATTGCCGAATCCATATTTTCCCGGGTTTGAAAAAGCATCAGGAGCTGCGAACGGTAGGAGGCAATGCCTTTTTTCCAGGCGGTGAGCCCCTTTTTGGTGACCGGGTTGGGGAGCGGGTGGAGAGCGCGGCTGGCGGATGTCAATTGTTCGGGATGATCCAGCAAGTAGGGGATGTCGGCGTAGTATTTGACCGAGCGCCCGAGATGTTCGACAGCATGGCGGGTGAGAACGTGATCCACATGACCGCCGATGGCGAGCGGACCAACGACGATATCATCGGGACGCAATTCCCCGCCCAGCGCGGTGGATACATCCGAATACATGCTGCGTTCGGTCGGGTGGACGGTTGCAAAGACCTGTTCGGGATAGAGCAGTTCACCGGTGGGAGAGTGGCGATAAATACAATCGGGGATGCCAAAATCGACGGTTTCGGCACCTACGAGGGCGGCGGCGTTCTGATTCTCGAGACGACGGGCTGCCAGGACCTCTTCGGACGAGGAAAAACCCCAGACCTGGTGACAAGCCAATGCGAGCGGCGAAAGCGGACCGGGCTGCGCATCACCGCCGCAAACGGTCCAGATCTCGACAGGAATACCAGAATGGGTTTGTTCCCAGATCAGACCGCCGCAGGAAAGCACGGCATCGTCAAAGTGAGGGGAGATATAGATCCAACGCATTTACGACTCCTGGTCAATGATGTCTTTTGCCATCTTTTGAAGCACTTCGGCTTCATCGGGGCGGTCTGACTGGCCCGCCAGTACTGGTCGAGAAGCTCCATGGGAGCGAGACTGCTGGCAGTCTGGCTGCCAGGCAGACGACTGCGGGTGCCGATGTGAGGCAGTTTTACCAGGTGGAATTCGAAGGCGGCGTCCGTCAGATACGCGCAAGGCGGACTCGTCGATGAGGGCGTCCCACTGGCGGTCATAATCGACGATCAGGCGGATAACCGCACCCTGGAGATCCCCGGCGGATGCCAGGGTGTGTGCGGAGCGTTTCGGTGATCGCTTCAGAAGAAAGAAGGGATACTTGCAGATCAATGAATGGGCGGATATGGTCCAATTTGCGCCAATGTACGACCGATCTGCCGCGGCTGATATCTGCGATGACAAAAAACTTATCATCCGCGGCTTCACCGAAATCAACCCGTTCAATCGAACCCGGATAAATAACGGGCGGATGGGCATTTTCATTCAGGTTTTGCGACTTGTGGATATGACCGAGGGCGACGTAATCGAGGCGGGGGTCACGAACAAGGGAGCCGGGCAGGACCAGGTCTGCGCCCAACATGACGGTGCGTTCCGCTCCATATTTTGCCCCCTGGACGGAAGCGTGAGCGGTGAGGATGATGGGAATGGATGGATTGGCTTGAGCGAGCCACATCTGCACCAGTTCGGTCAAACGGAATTCGATCTGTCCAGCGAGGCCGGCGGCATCGGTGATGGTGATATCATCTGCAGAAAGCAAGCCGGAGCGCGATACCCACGGTATAGCAATGACCTGCACCGGAAGACCCATTTGTTCCGGTGTCAGGAACTGCGGCTGCGAGAGGACGCTGACATGGGGAATCTCGAGTGTTTCAAATTCTTGGACCGCATTGGCGCGACCGAGGGCAGGCGACATATCATGGTTGCCAACCAGGAGCAGCGTGCGAATACCAGCATTGGAAAGGCGAATGATGCGCCGACCCCATTCACGCTGGAAGGTGGGGGAGGGAGTACGGTCGCGGTAGGCATCGCCCGCAAAAATGACGAGGTCAACTTTTTCATCCAGGGCGGCGTCGATGATGTAATCGAGGGATTTGAGGAAGTCGAGCACACGCAACGGCAGACCCGTGAGCGGGTCGTGACGTCCGTAGTTAGCCATGTCGATGTGGGCGTCGGCAAAATGGAGTAATTTCATCCCAGTCCAATCCACATTCCCAACCAATTATTTAAGGCAGGCAAGGCAGGATGTCCAGCATTGTTAATTTCCCACCGGATGCCAGAGCGAACTCATTAAGACTTTAAGGCGTGACGCCCCAGAGGGAGAACATGTCGAGGGCGGGCTGGAAATTGGGGTGATAGTAGAGCGCCTGGCGCATATCTGCATAGGCGGTGTCGAAGGCACCCAGGGCGTATTCCGCGCGGGCGCGCCAGAAGAAACTCTCTTCCAGTTCCCTGCCACCCTTTTCGATCCTGTCCAGGTTCTTTGTGGCAAGATCGATCAAATCCTGGTAGCGACCGGAATAGTAGTAGGCCATGTAGGGAGCAGTCTGATACCACATGATGCGCCAAGGAACGGGCTGCTTGTCGGAGGCGATCAGATCGGTGTTGTAATAATTGTTCGCCAGGTCGTACGCAGCGGAGGCCGGACCGTAGTCGGGGTTTTGAAGATTGACCAGGCTGGTGACCTTGTTGAACATGGCAAAGAACAGATCATTACCAGTCAAAGTCCCGCTGGCAATTTCCTGGTTGGCGATGTCGAGGGCATGCTGGGCAGCCCAAAACTGGTCAGTGTAGGGACCAAGAATCTGATCCAGGTCCGACTGCTTGTCAGGGGGGTAGACGACGATGAAAACGTAGTTGAAGGAACGCCAGTTATTGATGTAGTCGGTGTAGGCAGCCTTGCTATTTTTCCCAACGGAGTCCGGTTTCGGCAGATACGAATCCTGCCAGGTGAACTGCTGCGTACCATCATCATAGCCGGTGGTAAACGAGTAATGACCGCCCCATTGGATGGAATAATCGGGGAGGAGAGGTTCATAGACGCCCTTCTCGGTAATGACCGGGAAGCCGGCTGAGATAAGTCGTTTCAGCAGATCGGGATCCCCACCGTAGCGGTAGATGGCTTTGAAGGTGGTGGTGTTGTTGACGAAATCGACCATTTCGTAGGGCATTACATTGACGTCGGTATTGCCTTTGTCGATGAAATTCAGGTTAGGGTCGTTCACGCCCGGTTTAATGTAGGCGCCGATCTGGTCGCGCGGTTCGAGGGTCGAGCCCGGATTGCCCTTCCAGCCCCAATATTCGAGTGCCATGGCGAGGTTGGCGGGTCCGCAGTAGTTGTAGCGATTCATCTGGTCGACATAGGAAACATTGGCGAGGAGGACCGCAGAGGGCGGAGGCGTGGGGGTAACGGTGGAGGTCGCCATTTCAGTGGGAATGGGGGTGATGGTCGGGGCGACGGTCACTTGGTTGAGCGTGGGGGAGGGGAGCGCCTGCTGGGAGGGGTGAAAGGCAACATTTTGAGGCGGTTCGAGGAAGTAGGCGATACTCAGGCGCAGGTTGTCAAGGCGCCAGGCGAGTTTGCTGTGGACAAATGGGACGTTATAAAGGGCGATGGCAACCACAATAAGACCTGCCAGGCCGATGAAGGTTTTTGCTATTCGATTGGTTTTTCTACGCATGGGCGTGATTATACTGCCATCCCGGGCATCAATTATTAGAAAGATGTAAGGGAAAAAAAAGAACATTTCGGGGTCTCAAAACCCCGAAATGTTCATTAAATATGGGATCGATCGGTTATTGGGTGATATTTACACCCTACTGCGAACCTTTTTCAGGCGTCGCGGACCTCGCCATCAATGACTTCCCCTTCGGGACCATTGGATGGAGGAGTCTGAGAGCCACCACCACCGGGCTGCTGCCCGCCGCCATCGGGAGGGGTTTGCCCGGGTTGTGCATACAACTGCTGGCTGAGAGCATAAAAGACATTCTGCAACTCATCCGAGGCTTTCTTGATCCGATTCAGATCGTCGCTCTGGGCAGCCTGCTTGAGATCGCTGATCTTGCCTTCGATCTTGCCGCGTTCCTCGGAGGGGACTTTCTCCCCCAAATCACGCAAGGCTTTCTCGGTTTGATAGACCAGGCTGTCAGCCGTGTTGCGGGCATCGATGATCTCGCGGCGCTTCTTGTCTTCGGCCTCATACTTCTTGGCTTCTTCAACCTTGCGGGCGATATCGTCCTTGTTCAGGTTGGTCGAAGCGGTGACGGTGATTTTCTGTTCCTTGCCGGAGGCCTTATCACGGGCGGTTACATTCAGGATACCGTTCGCATCGATATCGAAGGTCACTTCGACCTGGGGGATACCGCGCGGGGCAGGCGGAATGCCATCCAGGCGGAAACGACCGAGGGACATATTATCGGGCGCCATCGGGCGTTCACCCTGCAGGATATGAATATCGACTGCAGTCTGACTATCGGCGGCGGTGGAATAGGTTTCGGTCTTGCGGACCGGAATGGTGGTGTTGCGCTCGATCATGCGGGTCATTACGCCACCCAACGTTTCGACACCCAAAGACAGGGGTGTGACGTCGAGCAGGAGGATATCCTTGACCTCACCACCCAAGACACCAGCCTGGATGGCGGCACCGACCGCGACGACCTCATCGGGGTTGACACCCTTATTGGGTTCCTTGCCATCGGTTAGTTTGCGGACAAGTTCTTGGACGCAGGGCATACGGGATGACCCACCGACCAGCACGACTTCGTTCAGATCGCTTGCCTTGAGGTTAGCATCCTTCAGAGCTGACTCGAAGGGCAGTCGGCAGCGGTTAAGCAGGTCTTCGGTCATCTGCTCGAATTTGGAGCGGGTGAGTTTCAGGACCATATGCTTTGGACCGGTGGCATCCGCGGTAATATACGGCAGGTTGATCTCGGTCTCCATCATGCTGGAGAGCTCGATCTTAGCCTTCTCGGCGGCTTCACGGAGGCGCTGGAGAGCCTGGCGATCCTGGCGGAGGTCAATGCCTTCCTGCTTTTTGAACTCATCGGCGGCCCAATTGACGACGCGCTGATCCCAGTCATCGCCGCCCAAATGGGTATCACCATTGGTGGACTTTACCTCGATGACACCTTCGCCGACATCTAGGATGGATACATCGAAGGTACCACCACCCAGGTCAAAGACCAAGATGGTTTCGTTCTTCTTTTTATCCAAACCGTAGGCCAAGGCTGAAGCAGTCGGTTCGTTGATGATGCGTTTTACATCCAGACCGGCAATCTTACCGGCATCCTTGGTTGCCTGGCGCTGGCTATCGTTAAAGTAGGCCGGGACGGTGATCACGGCTTCGGTGACAGATTGACCGAGGTAGGCTTCTGCATCCGCTTTCAGTTTAGCCAGGATCATGGCGGAAATTTCCTGCGGACTATACTCCCGGTTGGTGATGGGGATCTTTACGCGGGCCTCTTCGGACGGTCCCGCAACAACGCTATACGGGACCATTTTTCGTTCGGTCTCGACTTCATCGAAACGACGACCCATGAAGCGCTTGATGGAGAAGATGGTGTTCTCTGAATTAATGACCTCCTGCCGTTTGGCAGTCTGACCCACCAGGCGTTCGTTATTTTTATTAAATGAAACTACAGATGGGCACAGCCGACCACCCTCAGCGGTGGTAATGACTGTAGGCTGACCGCCTTCCATGACGGCAACCACACTGTTGGTAGTACCCAAATCTATACCGATGATCTTTCCCATGTCAAATCTCCTCAAAAGAAAATAGCCAGGGTACGTGAGCACCCTGAAATAGCCATGAGGCTAGGATACATCATGGGTGCAAGAAATACGTTAACGCTGTGTAGAAAAAATGCAAGAGACCGACCCTTTAAGGGACGGTCTCCTTTTTTTTCCGAAACGCAAGCAGGTTATGGCTGCGAGATTGCCAGGGAGGCAACGTCCACGACCACCGGAGTTACAGGATTGGAGGGGGAAATATTAATACCGAAACCGATCTGTCCCTTGCTGAAGTTGTAATGGGTGTCGGTCACGCTCTTCGCCTTTACACCGTTAATATAAAGGGTCAACGCATCACCGATGCAGGTAGCCGTGACGACATTCTCCTGCTGACCGGAGCGGATCGCCGTCGAACCGCCATCAGCCGCCATAACGTAATTATTTTGCAAGGCATCGTAAATCCAGATCTGCCAGAGACCATCGTTTTGAACGGTGAACTCGTAGCGTCCATCCGAGGAACTGCGGCAGACCAGGTTGATGTTATTGGAATTATGACCTTTGTTGGTGAAGGTCAAATCGAGGCGAACATCCTGATACAAATATGGATCGTAATAATAATAAACATACAGATTCGGATCGTCCAAGGTGAGGCGCAGTCCATTGGAAGTCTGGGCTTCGGTAAACTTGGAGGAATCACCAATGGTTACGGAATAAGGCCAAAGGCTGAGATCGCCCTGAAAAGTTTCGGTAAAGAAATCCGGGGCGGGAACATTGGTCGGCGCCTGGGTGGGCAACTGGGCATGGGTCGGCAATGGAGCCTGGGTGGGAAGCTGAGCCTGGGTCGGTAACTGAGCCTGGGTGGGCGGGGCGAGCGGCGGTTGGGTAGCGGTCACAACGATGGTGGTAGTAGTGCCACAAGCCAGACCGACGGCTAAAACCAGGACAGCCAGTACGATAAACGGAAGCGCGAGACGGATCTTCATAGTATTCTCCTTTTCCTGTTCAAGATAATTATACGGTAAATCCATTTCCGGCGATGATCATTTAATTCAGTTGGTAAGATACATTAAATAACACGCGCGCCTGGTGAGAGGCGCGCTAGTGGAGATGGCGGGAATTGAACCCGCGTCCGAAAGACTCGACCCTCGGAAATCTACGAGCGTAGCCTGTTGAGGGTGTCGCTGCAAGTCACTCAAGGGCAAAATTGGCTTGCAGCCAGCCGCCTGGACCCGAAGGTCCGCTTTCGCGCAGTGAGCGGCATATTGCGCGGCACTCCATCATTATGACGCCCAATCCCATCACCGGGTGGAGAACGGGACAGGTGGACGCGGTCTCATCTAGGAGACCGACCGTTTCTGATCTCTACTGCTTACGCAGCGAGGGGCATAGCGGTGTAGGAAGTGCGGTTGGCACTTGATTTTTTGCACTGATTTTTCGAGGTCGGCGCCTCTCGGCTCGCATTCCGGGACCAGCCTCTTCCGTCGAAGCCTGGCATCCCCAGAGGCCAAAATTATAACATGATATACTCGGTCTGAAACTTCCGCAAACCGGCGGGGTTATATATCCAAGACCCTTCCGGTGAGGTGATCCCAGTGCCGGAATTGGCAGAGCAAGAAACCCTCAACCGTGCTTCGCAAGGCGACCAGGATGCCTTCGGTGCCTTATACGAGAGTTACGTTGAGCGAATTTATAATTACGTTTATTATCGCACGGGCAACGTCCACGACGCAGAAGACCTGACGGCGCGAGTTTTTTTCCGGGCGATGCACCACATCCAAACGTACACCGACCGGGGTGTGCCTTTCTCAGCCTGGTTATACCGAATCGCCCATAACCTGATCGCGAACTGGCACCGTGACCGGAGCCGTCACCAGGAAATTCCGCTGTCAGACGCTCCGACCCTGCACTTCAAGGGCGAACCACCCGAAGTCGCTTTAATGCAAACCCAGGAGAGGGACTCTTTGCTACGATTGATCAGGCACCTGCCGGCAGAGAGACAACACCTGCTGATCCTGAAGTTTGTCGAGCACATGTCGAATACCGAAATCGGTCAGACCATGGGACGGAGCGAGGGCGCCGTCAAAAGTCTCTATCACCGAACATTGTTAGCCCTAAGGGATGAACTGGATGGGTTTGACCTGGAAGAATGAACCAGCAGTCCAACCGTTTTTTCAGGAGATAAATTCGTGGGGTCGAAAATAAATCAAATTGCAAATGCGTCGAGAGGAAAAATCCTGTCCATGGAGCACAGGTTGTCGGGCGTTTTCAGACCAATCAAGCCACGCAAGGAGTTCGTGCATGGGGTAGCACAACATATCCGCGCGAATCCTAGCGTTGCGTTTGTTGATCGGCTTGCCAACCGGCACTTTTCTGCGATCTTGATCGCGGGGCTGATTTCCCTGGCAATATTCCTGGCTTTGATCGGCAAAGCCCTGCTGGAATTGATCGATAAAAAGACAACGGCGCGGGCATAAACCCATTAAATATAAACCTGGAGAGATCATCTCCAGGTTTTTTATTTAAGGAAAGATTACCGTTAAATTCCCAGTTTTTTTGCCAATTCTTCATCCGACGGTTCGACCAGAATCGTTCCATCGGACCAAACAATGGTGGGTACGCTGCGAAAACCACGGTTGACGGACTCCACATATTTGCCAGCCTCTTCATCCTTGTCGATGTCAACCCAATGATACGGGATCTTGTGTTTATCGAAAAGCAGGCGGGCACGGCGGGAGCCTCCACACCAGGTTGTGCCATAGATGGTCAGGGGAGCATCATTCAATTTAGACCTCCAATCAATTTTCGAGCCTCAGAAAGCAGGTCAATACCTGCCGGGAGAAGAAATTTATCACTGACACGCATGGTCAGATGAAGGGCAACCTGGTCCAGACCGGACGGGAGACTTTTGAAGTCTGCCAGCATCTGAAGCGAGGTATATGCGCTGCGATTGGCGGGGAGGATGCCATTGCGGATCAAAAACTTACGAGCGGCGATGCCCGCCGCGCGCCTGGCACAGACGTGTGCCATGCCTTCGTTGCCGGCTGAGCGGGCTGCTTCAGCTTTTTGCAGTTCCGCGAGAATTTGTCGATCTGCATCCATCGCAATCGGAATTATATCTGTGTTTTATCGGGATGGGACCATTTTTCCGACGACAAAGGATCAACAAAAGTGGAAAAAGGAATAAATCCATGAAAGGGGAAGCAAGGAAAAAAAATACCTCAGGCCGGCCTATAAGCCGCATTCTGTCCGGTTAAGGGATGTCGGTTTACGCTCCGAAGAGTTTCATCCCGACGCTCAACCTGGACGGTCATCTCTCTGAGCAGCCTACCCGAGACTTGAACGACGCGAGCAGCGTCTCGTCTCTGCTTGGCCTTGCTCCCGGCAGGGGTTACCTGGCCGCCTGCATTGCTACAGACGCCGGTGGTCTCTTACACCGCCTTTTCACTTTGACCGCCATTGGCGGCTACCTGTTTCTGTGGCCCGATCCGGCAAGTTTCCTCGCCCCGGGGTTTCCCCGGTGCCGTGCTCTGCGGAGTGCGGACTTTCCTCGATCCTGCAGAAACTGCAGAACCGCGACCGTCCGACCGACCTGAGGCAATTTCATCATACCTTTTCCTGGCAACCGTGTCAACACGAGATTGTCGGAGCGCACGAAAAGGAGGAGGAATGAGGCAGGAGAACTTGGGTATAATTAAAAAGATCAACCCAAGAACAATTTATTAGATGGAGGAGAAACCCATGTCAAAGTCGCTTGATAATCTACAAGCCGCGTTTGCCGGCGAGTTACAGGCAAACCGTAAGTATCTTGCATTCGCCAAAAAAGCGGATGACGAAGGCTTTCCGAAAATCGCAAAATTATTCCGGGCGGCGGCTGCAGCAGAAACCGTGCATGCCCAGAACCATTTTCGAGCCATGGATGGTGTGAAAAGCACCGCGGAGAATCTGCAGGCCGCGATCGGGGGGGAGAATTACGAGGTGGTCTCGATGTACCCGCCCATGCTGGCAACCGCCGAAGAAGAGCAGGATAAACGCGCGAGCAGGAGTTTCGGTTACGCGTTGCAGGTGGAGAGAGTCCACGAAGCGCTGTACCGGAAAGCCAGCGAACTCCTGGCGAGCGGCAAGGATGGAGTCGAAACCGAGTATTACGTCTGCCCGGTGTGCGGTTTTACCCATGAAGGCCCAATGACCGAAAAGTGCCCAGTGTGCAGCACACTACCGGAGAAGTTCGGGAAAATAGAATAGCGGCGAGGGCAAGGGCAGTCGAACATTCTGCAGGATACGAGGTTACAAAGGGAAGAACCCCAACCGTATAGGTTTCGAGTTGGAATCGAGCGGTTATTGAGGCTGGACAGATTCCCATCCGTGCTGTAAAATAATGCGCCGTGCAAATGGATTAATTTTCTGGAGGACGTTAGTGGCAAACATCAAGTCTCAAATCAAGCGTAACAGGCAAAACAACAAACGCCGCCTGCGGAACCGAGTCAACCGGGGAGCAGCCCGCACCGCGATCCGTGACGCACACGTCGCAATCGATGCCGGCGTACCCGAATCAAAAACCGCGCTGATGCAGGCAATCAGCCTGCTGGATCGGGCGGCAAGCAAGGGCGTGATCCATAAGAATAATGCGGCGCGACGCAAGAGCCGCCTGATGAAGGCATATGGGAAAATGGTTCCGACCGCGGTGGAAGCCGAAACAGCCATGACAGAACCCGTAGCGGAGGCACCCAAGAAGGCAACGCCTCGTAACGCGCGCGGTTAAGGTGGAAGAGCCCAAGGCGGAAGCGGCTGCCGAAACGATGACCGAACCCAAGAAGAAACCGGTCAAGAAAGCAGCTGCCAAGAAGGCTACTGCAACCACCAAAAAGACGACCGCGAAAAAAGAATAACGTTCGCGGCTTGCAAAAACCATATGCGGGAGCGCCCAGAACGACGGGCCTCCCGTTTTTTATCTTTTTTTTTTCTGGCAAAAGCGGCAGATGATATAATCCTCCAGTGCGAGAAGCCATGTTCCAGACCGAACAGAAAAACATCTCTACTACGATCAAGAACTTTTGTGAAGCGAACGGGATCCCACCCGCAGCGCTGGAGTGGAAGCCAATCCCATTCAGCGGGGAGTGGGGAATATCCACGTCCTTTTTTGCGACAGCAGCTGCAGAGGCGCGCGGCGGGAAAAAAGTTATCGTACCGCAACGAGCACAGGAAATTGCTGAACTGATCAAAAGACAGATAGGAAAGCCGGCGGGCATCAGTCACGTGGAAGCGGTGAAGGGTTATCTCAATCTTTACTTTAACACTTCGGATTTCACCCGCAGGGTGGTTGAAACAATCCTGGAGCAGAAGGACAAATTCGGTGCAGGAGAGGCAACCGGTGAGCGAATCATGGTCGAGTTCTCGCAACCGAACACGCATAAAGCCTTCCATGTGGGTCACCTGCGATCCGCCATCCTGGGAGATGCCCTGGCACGGATCATCGAGTTTGCCGGCAACGAGGTGGTGCGCGCCAATTATCCAGGCGACATGGGATTGCATGTCATCAAGTGGTTGTGGGGCTATCTAAAATATCACAACGGCGAGGAGCCTGAGACCGATATCACCCAGTGGATGGGGAAGGTGTACGCGGACGCCTCCCGAAAACTGGAAGAGAATCCCGACCTGGAAACGGAAGTGCGAGCGATCTACGCGCGCTGGGACAAACAGGACCCGGAGATCGTTGAATTGTGGAAGAAAACGCGGCAGTGGTCGCTGGAGGGTTTTGACCAGATGTACGCGGCGCTCGATATCCGCTTCGACAAGTATTATTTCAACAGCGAAGAGGAAGAACCGGGCAAGGTCATCGTGGGGGACCTGGTGAAGCGAAAGATCGCCAGTGACGAGCGTCCCGGGGGCGGGGCGGTGATCGTCAAGATCGATGAACTGCTCGGACTGACCAAAGAGCAATACCGGACGACGGTGGTGCTGCGCTCGGATGGGACAGCGCTGTATGCGACCGAGGACCTGGCGCTGGTGCTGCATAAATTCCGGGATTACCCGGACCTGGCGAAATCCGTGTACGTGGTGGACGTGCGACAGAGCCTGCACTTCACGCAGATATTTAAAATCCTGGAGATCGCCGGGTACCCGCAAGCTCAGAAATGCGTGCATGTTGCCTATGAACTGGTGACCCTGCCGGGAAACGTGGTGATCTCCTCGCGGGAGGGGACCATCGTCCTGCTGGAAGACCTGCTGCGGGAAGCGTTCCGGAGGGCAAAGGAAGAAGCGAGCAAAAAGAATCCAGCGCTCAACGAACAGCAGCTTGAAACGGTATCCAAGGCGGTGGGGCTGGGAGCGTTGAAATACCCGCTGCTGTCGCGGGAAAACACCAAGATGGTCACCTTTGACTGGCAGGCGGCACTGGATTTCAATGGGCAGGCTGCACCGTATATACAATACGCACACGTGCGATGCAATTCAATTTTGAAGAAGGCGGGTGTAACGGCGGACAGTTTACCTGCATCCGATTACAACCCGGAGGGCGGGGCACTTGAACCGGCTGAAGTGATATTGATCGAAAGTCTTTCACGGTTCCCGGGAGAGGTGCAGCGAGCGGCTGTCGAATATAAACCGCTCATCATTGCCTCGACAGCGTACGATATCGCGAAAGCATTTGCCGGTTTTTACGATGCATGCCCGGTTGTCCAGGCGAAGGATGCGCTCCGCTCGAGGCGACTGCGACTGGTTGCTGCTACACGGCAAACGCTTGCCAATGCTTTGGCGCTTTTGGGCATCACAGCCCCAGAAGTGATGTGACGCAGCGGTTTTTCCGCGGCGAAATCGGCATGGACCTGCTCCGCTGCAGGATGCCAAGGAGGCAGGGCACCCCTTAAAAGCGCGGGGGTTTCCTCATCGTTGCGCAATGCAACGACTTCCGCAGTGATGGCTGGTTCAAGGCTGAAATTCATCTTTTCTGCAAGGAGATAATTCATGGCACCAATCCGAACACTCATCATGGGCGCCGCCGGGCGCGATTTCCACAACTTTAATGTGGGTTTCCGCGACAATGCGGATTATGAGGTTGTGGCTTTCACTGCGACCCAGTCCCCGACATCGAGGGACGCACATACCCGAAGGAACTGGCAGGGAAACTGTATCCAAAGGGCATTCCGATCTACGCCGAAACGGAGCTGGTGAAACTGATCAAGAAATTGAAGGTGGACCAGGTAGTCTTCGCATATTCCGATGTGCCGCATGAAGTGGTGATGCATAAGGCGTCGATGGTACTGGCAGCCGGGGCGGATTTCCGCCTGATGGGTCTGAAGTCGACGCAAGTAAAATCGACCAAGCCAGTGGTGTCGATCTGCGCGGTGCGGACGGGGTCCGGAAAGTCACAGACCACCCGGCGGGTTTCGCTCATCCTGCGGGAGATGGGTTACAAGGTTGCTGCAATCCGACACCCGATGCCTTACGGGGACCTGGTCAAGCAGGAAGTCCAGCGATTCGCGACCTATGCCGACCTCGTCAAGCACGACTGCACGATCGAGGAGCGCGAGGAATACGAGCCGCATATCGACAACGGCGTGATCGTCTATGCCGGTGTGGATTATGAGAAGATCCTGCGACAGGCTGAGAAGGAAGTGGATATCATCCTGTGGGATGGCGGGAACAATGATTTTTCATTCTACGTCTCGGATCTGAAGATCCTGGTTGCCGACCCGCACCGACCGGGGCACGAAAGCACGTACCACCCGGGAGAAGTCAACAGCCGGGATGCGGACGTGATCGTGATCAACAAGGTGGATACGGCAGACCCACAGGCGGTGATCAGAGTCCGTGAAAACCTGAGGATGCTGAATCCGAAGGCGATCGTGATCGAGGCGGCTTCACCGTTGTTCGTGGATGACCCGGCTTCGATAGAGGGGAAGCGGGTACTGGTCATCGAAGACGGACCGACCCTGACCCACGGCGAGATGGCTTACGGCGCGGATATGTGGCGGCGAAACGGTTCGGCGCGAAGGAGATCGTCGATCCACGCCCGTTCGCGGTCAAGTCGATCGCGGCGACATTCCAGAAGTACCCGAAGACCGGTCCGATATTGCCGGCAATGGGTTACGGCGCAGCGCAAACGAAAGACCTGGAAGCCACCATCAACCGGTCGGGTGTGGATATGGTCATCATCGGGACCCCGATCGACCTGACGCGTGTGATCAAGATCACGAAACCTTTCCAGCGGGTGCGTTACGAACTGCAGGAGATCGGTCAACCCACCCTGCAGGATATTCTTATGAAGAAATTTGGCAAGAAAAAATAGAGCGAGTTAACCAGAGGGAGCGCAGGGAACCTGCGCTCCCATATTGATCGGACTGAAGTATGTTCATTGACGAGGCGAGTAATTGATGTTTAGCATATGTAACTGAACGAGCAACAGGACATAAC